>CAYFWF010000072.1:0-30465 GCA_964346815.1 uncultured Eubacteriales bacterium | reverse complement strand
GGCCCGAAATGTGGCATCATAACTCTTTCGCATGTTGACCATTTTACCATACCTCCTCCTCGGTTATGGCAGGTCAAAATGCACCTTATTGCACTGTCCAGTTTTTGGGGAGATGTTCAACATATCCTGAGAGGAGATAAACCTGCAGTGTCTCCAAAATTAAGAAACCATCCAGACTTTCCTTTAAGAAATTTTATTCGCTGTTCAAACTGTAATCAAAAATTAACCGGCAGTTGGTCAACAGGAAGAAAAAGACGAAAGTACCCTTATTATCATTGTAGAACCAAAGGATGTTCAATGTATGTAAGGAAAGAAATTCTCGAGAAGGAATTCTATGACTTATTGAAATCTTTTCAACCCAATAATGCAATTCTGGATTTATTTGAGCAGATCGTGTTGGACGTTTGGAAAAACAAACAAACTGAAAGGATGAATGAAAAACATCGCCTGGAAAAAGAGTTAAGAACGCTTGAAACAAAAAAAAGCAAACTTGTTGATTTTTTAATACACAGGACAATCGATGAGGATACATATAAACAAAAAACAGAAGAAATAAAAAATGATATCTTTACTAAAAGAATCGAACTCAACGAAAATGAGATTGAACTGAATGACGTTGGTGCATGTTTAAACTACTGTAAATATTTCCTCTCTAATATCTCCAATCTCTGGGCAAATGCCGATCTAAATTTAAAGCAGAGATTCCAAAATCTGATTTTTCCAGAAGGGATTTACTTTAATGGAAGATATTTTCGAACCCCCAAAATTTCTTTAATTTTCAGTCATTTACAAGGAAAAGCAGGTGAAGAGTCAAGAGTGGCAGCGCTACCGGGATTCGAACCCGGGTCTGATGGCTGAGAACCACCTGTCCTAGTCCCCTAGACGATAGCGCCGCACTAGTTGGCGAACCGTCAGGATACCAGATGTACCCCTGGCAAGTCAATGATTTTGGGTGATTCGCGTCAACTGGATCGCATATCTGAATTCATTTATAAAAAAATCACCTTTGAATTCACCCTAAAAGGGGATTGATGCGTTCATTCTCCCTTGGCATCATACCAATGAAATATGATCAGAATGCAGGACTCCGCTCCCCTTTTAGATAAAGAACATTCGGGATCAAAAGAGAACAGCTGAAAAATGGAAACCAAAAGAATCTTGATCGTCGATGATGATAAAGTCACACTCAAAGCTCTAGAATCCATCTTGATGAGAGCAGGATTTACTGTCATTCCCATTTCTCTTGGAAGGGAAGCCATAAGAATCGCCCGGACTGACTCCATCGACCTGATCATCCTCGATATCATGATGCCCGATATGGATGGCGGAGAGGTGGCTCATGTATTGAAGAACGATCCTGAAACACAAGACATCCCTATCCTGTTCTTGTCTTCGCTTATCACCAAGAAAGAAGAGAAAAGCAGCAGCAAAAGGGATGGCATCTATCTTGTCTCAAAACCCTATGATCGAGAAGAATTGCTCTTCCAAATCAGAAAATATATCTATTTGAAAGCTGAGAGATGATGAGAGGATAGAAAAAAATCGATATCCGCTTATTTTGCGGTCTCGTGCGGCTCGATGTGAATCAGGATATTGACCGGCTTGATCAGTACTCTCTGGATTTCATCTTCGACCTTGGTGCAAATCTCATGACTCTGCCTCACGGATATTTCAGGATCGACAAGAATATGCACATCCACGAATAACTCCCCTCCAACCTTTCTGGTGCGCAGGGCGTGCCAGTCGAAAACATCTTTCTCTACCGAGAGAATCTTCTTGATTTTCTGAATCGTTTGCCAGTCGGCAGAGTGTTCGGTCACCTCTATCAAACCTTCGTATAAAATCTTTCCTGCCACTCCCATGATCATCAGTCCAACCACAACCGTGGCCATATGATCTGCATGTCCCCAACCCAGAAGACTGGCCACTCCTCCAATCAAGACAGCTCCTGAAGAGAGGGAATCGGAGCGGTGATGCCAGGCATTCGCATAAAGGGCTGCACTGTGTGTTTCTCTCGAGATTTTCCTGGTCAAGGAAAAAATGATCTCTTTGGAAACCACAGAGATTCCCGCAACCACCAGCACCATGAATCCGGGATAACTCACCTCACCTCGAAAAATCCATGTCCCGGCCCTCCAGATAAAACCGAATCCCACAGCCAGCAGCACCAGTCCAACAATCTGGGACGCGAGGGTTTCGAACCTCTTATGCCCATAAGGATGGGCGTCGTCTGGCGGCCTGCTGGATAAACGCATACTGGCCAGAACGACGAAATCTGTGGCGAGGTCGGAAAGGGAGTGAAATCCATCGGCCACCAGAGCAGAAGACCGAATCAATATCCCGGTAGATATCTTTACAGCCATTAATAATATATTGACCAGGATTCCCCAAGCCGTTACAGAACGGATCTTGCTCTCTCTTTCGGTTTGAGAATATTCTGTCACGGTTTCCCTCGGCGGCCAAAAACCTTCATTTTAAAAACTATTATAATCCAAATCTCCGGCTCTGGCTAATAATGAGCGATTTTGGTATGATGAAGCGATGCTTTTTTTCAAATCCTCGTTTTTTAAAAAATATCTTCTGCCAGGCTTTGTTTTCCAATCCGTGACCATTGCTGGTGGTTATGGCACAGGACGCGAACTGGTGGAATTCTTCCTGAAATACGGCCCGATCGGCGGACTTCTGGGCATGTTTCTGGTCACCACGCTCATGTGGTCTCTGATTCTTGCCATATCCTTCGAATTCAGCCGGAGGTTCAAGGCCTTCGATTACCGGAGTTTTTTCCAAAAATTATTAGGCCCCTTCTGGTTCGTTTTTGAGATCATCTATGTCATTCAGTTGTTTCTGGTGCTCGCGGTTATCGGATCCGCTGCTGGGATCATACTCAGGGACAATTTCGGTCTTCCCTACATAGCCGGCGTTTTGATCATGCTGGGTGCCGTTGGTTTTCTCACCTTCAAAGGAAAAGGCCTGATAGAGAATTTCCTCTCCCTCTGGTCCATCATCCTCTACATGGTATATGCAGCATTTTTCATCACAGCCCTGATAAAATTCGGGCCAGCCATTCAGAATAACCTTTCTGCAGGAATCATCCTCCCTAAATGGGCGCTAGGAGGCTTCAAATACGCTCTCTACAATCTGGGCACTGTTCCAGCCGTGCTTTTCTGCCTGAACCATATCGAATCGAGAAAGGAGGCTCTCTCAGCCGGCCTCATCGGGGGCTTTATCGGGATTATCCCTGGCTTTCTTTTTCTTATCTCTGTGATCGGTCACTATCCGTCTGTTCTCCCTGAGGAAATTCCCGCTGTCTTCTTGCTTCAGAAGGCAGGCATTCCTGCCTTGTTGATCGTTTTCCAGATCGTTCTCTTCGGGACATTGATAGAGACAGGCACCGGTTTCATTCATTCTGTGAACGAAAGAATCCGGTCAGCACTTCGTGCGAGAGGAAAAGACCTCTCCCGCTGGCAGCGACCTGTGGTTGCGGTGATACTGCTTCTGATTGCCTTTGGGCTCTCCACCTTCGGGTTGATCAACCTCATCGCAAAGGGATACGGAAGTGCCAGTTGGGGTTTCCTTGCCGCTTATATCATCCCTATTTTGACAATAGGGATTTATAAACTGATCAGGTCAAAAAAATCTAGCCTAAGAAATATCCAATGAAACAGCGAGATGGCCACGCTCCTTTTATTCGCTCGCCATGACTGTGTAATTTTATCCAATATGTTTACTTTAGATGTATTCTATGGTGGCAGGGGGTTTGGCCGTTATCTCATAGGCAACCCGCACCACTCCCGGAAGCTCCTCGGTTATCCGCCTTGAAATGATCATCAGGGTATCCCAGGGGATGGGAGTCGGTTCAGCGGTCATAGCATCTCTGCTCTCAACGGAACGAACGATGACGATATCTCCGAATTTTCTTTTTCCTTCTTCTATACCGGTTCCTTTATCCGCGAGCAAAACGGCGAAAGCCTGGAAAGGCCTCATGGCCGATATCTCTTCCTCCACGATTTGAGTGGCCTTCCTGACTGCCGACACTCTCTCAGGCGTGACTTCTCCGAGCACTCTGGTCGCTAATCCCGGCCCCGGGAAGGGCATTCTCTGATAAACGCTCTCCGGAAGACCCAGCTCTTTAGCGACTTCACGCACTTGATGTTTGAACAGATCCGTCAGGGGCTCGACCAATCTGTATCCATATTCGGCCTCGGCGCTTATTCCGATCTGATCGAGGATGTTGTGCTGAGTCTTCACTCCGCCTTTTGTCTCGATGATGTCTGCTGCGATGGTTCCCTGAATCAAAAACCGAGCGCCGCTTTCTAAAACAACCCGCTTGAACACGGTATAAAAAGCGTTCCGAAAAGCCTTCCTTTTTTCCTCTGGATCGATCTTCCCTTTCAAGGCCGCGAAAAACTCATCCCTGGCATCGATGATATCGACAGGGATTCCCAGATTGGCAAAGATCTGTTTGACTTCTTCGGGCTCATCCTCCCGCATCAGTCCATCATCGATAAAAATCACTTTTAGATTTTCCCCGATAGCCCAGTGTGCCAAAACCGTGCAGGCAGAACTGTCAACGCCGCCGGATAAAGCCGAGATCGCCTTCTCCGATCCGACAGTCTTTTTGATCTCTTCGACTTTCTTATCGATGAATTTTTTTACATCCACTTTTCTCTCCCGATAAAATTTTCTTAAAATCATACAACATAAGGACCAAAATGATAAACAAAAATTCATAAATATCGTCACCTTTAGAGGTGAAAGGAGCACAAAAAAAATCATCTCCCCAACTACCCCCAAAGGCGATTGACCCCTCAGAAAGGCTGTGCCATCATTTGGTCGGTAAATAAAGTGGAAAAAATTAGAGGAGGGCCCATCCAAGGCGTAGTGAAAGCTACAAAGGGAGTAGGAAGTACGGGGATTCCTCTCTCGGCCCTCCTCCCCTAATATTCTCTACCCGGAAAAATTCGACACCCTCTCTTTTTTATTCCGAAAATATGCGCATTAACCACAATATATTGTTATTCTTTGGTCAAAAAATACGATATGTAGATACGTTTGTCAAGCATTAATTTAAAAAATCTTTCCTCACGTCATAAATAGATTTTTGGAAGGGAAATTGGGATCACTGGTCAAGTTGACGCCCAATCTTTTCAATCCGGCCTCGTCTCCTGGAGAGGGGATATGGGTAACATGAACTTCACAGCCTCTCAGCTCTTTCAGTTTCGACACAGCCAGCCCCGCCGTTGGGTTCGAAGCCGCACTTATGCTCAGACCCATCAAAGTTTCCACCAGATTCAAGCTGACAGTCTTTGACTGAAGGATTTCTCCTTTGAGATGGGATATGGATTCGATGATACTGTTGGGGAGCAGGGGGATTTGATCGGGTATGGCCGCCAGTTTCTTTACGGCTTTCAATATGAGGCTGGAAGAAGCGTGCATGAGAGGAGAATTATTCCCTTTTACGATGGAACCATCCTCGAGTTCTATGGCTGCCCCGCAATAAATGCCTTTGTGTCCCTTTTGATCCTGAATGGCTTCCTGGGCAGCCTCCCTTGCCGGCGCTACGACCTTCCTGTCTTCAGGCTGAAGATTCAGCTCCTTCATCAGAAGCTCGGTCCGCTGAACGGTTTCTTTATCCACAAACCCCATGATATACTCACACCTGTAGCGAAAATACCGCCTGATCACTTCTTGTTCAGCGGCCTCCTGTACCACCTGGTCATCCACAATCCCGCAGCTTGCACGGTTGACTCCCATATCTGTCGGAGACCTGAAGACAGACGCTTCTCCGGTAAGCCTTTCCAATATCCTCTCCAGAACGGGAAACACCTCCACATCCCGATTATAATTCACACTTGTCTTCCCATAGGCTTCCAGATGGAAGGGATCGATGAGGTTAAAATCTCCGATATCCGCAGTGGCTGCTTCGTAGGCCACATTGACGGAATGCTTGAGAGGCAGGTCCCAGATCGGGAATGTCTCGAACTTGGAGTAGCCTGAGTGTGTGCCCCTTTTGTGATCGTGGTACATCTGAGAGAGGCAGGTGGCCAGTTTTCCACTTCCAGGTCCTGGACCGGTCACCACCACCAGGGGCTTGGTGGATGGGATGTGCTCGTTCGCCCCATAACCGTTCTCACTCACCACGGTATCGATATCCGTCGGATAGCCTTTGGTATATGAATGTGTGTAGACTTTGATATCCCGGCGTTCGAGCTTATTCTTGAACACCTTCGCTGAAGCCTGATTATCGAACCGGGTGATAACGACTCCCAAAATGCTCAGTCCCCAATCCCTCAGATCATCGATGAGTTTGAGAGCATCCACATCATAGGTGATGCCAAAATCGGCCCTCAGTTTTTTTCTCTCGATATCGCCAGCATAGATGCACAGCAAAATCTCCGCTTTGTCCTTCAGTTCCTGGAGGAGCATCATCTTCACGTTCGGATCATAGCCGGGAAGAACCCTTGCGGCATGGTAGTCATAGAGAAGTTTTCCTCCGAACTCCAGATAGAGCTTGTTATCGAACCTCTTGACTCTTTCCAGTATTTCTCGAGTCTGCTGTTTCAGATATTTCCCGTTTTGGAAGCCAATCTTTTGAGTCATGAAATCTCCCGGAAAAACTTGACGCCTCAATGGAGAAAAGGAAGCTCGTTTTCTCCTCCCTTTAAATATAAAAAATCGGTGGAAATTTCAATACATTGCTGCCAGAAGAGCCGAATTCCGTTTTTTTTAACAAATTCTTGACAAAATCTTTCCAAATTCATGACAACTTCCGCAGGTTGTGGGACTAGATTAAAAGCGGAAAAACGATGAATCACTTGGAGGGAGGATAAAAAATGAAGGTCACAGACATTCCCAGAAAGATCAACCTGAAACCGCTGAAGCTCTCTGTCAGAGAAACGCCTCATCTGACTATAGAAACCAACCTCACATGCAATATAAGATGCCGAGGCTGCTACAATCTTTCCAAAACGTTTGTCAAACCGCTTGCCCGGATAAAGTCTGAAATTGACCTGGCCCTCCAGAAGAGGAACCTGGAGACCATAACACTTTTGGGAGGAGAACCCACCCTGCATCCTGACCTGGTCGAGATCATACGGTACATAAAGAGCAAAAAAGTCATTTGTGAAATGCTGACCAATGGAATACTCTTCCTCCAGGATAAAGGCGAAAGCCTTCTCGATGAAATCATTCAGGCAGGATTGGATAGGATCGTGCTGCATGTGGATGTGGGGCAGTCACACATCCACCAGGACATCAATGAAGTGCGCCACACCTTGTTCAAAAAATTCGAAAGAAGAAAAATCTTCTTTTCGCTCTCCATAACCATCTACCACGACAACACAGGGAAAATCCCCTCGATTATGAAAGAATTCTCCCGCTACCGTTATTTCGATGGGATTCTCTCCATTCTGGAGATAGACAGCCCGAAAAACTTCTTTGAAGGCTATGTTGCAGGAAAGAATCCCCAGCTTAAGGAAGAGTATCTAAGAATAACGGAAGAACTCGGAGTCGAACCATCGGCATACATTCCCTCTTCACTGGACGATGACCACATCAGCTGGCTGATGTTCTTCTACTACATCAATACCGAAACTCACAAAACCATGGATGTCTCTCCGGAATACAATCGGCTCTTCCGTAAATTATACAGACTGTTCGCAGGGAAACATGTTTTCGGGATCACTTCAAGCCCCCTTCTCTTTCCTTTTTCTTTTCTGATCACCTGCCTGGTGGAGACGCTGCTCCATCCAAAAAAGCTTTTCGTCATAGGGAAACTCCTCCGCAAATCCCGTCGGTTGAAGGACCTCAGATTTCATTACATACTGATCCAAAACGGACCGGAATTCAATCACGAAAAAAATCAAATACAGATGTGTTATCACTGCCCAGACGCGACCATCCGCAACGGCAAACTCACCCCGGTGTGCGCAGCCGACCTTATCAATCCGCTCGACGATGGTTCATCCCGAAGATCCATACCAACCGAACTTTACCAGGCGATTTACCACCATCTCGAACAGATATAAATCTCCATCTCATGACTCATTCAAACCAAAATTTTTAAAAGAGCCAAAATCTTAACAAGTTTTTGACAAACTCTTGACAAACCCCTGACAACTTCGATCCCGATATACCCCATATTTAAGATGAAGGAGCAAAGAGAGATGAAGGTCAAACTCGAGAAATGGTACATGGACTTCACATCGAAAAACGAGGTGGGCTTTTACTACGTCATGGTCATGACCTTCGGACGATTCAGAATCGGTTTTTCCGGAATCAATCACTTCGATTCCCTTCGATCTTTCCAGAATTTCAAGTTTTCAAGAATCAAAAGAAAATCCCTTCACTGCATACGGCTTTCCAAAGCTCATCTGTACTCGACCATAAACGAGGCGCACCTGAGTATCGATCATGGAAAAGCAGCTCTCACTGGAACATGGAAGTTTCGAGCGCTGCCCCAGAAGAGATGGAAAAAGCCTCTTTATGAGGACTCCAACGGTTGGGTCGACTGGAAAGTCTGGACTCCTCTGGCCGATGTTGAACTTGTCTTTCGCAACGGAGAAAAAACCACAAAACTGAGAGGAACAGGCTATATCGATTTTGTGAGGATGACTCTCCCTTTCTGGAAAATACCATTTCAGAATCTTTATTGGGGACGGATGCACAGCCCGCGTTCTTGGAGCGTTTTTTTATCCCTCCAAACCAAGGAGGAAAAAATTTCGCTCTATCTCGATCCGGAGACAACGGCTCGAGAGGTATCCGTCTCCCTCGAACGCAATCAGCTCGGAGAAGCTCATCAGATGACCTGGAGTATTGGCTCCCCGAATTGCCAGTTCAGGTTCAAGAGTCAAATCATCCGAATCCTCGAAAATCAAGAGATTCTCAGCAAAGGACGATCTTTAAAGATTTTGCCGAGAGGTATCCGGAGAATGCTGAGCTCTTCGGGAAGGGATGAAAAATATGAAACGGCTTCCCGCTTCCGCGATCAATCTTTCCGCGGGATCATGGAGGAGGTGAGATATCATGAATAGCCCCTGCCGTTTGCTCTGTCGTGACATAAAGAAATCCTTCGGACGCCAGCAGGTTCTGAGAGGCTGTTCGCTCGAATTAAGAGGGACCGAATTTGTAGGTCTGGTAGGAGAAAACGGCTCAGGGAAGAGTACGTTTGTCCGATGTGTGATGGGCTTCACCAATCCAAACTCAGGAACCATAAGAATCGATGGTCCTGTCGGTTACTGCCCCCAGGATAACCTCCTCAACCGCCGCTATCGGGTGACGGAACATTTCGAGCTGATCGAGGCTGTCTACGGAAAACACAATTCCATCGATCGTGACTTCATCCATTTCAATATCGACCGGCTCAACTTACGGCCCTATCTCAAGTCCAGCATCAGCAACCTGAGCAGCGGTACCTATCAAAAGGTGAAGTTCCTGACATCGATCTATCACTCTCCCAAGTTGATCATCCTGGACGAGCCTTATGATGGTTTCGACTGGAGGATGTATCTCGTTTTCTGGGAAATCATACAGGATCTCAAATCCCGGGGCTCAGCCATCCTGATGATATCCCATCTCATCTACGACCGGGAGAAATTCGACCGAATTTTAGAACTCAAAGAGGGACGCATTGAGAAAACAAACGGATAAACCATCGGTCTTTTTCCTGCTCTACAGGTTTACGGCTCTAGAGCTGTTGAGGAATAAGCTCGGATTCTTGCTTCTCATCGTCATCCCGACCTGTTTTCTAGCCGTGGTGGAATGGACGTCGGGTCAAGGCACACTCCCGATAAAAATATTTTTTTTCCGGACTATGGATGAACTTCTCCTGGATCAAAGAGAGATATCCCTGGTTTTTATGTCGGCTGCCGTAGGGGGATTCCTGATGGCTTACTATGCGGTCCTTCTGTTTCAGCAGGATTTTGAGTATTACCGCTACTGCATCTCTATGAGACTTTCACCCCGGATTTTCGTGGCCTCGCGCTTCAGCTTTTTTTTCACTCTGGCTGCTGCAATGGCGGTTTTTCTTACCCTGATCCTGAGAGGAATGATGGATTTTCACAATATTCCAGGGGCCATAGCCGGATTTATCCTGCTGAGTTTGATCTATGGGGCATACGGAGGGTTGGTAGGAATCTTGACCAAAGATTTCATGATCGCGATTTTATTCGTGGTGCTTCTGGCAAACATAGATGCGGGCTGGCTTCAGAATCCTGTCTTTTACTCCTTTTCACAGGAAACAGATTTCATCCACTGGCTGCCCGCTTTTTTTCCCTGTCAGTTTATCTTCTCATCTGTTTTTTCAGGAAAAATAAATGTCTGGGCACTCTTGATGAGCCTTGTTTACGCATCAGGTCTTTTTTCTGCCCTCCTTCTGGCCGTCCGAATCAAAATCAAAGGAGTCTATCATGGAAATAACCATAAAGAATAACACTGGCCTGATCCTTAAGAAGACTCTTGAAGTGGGGATGTACATCACCGTGTTCGCCTTGTTTGTCCCTTGCTTTTTTTATCTCCTCGGCCATTTGTTCGATCAGGTTTTCAATCCATTTTCCGGCAGCTCCGCTGCTCTGGGGATTTCGGGGATATCTCTCTCCGCCCTGGGGGGAAGTATCATGCTCCTGGCTGTGATCGAACTGGGTAAATATGGAAGAGGCTTACCTGCTTCACCGGTTCCTCCTGCAACATTGGTTAAAGAGGGACTCTACGGTTTGTCCAGACATCCCATTTATTTCGGGGCTTCTTTGAGTTTTCTCGGTGGAAGCATGATTCTGCATTCCTTTGGGAGCACTTTCCTGGGCTGGCCCCTCTTTACCCTCTTTTTCGCAGCTTATGCCCAGAGAGTCGAAGAACCGGTCCTCGAGAAGAGATTCAACCGGGACTATGACGGTTATAAGGAAAAGGTACCCCTGTTCTGGGATTTCCCTCTTAGACAAACGCTCTCTTATGTTCTAAGCCGGACTCTTGGCTGGATCTCTAAGGTCGTTAACCGACCCTTAATTCTCCAATACCGTTCCCATCTCTTGTTTCTGGGATATGGACTCTGGGTAGGATTCGGGGTTTTCGTTGGTTTGATCGTTTTAAGCATCGCTTTTTCGGCCGACAACATCTCGGCTTCGACAACTGCATGGATGGTCCTCTTCTTCACCATTGCCTCCCTTGCCGCAAGCCGGCTCGTCTCCATGATCGTATTCATGATACTGGAAAAAGAATCCTTGAAGAAAGCTTGGCACCGGGTGGGCTTCGTTTCATGGGGGGCTTTGCTGGCAGCCGCTCTTTCAAGCGGCCTGTTCTGCCTGCTCACCGAAATGCCTGTGTACTTTTGGTTCGATGCGGCTTTTATGGGCTTGATGATCAACCACTTTTTCGGACGCATCGGCTGCCTGTTCTATGGCTGCTGTTATGGAAAGGAAACCCGCTCAGCCATTCACATCCACTATTCTCATCCCAGCCTGAAAGCCATAAGAGAAAGGCTGACCAGAAGCGGGACTCTCTATCCGACCCAGCTCTATTCAGCTCTTTACGGTCTGCTTATCTTCATCATTGTCTTTTCTCTATGGGGAGTAACTGGTGTCAAGGCGGGGGTGCCCACTTCACTATGCTGCATCCTGTACGGAATCTTCCGGTTTATCGAGGAGTGGTATCGCTACCAGAAACGCACAGTGGCCGGACTTCTCTCCCCAGCTCAGATCGTGAGTCTTGTGCTGGTGGTGCTGGGGATGCTTCATCTCGGTTTGATTCTTCCTGCTTCCGATACTGGCTATCACTCCCCTCTTTTTCACATTTCTTTCAACCAGATTTTCATGCATCTGAACACCTGGCTCGTTATCGGCATGGGCCTATTGACATCATTCGTGTTCAGCTACCACCGCTACGAGATAGGGTCCTGGGGCAAAAAAGGGATCACTCAAAGGAAAAATCAGGGAGGACGAAATGAACCTGAAGTATAAAAACGGTGAATTGTTCTGCCAGAACTGGCCGCTTTCCAAGCTGGCGGACGAGTTCGGGACACCTCTCTACGTCTTGAGCAGCAAAGCGGTACAGGAATCGATCAGAAACTTTGTGGCTGAGTTTAAAGCCAGAAGCCTGCCTGTGAAAATTCACTATTCGGTCAAGACAAATCCTGTCCCCGGTTTTCTGAAAATCTTGAGACAGGAAGGCCTGGGAGTGGAGGTGGTGTTCGATCATGAGCTGGAACTCTGCAGACTTATCGGGTTCAACGATAGGGATATCGTTGTCAACGGCCCCGCGAAGACCCGCGAATTTCTGGAAAAACTGAAAAATTCACAGGTAAAAATGGTGACCGTCGAATCACTCGGGGAACTCTCGAGGATCAAAGCCGTTTCAGGCAGGTTCACAGAAGCGATAAATATCGGGTTGAGAGTATGTCCTGGTTTTTCCTTTGCCAAAATGAAGCCCACACTGAACAGCAGCGCCAAGGACTCGCCCTATGGCTTTCTTCCCGAATCAACGGAAATCTGGGAAGCATTGAAAGAGATCAGCCGGACCGAGAGGCTGCGGTTCGTGGGATTCCACATGCACCTTGGTTCCGGGATCAGGGATTCCCGCCCCTACAAGAAAGCTTTTTCCATTCTGGAAGAGCTGATCAATAAGACCTCTCAGCTAGGAATGAAAAGCCAGATGATCGATATCGGAGGGGGATTTGGCGTATCCACCGCTCCTCTGCTGACCATCTCTCAGATGGCGAAATCAGCTGTTCTCAGGAAGCATATCAAGCTGCAGTCGGGAAAAAAATCCTCCCTCTTGAAAGAGGTGGCCGAAAGTTTGAGCCAGCTTCTCGATCGACTCGATCGAACAGGGAATCCGATCCAAGAAGTCCTCGTAGAGCCGGGACGTATTCTTTCCGGTCCTTCTCAGATTCTTATCCTTTCCGTCCTGGAAGTCATCGAGCGCTCCAAAGGGCAGCGATTTCTGATCTGCGACGGGGGGGCGATGAGTCTCTCTCCCCTTTTGTTGACAGAATACCATAAAATCACGCCCCTCAAACTCACGGATAGAAAGCTCGTGAATTACGCCATCTTCGGGAATCTGCCCACATCTCTGGATAAGCTCTCATCATCGCTTCCTCTCACTCCCGTTTATCCTGGGGACCGGCTGGTTCTTTTCGATGCAGGAGCTTATTTTGTTCCTATGAACAATAATTTCGCCGGGCCTCGGCCGGCCATTTTCATGATCAACGGCAGTGGCTCCGGTCTGATAAGGCGCAGGGAAACGTTTGAAGACCTCTTCCAACGGGATGTCATATAAGGAGCAGCAGATGCACAATCAGGCAGGGATTCGCCTGGAAGAAGCCGAAGGAACCGTATCCCGGATCGATCACGGCTTCAAGACATGGAGCAATCTCAGTCTAAAAAACCGTATGAACATGGTCAGTGGGCTTCGTAAAATCGTCTCGAAGAATGCCAGGAAAATTGCAGGGGCGATCGCAGAAGAATGCGGCCGTCCTCGGGTGGAAGCGCTGTCACAAGAGGTGCTTCCGGTGCTCGAGATGGCAAAATATTGTGAAAAGAAATTTCCGGAGTGGCTCTCCTGGAAATGCCTGCCTTACCGGCGCCCGGGATTCTGGAGAAAGAGGAATGATCTCTGTTTCGAGCCCATCGGCCCTGTGGCCATCTTCTCGCCCCGGAATTTCCCTTTTTCATTAGGCATGATGACTTTGATCTATACCCTGCTTCCCGGGAATACGGCCGTTCTCAAGCCATCGGAAAAATCCCGGCTTATTCCCTCCTTGATTGCAGAATTTTTGGAAGAAGCAGGGCTCACAGCCTCTGAAGCGGCATCGGTTTTGATCGGCGACGCAAGGACAGGGCAGCGGCTTATCCAGCATCCCGCCATAAAAAAAATCTTCTTCTTCGGAAACCGGAAATCGGGAGAAGCCGTGGCCGATCTGTGCAGGAAACATTCCAAACCCTCGGTTCTGGAATCCGGAGGGGGGAGCACGGCATTTGTCTGCGCCGACGCCGATATTGTTCAGGCCGCGACAGGCCTGGCCTGGAGCAGCTTTTACACCCACGGCCAATCCTGTGTTTCGACAGAGAGAATTTTCGTGGACGAAAAAGTCGCCGGCAAATTCATCCCTTTGTTTAAACAGAAAATCAACACGTTTCAGGGCGAGATGGTGAGGAAAGGGCCCTGCCTCTCTTTGGACGAACTGCGGCTGAATGGAATGATCGAGGATGCCAAAGAGCGAGGAGCGGGCATCTTCCAGGCGGGGGTAGACCCGTCAGGAGGAAAACATGGATTCTTCAGGTTCACCATGATTTCCGGTTTTACAGAATCCATGCGCGTATCCAAAGAAGAAATATTCGGACCCGTGGTGGCTGTTCGAGCTGTCCCCGACTTTGAGGAAGCCATCTCTGAGCTAAAAAGCACTCACCTGTCCATGGGTGTCTCGATCTGGTCAGGGAATCAGAATCAGGCTTATAATCTTGCAAAAAAAATCCCTGCAGGAATGATATGGATCAACGATTCCAGCTTTGGATTGCCTCATCTCCCTTGGGGAGGATCAGGGGAGCAGGGCCGAGGAATGCTCTTCTCGGAGCATGCCGTTCAAGAAGTAGCCAGATTGAAGTGGATCAGCAGGCACCCTGGACGGTTTTTCCGCCCGCGGTTCTGGTGGAATCCCTACTCCTCATGGAAAGAGAGACTGATGACGCTGCTCGCAGAGCACTTCTTCTGAATCACCGGAGTTTTTCGAGGGCTTCTTCGAATGCCTTCAAGCATCCATCTATGTGCTCTTCCGAATGAGAATAGGAAACGAAGTTGTAACCATTCCTCTTCAGGATGAAGCCAGATTCGAGAAGACTCCTGTAAAAGGAGGCCTCCCGTTCCTTTAGATCCGGCAGCTCTCCCGTGAGTCTTATTCCGTTCATATGGGGGATTCCAAAAACTTCGCAGTACTCCGGAAAAGATTCGGCTATCTTTCGAGCACCTGTCAGGAGCTTGGCTCCGAGTTCCTGTATATGGGTATGGACCTGGTTGTTACGGATATAGCCCATCAACGCGATGGCAGCAGCGAGGCTGAGACTTTCGCATGCATAGGTAGATGAGATCCACACTTTGTGCCAACTTTTCATGTACTCCTTTTTTCCCCCCACGGCCGTCAGGGACATACCTCCTGCCAAGGCTTTTCCCATCACGGTGAGATCCGGCAGGAAATCATAAAATTGTTGAGCGCCTCCTGGTGCCATTCTGAAGGCCGTTTTGGTCTCGTCCCATATAAGCACTATCCCGTGTTTATCGCAGTTTTTCCGGAGAGTATCCAGAAATTCTTGTTTGGGATGCTCATGGATAACCGGTTCCATCACCACCGCTGCAGGATAATCCGGGCTGGCATTCAGTTTATTGAGAAAATCATCAGTTTCGTTAAAACCGAACGGGATGCACAACTCCTTTATGGCTTCCGGGACTCCCTCCCCCTTGCTGAACCAGTCATGCCACCCAAAATATCCAGAAGCGAGAACGTATTTTCTTCCGGTGTAAGCCCGTGCCAATCTCACAGCCGCACTAACAGCCTCTGCTCCTGTTTTCATGAAGCGGACCATCTCAATGGAAGGGACCGTGTCTATTATGATTTCAGCAAGTCTGGGCTCGAGGCGGGTGGGAAAAGTGGTGAGAATTCCATTCCCTGCTTCCTGCCGTATGGCTTCCACGATAACAGGATGATTGTAGCCCAAAAGGCAGGCTCCGAGGGCCATTCCGAAATCGACATACTCATTATCGTCAACATCTATGAGCTTTGCTCCCTCGGCTCTCTTATAGTAAGCAGGAGCATTCTCGGAAGCGAACAGAGCTTCCGGTTTTTTACTTTCGGTCGAGCATCCGCCGGGAATGAGTTTCTTGGCCATTTCATGAAGTTCGCCTGAATATTCGAACATTTCATTTCTCCATTATTTGCATTTCGGTTCCAAAGACCTACCCATGAGAGACTCACGTGCTGACGATATGGGATGACGTTATCACAAGAAAAAGAACTAAGTCAACTTGGAGGGAGAAAAATCCTCTTTGTCGTCCCTGTCATAGTCGAGGCAGCCCTGGAAAATCACCGGACACAATAAATTATAATCGCTTGATGTGGATATATCCATGTGATAAAAGAAGAGAAGAGAGCTTTTCACACCATTGAAAAACACAGATGAAATGCTATAGAATCAGAAACAAAGAGACGAATTCTTCAGGTTTGCATGAGGCAGAAGTTTCATACAGGAGGCAATCGAGTGAGCGATAACATTACCATTAAAAAACCTGCGGGCAAGTTGGGAGTCCTCTTGCCTGGTTTAGGAGCGGTGGCGACCACATTCATTGCTGGAGTCATGGCTGTGCGGAAAGGAATTGCTCGACCTTTCGGATCGTTAACTCAGATGGGAACCATCCGACTCGGAAAGCGAACCGACAAACGGGTCCCTATGATTAAAGATTTTGTCGAATTGGCCGGCATCGATGACCTGGTATTCGGAGGCTGGGACATATTCGTGGATGATGTTTACAAGTCCGCCCTGAATGCGGGAGTGCTGGATAAAGACCTGCTGAACCAAGTTCGGGAAGACATCGAGCCGATCACACCGTGGAAGGCCGTATTCGACCAGAACTATGTGAAAAAATTGCACGGTGAGCATGTCAAAAAAGCAGACACCAAGTATGACTATGCTCAATTGTTGACAGAAGATATCCAAAAGTTCAAACAAGACCATGACCTCGACCGCATGGTGATGATCTGGTGCGCCAGTACAGAGGTTTTTATGAGACCCGACCCTGTGCACGAAACCGTGGAGTCATTCGAGAAAGCGATGAAGGAAAACCATCCTGCTATCGCACCCAGTATGATCTATGCCTATGCTTCGATGAATGCAGGCGTTCCCTTTGCCAACGGCGCTCCGAATTTAACTGTGGACATCCCTGCCCTGGTGGAGCTTTCCCGACAAAAAGGTGTCCCGATTGCCGGGAAAGACTTCAAAACCGGTCAAACTTTGATGAAAACCATCCTGGCGCCTGGACTCAAAGCCCGTCTGATCGGCCTCAACGGCTGGTTCTCGACGAATATTCTGGGGAACCGGGATGGTGAAGTGCTGGATGACCCAGAATCATTCAAAACCAAAGAGGAAAGCAAACTGGGAGTTCTCGAATATATTCTGCAGCCGAAAGTCTATCCCGACCTTTACAGCAATCTCTATCACAAAGTCCGGATCAATTACTATCCGCCCCGGGGAGATAACAAGGAAGGCTGGGATAACATCGATATTTTCGGATGGTTGGGATACCCGATGCAGATCAAGATCGATTTCCTCTGTCGGGACAGCATACTGGCTGCGCCGATCGTGTTGGATCTGGCTCTGTTTCTCGACCTTGCGCAGAGGTGCGAGATGAAGGGGATCCAGGAATGGCTGTCCTTTTACTTCAAGAGCCCGATGTGCGCTCCTGAGCTCTATCCAGAACACGACCTGTTCATCCAGTTGATGAAACTGAAAAACACACTGCGGTATATCAAGGGAGAAGATCTTATCACTCATTTGGGCCTGGAGTACTACGACTAGAAATCGATACCTCAATTTGGGGACAGTATACGCAATCACCGAATTCCATTGGTTCCAAACTGAAATAATTAAGTGATCGCGTATCCTGTCCCCGTATTGGAGTCGCATGAATTCAAAAGAGCGGTTGATGCTGGCCATCAACAGGGAGAAGCCTGACCGTCTTCCCGCCTCTATCCATCAGTGGCAGAGTTATCATCTTGAAAACTATATGGATGGGATGAGCGAGCTAGAAGCCTTCCAGAAAGTCGGGCTAGATGCCCAAATTCAATATTTTCAGGAGAAGGATCGAGACCGGAGTGCCGATTTCCCTTCTTTTAAACCGAGTTCGGATCATTGGAAAGAGCAACCCCGAATCATCAGCGACGATCCCGCAAACCGGATCATACATTATACCGTCACCACCCCAGGGGGTATTTTGACCTACAAAACCGAAGGCGACAGAAAAACGACATGGATCACCGAGCACTTGATCAAGCGGGACGAAGATATCGATTTGATCGAAAAATACATGCCTGTGCCTCGGCTCAACCTGAAACCGGTTGCCAAAAAATACCATGAAGTCAGAGACAAGGGAATCCTCCGCGGGTTCGTGTGGGGTGATCAGGCGGGATGCTGGCAGCATGCCGCCTGCCTGTACAAAATATCCGATCTGATTATGGCGACTTATGATAAACCCGATTGGGTTCACAGGCTTCTCCGTATTCTTCTGGATAAGAAATTACAGTTCATCGAGTCGATGAGGGGGGCTATGTTTGACCTGATAGAAACTGGGGGTGGGGCTGGTTCTTCCACCGTGATCTCTCCCAGACTATTCAAAGAATTCTGTTTGCCTTATGACAAGCTCATGCATCAGGCACTGCATGATTCGGGTTTCAAGGTCACCTATCACACCTGCGGGGGGACTCTAGGAATCGAGGAATACATTGTCGAAAATGGAGCGGATGTTTCAGAAACCCTGGCACCCCGTAGCGTGGGAGGCAATCAGGAGCCTTGGGAATTCAAAACAAAGGTGGATAAAAAAATCGGACTCATTGGCGGTTTGGATCAGTTCAATGTTTTGACCACAGGACCGAAACAAGCGATCCGGTCAAAGGTTTTTGAACTCTTCAAAAAGGTCGGATATGAAGGCGGTTACATCTGTTCTGCCAGCGATCATTTTTTTGAAACGCCGGTGGATCATCTCGAAGCGTTTGCAGAGGCAGCAAAAGAATGCCTCTACGATTAAATCTCTAATTCAGGGACAGTATACTCATTCACTTAATTAACAGCCTGATTATTCAGTTTATAGAGCTCATCGAATTAAGTAATCGCGTATACTGTCACCGAATTAAAGTGCTAACATCGTTAGGACGATATTTGCTGCATCCTTGCAGGCCTGAGGCATCGTTCTATGGAAATCAATCCGGGTATTTTCGTCGGCAAGATCTGTAATGGCCCGGATTATGACAAAAGGAACATTATTTTGGAAACAAACTGAAGCGACAGCCGCACCCTCCATTTCCACACAATCTCCACGAAACATTTCCCAAAGCCATTTTCGTTTCTTGGAACCGACTACTGCCTGGTCCCCGGTCAGAACCGCGCCCAAATGGACTCTCTCTTCGAATCCCAGCTTATGACTCGCTCTCACTGCCAGGTCAATCAGCCCGGGATTTGCTTCAAGCCAAGGTATTTTCTTCTCCTCCACAATCCCTTTTCCACCGAGATCGAAATCATACTGCACAGCCTTCTGGGAGATAACAAAATCACCAACCTTCACCTCTGGATTCACTGAACCGGCCATCCCTGTGAATATCACGGCCTCGACTGGAAAATGATCCAGGATGTATTGAATGGAAGCTGCTGATTTGACCTTTCCAATCCCGGTATTCATTACCACAACATCTTGGTCCTTTATTTTTCCTGTATGAATGCGCCTCTTCCCCCACTGAGACACAGAGTCTTCGCTCAGATTTTCGATGATACAACGAACCTCTTCTTTAATCGCACCCGCAATTCCCCACAGCATTCTAGAGCATCCTTTCGGGATTTGGCAAAGACACCTTAAGTCTCATACCTCTTGCCATCCGATTGTCTTGCACTTATCTCTTGTACATACCGAGAATCAAACTGAGTAAGTAACTTAAATAGAAAATAATGACAATTCAAGAAAAAAATCAAAGGAAATGAGAAAAAATATAAGACCAGCTGTTCTATTCGTACCGCAGCGAATCCACAGGATCAGATGCGGCCGCTTTAAACGACTGATAGGCTGTGGTCAGGAAACCTATGGCCAGAACCAGAAACGCTGAGGCAGGAAAGATCCATAAATAAATGGGTGTCCGGTAGGGAAAATCCTGGAGCCAAAGTCCTGCCGCCCAGTAAGCCAAAGGCCATGCGATGAGGTTGGCAAAAAGGATGAATTTGCCCATTTCCCGGCTCAGGAGGAGCACCAAACCAGAGCTCGTAGCACCCAAGACCTTTCTGATACCGATCTCCTTGGTTCGCTGTTCTGCACTGTAAGCAGCCATCCCGAAAAGACCCAGACAGGCAATAAACACAGCCAGCACACTGAAATAGGAAAAAAGCCGGCTCAGGCGTTCCTCCAGCCTGTACTCACCCTCGAGTGAAGCATCCAGAAAAAAGTAGTCGAAGGGAGTGGATGGAACAACATTGTTCCAGGCATTTCGTAAAGACTCCAACCGCTCTGTCAAATCCCCGCCTGGAGCCAGCCGTACCGTAAGGGCACCAATTTCATCAGGCGCAAGATGGACCATAAGCGGCTCGATCATGGTCCGGACATCCATGAAATGAAAATCTCCGATCACACCCACGACTTTTTTGGAAATGGATTGTCCATCCAGTTCGGTAAGAAATTTTCCCAAAGGGTCGTTCCACCCAAATCTATGGGCAGCTGTTTCGTTGATCAGAACAGACTTGCCCGCATCAGCGATAAATTCTCGAGAAAAATTCCGTCCCTCCACAATCTCGACACCCAAAGCTGGGAAATAGTCGTGGTCCACTTGAATGATGCCCATAGTCTGAGAATTTTCCAGCGAAAATCCCTCCGGAAGGACAGCATTGTGCCGCGCTCCCCATCCCGGCACATGGGATGATCCTCCCACACCTTGGACCCAGGGAAGGCTCGAGAGCTCGGTTTTGATTGTTTCGATGGAAGGCCTGATCCGATCATCGGTAATCCTCAAGACGACCAGATGCTCTTTATCAAAGCCCAGACGCTTGTTCTTCATATAATGGACCTGGCTGATGATGATGCCTGTACCGATAATCAGCATGATCGAAATGGCGAACTGAAAAACCACCAGGACACCCCGGAATCGGCCCTTCCCTTTGCCCAGGTAGGGATTTCCTCTGAGGATGGTGGATGGTCGGAAAGAGGCCAGAACAAAGGACGGGTAACTTCCTGCGGCCAACCCCACCAAAACAGCCAAACCAATCAGAGCCGGAATCAACCATCCTGCCTCGATATAGGGCACGTTCACCTCCCGTCCAGAAATGGAGCGAAAAACAGGAAGAAGCATCTGGACCAACAGAAGCGCCAGAAGCAGCGAAACAAAGGCATGGATCAGAGATTCCTCCAGGAACTGCCGGATAAGCTTCCCCCGAACAGCGCCGTGGACCTTACGGATCCCGACTTCCCGGCCTCTTCCGGCCGAGCGGGCCGTGGCCAGGTTCATGAAATTTATGCAGGCCAGAAGCAGGATAAAAAGGGCGATGGCCGAGAACAAATAGACATATGTGATGTCGCTTCTGGTGGCCACATCTCCGAGCAGAGGGGAATGAAGATGGATTCGGGTGAGCGGCTGCAGCTTGAAGACAACTTCTCCCCCGATCGTCTTGATCACTCTGCCCATATTCTTGTCGATCAAAGGCAGGCATTTCGCTTCTATCTCCCGGGGATCGGCTCCTTCCTGGAGTAACAGATAGGACCAGTTGTTGAAATCTCCCAGCCATCGGATAAACCGTTCGGGATGGACTGCTTCTAAAGTTTTAAAGGAAAGCAGCATGTCGAAGTCAAGGTGAGAATTTTCTGGAACATTCTTCACCACTCCGGTAACTGTGTAATCGACATGATTGTCAATTCTTAAAACCTTCCCGATAGGATCATCCGAACCAAAGTATTTCCGGGCACTTTCTTCGGTAAGAACTGCTGTATAAGGGATTTGAAGGGCCTCTTTGGGACTGCCCGACACCAAAGGAAAAGAAAAGACTTCAAAGACCGATGCGTCCGCCCAGTGAATCCCTTCTTCGAAGAACAGTTTATCTTGATAAGCGACCGAGGACCGATATTTTCGACGAAACCTGACTACTTCTTCAATTTCAGGCAGTGTGTTTCGAAGGGAAGGCCCGATCGCTCCATTGCTGGATGCTAGATTGAAGGGCTGTCCGGCAAGCTCCCCGTCCATAGTGAGCCGGTAGATCCGGTCAGCCTTATCATGGAACCTGTCATAACTGATTTCGAAATGGACATAGGAAAGAATCAGAATGCAGCAGGCCATACCCACAGCCAGACCGAGCAGGTTGATGGAGGAATACAGCTTTTGGCGGCGGAAATTGCGGATGGTGACTTTGTAGGAATTGGCGAACATGACCCATCCCCAGTAGATCCAATTGTAGACAGCATGGGGAATGGTCCTCAGGATTTGTGCCCCTAACCAAAGCTTGGCTTTCAAACGGCCTTTCTCTTCAAGAACGACACGATACATCTCCTCGATGTCACCGAACAAACCGTAATTTCTGCGGCTGCTGATCAGACGGCTGAGCAGCCAAAGACCGACTCCAGAGTGTTTTATCGAATTTTTCATCGCGATTCTTCTCCTGCAAATTCGATTTTGGGGAGGTTTTTCCAGAAGGCGTCTTGTGTTTTTCTGTTAGCGAGCAGCTCCTCCATTCCCAGCCTGGTCAGACTGTAGTACCGTTTACTCTGGCCGCCGCGAACAGGAGTGGGCTCACCCTTGTAGGCTTTAAGCAAACCCTTCTTGACCAATCGCTCTAAGGGAAAATAGATCCCTCCGATAGCGAGTTTTTTCCGGGTGATGTCCCGGATATATTTATAGATGCTGATGCCGTAGGCCTCATCCTGCAGCTTCCATACGGAAAGCAGGATCTGTTCTTCCAGACGGGTTAATTCAGCCATGTTTTTCTCCTTTTTTTTCTCATTTATTCATATTTTATGAAAAGATAAATCGAAATGCAAGCAATTTTTTCAGAAATTATGAAAAGATTGACGAAAAGATTCCTGATCAGAGTCTTTTTAGATAGGGGGAAAATTGTGCAAGAGATAAACTGTTTTTATCGCTTCACCACCTTTTTCTCACGATTGGCCTTTCTTTTCTGCGTGTGATATGTTTATCTCAATACATCAGGTGGTGAGTGGAACTGCACAAATGATCGTCGAATACTTCAAAAGATTGTCCGCCGTTTACTTCAAGCCAAGACGTTTTTTCCTGGACATAAAACATGAAGCGGGTTTAGGAAAACCTTTTGTTTTCATAATCCTGACTTTTTTGTTTTCAGAGCTGATAAAAATCGACAATTATGTACTATTCAGACTATTCTTTGCAGAAACCTGTTTGGGGATCATATATAAATTTATAGAAATCTTAGTCGCTATTTTTATCTCAGCTTTCACCTTTCATCTTTTAGCGAGGCTTTTTGGCCAAAAAAATCCTTTCTATCAGTCCTTCAAGATTTTTGCTTATCTTACAGGATATAGGTATTTTTTTGTCATGATCGGCAATCTTTTGTATTCGGTTGAATACTATTCTGTCTGCAGGATCCCCGCATTCCTGGTGTTCGAGTCTCTTACGATCTTGTTGTCTTTCTGGGTCGTTGTTGTCTTTATATCGGCACAGAAGTTATATACAAATTTGAAATGGCCCAAGTTCCTTATTCTATTGATTGTTTATTTCTTGTTGACTGCCATAGTACTCATCGTTTTTATGTTTTTAGGCTTTTCATTACGGGTAATTTGCGCACACATAATAGGAATATCAATTTTACTTTAAACGACCTTTATCTGGAGGGGTGAAAGGGCTTATCAGCGGCTGACGGTTTCTTCTTGACTCATTATTTGCTTACATATGTGGTGCATAAGTTCAACCAGAGAAGGAGGAAAACTCTGGTTATCAGTGCTCCATTCCGTATTTTTGTTTGGGCCCATATTGAATATGAGAATGCCGCCATCGATGATATCACCATGCTCAAACCAGGATTTATCCCAACGGTCTCCATTCAATGTCACTGACTGGATATATTTGTTTCTTGGAGAAACACCTTTGGCTTCGATGATCAAATCCTTCCCCTTAGCCAGATGGACAACCACTTTATCGAAGATAGGACTTCCCACCGTGTATATCCCGGGACTGAACGGATAGAATCCCATGGCAGCGAAAATATACCATGCAGACATCTGTCCCATATCTTCGTTTCCGCAGATCCCGTTTGGGCTTGCATCATAAAATCGCAGCATTATTTCCCTCACACTTTCCTGAGTTTTCCACGGATGACCGGCATAGCTATAGAGGTAGGGAATATGATGAGAGGGCTCGTTCCCGTGAATATATTGTCCAATCCTGCAACCAACATCTGCACTGAAAAACGATGAAGTCGTGACGGTCGACGGATCAGCGAAGAGGGCATCGAGTTTTTGGACAAAAGCTTTTCTTCCGTTCATAAGATCAATCAGTCCCTGCACATCGTGAGGCACAAACCAGGTCCACTGCCAGGCATTTCCTTCGGCATAGTAGGAATAATGTATTTCCGGAGTGAAATCATTGGAATTCATCCAAGTGCCTATAATGCTTCGCCCGCGCATGAAGCCTGTGTTTGGATCGAATACCTTTCTGTAGTTGAGGGATCTATCCATAAAATATTTGTGATCATTCTTCTCTCCGAGAATTTTTGCCATCACTGCCATACAGAAATCGTCATAGGCATATTCGAGTGTTCTCGATGTTCCCTGATTATAGATGTTGGCCAGCAAAAAGAGAGGATGCTCAGGCCTTACATTAAAGTCTGCGGGTACATAGCCAATAGATCTGTAATACGATATTGCGTAACGGCCTTGACCAAAACCTATGCCCGGCACCAGGTTGGTTCCCTGAATCATGGCATTTTTCCACATGGCTTTATATGCTCTTCCCACATCGAAACTCCGGATGCCTTTTACATAAGCGTCCAATATCACAGAAGTCGAATGGTCTCCCAACATTCCTTCCGAGTGGAAGTTCCCAAACTGCTGTGGTGTGGGCAGCCATCCAGAATCTTTGAATTGGGCAATCAAGGTTTTGATCATATCTCTGACTCTTTTTGGCTGGAGCAAAATCAAAAGCGGCATCTCAGCTCTGAATGTGTCCCAGATAGAAAAATCACTGTAATATGTGAAATCCTCTGCGATGTGTATCTTTCCAGGAATATTGCCTATCACTGAATACTTTCCATCTGCATCACCGAAGGTGCTCGGGAAGAGCAGAGAATGATAGAGAGCGGTGTAAAATATGACCATCTGTTCCTTTTTAGAATCCTCAATCTGGGAGGGATCTGTAAAGACTTCGATCTTGCTCAATTCGTCGTTCCAGGCTGCTCTGGCCTCATATCTTACCCGATCAAAATCCCAGCCCGGAAGTTCTGATTGCAGATTCAAACGGGCTTGACCAATGCTGGTATAGGAAATACCGACTTTTACCAGAATGGTTTCATTTTTTGAAGTCGTGTAATTGACGAAGGCAGCCGTATGTGAACCTTTTGCCTCTTTGCGGTTTATTTCCTTTCGATGACCTTTCCAGACGCCATATGACTCAAAGGGCCTGCTGAATTGAGCGCAGAAATATACCGTATGGTACAGCACACGACCGCTTGACCTTCTGTAGCCTTCGATCCGGTCATCATCTGCGATTCTCACATACCCACCAACAGTGGTATCACCCAAACCGTGATCGATATCTACCAGGATATGTGCGTCACCGGTTTCAGGAAAGTTATACCTGTGAAAACCCACTCGTCTCGTGGCTGTCACTTCTGCTTTGATTTCATAGTCTTTAAGAATAACAGCATAATAACCCGGGGATGCCTCTTCCTGGTGGTGGCTGAATCTCGATCTGTATCCCTCATCCGGGTTGTTCTCTGAACCCGGAACAATCTTGAGCTCCCCGACTGTGGGCATCATCAATATGTCTCCCCAGTCTCCAACTCCCATTCCGCTCCTGTGTACATGGCTGAATCCCAAGATGGTGGTATCTGAATAATGATATCCAGCACACCATTTCCAGGCCGAAGACAGCCAATTGCCGGCAGTACCTCCTGTATCCGGGCTGAGTTGCACAAGACCAAAAGGAAGCGATGCGCCGGGAAAAGTATGGCCATGCTCATCGGTTCCGATAAACGGATTTACATAGTTTACCGGATCATCCGGTAAAACTACCGCGGGCGGGGATTCATATGATCGAATAAGCTCTTTATGTGTATCACTGGTTCCAAGCACCTTGACTTCGTCGCTTTCGTTAGAACATCCTGAAAGAATAAACAGGATGAGCACTGTCAGGGTTATATTTGGAAATTTTATCACCTGCTTCCCCATCATGGATTTCTTGGTTGAGGATTTATTTAATTGATACCAAGGTATGGCGTACTTGTCAAATTTTGCAGAAAGAGCAATGGATCTCCCTTGTTTACTTTCAATGATCTCTTTCAAACATTTATTTTCAATCGAATGTGAAATCTCAATCATAGGGACGTTCTGGTGCACAAAATAAGACAAAATAGACCAAAACTTTCTGTTTACGCTTGTATGCGTTTAGTTTCGTTCGGTTGTGGTAATTAACTCAATTCAAAGGCTTTAGACACAGAAAGAGTGCCGAGGGCCGGACTCGAACCGGCACACAGGTGCAACCTACGAGTGATTTTAAATCCCTCGAAACAGTGTGCTGTTATTTTTCTAACTCACTAAAAATCTTTTAAGTGCGGAGAATTTTAAAGATTGCCACTTTGCCGTATCAAGACCTTACCCTGCTTTCTGAAATCTTATCAGGCTGGATAAAATTTAACACATGCAGTTGTGAAACAGGCCCTTGTTTTTTTGATAAATGAAACGGGTATCATGCCATTTATAACACCGGCTACCCACACAACCTGCAAGCCTGTTATTCTGGTAGACCTGGACAACTTCGCATCTATTTGCACAATCCACACATTGAAAATGGCACACGTTATATCTTGCGCTGAGGATAGCATCAAATCCCTTGAATTTAGTCTTTTCTGGCATTTCTTCCATAGCCATCATGGCAATCCCAATGGCACCCATCAACGCACATTGTTCAGGAACAATAACAGGATAATCCAGCTCTTCTTCAAGTGCCTTAACTAAAGCCTTGTTCTTAGCTGTTGCTCCTTGAAAAATATAGGGTGGCTCTATTTTATTACCTTTGCATAGAGTAAGATAGTTTCTTATTAATGCTCTAGAAACTCCCATCAAGATATCACTCTTACAGACTCCTGTGTTCAGCTTATTGACAACAGCAGACTGACAAAAGATTCCACATTTTCCAGGCAGTTCTAATTGATTCTTACTTTGAGACGCTAATTCACCAACATCTTCAATAGCTACGCCCACCCTGCCCGCTATCGCTTCTATCATTGCCCCTGTTCCACCCGCACAGATATTGTTCATATTGAAATTATTTAAAACAGCGTCCTCAATTATCATTAACTTGCAGTCCTCACCTCCGATTTCAAAAATAGTTCTCGCTTGTGGATAATACACTAATGTAGCTATAGAATGAGCCAGGACTTCTGTCTTAACCACATCCCCGCCCATCAGGATATTTGCGAAATTTCTACCGCTCCCTGTAATTCCACAGGCAGATATTTCCACATTCTTTTCTAATTTTCCTAGGCACTCGATGACGCTTTCTACAATACCTTTATTCTTCATGTAAACTGAATCAATTATCTTGCTGTTCTTATTTAATAGCACACACTTTACAGAAGTGCTTCCAACGTCAATTCCTAAATACGCTTTTTTCATTTCTTTCTCCTTTTAATCATTTCTGCAAACGTTTCGATCCTTGTATCAAAATTAACTTCGCTGTTCGTTTCATCAACCATTAGGCGCAAGAGCGGAACATTAAAATCTGCACAAATCTTGTCTAATATAGGTTCAATAGTGGTTTCAGGCATACAACTCAAAGGCAAGAGATGTATGATCCCGTCAATTCCTTTATTACACAAAAAAAGTACATTATATAAATTTTCAACCCCGTGCCCTCCGAGAGGTCCGTTTAGATATCTTGCTGCCGTCCTTTTAAAAATTCTTTTTTCTAATAAACTCGTTCGAGTGCTTGCTTTAATAAAATCAGATAAGCGAACTGTATTGTATACATTAACGTCAAATTTTCTAAGCTTTTTATCGATGTTCAAATTTATACCGGGTTCCAAACAGGTATATATCTCACCGACAATTCCGATATTTACGCCTTCCTTAATCATATACGAAGCGGAATCTTCAACATCTTTTAGCTTTTTCCAGCTCTGGCGTAATTTCCGAATGATTGTTAAGTAAGAAAGATCGGGATTAAACTGTTTTATCAGCTTTAATAGATTCTTGAGACTGAGAGGATACATCTTAAAATCATATCCAAGATTTCTTAATATGAGATCATGAAGCATCCAATAATGTCTTAGCCTGCACTTCCCTCTTGAATCGTACATAATCAAACAGTTTGCACCCTGTTCAATTTCTTCAATAAAATTTCCTAAAGTGACCTTGAAAGGGTAGCACATCATATCAGCCGAATGTCTAATTCCAAGTTTTATAGTCCTTTCCGTTATGGGAGGCGGCGCCACAACGATTAATCCGAAACTCTTTAACATCTGTGTGAAAACTCCAGTATATTTTCCTATTCTTGGAAAAGAAAAAACTTGTTCCATTTTTATGACCCCCAGAAAGTCTAATTATCTCTAATAAGTTTAGCTTTTCCCGCGTCAAAGTAAAAATATTTTATTTTCCTTATACATGTCGATCCCGGCCTCAACTGTTTTGACCAGCACTTCATTCAACATAACAATATCATTCTCGATGATATAATGTTGAACCCCGTTGCAGCCTTCCCAGCTGTATAAATATTATTGATTACAATCCACAGCCTTTACTCAACATATCAAAAAGTGATCTTGAATTTTGTTCCATTCCTTCTATCAAGACGAATAGTTCCATTGAGTTGCTTTACTAAGTCAGTCACTAATTGCATTCCCAGTGTTTCTGCTATTAAAAAATCTACATCCCCGGGAAAACCTTTCCCTGAATCTTTCACAATCACTGTATATTTATCCAAATTATCATCTATTTTAACGCAGATCTCTCCAGGCTCGCCTTCAGGAAAAGCATGTTTCAACGAATTAGTTACTAGCTCATTAATGATGAGTCCACAAGGTATCGCTGTATTGATATCAAAGTAAATTTCTTCAACTTCCAGCTTAAGACCGATATTCCCGCTAACTGGACTATAGACAGAAAATAAATGAGTTGTTAATTTTTTTGCGTAATCAGAAAAGTCAATTCTTGCCAGGTCTTTCGATCTGTACAGCCCTTCATGAACAAGGGCCATTGACTTGATACGATTATGGGCTACCTTAAACATTTCAAGCAGCTTTTCACTTTTTATATTATTGGACTGAAGTCTAAGTAAACTTGATACAATCTGCATATTATTTTTGACTCTGTCATAAATCTCTCTTAGCATCACTTCTTTCTCTTCGATAGATTTCCTGAGTTGTTCTTCTGCCTTCTTGCGCTCAGCGATCTCAAGCTGTAGTTCTTTATTGGTTTTTACCAGCTCTTCGGTTCGCTTCTTGACCCGTATTTCTAACTCTTCATTAGCCTTGCGCAGCGCCTCTTCAGCCTGCCGGCGCTGGAGCGCTATCGATGCCTGCCTTACAAACGTCTCTATAATACTCGGATCTCCCAACTCAATTCCCCTGCGCATGAAGATTGCAGCACTACCAAACAATTTTCCTTTCCAGGAAAAGCCTATCGCACATGTGTCACCCAAGTTGAGAAGTCTCTCAATAGCACTGCATGTTGCTTCCGATATGGCTCCTACTGAAAGTTCGTATAGTCCTCCAGATAACTTCTTCAACTTGCGGCTGGTTAGACCGTTTCTCGCATCATCGTTTATTGGTGTAATCAACCCCACCGGGTGCTTTCCAAGAATCTTGAGAACTTTGTCCATGTGTTTTCCAATTCCCGTAACAGCACGGACATAAAAATTATTATTTGCTTCATCGAACGAACTCACGCTGACAACGCAGTCGCCAACAAGATCTTTTAATTTTCCTGCTATGAACTGGTAGATATCCTCTTCAGGTGATAAATCAACAAGCTCAATTGCCGTTCTTGATAATGATATCAGGTCACGTGTATACTGCCTTTCCTTTCCCTTCATGCTCTCGGTTTCTTTTTTCTCTGATTCAGCAATTCGTTGGCGTGATTTCATTATTCCTCCGAGTGTAACTTATTTTCTTTAGTATAATGAAACATCTTGATTTAAAGTGGAATCCTCAGAAAGTTTTCAGAATTTTGTCAAAAGCATCTTGCTTTGACCGAGTTCTTCAATCTCTCTATATATTCAATTTTCTTTATATATTTTGATGCTAATTAAATCAACCTTTAATTATCAAATGTCTCTTTTGCTGACAGCGGCCAGCATCTATCAAACGGAAAACAGAGTTCTGCGCTGGGATAAAATCGGGACATAAACATGACAAAAGAGACCAAACCTCTTTATTTTCGTTTAGCTTGGTTGTAATACTTCATACCCTCCCGCACAATATCTCATTTATTCTAACATACTCCTCAATGCTTCATAGGGCGTTTTGCCTTTAAACGCACCATGCGGACGATCGAAGTTATAAAACCGTT
>CAYFWF010000071.1:0-2790 GCA_964346815.1 uncultured Eubacteriales bacterium | reverse complement strand
GACAATCGCATCCGGTGCTTGCCGGCGATGAGGGCGCCCGGCTCCAGGACACGAACAGGGATCTCGAGGGTCTTAGTCAGGGACGCCGCTTCCGGGCCCGTCTCGGCTCCCGCGCCCAGCGACAGCCCACAGTTTTTGCAGAACTTCGAGTCATCCCTGTTCTCAGCGTGAGAGCGGGGGCACACGACCATCACGCTCTTCTCCTGAATTGTCGGTTTCATTCCCTATTTTGGAAGCGTAAGGTTCATTTTCTCACATATGGCAATAAACCTCGGATTCCCGAACAATCGATCAAAATATTGCGCAGGTGTGGTGATATATGTCATTTGCGGGTCATGCATCTCGAAGCCCTTTTCAATCCAGTCCATGGCTTTATCTGGTTGATTCGCCACAAGGTACCTGAATGCCATATCCATAAAGCTAATGGGATGGCTTTCAGCGAACTTCTCTAAATGTTCCAGTATTTCTTCATACGCCGAAACAATCCCAGATTCGCTGTAAATCCTCTCAATTTCTTTGAAAGCCTCTTCTTCGATGGGAAATGGAAGCGCGTATTTTACCGCTCTGATGACTTTGTCGTACTCCTTTAACCTGTAAGCTGAGATCTCAATCATATAATTGAGGTTGATGTTCACTGGATCATCGGCCACAGCTTCTTCCGCGAGAGATAAGCTGGTTTTGTAATCACCTGCTTGCACCAGTGTTCCTATGTTCAAAAGCTTCATAATAGGATTTAACGGATCGAGGCTCATCGCCAACTCTCTCTGTGCCAAGGCCTCATCTTTCCTGTGCAGGATCAATAATAACTGCGCATAGAACCCCCTTGAGAGGGCATCGTTGGGATTTATGGCCAGGGCCTTTAAGAACTCTTTTTCGCTCTTCTCCCAGTTCCATTCCACCAACTGAGCGATCAAGGCGCTGAGATAATGAGCTTCAGCAATATCTGGATCCAATTCCATCGCTTTGTTAAGGTTCTCGAGAATTTTTGGACCAGTGACGGAAGGTGGTTCATACCCATTCTGTTGTATCCATAGCCAGACCTCTGCCAGACCTGCGTAGAGAGGCGCCCAGCCGGGATTTTTCTCAACGCCGCTGTTCAGAAATTCCAGGGCTTTATTCAACGATTCCCTGCTACCATCATACATGTAAGAGCGGGCCTTCAGATATTCATCATAGACCCCAGGGTTGACCTGGCGGGCACCGGCAAAACGTGACGTTTCATCTTCGGTCAATTTGACCTGGACGTTTTCGGCAATGGCGCCGGCCATTTCTCCGTACATCATCAACACATCGGATATCGGCCGGTCATACCTCTGTGTTCAGAGACTGCGTTCCTCAGGAAGCGCATCGAACAATTGCAGCTTGATGCTTACGCTTTCACCAACCTGATAGACTGTGCCCTCCACCAAGGCATCCACATTCAGCTCCCGAGCGATCTCCGGCAGGGATTTGTCCGTATCTTTGTACCGCATGACCGATGTGCGGGAAATGACCCGCCGCAAACCACTGATCTGTCCCAACTGCCCGATCAGCTCATCGGTCACCCCATCCACAAAATAATCCTGATCCGGATTCCCGGTAAGGTTTTCAAGCGGCAGGACCGCGATGGAGTCGATGGCTTCAGCAGGACCGGTAAAAAAAATCAAAGCTACCACAACCGCCGCCATAACTATACCCGCCGCTCCTCCATAAAGGATGACCCGCTTTCTTCTGCGCAGCTTCGCTTTCCTCATCCTCACCTTGATCTCATCCGGTACTATGCCTGCCGATATGGATTTTAAATCATCCAACAGTTCCTCGACTTGCTGGTATCGCTCATCCGGATTCTTCTCCAGGGCTTTGCTCACAACTTGCCCTATGGACATCGGAATCTCTGTCCGCAAATCCGTGATCGGCTTCGGCTTTTCATTCAAGATGGAATACACGATAGCCTGATCCTGCTCCCCCTTGAAAGGTAACCGACCGCTTAAAATTTCATACAGAACCACACCCAATGACCAGATGTCCGTACGTTGATCAATCTCTTCCCCTCGGGCCTGTTCAGGAGACATGTAAGCAATGGTCCCCATCGCCATTCCTTCCTGTGTTAACAAAGTCCCTCCTGTCATCCTGGCCAGTCCAAAATCCATGATCTTTGCCTGATTCCTATCATCCACCATAATGTTGGCACTCTTGATATCCCTGTGCACAATTCCTTTTTTATGCGCTATCTGCAGACCTTCTGCTACTTGAGTGGCAATCCTAAGGGCTCCATCCAGTTCCAGAGGACCTGATTCGATCTTCTTCTTTAAACTCTGCCCTTCTATATAGGCCATGGAAATGAAGGTTTTCTCCTCAGCTTCGTCAAATTCATGAACAGTACAGATATTGGGATGATCCAGAGCGGCAGCAGCCTGGGCCTCCCGCATGAAACGCTCTTTGAGCTCTGAGATGTGTGTTAGCTCCGGCGGCAAAAACTTCAGGGCGACTGTCCTTTTCAGCTTGGTATCCTCGGCTTTATAGACTACACCCATACCCCCTCTACCCAGCTCTTCGAGGATCTGATACCTTCCTGCAATAGTGCTCCCCTTTTGCAGCTTTTCCGTAGGTGTTATCAGGGTTTTTGTAATATAGATTTCTTTGGCGGATTTTAAAGGTGTGCCGCATTTCCCGCAGAAAAGGGTATCGTCAGGATTTTCAAAGCATTCCTGAGGCCCTGTTTTGAGAACATGGCTTCCTCCTTTTTATTTAAAAGAAACATGTGTTCCTTCTTTGTAAGGAGTCATTGTCTTTTAACCGGCCCTAGATAGC
>CAYFWF010000070.1:0-41465 GCA_964346815.1 uncultured Eubacteriales bacterium | reverse complement strand
ATAAAAAACTCCGATATTGTTTAAACATCGACCTTCTTCCTTTTTATGATTAAGTTTTTTTGCAAGTTCAAGAGCATATGCATTCAATTCATAAAACTCATTAAGATCATCCATTTCCCAGAAAGAAATGCTCATTTGACGCAAGCATTTCGCCTCATGAGCGATGCTATCGATCTCTCTTGATAACATAATTGCATTCTGAAAGCTTTCAATTGATTTTTGATGTTGACCAGTTAATCGATATTCCTTACCTTTTGCATAATGTTCATAGATGCGAAGTGAATGCTGACACTTTTGCTCTAATTGCCATAATTTTAACTTCGTTGCCTCTTTATGAGCTTTTTTATAGAATTCTGTCGAAAGGTCGAGCTGACCAATATTCCAAAACAGTAAACCAAGCCGCATAGAGCTGATAATTCTACCTTCTACATTTCCATTTTCTTCAGCCAACTTCAAACTCTTTTTGAATTCAATTATTGCATTTTGAAAATCTCCTTTTTTTAGAAACATTTCCCCAGAATTAAAGGCAGACTTATACCAGCTCTTTAAGTCTGTATGTCTCTGAGAAAATGAATCAGAAAAAAATAATGACACACCTCCAGACAAAAGAATTAGAAGGGCTAAATTCCTTGTCAGACTTTTTTGCTTGAATACAGTCATCATTGTTCTAAATATTCCTTATTGATAATCTTAAGGACCAACATTGTCAAATCCTCCGAAGTTCAAATGCATAATACAAATCTTCATTTATCAAGATTTGCATTCTTGCATTTTTAAGACGTATTCACTAACATCATATTCTCACAATCTGCAAGGGAAATGAAAAAAATGAAATACATCATCTATTTTTCTCTCGCCTTACCTGTCTTGTGTCTAGGTTTAGTCTCTTCAGAACAGCGGCCCCGCCTCAGAGAATTCGGCATCAAAACCGGAATCCTTGATCCTGGTCCTTTAAATGCCATCACAGATGTCGCTGGAGTCAGAATCGGACAGGTGACCCTCATCGAGGAAGACGACATCCGTACCGGTGTCACAGCAATCCTTCCTCATGAGGGGAACATCTTCCAGGAAAAAGTCCCGGGTGCTATCTATGTTGCTAATGGATATGGCAAATTGACGGGCATCTCCCAAGTGGAGGAACTGGGAAGCATCGAAACCCCGATCATCCTGACCAACACCTTAAGCGTTCCTACAGCAGCCGATGCTGTCCTGGATTACATCCTCTCCCTTCCGGGGAATGAAACTGTTATGTCTGTGAATCCCGTTGTCGGAGAGACCAACGACGGCGGCCTCAACGATATCCGGGGGAGGCACGTGAAAAAGGAGCATGTGATCGAGGCTATCAACAAAGCATCCTCAGGACCAGTAGAAGAAGGGTGTGTCGGCGCTGGAACAGGAACCACCTGTTATGGATGGAAAGGGGGCATCGGTACAGCCTCCAGAAAACTTCCTGAATCAAGAGGCGGCTACACCATCGGAGTCCTTGTTCAGACAAACCATGGCGGAGTGTTCCAGATCAACGGCTATCCTGTGGGTATTAAGCTGGGCAATTATTACATGAAACGATACCTCGGGGAGCCACCCGAAGGATCCTGCATGGTGGTGGTGGCTACGGATGCTCCTCTGGACAGCCACAATCTGAAAAGGCTTGCCATGAGGGCCCTCCTCGGTATTCCCAGAACCGGAGGCTTCTACTCCACAGGAAGCGGCGACTACTGCGTCGCTTTCTCCACAGCTAAGGAAGTACGCATCTCCCACAGATCAGAATCCAGCACACATAAGATCGATGTGCTGCGCTCAGACCGCATGTCCGCTCTCTTCCTGGCTGCAGCAGAAGCCGGTGAGGAGGCCATCCTCAACTCTCTTTTCAAAGCCACCACCATGGAAGGAAGAAGCGGCCGCAAAGTGGAGGCACTCCCTCTGGATAAAGTCAAAAAGATCGTGGGAGAAGCGCCCAAAAGATGAGGAAGACCGTCGGCATCCTGGGAGGCATGGGCCCGGAAGCCACAGCCTACTTCTATGAGCTGATCATCAAACATACTAGGGCCAAAAAAGACCAGGAACACATAAAGGTCATAATCTTCAGCAATCCTGAGATACCTCCCCGAACCGATGCCATCCTGGAGACAGGACCGAGTCCCGCTCCCCTGCTCGTGGAGGGATTCAGACGCCTCCATGACGCAGGAGCAGACTTTGTGGTCATGCCCTGTGTGACGGCCCATCATTTTATCACCGAAATTAGGGAACAGATGGATCTTCCTTTGATCAGCCTCCTGGATGAAAGTGTCAGGTGGGCCAAGAAAGAGATTCCTGAGATCAGAAAAGCCGGGCTTATAGCCAGCACCGGCACCATAAAATCCCGGCTCTTCCATGAGACCTTTGGCCAGGCAGGAATAGAGATCATCACACCTGAAGAGGAGGAACAAGCACAGGTGATGGAGGCGATCTTCGGTGATCAGGGCATCAAGGCAGGATTCATCTCTGGGGCCCCGAAGGAGATCCTGGTGAACACGGCCAAAGTTCTGACTGCAAGAGGAGCGGATGCCGTCATTGCCGGATGCACCGAGGTGCCTCTCGTGCTAAAAGATATGGACATTCCGGTGCCTTTGATCGAGCCTTTACGAATTGCTGCCAAAGCCTGTATATTAGAAGCAGGATATAAATTGAAGAAGTGATTTATAACTCACAGCAAAGTTATTGGCATTTTTTTGATTTTTTATAACTCAGAGTTAGATGAGGAGGTTTCAGCATGAATCGGAATAATTTATTGGCTCTTATGGCTATTGTGTTCGCCGCGACTGTTCTGGTTCTCAATTTTGGATGTAAGGCAAAAGAAGAAGAGGAGAAAGCGGTGGCAGAAGTGACCGAAATCCCTGGATACACGGTCGTTCCTGATATCAAAGACCGCCTGGCCCAGCTCACCCCGACAGAGATCACCTACGATGAGAACCTGTTGAATGAGGAGCAGAAGCAGGTGCTCGAGAAGCTGGTTTTGGCTGCCAAGGCCATCGATAACATCTTTTGGAAACAGGCTTCTCATGTGGGACTGGAGATCCTTGAAGATTTCGAAAACGCAGACCATCCTGCTGCCGAGGATTTTGTTCGTTATTTGAAGATCAATTTCGGACCTTATGACCGTTTGGACGAGAATAAGCCTTTTATCGGCACAGATCCCAAACCCCCGGGTGCAGGCTTTTATCCTCCGGATATGACCAAGGATTATTTCGAGGGATATGTCAAAGGCAATCGCGATATGAGGGAGCGGTTGGAGAACACCTATACGGTGGTCAGGAGGAAAAATGACAGCCTGATCGCTGTCCCCTACAATCAGGCTTACGAAGATGATCTGAAGGTTGCGGCTCTGTACTTGAGAGAGGCAGCCGAAATCACTACAGACGAAGCATTCAAGTCCTACCTCAACCAGAAGGCCGAAGATCTTCTCTCCAACAATTATTACAAAGGCGACCTGAAGTGGATCGACCTGGAAGGCAATCTGTTGGAGATCGTGATTGGACCTTATGAAGTCTACGAGGACAACCTCATGGGGCTCAAGGCTGCATACGAAAGCTTTGTCTATATCAACGATTTCGAAGAGATGGCCAAACTCAAGGGCTATCTCGATTACCTGGGCGAGATGCAGCGAAACCTTCCCGTGGAGCAAAAATACAAGGATGCCCAGATCGAAGGACTTGCCTCACCACTCAACGTGGTGATCGAGGTGTTCACAGCCGGAGATACTAAGGCAGGGGTGCAGACTCTGGCCTTTGTCCTCCCGAACGACGAGAGAATCCGCGAGGAAAAAGGCACCAAGAAGGTCTTCCTCAAGAACATGCAGGAGGCCAAGTTCGACAAAGTGCTGGTACCTATCTCCAAGAGAGTGCTCACCGAAGAAGATGCAGAGCATGTCTCCTTCTATGCCTATTTCACAGAGACCCTTCTCCACGAGATCTCCCACGTGCTTGGCGTCAATTATGTGACTCTTGAGGATGGAACGAGAACAACAGTCAACAAGGCGCTGGCTGATAAATATTCCCCTATCGAGGAATGCAAAGCTACCATCGTAGGAATAGCCAATGTTCCTTTCCTGATGGAGAAGGGCCTGATTCCAGAAGAAAAGGAGGGGGAGATATACACGACCTATCTGGCCGGGATGTTCCGATCCATCCGATTCGGGGCCCATGAAGCCCATGGATTGGGCACCCTGATGCAGCTCAACTACCACAGGGAGACAGGCGCATTCAAATACGATCCTGAAACCCAAAAATTCAGTGTGGACATGGACAGGATCAAGGACTCAGTGAAGGAGATGGCCCAGAAGATTCTGATCCTGGAGGGAGACGGCAGCTATGAAAATGCCTCAGCATTCATCGCCAAGTACGGTGAGGTGGATGATGTGATCCAGGGGCTTTTGGACAGCCTCGGCGACATTCCCATCGATATCGAGCCCATCTTTAAATTCTAGACTGCTCACTTTTTTTCTTGAACTCAAGTTCTGTAAAGAAAAAGTCATGATTGGGGATGTCCACCTTCATTTCTACGACCTCTCCATACTTATCCCGGAGAAACTGAACCGTTCCGACGCCATGAGGGATAAAGGAGAATTTATTTCTCAATTTGAGCAGAAAGGTGTCATGATGTATGTACGTAAGGTCAGAAACAAATACAGGCGTAGGGACGAAATTCAACACCAGATGATCCTTTTCCAGAGTGACATCGGCATCTCCGTACATGGGACCTCCGTAACGCCCTGTGAAGACTTCAAGGTCAGGTGTGGGGGCTTTCTTTTCCCCTATGGCGATTTTCTCCATAATCCGAGCGATCCGCTCTTGGTCTTTTTCTGACGCTTTCTTGTCACGCTCCAGGTAGATTTGGCTCCAGTCTTTGGGAGCAACCCCCAGATAAGTATCGATGATCTTATACGCCAATGCAGGAGGCAATGAATTGATGCTGTTGGTGAGCACAACCAGGCCCAGCTTGATTTCCGGGACCATAGCGACCCTTGAGATCATCCCGTCCAGGCCCCCGCCGTGAGAAACGATCTTATGGCCATAATAATCGGAAAGTCCCCAGCCCAATCCATAGCTGTTAAAATGCGTTGTCGGAAAAAGCTCCTTTGTGGACTTTGTCACCGGGATAACTGTATGCTGTTTCCACATCTCCCAAATTTGTTCTTCGCTCAGAATCCGAGTGTCGTCGAAAACTCCGTTGTTCATCAGCATGATCAGCCAGCGGCTCATTTCAGAGACATTGGAATTGATCCCTCCAGCAGAGGCTATGACATCCGAACTTGTATAAGAGATAGTCAAGGTTTCGCCCTCCGATGTCACGTAATGGGGCGTTGCCACGTTGTCGTAATTTTTTAATTTACTGGTGCCCACATGTGTAACCCGCATCCCCAGGGGAATGAAAATACGTTCCCTTACGAAGTCCTCCCATTCTTTCCCTGTAACTGCTGGGATAACTTCTCCTGCTGCCATGAACATGAGGTTCGAATATCCGAATCCGGCCCTGAATCCGAAAGTAGGTTTCAAATACCGCGCCCGCTTAACCACTTCTTCGGCAGTATAGGGCGTCTCATACCAGAGCAAATCTCCGCTGAATGTTCCCAGGCCCGAACGATGACACAGCAGGTCACGGATCTTCATTTCCTCAGTTACGTAGGGATCATGCATCTTGAAATAGGGTAAATATTCACGGACCCTATCATCCCATTTGATTTTTCCCTCATCCACCAAAATAGCCAAAGATGCAGCTGCAAATGCTTTGGTATTGGAGGCAATGGCGAAAAGAGTCGTCTCATCCACTTTGTCTTCCTTGGAATATTCTTTCACTCCGAATCCTTTAGCCAGTGCCACTTTGCCATCTTTAACAATCGCAACTGCCATACCAGGTATCTTCCAATCTTTCATAGCTTCCACAAAATAGGTTTCCAGTTGTGAAAGATCGACGGCTTCTTCGGATATCTGAGCATAACCATTAAAGACGAGGAAAAATAGAAGCAGGTAAATCCAGAGAAAGCTCACCTTTGCTTTTGTGTTCAATTTCACTCTCATGTCCTTTCCTTTCTTTATTAATCCAATATTCATCAATCCAGGTTCAATCTCTTAAGCAGAACTTTGAATCGGAAGAATTCTCGAATTGGCATTTGGGGCATTTAACTCCCATTGCTGTTCCCTTATTTTCCTGTGCTCGGTCACCAAAAGAATATCAAGGAATCGGGAGAAGTGTCAAATTGATAGACTTCGTGTAAAATCGCTTACTTTGATTACTTTCCGATAAATCGATCGATGAATTTAAAAGTACGGTTGTAGGCATCCATCCTGTTTTTATGAAGGAGAAATTCATGGGGTTCGTCAGGCCTAATCATGAGCTCGATATGGACATCTCCTTTAGCTCTTAACTTTTGCACGATATCTGTTGTCTGTTGGAAAGGGACGTTGCGGTCATCATCCCCATGAATAAAAAGAACTGGCGAAGTCCAGGTCTCAACATCTGCCACTGGGGATGACTCCCGCGCTGTTTTGCGCGTGTCTTCATTCAGCCTCCCCCGCAGTTGCGACCAATCATGCACTCCAGCCATGTCGACGCCTACCTTGAATATATCTGAATTCCTGGCCAGTGCCATTGCTGTCAAAAGACCTCCGTAAGAAAGACCCCATTTACCGATCCTTTTGGGATCGACTTCTGGACGGCCCTGAAGGTATTGGGCCCCTGCCAGGACATCTTGATATTCGGCAGCACCCCGCATGCCGGTGTTCATCGCTTCCCGGAATGAGCGGCCGTAGCCGATTCCGCTGCGGTAGTTGACGGATATCACGACATACCCCTTGTTGGCAAAATACTGGTTGATTCCGTATGCCTCTGAATAGAACTCCATATAATGCCAGCCCAAGAGCATCTGACGGATGGGGCCTCCATGGGTGTAAACCACACCTGGCCGATTATCACCCGGTCGAGCATCCTCAGGAAGAAACAATTGACAGGGAATCTCCAGACCGTCAGGAGCTTTGACTATCACAAGCTCTGGAATAACCAAATCATGGATGGGGAATTCTGCCGGCAGCTTCTCAGGTGCGACGACATCGATCTTCCCGCCATCAGCAGGAACCATAGCAACAGAGGTGGGATGGACAGCGGTGGCATAGAGAAAAGCGACTTGAGTACCTGATCCAAGAGCTTTGGGATAGGTTCCGATAGTATCGTTTTTGGTTATTTGGACTGCTTTTCCTCCAGAAGTGGGAACTTTCCAGATGTGTCGTCCGTGGATATCAGCTCGGTTACTGCTGAAAAAAAGAGTCTTGCCGTCACTGCTGATCCCCATGTGTTCCACAGCACCTTCTCCGGGTGTCAGATCCACAGGATCTCCTCCTGAGATGGGAAGAGAATACACATGATTCCATTCTTCATTTTCCGCTGTAAAAAGGATTCTATCATTGGCAGTCAGTTCAAAGTTGCGGAAAGAATAAAAACGAAGTTCTTCTTTGGGAGAACTCCAGATTTTACTGACCGTTCCTTTGTTCACATCCGCGATCCAGATTTCAAGATCAGCAGGTCCACGGTAACGGAATCTGGGAGTGGCATCATACTGCAAGCCTGGCCTGCGGATGAAGGCAATTTTCTGGCTATCTGCAGACCAGCAAGGATCGCTGTCCCGGTCAACACTGGGAGCCATCCACTTGATTTTTCGTTTGGCTATATGATACACACCGATAAAGCTGTGGTCCTGCCGTCTGCTGACAAAAGCGATCTTCGTACAGTCAGGCGACCATTGGGGAGATCCGTTTTCGCCGGCAGCCTTGAACATCAATTCAGGCTCTGGCATATCACTTGGGTCAGAAGGAGGAATCAATGATATGCGATAGATCAGTCCGTCTTTTACCAGCAGAGCCCATTGTCCATCAGGAGAAAGAACCGGATTTCTCCCCAGAGCGAGTTTCCACATTACCTTTGTATCGGTCCGTACCGCCCATACAGCCTGTTCTCTTCCAGCCGGATCACTGTCGGAATTGGTGACCCAGCCTTCGCTGTCCGGCCTGCCGCCTTTTACAAATACAATGGTCTTGCCATCATCAGTGATAGAAACATCCGGGAGCTCGAAGACTTCATCACGGGAGAATCCGGTCAGATTGACTGGTTTGAAATCTGGTGCTGCCGCGGTCCAGACATTTCTGGCTCCTTGGGAGTTGAACACCCAGGCAATTCGGTCGGCTTTTTTGGCTGACACCAGACTCCAGGGATAAGGGGGACTCAAAATTTGCTCCAGAGTAAATGAGCCTTGAGCCCAAATCTGTATGCTGGTAAGAGAGAATAACAATACGAGAAAAATACAAAAATTCTTACGCATTTGGTTTGCCTCCTTTTTTTAAAATGAAAACACATCCAGGTTTCATCAAATCTCCACCCTTAAAATGAATTTGTATTTAATCATAAATACAAAAAACAAGTCCAGTCAACCGGAAATGCTTCCTCCGTCTCTTCGTCTGCCATGCTGTGCTGAGCTTAAAAAGAGATGTCAGCAGATAGCAGTTTCGAATTTGTTTTGGCTCTGGGTGGCAGAAAAAATAAGAAAATTCCCTATCTCCTTTAATCCATAAAAAATAGCGATGAAACATAATAAAGAAAAATTCAGGGTAGAAGTATGTGGTGAAGGAGTGTTATAGGTATTTAGATTTTCACATTTTAATAAGCTTTTGGAAGCGAGGATGGGAGTGCAGAGGAATCCAGGCAGGATCCGTTCGGAGAAGGGGGACAGACATCTCCCCTGGGATAGAAAGTAATCTCTCAATCATGTCTAAGGCTTTGTCGAATTCTCCAACTATCGTGTAAGCCTGGGCAAGGTCTTTAGCTCTAAATGTGCCTCTATAAGCCTCATTAGAAATCGGAAGAATTTCTGTGGCTTTCTGAGCTGCTTGAACAGCCTCTTCCTTTTTATCTAAACCGGCATAAGCGATACCCAGCGCGCTGTAGTAGCGGGAATCCTCAGAATCTTCTCTGATCTTTTCTTCCAGTAATCTTATAGCAGATTCATAATGCTTCTTTGCCATTTGATCGTTATTCATGAGGCTGTAGATGTGGCCAAACAGATTATCCTTAGGGACAAAATAGAACTGGTCGGAAAATGCTTCCGAGGATAAAGACGAAAGACGTTGGAGGGCTTCATCGTATTTTCTGTCAAAAATATCGACTAATACCAAGTGATAAACCATGAGATGGTGATCGAGTTCGCCCAAAGCCTTTGAAGCCTCTTGCAATACCTGTCGTGCCTTTTTTGTGTCTCCCTGGTTAATGAACATCCGTGCTTTCCAAGAGTGTGCACGTGGGTAATCATGATTCAAGTAAAGGGCACGGTCATACCATTTTTCTGCGTCGAGATAATTGCGCATCAAGGCATAGGTCTCTGCAAGGTTAAAAGCAATCTGTGAAGAGCGGGGATCGATCTCCGAAGCTGCAGTGATATATCTAACAGCTTCAGCTAATTCTCCCTGCCTTCTTCTGACATAACCTATCCCCTCTAAAATCATAGGATTCTTTGGCTGCTTCTTGAGCGCAGTATTAAAATGCTTTAGTGCTTGAACATAGTCTAACTTGCCATGATAGAAATAATATCCCCAAGCTATGTGGACTTCTGCTGAGTCAGGACTTATTTGGGAAGCTTTGTCTGCTGCCTGTTTTGCCATTAGGATACGCTCCTCACTTCGGTCAAAATGAAACCAGTAATAATCGGCCTGCGCTCTGGCAAGCTGTGCATAAGCTTTAAGGAAATTCGGATCGAGATCGACTGCCTTTCCGAACATCTCGATAGCAAGGCGAGTTTCTGTTTCCTCATCTCTTCCTCTGTAGAAATAATCCATTCCCCGAAGATAATAATCATAGGCTTCCATGTTTTGAGTAGGTCTTGCTTCAAGAGCCTGCATTTCAGGCTCAATTAGAGCAATGCCGAGGGCTTCCACCACTTGCTTGGAAATGTCGGATTGAACCTGAAATACCTCAATGAACGATTTATCATAAACATCCGCCCATTTTTGTGTTGAGTCAGCAACTTTAATCAGTGAAGGTGATACCCGGACTCGTCCTGGTTCGTTGACCGATTTCTGCCAGCGGACGGTTCCTGATAAAATATAATCAACACCCAATTCATTGCCAATTTCTGTGATTGATTTTTTTGTATTTTTATACTGAATGGCACTATTGCGTGCTATAACACTCAAATCAGTAATGTTCGTCATGCGCACAATGATTTCATCCATAATTCCATCAGCAAAATATTCATCCTCAGGGTTACCTAAATTCTCAAAAGGGAGGACTGCCAGCCTCGTTTTCTCCAGCGCAGTAGGAGTTTCTTTATGAATCAAGAGCTGCCAAACAGCTACTCCTATGATCAAAATGCCAATGAAAAGAGAAGCAGGCACCAGAAGTTTCTTCAATCCAAAAGTTACGGTAATCTCCTTCGACGTGAGAGGCTTTCTTCTTGGGATTCCTCTATCCTTAGTGGGAATGCCCTTTTCAATATCTTCAAGCTCTCGTTTCATCTCCTCTGCGCTCTGGAATCTGCTATCCTTGGCTTTTCCCAGACACCTCAATATTAAATGGCTCAAATCATCAGGAATCTGCGCATTGTATTCTTTTGGGTTTTTGGGGGCCTCGCTCTTATGCTTCATCGCTATGCTAAGTGCAGTATCCCCCTCAAAGGGAACTCTCCCTGTAACCATCTCATACAGGATGACACCCAACGAATAGATGTCTGAGCGCTGATCGACATCCTTTCCCTCTACCTGTTCTGGGCTCATGTATTCGGGTGTCCCAATCATGACTCCTGCATCTGTTATTCCTTTTGCTTTTAGGGATCTGGCAATGCCAAAGTCCATTATTCTCACATTGCCTTCCCTGTCAATCATAATATTGCTGGGTTTCAAGTCCCGATGAATAACTCCAAGTTTGTGAGCTTCAGCCAATCCAGCACAAACTTGCCTGGCTACAGAGATCGCTGTTCCTTTGCCCAATTGCCCGCTCATTCTGATCATGTTCTTTAAGTTCTCACCCTCCACATACTCCATCGTGATGTAATAGATGCCTTTTTCTCTATTGAGGTCATACATCTGGCAGACATTCTTGTGCCTGATCTTGCGAGCGAATTTCAACTCGTTCTGAAATCGTTCTATGGTCTTATTATCAGAGGAAATCTCTGGTTTAATGAGCTTGATGGCAACTTTTTCTTTGATATCAATATCGTTGGCTTTATAGACTCTTCCCATGCCGCCTTTGCCCAGCTCCTCGATGATCTGGTAGCGGCCTGCGAACGTAGAACCTGTAGTGAGTTCCTCCTTCGGTACCTCAATGGTTTCTGTGACAGCGGCTTCATCAAGGGAAGGAAGTTGAGTTCCACATTCCTTGCAGAACTTCGAATCGGAGGAATTATCGAATTGACATTTAGGGCATTTAACTGACATCGCTGTCTCTTATTTTCCCATGTGTGGTCAGCAAAAGGATATCAAGGAATGGATATGAGTGTCAAACAGAAAGCCCCTTTATGACACTCCCCAGAATCACCTACAGAAAATGTCATGGCGAGCGAAGCGCAGCCATCTCAATATAACACTGAAATGTGTGCATTGCAGGTTCTATCGGCAATTTCGTAAACATCCTCCTTGTCTTGCTGTTGAACGGACTGTTTGGAGTGTGATATACTCACTGTACATTGTTAGCAGTCTAAAATCGAGGAAAATTTGAGGAATTCCTGTCACCATCAACAGGATTAACAATTTTGAACAAAAAGGAGAAAAATCGAATGCATTCAAGAAGGTATTTGAGGGTATTTGGATTATTATTTGTTTTGACATGTCTTGTCCTGCCTCTTGCTGTGCAGGCGGATGTGTACATCAAGCAGAAAAATCACACCGACGAAATGAAAGTCATGGGGCAGACCCAGCCAGCCAGTGACCAGATGTTTGTGACCTGGATGGGCAAAGATAGGGCCCGGCTCGACCAGGGCGAGGACACCTCGATCATCGTCAGGCTGGATAAGAAAATGATTTACACGATCAACCATGCTGAAATGAAATACGGGGAAATGCCCTTCAATGAAACCAGCGACATCCTGACGGCTGCCGTATCTGGCGCTGACCTTTCAGACGAAGAAAAAGCCCAGGCACAGAAAATGATGGAGGGATTCGCCTCGATGATGAAGCCCAAGGTCACTGTAAAAGAGACAGGGGAAACACAAAAAATCAAGAACTGGAACTGCAAAAAATACATCATGACCATGGAAATGATGGGAACAAAATCCACTTCGGAAATATGGGCCACTGAGGACATCAAAATCGATTACGAACTGTACATGACTCTCGGATTATCTATGATGCCCAAGACTCCTGGGTTGGAAAAGATGCTCGAGGAAATGAAAAAAATAAAAGGGTTGACTGTGCTTTCCACAGCCACCACATCCGTAATGGGGACAGATGTTAAATCCACCCAGGAGCTTCTCGAGGTTTCGGAAAAATCAGCCCCTGCGGGAACATACGAAGTGCCTCAAGGATATAAAAAGGAATGATCCAGTGCCAACAAAGGAATCCGATCATATGATTATTGACTCTTCAGTTTAGCTAATCTTGTACGGGCGTCATTGACTTCAGGGATGCCGGGATCGGCGTTCTTCCAGAGGTCGAGGAATTTCTCATAGCCCTCTACAGCTTCAGCAGTCTCACCCTGCTCCTCATAAATCTTTCCGAACATGTAGAAGGATTTTGCGTAGATATCTCCATCCCACAATCTTCCAGTCGTAAGTTTTGTTATTTTTTCATACTCTCTGAGAGCTGATTCCAAATTCCCTCCCCTGTAATATGCTTGTGCCAAGGAATCAAGGAAAATTGCATGATCTTCGCCATAACCATAAACGGCCTCGTATTGGAACGGCAATAATGACAATGCGTTCTCAAATTCCTCGATAGCCCTGGAATAATTCTTCCTCTCAAGCTCTATCTTTCCTTCCGCCAGGTAATAATACCTTAAGAGTTTCCGGTTCATTCCTTTTCGGATCAAATTCTCGAGCTCTTTCGCTGTCCTTTGAGCATCATCCAGCCTTTTCTTTTCAATGTAAACAAGTGTTTTTCCAAATAATGCCATTCTTTGATCATGAAGCAATTCCTCCTCGATGGCTATTTGCCAAACGTTTTCTAGCTCCTCCAATGCATTTTCAGGATCTCCAGCTTTTGAGTTTGTTGATGCTAAAAGAAAATGGTCGAAAGATTTCCATAAATTTTCGCCGATATCTTCTGCATGTTCAATAGCTTGTTTGAATTGATCTTTTGCTTTTTTAAACTTTTCCTGCAGAATGTATAACGCAGCCAAACGCTCTATACCCATTTGCAGAGCTGATGATTCGGTTTCTTTCAAGAGTTTCTGGTACTCATTTTCCGCTTTATCCAAATCTCCTGTATAAAGGTAAAGATCACCTTTCGTAGGAACAAAATACCAAAATGGGAAAAGAGCCATGGCCTTATCCAGCTCGATATGAGCAAGATCATATTTCCTCTGACAGATATAATTCTGAGCTAATGCCCAGCGGATCATTGGATCGTCTGAAAAATTATCGAGATAATACTCTAGAATTTCTTGTGCCTTATCATACAATCCTTTTGCCGCACAGGCATATTGCATATTAAAATAAGGGAAAAAGCTATCATCTTGATTCTGGATTTGGACTTCGAAACGTTCTATGGCTTTATCCCAATCTTCTAGATTAATGTACAATATGCCAAGGTTAGTGTTTCCAATACTGGCCGTTGGATAAAGCTCCAGCAGTTTTCTGTATGCTTCTAAGGCCTTATCATATGTCTTTTCCGACTCCCTGTAGAATTCGCCCTGGATGAGATATTTCTCTCTATCGGGAAGTCGATCTGCCAATTCAAATGCCTTCTTGAGGTACTTCTTCCTTTGAGAATCATAACCCAAATTGCTGTAAGTCATGGCCATGGATCTGTAGGCCATAGCAAACTCAGGATCGATAGCAATTGCTTTTTCCATAGCTTGGATACTTTCACGGCCCGCTCCGCTATGATGATAGTTTCTCCCCTCAGTGTAATATCTGAAGGCTTCAGGAGAGCTGGTCGTGATTTTTCCCACCTCTCTATCGATGTCGTCTGCAATTTCTTCTGCCGACAGCTTCAAATTCTTTTTGACTTTCCTCGTTAACCCGTCAATCATCGAGAATATGCTTTTCTCTCCCTTCCCTTCCACCCCTTCAGAACCAACTATTTTCTCTGTACGGGCATCCTGAAGGGTCACATTAATTCTTATCAAATCTCCGGCCTTGGCAAAGTTCCCGAACATTATGTGGTTAACTCTTCCTTTGGCTGCGACTTGCTTCAAGATGTCTGAAGAATAACTTTTTGCATCCTCCTGACCGAGATCGCTTAGAATTTTATACAGCTTCTCCCAACTCAACACCTCGATATATTTTGACTGTGTCAGGTCAGCGATGACCAAACCAGGAATCATTTTTCTCCAGTGATCCAGATTCTCATCTCCGGTATTGTTCTCAAAATACATGACAGCCATAGAAGGCTTGCCTTCGGGAACAGATAGAGCTTCTTTTTGCAGAAGAAGCTGCCAGATAACGATTGCCGCTGTAAAGACAACAGCACCTATCAAGGTCGGAACAAACAGCTTCTTCAGGTTAAATTGGACTGTTATCTCCCTCGATGTCAGGGGCTTTCTCTCAGGGACGATCCTTTCAGTGGTTGGCAGGCCTTTCCCAAGACTCAGCAATTCGGAATGCAGTTCCCCAACATTCTGGAACCTCTTCTCTTTATCCTTTTCCATGCATTTGAGGATCACTCGGCTGAGGTCATCAGGAATCTGGTCGTTGATCTCTTTGGGAGGACGAGGAATCTCGCTTTTCTGTTTAACCCCTATCGAGAAGGGTGTATCTCCTTCAAAAGGAACTTGGCCTGTGACCATCTCATACAGGATAACTCCAAGGGAATAGATGTCCACCCTTTGGTCGGCCTCTTTGCCATCTACTTGCTCGGGTGACATGTACTCCGGCGTGCCGATCATCATTCCTGATCCTTTGATACCCTTTGCCCTTAATGATCGGGCTATCCCGAAGTCCATGATTCGGGCATTTCCCTCCTTATCTATCATAATATTCTGAGGCTTGAGGTCTCGATGAACTACCCCTAGCCTGTGGGCTTCGGATAAACCCTCACAGACCTGGCTGGCAACTGTGATCGCCTTTCCGATAGATATAATTCCTGATCTCCGGATAAAACTCTTTAAATCCTCACCCGACACATACTCCATGGTGATAAAGTATGCCCCCTCTTCTTTTCCCAGGTCGTACATCCGGCAGACATTCTTGTGGGCGATATCGCGGGCGACCTTTAGTTCGTTTCGGAACCGGTCGATAGTTTTATTGTCGGAGGCGATTTCGGGTTTGATGAGTTTAAGAGCGATCTTAGCGTTGACCTCTTAATCAAGAACTTTGTAGACCTTTCCCATGCCGCCTTTACCCAGCTCCTCGATAATTTGATACCTTCCGGCAAAAATAGAGCCAGTGGTCAATTCTTCTTTTGGTGCTTCTATTGTTTTGGTAACCTCAGCATGGCCGGGTGAAGAGAGGGGTGTTGCGCATTCTCTGCAATATTTGGAGTCGGAGGGATTTTCGGTCTGACACTTTGGACATTTGACTGCCATTGCTGTACCTTATTTTCCCATGGTTAATCAGGAAGAGGATAGCAAGGAATGGATATAAGTGTCAAACACAAAGCTCATTTGAATCATTATCTTTAGTTTTGTCGTTCCAAATTTTAGGATATAATTCTCATTTCAGATAATTCAAGGCTCACGAATCAGGGAGGATGAATATGATAAAGAAGCACCGAATTTCTAAAACCTTTTGGCTTTTAATACTCATACTGACGTTAAGTTTATCGGCGGCTGCCGATGACAGGGCAGATAAGGTCGACAGACTCTTTGAAACGTGGGATTCAACGGTATCACCCGGGGTTTCTTTGGCCATAATCCACAACGGGGAAATCATCTACAAACGGGGCTACGGCATGGCCAATCTGGAACATAATGTGCCCATCACACCGGAGACTGTCTTTCGTATCGGTTCCACCTCCAAACAGTTCACAGCAGCCTGTATCGCCATTCTGTCGCTTCAGGGAAAACTATCGCTCGATGACGATATCCGAAAATATATCCCGGAGCTTCCGGTCTACCACAAACCCATCACTGTCAGGCACCTCATCCATCACACCAGCGGTATCCGCGACTATCTCGGACTGGCCTATCTGTCGGGGAAGTCTGAAAATGATTTCTACTCACCTGAGGATTCTGTAGCTATGATCGCAAGGCAAAAAGGGTTGAACTTCGTTCCGGGCGATGAACATCTCTATTCCAATTCTGGATATTTTTTATTGGGAGTCATCGTTTCGCGTGTGAGTGGAAAATCCCTCGACGCATTTGCCCAGGAACATATCTTCAAACTTTTGGGCATGAAAAGCACACATTTTCACGAAGATTACACCATGGTTGTCAAAAAGAGAGCCGACGGCCACGTTGAATCCGAAAACGGATTCAAGATCCTCAACACCACACTGAATCATGTGGGTGACGGCGGCGTATTCACCACAGTCGAAGATCTCTATCTATGGGACCAGGCCTTTTACAACAATAAACTGGGCAACGAACTGATGGATTTGATGGAACAGACTGGAGTGTTGAACAACGGTAAGAAACTGGAATATGCGTTCGGGCTCAATGTCGGCCTGTACAGAGGATTGAAACTGGTTGCCCATGGGGGAGCATTTGTCGGATTCAGGGCTGATATGATTCGGTTTCCCGAAGAAAAATTTTCTGTCATCTGCCTGGCCAACCTGGCCAGCATAAATCCTTCCAAGCTGTGCCGGCAGGTTGCGGATATCTATCTGGCCGAGAAATTCACAGAAGAAAAGGCTCCTGAAAAGCCAGCCGAGTCGATAACTCCTGTGACTCTTGCCCAGAACGAATTGAAAAGCAAGGCCGGCAAATATGCCGACGAAAAAGAATCTTTTATTGCGGATATCTCGCTCAAAGACGACACACTCATTGTTGAAGCTATGGGGGTCTCGTTCACTCTGATTCCAATCTCTCAATCCAAGTTCACATCCAAGGATGCTCCTGTGGAAATCTTGATCGAGTTTTTCCCGGCCGAAGGAGAAGCGACAAAAGCCAAGCTGACTATCGAGGGAGAGCGAGAGATCCCGCTTATAAAAATCCCTGCCATTTCTCCTCTGACATCGGAACAGCTCCAAGACTACTCAGGCTACTATTACAACGAGGAGCTCCCGGCAACTTACATACTGGTTGTGGAAGAAGGGAAATTACTTTATAAACACAGAAACGCTCCCGGAGAGCCTTTCGAACTCATTGGAAAGGATAAATTTCTATCGGGCTATGGGAGAGTGGAGTTCATAAGAGGCAAAGGCAAAAAAATCATTGGCTTCACTCTCGATGCAGGCCGTGTCCGCATCCAATTCACCAAGAAATAAGGGGACATCAATACAGAAATTGCAGTTCCCATAATGCTCCCTTATATTCCTAAATCCAGCCGAAGAATAAGTCAAATCTCGATATGCTGTGATGTCATTTCACATCTTGATATACTCAAACTTAAATTCGGTTTGATTATTGGATGCTTAATCTATACTCTGTTACTTGAGTCAATAATAAAATGAGGAAAATCATGACAAGGAGGAGGACATAATATGAGGCCATTAAGGCTAATCATCGTACTATCAATCGTGGCCGGATTTGGATTCTTCAGCAATCTAGAGGCTTTAAATGAAGAGCATAAAAATGCCGAGGCAGCCATTTGGGAACTCGAGGAGCAATATTGGAACTACTGGATAAAAAAGGACATGGAGGGTTACATGTCTCTGCTCCATGAAGAATTCATGGGATGGGCATCGTCACTTGAAATGCCCGGTGATAAAAAAGCCGCACGGGAGTTCGTTCAAAATTTTTGGTTCCAAATAAAACTCTTTGCCTTTGAGATGAAACCTTGTGCGATCAAGATTATCGACGACACGGCTCTCATTCACTATTTCCTCTTATTGAAAGACGAGGATGGAAACCAGATTGGAAACAGCTATCGGATAACACACACATGGTTGAAGCAAACAGGAATATGGCAGATTCTTGGCGGAATGAGTTCCGAAGTAAAGAACAAACAGGTTTTCTAATCCTGATTCTTGTTCGACATCAAACAGCGATTTAAACGAGATTTTAAAGGCAGTTCATACGTCTATTCTTGTGAAAAAGATCTCCTCTTGACATCACTGGATGAAAAGAATAGACTAGTCTTAGACCAGTCTAAGGAGATCTAAATGGACAGTGTGGGTGCCTACGAAGCAAAGACCCAATTATCTAAGCTTTTAGAGCGGGTCATGAAAGGAGAACGCATCACCATCACCAAACATGGAGTTCCCGTGGCCATCCTCCAGCCCCCCGATCCAGGAATGTCAGGAGACACAAAAAAAGTCATCTCCGAAATCTTCAAATATCGGGATAAGCATAGCCTCAAAGGATATTCTCTTAAGGAATTGATTGAAGAAGGGCGGCGCTGAATGGAAAAGAGTTTTGTCATCGACAACTCAGTGGTCATGTCTTGGTGCTTCAAAGATCAAGCTAATTCCTCTGCCGATTCTATTCTGGAGAAGCTCACAGAAGCCATGGCCTACGTTCCATCTGTCTGGCCGCTCGAAGTGGTAAATGTGCTGCATGCAGCAGAGCGAAAGAAATGTATCAGTGAGGCGGACAGTGTCCGTTTTATCAGTTTGCTGACTCAGCTCCCTATAGTCGTTGAATACGAAAGTCCCGAAAAGGCAATGAAGGATCTTTTGGGATTGGCAAGGGCCCATAAACTCTCGAGTTATGATGCATCATATTTGGATCTGGCCATGAGAAAAGGCCTACCCTTGGCAACACTGGATGAAAAACTGAGAAAGGCGGCTGAAGCGACAAAAGTGACGCTCCTCCCAGATTGAACATTTGATTTTTTTGATAACTCAGATGACCCAGGCATAGCCCAATTTTACGAAAAAGGTTCTGTCAGATTGGGTGAGCCCATATTCTTGGCCGCCGAAATAATTATCGCTGTATCCCAGAAAGAGCACTGTGCGGGCATTAATCTTATAAGAGAACAACAACTGAGTGAAGAAGCGCTTGTACTCTGAATCTATATCGAATGTATAATTGCTGGGATTATAGCCGTAATTCACGTATTGAATGACGGCCCGGAAAAAGGTGCGTACATTGAGCTGGTAGACAACTGTGGACTGGCTGATGTTCGCAGTGTAGAGGCGTGCATTCTGGACAGTCATTCGTTCAAATGTATGCGCAAAGGAAAGCCGAAGATGCTTGCCCAAATCGTAACTCAAGTAAGGATTCAGCCTGAATCTTTTCCCCAACCTGGTGTTTGCATAGTCAATCTGATCTCCAACTATGGCCGACGTATATATCTGTAGGTTGCTGGCCGGCCAAAAGCCGCCTTCTATAACGAACAGGGCTTGGTCGAATTTTTGTTTGTTGTATCCCTCACGGGTTAACCATCCTCTTATGGCAAGGGTGGACTGCATGGTTCCGGTGTACATAAACCAGAGAGAGGCGGTCCTGTTTAAAAGCTCCCCATTGTGGTCTTCAAAATAATTGAACTCGCTGCCTACTCTGAACATTGACCACCACGATCCCGGGCGTGCGTTCCACCTGTAAAGCAGTCCCCCTTCAACATTGCGGTATCCAACTCTAGGATAATATCCGAGGTCAGCACGGAATTTCGGGCCGGCTACCTCATAGTCTGCCCACCAGCCCCAGGTCCTGGTGTAATGATCATACTCGAAGGAGATGAGCCGATCGCTAAAGGTGTTACTGGGTTGTTTGTTACTATCCGCTACTTCAGCGGGATACTTTGTGCTGGAACCCAAAACCAGCAATTGGATTTGATTGGTAGGAGTAAACCGGAAGTCCAAGTCGAATCCGTATACTCTGTTAAAATAGTCCTCTCCTTCTCGGTCAGTTGCCAATAATCCCACGGTATATCTACTTCCGAGGTCCAGTTTATAGCGGAAGACCGAAGAGATGTTGGATTTATTCAATGATGCCGAACTGGAGCCTTGACTTCCGGGGAAGATGAGGTTCGTCACCTCGTCCCGCAGCATATAGGCGCCGATGGTGTTGGCTCCTTCCTTACCTGTCAGTTTGATACCCCATGAAGGATCTCGTATTGTCCGGGTATAGATTATGCTTTCCAATGCTCTGAAAAAGTCTGTTCCTTCGGTGAAGAAAGGCCGTCTTTCCGGATAGAAGAGCGCGAATGGTTGATTGATATCCAGTTGAAGGGCGTCCGCTTCGACCTGACTGAAATCGGGATTGGCTGTCAAATTGAGCGTCAAGTTTGGCGTCATGCCCCATCGAGATGTGAGCCCTACCTCTGCTTCCTGGTCCCGCTTTTCGAGGTCTCCAGCAGGGAATTTTGGCCTTTCATCTGTGCGGGCCCCGGTCAATGTGGGATTGATTTCGATGTTTCGGCCAGGGCTGGCTCCATCGAAGCCTTTTATCTTGACAGCCTGACACATATAACAATTGTTGCTGCGATCTCTCGGGAAGAGCCCTATGTGGTAGGCGTGCTCACGGGGATAACGGCGCACAGCATCAAATCCCCAAATCTGTGGGCCATCTCTGCGCTGGAAACGGAGTGATGAAAAGGGAATGGCAATCTCTACTGAGTAGCCCCATTCAGTGATCTTACTGGAGCAGTCCCAGATAGTATCCCAACCAGGATCCTCGCCACTCTGAGATTCGATTTGGTCAAACTGTACTCCCATAGCTGTTACGACGAAATCAAAACTCCTCCGATTGTCATTGAAGGTATCGAAGATCAAGGCAATCCAGTCATCTCCCCCAAAGGTATCTCGATCTCTCAGGTGGGCTCTAATGGCAGAGGGCTCAGGATCGTAGCTGCGGAAGGCTGCGTAGAGATTTCCATTATCATAGGTGAGAAGAACCTCTGTACGCACAGGTGGGGGCACATTTTCTCCTGGCCGAACTTCATATTTCAATTCCAGCACGAGTGCGTTTTCCCATGCCTCCTCATTCAACACTGCGTCAACTTTGATCTCAGAGTCGGACTTAGGCACTATGTAGGGATCCTCAATGGTTCCTATTCCTTGGTCTCTATGCCCGATATCCTGCGAAGATACCGATGCTGGGAAAAGCATAAAGGCCAGTAATACTGATAAGCTGATTCCTATGATGCTGAAATTTCTAATATTCTTGTCCTTTTTTCCCTTCCTTGAGTTTCAAAAAACGATTTTCATAATAAAATACGCAATAAATCGCATTTTGGTTGCGGTCCGTGTGTAATCTCAATTGACTCGACATTTTTCAATGTGATAGGTTTATTCCAAAATATCTGTACTGCCTTAAAATGCTGCTCTTAAAAAACAGCGGCAATGGCTGTTATTTTGTGCGAAGAAGAACTGATAAAAAAACCGGAAAGGTGATTGGATTGGGATTTCGTGTTCATAAGTCAAAATGAATTTACGATCAGTGGAAAAATCGGATTTCCTCAAGGACTTGAAGAATTGTGAGCTCTGCGAGTACAAATGCGGAGTCAATCGATTGGAGGGAGAGATGGGCGTCTGCAGAATGACAATGCCAGTTGTCGCCTCTGCAACTCTGCATCCTGCACCTCCGGAAAGCTATACTGTTTTTATGGCCGGCTGCAATTATAAGTGCTTGAACTGCCAAAACTGGACCATTTCTCAATATCCGGATAACAGGATCAAGCAGAGAGGGGATGTCAATCCAAAAGATTTGGCAGAAGAATGTGTCTACCAGCTCGATTCTTGGCCAGCCAAAATTATGGCTGCTGACAGAATATTCTTTTCAGGTGGAGAAGCGACCATACACCTGCCGTACATAGAAAAGGTTGTCGAGGAAGCCAGGAAGATAAGTCCTGATACCAAGGTCAATTTTGACACCAATGGTTACATGACTGAAAAAAGCCTGAATAGGATATTAGATTTTACAAACTCAATTACTTATGATTTGAAGGCCTATCATGATGAGGTCCACCGTGCACTTACAGGGGCCTCGTCAGGTCCAGTCCTGAGGAATGCTGAATATATAGGCAAATATAAAAAAGAGAAACTTTGGGAATTCAGAATCCTTGTTATTCCCAGAATAAATGAGGACGAGATAAAGCCACTCACAGAATTCATATCGGATATCGATCCAGAACTTCCGGCTTGCTTTCTGGCTTTCAGACCGAACTTCATCCTTGAAAACCACCTGGGCGCAGAACGAATCCTTATGGACAAGTGTGTCGCCATCGCTAAAGATTCTGGTTTGAAGAATGTCTACTGGTCTGGACATATCGATATTCCAGGCAGCACTATCGATCCAGCGAATGAATTAAAGGAGAATTACAAAAAAGAAGGGGCCCGCCTTGCTGGTTCATATGCCCTTTATAAAGGCTGTCATACTCATCCGAGGAATTGTGCGGAGTGCAGCTCGAACCAGAGCTGTGAAATCAAGAGGTATATTCCCAGAATATCCACGTAATAATTTTTTTAAGAAAGATGAAGTCATTATCTCATTTAAAAAACGGCGTGAAATATAGACATTTCACGACGTTAATCAGCTCATCCCTTTGACTTTTATTCCTGAGGTTGATACTTTCTTCTGGGTTTATCAGATGAGGAGATATTCTGTTGCCAGCAAATGCACACTCATTCTTCTTATTCTGAATGTGCTGTATTGCTGCGGAACCAGCCAGGAGCGGACACAGAACCGGGGAGATCTGACGAGCCTGACACTACGAAAGGAATTCTCTATCGACACAGAAGAGGCTGAGATAATTTCAACAGGCCTTATGAACATCGAGGGTTTCGATGTCGATTCCAATGGAAACATTTTATGCCTCGGTGACCATAGGCAGGACAAGATATTCTTTTTGTTCGACAGGGATGGTCGCTTCATTCGATCGTTCGGCCGCAGGGGCCAGGGCCCCGGAGAACTGCGTCATGTTACCTTTATCAAGATCAATGAGTCCGATGAAGTTGTCGTCACTGACAGCGCGAGGAAGCTTCTGTTCTTTAAGCTGGACGGAGAACTCATCCGGGAGATCCGCCTTGGATTTCAAAGCAGTGAAGTAATCCCATTGGAAAACGGGACATATTTGATATACAGGATGCACTTTGATCCTGAAAATGACTTTCTTTGGCAGAAGATCTTGAGCCTGTACAATGGTGAATTCAATGAAATCAAAGAATTGGATCGACAGCGCTACCCGAATTATATGATCGGAAAAGAAACCGAGATCCCGGAACATGTATTTTCCTGGAGGACCACTGCAGAAAGGATCTTTATAGGCAAAGAGGAACGGGGATACGAAATAGATGTCTATGATCTGGAGGGGACGATTCTGAATAATATCCATGGGAATTATGATCCAGTCCCCATCTCGGATGAACAAAGGAAAAGTCTAGAAAAAGAGATTCAAGAATCCGCTGATTCAAACCTCATAAAGAAAGCCCGCATTAAAAAGTATTGGCCACCATACCAGGCCTTTTTCGCAGACGAAGAAAACCGATTGTTTGTTCTAACAACTGAAGAAGAAGAGGGATCCGGTGTATTTTTTGTGGATGTTTTCAATGAAAGAGGAACCTTCATAACCCAAATACCGATGAAAATCAAGTATACAATCGGCCCACTCTGGGCGACCGTCAAAGGAAATCGTCTCTACTGCTTGCAGGAGAAGGACAGAGGATTCCTGAAATTAGTGGTCTACCGCCTGCAATGGAGTTGAGGTTAAACTCAATGACTTTGTTCTCGCAATAGTTTACTAAGGGTTTACAGCGGAAGTTGAAGGTGTGAAGACGAGGCTGGATGGATTGAAGATCGGCTGAGCAATTGGGCATTTAATGGATTAATCTGTTACTATAGAAATAAATGACAGAGCGGAGGTATTTCGATGCCTGAATCAATGAATAGGGAAAATAAAAAACTCACGGAGATGAGTATCACAGAATTGGCCAAAATGATTAGGTCAGGTGATGTTTCATCTCAAGAGATTGTCGAAGCCCATATTCAGCGCATTGAGGCCGTTAATCCGAAGCTAAACGCTGTGGTGATACCACTGTTTGATGAGGCGATTGACCAGGCAAAGTTGGCTGACAAACTACAACGACAAGATAAACCTCTAGGTCCACTTCATGGAATACCAATAACCATCAAAGAACAGTATCAAGTGATGGATACGCAAACCACACTGGGGCTAAGACATTTGATGGGGAATTTCGCAAAACAAGAAGGTCCGTTAGTTACAAGGCTCAGAAGTGCTGGAGCGATAATTCTCGGAAAAACAAATGTGGCTCAAACTCTTCTTTATCATGAGAGCGATAATCCCGTTTACGGCCGCACTAACAATCCATGGAATCTAGATAAAACGCCTGGAGGAAGCAGCGGCGGCGAGGCGGCAATAATTGCTGCAGGTGGCTCTCCATTAGGATTGGCCGGAGACCTAGGTGGCAGTATAAGAGTGCCTGCCCATTTTTGCGGACTACAAGGGCTGAAACCAACGAGTTTACGCCTCACTAACGATGATGTTCCGAAAGAACTTTTATCTGGTAGTCAGGATGCAATCATAGCGCAGCCTGGCCCGATAGCTCGCACTGTTGCCGACCTTTGTTTGGCTATGGGCGTTCTGGCAACACCAGGTACGGACATAACCTCTGAACTCATTCCCCCGATACCCTGGCCAGACCCACAAAGGATATCAATTAAAGAACTCCGAATAGGAATATTTTCTGACAACGGATTTTTTTTAGCGTCACCCGCCATTCGCAGAGCGGTAGAAGAAGCAGGGAAAGCACTTAGCGGGAGAGGCGCACATGTAGAAACTTTTGCACCTCCAGATGTCTCTGAAGGTATACGACTATTTCTGGCGATCACCGTTGCCGATGGGGGGGCGTGGATTCAATCTATGTTAGGGGGTGACCCTCCTGAGCCAAGTGTTAAAGGCATATTACAGGCGGGGAGTATGCCGAAAGCTATCCGTCCGCTTATTGCTGCTCTGCTTCGGTTTCGTGGTCAACATCGATTAGCCTTTGCATTACAGAGTTCAGGGAAATTATCAGCTCGTGAATACTGGAAAGAAGTGGAGTCGCGAAATTCCTATCAGGGACGTTTTCTAAAAGCTATGACACAGGAACGGTTTGATGCGCTAATTTGTCCCCCCCATGCTTTGCCAGCTCTTTATCATCGGGGAAGTGTGAGCTTGAACGTTACCAACGCAGCAAGCTACTCTGTTCTATTCAATGTGCTGGGAATGCCGGCTGGAGTAGTGGCAGCTACCCGTGTGAGAAAAGGTGAGGGAAGCGACCGCCCTATCACCAATGATACGAGCGAACAAGATGCTCGAAAAGTTGAAGAAAACAGCATAGGGTTGCCAGTAGGAGTTCAGGTTGTTGCTCGTCACTGGCGGGAAGATATTGTGCTGGCTGTGATGGCTTCTCTGGAAGAACACTTTCGATCACAGCCGGACTACCCCAAATGTCCTGTATCAGTTGGGATTTAATAGATTTTAATTATCATGCCCTGATGAATACAGTTCCGCTTTTTATTAAATAAAATTCAGCAACTCAAAAGCGATTTTTCCATTGAATGTTCCATTGGGAGTTATAGGCATAGATGATATCCATTAAACAGTATGGCGCTAAATTAATTATTTCACGCCGTGTTCATTTGAAATAATGAGAAATGGCGAGAAAATTCCATCCTTGGATTCAAATCCGCCAGACGATTCGTTCCACAGCTTTTCCTTGCTTTGTTACACCTTTGGCCATCTTCTGAAGCTGAACAAGAATATCAATTTTTTCCTTGAAGGATAATTCGGACAGATCTTTTCTTCTCTGTTCCTTTTCCCTAATAATATTCTCCAGAGGCTTATTTTGCGCCAAAGTACATATCCTTAAATTGAATATATTTATCATAAAGTCCATAGTTCTTGAGAATTTTCTTTAACAGTTTCAAGTCAATCTTTGCTTCTTCAAAAACTTTGACCAATCTTTCTCTGTCTTTAGACCTGTAAGTCTGAAGCATGACTGCGATAAGATACTCCAGTTTCAAGACTCTTGTTTTCATTCTCCCATATTTAACTTCAATGGAATACTGAACGGCTTCCTTCACAAGATCACTGTAAACAGGGATGAATTGGACCGGGACTCCTTCGATCAGGACGTGCTCCTTCTTTGCCTTGAATCCCTTTTTTTTTAAATAATCATAGATCGGGGCAATGACATCGATACTGTCTTCGATGGGGATAAAAAAAATATCTAAATCATAAGTCAGAAGGGGCTCAATATAGTACAGAGCAGCAATCCCTCCGCCGATTGAATAATCTTTTAAAACCTTTTTTTCTCTAAGTTCTTTGATGAGCTTAAGGGTTTTTTCCACTGTTCATTTTATAGCACAGCATCAAGGTCTGTTCAAGTCAGAAGGCACGTTTCTCCTGGGATCCCCTTCAAGGTTATCTGAATAAGTTAGAATGTCGTGAAATATATACATTATACGCCATTTCATCGATCCCACTATTTTTTGTGTGATAGGTTAATTCCTTTTCGTCAGCAGGTGGATATGGAGCAAGATGGAGATTAACTAACGCATTATGTGACAAAGGATTAGGCCTGCTTTCTTGTTCAATTGACATCCCATTCCCTACCGTGCTAATAATTACGATAGCCACAATGGGAATAATAAAGTATCAAGAGGAAGTAACTTTCTCAATTAAAAAAGTAATGCCAAAATTTGCACACCATCCGCCTCCAATAGATTTTTCTTTAATCCGTCTGAACGGTATGGTCATCTTCACACATTCTTCACAAAATCGTTGCATAAGCTTCATACGTTCAGCGATCAAAAATGATAGACTTTTGTCTCGAAAGTCAAAAATCCAAAGCTTCAATATGATATACGGAGGGTGACGGAGAATCCCAATTTAAGGAGAGTTGATATTTCTATATATTCAGTTTTTCTGTGACTCCTATGAAAATGTCAATCCAAAAACGCAAAAGGATATTCCTCCTGTTTTTTCTAGGAATTGGAATTCCAAGCGTTCTTCTGGGATACATGGCTTTCCGGGGGATTCAAAATGATCAAGCTTTGATCGAAAAAACCAAACGCAACGAATATCAAAAACTCGCAGGACTTATAACCAAGTTAGTCGATGAAAAATTTCATGAAGTCGAACAGGCTTTTGCTGCGTTTATTTCAAATCGAAATGATCTTTTGCACCCTACTCAATCTACGCTGTTTGCAAATTTTAAACATAAGCATCCTCTTGTTGAGGAGGTTTTTCTTCTTCAGAACTTTGATAAAATTCACTTTCCAGCAGCAAAGCTGCTTTTTTACACAAATGGAAGTATTCAAACTTCATCTGCTCAATCTCTGCAACTTTCTATCTCCCGATTGATCCAGGAGGGGCAGCGACAGGAATTTCAACAAAAAAATTACCCAAGAGCCCTTGCAAGCTATCAACAGGCTTTAGAAAAGACCTCTAGCATTCAGATCAAAGGAGAGCTTCTAAATGCAGTTGCAAGAGTTCAAAAAAAATCTTCTCTTATAGATGCGGCCATCAGCTCCTATATGATTATTATTCGAGACTTCAGTCACGAAAGACTTCCAACTGGTGTTCCGCTTGGATTGGGAGCGCGCATGGAGCTTGGCTCCCTAATTCTGGCAAAAAAGGATTTTTCAGATGCAACAAGGACATTCATTGAATCATTCGGAGCAATGGTCAACAGAGAGTGGATACTGGAAAGAGCCCAATATTCCTTTTTTGTGAAACGCATAAAGAAATCGATCAATAATATTTTTTCCCAGACGTCTCTACCCGAAGAGGCTCTTTCTTATGAGGCTGACTTCCGGAAATTAGAAGAGGAAGAAAAGAAGAAAAAAGAAACGACTGAAAAACTACTCGCTTTCCAGGGAAGTGCAGGAACCAGTCTACAGGCGAAAATTTCTAAGGGTCTAGATGAAGCTCAAGATGCAACAGAGAGATTCATTCTGACGAATGGAAATTATGTATTTCTGGTATCATTATTGAGCCCGAGTTCAAAAAGTGATAATCAAGCTGATAAGACCTGGGGGCTTATTTTTAATCCCGATTATTTAATAGACACTGTTCTCAAACAAGCGCTAGCACATAACATACCGACGGAAAAAACAGGATGGATTCTAAGAGGGAGAGACGGAGGAGAACTCTTATCGACGAAAAAGGCGCCAGGTGAATCGCCTGCCATCAAAACAACCTTCATAGGCAACTTTCCAGACTGGATAATAGAGCTCTACCCAAAGGAGACACGTCTTTTTGAGACTTTTCTCACCTCTAGGAGAGGAATTTATTTCTACTCGTTTCTCCTTATCGGGAGTATTCTGGTTTTCGGTTTAATCCTGACCTTAAAAACTGTAACTCACGAAATAAGGCTTGCCAGGATGAAATCTGATTTTGTCTCGACCATTTCCCATGAATTCAAAAGCCCTTTGACTTCTATCCGTCAACTATCTGAAATGCTACAAACAGGGCGAGTTCCCTCCGAAGAAAGACGGAAGAAATACTACGATGTACTCGTTGAACAGAGTGAAAGGCTTTCGCTTCTTACTGACAACGTTTTGAATTTAGCTAAGTTGGAAGAGGGCCGACGAGAATTTGAGTTTAAGAGAACAGATATCTATCTTTTACTGAAAGAGCTTGTTTCAGGGATTCAAGGCAGGGTGCGCCATGATGGATTTAAGATTCAAATCAAAATGGAAAAGTCTTTGCCAATCCTTAGGCTTGACAGCGAAGCCATAACTCAGGTGGTTACCAACCTAATGGATAACGCCATTAAATACTCCGGAGAGAGGAAAGAAATAATTGTTCGTGCTTATACGGAAAATAATGATTTGATAATCTCGGTTCAAGACTTTGGTGTCGGCATTAGGAAAGAAGAGTTAGATAAGGTATTTGAGCGATTCTATCGTGTTGGTGAGGAACTTACCCGGAGAGTAAAAGGAAGTGGGCTTGGCTTGACTTTAGTCAAACAGATTGTGGAGGCGCATCAGGGCACGGTAGAGGTTGAAAGTGAGCAGGGTCTTGGGAGTATATTTTCCTTAAGGATTCCTATTCGGGAATAGAGGGAGTAGCAAATGGAAAAAATTCTTATAATTGAGGATGAAGAAAGTATCCTGATGGCGCTGGAGGACAATCTCAAGCTCGAAGGTTATAAGATATCGAGTGCAATGGATGGACTGGAGGGACTATCCATGGCAAAAGAGCAAAGATTTGATCTCATTATCCTTGACATTATGTTGCCGGAAATGGATGGATTCGAAGTCTGTAGACAGTTGCGCCAAGCAGGAAACATAATACCCATTCTGATGCTCACTGCCAAAAGTCAGGAAGTGGAAAAGATTCTCGGGTTAGAGCTGGGTGCTGACGATTATGTCACAAAACCTTTCAGCCCAAGAGAATTACTTGCCAGGGTGAAAGCCCTTCTTAGAAGAGTAAAGTTGCCACAGAAAGAAATCCATATTTATAAATTCGGGGATTTGGAGATTGATTTCAAGAAGTATGAGGTGCGAAAAAAAAGAAAGTTGATTTACCTGACAGCACTGGAATTCTCGCTTCTTCATTTTCTTATAAAGTATAAGGATCAGGTCGTTCACAGAAACTCTATTCTCGATGAAGTCTGGGGAGATGATGTCTTTGTTCAACCGCGCACGATAGACAAGCATATTTCCGAGTTGAGAAAAAAAATTGAAGATGATCCCCCTAATCCAAAATATATCATAGGTGTGCGAAACATCGGTTATAAATTTTACCGTGGTGAGTAATGAGTTCTCAAAACCGGTTTTTTCTGACTATATTAAATTTGTTAGCTTCACAGGAACTTCACTCAAACGTAATGGAAGCTTCATGCACGTTGAGTCCTGAGTTCGTATATTGTCTCATGATGAAACAAATCAAACAAAGGAGGTTTTAGTCATGAGACTACGATTATTGGTCTTCTCTATTTTCGTTTTTGGGATTTTTCTGGCATCATCAGGACTTGATCAACAGAGTGCGGAGGAACTCTACCAGGCCGGCCTGTACAAGGAAGAGGTTAACGGCGACCTCCAGGGTGCGATCGCCCTTTACAAACAAATCATAGCCAAATACGGAGACAATCGTGTCATCGCTGCCAAGGCTCAACTTCACATCGGGTTTTGCTATGAAAAGCTGGGATTAAAAGAAGCTCCTAAAGCATACCAAAAAGTCATTGAAGATTTCCCTGAGCAAAAAGAATCGGTCATAGTGGCCCAGGAAAAATTGAAACTCATCCAGAGGATGCAGAGAGCTGCAGAGGTGAGTGCAAGAGGATTAAATCTGAACAAGGTCTGGGATGGCCTGGATACAGATGCCACAGGTACTCCCTCACCTGACGGACGTTATTTATCTTTTGTAGATTGGTCAAATGGAAATCTGGGCGTTCGTGATCTAAAAACAGGGAAGAAACGTATGCTCACTAAACAGGGATCTTTTTTCAAGTCGGTGCAATTCTCTCTCCAATCAGTGTGGTCACCGGACAGCCGCTCTGTGGCCTACACCTGGCAAACAATCAGTTCTGCCGATCTCCGAATCGTCGGACTCGATAATGCCAAGTCCCGAATTCTCTTTCAACAGCAGGATATCGCCTATATCGAACCTCTTGATTGGTCGTCTGATGGTGAATTAATTCTGGTATTAGTTCAAAGAAAAAAAGCATCTTTTGAACAGTTTGATATAGGACTCATCTCTGTAAAAGATGGCTCGTTCAAAATGCTTGATATTGCAAGCGATCGTGTCGGGGATATCTTTGGAAGGTTTGCATTCTCACCCGGCAGGGAATATATCGCTTATTCTTCAAAATCCAATCAAAATTCAGCTTTTCAAGATGTGTCAATATTTTCTACCAGTAAGAACCGGGAGATAGCGGTGATTGAATTTCCTGCCATTGATTTTGTTCTCGACTGGTCACCTGATGGCAAATATGTTCTCTTTGCCAGCAATCGGACCGGGACTTTCGATATCTGGGTTCAAGGAATTGCAGACGGCAGACCCGTGGGAAAACCGGAATTGATAAAAAGGAACATAGGACCCATAATTCCTTTAGGCTTCGCTCGAGATGCATCTTTTTACTATTGTTTAAATCGGGGAGCGATTGACATTTACATCGCCTCCCTCGATTTTGATAAGGGAGTTCTTTTAAAGCCTCCTCTGAAAGCAACCAAAAGATTTATCGGCTCGAATAATCGACCGGCATTTTCACCTGATGGGAAATATTTATCCTACTTCTCCAATAGGTCTTTAGGGACCGGAAGGTTTTCATCGCTTGTGCTTTGTATTCAAGCCTTGGATACAGGCAAAGAACGCGAGATAGCCACTGATTTAAATTCCGTGGGCCGTGGAACGTGGTCGCCAGATGGACGTTTCCTCCTGGTTGATGCAAAAGATAAGGAAGATCATAAAGGAATTTACTTAATTAATGTCCAAACTGGTGAAACTAATTCCATCATCCAGGTTAACCCCGGAATTAATCTACGATTTACAACCTGGTCTAAAGATGGCAAAAAAATCTTCTACAACCATTTAAATAGAAGAACCAGAATTTACCGTATCTTGATGTACGATCTTGAGAAAAAAACCGAGAAGGAATTATATCAATGGAAAAATGCTGATCCCCGTTTTCTCACTCTCTCTCCCGATGGATCCACACTGGCATTCTCGCTTATAACCTGGGCGCCTGTTACTCAAACCTTGAATGCAATATCTGTTTCCGGAGGCGAGCCGCAAGAATTACTGAGGATAGAATCAAGAATAAAAGAGACAATCCATGGAGGGCTCGCCTGGACAATTGATGGTAAAGGTTTGTTGTTTGCAAAGGCAGATGTTTCAAATAAGAATGCCAGGGAAATAAAAAGTGAACTCTGGATGCTTTCTTTAGAAGAGAGAAAAAGCCGATTTATGGGAGTAGAGACGACCAGGATAGGCGGTCTGAGCCTTCACCCCGATGGTAGACAGGTCGCTTTCAAGTCAGGGAGCCGGACTTTGGAGATCTGGGTTATGGAAAACTTGCTATCGAAGGAAAAATCAAGATAAAACTCTGAATCCTGACAGTAGTCTAAATGGGAGCGGGCAGCTTTTTCACAAAAAGGTGTCTGCTCTCTTGTTTTTCTATTCACACATATCAACCAATGGATTCAAGCAACAATATAATTATGACGATATGTCATAATTATGATGATATGTCGCGAAATTAATTATTTCGCGCCATATCCTCTCCCAGGGATAAATCAAATATGGCGTGAAATACAAACAAGTCTTGATTACGTTTAATTCGAAAACACATGGTAGGCCCAGCTTTCCTAGGTTGCATCATCATTCTCACCACTGATTGCCCTGGATCACGTGCAAATATTATTTGTGATCCTCTTGTTGGGAGTGAAGAGAAATATAAGTGATTTTTAGTGATTTATGAGTCCTGAAAGGCATTAAGAAAACACCCTATCATTTAAAAACTTTCATTTTCTTTTTTTTATAATGATTATATTTCCATCCCATGTTTTAAGGGAAGAAGAGGTGAAAATGATGAAAAGGTGCTAGGTATGTTGACGTACCATTTTGACTGTGATATGTCTGTTCCAGGATATCAACAGATGGTTGATCCTCTAAAATGGACGATGATTCAAAACTCTAGTCAACAGAGAAATCATATCCCTGGGGATTTTTTTGAAAGTCAGTTCGACCGGGAGATCTTGATAGGTGAAAGGTTGCGGGCCACCATACTCGCGGCCTTTTTTTTCATGGCTCTCGTCACTTGGATCGTCATTACTGTTGCCTTCCCTACGGTGCTTGAGCGCGTTTTCCACGGCAAACTCGATCCGACCTGGGTGCCTGGACTTGTTTTGGGCGTAGTAATCTATGAGCTGGGTGTCCGCATTCTTCTGGGGCATTTTATCAATACAGGGAAAAGTTTCCCCGTCCTTGCTCGCTACGGAAACGCTTTTATCGATGCCAGCATTCCGACCATAGCGCTCGTCATCTATTCACAATTTTTGACGCCTTCTGCCGCCCTTTTTTCCCCGTGGCCTTTTTTCTACTTTCTGTTTATTCTGTTGTCTGCTTTGCGGCTCGACTTCAAGCTGTGTTACTTTACAGGAGCCGTGGCTGCCGTAGAATATACTGTGTTGGCTCTGATCTTGATAAGAGGCAGTAGTGTGCCCTCTATTGAACCGATGCTGGTTGAACCGATGGCTCATATAGTGAAGGGATTTTCGCTTATCAGTGCCGGTCTCGTGGCAGGATTTGTTACCCTTGAGATAAAGAAGCGAATTAAGAAATCCCTCCGCAGTGTGGAGGAAAGAAATCGCGTTGTAGGGATTTTCGGACAGCACGTCTCCCCGGCCGTGGTGGATAAGCTTTTAGACCAAAACGCAGACGTGGAGGGGGAAATCCGGCGCGTCTTCATTATGTTCCTAGACATCAGAAACTTTACTACCTATGCCGAGCATAAGAAACCGGAGGAGGTCATATCCTACCTGAACACTCTGTTTGAGTTTATGGTTGAAATTGTGAACCGGAATAATGGAATCATTAACAAGTTCCTGGCAGATGGATTCATGGCAGTATTTGGGGCACCTCTCTCCGATGGCCGTGACAGTCAGAACGCCGTTAGTGCATCCCTGGAGATTCTCGACAGCGTGAAAGCTGAATTCGAAAATGGAACAATTCCTGATACCCGGGTGGGCATCGGTCTTCATGCCGGTGACGCTGTGATTGGAAACGTAGGGTCTGCTCAGCGTAAGGAATATACCATAATCGGTGACGTTGTTAACACAGCTTCCCGGATTGAACAGCTCAACAAGAAATTCAAATCGCAAATCCTGATTTCCCGTGAAGTATGGAAGTCTGTGGGGGAAAATCTGAAAGATGCAGAATATCTGGGAGAGATTCTCGTCAAAGGCCGGGAAGAGCCTATACAAATTTACAAACTTGCCTAAGTGATGGCCTTGACAAAAGCAGGAAAGGAAAAACCTCAGAGCTTTCAACAAATTCCTCAGTCTCAGGAAGTATGCTGAGCCAGGAATTGTTGGGATCGAAGTTGCAAAGAAGAGGCTGGCTGAATAGAAAATCAAATGTAGAAAATGGCGTTAAATTAATTATTTAGCGACTTATCTTTTATTCTTATCGGAAATTGAAGGACGTTCACGAAATCCCCTTCTCCTAATGAAGATACGCAAGGCGCTTTCATGAGGACATATGGGATGTAAAAAGATATTTTAATATTGTATAGTAATTAGCTATAGTAGCAATTGGCAGAGGAGCTAATTCAGTAGTCTAAGGGAAAATGGCAAATTCAAAACCTATGCTTGGTTTAACTTCATGCACCTGTGTCCTTGTTCTCATCACCACAATTATTTCTGGTGGAGATTCCAGTGTTGTGAGTGAGGAAAATCCTTATGATCCCGTTCAGTATATTGTGCAAGCGTTAGGAAAGCATTCTATCATCTGTATAGGGGAAGGGGACCATGCAGTTGCCGATTCTCATGAGATTATCAGGCAGATTATCTCTGATAAAAACATACAGAATATCTTGGATGTGATCATTGTAGAATTCGCCACCAAAAGGTACCAGGCCGTGTTGGATGACTTCATTCAAGGAAAGGAAGTCGATTTTAGAGAATTAGCCAAAGTCTGGCGTGACACGAGCACCTCCCCAATAGCACCCTGGGACAGCCCTATTTATTATGAACTTTTAAAAAAAGTTAGAGAAAATAATCGCTCGCTTTCTCCAGATAAAAAGATCCGCATCCTCGCAGGAGATCCGCTGATCAAGTGGGAAGAGATTCAAAACAGGGATGATTTCCGCAAGTTCAGAATGCCAAGAAACCAGTATGTGAGCGAGCTGGCGATTGAACAAGCTTTTCAACTCAACAAAAAAGTGATGATCATATATGGAGGGCTTCATCTGGCAAGGATAAATGTCGGGCATGAAGGGGACCCAAGAAATCCCATTACATATCGGATCCAGCTCAAGCATCCAGACTCTGTTAAGTATATTGAGTTTATGAAGCCGGAAGATCTCCACATAACAGATCGACTATCCAGCCTAAAAAAAGGGAAACTGTATGAAACCAAGAGCCATTGGGTTGGAAAAATCAGTGCTCAATATTTTTTTCCGGGAGTGTATACGCCACAAATCGATAAAAAAATTGGAAACGCAACCATGAAGAAAATGGTTCTTTATAAGAATTATTTTGTCGAGGATATAGTTGATGCTCTCATCTACATCGGGCCATCAAAGGATTGGAAAATCGTGAGTGGTTCCCAGGATGCCTATCAGGACGACGAATACTGGGCGGAATTGAACAGGCGGAGCAAGATCCGGTTCGACCGGCCCATGGATGAAAGCTTACGGAAAAAGTTTTGAATCCCGATCCACGAATCCCTGAATCACTATGCCGTTAATTAATTTTTTAACACCACATTTTCTAGGGATAAATCAAACAAGATTATTATTAAAGCTTTGCTTCCCGCTCGTTGACCGTATCTTCTCCAATGTGATAGGTATACTGCACAATGCCAAAAGGTGGAATTTGGGTGAAACTTGAGGGACTGAGAGAGGGATGGAAAAATTCACTTTAGATAAACTGCCAAAAAAGGTTCTGGAGAAGATCGATGTGGAAACAGCGTTTATGATATCTCGGATCATCATTGCTGCAGAAAGATTTCAGGTTTTCCGAGAACTTCATCGGAAAAAACTGCCTGCTCATAAGATCGGAAAGAATCTGAAAATCCATAAAAAATTCATTACGATCTTCCTAGATGCTCTTGTTTCGATGGGACTGCTGTCAAAAGAAGGAAATATATACTGGAATTCAGCTTTGGCCGAGAAGTATTTCGTCAAAGAAAGGTCCATCTACTGGACAAGGCAGTTTTCAAAGGAATGTGTGGTAGCCTTCGAAGCATATACAGTTCTTGAGAAGGTTCTCTCAACTGGGGAGATTTCCCATGCCGTAAGAAAAGCAAACAAGAAGAATTATATTGAAACAATGATGGAAGACAAAGTCGAAGCTAGGGATTTTACACAGATGCTTTTCCACCGCCATCAGCCAGATGCAGGAGCCCTGGCAGAATACCTCGATCTCGAGGGAAAAAAAGCCATCCTGGATGTGGGTGGCGGTTCAGGAGTGATGTCAATAGCCCTTGTAAGGAAGAATCCGAATGTACGAGCTTGTATTTTGGACATTGAGCCAGTCTGTAAAATAGCAGAGGAGAACATCAGCGGTTCCGGACTTTCACACCGCGTAAGTGTGTATCCTGGGGATTTCAACAAGGGATTGCCAGAAGGATTTGACACAATCATGTGTTGTGATACCGGGCGCGTTTCCAAAGAACTCATTAGAGAAGCATACAAACGGTTGCCTTCTAAAGGGATTATAGTTTTAGTCGATCGCTTTCTCACCAAGGATAGAACCGAACCCCTGGATAGACTGCTCCACCAGTTTGATGGATCAGGATTCGGGACAGAGACAAAAGAGGATATGATCCACCTGCTGAAAGATTGTGGATTTAAAAACACACATATGGATAGACTCATTAATGATGTCTGGGTTATTACTGGCATGAAGATAGAAAGATTCTAAAAAAAGGCAGCTTCGGAATTCACAGATGATTGAATTAGGAATCTTCATCCTGCTTTCTATCCTTCTTCTAGCCTTTACGTTAAGTAGATCCCACCAGCATCGTTTTCCTCGGTTCTTTACTTTTGAAAGCATTTTTGCCCTTTTTTATCTTTGCATGAAGTTGACGATGCGATGAAGAGGCTGGTGGATTTGAAGAGTCAATAAATCTTTATAAATAACCCAAGTATAGTCAGTTCGTGAATTAAGGCTGGTATGAAAATAGATCCTTACAAAAGAGTTTCGAAATTGTATGACACCCTGTTCGAACCTCTCAACAAAGGTTTAAGAGCAATTGGCATGAAGATGTTTTCACCAAAAGAAGGTATGGTCGTTCTCGATGTGGGATGCGGGACAGGAATTCATCTCGAACGCTATCAAAAAGCAGGCTGCCAAGTGTTTGGAATTGATCTGTTTATTTCCCTTGACCCCTTCAGCCGATTCTATCTGCGAAGATCGTCAACATTTTCCTTTTCCGAGGGAGGCTCGGCGCGGCCGCCCAGATATTTCGCAAGAAAAGCTTCAGCAGCAGCATAGAATTTCATGCGATTCTCAGGGCGGGCGAAGCCATGCCCCTCGTCGGGGAAAACGATGTATTCAACCGGCTTCCCGTTCTTGCGCATCGCCTCGACAATCTGTTCGCTTTCCGCCTGCTTCACCCGAGGGTCGTTGGCGCCATGTCCGATCAGAAGCGGCGCCTTGATTTTGTCCGCCTTGAAGAAGGGCGAGCGTGACTTCAGGAATTCTTGCTCAGTCTCAATATCCCCCCAAATCTTTTTTTGCCATGCCTTGAACGGTTTCAAGGGGGTAAGCCATGTAATCAGGTTCGAAATACCCACGACATCCACACCACAGGCAAATTCTTCCGGCGTAAAGGCCAGCCCTACGAGCGTGGCATATCCGCCATAGCTCATGCCCATGATGCAAACCTGATTGGGGTCAGCGTATCCCTGTTTCACTGCCCAGTTTTTGCCATCAATCAGGTCGTCGTTCATCTTGCCGCCCCACTCACGGTTACCGGCATTGATGTAGTTCTTGCCGTATCCCTCGGAGCCGCGGAAGTTGATCTGCAACACTACGTAGCCGCGGTTGGCCAGCCATTGGACTTCGTTATTTAGACCCCAAAAGTCCCTAAACCACGGTCCGCCGTGAACCCGCAGCACCATCGGCAGGTTCTTGGGTTCAAGCCCTACGGGGAGTGTGAGGTATCCATAAATTTTCATACCGTCGCGCGCCGTGAATGAAATGGGTTGCATCTGCGCTAACTTATACTTCTCGAGATTCGGGCGGTCGTTGAACAGAAACGTCGCTTTCTTGCCGGCGCGATCGTAGGCGTAGGACGCGACCGGAGCGTCGGCTAATACGTAGCTTGCGATCCATGTGTTGCCCTCCAGGTCACGGCTTTTGATGGAGAGGTCGCCCTCGCGAACCTTCCCAAGAGTATCGAAGTCAGCCTGAAGGGATTTGTCGAAAACTGTCCGCTCCCTTCGTTCACGGATAAACTCAACGGCTTCGAGCTTGTGCGTTTTGGGGTGCGTAAGAATCGGACCTACGTCGAACTGTGTGTCCTCAGCCAGCACCTCGCTCTTGCCGGTGTCCAGATCAACCTCTAGCAGCCGGAGCGCATTGGCATCGACACTCGATGCCAAGTAGATGCCCGTATCGTCGGGTGTAAAGCCCTTTATGACGACAATGTCCTCCAAACCCCACTTCCAGAAGCTGCGCCACGGCGACTTCGCGCCGTCGCGAACGCGGATTTCCCCGCCGTCATCCGGCAGTAGCACCCTCGCGGCACGCACCTGAAACTTGTTGTCCACAAAAAATTCGGATACGTCGCTGGGATTCTCGGTGTCCATTTCTACCGCGCCATTCTTCAGGTTAATGCGATACATATCGTGGAAACGGCGGTCCTGGATGTTTAGCGCTACAAGTATCTGGTCGGGAAAATTGGGATCAGTGATGGGGCGTCGAGCCTGCACCCCTTGGAAGGGGGTGAGGTCGCGCGTGTGCATGGTCTTCAGGTTAGTCTGATAAACGTGCCAGTTCTCGTCACCGTCTCTGTCCTGTCCATATAGGATGTGCTCGCTGTCCTGCTGCCAGTCGTAAACGTAGATGCCCCGCTTCTGGTCGGCCGTCACCATGCGATCGTCATTCTGGCCGAGAGAGCGGACCCACACGTTCATAATCCCTTTCTCACTAGGTGCCAAGTAGGCGAGAATCTTGCCGTTAGGGGAGATCTGTGGCTGCGACTTCACCGGGTTACCAAACAAGACCTCGCGCGGGATCAGCGGCGGGAGTTCACCCCAGGCAGGGAAAGCCGCCAGGACCAGAGCTGCCAGAACTAGCACAGGAACCAGGAAAAGTTTAAGGCCATCCCGTATCTGAATATTCATTTTTGACCTCCTCCTTCAGGTCTCACCGGCTGATTTATAACATCAACACAACTCATACTTTCACAGAAGGGGTTTTGCACTATAAGAATTTCGTTTTTTTGCTTGCGGCAAATCTCTCGCAATTTCCCTCAATTTCCACCCTGCGACATCCTGGAATCAAATTTATCACGGAAAAAAGATAAGGGCAAGGATTGAACAAAGAAACAACTGTTGTCCATATAGTGTCCATAAGAGATCTATATAGAGATAAATAGAGGTAAATAGAGGTAAACAGAAACAATGGATTGTTTCTGCAGAAACAATAACTTATTTTTGTTTTCAACAACTTAGAAAGTCCCCTGGCAACTGATTCGTAATCAGTAGGCCGGAGGTTCAAATCCTCTCACTGGCTCTCTTATAGATCGTAACATCGTATTGGTCTGTGAGATCTTGGTGTCTTATAGGTGTCCATTGCATTACCATTTTCTAACCTTGGATTAGGCAATCAATCCCAAATTCCTTAAAACGATTGAAACTCCTTCCAAAAATGAATATTGTATCCTCAATTTTTGATATGATTCAGAACCATGTTCGAATCGACAGTTTTCTGTGCTAATATTTTGTCTGCGAACTGAGAGGAACGCGATGAGTGCAATGTCATACAAGCAGAGAATTTACTCAGCCGTTTTGGGCCTGGGGGCATGCATTCTTCTCTTCCGGACCATGCGTTTTCTTTTCGTAGAAGGCGCCCTTGTAAGCCATACTTGGTGGGTCATCGCCCTGACCTTTCTAGAAGCGGGAATCGATTTGTCTTGCTTTGTGTTCTGTATGCGTTGGTTCATCGCCAACGACAGAACAAAAGACAGCCTTCCACTTCGGTTTGGTGCGGCGGCCGCTCTTCTTCACGCTGGGCGCGTGGCGATCTACGTTCTCGGAAGGACGGGCCCCTGGTTGAACTTCGATATCAAACCGGAATTCCGGGAGGAAATTGTAACGGTTTGGTTTTGGGTCTATTTTGCCGCCACATTGGCTATGATGGGCGTTGTTGGGGTAATCATCATCTGGCATCGGAGGAAATAAGCCTGGCGTGAAAAGAAATAAAAGCAGAAATTAATAGAGACTGCTTCAGTTCTGCAAAATTAGGATCCACAAATAATATTTCATAGGCGATGGAAGCATTTTCTCTCTTCCCTCTGGAAAAACGCTGATCCCGGCCTCCCTGAAATGGAAGACGCCAGGAGTAGACTGGCTAGGTTGATGAACCATTAAACAATATGTCGTGAAATATATACATTTAGCGACATATTTTCTATCTTACAATTATTCTTGGGATAGGTCATTGCCCCTATGTGAGCATGTGGAAATGAAAAATTGAAAATTCAAAAAACTAAATTGTGGGATTAGGCCTTCTCTCTTGCACAATTGACTTCTCTTTCCCTACTATGCTAATAGTATCGATAGCTCTGATGGGATAAGTCAGTGTCAAGCTTTGCACAATATTCACTAACCATGAGGGATTTAATGAGAGGTGAACTTTCAATCTTCTTAATGGTAGGCCTTGCGATTAGTCTCTTTGGTATAACCGCATTGGCTCAAGATTCCAAAAAAGGAGACCCGGATCATCATAAGGTTGCTGAAGTCCGTGATCTCACAGGCTCGGTTTCCCCCGACGGCCGATACTACTCTTTTACAAATTGGCGGACCGGCGATCTTGCTGTCAGAGACTTCAACACGGGGAAAGATCAATACCTCACCCAAAAAGGGTCCTGGCTAGAGTCTGAAGAGTATGCCTTAAGCCCGAGAATTTCACCCGACCGCAAGCAAATCGCTTATGCATGGTTCAACGAGGAAGGTTTTTCTGAGCTGCGAGTTATCGGAATCGATGGCTCTGGAGTCTGCGTCCTCTATCGGAACGAGGAAACACCCGAGATACAACCTGAGGACTGGTCAACGGACGGGAAACACATTCTTGCGAGCTTCATGAGAAAAGACAGAACTTACCAGATTGTACTGGTCTCTTTGGAGGATAGCTCTGTGCGGGTGGTGAAAAGCTTAGATTGGCGTTCTCCATTCGAGATGCGCCTTTCTCCCGATGGCCAATACATTGCTTACGATTTCCCACCGCAGGAAAACTCCCCAAACCGCGATATCTTCTTGTTATCCACCGATGGGAGTCGGGAGATTCTACTTGTTGATCACCCGGCCAACGATTTCGTGCTCGACTGGACGCCCGATGGCAAGCGGCTACTCTTTGCCAGCGAGCGTGATGGTACAAGACGAGCTTGGCTTATAGAGGTGGGTGATGAG
>CAYFWF010000069.1:0-31893 GCA_964346815.1 uncultured Eubacteriales bacterium | reverse complement strand
TTGCGGTCCTGAATTTTGATTTGACATTTGTGGGCTTTTCCGCTATGGTATGTGTTTCATAACAAAAGAAAAGAGCTACTATATATTGTATATATAATAAGGAGTTATTGAATATATTGAATTTTTTCTTGACATCGAGCTAGCGTTTTCTATACAATTCAACCAAGAAAAACCATCCGATGAGAAAATCCCAGAACCGCAACTTCAAGCACTTTATCACACTTCTCCTCTCCTTTTTTGTCCTGGGAGGAGCACCTGTCGAATTCGGCCAGGAGAAGGTATTCTTTCATGGATTCCGGATAGAAAAACCGGTGATCAGAGTCGGTCTTGGCGTCAACCTGAGTGACATCAAGATCAGCTCTTCGTCGGGCATGAAAATCTATGAGATCAATTCTCACTACAAGCTCATAGCCGAAAACGTGGGGGAAGCCTGGATCAGGGGCAGGAAGGAAAAGCTCACCCAGAAGTATATCATTCAAGTTGCCCAGACCAGAGACTGGGAAGAAGCAGAGCTCTTCGCACAGGATCTGCGCACAAAAATCGAACAAAAAGTTTTTGTAACCAGAGATGAGGGAGAAGGAATAGAAGGAACCTTTCAAGTCAGAGTCGGGGACTTCTTGACCAGGGGGGATGCCCTGGATTACATCGTCAAATTGAACCAGATAGGAATCGAAGAGCCTTGGATTGTAAAGGAGGAAATCACCGAAGAAGAATCGAAACCTCTGTGGATACTGGTCAATGACGAGCTGAAAAGTCTGCATGACGAAACACTGCTTTACTTCATCCCGAGCAATCCTGAAAGCTTTCTTTCTTCTAACGGTAGAGATTACCGAGGCATTTTCGTTCTCGAAGCCACCCGGAAGGGAATCGTTCTAGTCAATATCCTCAATATTGAGGACTATCTCAAAGCCGTGGTGCCCAGCGAGCTTTCTCCTTACGACTTCCATGAGATTGAGGCGCATAAGGCACAAGCCGTCGCCGCACGGACTTATGCCTTTAAAAAGCTGGGGGCAAACGATGACTTAGGCTTTGATCTTCGCGACACGCCAAATTCTCAGTTTTATAAAGGGATGAACGCTGAGCATCCTTTCAGCAGTGAGGCCGTCGAGCAGACTCAAGGAGAGGTCGCACTCTACAAGGGCCAATTGATCGATGCTTTGTATACGAGCACCTGTGGCGGTATGACCGAAGACGTGGAGGAAGTTTTCCTGGGTCCAGCCCTGCCCTATCTCAGGGCGACAGAGTGTGTGTATGAGAAACAGAAGGAGTGGCTCCTTCGATCGTCCCATACTCCCCTTCCCATTTATATAGAAGAAAAAAACATCGCAATGGAAATCGTATCCCTTATCAGCCTGGGTGTGATCTCCGGAGAATTCGATCCCTTGTATTATCGACAGGACGCCACCTATGCGGAGGCCGTGAACTGGATCAGTAACGCAAGGACCTTGCTGGGCAAAAAGGAAAGTCTTTTTTCCCCTGAACCGTCCTCTCTGAATTTTGCGACCCTTGCACGTTTTGTCATCCATGGCTTTGACTGGATGGAGAGAGTGGACAATCTTTTGCTGGAGAGTGAGACGAATTTCATTCTGAAGAATATCGATGGAACCGATGAGGAAGAAAGGGGCTTCATCGCTTATCTCATCCAGACAGGAATCTTTCCTGACTTCGACCAGATTGTTCGGTTGGACAGACCTCTAAGGAAAGGGGAATTGGCCCGTTGCTTGTGGAAAGTCATACATAGCTATGAAGGATTGATCGACCAGGGAGAGTTTAAGGAACTCGAGGGAGAAAAAATCAGAGTAGAGACGAGAGAAGGCGATGAGGAGTATGTGCTTTTGCCTGATTTTTATCTCGTGAGAAATTATGGCGGTGAATACACCTTCACTTCTCAGCTCTACCTCCTGGGCGGCGAGCAGATAAGATGGATCGGCGGGAACGACGGAGTAAAGCTTCTTGAAGTGATTTACCCCCCTCATTCCAATATCCTCGACCGCAGTTCGATCTATCATTCTTGGCAGATAAGAAGATCCAAACAAGCTTTAGAGAAGAGAGTCAATCAATTTTATCCCATAGGAGAACTCCAAGATTTGGTGCCTCTGAAAAGAGGCAAATCCAGGAGGGTTGTCGAGCTTCTGATCAAAGGCTCCAAGACGCAGGTGGTAGTCAAAGGACTTCGCATACGAAGAGTCTTAGGTCTGAGAGAGACACTCTTCGTTATCGAGAAGGAGCTCGAAGAAACAGGTCAATTGACACACTTTGTTTTTAATGGCAGGGGATGGGGACATGGTGTGGGCCTCTGCCAAGTCGGCGCCTTTGGGATGGCTCGTGCCGGAGCAGACTACGAAAACATATTGAAAAAATATTACCAAGGCATTAAGATAAACAGGATTTATTAACCTGAATCATTCATCGGAAATGGCGACAGAGATCGTTCATTTCGGAGCTATCGGGGATCTCCCTTTGCCCGAACTTTTAACTCGGGAATTATCCTATGGAACGGTGAAAGGAGAAGAAGCTTGGACAGAGAAGCGATGAGAAAGAGGCTGATCGAAATATTGAAGGAGAAGTCTCTCCAAACCGAGGTTCAGCGGGTGCTCACCTCAGGGAGAACGAGCACCTATTATATCGATGCCAAAATGACCACGCTCGATCCCGAAGGATCTAATTTAGTCGGCCAGCTGATTTTGGATGTTCTCGAACCCTTCGATATCGATGCCATAGGCGGCTATACGCTGGGTGCAGACCCGATCGTGAGCGTGGTGGCTGCTCTGAGTGCCAAAACAGAACGTCCTCTTCCTGCCTTTATCGTCCGTAAAGAGCCCAAGAAACACGGAGAACGCAAGATGATCGAAGGCCCCTTTCAGAAGGGCTGGAGAGTCGCGATAGTGGATGATATCGTGACCACCGCAGGCTCGACTCTCAAGGCCTGCAGAGCTGTCGAGGAAGAGGGGGGTAAGGTGGCCGTGGCACTGACCATCGTAGACCGACTGGAGGGTGGGAGAGAGAACTTGGAGAAGAGCGGGTACACATTCCTTTCTCTCTTCACTCGAGAAGATCTTCTGGGTTGATCGACATTTCCTCTTTTTGCATTTAATTTGCCTTTTACCGACCATTTCTGTACAATCTCATGTCTCTTGAGGAAAGATTTCTCGAAGTGAAAGAGAAAAAAAAAGAACTGAAGCTGGGAGTCGCACTGATTCCCGTTCTTTTTTTGATCGCTGCGCTCTCCATCACCATAGGGATTTTTAAGCTTCCCCCTCATATTCCTTTGATACTGGCTGCAGCCGTGGCCGCCATCATCGCCGCCATCTATAAGCACCCATGGAAGGAAGTCCAGGAAGGGATGGTGCAGGGCATAACTCTTGCCATGAGCGCTATTTTGATTCTGATGATCGTCGGCACCATGATCGGCACCTGGATTTCAGGAGGGATTGTCCCTTCCATGATTTATTATGGTCTGAAAGTTCTCTCTCCTGGCATTTTTCTGGTAGCGGCACTTATCATATGTTCGATCGTTTCCCTGGGAACTGGTTCGTCATGGTCGACGGCAGGGACCGTCGGTGTGGCCTTGATCGGGGTGGGACAGGGCCTGGGGATTCCAGTGGCAATGGTGGCAGGGGCCATTATCTCCGGAGCCTATTTCGGCGACAAGATGTCTCCACTTTCCGATACTACCAATCTTGCTCCGGCAGTAGCTGGAACCGATCTTTTTTCCCATATCAGGCATATGATATACACAACCGTCCCTGGTTATATTTTATGTCTTATTCTTTACGGAGTCATCGGAACCAAGTTTTCTGGAGGCGCCCTGGAAACTCAAGGCGTGCAGACCATTCTTTCCACCGTCGAGTCCAGTTTTTTCATACATCCACTCCTTCTTCTGCCTCCGATTCTTGTCATTATCATGGTGGTGAAAAAGATCCCGCCCCTGCCAGCTCTATTGGGAGGAACAATCCTCGGCGGCATTTTTGCCATGTTGACCCAGTCCCGTTCCCTCAAAGAGGTCATACAGGCTGCACAATCTGGTTATGTCTCCGATACCGGCGTGAATATGGTGGACGATCTTTTGACTCGAGGAGGACTGGAGAGCATGATGCAGACGGTGGCTCTCATCATATGCGCCTTGTCTTTCGGCGGTATCATGGAGCGGACAGGTATGCTCGAGGTCCTCGCTAAGTCCTTCCTCAAAAGGGTGCAGAGAACCGGATCTCTCGTTGCGACAACCATCTTTAGCTGCATCGGGATGAACGCCATCGCTTCCGACCAGTACATCGCTATCGTCATTCCCGGAAGGATGTACAAGAATGCCTTCGATGCCCGGAAGCTTCATCCCAAGAACCTCTCCAGATGCCTGGAGGACTCCGGGACTCTATCTTCTCCGCTCATTCCCTGGAACAGCTGCGGGGCTTTCATGGGTGCCACGCTCGGTGTCAATCCGCTGTTGTATCTTCCCTACGCTTTCCTTAATCTCGCCAATCCATTGGTCTCGATTTTTTACGGGTATACCGGAATCACCATGGAAAAGATCGAAGAAGAGAGTGAAGATGAGAGAGGGGATTGATCCGAGATCGATACGCCGATTCTTATTGTATAACGCCGTATTTTTTGCCGATCTTGGTGAAAGCTTCGATGGCTCTATCCAGGTGGTGTCTATCGTGGGCAGCAGAGAGCTGGACTCTGATTCTTGCTTGACCTCTGGGAACGACAGGGTAGTAGAAACCGATGACATAGATTCCCTCATCCAGAAGGTCTTTGGCCATATCCTGTGAGAGCTTGGCGTCGTTTTCGAATTTTCCCAGCATGATCGGAACGATCGGATGATCACCTGGCGTAATGTCGAAGCCAGCTTCTGTCATCTTTTCACGAAAATACTTGGTATTATCTGCTAACTTGTCTCGAAGTTCGGTCGTCTCGGAGAGAAGATCAAACACGGCAATAGAAGCACCTACGACAGCGGGAGCCAATGTGTTACTGAAAAGATAAGGCCTGGCACGCTGCCTGTAGAGTTCGATGAGCTCTTTCCGCCCAGAAATGAATCCGCCCGAGGCTCCTCCCAGAGCTTTGCCCAAGGTCCCTGTGATGATGTCCACACGGCCCATTACGTCCCTATATTCTGGTGTGCCTCTTCCGGTCTTGCCCAAGAATCCTGTGGAGTGGGCATCATCGATCATCACCAAAGCATCGTACTTGTCAGCCAAGTCGCATATTTGATCCAGCTTTGCGATATCCCCGTCCATGGAGAAAGCACCGTCCGTGGCAACCATCCTGTAACGGGTACTCTGGGTTTCCTTGAGTTTCTCTTCCAGATCGGCCATGTCGCCGTGTGCATAGATGAAGCGCTGAGCTTTGCAGAGGCGAATCCCGTCGATGATGGATGCGTGGTTCAATTGGTCTGTGATGATGGCATCCTCTTTGCCCAGTATGGGCTCGAAGACTCCGCCGTTGGCATCAAAGCAGGCAGCGAAAAGAATGGTATCGTCGGTGTGGAGGAACTCCGATATTTTCTGTTCCAGTATCTTGTGTATGTCCTGAGTCCCGCAGATAAAACGAACGGAACTCATCCCGTAGCCCCACTCATCCAGTGTTCTATGCGCAGCTTCTATGACTTTGGGGTGGCTCGAGAGACCGAGGTAGTTATTCGCACAGAAGTTCAGAACTTCTTTTCCTCCTTTGACAGTGATTTCAGCTCCTTGGGGAGTTATGATGATTCTTTCGTCCTTGAACAGTCCTGCATCTCGGATGGACTGAAGTTCGTTTGTCAAGTCTTCCTTGATCTTGCCATACATATTTACCTCCTTTAAGGGTTAAGACTATACCAAAATTTAAAAGTCAGGTCTACATTTTTATGGTTTGAGTTTTGCATTTTCAGCGTGCTATAATCTCGGGCATGGAAGAGGAAGGCTTTTATTTTGTGGAGCGATTCACAGAAAATCTGACCAGAAGCATAAAAGTCGAACGTGTCTTTTATGAAGGAAGAACAAAATACCAGTTCGTTCAGATTTTCGATAACAAGCTCCTGGGAAAAGCTTTGTTTTTGGATAAAAAGATGCAGTCGGCTCAAATCGATGAATTTATCTATCACGAATCCCTCGTTCAACCCGCTCTTCTCACCCATCCGCTTCCTCGACGTGTTCTTATAATAGGGGGAGGAGAAGGAGCAACTCTCCGGGAAGTCCTCCGGCATAATTGTATCAAACGTGCGACCATGGTTGATATCGACAGGGAGCTCGTGAAGCTCTGTCAGGAGTATCTTCCAGAGTGGTCGGCAGGCGCCTTCTCAGATCCGAGAGCGACTCTCAGGTTCGGGAACGCGCTCGAATATGTCGATGAATGCAAACAGAAGTTCGATGTCGTGCTTTCAGACCTGACCGAGCCAATCCGGGAAGGGCCATCCGTATACCTTTTCACTAGGGAGTTCTTCAGCAGTATCTTTCATATCTTGAAAGATGACGGGCTGTTCGTCCTCCAGGCGGGTTCCACAGACCCGCATTATCATAAATTCTATTCCTCTTGCGCTCGAACCCTGAAGACAGTATTTCCGGTCGTCCGTCCCTATCGGACATTCATGTTTTCCTTCAGTTCTTCATGGGGCTTTATTCTGGCCTCAAAGGAAAAAGATCCTCTGGAAATTGATATAAAGAGTCTCGAATCGAGGCTCGATGCTCGAAAAATCAGGAATCTGAGGTTTTATCATGCGGGGAATCATAAAAGCTTTTTCGCTCTGCCCCTGTATCTGATCAGAGACTTGAAGAAAGGCACCCTTCTGACCGATAAAGAACCTTTTATCTGGGAACAATGAGCCGAATGAATAGAGACCCTATCAGAAAATTTAGAGAAATTAAAGAATACCATTCCCGGTCTAGCGGCGTATTTTTTGAATTTGACCGCTTCCTCCATCGCGAAAATTCCCCTTACCAGAGAATCGAAGTCATAGACAACCCACATTTTGGCCGCGTGCTCTTTCTGGATGGACTGGTTCAGACGACCGAGAAAGATGAGTTTTTTTATCATGAGATGCTGGCCCATCCGGCGCTGGTCATTCATCCCGATCCTCAGGAGGTTTTGATAATAGGCGGCGGAGATGGGGGAGTTTTGAAGGAGGTTCTGCGTTATCCGATAAAGAAAGCGCAGCTTGTGGAAATCGATCCCCAGGTCATTGAGGTTTCGAAGAGATATTTCCCTTGGCTTGGAGGTTGCCTCAAAGACGGCCGTGTGGAGATATCAGTGGAGGACGGCAAGATCTTTCTTCAGAATTCAGATCAGAAATTTGACGTCATACTCGTCGATTCCTCCGAGCCTGTAGGCCCTTCAGCCTCCCTTCATGAGGAGCCTTTTTACAGGACATTGAAGACCTGCCTTGCCGCCCATGGAGTTGCCTGCACACAGTTGGGATCCCCCTTTTATCATTTGGAAGCCATTCTCGAAACCAAGGCTCTCCTGGACGGGATTTTTCATGTTTCCCTTCTATATACTGCTCCGGTGCCAACCTATCCAGGAGGACTGTGGTGTTTTTCTTTCCTTTCCGACGATTTGAATCCCCTCGATGTAAAGAGGAATCCTCCTGCTGGACTCAAGTACTTCAATCGGGACATCCACAAAGCGTCTTTTGTGCTTCCTCATTTTCTGAAACAGGAACTGAAATCGTTTTAGCCCGATCCATGGGATGGAATAGTAAAACGGATCGCCATCTTGGTTCGTTCCCGAAGATAGCACTGGAACAAAAGCCGTGGTATCGGGTCTGCGGACTGGACCATTCGGATCAGGAGTCCAGTTTGCCTTCCGCGTGCCGCCGGGAGAGAACTTCGAGCATGTCCTCTGTCATGGCGGCCAGGTCATAACTGGGCTCCCAGCCCCACTCCTCACGAGCAGCAGAGTCATCCAGCGAATTGGGCCATGAATCTGCAATATCCTGGCGAAAATCTGGCTCGTACTCGCACACAAAATCAGGGATGTGCTTTTTGATTTCAGCGGCCAGCTCACCCGCGGTGAAGCTCATGCCTGTGACATTGAAATCAGAGTGGTGCTTCAATTTAGAAAAATCCGCCTCCATTAAGTCGATAGCTGCTTTAATACAGTCAGGCATGTACATCATCGGGAGTATAGTTTCTTCTTTGACGAAGCAGGTGTATCTTTTGTTCTTGACCGCCTCGAAATAGATGGCCACTGCATAGTCTGTCGTTCCGCCTCCCGGTAGAGTCTCGTAACTGATGATTCCGGGATAGCGGCAGCCGCGCACATCCACATTGAAGCGCTTGACGTAATAGTCGCAGAGAAGTTCGCCGGCCACTTTCGTCACGCCATACATGGTTTTGGGCTTAAGAATGGTTTCCTGCGGTGTGTTATCCAGAGGAGTCTCAGGGCCGAAAACAGCAATCGAACTGGGCACGAAAATCCTGGTCATGTCGTGCTCTCGGGCAGCTTCCAGTATGTTGTATGTTCCGTTCATGTTGACGTCCCATGCCAGATAGGGATTTTTTTCCCCGACGGCCGAAAGGATAGCCGAAAGATGATAGATGGTATCGATGTCGTATTTTCTTACGACTTCTTCGATGGTCTCTCTCTTGGCGACGTTGATGAATTCGAACGGACCGGAGTCGCGGAGTTCTGGCTTGGGTTTGGTTCTGTGTCCTGTAGCTAAAACATTATCGTTGCCATATTTTTTTCTCAATGCCATGGTCAACTCGGAGCCTATCTGTCCAACTGAGCCGGTAACCATGATTTTTTTCATTTCTTTTGACATCATACCTCCAAAATATTTTTATGATTTTTATTTTCCTGTCGCGAAACGAGCAAACGCTGGTTTCCAACGTATGATTAGTTTATCTTTCGGAGGCACTTTGTCAATTAAAAATTTTGCAACCTGTTCTGAGTTTGTATAAACTTGAAGGAGGCGGAATGGAATGGAAAGAATGCAGAGATTTCCTTTTGGCGTTGTGGTCATCGCCGTCGTCATGTTCTTTGTGGCATTGGGCACGGTCATTTATTGGCTTTTAAGGCTGGTGGGCAGGCCTGTGGCTGAAACTCTGCCTGTAGGCTCTGAGGTTTATAAGGCTTTTGTTTTTCCGGATGTCGCACTCTCCCTTTTAATGGTTGCAGGCACTTATGGGCTGCTGAAGTTGAAAAAATTCGGATTCGTGGTCACGCTTGTGGCTATGGGCATGTGGTTATCCGATTTACTTCTGGTTTTCGGCCTCACCGGGTTTAGCCGCATCGGTTTCGTGGGCCCCTGCTTATTCTTTATCCTTTTTACGGTTGGTTATCTCTGGACAAAAAGAGACCTCTTTTCATAAAAGGGATTAAAAACAAAAAGGGGACGTTTCCGTCTTTTTCTTTTTTCTTCCGCTGTGTTCATCAAGAACGTGTGGGGATTTGTATTCTTTAAAAATAGGTATGATGATCATATGCTTTTATGTTATAATTTTTTTTGATTATCAATAAATTATAAATCTGGATTTCAGTAGTTCTGGAGAAGTTCCTAAAAAAGGAGAATGACCATGGCCATAATTCTGGATGGATCGAGCTTGACCGTGGAGAAAATGGCAGCTATCGCCCGTCATCAGGAAAGGATCGAGCTTCACCAGGGGGCTTGGGAGCGAATCAATGCCTGCCGATCCATGCTCGAGAAAAAGATTCGAGACCGCGAGGTCATGTATGGAATCAATACGGGAATCGGAGAGTTTTCAGAAGTCATTTTGGATGATACAAAGATCACCGATTTTCAGAGATATCTGATCTATAATCATGCTGCTGGCATCGGCGATCCGGCGCCTATCGAACATGTTCGAGGTGCCATGGCGAGCCGGATCAACGTCCATGCCAAGGGAAGGTCAGGATGCCGTCCCGAGATCACCATGACGCTGGTCGAGATGTTGAATAAGGGAGTGACGCCTGTTGTTTGCCAGAAGGGATCGGTGGGCGCAAGCGGAGATTTGGCACCGATGTCGCAGATCGCCCTTTTATTGATGGGAGAAGGAGAGGCGTTCTATAAGGGAGAACGGCTTCCGGGTGATGAGGCTATGAAGCGGGCAGGAATCTCCATACCAGGATTGAAAGCGAGAGACGGATTGGCATCGATCAACGGCTCAAACCTGATCACGTCAATGAGCGCTCTTCAACTGTATGATGTCAACCGCTGGCTCAAGCAGGCCGAGATCGCCTGTGCGATGACCCTGGAGGCCCTGTATGCCAACATGAAACCTTATGATGTCCGCCTGCATGAAGCGCGTGGTTTTCCCGGCGCTGTCAGAACCTCTAGAGCGTTGATGAAGTGTATCGAAGGAAGTGATCTTCTGTCGGGAAAGTTCAAGATTAAAGTCCAGGACGCCTACTCCATGAGGTCTTCTCCTCAGGTTATCGGGGCAGCACATGATGCAGTGGCTCATGCAAGGAAACAGGTGGAGATCGAATTGAACGGAGTCGCAGATAATCCTGTTTTTTTCACAGAATATGAATTGACGTTAACCGGAGCGAATTTTCAGGGGACTCCCGTCTCTCTTCCCATGGATATGGTCGGCGCGGCGGTCACTATGGTCAGTGTTCTTTCCGAGAGACGGTTGAACCGACTGACCAACCCTGCTTTGAGCGTCGGGTTGCCGGCCTTTTTGACCAAAGGCGCGGGGATGTTTTCTGGAATGATGCTCAGTCAATATACAGCCGATACTCTGATCGTCGAGCAGCGCCTCCTTTCTGCTCCCGCCTCCATCATGTCTATTCCTGCAGCAGCCGACCAGGAGGATTTTGTCTCCATGGGAATGAATACGGCCATAAAAAATGAGCAGATCATCGATAATGCCTATGGCGTTTTGGGAATCGAATATATGGCTGCAGCACAAGCCCTGGATTTCCGTGAATTTGCTCCAGGAAGAGGAGTCTCTGCAGCAAAAAGAGTGATTCGAAAATATGTGGAGCATCTCGACCAAGACAGGCCTCTCTATCCAGACCACACCCGGATGAAAGAGCTGGTTAAATCTTGTGAGATTCTCGAAGCAGTGGAAAAAGAAGTCGGCAGTCTGGGATAAAGATCCTTATTCTCTTTTGTTGACAACCCTGTAATACTGCTGGAGGTCCTTTTGGACATCCATAATGTGCTTCTTCATTAAATCGGATGCCTTTTTTGGGTCCTTCTGTCTGATCGCTTCATAGAGATCGCGGTGGGATTTCAAATACCTTTTTTCATCGTGCAGGACAAGAAACGCTTCGTGCATGAACTTTTCCACCATTCCCCGGATGTTTGCCAAAAGGTGGATCATCACCCGGTTTCCGGTTGCCTGAGCGATGAGAAAGTGGAAATCGATATCCTGCTCGGACAGCTTTTGGATGTCCCCTTTTTCGCCTGCTTCTGCCATCTTGTCGATAAGGATTCCCATGTCTTCGATTTGCTCCGGCTTGGCATTTTTCGCTGCGAGTCGGGCTGCTCCCATCTCGATAAATTGTCTTGCTTCGAGAAGCTCTAAAGTTGATTTCTCGTCTGTAATAAAGGGCGCAGAGAGCTGATCTGCATAAAGAGCGGAGAACCTGGATTTCACGGTGGTGCCATATCCCTGGCGCTGTTCGAGAACACCGAGAACGCAAAGGGTGTTGAATGCTTCACGCAGCGATGTTCGGCTTACTCCGAGCCGGGCAGCGAATTCGGTCTGATTGGGAAGCCTGTCTCCCTCTTTGAGCTCTCCGGATTGGATCATCCGTTTGATCGCATCGATCACCTCATCTGCCAGTTTCTTTTTTTTAATCAGACCCATCGATCTCGAGTTTCATTTTACAGTCTTCTTTCCCGATGAGCAAAAACATTTTTTCCGAACATCTTGATGCTGCTGTTTCAAACGGCGATCGGGGTTATTCCCTGGTTATTTTAAATGTAACCGTGCCGCCGCCCGTATGCTTCCGGGAATCGAGACACTGGACATAGGCCGCATCTCCTTTCTTGGCCAGCCCCAATTCAACAGGGGGGATTCCCTTTGCCAGAGCTGCATGGTAAGGAATGATAGAAGCCAGTGAGTGCATACATATATTATCCGTTTCCTCGAGATTCACCTTGTAGCCCTCTGCAAGCACGATTTTATCCCCGATCTTATAAACCGGGCATGTTCCCTCGATTTCAATAACTTCTATGATCAATTTCATCTCAGCTTGTGTGGTCGTGGACGATCTTCCATCCTCCTTCCATCCTTTTGAAAATCACTGTGAATAACCCCTGTTTTGTCCCAGATTTTGTTTCGAGTTGCCATCTTCCCTGCACATAAGCGGCATCACCGGATAAGATGTGAATGATAAGATCCGAAAACTCCAAATCGCCCATGTTTTCTCCGGGGTACGTTTCCTTGTAACGGGAATAGAGTGCATCCCAGCCCTTAAGGCGAGTATCTCCCGACTGGAAGGTAAGCTCTTCGGAATTCCAGTAGTAAGCCATGAAATCATCGATATTTCCTTCATTCCAGGCTTTCCTCTGAACTTCGAAAACGAACCGTATCTCCTTTTCGATATCGGGCTTTTGGACGGCCAGAAGAGGAAGGGATAGGGACAGAATGAAGAGTGAAACAAGTGTCTTTTTCAAGCTTCCTCCTTTTCTTTCAGTTCCCTTATGTAATCTTCGGGTTTGTCGATATCCTTTAAGATTTGGGGAGCATTGACCTCTACTTCCAGGACATCCCGGGGATGATTATGCACCAGGGCTTTAAGTCCGATGTTCGGGCTGATGCGTTTGATTTCGGGTTTGTATTTCATATCGATCAAGATAGGATGGCCTCTTGATTCTTTATATACGGGAAGGATAATCCCTTTTCTGGTGTCTTTATAGGCTTCGATGAGTCTGTCCAATACGAAGAAGGGGATGAGGGGTTGATCCCCGAGGCATACCAGCACAGCTTCGGCTTTATCTGGGACCGCTTCGAATCCAGTCTGGATGGAAGAGAGCATTCCCTCCCGATATCTTGTGTTGAACACCCTTGCAACAGGCCGTTTGGAGAGGATGCGGTCGATCTTTTCTTTTTCTGCCCCCAATACAACTACCGTCCTATCTGACTTTGATCGGAGAACCTCATCCACTAAAGTCTCGATCATGGATTTCCCGCCAATAGGCAGCAGAAGTTTGGGCCTTCCCATTCTCCTGGATTCTCCAGCAGCCAGGATCATCGTGCAGATCATGAAGCTTCCTTTTGTTTTCCCTGGATCTTATTGCGGACGAGCACGAGTTCAGCGGCAATACTGACTGCGATCTCCTGGACTGTCTTGGATTGGATGTCTATGCCAATCGGTGTATGGATTCGATCAAACTGGGAAAGTGTTGCCCAGCCCCGATCCAAAAAATTCTTTCGCATGAGTGCAGTCTTACGGGCGCTTCCGATCATCCCGATATAGGCCACATCAGAGCCGATGCAGGCTCTCAGAGCCTCTGCATCCTGGCTGTGCCCCCGGGTCACGATGACAAAATAAGAATCTGATGTTTTGGGCAGGTCTTCTACGGCCTGTCCGATATCCTCGACAATGAGGTGATCCACTTCAGGAAACCTCTCTTTGCTGGCAAATTCCGGCCTGTCATCGATGACAGTGACTTCGAAGTCGAGCAGGACTCCCAAATGAGCAAGTGCCTGTCCCACGTGTCCTGCCCCTGCGATAATGAGATGAGAGCGGGGAAACAGAGGCTCAAGATAGATCAAGGGCTCTCGATCCGGTTTCTGTGGAAGCTCTTTTCCTCCAGGTTCTTTCTTCGATGTCAGAAGCATGGGTTTTCCCGTAGCGAATGTCTCTTTGATTTCCTCCATATATGGGAGATCTGGTTTTTGCGCTTTCTCCCCGAATATCTTGTGTTTTTCAATCCATGAACGAGATGTTTTCACCCGGTCTCCAGCGAATCTCCTGATCGAGGTGACCAGAACGCCGGGCTGTCTTTTTTTCAAAGATGCATCGAGTAGATAAAACGCTCCTGTATGTTTCTCAAGGTCGGCATCAAAAAGGATGTCCGCCTCTCCCCCACAAATGGCTTCTTCTTTCGAAGAAATATCCGCATATAAGCTGAAATTGGATAAATAAGAACTCCCGCTTCTTAACGACTCCATCGCTTTCTCTTGAGCCCTGGCTTCCATCACTCCTCCTCCGAGCGTACCGAACAGCAATCCATTTTTTGAAAAAAGAGCGGAAGCTCCCGGCACTTGGGGGCTCGAACCTTTGGTAGAAACGATGGTTGCAAACACTAGAGATTTTTCACTCTTCCAAAAATCAAGGAGTCTTTGGTAGATGTTTTTCATGACGCTATGAATACCTCGTTCCTGCCCGGTCAGGCTTCAGAGATTCCAGTATCTCGCCGAGCGATCCCTTCTCCTCCATGTGAAACACCCGGATGTCTTTCCTGTTGATTTTATGAAGAACTTTTTCCAGGATGGAGATTCTTATGACAAGAAGGTGATGGGAGTGCGCCATCGAGAAAGACGCTCTTAAGGCAGGCCAGAGCCCTTTTCCTGAAAGCTCAAGAGGGCCGACTTCATCGATCACACAAATATCCGCATCCTGGGCACGTCTTATGATTTGCCTGGCTAGAGCCAGAGTTTCCGGAAGAAAATAAAAAGGTCCGACTCTGTCCCAGTTCTTTTCCCCTGTTTTCCGGATGAAAGGATGGGATTTTCCCTCATTCAGATCCATCAGATCGTATCCTGAGATTTCTCGATCCTTCCATCGCGATTCACTCAGGAAGCCATCCATTTTCAGTTCCCCCTGCTCGAGCTTCTGAATCAATTTTTTAAGGAATGTCGTTTTTCCCGAATGAACCGGACCGGTCAAGATAAATATCACGTCTCAGCTTCGTTTGATCGGATTCTATGCAATCGAGGATACGGCCTCTAAGAGTACCGCTTCTACAAGGTCGATTTTGTAACCGTTTTCTTCTAAAGGTCTGGCGTCCTTCAGGGCCTCTTTAGCTCCTTGCCTGATAACTTCTTCAGTCAGTTGTTTCCCTTTGATGAAATCTTCTGCTTTTTTCAGCCTCCAAGGTACAGGAGCCACTCCTCCTAGTACAATTTTTATGTCTCTGCAGACTCTTCCGGAAACGGTGCCGGTGACAGCAGCAGAAACCACAGCAAAGTCCCAGGTGCCGCGTTCCTTGAATTTATAATAGACGCTCTTTGAACCGTTCTCCGGCAGCGGAATTTTTATTTCTTTGAGAAATTGATTTCCTTCCAGGATGTTCTCTCTGCGGACGTTTTGCCGGGGCAGAATGTAGAAGTTCTCCAGCGGCATGGTCTTTTCTCCATCAGGACTGCTGAGAATGATCTGTGCATCGAGGCTGATGAGGGCAGGGGCCAGATCCGAGGGATAGACGATGTAACAGATTCCGCCTCCGAAAATCGCATGGTATCTGTTTCTTCCTCTAAAGGCATAACAGCGGCTTCCGCCCTTTTTGCGGCAGATCACCTCTGGATCCCGGTAATACCAACATCTGGGCCGCTGACAGAGGTTGCCTCCCACTGTGCCGACGTTCCTGAGCTGAGGAGTGGCCAGCGAGAGAGCAGCCTGGCGCAGTCCCGCAAAGTGCTTCTGGATGACGGAGTTTTCGGCCAACTCCGCTACCCGAGTCAGTGCGGAGACCGACACGAAATCCTTGGTTTCCGTTATAGGAGGTTCCTCGGAGATAGAGAGGAGATCGATCACCACTTGGGGGTCGATTATCTCGCCTTTGATTTCATCCAGAAGATCCGTGCCTCCGGCCATGAGGTAGTATCCCTCTTTTTTTTCCGAGAGAAGGGAAATGAATTGTTCCAGAGACCGGGGTTGCGCGAATTCGAATTCTTTCATCGGCCCGCCTCCTTTTCTTTGAGGGATGCAAGGACTTTATCCGGTGTCATGGGGATTTCTCTGATGTGAACACCGATGGCATTATAGACGGCGTTTCCAATGGCTGCAGCTATGGGAATTCGAGGTGGTTCTCCCAGTCCTTTGGTTCCAAGGAGATTGATTCGTGGATCGATGATGTCTACGAACAGAGGAACGATTTCAGGAATATCCATGGATGTGGCGATCTTGTAGTCCCTGAAATTGGGGTTGACCATGCGTCCGGTGGTTTCGTCCATGATGCGCTGTTCGAAAAGTGCTGTGCTCAGTCCCTGGGTTATTCCGCCTATGACCTGGCTTTCAGCAGTCTGTTTGTTTATGATTCTTCCGCTGTCATGGGCGGCAACAACTTTGACGATTTTTATCTTTCCAATGACGGTGTCGACTTCCACTTCCACAAAATGAGCCCCGAAGGTGTTGTAGGCAAAGCCTTCTGGGAGCCCTTTTCTTTCTCCATGGAACACGGTTTCATGGGAAAGATCCTCCAGAATTTCTTTGAAACCCACCGCATTTTCCGGATTGTTTTTGTCGTATAATTTCTTGTCCTGAAGAGCGATGTCCGCGGCGGGTACTTCAAGTTTTGAGCCAGCCATTTCTCGAAGATGTTCTGCCGCTTTCAGGGCCGCATCTCTTACTGCGGGAGCAACAGAAGGAGTGGTTAAACTTCCCCCCGATAATGGAGCCCAGGGATAGTCAGAATTCCCCAGTTTTATGGTGATGTCTTCAGGATCTAATCCCAGGGTTTCGGCGGCGACCACGGCCATATGGGTTCTTGTTCCGCAGCCGATATCCTGGGTGCCGCATATGGCTTCCACGCTTCCATCCGGATGCAGCTTGATGTCAGCCAGGGTGCCGGGTACTCCGGCGCCCCACCAGATGCCGCTGGCCATTCCGATTCCTCGTCTGGTCCTCCCCGTACCGCCTCCGGGAACTTTATTTCTTCTCTCCCACCCGATCTCTTTGGCCCCGATCTCATAACACTGGTCCAATCCTTTGGAGGAGTAGGGGATTCCGGTATCTCCCCGATTCTTGGTTGTATAGTTCTTTTTCCTCAACTCCAGAGGATCCATACCGATCTCATTGGCCAGCTCATCCATAAATCCTTCGAATCCGAAAGACCCTTGGACCAGGCCCGGGGCTCTGGTGGGACGGGCAGGGCCGGTGTTGGTAAAGACGTTGTATTCTTCCACCTTTACATTGGCACATCTGTAGACATCGATTATGGGTTCAGAGGCCCTGTCGCCTCCCCGGAGCCCGCCTGATGTGTAATTGAGCAAAGTCAGGGCGGTCAGCGTTCCATCCTTTTTCACGCCGCCTTTATATGTCTGGTTGCTGGAAGGCCGGTTCCCCACGCATACGGAATTGTCCTGTCTGGAGAGCATGATTTTTACTGGACTTTTGGTCTCTCTTGCCAAGAGAGCCGCAACAACTGTGTGTTCATTCAAACCGAGCTTGCTGCCGAAACCGCCTCCCATGTACTGTTTGATAACTTTGATTCTTGTCGCAGGCATCTCGAGGTCTTCAGCGATCTGGTCTCTCACTCCATGGATAGCCTGTGTCGAATCCCAAATGGTCAACTTTTCCCCTTGCCACATGGCAATGCTGGCGTGGGTTTCTGCTGTTTGATGGATTTCTATGGCTGTTTTGTATGTACGCTCGATGACGGCATCGGCTTCGGCGAATCCGGCGTCCACGTCTCCGCGGCTGTATCCTCGGCGCTCCTGGACATTTGGCCGGTCGTCATGAACTTGAGGAGCTTCCTCTTCCATGGCTTTTTCTTCAGTGACCACGAAGGGGAGGGGTTTGTATTCGACTTTTATCATCCTCAGGGCTTTCTCAGCCGTCTGTTCATCCACGGCAGCAACGGCTGCCACCTGCTGTCCTGCATAGAGAATGTTTCCCCGGTTTACCTGGAGAGCGGCTTCCACCCCTTTCAACTGCTCGGCTGTGCTCAGATCGACTGTAACCACTTCGGCTCTGGCATGGGGGGACCTCAAAATTTTTCCGATAAGCATGCCTTTGAGTTTGATGTCATGAGTATAGGGAGCTTGTCCGGTGACGATCTTTTCCCCATCCACTCTTTTTGTGTGATGCCCGATGACGTTGAACGCATCCCTTTCATCTGCAGGTTGACTCTGGGGTGTATGCTTGGACTGGTCGCTGGCCCATCCGTCATACCAGGTGCCGCTGTCTTTCGTGTAGTCTTTGTATTCTTTTCTAGCCATTTCAGGGCCTCCTCATGAGTTTTGCGGCTTCCTCGACAGCCTGATAGATCTTGAAGTAATTTCCACACCGGCAGAGATTTCCGGACAGGGCCTGTTTGATATCTTCGAGACCAGGGTTTTTGGCATTTTTTAGGAAGGCCACAGAGGACATGACAAATCCAGTGGTGCAGAAACCACACTGGTAGGCATCTTTATCTACAAATGCCTGCTGAACGGGATCGAGTTCATCCCTGCTGGCAAGGCCCTCCACCGTGGTGATATTTGCCCCATCCGCTCTTATGGCAAGATACATGCAGGAATAAACAGGCTTTCCATCCATCAGGATGGTGCACCCACCGCATTCTCCACGGTCGCATATTTTTTTTGCCCCTGTTAAGCTCAGCCGGTCTCTGAGAATATCGAGGAGTGTTTCCTGCGGTCGGACGGTCAGGGAGTACTTTTTTCCATTGACCGTCATGGTGACACGTTTCCTGGTGTAGAAAGGGATATCCCCTTCTTTGGTCTGTAAAGATTCCGCTTCTTGAGCCAGGAGTTTAGGCGCGATAGCGGCCCCTACGGCACCGCTTCCAAAGCCCTTCAGAAAATCTCTCCGCGTTAATTCGTTTCTTTTGTTTTCCATTCTGATCTTCCTCCCAGGAGCAGAATCTAGATGACTCTGATCAAGACAGCAATCAACATACAAAGGAGAACAGCAACAGGAGAAACCACATACCGGAAGGCTTTTGTGCCGACCGATTGAATGAACCGGGATTCCACTGCTAGTACTTTATCTCCTACAAGCACACCGAGGGGGACAGTAACAAAAGAGACAGCGACTGCCACATAGGCATAATAGAGCGAGAGGGGATAGCCTGTGCCAGCAGCCACACACGCGGGGATTCCGGTCGCATACTTGACCAGGGGGAAAAGGTTAACAGCCAGTAAAGCGGCCAAACCGCCGGATAGGGCCTGGCCAGATGTTTTCTGTAAGAGCCTGTCTTTGATGAGTGATACGATAACCAGGAAAGCTGCTCCTTCCATGATAAACGCAAAGATCGGATTCGCTACAGCGCCATGGATGATCGGCAGCGAAAGGAGAAGTGCATCGAACAATTTGAAGAGAGAGGCAATAAGGACAAGGAGAGCGACTCCCAACACGTTTCGTGATATGATCCAGCAAGCGGCGATGAAGAATAAAGCCACTCCAGTCATTATGGAGCCGGACAGAGCCGAGGCACAGGTCCGGAGTCCCATCCCCAAGGCGGCTTCAGACAAACCCCATACAGCTCCCAACACGAAAACCATTCCAAGATAAGACCTGGGATTTTTTTTGTCCATGTTCCCTCCATACTGTGGATTTCTTATTTCTGAAAAGGTGTTATGATTATAAGTTTCTTAGGGCTCTTTGGCAACCCTTTCTTTATTGATGTTAGCATCTCCAAAACCGTGATAAAGCAACCGTCAGGGAAGCTGAAACGTCAGCCCGCTGGTTTTCCCCATCGGCTCTTTGGAGGGGGAACTTACTCCCCCCTTCCAACGTTCGCTTCGCTCTCTGCCTCCCCTTCTCGGGCTTTGCCCTGCGACCAATGGGGCATACCCCCTTGGATCCCCCGATTGATTTGTTATCCAAATCAATCAAAACCAGCTTATTCCTCGGCTCGCTCTCCATACCTGCCAGTAAAGCTTGCTTTCCATGCCCACTCGCCTCCGGATGGCTTCCTCTTCAGCTTCCCCGACTGATTCAAAGTAAAACGGTTTTGGAGATGCTTCATTTATTGATTTATCAACGCGCGGGTTCCTTTTCGAGATTCAAAAAGCTGACGGCCGGGTGTAAAAAATGTATACTAGGGACCTGATGAAGACTTTTGAGAACAAAATCGCCCTTGTGACCGGGAGCAGCAGAGGCATGGGAAGAGATATCGCCCTTCATTTGAGTGACCACGTGGCTGGAGTTGTGATCCATTACAGGAGAGACAGAGAAGCTGCGATGTGTGTTGTCAAGGAGATCAGAGCGAAAGGCAAATCCAGCGTCTGCATTCCCGCTGACCTGACCAAGGAGAAAGAAGCCCGAAGAATGATTCAAAGATCGAGAGACAGAATTGCCGATATAGATATTCTCGTCAACAGTTACGGCCCGATTCTCGTCAAGCCCTGGGAAAAATTGGAGCCCGGGGACTGGGATCGTATGCTCGACGGCAACCTGAAGAGCGCCTTTTATTGCATCCAAGCCGTTCTTCCGGGAATGGAGAAAAAAAGGTGGGGAAGGATTATCAACATCGGTTACAGCCGGGTAGAACAGCTGGTGGCCTATAGGCGGATCCTACCCTATGCCATCGCAAAGACAGGGCTTCTCATTCTGACTCGCTCCGTAGCCTCTTCTGTGGCTGCGGATGGAATCACTGTCAACATGGTGTCTCCTGGATTGATGGAGGGAGGAGTTCTTCCTAAAGATCAAAATATCCCTGCGGGTCGCCTTGGCCGATTCGAAGATGTTTCCAATGCTGTTCTTTTTTTGGTGTCGGAACAATCTTCTTACATGACAGGGACGAATCTGATCGTTTCCGGTGGCTGGAAAATCTGATCCAGATGGTTCAAATTAATGTCAACGCATCAAGTACCGCTTCATTGTCATGGCGAGTGATCAAAGGGAACGCGGCCATCTCTTCAGAAAAATGAGATCGCCACGTCGTGTCACTCCTCGTGATAACACAGGAATTAATACGTTCATAATAGTTGTCGGAAAACATTTGAATCGCAGGTGAAAAAAAAATAAAATTGGGAAAATGCTTCTTATCGAAATTGTCAAGACTCTGCGTATAAAGCAGTGGATCAAAAACCTGATTATCTTTGCTCCCCTGATATTCTCACAGAATATCTTCCACACAGTCCTGCTCCTCAAAAGCGTACTCGCTTTTGTTCTTTTTTGTCTGGTATCCGGTGCTGCGTATATCTTGAATGATATAAAAGATCTGGAAGAGGACCAGCTTCATCCTCTCAAGTCCAAAAGGCCTCTGGCGTCAGGAAGGTTGAAGAAAAGCCAGGCCTTATTCGCTTTCTTTTTTCTGGTCATCCTAAGCTTGATCGGCGCGTTTCTCCTCAACCTCTCTTTCTGCGCAGCGCTCGGGGTGTACCTTCTGCTTCAGGTTGCCTATTCGTTCTGGCTCAAACATGTCGTTATTCTGGATGTATTTCTGATAGCTGCGGGATTTTTTATCCGGGTCGTTGCCGGAGGTCTGGTTATCGAAGTGAAGTTCTCACCATGGCTTTTTATCTGCACCATCCTGTTGGCTCTGTTTTTGGCCTTGAGCAAACGGCGTCATGAGCTTGTCCTCTTGGATGAGTCTGCCGGCATCCACCGTCCTATTCTCAAGGAGTACAATCCTCACCTGCTCGATCAAATGATCGCAGTTGTAACAGCTTCGACCGTGATTTCTTATTGTCTTTATACCATATCGAGTGAGACCATCGAGAAATTCGGAACGACCAATCTCATTTTCACGGTGCCTTTTGTTTTGTATGGGATCTTTCGCTATCTTTACCTGGTTCATCAAAAAAATGAAGGAGGGAGTCCGGAGAGCCTGATCATCACAGATAAACCTCTTCTGATCGATGTCTTTCTCTGGATCGCCACAGCCATACTGATCATCTATCTTTGAATCGAGGAAGTACATGTCAGCAAAAGTAATCGTCCTGAGAACCTCACCCGCGACTGTGCTCGAGGATTATCATCGCCTCCTGCATCTGGCTGAGATCGAGAGATTCATCTCCAAGGACAAAGACACACTGGTCAAGCTCAATCTTTCCTGGACCAAATATTTCCCTTCCTGTTCCAGTCAGCCGTGGCAGTTAGAGGGTGTCATTCAGGCCCTTCTCCGGTGTGGCTACAACAAAGACTGCTTGTTCCCTGTGGAGAATAAAACTGTGGTAACTCATCCGGTCAAGGGTGCTAAAAATAACAGGTGGACTTCTGTTCTGCAAAAATTCGGAATGCCTTTTTATGATTTGAACAAGGAAGAGTGGGCGGCCTATCCATTCGAAAGTAAATTGTTGAGGATGAATCAAATCTTCCCTGAAGGTTTTGAAATACCCAAAATGTTTAAAGGCAAGAACATCATCCATCTCCCCACTATAAAAACCCACGGCCACTCTGTCACCACGGGTGCGGTCAAGAATGCCTTCGGCGGCCTCTTGAAGGAAGTCAGGCATTATGCACACAAATATATTCACGAAATCCTGGTCGACCTGATGGCCATGCAGAAGGAACTGCATCCCGGGATTTTTTGTGCTATGGATGGAACTGTCTGCGGTGACGGAGCAGGACCGCGGACCATGAAACCCCGCATTGGAAATCTCCTGCTTGCCGGGGGCGACTCGGTGGCAGTCGATTCTGTTGCAGCGAAAATCATGGGATTCGATCCCATGTCCATTCCCTACATCCGGATGTGCCATGAGCACGGGCTGGGGACCGGAAATCCTTCTGAGATCGAAATCATGGGAGAGGATGTTTCGGATATAAACTTTCATTTCAAAACCAAAAAAAGCTTTGTCATTTGGGGAGATCAGATGCTGCGAATCGGGTTTTTAAGGTTTCTCGAAAAAATCCTGCTCAAATCCCCTCTCGTTGTGTGGGCTCCACTGGCCAGCAACATCTATCATGACTGGCTGTGGTACCCGACCGTGGGACGAAAAAGAATCAAGTCGTTTCTTCAAACCGATTGGGGTATGTTGTGGCAGGCGTATAAACGAGCCTAAAACCCCGCTCACTCATTCTTCAGCCAGTGCGCTTGGGGTAAACTTCAAACCGAAGCCATTGGCGAGGGCAAATCGAATGTTTCTAAAAAATCCTCCAGCATCCACGGGCCCCTGGATATGGAGGAAGAGAGTCTGCATGTTTTCCTGGTTCTCTCGAATCCAGGCTAAGCTTTCAGAATGCTGACCGATGATGTTCTCCGGGTATTTAAGCCGGAAGAGTTCTTGATTTTCTTCGGAGGCGTGTGGATACCAGAACTGTTTCAAGAAGAAGAGGAAATCGGCTTGTCCGGAAAGACTCTCTTTTTCGAGGGTATTCAAATATCCGACAATTTGGAGATCCAATTCTTTTTTGAAATCCTGCTCCATAAAGAAACCGAATTTTCTCAGCGTTTTCGCCGACACATCCCACAGGACACCGAATCGAGAGTTTGCCAGCTTGTTCCAGAGCGGAAAGGGAGTGTCATGGAAGGTGAGTCTTTTAGAAACCAGATATCCGAAAGGCGCATATTTCTCATGGCCTGGCCGCCGTCTGCGGGGAAGAGAGATTCGGGAGATGACGGGATCGGTCAATCCCAGCTTGTCGAGGACATAGACATGCTCTCCGGCGTAGAATCCTGTGAACCCGACATTTTTATAAGCGATCCGTATATTGAGCCTTGCTCTTTGGGACAAGTTTCTGTAGTTGATTCCGATCGTTTTCCACATCAAGATCATGGTGTCGGTGAATAAATATTTGAGGGGGATGATGTGATCTTTGTAATAAAAAGAGCGCTCGTCCGATATGCCGTAGTTGAAGCGTTTCCCCCTTTGCTGGACAGGAGTTACGTGAAGAGAGAGAAAAAAAAGAATCAGGAACAGAGCCACAGCTATATTTTTGAGGGCTACTGTCTTCTCGAAAAGTCTATCAAAGACTCCAGTCAAAGAAAGGGTTATCAGGAGGAAAGCAGGAAGCAGGAACCTGCCGTGCATAAAATCTCCACCGCCCCGGATCACGAAGAATCCGTGCAGAAGCCCTGAGAAAAGGACCAGGCTCCTGGCCTTTAGATTCCTTTGATGCCCGGTCAAGCCAATCCCGAGAAAAGCGAGAACAAGAACGGGAAGGAACAGGCTGCCCTGGCAGAAATCCCAGAGATACTTTATTCCCTGAGAGAAATGGGCTCCTGTCCCTGATTTTGCATAGAAAGGATTGGGAAAAAACGCGGCGTAATATCCCATCCGAAAGATTTGGTATCCTCCCACCAGAAAAAATATGGGGAGGAGGAATTTGCCGAGAGATTTCAGCTCAGCTCTTTTCCTGACAGCTTGATAAAGAAATAGAAAAAAAATCAAAATCAGGAAGATACCGAAATCCGGACGATTCAGCGTCAAAAGCGCACAGATGAGACCGATTGCGAACGGCTGCTTGAGCCATCTCTCCTCTGCCAAAAATTTGGCATAAAGGATAAGCAGCAGATAGCTGAAAGAAGTCTCTAAACCGCTTGTCCCGAAGTCTATAAATACACTGGTTCCGATGAGGACGGCACCGGCTGGATTCAACTGCAATCCGGGTTCAGAATTCCGTCTGAAGCGTATCTTGAAAAAGAGCAGATACAAAGCGGAGAAAGAAGCCAGCAGTCCGGGCAGGATGGCCGCCCCTTTAGGCGGGAGTCCGAGCCATCGAAAAAAAGAAACTGTAAAAAACCACAGGGGATGAGTGAATCCCTCCACCCGTTCCTGCACATTGAAGACCGGACCGAATCCTTTCATGAAATTTTCCACGTGACGCAGGGTGATGAAGGCATCCTCGGACATCCAGGCCCGGCGAAGGATCAAAAAGCAGCCCACGAAAAAAAGAAAGGCGGCCAGAAAATATTTCCAGTCCTGTGTGTTCCGGAAGGAAAAGAAAACAGACAAAAGAATGAGTGTGCAGCAAATGGAGTAAAAAATGGCTCTATATATGATATTTCTCCAGGGGAAGATGTTTTTTATTCTCTCTATGGTTACCATGCGAAGTCGGACATTCTTGTTTCCGGAGAGAAAGAGAGCGCGTGGTTCGATTTCCTTTTCCGCATGGATTTTAAAAGCGATCTCCTCCTTCGTGGGAAAAGTCTGCAGATGGGAAGTTCGGGACAGGATGAGGGATCTCCCCCTCTCTTCAGCGATCTGAAGGCTGAGATCTGCCGGTTCCGGAGAAGATGATCCCAGATAATAGATCGCCCTGTATAATCCAGGGGGGACCTGGACGTAATTTCCGAAGGCAATGAACTTCTTCTCTTTGGAGATGATTCCATCGATCAGAAGATCTTTATCTTCCTGTCCAAGAAAATCAGATCTGAAGTGTTCGAGAGAAACAGAGAACTCTTCGGCTCTTTTCGCTTGAAGAAAGGACCAGATAGACAGGATTAAGAGGAGACAAAGAAGTGTTGCTAGGAAAAACCAGATAGGCTGTTTTTTCATCGTCTTTTGGTCCGACCAGGAAGAGTTTTATAGCACAGGAAAAAATTCGGAGTCAAATCTGCCCGATTACTCGGTTTGGTATTATTATTGCATACCTATCTGGTGTGAATTTCATTCAGAGGGCAAGTCTATCTAGTATAGGGTTAGGCAGATACAAAAGAACCGATAAATGAACAAAAGAGCCCCTAAAACTGTAAAAAATTTTAACAAGTTTTTCTCTGACTCAGAGGATGTGAGGGAGGGTATCTATGATTTGCGCGGAAAAAATAGTCATTTTTTTCATGGTTTTGCTCATTCTTTTGTTCTTGCTCTGAAAGTCAATGACGATATAGGATAACCGGTAAGGATCGAGGAGAGGATAGGTCTTGAGGGAAGATCAACACATGCCTGAAAAACGAAATTTAAGTAAGAGGCTGTCTTGCGCAATCATATAAGAAGGTTTGGTCTTTTTATCATTTTTTCTTCTGTGTCCTTATGCCTGTCGCTTCATGCCGATGTCAGAGACACCTGGCATCAACCGGATAAGGTGATGGATGCAGTCGGTGTGAAGCCCGGGATGATAATCGGCGAGGTGGGAGCAGGACATGGGTATTTTACTTTTCATCTCTCCCGGCGAGTCGGCGATTCCGGAAGAGTCTATGCCAACGATATCGCTTCTAGGGCGCTCGCCTCTCTCCGTCGTAAAGCTGAAAGCGAAGGGATCACCAACATCGAGACCATCGTTGGAGAGATCGAAGATCCACTCCTCCCCGAGGGGTTACTCGATATGGTCTTTATCGTGAATGCTTTTCATGATCTGGCTAAGCCTGTCATGCTGCTCAATAACTTGGTCCCCAGCCTGAAACCCGATGCCCCGGTGGTGATCATCGACCGGGATCCTTCCAAGTTCCGGGATCCAGCGGGACATTTCTTGACCCAGGAAGAGATACGCGAGAAGATCGAGAGGAGTGATTTTGAATTGGATCATATAGAGACTTTTCTTCCTCAACACAACATCTATGTCATAAGAGTGGCGAAGCCGGAAGGATGTGGAATTCAAAACAGAGTTTATGGAGTGAAAGCCGCTGTGGATGGGTCAGGACTTCCGAAAGCTTCTGGACACCACGGTTCCCGGGATCAACTGTGCAGACTTGGAGTTTGCCGGTTTAATGTGCATCTTTAAAAATCGATGCCGATGAGAATTAGAAAGGAGAAAAAATGAAAACAAAGCGGAATATCGCCCTCGTTTCTTTAGCTTTAACAGGAATTATGTGTCTGGATCTTTCCGGAGATTCTGCGGGAATCGAAAAAAAAGTCGTTAAACTCTCTGATCATGTTTACCGTGTCACCCTTGACTACAGCTTGAGGCCGAATATCGGTGTATCTGTTGGCTCAGATGGCATACTGTTAGTAGACACAGGACATCAAGAAGTCGCTTCTGGACTTCTCTCTGCCATAAAGGATCTCAAAGAGGGGGAGATCAAATACATCATCAACACACATCCGCATGGAGATCATGCTGGCGGGAACAAAGCCTGCGGTCCGGGCGCTGTAGTCATCGAATATAAGAGCCTCGAAGAGATGGTGTCAAACGGCGTGCTTTCTCCTGGCAAAGGAAAGATCAGCGGAGGGAGCGGAAAGGGCTTTGACTCCTTTTATTCCATGAATTACAACGGAGAGGAAATCAGGATCATCCCTTCTCCAGGAGCGCATTCCGATTCGGATTTGATCATCTATTTCACTCGGTCTGGAGTCGTTCATATGGGCGATCTTCTTTTGACACAGTCTTTTCCAGCTGTGGGTCCGAGAGTCAAGAAATATCTCGAGATACTCGATATGGCTATTGACCGTTTTCCTGAAGATACAAAATTCATCGGGGGACATGGTCGTGACTACACGATGTCCGATGTGATAGACTACAGGGAAATGCTTTCAGATACCATTAAGATTGTTCGCGAAGGCATGAAGTCTGGAAAAAGCATTGAAGATATGAGACAGGAAGATGTGTTGAAAGATTATGAAACCTGGGGAGTCTTTCTGGAATTTCTGAACACCGACACTTGGATCGAGTTTATTTATCAAAGCTATAAAGGCCAAGATTAAATATGATTTGAAAATGTAGAGAGGAACAAGGATGAAGAATCCCTTCCATTAAAGCATTAAGATGTTCAAATCTTAAATCGAAAAATCTTTTTTGGTTGTAAAAGGTTCAAATCCAAAGAGAATAGAAGGAGAATAAGGGATGTCGGTTCAAAGAAAATTATTTACCAGGCTTTTTTTTATCGGTCTTATTGTCTTTTATGTAATTGGAACGTACTGTTTGGGCACGGACGTTCACCGATCCGCAAAAGATGATGACCTGGCCAAGCTCAAGACGCTTATAGAAGAAAATCCTGCTTTGGCCAACGCAAAAAATGAAAACCAAGAAATCCCACTCGTCAAGAATGAAGCTCAGGTCAGTGCCCTGGACAAAGACGGAGAGATTCCGCTCGATAACGCATTGAGGCAGGGTCACAACGCCGCTGTGGATTTGCTAAGAGCCAAAAGAGGAAAGGGAATGGCAGATTCGAAAATTTGGGAGGCTAAGATTCTTACAGAAAAGATAAACCAGAAAGGGATCCAAACGCCCCTGAAATTCACGATTTTATACGACAATTATCTCCAAAAGGAAGGGACGAAACCGGATTGGGGCTTCTCCTGCTTGATCGAGGGAACTGAAAAAACGATCCTTTTCGATACAGGCACCAATCCGGAAATCCTGATGCACAATATCGGGCAGTTGGAGGTAGACCTCGAAAAAGTGGATCAAATCGTGATAAGCCATGCGCATCATGATCACACGGGAGGATTGGATGCGGTTCTGGAGAAAAATCATAAGGTCTTGGTCTACCTGCCCGTTTCATTTCCGTATGAATTCGTGCGGAATGTTGAAAACCGGAAAGCTGAAGTTGTCAGTGTCGATGAACCTGTTGAGATATGCCAAAACGTCTACTCCACAGGTGAAATGGGAGACCAGATCAAGGAACAGTCCTTGATATTGAATACGGACAAAGGATTGATCATCGTGACCGGATGTTCCCATCAGGGCATTGTGGCCGTCCTCAAGCGGGCAAAGGAACTTTTCAAGAGGCCGATCCATTTGGTTTTCGGCGGATTCCATCTTGGCGCCAAATCAAACGCAGAGTTGGAGGAGATTATCAGAAACTTCAAGGAAATCGGTGTGGAAAAATGTGGTGCCACTCACTGTACGGGAGATGAGGCTATTGGGATGTTCAAGAGGGCTTTTGGAGAGAATTATATGCCTATGGGGACGGGAAGAGTTTTTGAAGTCAACAAAGAATAACGGTGGGAACAGAAGGAGGAGGACATGAAAATTCAGGGGATCCCTTTTGTGGTTACGGATTGGGATCAAATGACTCTAGTCGAATATCAGGGAGAAAAGGGGACATCCCACTGGCGCGTCTTTGAGCAGGGAAATATTCGGGTGCGGATAGTCGATTACAGTCCTGGTTTCTGGTCGGATCATTGGTGCAGCCGCGGGCATATTCTTTTGGTCTTGGAAGGAGAGCTGGTCATTCAGCTCAGGGATGGCAGGGAGTTCGTCATGAAGCCTGGGACCAGTTTCCAGGCCGAAGACAGCGATGCCAATCCCCATCTGGCCTTTACGGAAAAGGGAGCCAAAGTCTTCATCGTGGATTGAGAACGCAAACAGGAGACAGAAAATGCGCAAATATCACCATGTGGGGATTCCAATAGCTATCTCCCATGTTGCATTCGAAGTGGATGACCTGGAAACAGAGATTCAGAACAAGGAGGTTTTGATCCCTCCCAACAGCCCGGCTAAAGGCATAACCGTAGCCTTCATCGTCGACAACGGTGCTCCCATCGACCTCATCGACGAGGCTGCTGAGCCGGGTATCCAGATGAGTCTTTCTTTTTTCCGGAAAAACGCTGAACGAGGCCCAACAGAAGAAAGAGAGGACCGTAAGCGGCGGCTGCGACTGCCGTGGCCCCGATGTTGCTTCCCTGGAGGAGGCCCACCCAGAGCCCGAACTGGTTGTCGGTGATGAGGTAGGTCCAGGTGGAGGAGGGGCCCCGGATCCCTTCCCTGTCCAGATCGATCCTTTTCTCTGAAAGAGGAAGCGATAAAAAGGTCTGGAGGATCGTATCACCGATTTTTTGTTCCAATCGATGAAATTCAGTATCTGCAATTTTGTGAAACTCCTGGACCGGGGATTTACCCCCCACACTTGCCAGATGGATCCCTTCTCGGACCTCGGCTATCAGGGCCAGGTGCTCGGCCCAGCAGCGGTCGATTTGGAAGAGGGTGATGGTCTTTTCGATGTTCTGGATCCGGTCTTTTCCCAAAAGTGACTCCAGATCGTAAAAGCGCTCTGGAGTCTTTTCCTCAAGAAAGCCGAAATCCGGTCCATCGCAGAGTATTTCCTGGCGTCTCTCCTGGATAATTTTCCTCTGTTTCTCGACCAGCACAGAATACTTCCAGAGAGTTTTGCGGATCTCGAAGTTCTGCCCCTCAATGATGCGCTGCCCGTGGGAGATTTGGCGGTTCACGAGAGGATGGTCGAGGGGAGCGTCTTGTTCGAGTTTGCGATATTTCCTGGGTAGGATTTTTCGGAGTCCATACCGTTCGATCAGGCTATCCTCGAGACTGATGAAAAAGCGGGAAGAGCCCGGATCACCTTGACGGCCGGCCCGTCCGCGCAGTTGTTGGTCGATCCTGAGACTCTCATGCCGGTTCGTGCCGATGACATAAAGACCGCCGAGTTTGACCACTTCGTCTCTCTCCTGCTCCCTCTCTCCTCCCAGCTTGATATCCGTCCCTCGTCCCGCCATGTTGGTGGAGATGGTTACAGCGCCGGGTGCGCCGGCCCGAGCGATGATTTTCGCTTCGAGTTCGTCGTTTTTGGCGTTGAGAACTCGACAGAAGATACCGGCCTCCTTGAGAGCCAGGGTCAGTTCTTCGGATTCTTCGACGCTGGACGTGCCCACCAGGATGGGCCTTTGTTTTTCATTCCAGTGTGTGATCTCTCTGATCAGAGCCTTTACTTTGGTCTCCTTGTGGGTGAAGACTAAATCCGGGAAATCACTTCGGATGCATGGCCGGTGGGGAGGGATGACCACGACCTTTAAATTGTAAAACCGATGGAGTTCATTCGCTGCCGACTGAGCCGTGGCCGTCATCCCGGAGATCTTGGGATAAAGCTGCAGGAAGTGCTGCAGGGTGATCGATCCGAGGATCGAACCGCCTGATCCCAGGCGGAGCTTCTCTTTGGCTTCTACGGCTGCCTGGAGGCCGTCCGGCCAGTGCCTGTCCTTGACCACGCGGCCCGTGAACTCGTCTACGATCTCGATCTTCCCCTTCCGGACGACGTAGTCGATATTCCGGTGAAGCAGGAATTCGGCATGAAGGGCCTGGTTCACCTTGGTGAGAAGATCCAGATTCTCAAGGGCATGAAGATTTTTACAGCCCAGGATTTTTTCAATCTTCTTGAGACCGGAAGGGGTTAGATAGATGTTCCGCTTTCCCTCGTCGGTCTCGAAATTGATGCCCTCCTTAAGGCTTTTAGCTATCTGGGCCAAATTGCCGGGTTCTGCTTCTGGCTGGTCCGTGCTGCCTGCAATCACCAGAGGAATACGCGCTTCGTCGATCAGAAGAGAATCGGCCTCGTCCACGATCACACAATTGAAGTCCCTGTGCACGAGATTCTCATGATCGTAGCAGAGATGGTCCCGGAGATAATCGAATCCTGCCTCTTTGGCCGTGGAGTACGTGATGTCTGCGGCGTAGGCCTTTTTCCTTTCTGAGTGAGACATCCCCTCCTGGATGCAGCCCACACTCAATCCTAAAAAGGTGTAGACAGGTCCCATCCAGGATGCGTCTCTTCTAGCGAGATAATCGTTGAAGGTGTGGATGTGGACGCCTTTGCCGGTAAGGGCGTTCAAATACGCGGGAAGCACAGCGGCCAATGTCTTTCCCTCTCCTGTGTTCATCTCTGCCAGCTTTCCCTGATGCATGACTATTCCCGCAGCTACCTGCATGTCGAAGGGCCGTAGGCCTATGGTGCGCCCTGCAGTTTCCCGCACCAAGGCGAAAGCCTCGGCCAAGAGATGGGCAAGAGAAACTCCCTGTCTGGCCTGCTCGATCAGGCGGGCCGAGATTTGTTTGAGTTCGGAGTCAGTGGCATTTTCCAGATCGCAGGCATTGATCTGAGCCAGGATCTTTTGGTAAGGACTGAGGTTCCATTCGATGGGAATCCCCCGCAGTTTATTCCATTGATGTAAAACCTTTTTCTTTGTGTGATGCTTCATGATTTCCCTCATATGATCGGAACATATAAAAAACTCAAAGTATTTGAATAGAAGAGTGGTATTGAGTTAAAAACGAGGGATTCAGAAGGGCGGGCTTCTGGGGCCAGAGTGGCTGAGAATGTATACAGGCCGTAAAGAGATAAGAGGGAAAGCCTCCTCAGGAAGTAAACCAGCAGGAAATAAAACAGGATGGGAAGGAAAAAAAGCAGCGGAGGAAAAAAGAGACCGGATATCAGAGCGAACAGTAAGAGAATCGTTCTCGTCATTTCCTCGAAAACCTCTGGTCCAGAGTAATAATATAACCAGCATTTCCCCTCCTGTCAATAATTCGGTCTCAATAATTCGGTGACAGTATACGCGATTACCGAATTCCGCC
>CAYFWF010000068.1:0-318387 GCA_964346815.1 uncultured Eubacteriales bacterium | reverse complement strand
TGTCCCCTTGGGTACCCATATTCGGTCAGCAAAAGGATATCAGGGAATGCATATGGGTGTCAAATTAATGAATGCGTCCATTGCATGAGAGATCACCGCCTCGCTGTGCTCCTCGTGATGACAGAAAATGATATACGCCCGGAGGGATTCGAACCTACGGCCTTCTGATTCGTAGTCAGACGCTCGCTCAAATGTTTTGACTGGGCCAGACAGATCACAGTTTCAGATTTCAGGCAAACCCCTGGATTTTCTCAGCCTCTTCAAGAAATCCTTGTAAAGAAAACTCCGCTCGTCCAGCTCGCAGAGCTGTCTGAACATCGGTTTGGTAACGGTAAAAGCCAGAATATGGGGAGGAAGATGTCGGCGCATAGCAATATCGGTGGAACCGAGAGAGGCCTGGGGAATGGTAAGATCTTCAAAAGGAAGCAGCAGCATGCATCCTGATCCAAATGGAGCGATGACCGGAGGAGGATCTTCCGGAGCGCTGTGATACTGCGCTCCTATCATCAGTGCGCTCAACTGATCTGGATTGACAAAAAACGTGATGCTTTTGGCATATTCCCACTGATCCTCCTTGATAGGGCCGATAAAAATATGATGGTAGCTCGATCGATAAGGTCGTCCGGCGTCGATCCATTTCTCCATCAGCTCGTGGGATCCTTTCAGGCCTTCATCATCCACCAAAAATTTAACGAACTCTTTCCTCGAACGTGTTTCCACTCCACACATCCAGCGTCCCGCTCCTCCACAGCCATAATGCTCTTTGGTGATATGCAGGGTCGTTCCTTGAATCCATTTTTCGTAGAAAGCGAAAACACAATCACCAGGATTCGGGGTGACGAGCGGCTCGAACGGCAAAGGAGCTGGCGCATCATAGAAACCAATAAGAGGGATAAACAAGTCCAGTTTCTTGTTCAGATGTTTCGGATCCGGTTGAATTTCTTTCATACCAGGAATTTAGCTTATTTCTTGGACTTACAGCAAGAGAAAAATGAAGAATACAGTCTATCAGAGGATGGACCGAATCTTTCGCCTTAGATCTTCAGGAAGTTTTGCTCGTCTCATCAAAGCTCTGCCTTCCCTTCGCTTTCCGGACTCAACGAGAACCAATCCTCCGAAGTGGTGGTTGGGAAGATCTTCGCTCAGATGTGCTTGTGTAAAATCCAATATAGTATTTCTGAGTTCCTCTGCTTTATCCCGCTCTCTCAATCTCTCATAACAGACTGCCAGGAGATAATCCTGCATTCTATGGTCCGACTCATAAGGTTGTCCTGTGCCCAAATTCTCGGGATAAGTCTTGGCTCTCTCCAAGTGCAGAATGGCTTTTTCGTAATCCCGTTTCACTATGCTCTCGATCCCTATATTTACATGGCACAGGACAAACAGCCTGTGGACGCTGCTCGCCCCTTCATAGGGAAGAACCTCAAGTTTGTCGAGTATTCCGGCGGCTTCTGGGTACTGTTCTGTTCCCATCAAAGCTCGAACCAAATCGACCTGGATGATATTTTCATCGGGGAATAGCTGAGAAGCTGAGCGTGCTGATTCCAATGCCTTTTCATAGCTTTCTTGCTCGCTATAGAAATTCGTCAGAGTGTGCCAAGTTTTCCAGCTCTTCTCATCGAGCTTGACAGCATATTCAAAATCCTGCTCAGACAAGGCAAGATCGACATTTTTATAAAAATGTCCCCTCGCAAGATAGAAAGGGGCATAATCGGACCGGTCAATGCGATCTAACAGATCTCGTGCCTCCTCCACCCTGCCTTTGCTCCAGAAGATGAGGGCAAGATAATATTTCGGTTTCCAATCATCAGGTTGTTTTTGAGAGGCCCACTCCAACACCGGGATAGATTCTTCACGGAAAGGGAAGACCAGCCAGGGAGATATGCTCTGAGCCCTTTCTAGATACAGCTTGCTTTTGTCTGGCTTATTCTCATTCCACAGATAAGCCAACCAGTAACAGGCTGTAGGGTGGTCCACGGCAAATTCGAGCAGCTGAACTGCCTGATCGTTCAGTCCCAGTTTCACGTAATGAAGGGCCATTTCTATGTAGGTTTCATGGGGCAGCTCATTGCGAATCATATCCCGAAAAGCATCCAGCCTGCTTTGATTCGGCTCTAGGAGATATTGTTCGTAACGGACTTGATGGTTCAAGGGATCGAGATCATAGACTCTTCCGAGTACCTCTCGGGCCTGCTTGGGCTCTTCATTCAATCTGTGAATAATGGCCTTCAGGATTAAAGCGTTGATATTGTGTCTGTTGTAATCGAGAGACCTCTGGTTGTATTCGAGGGCGAGGTCGTAATCTCCTTCCAAAAAATAAATCTCCGACATCTGGGCATAGGCGCTGGATCTGTACTCCAGAGACCGGGCTGCCCATCCCAGACACTCTTTGGCATCCAGGTAGTCGCCAGATCTTCGGCAGATCGTTCCATATACATAGTTGGCCTCTGGATCGTACATTTCATTCAGCAGAGCTCTGTGCGCATAAAATCGGGCTGTCTCGTTCTCGCCCCTGCGGCAGTAAAGTTCAGCCACTCTGCATGAAGCCCGTGTATGGAGAGGCTCCATTTCCAGACAATTCAAATACTTCTCCAGTGCCGTGTAGTAGTTTCTTTCCTGCTCATGACGCATGCCCGATAGAAACAGGCCCTCTGCGGTTGTCTCATCGAAGGGATGAAACCGGATCGGACGTTCCAAATCATTGGCTTGAGGATCACTCGAATACGAGAGTCGGTTAGAAACGTTCATTTCCAGGATTTGATCATCGGAGATACCGCGTGGGATTTGTTTGGTATAAATTTCGGTGGGACTCAAGCTGATATGCTCGCGATAGATTTCCCTGCCATCAAGGCTTACTACCAGATCATCATCAATCTGTTCCAATGGGAAAAGCCCGATAAGAATCTTCTCTTCGTCGTGATTGACGTTCAATACTCCCAGAGGAGATGCCTTGACCATCGGACCGATATCTTTGTAAGGAAACCATACTTCTTTCCATCTGTCAGCTGTGTAAGGGCGGAACAGGCCGTGATCGCTCTGGTTGAAATACCGTCCAGCCTGCGGTTCGCTGTATTGGCCGTCAGAATCTGTAAGGAGGTCTTCCCAAATCATCCCCTGGCGCGAGAGGCCCCAGATCCAAATCTTGTGTCCAGGCATGTCATCATACAAAGCCCAGTGGCCGAATCCGAACCGCAAATCATGCCAGTAACCGCCGAAAAAATTCTCGTATTCACCCACAGTGAAATAACTTTTATAGGAGCCGAAGTCGTTATTTTTGTACCAGGAGAGGTCACGGCCCTCCTCGTCCACCGGCCAGGGCTTCAACGGAACCGAATAATTGTGGCCGATGTGGTAATTTCCCGGAAAAATATACTGAAGGTCTTGGGTGGCTTTCACGGCTGCGTTCATCCAGGAATAATAGGATTGATGAAAGGGCGAGGGATTGTACCAGAAAGCTCTGGTCTCGAAACAGGCTTTATCCTCTGGAAGATGGACGGTCACACTCCAGCGGGTTCTTGAAGGCAAATCCATTGTTCCGACCACACAGCTCACACTCCCATCCGGGTTCTGTCTCATCATGTAATCGACAGGGGATGCAGTAGAAGGAGTATGTCCGACGATTCCGAAATTGAACTCGATTCCGCCTGATGTCCATGGACCACGCAGTGCAATCTCCCTGAATTTCATCACATGGTTGGTATAAATGAATTCATTCCCTGTGGATTTCTCCGAGGCTCCCCATACTTTTCCACCCACTTCTGGAAGGACAGAGACTTGAATATAGGGATTTTCCAGCCGTATGACTTTCCAATCTTTGTTGATGGCTTTCTTGCTGAATTTGTCGAAGAAAAAATAGGGATAAAGCCGTGCTCCCCTTCCCCACAAACTGGACCTCGTCAGGATAGGAACTGGATCTGGTTCGGAGAAGGGATAGGTCCGAAGGGTTTCTGTCTCCTCGACAATCGTGGTGCTCTCTGGAGGGTGACATGAAGTTCCAAGTACGACCGATACGAAGAGACAACAGAGGATGGAAAAAGTCTTGGGTCTATGTCTTACCATAAAATTCTCCCGTTGTTTTTAGTCGTCATGCACACAATGAAATTGCTTGCAGTTATATAAACAGCAAAAATCGCAAAAAATATTGCTGCAAGCTAAGAAAGGCTATTCTCCTCCAATTTGCAGAGATTTGATCCTGAAGGTCGGCCCTGTGAAGCTCCGATTCAAATCGAGGTCATTGGCAACCATATCGATGTCCTTCAGCATCTCGAAAGCGGTCCCTGCGATAGTCAATCCTTTCACAGGAAAGGCGATCTCTCCATTTTCGATCCAAAATCCCGACGCACCTCCGCTGAAGTTCCCGTTCACAGGAATGATTCCATAGCCTGTTACATTCTTCAGATACAGCCCTCTCTCTGTGGATTTGATGATGTCCTCTGGTGTACTCTCGCCTGCTTCCATGTAAAAATTGTGCGCTCCTATTCCTGGAAGGCTGGTGAAGCCGCGCCGAGATGCATTTCCTGTACTTTGGACGCCGGCTCTTTTCCCGATAATGGTATTGTACATAAAGCCTTTCAATTCTCCCTTATCAACGATTGTTCTTTTTTGGGTAGGAACTCCTTCTCCGTCAAAAGGCTGGCTTCCCAGGCCTTTTGGCCGGATTCCATCATCGATGAGCGTGACGAGTTCTGATGCGATTTTCTGATCCATCATATCCCTCAGGAAACTCGCACCCTGAAGGACACGTTCTCCATTAACGGCAGCCAGAATACCTCCCAGGATCGCCCGTGCGACATCGGGATTGAAAATCACGGCTGCTTTCTGAGTCTTCACCATCCGGGGATCGAGCATTCCGTAGGCATCCTTTGCGGCTTTTTCGGCGATTTTTTCCTCTGGAAGGAAGTCACTATAATAGCGGCGTGAACAATATTCTGCTCCTGAGGACTTTTGATCCCCCTTTTCAGCGACAACCGAAACACCAAAGGAACAGCTTGATCTCTGATATGATTTAAGAAGCCCATTGGAATTGGCGAGAAAGATCTCCCCCTCCCCTTCTGCATATCTTGCACCTGCACTCTTTGTAATGCGTGAATCCTCCATAGCCAATTCTTCGACTTTTTTGGCCAACTCGATCTTCTGTTCCATGGGAATCTGGCTGATTCGAGGATCATATAAACCTTTGATGTCTGTGAAGCCTTTATCATCAGGGAGGACATTGTTCTCATCGGGAGTCGTATTCCTTGCGAATCCGATAGCACTTTGTATGGCTCTATCGAGCGCCTCATCCGAGAACTCGTTACAGCTCGCAAAAGCCATCCTTCCTCCGACAAAAACCCTGAAACTCACACCATGAGTCCCCGCCTGCTGGACGGTCTCGATTTCCTGGTTCCGGACCTGGATACGCATGTCGCGTTCCGTTTCGAGATAAATCTCGGCCTGATCCGCTCCTTTTTCTATACATTTTTTTACCAATTGTTCGGATAAATCTTTGTAATCCATGACGATCTCCTTTTTTCTTCCTTATCTTCTCGCCCGACTTCCACCCACGTTTATTCCGCGAATCCTCACCGTGGGTTGGCCGGCAGAGACCTCTGCCATCTGACCTTTTCCACAGATTCCAGGTCCGAAAGCCAGGTCATCGCCGACAGCATCGATATTGGAAATAATATCTAAACAATTCCCGATGAGGGTCGCTCCTCTGACCGGAGTTGTCTTCTTTCCGTTCTCGATCAAATAAGCCTCGCGGCATGTGAAGTTGAACACTCCTGTAGTCGAGTTGACACTTCCACCGCTCAAACTCTGGACATAGATGCCGCTCTTGGTGGATGCCAGAATATCCTCAGGCTTGTCTTTACCCCGGTCTATGAACGTATTGGTCATCCGAGGGATGGGAAGATATCGGAAGCTTTCCCGGCGGCCATTTCCAGTACGGTCCAGGTCTAGCTGTTTGGCAGAGAGTATATCTGTCATGTACTTTTCGAGCACACCGTTCCTGATCAAAACATTCCTTTTCATCTGTGTACCCTCATCATCGAAATTCGTCGTTCCTCTAAATTTGAGTAAAGTCCCATCATCCACCATGGTGAAAACGTCGCTGGCAACTTTTTGTCCCAATTTTCCGGTGAAAACACCAATCTTTTTGGCAATGCTGTCACCCTCCAGAGGATGGCCAACGGCTTCATGGACAAGAACACCGCCCCAACCGTTCTGCATGACCACATCCATCTTGCCTGCCGGGCAGTCTTCTGCCTCGAGCATAGCAATGGATTCCCTTGCACAGGAGCGGGCAACCTCTTCGGGAGTTACCATGTCAAACATTTCGAATCCCGAATGTTTGCTCAATCTCTCGCGACCCATGTGACGGGTGTTCTTCCCTACTCCCAAAGTCTGAACGATAAAAAACAGCAAGGGCAGCTCATCGCTGAGCAGGAGCCCTTCGCTGTTAGCAATCGTTCTTCCCCTGATTTCATCATAATAACTGATGGATGCCATTCGAATTTTCGGATCATAGTCCAAAGCAGCCTGATTTGCCCGCTGCATGACTTCCAACCGTTTCTCATCGGCAATTTCTTCAAGGGGAAGTTCGACGGTAATGAATGATTCCCTGCTCTGCTCCTTAACATCTTCTGGCTCGATTTTTTCCCTTCCCTGTGCCACATAAGATGCAACTTCGGCGGCCTTTAAAAGGTTGTCTTCTGTGATCTCGTCAGTATAGGCGAATCCAGTCTTATCCCCAGAAATGACCCGTACTCCCGCTCCTTGACTGATGCCGAATACGGCACTTTTGAACTTGGACTCCTCCATGATGATATTCCTGGATATCCGATTCTCTACATAAATATCTGCGAATTCTCCCCCTTTTTCCAAGGCTTTCCGAATCGTCTTGTTATAAACCTCAGGATCCAGGCTCAATTCTGGACTCACCGTATCCGCCTTTTTACAGGAGAGAAGCTGGGTCATGAGGGCAGGCGTTGCAGCCAGAGCCACTCCACCTTTCAAACTCATCTGGAGAAATTTCCTTCGGGGAATGTCTTCAACGAAAAAATCTTTAAATCTCTTCATGTTTGACCTCGCTCGATTAAGATTTTATTTATTATATTCCAGACTTCGATATATAGCAAAAATGTCAAAAGAGGGGCAAACGTTTCCACGTTAGACAGGATGAGAGAGAGACAGGAAAGGAGGCGATTACTCGGCAGATGACCAAATTTGGGTCATTTTGATATTTCTTTTATCCAAAGTCATTCCTAAAGCTCTATCCAAAGCTCCCAAGGAAAGATTGTAATCGATGATGGCTCTGAGTTCTGCACTCCTGGCATTAGCTAAGTCTCTTTGATGCTGGAGCACGAGATAGTTCGTAGTGAGCCCTACCTTGAGTTTTTTTTCTTCAGCATCTAACTTTTCCTCTGCCAGCTCTCTTGCAACCTTATAGGCTTGGATCCGCTTGTAATTTGTCTGGACATCTCTTACTGCATCTCTGATCTCTAGGAAGGCCTGCTGTTCCTGGTCTTTCAGACTCAATTCTGCCTGCTCTCTGCTGGCCTTGGCCTGAGCGTATTGTGCCCTGGAAAAAACAGAATTTATGGGAATGGAAAGCGTCAAACCAACACCCCAGTTGTTGTATTTGAAATCAAAAACATCCTTTAATGCATCGGAGGCTTCTCCAGGTAATGTACCAACGATGACTTCTGTGAGAGGATTGCCATCCTTGTAGAAAATTTGTGTTCCCGATATTCCGGGGCTCCAGTACGCAGCCTGCAAATTGATTTCTGGAAGGAGCTGATTTTTAGCATAACTCACGTCTAGATCTTTATTTTTCAGATCTATCCGGCTCGCCTGCAAATCGGGCCTCTTCTGCAATCCAATGGCCAGTGCTTCTTCCAGGCTGACCTCCCTTTCTTCATATGATGGCGTATCGGTTGGAATGATTTTTATCATGTCGATATCTTCTTCAGCCGCTAAATTCAAGATCGTTTTCAACCGGTCCTCATTGCTCTTGATCAAAGCTTCAGCTTGCAAGATGTCCGCTTCTCGGCTGGCGACTTCGGACTGGGCACTCAGGACTTCTATGGGTGCCAGCATACCGACTTCCACCTCTCTCTTGTTCTTGGCGAGCAAATCACGAGCAAGATTTAAAGAGGACTGCATGACCTTGAGGTTTTCGATGCTGTAGACAAGATTCCAGTAGGCTTCCTCCACGTCATAGATCGTAGCTAAGAGGGCCTCTTTTAACCGGCTCTCCGATATTTCTGTATTATTCTGCGCCACTATGATTTCACGCCTGGTCACTTTTAAACCAAAATTTTTCAGAAGGGGTTGGGTGAAGCTGAACCTCAATCGGCTCCAGTAAAGAGGATTGATTTCCTGGAACTTCCTGTTTGTGTTGTTTTTGTAGGTAAACAGATCAACTGAGAAACGCCCGCCAGTGGGTATGAGCTGAGTGAGCTGGGCAGAATAATCATTGTATCTCTCTATAACCTGGTCTGCTGCATCGAGCCAAGAAAATGCCGGTGTTTCTGTTTTTTGTCTGTTGTATCCGAAGGTTAGGCTGGGGAAAAAGATTTCCTTGGCTTGAGCGACGGATATATCGGCTATCTGAGGATTCAAGACTTCCACAGCCAAACCCAGATTGTTCTTCATGGCCCCAACGATACAATCGTTGAGAGACAGGTGCTTTTCTGCCTGCTGTCCCCACATCAGCGAGGGGAAGATCAGAACTAAAAGAAGATTTATACATTTGATCTTTTTCATCATTTTCATCCTCCTTATGGATCATTTCTGGATTCAAGGTTCATCCACAATCCATCCATCGAGCAGATTGATGATTCTTCGGCCGTACGAAGCATTTTTTTCTGAGTGAGTGACCTGAATGATGGTGGTGCCGTTTTCATTCAACTCCTTCAAAAGATCCATAACCTCTTCGCCTTCCTTGGTGTTCAGATTTCCGGTCGGTTCGTCGGCGAGTATGAGCTTCGGATCTATGATGATGGCTCTGGCAACAGCAACCTTTTGTTGTTGGCCGCCAGAGAGTTGATTGGGAAAAAGATTCTTTTTAGCCACCATGTGGAATCTATCGAGCATATCGGCTATTTTGCCTTTTCTTTCAGAGCCTTTGACTTTTTTGTAGAGAAGCGGCGTTTCCAGATTTTCATAAACTGTCAGGTCGTCGATCAGATGGTAGCTCTGGAAGACAAAACCGATATGATTTTTATGAAGGTCAGAGAGCTGCCTTTCACTCATCCTGTGAACAGGTCTGTCGTAAAAAAAGTATTCTCCACTGGAAGGTGTATCCAGCATCCCCAGGATATGCAGCAGTGTGGACTTTCCCGCTCCTGAAGGTCCCATTACGGTCAAAAACTCTCCTCCTTGGACCTCGAGATCGATGTTGCGCAGAACAAAAGTCTTTACAAATCCCGTTGAATAGTACTTGTTGATGTCTTTCATTCTAATCATGTCATTCTCCAAATTCAGAGTGTTCTCTGATATTTTACCGTGGATTGCATTTTTATTCTATTCATACCTCAAGGATTCTGCTGGATTGGCAAAGGCGGCTCTATTTACTTGGGAAGCTCATAGCCCGTGCAGCTTCTAAGCATTGGCGCTGTCTATCCTCACTTCTCCTCTTTTCCGAAACATGATGGGAATGTGTGTCTCTGTGGGCATACCGATTTCGATCAAGCGCCAGTTTTTGTCATATTCTCTAATGACTCTTTTGATCACGTCCACTTTGTCTGCTGATTCTCCATCGTAATCTTCCCAAGCAATGATCTCGACTCTGTAATGCATGGTTCTTTTCTTCCCGTTGATCTTTACTTCGATGTCGATGTTCTGTTCGGATTCCAGAGTCGGTATCTGAAGCACGACTTCTCTCATATTATGTCTCCTTTCTTATATTATTCGTATCGTAATGCCTCTGCAGGATTGGCTGTTGCAGATTTAAACGCTTGATAGCTTACAGTCGCCACTGCAATCACCAGAGCTGTCAGAGCTGCCATGGCAAAAGTCCAGATTTCAAGATGTATGCGGTAGGCGAAGCCCTGCAGCCACCTGGACATCGCATAATAGGCTATGGGCCATGCAATGACATTTGCCATAAGGACCCATCTGGTGAATTGTTTGTTCAACAATATTACGATTCCTGCGATGGATGCTCCCAAGACCTTGCGGATGCCTATTTCTTTGGTGCGCTTCTCGGCCATGAAGGAAGCCAGGCCGAACAAACCGAGACAGGAAATCACTATGGCCAGAATAGTGAAGGTATTGAACAGAGAGCCCATCCGTTGTTCAGATCGATAGAGCTTATCATAAGCCTCGTCAAGAAAGTGATATTCGAAGGGAGTATCGAGGAAAAATCTCTTCCACGTTGCCTCGATATTGGCAAGGCTGGCAGGGATATCTCCTGAGTCCAACTTGACAAATACATATCTATACAAACCGGGAATGATGGCCAACACCAAAGGTTCGATCTCACTGTGCAGGGATTTGAAATGATAATCCTTCACCACTCCGATTATGGTGACGCTCGATTCTCCAAAAACCAACTGCTTTCCGACCGGGTCTTCTATCCCTATGATCCTCTCAGCCGCCTCGTTGATCACCACGGCATTTTCTTCATCTGATGAATACGCTTTGGAGAAACTTCTTCCTTTAACCATCTCCATGTTGAACGTCTCGATAAAATCATACCCTGCAGATGTCACCTCTAAAACAACGATGTCATCTGGATTTTTTCCTTCCCAACTCACTTTATCTGTCGTCAGGATCACACCAGAAGTCAGAAGGTTCGATGATGCGGTTACATTCTTGATCCCTGTATCTTTTATCAGTTCGCTTTTCAAAGCTTCATACTTCGGCACGAGTTCGTCTCTTATGGGAAAATAAGCCACATGCTCCCTATCGAAACCCAGCTTTGTATTTCTCATAAATCCAACTTGATAGGAGACAACGGTGGTACAGATGATGAGCAGGATGGAAAGGGAAAATTGTGAAACCACCAGGATTTTTCGGAATAAATAACCTTGAGCTTCTGACTTTGAGATCCCTTTCAAGATCTTGACGGGCCGCAGAGAAGAAAGAAGAAGCGCGGGATAGGAACCGGAGAGAAATCCTGTAAACAGTGTTAAAAAAACGATTGCTGACAAAATATTTATATGGGTGGACAAATCCAGGGTAAGTGGTTTTCCTGACAAATTTGTAAATACAGGAAGAAACAGCTCTACCAGGACCACAGCCAGGGTCAAGGAACAAAAGGCCATGACGATGGATTCAGAAAAGAACTGTCTTATGAGTTGGGTTCTTTTTGCCCCAACCACTTTTCTCAATCCCACTTCCTTGGCTCTATTGGATGACCGAGCCGTGGCCAGATTCATGAAGTTTATGCTGGCGATAATCAAGATGAAGAATGCGACAATAGAGAAGATATAGACATATTTGATATCTCCCTGTCCTTCGATGCCGAACTGGATATGCGAGGAATACAGATGGATATCTCTTAAGGGCTGGAGATAGAGAACGTCTTTAGATTCCGGGACTTTCTTCTGGAGATAATTGGCGGTTTTATCCATCAGTGCTGCTGCCGATGCGCTCTCTTCGAGCTGAATGTATGCAGCAAAACCATTCAGGGTCCAGTTGTCCAGCACAGCCCACGCTTTTTCAAAGTCCTCGATCCTGACAAAAGGAAGGAGAAAATCGAATCGGAGATGCGAATTATGAGGAATGTTTTTTATGACGCCTGTCACTGTGAAGTCGAATTCATTATTGATGGTGAGGGTCTTTCCTGCAGGATCTTTCGTTCCAAAATACTTGACCGCCATTTCCTCGGTCAAAACGATAGAGTCTGGATGAGGCAAAGCTTTGTGAGAATCGCCTTGGATGAACGGAAAAGAAAACATCTCGAAAAAATCAGGATCGGTCAGGCAAATCTGATCTTCAGTGAAATTCTTTTCACCAAACTTTACCAACTGGCCTCTCCTCAACCTGGTGAAGCGTGCAGCTCTGATGATTTCAGGATATGCCTCCTTGAGCGCAGGAGCAAGCGGCGCACATACCGGCCAATAATGGATGGCAGGTTCTGTCTTTCTCCACTCTGTGACGATCCTGTAAAGCTCGTCTCCATTGGTGTGGAACTTGTCATAGCTGAGTTCATCCTGAACCCAGAGAAGGATAAGAATGCAGCAGGCCAAGCCTACGGCGAGTCCCACAATATTTATAAAAGTATACCCTTTATATCTCTTGAGATTCCTCCAGATTACTTTTAAATAATGCCATAGCATTTTAGCCTCCTCTATACAGGGGAGAGACTCTGACGGCACGCTCCGACATAGACCTTTCACGGAGACGATCGCTTTTTCCTCTTGCAGCTTCACTCATCGCTCAGACTATAATGTCTCTATTCATATCTTAAAGACTCCACTGGATTGGCCAGCGCAGATTTAACGGCTTGGTAGCTAACCGTAATCATAGCAATGGCAAAAGCAAAAACAGCCCCAAGGATAAAAGGCCAAAATCCTATGCTTGTGCGATAAGCAAATCCAAGAAGCCATCTGTCCATGGCATAGTACGCAAGGGGCCAGGCTAGGATATTGGCCAACAATACCCATTTGGTGAATTCTGTAGAGAGGAGCAGAATGATATTGGAGGCTGTCGCGCCCATCACTTTTCGAATCCCGATCTCTTTTGTGCGCCTCTGTGCAGCAAAGTCAGTCAAACCGAACAATCCCATGCAGGCGATCAGAATGGCAATTATGGAAAACGTCCGGATGATTCTTCCTGTCTGCATCTCTCCCTGATAGAGTGATTGGATGTCTTCGTCCAGAAAGGCAAAGTCGAAAGGATATTCCGGGATAAATTTTTTAAATGTTTTCTCTATCGAGGCCAAGGATGACGAGATGTCGGTCGACTTTATTTTTATGCTCATCTCCCAAAAATATTTTGGATCGTAGCTCAGGAGCATGGGCTCGATTTCCTGATGGAAGGATGAAATATGGAAATCCTTCATGACTCCGATGATTGTCCCCTGCAAACCCATTCCTGTGAGAAATCTTTTGCCTATGGCTTCCTCGGCAGAAGCAAAGCCGGATTTTCGAACCGTGGCTTCATTGATGACAAAGGCTTCCTTTAAATCTGTGAAATATTCCCTTGATAATTTTCGTCCTGCAGCCATTTCGATTTTGAAATGGTCGATGTAGTCTGTATCGACAAAATTGTGATAGACAAGAAAGGCCTGTTCTTTGGATGCTCCCTCCAAACGGCCATAGGTCACGATGACATTGCCAGAAATGGGTGCCCGCAGGCAGGCCGCTGCCCCTATCACTCCTGGTTGTCTCAGAAGCTCATTTTTAATGGTTTCGTGCTGTTTCCGCCCAGAATCGCCTTGGATGGGCACCATGAGCATGTATTCCTTATCGAAACCCAGATGAGCATTCTCCATATAACGCAGTTGTTGGGCGATAACCAGCGTGCAGATGATCAGCAGAATCGAGACGACAAATTGGATGACGACCAAAATCCTTTTAAAGAAAAGCTGTCCGAAGGAGACTTTAACCGATTCCTTCATGCCTTTCATTGTTTTGATGGGCTGATGACGGGATAAGAAAAGTGCCGGATAGAGGCTGGCAAGAATCCCCACAAACATTGTTATCAGAAAAAACACAGCTAGAAACGCCAAGTTCTGTTCATAGTCGAAATCGACCTGTTTTCCCACCAGAGAAGAAAAAGCCGGCAGGAACAATTCCACCGTTACCAGAGAAATGAGCATGGCTATCAGAGTAAGAAGTATGGATTCTCCCATAAATTGTCTCACAAGTTGAAAGCGCTTCGCACCCAACACTTTTCTCATTCCGACTTCTCTGGCCCGTCTGGAGGACTGGGCCGTGGCCAAATTCATGTAGTTGATACATGCAATGATCAAGATAAGAAAAGCAATCGTAGAAAGGATCACCAGATTAGAGACAAAATTGTTCGCTTCGATTTCATCTTCCAGATGGGAATGGAGATGGATGCTTTTGAGAGGCTGCAAAAAGAGCTTTCTCTCAACATCAGGTCTTTCACCAGCATGGTGGGTTATAAGGTCCTCGATCCGGCTTTGGAATTCCTGGATATGCAGGTTCTCGGAAAGGACTGCATAGGTATAAAGCGTTGTGACTCCTGTCCACAGGTTGAGCCAAAGGCCGAAGTTCTGCTCATTTTTAGCCAAAAAGGAAAGAATAAAATCGAAATGATAATGAGAATTGACAGGTACGTCTTCCATAACTCCTGTGACCATGAAGTTGGCCTGCTTGTTGACCTGAAAGACCTTTCCTATCGGATCTTCATCCCCAAAATATTTTTCAGCCGCAGATGCTGTAATGACCATTGATTGGGGAGTATCGAGGAGGTGCAGAAGATCACCCTTGAGGAGCCGAAAGGGAAAAACTTGGAAAAATTCAGGATCCGCATATATCACTCTATCTTCATAGATTTGTTTTTCTCCATATTCGAACAAAACCTGAGAATCAAAATAGATCCGGGTGATGTGTTCGATTTCCGGATATTCCTCCTCGAGAGCTGGAGCAACTGGTGTTGGCGTCGATGCACTGATGCCCGTTCGTTGGGGCCGGATGAGCTTATGGCCTATACGATAAATTCTATCTGCATTCGGATAGAAATTATCATACCCGACCTCTTGCTTGACATACAGCATAATGAGGAGGCAGCAGGTTATCCCTATCACAAGGCCTATCACAGTGATGATAGAATATATCTTTAGTTTGACAATGTTTCTGAGGGCGATCTTGAGGTAATTTCTAAACATTGTTAACTCCAGCCATACCCTTTTACCGCAAAATTCATATTAGTCGGCCCCTAACCCAGGAAAAAAAGGAACAGAATTATGACCACGGCTATAAACCAAAATATTTTACTCATCCTGCCAGCTCCCCTCTGATAAGTTTTTTTCTCACCAACGTATTGAAAGATAACATGGTTCTTCTCTCTGATTATAGATAGCAAAAACTATGCCATCCTGCTTATCATGACTAACAGGCAGAGAGGGAAGGAATTCCTTTATAAAGGTGTTCATAAAGGTAACAGATGCTGTCCGCTAGCGAACAGAATACGAGTTGTCTCTTGACATTCACGTACAAGAGATTAAAGTTAAGTTTAGCATAATGTAGACTGTAAAGATATGGAAAAGAAAACAGCCAAAAAAGAACCCGAATCAGCCAAAAGCAGCAACGACTTCGAGAGAATCCGACAGCTCTCCTTTCAAATCATGCAGCTGGCACTAGAGGGTCTCTTAAGAGTAGACTTTCTACACGAAGCCTCTAAGATCCTGATGGATTTCTCTGGAGCTGACTCTGTGGGGATGTGGCTGAAAGAGAGGGCTAAATTCTACCGAAGCGAGGTTAGCCGGACCAAGGCCAGTTCCTTCCATTTCGAAATCATGCCCGTTGAAAAAGATCAAGCCGGGAGAATAATCCCAAAATACAGGGAAAATTATTGGTTGGAACGTATGAGCCGAGAAATCTTTATTGGACGGTTCGATCCTTCCCTGCCCTGTTTCACTGCAACGGGAAGTTTCTGGACAGAAGATATCGAGAACACTCTCGCTCTCCTTCAAAAGATGGAAATGATTTCTGGAGAAGATCGACTCAGTGCGGATAGAACATTTCGCTCTCTTGTCCTCATTCCTATCCGTATAAAAGATGAGAGCATCGGGCTCCTGGAGCTAAAAATCCGGAGCAGAGGTTCTTTTTCAAGTCAGTATGTACAGTTTTTCGAAGGTGTTGCACAGACACTCGGGATAGCATTGGTCCACAGGAGGGCCCAGGTGGAGCTCAGGGAGCGGGTCAAGGAACTGACCTGCATGTATGGCATTGCTAAACTGGAAGAACAAGAATCTGTATCCCTGGAAATAATCATCCAGGGTATTGTCGAGATTCTTCCTCATGCCTGGCTTTATCCAGATATCGCATCGGCCAGGATCATGTTGGACGAACAATCCTATGAGACTCCCCGCTTTCAAGAGGGAGCTGAAAAGCAAACCGCTGATATCGTTGTGGATGGCCAAAAAAGAGGTTTCGTAGAGGTTGTCTATGCAAAAGAAATGCCTGAATTGGACGAAGGCCCCTTTTTGAAAGAGGAAAGAAGTCTGATCGATACAGTCGCCAGGGAGATTGCCCTGATCATCGAAAGGAAGCAGGTCGAAAGGGACAAGGAAAGGCTCCAGGAACAGCTCCGCCACGCGGACCGATTGGCTACCATCGGACAGCTCTCCGCAGGAATCGCTCATGAATTGAACGAGCCCATTGGAAGTATCTTGGGTTTTGCCCAACTCATCCAGAAGTCTCCCAAAACATCAGATCAGACCAAAAAAGACGTCGAAAAAATCATGAAAGCCTCTCTCCACGCAAGGGAGGTCGTCAAGAAATTGATGCTTTTTGCCAGACAGATGCCGCCCCAAAAAACAAGGGTGAACTTAAACCAGATTATAGAGGAGGGCCTCTATTTTCTAGAATCACGGTGCACCAAGGAAAACATCAAGGTGGTCCGGTTTCTGTCCCAGGACCTTAGAGACATAACTGCTGATCCTGCCCAAATGACACAGGTTTTGGTCAATATCATCGTTAACGCCATCCAGGCTATGCCGGATGGAGGTCAACTGACCATCCAGACAAAATCCACCCAAAAGCACGTATCACTCATTGTGGAGGACACGGGTATGGGTATGGAGAAAAAAGTGCTTAAGCAGATTTTTCTGCCCTTTTTCACCACCAAAGATGTTGGGAAGGGAACAGGACTGGGTATGTCTGTAGTCCATGGCATTATCACTTCCCACGGGGGGACAATTCATGTGGACAGCCGCGTTGGACAAGGGACAAGATTCGAGATCCAGCTTCCAATTGCAGATTAGAAGGAGAAAAATGGAGGGCAAAAGATGAAGAATTCCTCAGAAAAAGAAAGGATCTTGGTTGTTGACGATTCCCCGGATACTCTGGAATTGCTGCAGAGAAATCTGGAGTCAGAAGGCTACCATGTCTTGACTGCCCTTGGAGCTGTCGAAGCCATCAAGATTTTAGAATCTGCGTCTGTAGATTTAGTCATCACAGACCTCAAAATGCCAGAGGTAGACGGTCTGAGTCTAGTACGCCACATCCATGAAAATTACAGGACTACCGAAGTGATGATGATCACAGGGTACCCTTCGATCGAAGGGGCGGTGGAAGCTGTCAAAAAAGGGGCCGAAGAATATCTCCCCAAACCTTTCACGGAAGAAGAGCTTTTAGCTTCGGTCCGACGAGTCCTCGAAAAGCTGCGCACACGAAGGGTGGCCGAGAAGCCTCTTAAGCCTTCCCCTGAATCTCGTCAAGGTCTTATTGGCGAATCTGACGCTATGCGGAAAGTCTTTGTTGCTATCGACAAGGCAGCGCTGAGTTCGGCGACCATCCTCATTACTGGAGAGAGTGGCACAGGAAAAGAGCTTGTGGCCAGGGCCATTCACTACAGAAGCAGCCGTTCCTCGGCTCCTTTTGTCCCGATAAACTGTGGGGGGATTCCCGAGACACTGCTCGAGAGCGAACTTTTTGGATATATCAAGGGTGCCTTCACTGGTGCTGTGGAAACACGGGCAGGATTTTTTCAAACCGCAGAGGGCGGCACCATATTCCTGGACGAAATCAGCGAGATGACTCTTACCATGCAGGTGAAGCTGCTTCGCGTACTGCAGGATAAAGAAGTCTTTCTGGTGGGAGCGAGACAGCCGCAGAGAGTCGATATCCGGATCATCGCTGCTACCAACAAAGATTTATTGACGCTGGTGGAAAAAGATGAATTCCGTGAAGACCTTTATTATCGGCTTAATGTCATCACAATCGATATTCCTCCTTTGAGAGAAAGAGAGGAAGACATTTTGCTATTGGTCAAACATTTTTCCAAGAAATTTGCCAAGGAATTCGGGAAGGAGGTCCCCCACTTCTCAGAAGCAGCTCTCAAAGTTCTAAAGAGTTATGATTGGCCTGGAAACGTTAGAGAGCTGGAGAATATCATCCAAAGACTCATTGTTATGACCGAGGGTGATCTGATTGATATCCCTGATCTTCCTTCCCTGATGCGTTTTTCTGCCCTGCGGGGAGTGAGTCCAAACCGAACCCTGGCTGAGGTCGAGGCCTCCCACATCCGCAGTGTACTGGCTAGTGTGGATGGAAACAAGACCAGGGCTGCAGAGATATTGGGAATCACTCGCAAGACGCTGAGAGAAAAACTGAAAAAAAGGTAAAATTTTCCCCGGCGGATAAAATCTATCCACCTATCTCAAATCTCATCTCTCTTTTTTTTCCGAAAGCCGACAGCCTCATATGAAATAAAAGGTGCTATAAGTTCTTTTTTTTCTGTGCCTTATAAGATTTCGAGTGCCGAATGATATTGAAATTTCGTTCTTTTTTCCCCGCTAGAAAAAAATGGCACTAAAGTTGCTATGATGGTTGAGGAAAGGAGAGAAAAGATGAGAGAAAAGCAACGAAACGCAATGAACGGATTAAAACCCATCGCGGCGACAAAAGATTGGAAACTGCTGTATTTCCAGCATGGCAGGCCTGGGTTGGAAGAAGGTCGCCCGCACAAAGGATTATGCAAATACTGCGAAATCCAGGACATATGCTCGATTGTGAAGCCCAAGACAGGGATCTGGCGGTGTGAGTATTATCAGGCGAAGGTGAGAAAGAAAACGAGTCTTTACGAGAATGTTATCAAACAGCTCGAAAAGGCGGAAGAAGTTGTTCATTTCGATAAGGATATCTGCGAAATCCTGACCGGAACCATGAACGAACTCGTGGTCCATTTTCCTGTAAAAATGGAGAACGGCAAAATTAGGATGCTGACCGGTTACAGAGTTCAGCACAACAATGCCTTAGGCCCATTCAAAGGAGGGCTTCGCTTCCATCCTATGGTCGATATCGAAGAAATTCGTGCTTTGGCGACCCTGATGACTTGGAAAACAGCACTGGTCAAGATTCCTTTCGGAGGGGCAAAGGGAGGAATTCAACTCGATCCCGCCGATTTCACTCCTGAGGAACTCGAAAGAATTACCAGACGCTTCACATATGCATTGGGTAATAACATCGGACCGGAGTATGATATTCCCGCTCCAGATGTAAACACCAATCCCCAGATCATGGCCTGGATGCTGGACACCTTTATGTCCACCATGACCCCCACCGAAAGAAACCGATGTATCCATGTTGTTACCGGAAAACCTCTCGAGGCAGGAGGAAGTCAAGGGAGGAATAAAGCCACAGGGCAGGGTATCGTCTTTCTCATAGAAAAATGGGCCCGGGATCATGGTCTTAACCTGAAAGGCGCGAGCTATATCGTTCAAGGATTCGGGAACGTAGGCTCATGGGCCGCACGGTTGATGAAACAACATGGGGCAAGATTGATCGCAGTCGAGGATGTATCGGGCGCTATCTATAAAAAAGAAGGGATCGATCCCGATGATCTCGCAGAGTACGTGAAAGAGCACAGAGGAGCCGTTCTGGGTTATCCCCAAGTGGACTCTATCAACCATGAGAGATTTTTCAGCACCAAGGCAGACATCTTCATCCCTGCTGCCCTGGAGAATCAAATCACTGCCGATACGGCGGAAATTCTCAATGTCAGGCTGGTTGCTGAAGGGGCCAACGGACCAACTGAACCCGAGGGCGATAAGGCTCTTCAGAGAAGGAATATCGATGTGATCCCGGATATTCTCTGCAATGCTGGAGGAGTTATTGTCAGCTATTTCGAGTGGCTGCAGAACAAGCGGAGCGAGTTCTGGGAAGAGGAAGAGATCGATCAAAAACTGAAAAAGATCATCATCAGCGCTTATGAGCGGGTGCGGGCTGCTGCTGAAAAACACAAGGTCGATATGAGGACTGCGGCTCAGATTGTTGCGATCTCCCGGCTGGAGATGGTCTACAAAGAACGAGGTATCTTTCCCTGATCTCTCTGCCAAAGAGAAGAAAGAAATTCGAACAGAAATGGGGGTGGTTCTTACAGAAACTCCCCTTTTTTTTCACCCCTTTTATTCAGAATGTGTCATTCATACCTGAGAGAGTCGACAGGACTGGCTAGGGCCGCACGAATAGAGTGATAACTCACTGTAGCCAGCGCTACGAGCAGGGTAAGACCTGCAGCCATGCCAAAAACCAAAGGCCCGATACTCACCCTGTAGGCAAACTCCTGCAACCATAAACGCATCACTAAGTAAGCTATTGGCCAGGCGATAAGGTTGGCCACCGCAACCCACTTGATGAACTCCCTCACTGTCAAACTCAGAATTCCTGAAACCGAGGCACCCAGCACCTTCCGTATACCTATCTCCTTGGTCTTCTGCTCGGTGATGTAAGAGGCAAGACCAAAAAGACCAAGACAGGATATAAAAATCGATAAGAGGCTGAACCAATTAAAGAGCTTTCCCAGCTTCCGTTCCGATATATACTGCCGATTGAAAGCGTCGTCCAGGAACTCGAAGCTGAAAGGATACCCAGGCGCATACTTTTCGAACGCCTTCTGTATACGAGCCAATGATTTCTGAATCCCAGATCCTTCTATCTTGATGAATGCGTATTGGTGCCAGGGCTTATATATGCGGAAGACAAAGGGACGGATACCCGTGTGGAGGGAGCGGGCGTTGAAATCCTTTACCACACCAACAACCTGCACGGATCGAAAAGATTCGTCCCATGCGGGATGAACCATATAGATGTTTGTGCCAATCGGATTCTCCAATCCTAACTGCTTGGCTGCGGTCTCGTTGACTATACAAGCGGTTTTTTCGTCTGTTGCAAATTCTCTGGAAAAGCTGCGGCCTTGAAGAATCTTCATATCGAAAGTTTTGAAAAAATCGTAATCGACAACTGTGTAATCTACCGCCAGCCTTTCTTGAGTCGGGTTACCCTCCCAGTCAATCATTATGCTCTGCCCCACCTGAGTGGGAATTTGTGCTGCGGCTGTTACATTTCGTATCCCAGGATATGAGAGTGCAAAGTCTTTAAATGCATCGAACCGGGGGCGAAGTACAGGATTGTTGGAAAGAATAACGACACGTTCCCGGTCAAGACCCAGATCCCGATTCTGGATAAAGCGCAACTGGCTTGAGACAACCAGAGTGCAGGTTATCAATCCCACAGAAATGGCGAATTGGACGATGATCAGGATTTTGCGAATGCCTGCTCCCTTGTTTCCGAAGGTCAGTCGACTCTTGAGAGTCTGGGCTGGCTGGAAGGACGAAAGAAAAATAGAGGGATAGCTTCCGGCAAATAGACCTGTTCCCAATGATATGAGCACCAGGATGAGGATGGATGTGAAATTAGCGTCTGATAGGAGGCTCATGGTCTTTCCTGTGAATTGATTGAAATAAGGAAGGACCGACTCAACCACGATCAGGGCCAGGATGAGCGATATAAGAGAAATCAACAAAGCTTCTCCCAGAAACTGCCGGACAACCTGCCGCCTCATGGCACCGATCACCTTTCGAATGCCCACTTCCTGAGAGCGTTGGGCTGATTGGGCCGTGGCCAGGTTCATAAAATTGATACAGGCCATAAGCAGGATGAATACGGCGATGATAAAGAAGGCATAGACTTTCCTCACTCGTCCGGAATCTCCGAATTCATGAAGATGGACATCGGTCAACTGCTGGAGAACCGGAACATAGGTCGTCTCAGGCCCTATATTCTTTTTATAGATATCTGCGATTTGCTTCTCGAAATCTGCAGGAGGCACTCCTGGACGCAGAAGCACATAAGAAGTAGCCACCCATTCCTGCCAACGGGCCAAGCGGTCTTCTCCGAGCAACTCGACTCGAGCTATCATGTCAAACCGGAGATGTGAATTCATGGGGATATTTTCAATGACACCTGTGACCTTGAAATCTCCTTCATATTGTGTCATCTGCAGAACCTTGCCGAGAGGTTCTGCCTCCCCAAAATATTTGTGCGCCGTTTCTTCTGTGAGGACAACAGAGTACTTATCAGCAAGGGCAGACTCAGGCGTGCCCTCGATCAAAGGGAAGGAAAAGATCTTGAAAAAGCTGGAATCGGCCAGGCAGATGTTGTCTTCCTCAAAACTTTTGTTCAAATATTTTACCAGTGAACCACCCCATGGCCAGACGCGACAGGACTCTTCGACCTCTGAGTACGCCTCTTTCAGAGCAGGGGCTAAAGCATATGTTACAGAAGAAAAAGAGCTTCCATCTGGAATTCTGTTCAACAGACGATAGATACGGTCTTTTTTCTGATGGAAACGGTCAAAGCTCAATTCGTCCTTCACCCACAGGCCGATCAGAATGAAACAGGACAACCCAATGGTCAATCCTAAAATATTGATAAAGGAATACCCTTTTTGCCTTTTTATTTTGCGGAATGCCACTTTGAAATAGCTGGCCACAAGCCCTGACATCCCTAATCTGGCCTGCCAGGGAGGTTTTCCGCTCAATCGGCGCGTGTTTGTCTTATAGTATTCGGCTCCGATATGTTCAACTCCTCCGATTTCTTCAACAGCTCTTTCAAATGCCTCTTCCCTGCTCATTCCCTGGCTGAGCAGTCGGTCGATCTCATCCCTCAGGTGAGATTCTATCTCTTCTATATAACCCTCCTCTAAGGCCTCATTCTTTCTGAACTCCTTGCGCCATTTTTCAATCACTTTCTCAAGATCAAACATTGTTTTCTCCTTTAGATCATTGCTGGGGAATGGAATTCTCGAAACCAGCCTTCCTTCAACATCTCACAATGAATTCATACAGGCAAAGGCTTCCACAGTTTGGAAAGTGCTGCATGGACGCTCAACCACTGTTTGCGTTCCTTATCCAGCTCCTCCCTCCCCTTATCTGTCAACTTGTAATACTTCCGGAGTCTTCCACCCTCCGAAATTTTCCACTGAGAACGGATACACCCATCTTTTTCCAGCCTGTGAAGCACGGGATACAGCATCCCATCAGACCATTCGAGCTTTCCTCCAGATAAATCTTTAACTTTTTGAATGATTTGATAGCCATAATTTTCTCCACTCAACAGAATGGAGAGAATCATTGGTTTTGTGGAAGCCGCAACCAAAGCTTTTGAAATCATCTTATACCTCGCATCATTATATACCTAGTACCATTAGGCATGCAAAAACTGTGCCATAGCGTAAATATCACGTAAATATAAAAAGAGCCAGAGAAATCAAACGAATTATATGATCCATTCTTCGTTTTTGTTGTTCAGTTTAGCGACAAAAGATGTTCGGAATCGCACAAAGGCGCTCTTGTTCTGTTTCGATATCCGATCCGCATGGAAGGCTGGGGAATAACTGCTGACTGGAATCACCTGATGATAAGCGATTGTTCCCCCAAGCTTCGCTTCATCGATCCTGGATCATTTAAAGAGAGGAGGCGGTTTGAAGACAATGACCATTATACGAAACCCTGAAGCCATTTGCGGGACGAAGCAGGCCACAGGTCAGGTTCTAATTTATATCAGAAGAAAGACGAAATGAATCAATCTGGATGATTCATTCACCAAGGCTCTGTTATGATGGGAAGTATAATGAATAAGATCTGAGTATATATTTGGAGTAATGACTGTTCAGGCTATGCCTTTTGTTTCACTTTAAAAAGGACCGTGCCAAGGTAGCCGGAGTCACTTATTTCTGCGATGTATAACCCGGGCTGAAGATGGGCTCGTCTCTTGAGCATCGGCTCTGAAAGCCTGTGCAGAAGCGTGCTGGCCTCCCAATCCTTATTTTCTCTGTCACTCAATAAAAACGGTTCACCCTTTTCGACTATCTTTTCCAATATCTCTCTTAGACTCATAGCATCCTCTCTTTCCAATAAACTGCCTCTATATATGTAAGACGAAATTTTCCATCATTTGGTTACTTAAAACTCAAAAAAATTTTCTTCTACAAGAAAGAATCAGCGGCTATATCTTAAATTCTTCTTGAATATTTTCTGAAACGATGTGCCCGTCGAAGAGGTGGATGATTCGGTGGCTGTATTCAGCATAGGCCGGCGAGTGAGTGACCATAACCACTGTTGTGCCCCCTTCATGCAGTTCACCGATGATTCTCATGACTTCTTCACCGTGTGCCGAATCCAGATTTCCAGTTGGCTCGTCAGCCAGGATCAGTTTGGGGCGAGCCACGATTGCCCGTGCCACGGCGACTCTCTGCTGCTGGCCTCCGGAAAGCTGTTGAGGAAAATGATTCTTTCTCGCTATGATCTCCATCTGTTCCAACACGTCTGTAACTCTCTTCTTGCGTTCGGAAGAAGAATAACCCAGGTAAAGCAGCGGCAGCTCCACATTCTCATACACCGTTAATTCGTCGATGAGATTGAAGCTCTGAAAAACAAATCCGATGTTGTTCTTACGAAGATTCGCTCTCTGCCTTTCAGAATAACCTCCCACTTCTTCACCAAGGAATTGATATTCTCCATCCGTGGGCTTATCGATCATCCCCAAAACATTGAGCAATGTGGATTTTCCACACCCCGAGGGCCCCATGACTGCGACGTATTCGCCCTCCTTGATTTCCAGGTTTACATTGTTCAGGGCAGTCGTTTCGACTTCTTCGGTTCTGTAAACCTTTTTCAGATCTCTCGTTTTTATCATTATTTCCTCCCAAATTAGCTTTTATGTATGACTGATACATCCTTAGATTCTAAATCCAACTACATAATAGACGAAATTCTATCATTTTTGGTTTATTTTAAAACCAGTCTTTCCATGTCTCCGAAACTTTCATATGAGGACGTGATGACTTTATCACCAGGTTCCAGTCCTTCAAGCACTTCGAAGACTTGAGGATTTTGTCTGCCTATTCTGATCCTTCTTTTTACTGCAACTCCCCCGGAACCGTCCAGGACATAGGCCCAGTTTCCTCCAGTTGTCTGGTAGAAGCCTCCTCTTGCCAGAAGGATAGCCTCTGAAACATCGCCCAATTCTAATTTTATATGGTAAGTTTGTCCTGCCGTAATTCCTTGCGGCTCTTCTTTGACAAACTCCATATCTACTTCGAAACGTCCCTCTCTTACTTCAGGATATTTCTTTGTGACAACCAGGTCATAGCTCTCTCCAGCAAACTCGAATTCCCCTTTTCTGCCTATTTCTACCCGGGCGATGTAGTGTTCATCGATGCCTGCTCTGACTCTGTAGCCTTCCAGAGTATCGATCAGTCCTAAATTTTCACCTGCCTGCTTCGCTTGCCCGATCTCCGCATCCAGGGATGTCAGATACCCGGACACAGGTGCCCTTATGGTTAAATTTTCAAGCCGTGACCTGATGATCTCCAGATTGTCCTGCATGCGTTGGACCTGGCTTTCCAAAGCATCGACCTGTCTTTGACGAAACTCCAGGTCCTTTGTCTGGCTTTCAATGGTCAACTCCTTATTTTTCGCCAAGTATTCATACTGATCTTTTGCCAGTTCGTACTCATGCTGAGAGATCAAATTATCCGAGACCAATTCCTTATAGCGCTCATACACCCTTTTCTGCTGCTGGAGATTGTTTTCCACGAGAGCAAGCTGCTGGCTCAATTGAAGCCTGTAGCGCTCCATATCCAGACGGGTGTTCCGCAGATTGTTGATCTGTTGAAACAGCTCCGCCTCTCTCCACATCAAGTTGATCAATAAGTTGGTATTGGCTAATCTGAGAATGGGATCGCCCTTGTTCAACTTGCTTCCGGCTTCGATGTAGATTTCTTCGACTGTTCCGCCTTCCACGGCAGCCAAATAATGATAATAGGGAAGAACGTTTCCCATAACTGGAATGAATTCCTGGAAAGGTCCCCGGGAAACCTCCGATATGGTGAGTCTCTCCGCCTTCACATTCAATGAAGACTTGCTTATGCCAAACAGAAAAACGTAAACAACAAAGGCTATAAATAATCCTGAACCTGCAAAAAAAGCAATCTTTTTAGGAGGCCATTTTTTCTTTTCTATCTTACGGTCCATGCCCATTTGAGGACTCCTTATCTCCTTTCGTTCTCATCTTTTTTCTTTTTTGCCTTTCATATACATTTTACACGAAATCGAGGCAAATTACTTTTGCAATAAATGTGCCAGCATCGAAAAAAGGGTGTGCGTCTCTAAAATCTGAGAAAATCGAAAAAAAAGTGTTCAATTGCAGAACAAAGACTGTTCATAAGCGAACAGTTGATTTATAATAAAAAAGGATAGACCGAGATAAAAAAAGCCAGGTGAAAGCTGAGTTCATGTGCAAGGCACATATCTTGCAGCATTATTGCTAAAATGTGCCATTGATGGTCACCAATAATTTATTTAGTGGAGACAATGCCTATGGATAAGAAAAGAGGAAAAATCCTGATCATCGACGACGACGAAGATATCCTTCAAGCTGCTCGGCTTCTTCTTAAAAAACACGTATCCTCTGTTCATACAGAAAAAACACCCGAATCCATTCCTTTTCTTTTAAAGAATGAAACCTATGATGTTGTTTTCCTGGATATGAACTTTGCCAAAGGAGCTACCAGCGGACAGGAGGGTTTCTACTGGTTGGACAAGATTCTCGAGATCGATCCTAATGTTGTGGTGGTTTTGATCACAGCTTTTGGAGATGTGGATATGGCTGTCCGGGCCATTAAAGAGGGAGCCACAGATTTTATCCTTAAACCCTGGCAGAACGAGAGACTCATAGCCACACTGACTACAGCCATGAATTTAAGGAAATCGCGCACAGAAGCGAAAACACTTCGCTCCAAACAGAGACAGCTCAGTGCAGATCTCGATCAGCCTTTTCATGATTTCATTGGAAAAAGTTCAGCCATGGATTCTGTATTTTCTGCCATACAGAAAGTCGCCAAGACCGATGCCAATGTTTTGATACTGGGTGAAAATGGAACGGGCAAGGAGCTGGTGGCCAGAGAACTGCACCGTCAATCTTCCAGAGCAGACGAGGTTTTCATCAGCGTCGATATGGGGGCTTTGAGTGAGACACTTTTCGAGAGCGAGCTCTTCGGTCATGTCAAAGGCGCATTTACAGATGCTAGAGAGGACAGAGCAGGCCGTTTCGAAATTGCCTCAGGAGGAACGCTCTTCCTCGACGAAATCGGAAACCTCCCCTTAACACTGCAAGCCAAACTCCTGACTGTATTAGAAAACCGGAAAGTCATCCGCCTTGGCTCGAACAAGCCTATCGATATTGATGTCCGTCTGATCTGTGCCACCAATATGCACATTCACGAGATGGTCACCCAGAATAAATTCCGCCAAGACTTGCTCTATCGTGTCAATACAGTAGAGATCCGGATACCTCCTCTCAGAGAAAGGATTGGAGATATCCCCGCTCTCCTCGATCATTTCTTGAAGATCTACTGTAAGAAATACAACAAACCTCTCAAACGGATGAATTCTGCAACGCTGAAAAGATTGGAAAAATATCATTGGCCGGGAAATGTAAGGGAGCTTCAACATGCCATTGAACGGGCAGTGATCATGAGTGATTCCCAAGTGCTCCAGCCATCCGATTTCTTTTTCCCGGTTCAGGAACAAAAAGAGGACTCCATGAGTTTTGAAGACTACAATCTGGAAGACATCGAGAAACTCGTTATCCATAGGGCCATCGGCAAACATGGGGGCAACATCACCCATGCAGCTAAAGAACTAGGATTATCCAGAGCATCCTTGTACAGAAGACTGGAGAAATATGGTCTTTAAAAGGTTTCGCATCAACTGCATCGTCCGTGTGACTTTATTGGGCTTGACCATTTTAGGATTCTTCCTCATTTTATTCAAAACCGAGCTCTATGCCGCCCTCTTGATTATCGGGCTTTTAATCATCTATCAGATCTATTCGCTCATACATTATATCGAGAAGACGAACAGAGAATTAGCCCGGTTTTTTGCCTCTATTCGATACAGCGATTTTTCCCAGACTTTCAAGGACGAAGGACTCGGAAGATCCTTTGACGCTCTACGCAAAGCATTCACAGAAGTTATGAATGCATTCCGGAAAACAAGGGCTGAAAAAGAAGAACATTATCGGTATCTTCAAACTGTTGTTCAGCATGTGGGAATCGGTTTGATCGCCTTTCAGCCAAACGGAGATGTCGAGCTTATCAACACAGCCGCAAAACGCCTGTTGAGAGTGCCGTCTTTAAAAAACATCAATTCTCTTGAATCATTCAGTAAATCTCTTGTCGAAACACTTCAAAACATCAAACCGAGAGAAAGGGCTTTAATAAAGGTCGAGGATAACGACGAATTACTGCATTTGGCCTTATACGCTACCGGCTTCAAACTCAGAGGACAGAATTTCTTGCTGGTTTCAATCCAAAACATTCAAAGCGAATTGGAAGAGAAGGAAATCGATGCCTGGCAGAAACTCATCCGGGTGCTCACCCACGAAATCATGAATTCTATCACGCCCATCGCCTCTTTAGCTTCTACCATCAATGAACTCATTAAAGAAAGCTGGAAACTCCGGCACCCAGACGAAACGAGCGAAGCAGAATCTTTAACCGATATCCATGACGCTGCACAGACCATCCAAAAGCGCAGTCAAGGCCTGCTCCATTTTGTCGATGCCTACAGAAACTTGACCCTGATACAAAAGCCCAATTTTCAAATTTTCCCGGTGAAAGAACTCTTTGTTCGAGTAGAAAAACTGATGCAGGCCAACATTCAGAAAAAAGCGATCACTTTCGAGCAAAAGATCGAACCCGCGACTTTGGAACTAGCAGCAGATCCCGAACTCATTGAGCAGGTTTTGATCAATCTACTTTTGAACGCTCTCCATGCGGTGGAAGGACAAAAAAACGCAGAAATATATCTGGATGCCAGGTTGGATGGAAGAGGCAGGATCGTCATCCAGGTGAAGGACAACGGTCCGGGAATTACTGAGGAAAATTTGGAAAAGATCTTTATCCCCTTCTTCTCCACAAGAGAAGGAGGATCCGGGATAGGGCTCAGCTTGTCACGACAGATCATGCGCTTACACCATGGCTCTATCGGAGTCCATTCTGAGCCGGATTTGGAGACGATCTTCACCCTGAGATTCTGAATCTACAATTCCCACTCATCCGAATATCGAGGAATGGCGATCCTCCACCCTTTCTCGCTCCGAATATACTCAGATAGACTTCTGCCAGCCTCTTTCTCTCCATGGGTGAGAAACAAACGCTCAGGCGCAGCTCGGAAAAAATCCAACCATCGGATAAGATCTTTTCTTCCTGCATGGGCGGAAAATCCCTGAATCTGAGAGATATGGGCCCGGACTGGATAGTGCTTCCCGAGAATCCTCACCTCGGATTTTCCATCCAAAATCTGTCGGCCCAGGGTGCCTTGGGCCTGATAACCCACAAACAGGATAGTGGATTCGGGACGGGATATGTTCTGGACAAGATGATGCTTGATCCGGCCTCCCGTACACATCCCAGATCCGGCCATGACGATACAGGAACCTTTGATAGAATTTATAGACTTGGACTCCACAACCGTGCGCGTAAGCCGCAGTCCGGGAAAGTCGAAAGGATTCTTTCCCGCACGGATAAGTTCTTGAGTCTCGCTGTCCAAATAATCCTGATACTGAACGAAAACCTTGGTTATATCCACAGCCATAGGGCTGTCGAGGAAGGTCATCAGAAATGGGATTCTGTCCTGTCTGGACAACCTCCCTAAGTGATACAGTAGCTCCTGTGCGCGCTCGATTGCGAAAGTAGGGATGATGATGTTCCCGCCTCTTTTTACGGTGTCGTTGATCGTTTCAGCAAGCACTTTGTCCACATCGGCAGGATCTTCGTGCTCCCGATCTCCGTAGGTGGTTTCGACAACCACATAGTCTGCATGTTCGAAGACCGTAGGATCTTGCATGAGAGGGCGGTTCCATTGACCGATATCCCCTGAAAAAATCACGGTTTCTTGACGGCCGTCAACCCGAAGAGTCACTTCCAAAATCGCAGAGCCAAGAATGTGTCCTGCATCATGAAAGCAGGCCCTCCCCTGCCTGTTGAACGAAAAAGCCTTTCCATAAGGTCTATCCTGGACCAAGGGAAACACACGTTCTGCATCTTCCACTGTGTAGAGAGGGATCTCTGGATAAGGGCCTTTCCGCCCTTCCCGTTTATGGCGTTTTCTTTTATAAGCGGCATCTTCTTCTTGAATCCGTGCAGCATCAAGCAACACAATGGGCAGCATATCTTTGGTGGGTCGGGTCGTCAGTATCGGCCCCTTAAATCCCTCTCTGACAAGTTTGGGGATGAGCCCTGAGTGATCGAGATGAACATGAGAAAGCAAGAGAATATCGATCGTATCTGGTGAGATGGGAAAAGGCGCCCAGTTTCTCTCCAGATAATCACGTTCTTGGAAAAGTCCACAATCGATGAGGATTCGAAGACCACCGGCTTCCAAAAGAGTGCATGAGCCCGTGATTTGCCGATTGGCACCGAAAAATTTCAGCTTCAACATACCGCTTATCCCAACGGCTGGGACTCGGACCTGCAGAAATGATATTCAGTGGAGAAAAACAGCATCTTCGTCCACATTCGTGAAAAAATATAGAGCTGCTGCCAGAAAAAAAGCAGGAGGAAAAAAATCCCATTTTGTGGAAAAATTCTGTATATGAGGACGAACAGGATGAAGAAAAAAAAGGCTACCAGACCCACCAGCAGATAAAGGATCCAAGCTTTGAGAAATCTCCTTCCTAGAAAAGTGAAATTCAAAAGAGCCGCTCTTACCGTCTTTTTGCTGTTTTCCATGACGAGTCTGACTTTCACATAATCGAAAAACATTCGGACGAGGGAAAAGAGCAGGACAGCGATCAGAAACTTGATATTGGAGGCAAAAATGGGAGGCCACTCTGTTGAGGCATTCTTCGTCCAAAGACCTATAACTATGGAAGTCAGCCTGTATATGACTCCAAAAAAGATGAGGAATCCGATTAGAGACATCAGGAAAACCCGAAAGAATCTGAAGAAGTATTTCCCACAATCCGAAAGAAAATTGCCCAAATTTGTCTTCTCAAGAGGAGAAGCGATTCTGCCAATTATTCCTCCCGAGAGAAAAATATTGAAGAAGAGATATAGAACCAATGGAACAAGAATTCCTCCCCACAAAGCAGGATAGAAATCTTTGTATTTAAAGATGAAGTCCCCCATCCAGATCATAAAATCAACTCCGGTTGCCATTTGATTTTCCAGCAGCGACCGAGAAAATTCTTTCTGGAGCAGGAAATAAAAGGGAGCGATTACAACAAGAGAAAAGAGGAAGTTAAATGTCCAAAGGTAGACAGCAACTTTTATCCTTTTATTGACGGTTTGAAATCCTAATCCAAACAGCTTGAATACTCCCATCTTTCCCTCCTTCCTAGCTCAATCCCGAAATCAATTGCATGAAATTCTGGACGAAAAAGAATAAGCGAGAGGTCACCTTCCATATCCCGCTCCGGGACGGTTTCCTCTCTAAACTGTTGTTGGCTAGGTTGGAATCAATGATCCAGATGTTTTCTGGATCTATGTGTGCATAGGCGGCTTTGCTCGTCCTCTCAAATCTGAATCTCTTCCATCTTTCTCTTCCTCTCCAAAGCCTGACCTCTTCGCTTCCATCTTCAAAAACAACATTCAGTTTTAAAGTTGCATCTCCCCCCAGTCTCGCTTCTCCGAATCGGCGAGCCACCACCTCGGTTATATAGGTCTCTTCTGCGTCGTTCTTTTTTTCTTTTCTTCTCAGATTCTTTACCTTCTTGCTTGTCAACTCTTCTTTTTCCCCATTCTTGTCAAAGACACCCCGCACATACTGTTCTTTTTCCCGAGAATCGAGAAAGGATATCCCGTAGTCAAAATTCAATGTCGAAAAAAAGAGTTCTTCGAAAAACCAGGTCAAGTCTCGCCCCGAAACCTCGTTGACCACAACGATGAAATCCTGAGTGTGGGGATGTCTGAACCGAAAGCGCATCTGGAAAGTACGCAGTATCTTTATCATGGTATCTTGACCGACCAGTCTTTCAAGGGTGTACAAGCAGGTAGAGGCCCGAAAGTATACGTTCAATCCATAGCTGCCTCGGTTGTAAAACTTCCACGAATACGTGGTGATCGGATCCAGTTCAACCACGTGGATTCCTAAAGCCCGATCAAGCTCATAATCATAATAATCGGGCATTTCAAAAAACCAATTGAGCGGAATTCTGTTGAACGATGCGGGAAAGGCGCCGGGGCCATAAGCCTCGGCAAGGACCTTTCCTGTCGAATAGCTGTTGATGCCTTCATCCAGCCACGCCTCCTCAAATTCATTGTTCGCACAGAGGCCATACCAATACCCATGTCCGAACTCGTGGATGATGACACCTTCTGGCGAATGGACTTTTTTACTCGTTAAAACGCCCGTTCCAGCGGTGAATAATGTGGGGTATTCCATCCCGCCGCTTCCTGTTCTGAAGGGAGGATCAACCATGGTCACTGTTTCATAGGGGTAGGGACCGTACCAAAGACCATAGTATTTAATGGCTGATTTGAGGGCCTGAAAATGTCGGTTGGTCTGATTTCTGTGCTCTTTTCGGATCAATAAAATCATTTTTACATCATTCAGCTTCACGCTTTCCACTGGAATCCAAAGCCTGCGTGAGACTTCTTCGTATTCTTCAGTGCTGACCTCTTTATCTGCAATAAAATCCCTCTCGATTTTTAAAAAATCAGGGTCAGCGGTCCATGCAAAATCGTGGATACTTGCCTGAGAAAACGTATAGGTCACAGTCTTTTCCGCTTCATTAGCCGTGGCTTTGATTTGCTTACCCGAAGCTCCGACGATTAAATTTTCAGGGACCGTGATGTGAACTGTAAAATCCGCAAAATCGGCGTAGAATTCTGAGCTGAGATGGTATTCATGGCAGTTCCAGCCCTTTCCTTCCTCATAAACGCCGGGCTTTGGAAACCACTGGGCGATGAAATAAGAATCCTTATAGTATCCTGTCCTTTGGACGCCTCTGGGTATTTTTGACTGGAATTCAATCTGAAGATGGACTTCTTCGTCAGGTTTGACAGGCTCTGGAAACACCACGCGCATGACAGTCTGATCTTCGGGATGAACGGGCTCATCCTGCCTCATGAACTCCATTGTGGGCCGAAGATCGCGTCCATCGGCCAATTTGATACTGATAACATCGATCCAACCCCACTCTCCATCCTCTACTGTGAGACCCAGCGGGCCAAACGATTCCTCTTTTGCTTCCTGCAGCATGGTGCTTTTTTCATTTTTAAAGGCATTGTAGTAGAGATGAAACCACATATCATGGACAGTATCCTGGGTTCGGTTGACCCAGATGATTTTCTCCCTTCCATGGAGCATCTTGTTTTGTCCGTCCAATTCGACCCAGATCTCATATTTTATTCTTTGTATTTTATCCGGGAGAGCTGCCGCAGGGGGAACCGAAAGGGCGAGTAAAAGCAAAACTAAGAAAACAGATTGAAGTTTCTTGTCAAGGTTCATTTTTCCCTCCTTTCTTCTGAAAGGGTTCTCATCTATGATCAAATAAAATCTCGTCGTGCGGCTGCGATGGATCGTTTCCTATTTGACTCCCGCAAAAAATATCTGGGCAAGAAATCCAGCAATAGGTGGGAAAAAGAACGTGCAGGCCAGACGAACAAAAGTGAACTTCCAGCCCAGGATACCGAACTCCATCGGCAATCTCGCCACGGCCCACAGAGACCAGGCGGTCAAAAAAGCCACCAGGGTTCCGACTCCGGCTCCAGCTTTCAGCAGGCCAGCGACTAAAGGCAGGCTGACATAAGGACCTCCTGGGGTTAATCCTCCAGCCAGCGTTCCTATGAAAATGCCTTTCAATCCTGATTCCTCGCCTATCCATCTCGACAGCATTTCTTGAGGGAGCAGGACCTGAACCATTCCTGCCACGATAAAGGCGAAGAGCAAGAGGGGGAGTATTTCCACGATCATTTTTATGCCCGAACGCAATCCCTGGATGTGCTCTCCGCCTCCCTTTGAATAGCCTACAACAAGAAGGACAACCGCAAGAACAGCCATGACAATGGTTGGAATCAACATGCTCAGATTTCTCCTTTTTTTATCCATGTCAAAAAAATTTACTGTCTGGTCTCAGTTTTTATCCACTCTAACCAGTTTGAATGCCGAGGAAAATACAAAATAAAAAGCACAAGAGAGATAAAAGCCAATATGTAAAATTCTCTTGTGTTGCCGCCCAAGAGAAAAAGTACCAAGCCGAGAAGAGCCGGCACCTCGCAGAGGGCAGAAATGAAAATCGAGATTCTGACGATGCGAGTGACGAGGATTCGCTCATTCCCAGAAGTCATTCCTTGGAAAAGCTTTTCCCTGAGAAAGCGTATGATGAATATCTGGGCAAATCCCAGGACATAGAAGATATATCGAATCCAGGAGAGGCTGACATCCTCCAAAAAACCGTGAAAATCCTGAAGACCTCCTCTGAGAATCTCAACTACAAGCGCATAGAGTATCAGGGTCGCCATGAATGCTATATGGAGGACGGCTGACATCTTGTGGGCCTTTTTCAACTCCGCCCTGTAATCCATCTCATCCTCCTTCGCGGTATGTCCCGGCTGACTTTCCCAGTCTAAATGTTTGTCACCGCATGCAAGAGAAAAGGCTCGATTCATTATAAATAAATATTCCTGAAGTGACAAATTCCGGTTCTTTTTTCCTAAAAAAAATCATGATTGGATTTGTTGGGATATTAAGGGACAGAAAACACGGGGAAACGTGTTCAGCGTTCTTCACCGAAGCATGCATTCATGTTGTCGTCTGCATGCTTCCCACAGCAAAAGACGGGATTCTTGGGATTCCTTTATTTGTCGGTGTTTTATTCGTCGGATTTTGGCTCCTTGCCTTCTTCTTTCTCTCTTTTTTTCCAATAATCCATGCAATCCAAGTTGCAAAAATGGAGGACGTACTCTTCTCCTTCTGCATGCAAGGCTGTGGCTTTTGGAATCATCTTTTTACAAACATGACAGGCAATCTTTTCTTTATTTCCGGACATGGTTCATCCTTTCTCTCATATTATAGCCGAAACCAGAGTACGGCGGAATCATTCGATCTATGCATCCAAATTCAAACAAACATATTTATGGTCTTTTTTTCCGATCCTTCCAAAGAAAATATGAGGATCGTGGACAAAAGCGATGGTCCAATCTTGGGCAATGGCCTGTTCGAAATATTTCTTTTTGTTCTCCAATGTTTCAAGCGGAAAAAGATCATAGCTCATGATATAAGAGAGACCCACATGAGCGGACATGGGGACCAAGTCTCCAAGAAAAAACAAGACTTTCCCTTCCGAGGTGATCTTCACACATTGGTGGCTTGAAGTGTGCCCAGAAACCATGACAACTTCCACACCTTCGGTAATCTCCGTGTCTCCGTCGACCAATCGAAGAAGTCCATATTTTTCTAGTGGTGCGAAATTCTCGCTCATATAACTGGGTTTGTCCCTGTAACATGGATGAAGAGCGTAATCCCATTCGCCCCTTTGAATCACGTATCTGGCCTTGGGAAAGGCAGGAACGAATTCTCCTTTTCCGTCTCGATATGTATTCCCTCCGCAGTGGTCAAAATGAAGATGGGTATTGATCACAACATCGATGTCCTCTGCCTCGACGTTCAGATTCCTCAGCTCTCCCAGAAGTCCTGGATTCTGTTCCACAGAATAAAATCGAGAGAATTTCGGATCGAGTTCCGATCCGATTCCCGTCTCTATGAGAACTAATGCCCTCCCGGTTTTGACGAGAAGTGAATTGAGGCCCATCTGGATGCGGTTTTTTTTGTCGGGAGTGTATATCTTTTCCCATAAGACTTTAGGCACCACACCGAACATGGAACCTCCGTCCAAGTAGAAGTAGCCATCTCGGAGTCCATAGACAGTGAATCGACCCAAAGATAATTTTTCTGTGGCCATCAAGTGAGCTTTTCGAGATTATAGATCAAATCGTCACGAGAATATTCGGCGAATTCGATTTCTCCTGTATCCATGCGGATGGCGTCCTCTGGACAGGCTTCAACGCAAAAACCGCAAAAACAGCACCGGCTCAAATCGATGACGAATGTGGAAGGATATTTCTGGATCTCAGGATCAGGGTCTTCGGCGGCTTCCACAAAAATGCATTCAGAAGGGCATGCCGTGACACAAAGCAAGCAGGCCACGCAGCGCGGCTTCCCATCCTCTCTTTTCATCAGCCTGTGCAGACTTCTGTGTCTCGGGGCAAGCGCTCTTTTTTCTTCTGGGTACTGGATGGTGACAGCGCCCTTTCTATCGGTTTTTATTCTCAAAGCTTTCAAGATATGGAACCACATGTTCACCACGAAATGGCGAATTGTGATGAGGCTTCCCTTGATTATCTCGATAAAATATTCCAGTGCTTTAATCATTCTAGATGCTCATAAAAATCGCAGTTGCCGCTATATTTATAAGGCTCAATGGCACCAGGAGTTTCCATCCCAAATCCATGATCTGATCATACCGGAACCTCGGATAAGTCCAGCGGATGAGAACCTGAAGCCAGCAGAAAAAGAAGACTTTCAAGTTAAATGCGAGAACTTGAAACAAAACCACGACACCATGAGGCAGCAGCCACTGCCCGCCCCAGGGAAAATGAAATCCATCAGCAGACAGCCAGGGGACTTGCCAGCCACCGAAAAACAAGGTAGTCAGGAGAGTGGATATGATGAGGACTTCCATAAAATCAGTCATCATAAAAAGACCCCATTTGAGACCGGAATATTCGGTGAAAAATCCGACGATCTCGTTTTCTCCCTCGGGGAGATCGAAGGGAACTCTTTTAGTCTCGGCAAGCGCTGCGAAGAAAAAAACAAGCAAACCCAAAGGCTGGAGGAATATCCCCCATTTTGGGAGCCAGCCGAACAGCAAGTCTCCTTGATATTGGACGATCTCTGAGAGCTTTAAAGAGGGGTAGACCATGATCAAACCAATCAGAGAAAGGCCCAGCGCTACCTCATAGGATACCAGTTGAGCTGCACCACGCATTCCGCCCAGTAGAGTATATCTGTTGTTCGAGCTCCATCCCGCCAGGATCACACCATAAATCCCTAAAGACAACATGGCCAATACGAACAAAAGGCCCACATTGAAGTCAACGATTTGAAGCTTGATCTCCCTTCCGCCGATCTTGAGGACATCTCCGAAAGGAATGGCCGAGATGGTAATGGCGACAAAGAAAAAGGAAACGAAAGGAGCCAGATTGTGTAAAAATCTTCTCGAGAAACGCGGAGTGAAATCTTCCTTGAAGACCATCTTTATCGCATCGGCGAACGGCTGAAAAAGTCCGATGATGCGAAGACCCAAAATGGAGGCGCGGTTCGCTCCCACTCTGTCCTGGATGACAGCACTCTCTTTTCTTTCCACCCAAGTTAAATACAGGGTGATCATCAGAAACCAGACCAGTGCACACACAATTTTGATCAGTACAATAATCCACTCACTCACTGTTCTTCTCGAAGAAAGAAATTTCTTTTTTCATCTCCTTACGGATGATCTTTGGAGATGAAAGACGGCCGTAGAATTTGTAATCTATCTTTAATCCTTTGGCTAACTGCACCATAAGCTTCCATTCAGCCTGCCCATCGCCTGGAGCCTCCAGCGCTGAAGCAAAAACCTGAACAATTCCTTCTGTATTGGTCAGCGATCCCTCCTTTTCAGGGATCAAGGACACGGGTATGACCGCATCAAAAAGGGATTGAATCTCATGTCCATGGGAAGCGAAGAGGACTTTGGTCTCCACATCATACAAGGCTGTCTGCAAGGCAGCGATATCTGACTTACCGAAGAGAGGAGAACCAAAGACCAGAAGAACTTCCAACTTATCATAGAAATTTTCCCAATCACTCGATTGAATGTCAAAACCCAGCTCTTGAGCACCCCTTCTGTTCGGAGTTCTCTCGGCAGTCAAGAGAAAGCCGTCTCCTTCCCCCTCAGGAGGATCCATAAAACAGATTTTCTCGATCCCCAGTTCTTTTCTGAAGAGTCTATCAATAAGATAGAGTTCCTCGTTGGTGAGCCAAGTGTGGAGGATCAGCCCCATTCGATTTGACCTTTTCATATAGTGCAGACGTTTGATTTTTCCGGCCAAAAGCGGCATCCATTCCTTCCAGCCTGAGGATTCTGAAGAATTTTTGACCTGAATTTTGTCAATACGGTCTTCATCGATATAGGAATAGCCATAGCGGCCTCTATCACAAATCCATAATCCGTTGATCTTCTCATTTTCCCGGGTCTTTATCCTGTAGACCCGCTTGGGCAGTGAAAACCGTGAAAATCCTTGATGAGATTCGATAAAAATATTGCATCCTCGACTGCAGAGTGGACAGATGGACGCCTCGCTTTTCAGGAACCAGCTCCGGGTTTTGAATCTAAAATCCATATCCGTGATGGCTCCCACAGGACAGATTTCAGCAAGGTTGCCGGAATAATTATTTTCGATGAATATTCCATCGTAGAGGTTTACTTCCGTATGGATGCCGCGCTGGAAAACTCCCAATTCTTCGGTTCTGGTCACTTCTCTCAGGAATCGGACGCATCTTCGGCAAAGCACGCATCTCTCCTGGTCAAGAAGGAGATTATTGCCGATCTCGATCTTTTTTTGCCTCTTCTCTTTATGCTCTTTGAATTCACCATCAAAAAGCCCGTATTCCTCGTAATAATCCTGGAGTTTGCAATCCCCGGCTTTATCACAAATGGGACAATCTATGGGATGCTCGGCTAAAAGACACTCCAAAACTCCTTTGCGCGCATCGATGACCCGTTCGCTTTTGGTCGAGACCTTCATCCCATCCCGCACTCGAGTAGAACAGGCTAACTCCAGTTTGGGAAGTCCCTCTATTTCGACCAAACATATGCGGCAACTCCCTTGGGGAATAAAAGCTTTGTGATAGCAGAGATGAGGAATGTGCAAACCAACGCTTTCAGCAGCTTCCAGGATAGTTATCCCGTCTTCAACTTCTAGCTCTTTTTCGTCGATAAAAAACTTCACCATAGCCTCTGTTCTCTCCTGCCTTCAGTCTTTAAGGGAGGTTTCGAGCTCCTCGCGAAATTTCTGGATGATGGACAATATGGGCATAGCGGCTGCGTCTCCTAAAGGACACAGGGTTTTGCCTAACATATTGTTAGCTAGCTGAACGATTTTATCCAAATCATCCGCGGTTCCTCTGCCATCGATGATCCTTTTGACAATTTTGTTTATCCATGAATTCCCTATTCGACAGGGGGTGCATTGTCCGCAAGATTCATGAGAGTAGAATTTTGTCACCAGCGCGAGAACATCCAGCATGGATGTTTCTTCATCGATGACAATGACTGCGGCCGAACCGAGCATGGATTCTGCTTCTACTAGTGAATCAAAATCCATAGGGATATCGGCCTCATCTGCCTTGAGGATGGGTGAGGACATTCCCCCTGGAACGACGGCTTTCAGCTTCTTCCCTTCCTTCATCCCCCCTGCATATCGAAAGATAATATCTTTGAGGCTCGTTCCCATCGGCAATTCATAGATCCCGGGCTTTTGAATCATGCCGCTGACACCGAAAATTCGCGTGCCTCCATCCTTTGGCAGTCCCACCTGACAAAACCGTTCTGCTCCATTTAGAATGATAAACGGTATGTTGGAGAGAGTTTCGACGTTGTTGATCACGGTAGGACATTCAAAAAGACCGATGGCAGCCGGAAAAGGGGGTTTCAAACGGGGATTGCCTCTTTTCCCTTCCAGAGATTCGAGCAGGGCAGTCTCTTCCCCGCAAATATAGGCTCCAGCTCCTCGGTGAACATAGACATCCAGATCGAATCCGGTGTCTAATATATTTTTTCCGAGGAAATTTTTCTCATACGCCTCAGAGATTGCTTTCTCTAGACGGAGGGCAACGGCTTCGTACTCTCCTCTGATATAAATGTACGCTGTGTTGATTCCAACACAAAAGGAGGTGATGATGATGCCTTCGATGAGAAGATGGGGATTGTGGCTCATGATGTAACGGTCCTTGAACGTTCCTGGCTCTCCCTCATCCGCATTCACACACAGATATTTGGGCTTATCGACATCTTTGGGAACGAAACTCCATTTTACACCAGCGGGAAAGCCGGCTCCTCCCCTGCCTCTCAAGTTAGCCGCTTTTACCTCTTCCAAAATTTCATCCGGTTTCATTTTCGCAAGGGCTTTTTTTACTGCCTGATATCCTTTATTCTCGAGGTAAACGTCGATCTTGAACAAATTTTTGAGGCCGAAATTTTTAGTTAATATTTTCTCTTCCACTTTTTCTACTCTAGATTGTCCAAGATTTCATCGATTTTTTCTTTGTCTAAATTTCCGTAATAGTCAAAATTGATCATCATGTTAGGAGCCTGCTCGCACGCACCCAGACATTCGACTGTGGAAAGGGTGAATTTTTTATCCTGGGTTGTCTCCCCTACTTCGACCCCCAGCTTGGCTTTCAAATGGTCTATAAGAGATTCAGCTCCTAGAAGGGAACAGCTTATGTTCGAACAGACCTGGATATGATATCTTCCCACAGGCTCCTGGTTGATCATGGTGTAAAAAGTCACCACCTCTTTCACTTTTATGGGCCTTATGTTCAGAAGATCGGCCACCTGTTTTTCTTCCTGCGAGGAGATGAAGCCCACTTCATTCTGAACGAGATGTAAAACAGGGAGCAGAGCGGCCTCTTTTCTTGCATAGCGAGACACGATTTCTTCGATTTTTTTCCTGGTTTTCTCTGTTAGCGCGGGACTCATCTGTCTAATTCTCCGCCGATCATATTCATCGATCCAAAAGTGGGAATCACATCCGCCACGTAGTGACCGCGGATAATGTCTTCGAGCGAGGAGACGATGTGGAAGCACGGAGCGCGCAAGTGGAGACGGTAAGGCTTATCCGTACCGTCGGAAACGATATAAAATCCCAGCTCTCCGCTTCCGCCTTCAACCGAGAAATACACCTCTCCTTTTGGAGGCCGGATTCCATGACCTCTCATGAAGAATTTAAAATGACGGATCAGGCCTTCGATTGTAGTATAGGTATCTTCTTTAGGAGGGATGATACATCCTTTGCCTGAAAGGATGCCTGGATATATATCCTTCTCAGCCCCTTCGAGATTAGGAGAAAGCTCAATCCTTCCCTGGGGCTTTTTTGTTCTGGAAGACTTGATCGCTTCTGCTGGTTCCATGCCTGAAGCCATCAAATGAGAAGATGAAGAAGATTTAGGAATCTTTCTCATGCACTGCTCCACCATCCTCAAACTCTGCTCCATTTCCAGCATCCGGACCATGTACCGGTCAAAGTTATCTCCTTTTTCCCCTAAAGGAACTTCAAAATCCAGTTGATCATAAACGAGGTAAGGGAATGTCTTACGGACGTCATAATAAACGCCTGTTGACCGGAGGCAGGGACCTGTCCATCCGTAGTTGATGGCGGTTTCAGGCGATATGACTGCCACATCTCTGGTTCGGTTGAGAAAAATCTTGTTTTTGCTGATTAAGCCATGGCAATCTTTCAAGACTTTTCTCGTTTCCTCGATGGCTTTTTGAGTGGTCTCTTTCCAATCGGATGGAAAGTCTGATCTCACTCCTCCGATCCGAATATAGGAAGTCGTCATACGGGCTCCGGTTGTCTGTTCCATAAGGTCCCAGATATACTCTCGAGCTTTCATCATGTACAAAAACACCGTGAATGCCCCGCACTCCATACACATGGCAGCCAATGCCGTAAGATGATCACACACCCTCGAGAATTCGCACATGATGACCCGAATGTATTGGGCGCGTTCTGGGACATCTATCCCCAGCATCTTTTCCATGGTCATGACATAGCCTGTGTTGTTTATCAAAGGAGATACATAATTCAATCTGTCTGTATATATCAAAAGATTGAAATAGGATTTGTTTTCGCAGATCTTCTCAAACCCTCTGTGCAAATAACCCATCTCCAATTCACAATTAACGATCTTCTCTCCATCCAGCTCCAGCATAATCCTGGTGGTGCCGTGCATGGCCGGATGGGAGGGGCCCATGTTCAGAAGCATGGTCCCTTCTCGGGCTTCTTGTTGAATCCTGTACTTCATCTTACTTTTTTAAACGAATCCTCGGCTGTTGTCTGCGTAAGGGGTAATCCTTTCGTAGAGGATGCCCCTCAAACCCCTCGTACATGAACAGCCTTCTCAGGTAGGGATGTCCTTTGAAATGGACGCCGAACATATCATAGGCCTCTCTTTCCAGCCAGTTGGCATTCTGAAATACGGAGGTAAGAGAGTCTATTTCCACATCAGACTCGCTCAACCGGGTCTTCAATCTCAAGCGCAGTTTGTTGTTCAAGGAGAAAAGATGATAGACCACTTCGAAACGTTCTTTTTCTCCCTCATAATCGACGCAGGTGAGGTCCAGAAGCATGGTGAAGTTGTATGGTTCCTCGATCAGGAATTTAACCATATCCAGAAGAGCCTCTTTTTTGAAAAGAATGATTTCGTCGCCGAACTGGACTGTTACGCTTATGATACTGTCGGCGAATCTCAAGTTGAGGTCTTCTAGAATTTTTTCCTTTGCCATCTCCATTCATGCCCTTCTTTCTGGATTTTCTCCTGCAGTTTGATCAATGCATTGAGGATGGTTTCTGGCCGGGGAGGACATCCAGGTATATACACATCCACAGGGATGATGCGGTCTATTCCCTGGACCACTGCATAATTGTCATAAATGCCTCCGCTCACAGCACAGGCTCCGAATGCCACAACCCATTTGGGTTCTGTCATCTGGTCATAAACGGTCTTAAGCACCGGGGCTTCTTTATGAGTGATCGTACCTACTACCAGCAGCATATCGGCTTGTCTGGGGGTAAATCTTGTCCACCCCATTCCAAATCTGTCCAGATCATAGTGAGCACAGGCTACAGACATGTATTCCATACCACAACAGGCCGTAATGAACGGGTACTGGAACAAGGAAAACTTCCTTCCCCATCCCAGCATGGAATTGAGTGTGGTGGTTATAAATCCGCCTTTCATGATGTTTTTTCTCTATTCAGCCTAAAAAAAGTCAACGTTCCCACTGGAAAGCCCCTTTTTTCCATGCATAAATGAAACCGCAAAGAAGGATGAGAATATAAGCAAACATGACAATCAGAGCTGTCAGTCCCATCTCCTTGAATATCAATGCCCAGGGAAAAAAGAAAACAACTTCGATATCGAACAACAGAAAAAGAAATGCGACGAGGTAATATTTCACCGGAAATGGGTTGATGCCCTCTTGTAAATAAGGACTCCCGCACTCAAACTGAGTTTCCTTGGTGGGATTTGATCTTACGGGTCCCAGGAACTTATTGAGCAGCACCAATACGACTCCCAGGATTCCAAAGACAGCAAAAACCAAGAAGAGTTCGATCATGTGTTTATTATAAAGGCATAGATTTTATAAAAAAGAATTAAAAGATGCAAACATTTTTGACAAATTTTTTTGATTCTTTCATAATGATGTTTGCGAATATCTCACCCCAGGAATGTAGGTCTGATTCCAGCCTATCATCAAGGAGAGAAGCACTCTATTTAGTTATAAAAACAATGCCAGGAACCACGAAAAAAATCACTCATCTCTTTCTTTTGTCGATCCTGCTCGGTTTAATTTCCTGCAGTATTCTGGAAGAAAAAGACGATCGAATGATCCGGATAATAGACACTCTTTCCTCGAAGAATATCATCGAATCGCCACTCAAAGATATTATCCAGCGGTTCAACTTTATCGAGGAAGACATCACCGGAGAATGGAAATACATTCCTGAGCTATCTGATCAGGATCAAGAGATTTGGGGTTTTTCAAGCCGCTGTTCTATTCTGGGGAATCATGAATCTGAGTCCCCGGAAGCGATAAAACTGCTCAAGAATGGCAGGGAAATCGAGTATCTCAGCGCTTCTTCGAAGAAAAAAACAGGGTGGAGATGGATTTCAACCGAAGAAACTCTGGATCTGAGAAGATTCGAAGGATATGATAATAAAAGACGCGGCATCCCCCTCAATCAAGAAAATCCTTTTCGCTTCGAAAAACTCTTTCCAGACGGAGAAGTCATCATCGATCTGTATGTGGCAAATCCAAGCTGGGAAAAATTCAGACCACGATTGATCATAACATTCAACGACTCTGTCCAGAAAGAGTTAGTCATCACTCGGAAAAAGTGGTTCAGGATCAGGCAGAAAACAAAGTTGGGCAGATATACCGTTGAAATGAAGTTTGATGAAAACAGCGATACATCTGATATCACCGATCCCGTCGTACTCGGTATGGTGAAAATTGCCAGTTCTTCTGACATCTTGCTCCTCTCCAAACCACGAGGGAAAAGCCAAGAAGCACCTGGGGATACATTTCTCTTTCAATACTATACTTCTGCGGCTCTTCCCGAAAAAAATGAAAAAGCCGTGCCCTCGACCGTCAATTATTATTACGGCCTCAAGAATAAATTTCCCCTGTATGATGCCGGAACAGAAAACAATCCGTATTCTTTGAAAAAGAAGATACCCTTCGATGAATACGCCTTGAATTCATTGATGGCTCTCCCTGAAAGTGAATTCCGTATGGATATTAAAATTCCCCCAGATGCAGTTCTTGAAGTCGGGTATGGTATTCTGAACGAATTCCATAGGAGAGCCTCGGAAATTCCTGTTCAATTCCAGATCATTCTCACCACATCTGCCAACGAGACAACCCTTCTAAAGGAGACAATCGTCTGGGAGAGCAATAGGAATATCATCTATAAGAAGATCGACTTGAAGCCTTATGCTGGAAGCAAAGTGCAGCTTGCTTTCCTAACTTCAGAAACTCATCCAGAGGACTTCGAGAAAATCACCCCTCCGATCGTTCCGGTCTGGGTGAATCCACTGATCTATCAAAGTTCGGAAACGAAACGCCCGAATATCATCCTGATTTCTTTGGATACGGTTAGACCCGATCATCTCAGCTGTTATGGATATCCGAGAGAGGTCAGCCCTGGAATCGACAGTTTAGCATCCGACGGAGTTCTCTTCAGAAATATTTACAGCTCGACATCATGGACGCTTCCGGCCCATGTCTCCATGCTGACATCTCTGGACTGCCTTCATCATCAAGTGTATTTTCCTCTTCAGAAAATGAACAGAGAAACGACAACTCTGGCAGATATTCTCCGCAGGGAACAATATGTCTGTGCAGCTTTTACTGGCGGAGGATATCTAAGCGAAACGTATGGATTTTCTAAGGGATTCGACTCTTATCAAGAAATCAAGCTTTACGGCGACCTGGCTATTCGTCTTGACGAAGCCGAGCGTTTGGGGGAAATGGCTTCGGATTGGATTGAAAAGAACAGGAGTAAAGATTTTTTTCTTTTTCTCCACACCTACCAGCCTCACGATCCCTATGCAAATCTCTCTCCTGTAGGAAAAGAATTTTTAGATAAAAACTCAAAGTGGAAGCAGGTTAAAATGGAAACCCTTTTTGAGGGAAAAGGCCGGTTCGATACTCATTTTTCTCAAGATGAAATGCAAAATATCATCGATCTGTACGACGGAGAGATCAAATACACGGATGTGGCCTTTGTCCAGCCTATTCTGAACAAGCTGAGAACGCTCGGACTCTACGAAAAGTCATTGATTATCCTTACCAGCGACCATGGTGAAGAGTTTTACGATCATAAAGCATGGCTTCACGATCACAGTATCTACAATGAGAGTATAAAGATTCCCTTGATCATCAAATTTCCCGGGCAGCAATACAGGGGTTTACATGTCGAAAACATTGCCCGCATCACCGACATCCTGCCGACCGTCCTCCATTTTTTGGAGATCAAGGCCTCTTCAAAAATGTTCGATGGACGATCCCTCCTGCCAATTGTGAAAGGAAAAGAAAAAAAACAGAGATCTTATATCTGCGATTTGGCCTTGAGAGAATTTGATTTCGCTCCCACGGTCATAGCAGTCAATAAGGACCATTTCAAACTCATCCTCAATCGAAGGATCGTCTCTCCGTATATAGAGCGAATCAGCCGAGATTTCAACGGCTCCCAAATTGAGCTCTACGATACAGAAACGGACCCAAACGAGACAAAAAACCTGGCTTTTCACATCACTTATAGAGATCTCTGTTTTGACCTTCTCCAAAAAATCGAGGACTTGAGCCAAAAAGCAGACCAGCAGAGAAAACGTCAAGAGGAGGTCACTCTGGACCAGAGCCTCAGGGAAAGGCTGAAGGCTCTGGGTTATATCAATTGAGACATTCTTGCTCCTCATCCTCAGCTATTCAAAACATGAAGAGCCTCCCCCTTTGCTTTGAGAGCCGCTTCCATCACCGCTTCAGACAATGTGGGATGGATGTGATAGAGCGAAGAAACCTCCTGAAGAGACATTCTTTTAGCTATGCATAATGTGAGCTCTGCGAGAAGTTCACTCGCGTTGGGAGCTAACAGATGAGCTCCGATGATTCGATCCTTTTCATCGGCAATGATCTTGGCCATTCCTTCAGGCTTTCCCATCGTGAGGGCCCTTCCATTCGCCTGGAGGGAAAATTCGCCTATTTGAACCTTTATTCCTTTATCCATGGCCTCCTCTTGAGTCAATCCTACAGAAGCATACTCCGGCTCCGTATAAACAGCCATGGGGAGAGCATCGTAGCTTATTTCTCTCTTGTGTCCACAAGAGTTTTCAGCCGCTATGATCCCTTCGTGAGAGGCCTTGTGAGCCAGCAGTTTTCCTCCCGTTAAATCTCCGATGGCGAAGACATCAGAAATATTCGTTTCCAAAAAAGGGTTCACTTTAACGAATCCCCTCTCATCAACAATTCCTTGAAATCTCTCACTGAAAACTTCGGAATTTGGCTTCCGTCCTACAGCCATTAGGACCTTCTGAGCACTGAAGGTAAAAGGCTTGTTATCCTTTAAACAGGTGCCCCTAGCTGTCATTCTTCTCTGTTCGAGAGAGAGCTTTTGGATTTTCATCTGAGTATAAATTTTCATGCCCTGACGCTTGAGACTTCTCTCCAGACGAGTGGTCATTCCTTGATCACTTCCGGGAAGGATAGTGGGTAATATCTCCAAAACGCTGACTTGACAGCCCATTCTTTGGAAAATCACTCCCATTTCGAGCCCTATGGCTCCAGCTCCGATGACAATCATGTCATCTGGAATTTCAACAAGACTCAGGGCTTCCCGACTGGTTATGATTTCCTTCCCATTCGGGCTAATAAAAGGAAGTTCCGAAGGCCTCGACCCTGTAGCTAAGATGACTTTTTCGGCCACAAAGGTTTGTCTTTCTCCATCTGAATTTATCTCGACTTTTTTTTCATCCGAAAGCTCTGCTTCTTTCTTGACAACCTGAACGCCATTTTTTTTCAACAGGAACTCGATGCCTCTGACAAATCGTTCGACAATTTCCATTCTCTGCCTTTGGACTCTTTCCCAATTGCATTTCAAGGAATCTAAGGGACCATCAATATGCTTGTTCTCTTTGGCCTCTTTGAATACCCTGGTTTCATGCAGCAGAAATTTAGCCGGGATGCAGCCCCAATTCATGCACGTCCCTCCAACAGCTTCCTTTTCGAAAAGCACGACTTTTTTTCCGAGCTGGGCGCCTCTTAGAGCCGCAACATATCCACCAGGCCCTCCCCCTATCACTGCCATGTCGAATCTTTTGTCCATTTTTCTCTTCTCCCGAAAAATTCGAAGGTATTATACATTTTCTCTGCACGCTCTCCAACATCCAGTTATGAAGCATCTCATGAGCAAAATACCTGCCGCTGGATTTTTTCTTGACAGATGGCAATAAAAAAAGTCATAAATAGGATAAATTTGAACACAATGAATTTGAACACTTTATCGAGAAAGTTCTTGACTTCGATTCTGTGCTTTTTTTTCATCTGGAGCGGGAAGAATCTGTTCGGATATGAGATTTTCATCTATCGCCCTTATAAAGACAAAAAACCTCTCTTCCGGGAAAAAAAATTATTCCTGCATGGAGAGTTTTTTGGACAGCTTCAGCTTCCCAGCAACTTTCCCAGCTTCAATGATCTCACGGGTCCAGAAGATCGGTGGACCTATGGATTTCGCACTTCTATTTTCTTTACTGAAAACCTCTCCTTTCTCGCTCAGCTTGTGACCCATGACGATGGAAGCAAAAGGACGAAATTTGATTGGAATTTTACGCTCAGGTATGCGCCCTTCGAGCACTTAGTCCTGATTTTCGGTCACGACAGCAATCATGATTCCGACTATCAGAGTGTCCTGGAAGGATATGCTTTTTTTATGAATCGCAATTATTTGGGATTTGGGCTCCCTTTTCAGCAGGGCATTTTCTATATCGAGCCTTTCACGTGGTTTCTTTACCATACCAACCACAACAGCCATCTCGATCTCTCAGGGGATGAATTGGTTCAGGAGTATGGAATCAGAATGGGAGCATGGTTTGATGAAACATTCGGCCTCAGCCTTCAAATCATAGGCCAATCCGAATCCCTGTTCTCGCTTGGTCAAGCGTTTCTGGCTGACCTGATCTTCCGGGTGAGAATCCTGAATTATCTGGAGGTTTCTATCGGCGCCAGTGTTTGGAAAGATATCGAGGAAAGCCCACTGGGAAACAAGAAAACATTTCACAAGATTCAATGGGGTCTGGCCATACCTTTCTAGATTTAATGAAAAACATATCCGAATCATGAGAAGGCAAGCTGCCTTGACATCCTAGACTCAATATGCTACGAAATCTTGTTCTCGAATGATTTCTTCATCTCTGTAAACAATGCATTTAGTAAAATACTCATTTTACTCATTCCTTTTATTCTTTCTCTTGTTCAAGCAGGCAAATTCTCAACCGGCTGTCTTTCCAGACCAGGACTGCCTGTCTTGCCACGGAAAGCCTGAAATCTCCCAAATCATGTCTGATGGAACGGTGCGACCCCTTTTTGTCGACCCTGAAGAATGGTCCCGGGACATTCACCAGCAAGGTAAGGTCGCCTGCGTCGACTGCCATAGAAATGCCAATCCCTACCTCCACTTCAGGGAAGGGTTCATTGATGTTGACTGTGCCCGCTGTCACCCGGAAGAGGACGAGGAATACCAAAAGAACATTCACCAGACCTTTTCTGCCCCCATTACACATGGCAAAGAACTCCCTCTTTGCTTCGACTGTCACACCAAACACCACGTCCTCCCTCACGATGAACCGTCATCTTCTGTTCATGAGACGAATCTTGCGGAGACCTGCGGCACCTGTCATCCTGAAATCATGATAGAAGGGCTGTTGGAGGGGACCTCTTTGGGCAAAATATCCGGCCACCGAAAGGGCGATTTCTCAGAGCAGTTCGATATGAGAGTGTGTATAAACTGTCACTACGAAGATTCAGCCCACGGCATGAAACGGGAGTACAAAGATTTCTGTATGCGCTGTCACGATGTACAGTCAAAAGCCAATCCTGTAATAGGTCCGACTCATCTCGATTCGGCAAAATGGGCGGATCTGAATCTCATAGGGAACGGCTTGTTTGTCTTGATCGTTCTGTTGATAGGATCTTTTGTCATCTTTCAATCTCGAGAAGGCATTTCAGACAAAATCAGGAATTGGTTCGCAAGAATGGAGAGGGTGGAAGGATCGGAAGAGCAAAAGATCCAGCAACCCGATCATAGAGCGGATCCCGATGATCATACATCCTCCACAAGCGAAAAAGGACCAGATGACCATGAAGAGTAAGAAAACACGTTACGCAATGCTGATTGACCTGCGCAAATGCATCGGATGCAACACCTGTGCAGTGGCCTGCAAAAGCGAAAATGATGTCCCCCTCAGTGTTTGGAGGAGCTGGGTTAAAAAAATAGAAAAAGGAACATTTCCTCATTGCAGGGAGTTCTTCCTCCCTATCGTATGCAATAACTGCGAAAAGCCCATTTGTGTCACGGTTTGTCCTGTTCAAGCTTCTATTCAACGGCCCGATGGAATCGTATACATCGATCCCCATCGGTGTATCGGCTGCCGTTACTGCATGGCCGCCTGTCCTTATGGAGTCAGGTATATCAATCCAGTGACAAAAATCGCAGAAAAATGCTACTGGTGTCATCACCGCGTCGACGCAGGACTCGATCCGGCCTGCGTCGTTGCCTGTCCAACCGGGGCCATTCTATTCGGAGATTTCAACGAGCCCGAAAGTGCCGTGACAAAAGCTGTGGCCGGAAAGGCGGTTCAGGTCATAAAAGCAGAGCTTGGAACCGAGCCTCACACTTTCTACATTGATCTCGATCAAGATGCGGTTGAGGCCAGAGAGGAAAATAAGGATAAATAGGCATGGACGTCCAAGTACTCTACAACATCGTCCATCAAGAAGCCTTCGGGATGAATATAGCCATATATTTCTACCTGACAGGCTTGAGTGCGGGTTCTTTTATTCTCTCTACGCTCGCCTACGGTTTCGGCATGGAACAGTACAAACCGCTTGGCCGAATAGGAGTCGTTCTGGCCACTGCTCTGCTCGTGATCGCTCCTTTCTTTCTTCTCATCCATATAGGCACGCCTTACCGTGCGTGGCACCTTTTCGTGTATTTGAATTTTGAATCCCCCATCACATGGGGATCTTTTCTTCTCGTTCTTTACCCTATCAACTGTATCATCTACGGCTACTTCATGTTCAAAGAAAACATGAAGCTCACCCGTATTTTCGGGCTGATAGGAATTCCCCTGGCTATTTCCGTACATGGATACACAGGATTCATTCTGGCCTTCGGTAAGGCCAGAGCTCTATGGAATACCGCACTCATGCCCATTCTCTTTCTCGTATCCGCAATTGTATCAGGCATTGCCTTGATGATCATCGTTTGTGCAATAAAAGACCGTTTCTTTTCAAAACAGAAAAAGATCAACTTCCCCCTTCTGGAGAATCTCGGAAAATTGTTGGCCTGGATGATCGTTTTCGACTTGTTTCTGGTGGGCAGTGATCTTCTCGTTCTCTTGATTTCCCACTCCGATGCCCAAGAGGCGGCTCATCTGATCCTTACTGGAGATTTCAGTCCGCTTTTCCTGATCGTGGAAAACCTCCTGGGTAAAGTCGTTCCCTTTATTCTTCTTATCGTTCCCAAATTCAGGAACTTAGCCACACTGATAATCGCTTCCCTGCTTGTGGTGATCGGAATATTTTTTATGAGATATATCGTGGTTGTCGGAGGGGAATTCGTCCCTTTGATATAAAAAAATGAAGAAACAAAGCATCTCCAGACGCAGGTTCATGAAAATTGGACTCTCTTGTATGGCCGGGACAACGGTCAGGATCAAGAGTCCTCCCCAAGCTCACCGGCAGGAAGAGAGGATAGGAGTATCCCGGACTTCTCTCAAACGCCTCGTCGCCATACCCACGACCTGCAATATGTGTCCTGCTGGATGCGGCATCATCGCATATCTGAACGGAGAAAGACTCGTTCAGATTCTTGGAAATCCTCTCCATCCCAATAACAGAGGGGGCATATGTGCCAAGGGCATTGCGGGGATCAACCTGGTCAATGATCCCGAGAGGCTTTTGTATCCCTTGAAGAGAATCGGTCCGAGAGGAACCGATCAATGGACAAGGATTACCTGGGACGAGGCCATCCTGACTTTGACTTCTCGGATGAGGAACCTCATAGGGAGCGGAAGGATCGACGAATACGTGGTTGATATCGGCCACCCGGATGTGCTGCTCGACCGTTTCATCCATACTTTGGGGATATCCAAGGTCATCCACAGGCCTGCTCTTAAAAACCTCAACCGGTCGTCTGTATGGGAAGCGATGACAGGATCTCCTGCTCTCATTCCAGATGTGGCTGAGAGCCGTCTCATTCTTAATTTTGGAGCCAATCTCTATGCCCATCACGATCTTTATATCGGTGCGGCTCTGCGGCTTGTCGAAGCAAGACTGGAGAGAGGCACAAAGCTCATCACTTTTGATGTGAGGATGTCCGAGACCGCTGCAAAAAGTGACGAATGGCATCCCCTCCGGGCAGGAACAGACGGATGCCTTGCCTTGGCCCTGGCTTATGTGATCGTGAACAAAGAGCTTGTGGACGCAGATTTTATCGGAAGGAAAACGAACACATCGATTTCCCAGCTCAAAAGCCACCTTCAGCAGTATACTCCTGAATGGGCGGAAAAAGTATGCGGAATAAAGGCCGAGGACATCGAACGGCTGGCCACAGCGTTCGGAACACAAAAATCTTCGGTGGCTCTCATCGGAGGAGGAGCGATAGACCATGAAAATGGAAGCCAGAATGCACGATGCATCACACTTTTGAATGCCCTGGTGGGTAACCTGGAGAAAGAGGGGGGCGTTTTTTTCCCCCGAATTCCCGGGGTTCAGGAGCCACATCCGAAATTTTGGCTCGAACATCTCTCAGGATACGAAAGCCGCTACCGATCGATTGCGGAAATGAATAAGCCTGTGGATACCTACTTTGCCTATCTCTCCAATCCTGCTTATTCCGACCTGGATCCTGAAGAAAGCGGCCGGCTTCTCGCTGACGAAAAAACCGTCCGTTTGCTGGTTGTGATGGATACACATATGACAGAAACTGCGAGGCTGGCTGATCTTGTGCTGCCGTCGGCCACCTATCTCGAAGGATGGGGATTGAGCCTCGCTCCTTCGCTTGACAGGAACTCAGTGGTCAACCTGAGACAGCCTGCCGTATCTCTTGTAAGCCCGGCAAAAATCTTGCGATCTCCTGATTTCGATATGGGAAAACTGACCGACTCGACTTTTCATCCCAGAGGGGAAGCCAAAGAAGTCGGAAATCTTTGTCTGGAATTGGCAAAGAGAATCGATAGGAACGCCCACCAAAGCCTTCCCTGGAAAAATACCGAGGAGTATGTGAAAGAACTGATATCTATCCTCTCTACCCAGGAGGTCAATCTCAAGTCCTTGAGACAAAAAGGGCTGTGGATAAGTCCCTTCCCTCAGACTCCCTCCCATCCAGAAAAGCTTAACATTTTCGATCGGAAATTGAGAGAACTCGGTAAATCTCCTCTTCCTGCCTATCAACCGATTCCTTCCCATGATAAGAAAAAAACCGGATGGTTTGTTCTCACCACCTTCCATTCCAACATGAATGCTAAAGGCACAGAAAACAGTAAGTGGGCACGGGAGATTCTCCATGAAAACCGGTTGTGGATGAATAAAAATAAGGCCTCTGAACTTGGTATAAAGAACGGGGATAAAGTCCGGGTGATTTCCTCCATAGGTCATTTGGAGATCCGGGTCTTGACCACTGGACGCATTCATCCTGAATCTGTGGCACTCGCCGAAGGATTGGGACATTCTGCCGTTGGAAATATGGCTCGGGCACGCAGGTTCCGCAGCAAAGATAGAGACACACGACTCATCTGGTGGAGTAAAAAAGACAAAGGAGTCAATCCCTTCCAAATCATTGAACAGCGCAAGGACGCTTCAGGTGGAGGACTTGCCTCGAAAGATACGCTCGTCCAGGTTCACAAGGCTGAAGAATCATGAAAAGTGGGGAGACATGAAGAAGAAAATCGTTTTCATTTCCTTGGCATCGATCTTTATCTGTCTGAGCGCATCGCCTCTCTCATCCGTTCAATCACTGGAAGAGGGGCGGATAAAAAGACTGACCCATTCGGGCAGCGATACAGCCTCCTATCCGTGCTTGAGCAATGATGGTCAAAGAATGCTTTATGTGCTCGAGAAAAAAAATGGCGAGGAAATCACCAAGGCCGTAAAGATAATGGACATCCAAAACGGAACCGAGGCCGAACTTTTCCGGGACAGACAGCTGAAAGCTCCTGTTCCCTTTCAGGATATCGCTCTTCTGGTGGGCTCGAAACCTCCGGTTTTGAGCGGAAACGGCCAAGTGGCCATCTTCGCGTTGAGCTTAGACCGGCCTGCGAACATCCTGGATCATTATCTTGCTGTTATCGACACAGACGGTACCGATCTCAGGGTCATCTCCTTTCCTATAGAATCACTGCAGGATAAAGATAGTGAATCTCTCGACTTTGAATCGGATGAATGGGAAAGAGTGACCAATTATGCCCTGAGCCGGGACGGAAGCCGAGTCGCCTGTGCGGTGAAAGGACATTCAGGTCCCAGCCGTTACGGCAACGCGAGCGCAGTCATTCTTTTGAATACACTTCGCCCGGAGCCAAGAACCATTCTCGGACCAGTTTTTGAAGGAGAGCAATGGAAATGGCGCTCCCCTCCTCTTCGACCTCTCCTCGGAGGCGGCTGGGCCTTTGGGATGAACGGATCCGGGAGCCTGATCCTGTTCGGTGCCCAATCCACTGAAGACGAGGCCTCCTATGACCTTTACGTGCACGATTGGGAGACCAGCGAAAAAAGAAAGATCACCGATTTCGCTGACCGCTGGTTTAGCCTCGCTGAAATGAGCCAGGAGGGAGATAAAGTTGTTTTTTACTACACAGGGAAGAAAAAGCAGGGAATCGGGACATATGTGATCCGTACGGATGGATCGGGTCTTGAGCAGCTGAAATCCAGGATTGTCTCCAGCATCGAGTTTGCCGATCTATCAGGCAATGGTCGGTACATCCTTTATAAAAATATTTACGATGGTATGATCTTTGATCTTGAAAAGGGTCGAGAATGGAAACTCTTCGATGAAAACACTCAAGGGTATGTCCGTGGATTGGTCCCAATGGACTTCCCGCGCTATCCGGCTTTTTGGGCTCCTCGGTTTATGAGTCGGGATGGAAAAAAGATCCTTCTTGTAGGACCCCCGCTCGGAAAAGAAACACCTGAAATCTATCTGTTGAATACGGAAACCCAACGGCAAAAATAAGATGTCCGCTCCGAAGCACAAAAGACAATTTTGGATCGTTCTCTCGCTTCTGATTCTGTTTATCTTGATCATAGCAGGTGGAGGAATCGGCTATCTCATCCGATACTCTGCGACGAGTGATAAAGTCTGCCGGCAGTGCCATCCAGAACTTATCGATTTGTGGAAAAATTCGAACGGACACCCCGCCGATTCGACGACCTGTTACGAATGCCACTCAGAGGGGATGAAGATTGTCCCTGCCAACTGGAATGTCCTGAAACACGCCAGAGACCAGTTTGTTCCCCCTGAATATCTTGCCGATGATTCCCTCACCTCCCAAAGATGTTTGGAATGTCACCAGGATGTTTTAGAATGGGGGTACCAGATCAAAAAGAAAGTCATACAATTCACCCATCGGATACACTGGCAAGAAGATCTGGAGTGTGTCAACTGTCATCGAACAGCCGGACATGAATACATGTCTGGATCGACAAACAGACCCTCGATCCAGGAATGCCTTGAGTGTCATATCAGAGAATTCCAGGGACCGCCGAAAAACCAGAAATGCTTGAACTGTCACGATGTGATGTTGGCACCAGGGAGAACATGGACGCCAGCCGCTCCGACCGCCAAAATGAAGGAAATTGCAGAAGCCCACACAAACGCAGATAGGGAATGATTCCATATGATTAAAACCTTCGATATTTTCTTCATATTCCTCGGCTTCGGTATCTTTTTCTATGGATTGAGGAGACGCTTTCTCCTGTGGAAAATTGGTCAAAAGGAAGACAGGTCTGAAAATATGAGAGAACGGTTGAAGGCTTTTCTGGTGGAAGGGATTCTTCATCGGAGAATTCTTCAGGATAGATATCCGGGCCTTATTCATCTCTTTATTTTTCTCGGGATCATCATTCCCTTCTTGGTTATCGTTGCTGCACAATTCATGTTTACAGTACCGGGACTCTTTGCCCGGCTTCTTTCCCTCTGCCTGGACCTTCTTGCGCTTCTGGGAATCGCCTTTCTGATTCTTGCTCTCTATAGACGGTACATCACCCGCCCTTCGCGTTTGGACAACCAACCCGAAGATCTCTTTACGCTCATCCTTCTTTTGCTCATCCTCTGCACAGGACTTCTTATGGAAAGTCTTCGACTCTCGATCATCGGAGACGACATCCAGGCTTGGGCTCCTTTGGGCAACATCATAGCTTCGCTCATAAATAGTATGAGCTTAAAACCATCGAACATGAGTTTCCTTGCACATCTCACGTTTCGTATCCACTTTTTTCTCGTCCTGGGATTCATCGCTTATATCCCTTATTCCAAGCTGTTTCACATGGTCAGCTCTTCGCTCAACATGATTTTTCGATCATCCGGACCTAAGGGAGTTCTTACCCATATGGACTTAGAAGACGAAGAGGCTGAAAGCTTCGGGGTATCGAAAATCGAGGAATTCACATGGAGGCAGCTCCTTGATCTGGATGCCTGTACGAGGTGCGGCAGATGCCAAGACCAATGTCCTGCCTTCCTCACTGAAAAGCCCCTTTCACCGAAAACCCTCATTCTCGACTTGAAGAAGCACCTGCACGAGAGAGGACCCAAAGTTCTTCGAGCAGAAATACAGAAATCTTCCCTCGATACGGTCCCTCCCATAGTTGGAAACATCGTCGATGAAGATGTCCTCTGGGCCTGTACGACCTGCCGTAACTGTATGGAGCACTGTCCGGTCTACGTGGAACATGTGGATAAAATTATCGACCTGAGAAGGTATCAGGTCTTGATGGAAAGCAAATTTCCAGAGGAACTTATGGAGGCTTTCAGAGGCCTTGAAAAAAATTCGAATCCTTGGGGGCTGAGCTATGAAGCCCGTTCGGATTGGATCGAAGAACTGAATGTCCCTGTCATGTCCGAAATATCTGGAGAGAATGTTCAGTATCTCTTCTTTGTCGGATGCATCCGTTCTTACGATGACCGGAACAAAAAGGTCGCCACAGCCATGGCAAGAATCTTGAACCATCTGGGAATAGAATTCTCTATCCTGGGGATGGAAGAGGGGTGTTGTGGAGACCCGGCAAGACGGGTTGGCAATGAATACCTTTACCAAATCCTCGCTCAAACCAATATCGAAACGTTCAACCGCTACAAAATCAAAAGGATCTTGACGACATGTCCCCATTGCTATAATACGCTGAAGAATGAATATGCCCAACTGGGCTATCATGCAGAAGTCATCCATCACGCTGAATTTCTTCAGGGCCAAATCCAGGCTGGTCATCTGAAACTTGGACAGGAACTGGCAGAAAAGCTGACCTTTCATGATCCGTGTTATCTCGGACGCTACAGCGAAATATACGATCCCCCAAGAAATGTGCTCGAAGCCATCCCCTCACTCGAAGTCAGAGAAATGAAACGGTCCAGGAATAAATCCTTTTGCTGCGGAGCAGGAGGAGGCTGGATGTGGATGGACGAAAAGATAGGCAAAAGAGTCAATATCCAGCGTCTCGAGGATGCTCTCGCCACAGAAGCCGATTGGATTGCCACTGCCTGTCCTTTCTGTGTGACCATGTTCGATGATGCCATCAAAAGCAAAGACCTGGAGGAGCGGGTGAAGATTTGGGACATCGCAGAGTTAGTGGAACAGAGCCTCGCCTTAAAAAAATGATGGGACCGGCAGTCTTTATGAATACTTCAGGAAAGGATCTTTTTGAATGCTTCTATAGCCCTATCAATGTCCCCATCATCCACGTCCTTATGGGTAACAAACCGTACACCCCCTGTGGTTGCCAGCGCCAATATTTTATGTTCTCGTAGTTTTGCTAAAAATTCTGGGATAGAGAGCCGTGGATGATCGAATCCAAAAATCATGATATTCGTCTGAATCCATTCGGGTTTGAGCTCGATTCCGGGCAGCTCAGCGATGGACAGGGCCAGCTTTTTTGCCCTCTCATGGTCTTCCTTCAGCCTCTCCACCATCTCTGACAGCGCGACGATTCCTGCTGCTGCCAGAACTCCCACCTGCCTCATTCCTCCACCTAAAGCCTTTCTGACTCGCCGTGCGTATTCGATGAACTCCTTAGGACCGACCAACAGTGATCCCACAGGAGCTGAAAGTCCTTTGGACAGACAGAACATGAGGGAATTTCCAATTTTTGCAAATTCGTTGACCGGAATTCCCGAGGCATGGCTGGCATTGAAAATGCGCGCACCATCAAAATGAATTTTCAGCTCGTGGCGGTCCGCAATCTCCCTGATGGCTTTAAGATTTTCCATAGGAACGACGGCTCCACTCCAATTGTTATGTGTATTCTCCACGCAGATGAGTGAAGTGCGAGGGATGTGAACAGAAGGCTTGCGGACATTTCGTTCGACTTCCTCAGGATCCATAGCTCCTCGGACAGAAGGAAGGGGACGAGGAGTCACTCTGGCAATAAAAGTCATATGTGTGGATTCCATGTTATACAGATGTGCCCGGGATTCCACGATGACTTCTTCGAGTTCCTTTGTCCAGACTTTGATGGAGACAGAATTCCCCATCGTGCCTGAAGGAACAAAAAGACCAGCTTCTTTTCCCATGATTTTTGCGGCCATATCTTCGAGCTTTTGGACAGTGGGATCATCCCCCAGCACATCATCCCCCACCACGGCTTCAGCCATTGCTTTTCTCATTCTTTCTGTCGGCCGGGTGACCGTATCACTCCTGAAATCCGAGTACTCCGTCATCTGTTCTGATTTCAACGCGGACCTCCTTTCCTCAGAGCCTTCTTATTATAGATCAATCATTTGAGCCCAGCAAATCCAATTCTTCTATGGGAAGTATCTTATATGATAAATGCGGCTTTTGAGGATTGCTGAAGCGACTATCGAAGAATCAGACCCAACCTAATCCGGGCATTCCGGGTGTCGAGCAAAACCATTCCCAAAAGCTGATAGAAAGTCTTTTGGTTTGACAGCAATCAAGATGCTTCGCCGTCTCCGTCGATTCTCCCGGACATGTACTCAAGCAAAAGCCAGAGAATCTGAGGAGGATTACTTCTGGAATAAAAACATTAAGGCCTTCATTCTCTTCCCTGTTGGTAACTATTTTGCTGTTTACTTGGTTATAATTCTGTGGTATAGATATTCTTACACTATGTTGAAAAAGTCGACGAATGCCCACGAAAAAACTTTTTAGCTTCGCTCTTTACGCACTGCTCTTCCTCAATATCTTCCTCCTCAGTGCCATACTCTCTTTTCAAATCACCCTAAAAGGGGAAATGGTTACTCTCCCTGACCTTGTGGGTAAAACACTGGATGAAGCGAAACTATCGCTGGAACAAAAGAAAATCCAGCTTATCCACAGTGGTGTTCAGCTTCATGAACATTATGAAAGGGGAAAAATCATCTTCCAAGACCCCCCTGCAGACAGCAAAGTCAAACTCAATTCGGATGTCAAGGTCGTTCTGAGTGCAGGTAAAGAAAAAGCCATCGTCCCGGACATGGTAGGGAAAAATCTTCAAAACATTAATCCGATTTTGAATGAATCCGGACTGCGAAAAGGCAAGATTTCCCATGTGCATACCTCCAAGTATGCCGCGGGAAAAATAATCGGACAATCTCCTATCCCCCTCCAAGAAGTAGGAAGAGGGGCCCAGATCAGCTTCCTGGTCAGTCAAGGGCAGCACGAGGTCAGATATCTGATGCCTGATTTGATCGGGAAAAAGGCAGCAGGCGTCATCGCTCAATTAAAATCCATGGAATTCAACGTCGGCAACATACGCTATCGGTATTATCGAGGACTCGATTCAGGGATAATCATCAATCAGTCCCCTCCTCCCGGTTCCAAGATTCAGAAAAGAAATCGCATCACACTTGAGGTCAGTAAATAATGACGCCCCTGAATTTCCTCGTTACCGGAGCAGCTGGATTCATCGGTTCTCATCTCTGTAACAGGCTCCTCCAAAATGGCGCACGTGTATATGGAGTAGATTCCTTTACGGATTTTTATCCCAAATGGATAAAGGACTTGAATCTTCGTCCTCTCCTCGCTCAGAGCGAATTCGAATTTATTCCCGAAGATATTCTTCAATTGGACCTTAAAAAGATGCTGGAAAGGACCGATATCGTATTTCATCTGGCCGCACAACCCGGAGTCAGAGCAAGCTGGGGAGAGAATTTTTCAATTTATACGAGAAACAACATCGAAGCCACTCAGAAACTCCTCGAAGCCGCAAAATCCGTGTCGATACAGAGATTCATCTATGGCTCTTCTTCTTCCGTTTACGGATTATGCCCCCAACTCCCGATGGAGGAATCGAGTTCACTGAAACCCTTTTCTCCGTATGGTGTTACCAAGCTGGCGGCAGAGAATCTCTGTTTTCTGTATTATAAAAATTTCGGAGTTCCATGCATATCACTGAGATTCTTCACCGTGTACGGGCCCGGTCAGCGTCCGGATATGGCCTTTCACAAGTTCTTTAAATCCATAGCTCAAGGCAAGGAAATAACCATCTATGGAGACGGCCAGCAAACAAGAGATTTTACCTATATCGATGACATTATCGATGCCATTTTATCGTCTATTGAAAGTGGAAACACAGGTGACGCTTATAATGTGGGAGGTGGAACACGAAGAAAATTGGCGGATCTCATTCCAATTTTTGAAAAGATTTGCCAAAAGAAGATTCACATAAAATATCAAGAGGGCCAAAAAGGGGATGTGCTCCATACTTTTGCCGATATCACTAAGGCCAAGAGAGATTTAAACTACACTCCCCGGACTTCTCTCGAAGATGGATTGGGAGAAGAATGGGAATGGATTCAATCCCTAACAAAGGATAGATGGAAGTAAAGGAAAAAATGAAAAAACAAATATTTTTTCTTGGACTCCTGCTCATGGTCCTGATTTTGAATCCCGTGTGCAAAAAACAGCAGCTAGAAATCGATCCCGAAATCGCTTCCTCTGATGAAGCGCTATTCAAGATGGGCGAACAATTCATCAAAAAAGATCCGGAAAAGGCCCGTCTCTATCTCAGGCAGGTGATCGATTCTTTCCCCAAAAGCTTTTATGCGCAGCGGGCAAAACTGGCCATAGCAGATTCCTATTTTCACCAGGGCGATGAAGGCAGCATGATCCTTGCCGCTTCAGAATACCGGGAATTCATTTCGCTTTTTCCCTTGAGTCCTTCTGCTCCCTACGCACAGTATCAGATCGCCATGACTTTTTTTGAAAAATCCCTGAAGCCCGGCAGGGATCAGACAAAAACCGAACAAGCTCTTGCAGAATTTAGGCAAGTCGTCAATAAGTATCCTCTGAGTGAGGAAGCCACTATGGCTCGAGAGAAAATCAAGGTATGCGAGCAGCGGTTGGCCGAGCACAGCTTGGGGATAGCGAAGCTCTATTACAAAAGGAGAGCATATAGAGCGACAATCGACAGGCTGAAGGAGATCTTATCGAAGTACCCATCATTCTCGAAACTGGATGAGGTCTTCTTTTTTCTGGGAGATTCTTATTATCGATCAAATCAGACCGAGGAGAGTGTTCCCTTTTTCACAAAATTGATATCCGACTATCCCCAAAGCGATTTCGCTGAAAAGGCTCAGGAAAGGATGGAGGAAATCGAAAAGAAAAATTTCCTTAAGTAAGTTGCATGGAGGAATGAATGAAAAAAATTACCGGCTGTTTGATAGCCGCTTTGGTTGTTCTCACTCTGCCCCAATTCTCTTTTTCCCAGTCCCAGGACGAGTCAAAACAAAGGATCAAGCCTGGCATCCATTTTGAGTATTTCACACGAAAGATCACCTGGGATAACAAGGCATACACCTCTGATATGAAATCCGCTGTCATCGCTTTGAACACAGAGTTCGAAATGGACTGGGGACTCTCATTCAATGCTCTCATTGGGTATACCTTTACCAACTTCGATTCCCTTGTATTCAGGCAGTTGCCTTTTTCCGTAGAGCTGGATGTAGGCAGCACCGGAGGATATCTGTTAGGAGCAGAATTGAAAAAAACTCTTTTCGATTACAGCGATTTCGAAATGGAAGCTTTCGGACAGATCGTCCATAACATCGGCAGCGAAAATGATTGGGAAATTTCTGGGCTTGCTGTTCAAGGGACGGTCACCGGAAAGCCGACCTGGACCAGAGTATCTATCGGACCTATTTTTAAGTACACAGCTCTGGAGCGTATCTTGCCCTATTTCGGCGTATGCTATAATGGGCTGTGGGGAACGTACAAAATGGATCAAACCATTCAGACTCTACAAGGAGAGGAAGAAAAAAAAATCGATGGAAAAGGCATATTCGAAGGTAAACTAGGGAGCATTTTCGAGATTGGAACTCGGATGATGTTTAAAGGCGAAATCAGCATCATCCCCTATGACGGGGGGATAAATCTGGGATTTTTAGCGGTCACGAGCTTTTCATTCTAGTGGAGGAAGCAATGAAGAAGCACAGTAAACTCTTTCTACTCTCTATCGTACTGGCCTTTCTTTTTTCGGTAAACTTCGATTGGCCCCGCATCTTTAGGCCAGAAAAAAACAGGACTCGAAAACCGAGGATACAGCTCCAATCCATGAATCAGGGACAGCTTTTTCGCTCGAAGACCCAGCGCTATGTTCCCGGCGAAGTTCTGGTCAAATTCAAACCTTCCCTGTCCAGAACTTCCATCGAAATATTCACACAAGCCTATCAAGTAGATACCATAGAAAAAATCCAAAAATATGGGGTCTATAAACTCATGGTCCCTGAATATCTGAGTGTGGAAGAAACGATTCGGGTGATGGAGAAAAATCCCGATGTGGAATACGTCCATCCAAACTATATCGTTTATGTCACCGCTGTTCCAAAGCCCAACGATACATTCTTCGAATACCAATATGCATTGTTCAATGAAGGCCAGGATATCGGGATCCCGGGAAGCCCTCACGGCAAGAATAGAGCGGATATCAAAGCGCTGGAGGCATGGGTTGAAACGACAGGAAGTGCAGAAGTCATCATCGCTGTTATCGATACCGGAATAGACTTCGATCATCCCGATCTTATAGATAAGATCGCCCAAAATGGATACGATTTTGTCAACGACGATACGGATCCCACAGATGATAACGGTCATGGCACTTTTGTGGCGGGTGTCGCCGCTGCAAAAACCAACAACGGGGAAGGAATCGCAGGGGTGGCATGGGACTGCAAAATATTACCGATAAAAGCCATAGGCGAAGATGGAACAGGAGAATACTTCGATCTCGTCGATGCCATCGACTATGCGCTCCAGAATGGTGCTGACGTGATCAACATGAGCCTGGGATTTGCCTTGAACGAAGGTGAAATCGCCCCCGAACTCGAATCAGCACTCCAGATCGCCCATAGCGAGGGGATAGTTACAGTTGCATCTGCAGGAAATGAAGGAAATCCCGTACTTTATCCCGCTGCTTACGATGACTACTGTCTTGCCGTGGCAGCCACCGATTATAACGATACGAGACCTTCCTGGTCCAACTTCGGTCCAGAAGTGGATGTGGCAGCTCCAGGAGTTCGAATCGCGAGTTGTGTTCCCCTGTGGTACTGGGGAGAGGGCTCTCTTCCTTATGGATTTCTGGGGGGCACCTCCACTTCTGTTCCCCATGTAGTTGGAGTGGTGGCTTTGATCAAAAGCCTCAAGCCTTGGCTGAGCGCCGATGACATGATGGATATCATCCGATTCTCTGCCGATGATATTAACACCAGCGAGTATCCGGGGAAGGATGAGTTCATCGGCTACGGCAGGATCAATATGGAAAAAGCCTTGGTTCCTTTTATCATTACCAAATAAAAGAAACAGGCAATTATATATATCTTCCATGATCAAATCCTTTCACATAAAAAATCTCGCCACCATCGAAGATATCGAAATAGGCTTCGAAGAAGGATTCTCTATCCTCACTGGAGAGACTGGCGCAGGAAAGTCTATCATTATCGACGGCATCAGATTGGTGCTGGGGGAGAAAGGTTCATCAGACCTGGTCCGGACAGGGAAAAGAGAGACTTCTATCGAAGCGGTCTTTCAGTTCTCACGGGGCGAGATAGAGCTGAAAGACTTTCCATCCGATCATGATGATGAGGTTTTTATCTCCAGAACCATATCTGCAACAGGGACAGGAAGAGGCCATATCAATGGTGTTCTCGTTCCATTAAAAAAAATCAAGTCACTCAAAGACAATCTCGTCGATATCTATGGACAAAACGATCATGTTTTTCTTCGTCATATTGAATATCAACTGGATTACCTCGATTATTATGCAGATGCGGTTTTTCTAAGGGAGAAAGTTTCAGAGGCTGCACATGAGCTCAGACGGCTGATCCGTGAAAAAAAAGGACTCGAAGCCAGGCTCAGAGAACGGGAGCAGCGTCTCGATTTTTTGAACTTCCAGATCAATGAAATCGAAAAGGCAAAACTTCGACCCGAAGAAGAAGAAGAACTTCGCAGAGAAAGAGATATTTTGAAAAATGCTGAAACAATCAGCCTTCTTATAGAGAGATGTTTATCCCTCACTTATGAGCAGGAAACGTCCATCTCATCTCTGGTGTCCAAACTCCAGAATGTGGTCCGTGAACTCTCGACCTATGACCAATCCTTTCGATCGGTAGAAGAAGCCATCGGCCAGTTCGCGATCACCATCGGAGATTTTTCAGACTCCCTGCTGAAATTCAAAGAAAGACATGAAGCCTCCCCGGACAAGCTGGAAAAGCTCGAAGAGCGCTTGAGCCTGATTGAAAGCTTAAAAAGAAAATTTGGACATTCGATTCTCGAAATACTCCGGTATATGGATCGAGCGAAAAAAGAAGTCCAGGAATTGAGCGTCAGCCATGAAAGATTATCTGAATTGGACATAAATATCGAAAACACATTCAAGCAATACAAATCCTTGTGTCAGGATCTTGCGGAGAAAAGAAAAAACTCCGCCCGGCAACTGGAAAAAACGGTAGAGAAAGAGATCGGCAACCTGGGAATGAAAAGAGCCAAATTCAAGATCGTCCTGGATTCCTTTCCCTTAGAAAGAGAACACATCGAAAAAATCAGGGACAGAGGGACAGAGGAGGTCGAATTTCTCATCAGCCCTAATCCTGGAGAAGAACTGAAGCCCCTGCGCAGGATCGCTTCAGGAGGAGAACTCTCCCGCATTATGCTCGCCTTGAAATCCATCGGCAAAGAGACAGAAGCACTTAAAACCCTGATATTCGATGAGATCGACTCTGGGATAGGAGGAAAGACCGCAGAATTCGTCGCCCAGAAACTCCGGGATCTGGCGAGACAACATCAAGTAGTTTGTATCACCCATCTTCCTCAGATCGCCTCTTTTGCAGCTCACCATTACAGAATCGAAAAAAAAGTCGTAAAGAACCGGACGTTTACCAGGGTGAAAAAACTTTCTTTCGAAGAACGCGTCGAAGAGATCGCCCGACTTCTCACCGGCACTCGTATAACCGAAACCGCCTTGAAAAACGCGAGAGAAATGCTCGATCACAGCCGTGAATAATTTGAGTTCGTTGTGCGGAAATGAATGAATATCCACGCATGATGTACCAAATCCATGAGATGGGAGAAATGAAATGGACAGAGTCCAACTCGCCCGTTCATCCTTCGAAGAGGGATTCAGCTGTTCCCAGGCCGTGCTTTCCGCTTTTTCGGATCGATTTGGTCTCGATAAGAGAACATCCCTGAGGATATCTCAGCCTTTTGGGGGAGGGATTGCACACAGAGGAGAAACTTGCGGCGCTGTATCTGGGGCTTTTATGGTCATAGGGCTCCGATTTGGACGAACCGAGGCGGAAGATATCCAGGCAAGAGAGAGAACCTACCAAGCTGTCAGAGAGTTTATCCAAAGATTTGAAAAATCCCAGGGCAGCATCATCTGCAGGGAGCTCTTGGGTGTGGACTTAAGCTCTGAAGAAGGATTGAAGCTCGCTGAGGAGGAGAGGCTGTTTGAGACACTCTGTCCCAAATTTGTCCAAAATGCGGTTGAAATTCTGCAGAAGCTTATCTGATCCTTCCCAAAAAGCATCTTAAAACCTTTTATATTTTATATCATCAGGCAAGCTGATTTCCTGTCAATACGGTTCTGAAAATGTCTACACTTTCTAACCGGATGGAAAATTCCCGAGAGTTATATTATGCTGTATGATGTTAGATGAAAATGAGAGAAAAGAAACCGACCCTAAAATATTTTATCCATACCTTCGGTTGTCAGATGAATGTAAACGATTCTGAGCGCCTGGCCGGACAACTTGCCATGTCTGGCCTGGAACCCGCTCATTCCCCTGAAGAAAGCGATCTTATCATTGTGAACACCTGTGCTGTAAGGGAAAAATCGGAAGAAAAGCTGTACTCCCTGTTGGGACGATTCGAATCCATAAAGAAGAAAAAGAATATCCTCATCGGTGTGGTGGGCTGTGTGGCACAGCTTCACAAATCTGAATTATGGGAGAAAAAACCTTTCATCGACTTTATCATCGGGCCGGATAATTACTGGCAGATTCCACATCTCCTTCCTTTTAAGCGGGGAGAGAAGGTCGCACTCACTCAAAGGAGTGAGCAGTATCACGAGATTCCCTCCCATCAAATCGAAAGAGAAGACCGCAGGAGTGCTTACATCACGGTCATGGAGGGATGTAACAATTTCTGCGCTTATTGTATTGTTCCCTTTACCCGGGGAAGAGAAAAATACAGGGCTCTATCGAGCGTGCTTGAGGAAGCAAAAAATCTCGCCGCCAGGGGATATAAGGAAATACAGCTCCTCGGGCAGAATGTCAATTCCTACCAGGACCCGGTTACCGGAAGTCTTTTCTCAGATTTGTTGAAAGAGGTCAACCGATTGGACGGGATCGAATGGATACGCTTTATCACCTCTCATCCCAAAGACTTCACCGAAAAAATCGCAGCGACTATGAAAGAGGCCCATAAGGTTTGCCATCAACTCCACCTTCCTATTCAATCAGGTTCCACGTCCGTCCTTCAGAGAATGAAAAGAGGGTACACTCGGCAGGACTATCTAGAGATAGTCGCAGTTCTGCGTGACTTGATGCCTGATATAAGCTTAAGCACCGACATAATAGTTGGATTTCCAGGCGAAACACAAAAGGAATTCGAGGAGACGCTAAGCCTTCTCGAGACCGTCCGATTCACCAACATTTTCTCCTTCCGCTACTCCCCTCGACCTTTTACATCCGCATCTAAAATGCAGGACAGCATCCCTTTGGAAGTGAAAAAAAATCGACTCCTTCAAGTCCAGGCTCTTCAAAAAAAGATTCAACTCGAGATGAACCGTGCCTGCATTGGCCAAACATACAAGGTATTGTGTACAGGAAGAAGCAAAAAGGATCCTCTTGTCTATTCAGGACGAAACCAAGCCTATCAAGTGGTCAACTTCAAGGCTGAGGGAGAAGTCATCCCTGAGTTTCTCCAGGTTCGCATCACTTCGTGTGGTCCATACAGCCTTTTCGGCACCGCCAGCTGAACATTCTCTTGCAGATGATCCTCTTCCATTTTGCCTGGATTAGTTCTAATTGCCGCACTTTTCTTCTGAGGAGAATCGATACCTGGAGTTTTTCGCAATTGAAATTTCAGAGAAAGTGTGCTATACATCGGAAACCAATTTCTTATTGAGGAAGGCCATAAATGACGCTACTAAACCTCATTCCCTATTCATTCATCGTGGGAATACTGGGACTCCTGTTTGCACTGGTCCTATATTTTTTGATAAAGAAATATCCAAAAGGGACCCAGGCGATGGTGGAAATTTCTGAAGCTGTGCATTCTGGTGCTATGGTCTTTCTGAGGCGTGAGTACAGCTATATTTTTATTTTTGTTGGGATTATGTTTCTTGTTCTTTGGAGGCTTTTTTCCATTTATACCAGTCTGGCCTTCCTTACCGGGGCCTGCTGCTCCATGCTGGCTGGATATATCGGACTCAAAGGTTCAACCCGTTCAGCCGTTCGTGCGACCCAAGGAGCTGTTGAGGGCGGAACCCCGAGAGCTTTGACCATTGCCTTCCAGGGGGGCGCTGTAATGGGAATCTCTGTCGCTGCGCTCGGAGTGGCAGGAATTGGTCTGTTCTATTTGTTCACAAAAAACACGGAGATCATCAACGGCTTTGCCATGGGAGCAAGTTCTGTAGCCCTTTTCGCGCGTGTAGGAGGAGGCATTTACACCAAAAGTGCCGATGTTGGGGCAGACCTGGTAGGAAAAGTCGAAGCGAAAATCCCGGAGGATGATCCTCGAAATCCCGGCGTCATAGCAGATAATGTCGGTGACAATGTGGGGGACACCGCGGGCATGGGTGCCGATCTGTTTGAATCCTACGTAGGCTCTGTGATCGCTTCCATAGCCATCGGAACGACTTTGACAGCCAGCTTAAGCCATATGGCTCTTCCTCTGCTGTTGATTGTCATAGGGCTGGTAAGCTCTATCATCGGAGTTTTTTCCATAAACGTGCTCAAAAACATCAGCCCTCAATCGGCTCTAAGAAATTCTTACTACATCAGCGGGTTGATATTCATCGTGGGGTCATTTTTTTCTATCCGGCTTCTGATGGGCACAGTGTACGGCCATTTAAATATTTTTTGGGCTGTTCTGATCGGAATGGCCTCCGGGATTCTCATCGGTCTCGAGAGTGAATACTTCACTTCGGGACCTCCCATAAAGACCATCGCCAAAACATCCCAAACCGGGAGCGCGCCTACCATCATCACAGGCTTGGCTGTCGGTTTCCAGAGCACGATCCTTCCCCTTTTAACCATTGCAGCTGCAATTTTTATCTCATTCAAACTGTACAGTCTCTATGGAATAGCCATATCTGCCGTAGGGATGCTGGCTACTATCGGTATCGTCATGTCTACAGATTCCTATGGTCCGATTGCCGATAATGCAGGAGGAATCGCAGAGATGACCAACGCAGGTCCAGAAATCAGGAAAATCACTGACAAACTCGATTCTCTTGGAAACACCACAGCCGCTATAGGCAAAGGATTTGCTATAGGATCGGCGGCACTCACGGCTCTTGCACTTTTTTCTGCCTATCAAGAGACTGTAAATAAATATTTGAAAGAAGCAGGAGGAGAGCTGCTCAACATCAGCCTCACGGATGTGGGAACGGTCGTCGGCCTTATGATCGGTGCACTCATGCCGTTCATCATTGCTTCATTGACCATGCAAGCTGTAGGGAGGACGGGAAACAAAATGGTGGTCGAAATACGCAGACAATTCAGTGAAATCAAAGGATTGATGGAAGGAAAGGCAAAACCAGACTCTGATCGCTGTATCGATATTGTAACCCGGGGCGCGCTCAAAGAAATGGCTTTGCCCGGATTGCTGGCGGTTATAGCTCCCCTGTTGATCGGATTTCTTATGGGGCCAGAAGTCCTCGGCGGATTTCTTGCCGGAGCAACAGCCAGCGGCGTTCTTCTCGGCATATTTATGGCCAACGCTGGGGCCGCATGGGATAATGCAAAAAAATGGATCGAGGAAGGCAATTTAGGAGGGAAAGGGACCGAGGTCCACGGAGCCGCCGTTGTCGGAGATACGGTTGGAGATCCATTGAAAGATACTGCCGGTCCCTCTATGAATATTCTCATCAAATTGATGGCTGTGGTGAGCCTGGTCTTTGCCCCTTTGATCATGTGAATTTGATATTCTTATACAAATCCGATATAATTCTCCACTCCTTATAATCCGGTTACAATAATTCCGAGGCAGACGAGGATGAAGGTAAACGTATGGAATACAATTCTACAGTTGAGCAAGGAAAGACGTGTGGATCCAGCCGTAATAGTCAGTGCTATCAAAGAATCTCTGAAAGTTGCATCAACCCAATATTTCTCTCATAATGAAGACATTCAAATAGACTTCGAACCCGAGAAAGGAATTTTAAGAGTGTATGCTGTCAAAAAGATCACAAAGCAGCCCGAACATAAGGCTCACGAGATTTCTCTGGAAGAAGCGCGAAAAATCGACCCCCAAAAAAAAATCGGAGAAGAAATCGAACTGGAACTTCCTTCAGATACTCTCGGCCGAATCGCAGCTCAGGCAGCCAAGCAGGTCATTTTTCAGAAAGTCAGAGATGCCGAACAGGAAAAAATCTATAACACGTTTGCCCCTCGAACTGGCGAAATCATAACAGGTGTTTTGAGGAGATTCGAATCGAACAAGAACATGATCGTCGAGGTGAACAAAATCGATGTTCTGTTTCCATGCCGGGAGAAGCTTCCCAATGAAGAATTCAGGAGAGGAGATCGGATAAAGGCAGTCATTCTAAATGTTCTTAAAGAAAACAAAGGCCCTCAAGTGATCATATCCAGAGCCCATCCCAATTATTTGGAAAAGCTCTTAGAGATAGAAATCCCCGAGATCGCCAACGGGAATATTGAAATAAGAGATATCGTCAGACAGCCTGGGGAGAGATCCAAGGTCGCAGTGCACACCAAAGAAGAAGATATTGATCCGATCGGAGCCTGCATCGGAATAAGAGGAAACAGAATCCTGGCTATCAGTAAAGAACTGAACGGCGAAAAAATCGATATCGTCGAATGGTCGAGCAATCCTCTGGAATATGCGCGAGCCGCACTGAGCCCTGCAAAGATCGATAGAGTGATCATTCTGAATAAACAAGAGAAAAAATTACAAGCGATCGTTCCCAAAGATCAGCTTTCTCTTGCCATAGGTAAGAAAGGAATGAATGTCAGGCTTGCGTCCAAACTCGTAGGCTGGAAAATAGAAATCAAATAGGTAAACAATGAACACCAAAAAAATGGAAAAAACACCGTCCGCACCAAAATCGAAAAAATCCGGCAAAACACTCCGGCTTATCGAAAATACCACCATAAAGGAGCTTTCTGAGAAATCAGGAATAAATTCGAAAGACATCATCGAGCAATTAACCCGAAGCGGGTTCAATCTCGCGGCTAATGATATCGTTAATGAAACTGTTGCCAAATTCATATCGGAGCATTTTGACTTGGATATCAAGATTCAATCCTACGAGGAAGAAGCTAGAGAGCGGGCAGAAAGCCAAGCAGGGAATGTGGAGATTCGGCCGCCTGTAGTAACCATAATGGGCCACGTTGACCATGGGAAAACGACCCTGCTGGATGCATTGAGAGAATCGAATATCATAAGCAGAGAACATGGAGGCATTACCCAGCATATCGGCGCCTACAGCCTCTCCTACAACAACAAAACCATAACTTTTGTTGACACTCCAGGCCATGAGGCCTTCACCCGGCTGAGAGCTAGAGGAGCGAATCTCACCGATATTGTTATCCTCGTAGTGGCAGCAGACGATGGCGTCATGCCTCAGACCAAAGAAGCCATCAGTCATGCCAAAGCTTCCGGGGTGCCTATTCTCGTCGCCATCAATAAGATAGATAAAAAGAATGCCGACGTCGAAAAAACGAAACAACAGCTCTCCAAAGAAGGACTTCTCGTGGAAGACTGGGGAGGAGACATCGTGAGCGTGGAAATATCCGCAAAGGAAAAGAAGAATCTGAATGAGCTTTTAGAAATGCTCCTTCTCCTCAGCGAAATGATCGAACTTAAGGCCAACCCTAAAGTTGAGGCACAGGGAATTGTATTAGAAGCTCGGCTAGACGCTAAAAAGGGCCCGACAGCCACGGTAATCATTCAACAAGGGACTCTTAAACGGGGAGAGTTCTTCATATCAGGAACAACTTACGGAAAGGCAAGAGCCCTCTTCGACGAAAACGGGAAGTTCCTGAAGAGCGCGGGACCTTCGGTTCCTGTGGAAGTCCTCGGATTCTCCGACGTGCCTGCTGCAGGGGACCTCTTTCAAGTCACTCCTGACCTAGAAACGGCAAAAAAAATATCACAGTTCAGGCTCTCTCAGGCCGAAAAAGAAGAGCGCCCTGAGCCCGAACATCTCACCCTCGATCAGCTTTTCAAGCAGATAGAAGAAGGAGAGGTCAAAGAACTCGCCTTGATCATAAAAGCCGATGTTCAAGGCTCCGTAGAAGTGCTCACAGATATTCTGCCCACTCTGAGTACAAAGGATGTGAAAATCAAGATCATTCATTCAGCTACGGGAAACATCTCCGAGAGAGATGTTCTGCTGGCTTCGGCATCCAACGCTATCATCGTCGGCTATAATACAAAAGTCTCCCAGAAAGCCCTTGATTTGGCCAAAGAAGAAAAGGTGGAAGTAAGAAGTTACAATGTCATTTATCAGCTGACAAAAGATATCAAAGACGCATTGGTGGGCTTGCTCGAGCCGGTTAGAAAGGAAATCTTTTTGGGAAGAGCTGAAATCAGAAGGGTGTTCCGGGTTCCTAAAGTAGGTCCTATAGCAGGCTGTCTTGTAACCGATGGTAAAATCACCCGCAATGCCGAAATCAGAGTCATCAGAAATGATGAAGTGATTCATCAAGGAAAAATCGCCTCGCTCAAACATCTCAAAGAGAATGTGGCCGAAATAAAAAAGGGCTATGAGTGCGGCATCGGACTTGAAAAATTCAAGGATATCCAAGAAGGAGATATCCTTGAAGCTTTTTCAATGGAACTGGTCGAACAGGGATGAATTTGAGCTTTAAATGATCCGATGATCATCGGACTTTTGACTTTGGAAATATACCTTCCCTATTCCCATTCTTTAAAGGAAAAACGAAAAACTCTGAACATGCTGAGAGACAGGTTGAAGAAAAAACACAACATCGCTTTTGCCGAATTGGATTACCAGAATAAATGGCAAAGATCCATAATTGGTTTGGTCACTCTGAACACCCAAAAACAGATAATAGAAAAGGCGTTTCAAAAAATCATTCAAGAAGCCGAAGAAAATATCGAGGGAGAAATTCTCCAAAAAGAAATCTTTTTCATTTGAGATCTATCTCGGAAGCGAGATATTTAAGGGCATCGTCCGATATGGAAGAGAGCAGAAGACAAAAAAGGGTCTCCAATTTGATCAAAGAGGAATTGAGCCGCCTTTTCATCCGATTTTTTCAAGACTCTACATCCGGCCTTATCACCGTTACACGAGTATCGATGAGCGCAGATTTAAAAACTGCGTATGTCGATCTGAGTATTCTTGGCTCAACCTCGAGAGAAGAGATACTGGATATTATCAACAAAAGAAAAAGTTATTTACGGAAAATGATTGCCTCTAAAATAAAATTAAAGTATAATCCCATGCTTATTTTTTCTCTTGATGAAAGCTTCGAGTACGAAAAAAGAATCGAAGACATCCTGAAAAAAATTGAAAAAAAATGAACAAGGATCCCGTTGAGCTCATAAGCGAAAAAATCCTCGAAAGTCAAACTATTGCTATCACTTCACACCTCAGGCCAGATGGGGATTCTATCTGTACCAGCCTTGCTCTCTACTTCATGGGCAAATCGTTGGGAAAGGACTTCTCTATCATCAACAAAGACAACACGCCTTTTCCTTTTAATCATTATCCTGATATAGACAAAATTCAAATCGGACAGATTCCGCCAAAAAAATATGATGGGGTCATCCTTCTTGAATGCGCGAATGTTACCCGTTCCGGTCAACGCCACATCGAAGATTGTTTCAAAATCAACATCGATCATCACTACTCCAACGATTATTATGCAGATATCAATTGGGTCGATCCCAAGGCATCTGCAGTGGCTGAGATGGCCTATAAACTAGGCAGGCGCCTCGGCATTCGGTTTTCAAATCGAATCGCCAATCACCTGTACTGCGGAATTGTATCCGATACAGGCTCGTTTCAGTTCTCAAATACGAATGCAGAAGCTTTTAGAGTGTGCTATGAATTGGTGAATCTTGGAGCAAGCCCGATACAGGTTTCTGAGATGCTCTTCAACAACAATCCATCCGAAAGAATCAAACTTCTCGGACTCGTTCTCTCCACTCTGCAAATAAATGAAACTGGCGAAATCGCTGTCATTACCATGTTCAAAGAATACCTGGACTCATTGAATCTCAGAGAAATCGACACGGAAGACATAACGACCCATACTCGATCCATCAAGGGCGTAAAAATGGTTTTATTCTTCAAAGAAATCGCCAAAGACACCTTCAGAGTCAGTCTTCGCTCCAAAGGCGCTGCCAATGCTGCTGTGATAGCCGAACAATTTGGAGGGGGAGGCCATCGCCATGCTGCCGGATTCACCGTTTCAGGGAAGCACAAATCATTGATCGAAGAAATCCCAGAAAAAGTACAAAAGTTGCTGCAGGCCGCAGAAAAAACCTCCCCATCAGATTCGAACCAGTGCTGAAGGCTCGCCATGGACGGCCTTCTACTTGTCCACAAACCTAAAAACATCACTTCCCATGACGTTGTCTCTCGGGTAAGAAAAATCCTAAAAATAAAAAAGGCAGGGCATTTTGGCACTCTCGACCCCTTAGCTACAGGTCTTATTCTTATTGCTGTGGGCAAAGCTACCAGATTTTTTCGGTTTTTCCTCCATATGGAAAAACTATACGAGGGGAAAATAAGGCTGGGTTGGTCTACGGACACCTACGACTCATACGGTCACCCTTCTTCAGAGGAATCTAGGGACTATCCGGAGCGTAAGACTGTGGTCGAGTGCATGAGAGAGTTTGAAGGAGAAATAGACCAAATCTCTCCTCCTTTTTCAGCGAAGAAACACAAAGGAAAGCCCCTTTATGAACTCGCACGACAAAGAAAAGATCTCGAGTTGAAAACAAGCCGTGTAACCGTCTATTTTTTCCGGCTGAAGGAATACGATCCACCCATTATTGACTTTGTATCAAAATGTAGTTCTGGAACGTACATCCGTTCTCTGGCCCACGAGTTGGGACAAAGGCTCGGCTGCGGAGCACATCTCTTCCAGTTGACACGCACAAAAATTGGGGATTTCAGCTTAGAGGATTCCTGTACGCTTGATGAAATAGAGAGCCTCGTCTGTCATGGTAAAACCAAAAAAATGATTCTTCCCTTAGAGAGCCTGCTTCCAGAATTACCCAGCGTGGTTATCGATGATGCTGCCGGAGTCCTGGTCAGGAATGGAAACGAATTTACTGCTGATTCTATTCTAAGAACTCTTCCCGGCAAAACGTCCCGCACCTCAACAGGAAGAACGGAAAAGAACATTTTCAAGATATATAACACTCATGGAAAGCTCCTGGCCCTGGCCAGCCCGAATGCTCAAAGCCATTCCTTCCATCCTTTTATGGTCATCGACTCCTGAGAGATAATTCGGCGAACAGGGCCTGCCCGCAACCGATTCAAAAAATGGAATTATCCTTGAATTTTAAGGCGAGCTGTTGTATTTTATTTGAGAAATGAGATTATCGAAAATACAAATAGAGCACATGGCTTTTGTCACGGTGCGTCATCTCTTGAAACAGGAAAAGATTCTTACCGAAAAAAAAAATAAGCTCATAGATGAGTTAGCTGATTTGATTCTGGAAGAATTCCAAAAAGAGGACAAACTCGATCAGGAGGTCAGAGAAATACTGAGCCAGCACATGGAAAAAATACGAAAAGAAAACATAGAGTACCAGACAATGTTCAGAATGATAAAGACAAAATTGGCCAAGGAAAGGAAGATTGTCCTGTGAGTATTAGACTCTCCAGAGAAAAAATAAATTTTTTAGCCCGCCAGATTCTCAATTATTTGTTCGAGGATGAAGAGGTAGAGTTTTTGGATGAACCCAACGAAATCAGGCTCAGCATTGTGAAAAGTATAGAGGATGAAATCAAGCTTTATGAATTGATCGATAAGCGGGCTATCGACAAAATCGAATCACAGAAAAAAGCCATCAAAGAAGGAAGCCGCGAGTGGGAAATCCTCTACCGAAAGTATTACAACGAGGAAATTGCTAAACTCGGTAAATTCTTAGAATAGCCCCCTTTTTCTCCGATCCAAAGAACGATTCATCATCTCAAACGAGATTCGGCCTATGTCCGGATTCTAAATAAAAAAGGGCCAGGAATTTTCTCCTGGCCCTTGATTGCTTCCCTAAATTCTACCCGGATCAGAACAGGAGCCTAAATCCGAGCATGAATTTATAATGTTTGGAAAAGGAACGGCCTTCACCAACAGGACCTTGTCCTTCGAAGAATATGGATCCCATGGTGGTGTAGTTATCGAATATGTTGAAGCCGATATTTCCGACCAGATAAATATCCGTTTGATCCCGTTCCTCTCTCACTTGTGAACTGAGGCCCAATCCAGCACCGATGAAGGCAGGATCAAAATGGTAATTCAACAAGGCCTGTCCCATAAAGAAGGACTTCCAAGGATCCCCTTTAAGAGCCAACGCCCCTCCCCCTTCTAAGGTGAGGCTGAATTTTTGTGGGACAATCATGTAGGCAATTCCCAACCGTCCGGCAACATACGGACCGCTGCTCCCTCGAGCATATAAGGGTCCCACATCAAACAATCCATACAGTCTTTTTTCTTTTACTGTGATTTCTGTGCGGCAGGGTTCGGATACAGCGCCAAAATCGTCTGTTACCACAACCGTCACTGTGTATAAACCGGCTTGATCAAAGACCTTCTCCCAAGTGAAAGGCTTCTGGGTACTGAGTGAGTCTACGACGTTACCTGTCTCATCGGCGATCTCAAAATTTGCCTCCATGACTTCTCCGTCTGAATCGCTCGATCCCGAAGCATCGAAGATAAAGGGTCGATTGATGTAATCCTCAACAGGCATGGCATCCAATGTACACGTGGGGGGGTAGTTGATATAGGTCTTCGCCTCACAAGGATTCGTAGAAGGCTTGTTCTCTGGATTGTATGCCGTTGCTTTAAAAACATATTCTCCTGGTCTGTCGAACTTCGTTTGCCACTTCGCAGATTCGGGCGTCAGGGTTTTTGTGGTGATTTTTTTGCCCTCAGCATTGTAAACCTCTACCTCCATAGATTCTGCATACTGCGAGCCGCTCATATCCACTGATATGGGATCGTTGATATTCGCTTTAGCCGGCTCGACCTTGATGTCACAGATCGCGTCTGGGATAATCTCTTCAACCTTCACTAGAGCAATGTTTCCACAAGGTTTCGGCATGACGAATTCATAATGCTTGAATTCTTTGACCACAGTAAAAGAAAATACCGGTAAAGGCATCTTCCCTGCCCATTCGAGATCTTTTACGACTTTGACTCTATTCCTGGACCGGAAAAGCATCCACATGAATTCTTCGCCTATGGCGATCTCTTTTTCTTCGAATGCAGATTGTTTGATTTGCTCGATAAAAGGAAGGAACAAATCACCGTATCCGGCTAGATCAAAACCGTATTTAATATCTCCCGTGTATTTATCAATGAGAGTCTTCATGACTTCTTGTGTGGGAACTTCTCCTTTGATCCTTACCAGGGGATATCTCCCGATCTCTTCGAGTTTCTTGGTCTCCGCAAACGCACTCAAAGAGAAGAGAATGAAAATCCCTACCAGTATAAAGATGAGTCTTTTGTCCTTCATGCCGGCCTCCTTTCGGAAATCTGAACAATAAATGGTAAACTGTTATTATATAATAAATTATAAAACGTTGAATTTGTCAAGAAAAAAAACATGAAAAAATGATCAAAGAGAATTCTTCTCGTCGGCAAAGAAGTACTCCTCGACCATCTGACAAAAGACATGGATAATCAATAAATGAATTTCCTGAATTCTCGCAGTGTCCTGTGAAGGGACAATTATGGAAACATCGGATAACTCTGTTAATTTTCCTCCGTCTCTGCCGAGAAGGCTGATGGTGGTGATACTTTTTTGTTTCGCCTGCAAAGTCGCCGAGATTAGGTTCTCGGAGTTTCCAGTCGTGCTCAAACAGCACAACACATCTCCTTCGCCTCCGAGTGTTTCTACCTGCCGGGCAAAAATGGATTCAAATCCGAAATCATTGCCTAATGCTGTTATAGCCGAAGTGTCCGTGGTCAAGGCCAATGCAGGAATGCCCTGCCTTTCCATCCTGAAACGACCCACCAGCTCGGCTGCAAAGTGCTGAGATTCTGCAGCGCTTCCACCATTCCCACAAATCAGCAGCTTTTTTTCGTTCTTCAGAGCTTTGCAAATCAAGGAAGTCGATTTCTCAATATCATTCTTGTTTCGTTCCAGCGTCAACCTCAGGACATCGGACAGCTCCCTGAAACTCGCATCGATGGCTTTTTCCTCTCTCTTGAAGGACTTATCCATTTTAAAAGGTCAGTTTAACTTTTCTTTCTTTCCTTTTTTTATCTTTTTTATGATATCCGATGAGGAATATCCCTTCACAAAAGGGATAAATTCAATGGCTGCTTGATACTCCATGAGAACCTTTTTCTCTTGTTGATCAATCCTTTTTATATCATAATCTCCGCCTTTAACATATACATCCGGCCTTATCTGCTTGAGATGTTGGGAAACATTTTCCTCGTTAAATATCAAAATGTGATCAACAAATTCCAGAGCGGAAAGGATTTCTGCTCTCTCCTCTTGCTTGAGGATAGGTCTTTCCGGGCCTTTGAGTCTTCTTACGGATTCATCACTGTTGAGCCCGACTATGAGCACATCTCCAAACTTCCTTGCTTTCTCGAGATATCTCACATGACCTCCATGAAGCAGGTCGAAACAACCGTTTGTCCATACGATTTTTTTCCCCGATTGCTTATAATCTTGAACGATTCTTTTTATCTGAGCCAAATTCCGGACCTTTCTGTTCTCGCTTTCGAGGACTTCCTCCAGCTCACTTTTTAAAACTGAGGCTGTTCCAATTTTCTCGACAGCTAATCCTGCGACATGATTGGCTAAGATGGTAGCATCCTTGAGGGATGCACCTGAAGATATGGCGAGAGAGAGGGCTGCGGCCACAGTGTCTCCCGCTCCCGTGATATCATACACCTCTCTTGCCTGGGTGGGAAAATGCAATACTTTATCATTGCCTTCTTCGAACAAACTCATGCCCTCTTTACCCTTTGTGATCAAAATATGGCTCGAAAGCTCAATTCTTAATTTTTTTCCCGCTTCCTCTATTGAATGGTCCCCCGACATTTCAAGAGCCTCGTCTGTATTGGGAGTTATCAGATAGGCTTCGGAATAGAAGTTCTTATGACTGGGCTTGGGATCGATGATCAACTTGATTCCTCTTTCTGTTGCAGTTTCCTTTAACAATGATAAGAGTCCTGCAGTTATGAATCCTTTGGCATAATCCGATACCACCATGATAGAAGGATTGATTTGCGAAATTTCAGCTCTCACATTTTTTTCAATATCTGAGCATTCGGGATCCGCCTCCTCCGAATCAACTCTGACAATCTGTTGGTTCGATGCAATGATCCTTGTCTTCTGGATAGTCTCTTTGATACAAGAATAAAGGGAGAAGGATATGCCTTTCTCCTCCAGCATTCTTTTGACCAATCTGCTCTCGTAATCGTTACCTACCAAGCCAAACAGATGGACCTTCCCTCCCAGGGAAGAAATATTGTTTGCCACATTCGCTGCTCCGCCTAAAAAATATTCCTTTTTTTCCACTCTCAAGATCGGAACAGGCGCTTCAGGAGATATTCTCGATACCGTCCCATACAGGTATTCATCCAGCATCACATCTCCGAAAACAGCTACCTTTTGATGGAGAAATTTTTTTATGATGGCGAGCAGATGAGATTTTCTCATGTCGAGGATTTTCAAGCCCAGATCACTGAAATGATCATCCTGTATAGGGTATCAGAATTTGCTTTTCCATTCAATTCAGTTTAACAAAATAAATTTCATGATTTTGGCAACGATGAATAGCTCATGGAAGCATCTCTATTTCCGTGATACTAGAAGGCTCTCTATCAGCCTTTGGAAATGGTTTTGCTCAAGTGAAGATTTTTAACGCCATTCCTTTGCCGCCCTTCTCGGCGGCGCTGAACTGCGCACCATAACACCCAACTCTCCTCCTTTATCCTCTGTTCCAGTGCCTGCACACAACTGGTATCCTTTGGCAAAGTCGTGCTCAATACAGCATCGCCGTCTGACGGAGTCAGATACCCTCGAAGAACGGCAGGAATGGCGACATCTTCAATAATCGCTTCAACCATCCCTAAAAGCCACATTTGTCACAGAAATAGAGATGCTTACATAGCTCATGGAAAAATTGACTGGTTCAATTTGAGTGTGATAAGTTAATCAGCTGACAATGCGTATTCTGGTCATCTCCAATTTCTATCCGCCTCTCCATAAGAGCGGCTATGAGCTGGGCTGCCAGGATATCGTTGAATCCCTGAGAGAAAGAGAGCATCGTGTCGAAGTCCTTACCAGCACTTATGGCTCGGACACAGGCCTCATTGAAGATGATATACGCCGCATGTTGATGATGAGCTCCGGAAATAATTCCGACTGGACCACGGTCTTTCTGAAAGAGCGGATGAATCAAACGGTATTCAAAAGAGCATACCGAGAGTTCGATCCCCAGGTCGTTTTCATTTTCAACCTTTCCAACATTTCCGTATCTCTTGCCCTTCTTGCCCAGGAAATCGGACTTTCCACATGCTATTACTTTGCGAATGACTGGTTCATCACCATGGAGAAAGACCCCTGGTACCGATTGTGGCCTAAAGAAGAAAAGGGATTCAAGATCCTCCGTTTTCTAACCCACCGTTTTAAGCTCCTCCCTCCGCTGCAGCCCCTCAATACCGATCATTCCATCTTCTCCAACTGCTATTTGAAAAACATTGCTCTCCAGCTCGATAAAGCCTCTCATCAAGCCGCTGTTGTCCCCTGGGGAATCGATACAAGCAGATTTTCCTTTCGAGAGAGGAAGGATGGAAGGCCGACTCGGCTGCTGTGTGTGGGACAAATCAAGCCCCATAAGTGTCTCGAGAACGCCATCGAAACATTGGCGCTCCTGAACCGAGAGTATGGGTCCCATCCTTTCACTCTGACAATTGCAGCGAACACGTATTCCTCTCCCGATTATGCGACATATCTCCACAGTCTGGCTCATTCACTCGGTGTACAGAACGACCTGACCTTCACCTATGCAAAACCGCGAAAAAATATGCCGGATCTCTACCATACTCACGATATTTTTCTCTCTTCATCCACATACGAAATCTCCTTGAACACAAGCCTGCTTGAGGCTTTGTCCTGTGGTATCCCGATTGTCAGCACCTTGACCGCCGGAAATTCCGATCTTCTCAAAAACGAAGTCAATGCCCTGATTTTTGATAAAGAGAATCCACGGGCTTGCACCGATCAAATTCAACGCCTGGCTGAGGACCCAAACCTGTGGGAATCCATCCGTAGGAACGGAAGGATTGCTGTAAGCGAGAAATTTCGTGTCGATCAAACGGTCTCTTCCATAGAACGAGTGCTCGAGGAATCTATTCGAAGCAGGAAAAAGGGATCTCTGCAAAGGCATGAACGACTCACAGTTTCGACCAAAACAAAGCCTAACGAATCATTAACCGCTCTCGTCAGTCAAACGAAAAGATGGTTGAAATTTGGAAGCCTGGTGGTCTTTTTTCGTCATTTATTGAATCCACAATTCTTTGTATATATCGTGAGAAAGATGGTTGAAAAGACCACCCCTTTTCTGCCGCTTTTTTTCTTCCCCCTTTTTATAGGAGCTTGTTTCAGATTGACGGGCCGGCGTCACAGAATCTCCTTAAAGGAAACAAAAAAAATACAAAACATCCTGGTGATTCAACTCACCGATATCGGTGACATTGTATTAACGAGCCCTTTTCTCCGGGAATTGCGAAGATTCATGCCCCATGCTAGGATCGTTCTCATCGTTCAGCCCAGAGTATTCAATTTGGTTGAAAAATGCCCTTATGTCGATAAAGTGTTGAGTTATGATTGGAGAGCAGCAAAAAAGTGGAAGACTTCATTCTACGGGTGCCTTCACTGGTGGTTCCAATCCTCCCGGATAGCCAAGCGTTTTCTTTGGAAGCGCCGCGTCGATCTGGCCATTTCGACCAGATGGAACAACGACCCTTGCCAGGCGGCTTCCTTAATCTTGATGTACATGAGCGGGGCTCCTCTCCGAATTGGCTACAGGGGGGGACATCAGAGCACAAAGCGGCTTGGTTTGAGAAAAGTGAATCGTTTGATAACCGCAGGCCCTGTTAGAGATTTTCCTAAACACGAGGTCGACCGTCAGCTGGATATTCTCCGCTATATGGGGGCACATCCAAGGGATGCAGGACTGGAAGTGTGGACCACCCGATCAGACGAAATCTTCGCGCGCGATAGGCTCAAAAAATTTGATCAAAAGGGGACGGATTTGCATATTGCCTTCGCCCCAGGAGCGTCCTGGCCTTTCCGTCGATGGCCTTCCCATCGTTTCATCCAATTGGGCAATTGGTTACAGAAAGAATACCAGGCCAATATTCTGATCGTCGCAGGGAAACCCGAGCAGGAATTGGGCCTCAGCATAGAGCAAGGCTTGAACCGCGGCCAAACACTGAATTTAGCTGGCAAAACGACTTTACGGGAGATGGCCTCTGTCCTGAGACGCTGCAAACTCTTCATAGGCAATGATTCTGGCCCTCTCCACGTAGCAGCAGCCTCTGGCATTCCGGTCATAGGCCTTTTCGGCCCAGGTGAGTACCAGAGGTTTAAACCATGGGGTAAGGGCCATGAAGCCATTTATTTAGGGCTCTCATGCAGTCCTTGTTCTGAAAATTGCATCTTCAGTGAGCCACGATGTATAGAAGGAATCACCTTGAGTCATGTCAAAAAGATTCTTTCCGAAAAGCTGTCGCCGATCCTTGCTCGTTCTTGAAACGAGGAATGACCGTATATATGGGCCACTGTCGAATAGCAGCAGGAGACAATGCACCGTCTTACCGGCATTGCGCTGAAATCTAAAAATCTTGACTCGGGAACAATTCAGATTATAAAATCAAAAGCGGTAAGGGAAATTTTTTTGAACCAATCGAAGAGTGAATAGCGATATGAAAGCATCACATGAAATGAGAAATGGATAAGCCAGTCGCTGAAGAAATCGAAAATCTTAAAAAGGATCTCTACCAAAAGAAGGAAAAGATCCAAGACATCAAGAAATTGGCCAACAAAGAGATCGACCGTAGGTTCGCCTCGGATTTAGAGGAGTTTTCTGAAAAAGAGCTCGATTCCTTTCTAGAGGAATCTCTCGCCATGATGGACAAGTCTGTTGATCCAACACCAGATAAAATGTCCCTCTCTTCGCATAGAAAAATCTGGGGAAAGCCGATCATACTATTGAAAAGACTGCTTTTGAAGGTTAGCGGAGTCTATATCAATCTCCTGCTGGATAGACAAAAAAAATTCAATCAACAGAGCATGGCCTTCTACCGGGCCATAGTCCTCCGCCTCAGGAGAAATCGGCAAAAAATCAAACTGGTGGAGCAAATGATCTCCGAATGCGAAGGGAACCTGATCATTCTATCAAAAAAACTCGAGGACCTTTCCAATGAAGAAGAATCCAGCAAGAATAGTGACTAAAAGGCATCAAGCTGGTCGAGAAGCCCAGTAGAATCATCAGCATCGAAGAATGTGTCCTCAAAAGAGCGAGACGTTACAGAATATCGTGAAAAGATTCGAACAAAGCCCTTGTTCCGCTTTTTCAGAACTAAAAAAAGAAATAAGAAAGATTTCCTCGGAGCGAGGAATTCAAGCCGCCTACAATTATCTCTTACGAGCTGAGGTCATGCTCGGCATTCGAAAGCCCAAGATTGCCATATATGATCATGCTTTTCACTTTATCGGGGGAGCACAAAAATACGGATTGTCACTGATTTCTGTACTCCAGAATCAATTTGACGTCTGGATTCTTGCGAATAAAGAAGTCAGTCAACAGGACTTTTTGAGATGGTATGATCTCGACTTATCGAAATGTGCTATCAAAGTTATCAAGCTTCCTTTTTATGAGGAAAAAAAAGTCGAACATCTCGACCCTGCTCGTGTCTCCAAGGAATCAGGGAACCCATTCCATCTCATAAGTAAAGAAAGCGGTAATTATGATATCTTCATCAACAACAGTATGAATGAGATGGTCTATCCTCTTTCCAACATTTCCATAATCATCTGTCACTTTCCAGAAAGACGGCCTAAAACTTATTTTTATGCGGATCAATATACATCAGTCATCTCTAACAGCCGATATACATCAGAATGGATCCAGAAAAAATGGAAATTTTCTCCTCAAAAACATATTTATCCACCTGTTGATATGGAAGTTGCAGAAGAAGACACAGTGAAGAAGAAAATTATCCTTTCGGTAGCTCGATTTGAAGTGGAGGGGACAAAAAGACAAGAAGAAATGATAGAGTCCTTTCTAAAGCTCAAACGGGAATATCCCAAGGTCACCCGAGAATGGAGATTTGTACTCGCTGGTGGAAGCAATCCCAACAATCCTTATATTTCCAGATTGAGAAGAATCATTGATCAGAATCCTGGTCAAGGGATCGAGCTGAAAATCAATGCCTCCATACACGAAATCAAATCTCTATATAAAGATTCAATGCTCTTCTGGCATCTGTGTGGACTGAACCATGATGACCCGGCTGAAATCGAACATTTTGGCATGACCATTGTCGAAGCCATGCAAAACAGGATGGTTCCCATCGTCTTTGACGGTGGTGGCCCGAGAGAAATTGTGGATAACGGCGAGAATGGTTTCAGAGTCAAAACAAAGGCAGAATTGATGGATTATTCTATCCGGCTGTTCACAGACGAAAATCTTACCCGGAGACTGGGCAGAAATGCTCATAAAAAGTCACAAAATTTCTCGAGGAAAGAATTCGAAACGAAAGTGCGATCTCATTTCGACGAAATTTTAGAAAAGAAGTTTTTGATCACATGAAGGATGAGGGTCGAATCTCTTGGGGCAGAAGTGAGGGCTCTTTGGAAGAGCTCCAGTGGCTCGTGTTTGTTGTGGACGCGACTTTGAAGATACTTCTGTGCCTCGATGATGTTTATTTCAGGATGAATTTGGAGTCCCCAAATGGGCTCGTCAACCATACGAAAAGCCTGGATAGGGCAATAATCCGAAGCGGCTAAAATCAGGAAATTTTCAGGCAGATCAATCACTTCATCAAGATGAGAAGAAAAACAATGCGCACGGCGCTTTTCCCCAAGAAAACCATCTCTTCCTGTGATCTCAATAGTAATCCATCCAATCTCAGGATGAGCACATCGGCGCACATGTTGAGGGTCAGTCAATGCCACAGCTAGAAGCTGATGACCATAACAACTTCCGAGAAGAGCCACTTTTCTTTCCCTCGCTTCCTTAACCAGCCTGATTTCTTCAGCAACCCATGGTTTCCTCTCCAATATAGAAGCTTCAGAACCTGTTAATATGATGTGGGTAAAATCCTTTACATCTGGAAAATCTTTTTCGGTGGCTTTGAAGACATCGAATTCTCTCCTGAGACATATTTTCCAATGCCGGACCGGATTATAAACCGAGTTATCGAGAGAATTATCGATAACCGCGATTCTCTCGCGCTTTTGACTCATCCTGACTATTATAATCATCCCCTCCAAAAACACAAATCATCTATTTTTCTTATGAGCGTCTCCGTTTTTTCACCTCTTTCTAACCCAGCATGCAGGCCAGTCCTGAGGCAATCACAAATGAACCCGGCAGCATCGAAGTGTTCAAGCAGATGGGAATCTTTTTTATTATTTTCCTTTGGTCTTAAAAAGCCGATTTTGGTATAATGCGACTTCATAAGGAGGGACGAAGTGTTCGAAATAAAACAAGAAAATGAACTCTCTGTAATCACGCCGAACGAACCAGGAATCTTGGGAAGAGTTCTCGGAACCTTAGCTAATGCAGGAGTCAATTTGAAAGCCCTGAATGCTTATTCTGAAGGTGATAAAGGAGTCTTCCTCCTCGTGACTTCTGATAACAAGAAAGCTCAAAAATGTCTCAATATTTTAGGCTACGATGTCACATCCAGTCCAGTCGTAACCGTGCTCATAGAGGACCGCATAGGTGCAGGAGCAGAGGTTGGTGCTCTGTTGGGCAATGCGATCATCGATGTCGAATACTGCTATGGATCATCTGCCGGTGTAGGGAAGGCTCTTCTGGTCTTTAAGACCAGTAATAATAAGAGAGCAGTGGAAACACTGAGATAAGAGATATTATAAGGAAAGAAGGAAGAAAACCAACCAGAGCGGGGCTGATTTCTCTAGGGGCCCCTGAAGACAAAATTTTCATCATTCTCTCTCTTCTTCTCCAGTCTGCGGATGTCGATCTCTTCTACCATAAAAATTATGACTTCCTCAAATTGCGTAGCGATTTGCTCCTCGAGAATCTCCGAGCCTTTTTTCTCAAAAACAGTCCAGGCGCTATCGTGTTTGATATCAGAGTGTGCGGATGGCCTGATGTCCAAGCTTTGAAGATTGCGAAAAATTTGAGCCGCTCTCTCCAGAATATCTGTGAAAAACTCCGGATCAATTCCTCTGTATTTCTCTGCAACGGCCAACAACTTCTGGGGAACGCCATAGGAAAGACATATGAATCCATCGAAGCCAAGAATATCCTTGGAGGCGGGGGGCCGCTAGACCTCAAGAAATATGCTCTGGAGATGGGAATGGATTTCCTTCTCCTTGCCAAAAAGTTTCACCATAAGCTGGAGGCTAAAAAGTTCATCAAAAACGGAATAATCCAGGGAAAATTTGTTCCCAGGGCTGTGAAATTAGAAGGGAATCTTCCCTCTTATCCATCCTTCCAAAACGAAAAATCTATAGAAATCATCTCTCCTCGAAAAGGCTATATTCGCCGTCTCTCTATGGAGGCAATCTTTCAAACCAAATCGAAGCTGGACATTTCTCGGCCTGGGAGCGGCATGAGAATTCTTAAAAAAGTCGGAGACAGGACCGAGAAAGGCGATCCTCTCGTCCAATTGTTTGCTCCTGAAAACGAGGAGACCTATCGGATGCGAAAGGATATTCTAAAAGCGTATGCCATTTCTCCGAAACCTTTGGATTTCCAGCCCCTCATTCTGGAGAGGCCAGGGATAAAATTGATCACTTGAATCTCGAATGTGAAAACATTTGCATTTTGAACTTTAGAGACTTGTATGATAGACTGCCTAATATTTCAAAGTAGGGAAAGGAAATTAAGATGGCTGAATTTCAACCCTATGTCCCGGACGACACATCTTTCAAAGATTTGACCATCAAAGCTGTCATTATTGGCGCTGTCTTCGGAGTTGTTTTCGGCTCAGCCAATGCATACCTTGGACTGCATGTAGGCCTGACCATCTCAACGGCTATTCCTCTGGCAGTCATCGCTGTCGCGGTATTCAAGGTTTTGACTCCCATCCTGGGAAAGAGCTCCATCCTTGACAGCAATATCGCCCAGACAACAGGATCGGCAAGCTCGTCTCTGGCGTCTGGACTCATCTTCACCATTCCCGCCCTTTTCTTATGGGGCTTCAATCCTGGAATATTCAAGATGGGCACCTTGGCCCTTCTCGGCGGCGTGCTCGGCGTTCTCTTTATGATTCCGCTGAGAAAAGCCCTGATCGTTAAGGAGCACGCCATCCTCCCCTACCCGGAAGGAACAGCGGCCGCTCAGGTTTTGATCTCAGCAGAAGAAGGCGGAACCAAAGCTAAGAATATATTCGTTGGATTAGGAATCGGTGCCGTCTATACCACCCTTGTCAGGTTTCTGCATCTATGGCCGGAAAAAATTCATCTGAATCTTCCTATCCTGAAAAAAGCCAAGTTGGGTGGAGAGCCAATGCCTGCCCTGCTGGGTGTGGGATATATTTTGGGGCCACGCATTGCGGCCATCATGGTGGCTGGAGGGCTTCTCTCATGGATCGGAATCATACCCTTGATGGCTTACTTCGGAGAAAACCTGAGTGCGCCCCTGTTTCCTGAAAAAACTCTGCCCATAGCTCAGATGACGGCTGAGCAAATTTGGGACAAATACATCAGAGTGGTGGGCGCTGGAGCAGTGGCCGTAGCGGGAATCATCACGGTCATCAGGTCATTACCCACCATGTATAACGCATTGAAAATGGGGATCGGGGATGTCAGTCTGAAAAAGCGGGACCCCCAAGCCGTCAGAAAAAGAACCCAGACCGACCTTCCCATAACCGTGCTCGGGACCGGGGTATTGATAGTGATAGCGATCCTCATCGTTTCTCCTCAAACCCTCGGTATGAATACCTCGATCTTAACGAGAGCGATAGCTGCTATATGCATCGCAGTCTTTGCTTTCTGCTTCGTGACCGTTTCCTCTAGAATCGTGGGCATGGTGGGAGTGACGTCCAACCCTACCTCTGGAATGACAATCGTGACGCTCCTCGGTACCAGCCTTCTATTTTTTGCCTTAGGCTGGACAGACGCCATAGGACAAGCCACAGCCCTCACCATAGGAACCGTTGTTGCGGTGGGAGCCTCTATTGCTGGAGACATTTCACAAGATCTCAAGGCAGGTTATATAATCGGAGCGACTCCCAAACGCCAGCAGGCATCGGAATTGATCGGAGTCATCACATCGGCTTTCGCCATAGCAGCCGTAGTCTGGCTATTGGGAGAAGCTTTTACTTTCGGATCTGAGGCTCTGGCCGCTCCTCAAGCTGTTTTGATGAAAACAGTGATCGAAGGAGTGCTCGGGGGAGACCTTCCTTGGGGCCTCGTTCTGATCGGAGGAGCATTTGCCATCGTGGCAGAGCTTCTTCGGGTTCCTTCTCTGCCATTTGCGGTGGGCATATACCTTCCACTTTCCACAATGACGCCGATATATGTGGGAGGCTTTCTCCGGTATTTTGTTGAGAGCAAAGCGGGAAAAGATCAAGAACTGAAAAAGAAAAAAAGCGAAAAAGGAATTCTTCTCGGATCAGGATTTATCGCAGGAGAAGGAATAGCGATGGTCGGAGTGGCAGCCTATGCCTTTATCAAAAAAGCGAAGCCTGTAGGAATCGGGCTCACCTGGCCTGGACACATCGGCGATTTCGTTTCGTTGGCTGCCTTTTCTCTTCTGGTAGCCTTCATTATCTTTAGGACAAGGAAATAACCAGAATGAACACGCTTATTCTTGCCTTCGTCCTTATCCTCTGGCTCTTTTTGGGATATAAAATTTATGGAAGTTTTATCGAAAAAAAAGTCCTAGAGATCGATAATACTCGCCCGACTCCTGCCTTTGAGATGAAAGACGGAATTGACTATTCACCTGCTAAAAAACCATTACTCTTCGGACACCATTTCTCTTCGATCGCAGGGGCCGGCCCAATTTTGGGTCCTCTGCTCGGGGTCCTTTATTTCGGGTGGCTGGGAGCTCTCCTATGGGTAGCACTGGGAAGCATTTTCCTGGGTGCTGTGCATGATTATACATCTCTCATGACTTCTGTCCAGAACAAGGGCACTTCCCTTGGCGACATTTCGGAAAAAACCCTTGGAAAACGGACAAAAATCATCTTTTCTGTCTTTCTCTGGCTTTCTTTGGCCCTTGTCATAGCTGTCTTTGCTGTTGTCGCTTCCAAGACTCTCGTTTCACAGCCAAAAATCGTCATTCCCACTTTCGGGGTTGTTTTCCTGGCTATGATTTTTGGATGGCTGATATACAAAAAGGGCTTCAACATCCTGGCCGCAACACTGATTGCAATCGTTTGTCTCTTCTTTCTGATCTACTTGGGCGACCTTCTTCCTGTCGAGCTTCCTGCCGAAATACTGGGCTTGTCCAGCCAGAACTTCTGGTTCTTCATCCTGATCATTTACAGCCTTTTTGCATCGTCCCTGCCTGTTTGGTTTCTTCTCCAACCTCGAGATTACATCAGCACTTGGATTCTCTTCCTTGGACTCGGATTAGGCTATCTCGGCCTGATCGGCCTCCAACCCGTTATCAATGCTCCTGCTTTTGTTTCTCTCACCAGCAAAGGCGGCCCTCTTTGGCCGATGCTCTTCGTCATCATCGCCTGTGGAGCGATATCGGGTTTTCATTCGATTGTCGCTGGAGGAACCACATCCAAACAGCTTCCGGATGAAGCTTCAGGAAAACTGATTGGATATGGAGGAATGGTGACAGAGGCCGCTTTAGCTGGCCTCGTCATATTCGTCGCTGCTGCGGCTTTAGCTTGGGATCCTTCGGGTGCAGAAAGTCGATTCGGCTTTCAATATCTGATGAGTTCCGGGGATCCTATCAAGGCGTTCGCAACAGGATACGGGAGGATTGTCTCTTCGCTTCCGGCCATTACATTTCTGTACGGAGCATTCTTCGGGATGGTCATGCTCAACGCATTCGTACTCACCACCCTCGATACTGGAACGCGGCTGGGGAGATTCATATTCTCGGAGCTGTTGGGAAAACAGGCTCCTGTATTCAAAAACAGATGGATTTCTTCAGCAATCATTCTTGTTTTTGCCGGTTTGATGGGAGCAACAGAAGGATATAAGGCCATATGGCCGGTTTTCGGAGCATCCAATCAGCTCGTGGCGGCTTTGGCATTGATCGTTGTTTCCTCTTACCTGGTGGCAATTAAAAAACCAAAGAAGTACACCCTCTACCCGGCCTACTTCATGCTCCTGACCACCCTTGCAGCTCTCGTCTATCAAGGCATGAGATTCTTCAAGGAGGGAAGTTTTCTTCTAGCCGGTGTGAGTGTTTTACTCATCGCTCTGGCCCTGGTGATCGTCTATGAAGCCCGCAATATACTTTTCAATATAAAAAAAGCGGACGGATCAGATAAAACGAGCTCTTAGATTGTTGTGACCTTAAACACAACTCCTTTTGGGTCTGGGCAGCAGAGCGTTTCAGTCTCTGCGATCCAATCGTCGTGAGGAAGTTCATCTTCTCTCTGCTTCGCAGTGAGGAACGGAAAGAGGCTGTTCAGAGCATACAAACATACTTTTTTCTCCCCGGGAATTTCGATAGTTCCCTCGCCCCTGATGAAAAAAGTATCCTCAACTCTATGTCTGGCCCCGCACCGCTCTTTTATTTCCACCACTTCGACCTTTAAATCCTTCATTTTTTGCTCCTTTTTGTACGTTCTCAATATAGCTGGGGTAATCAAAAAAATCAAATAAGAAATCGCGGGGAAAAAAAGATATCTGAACCCACCTGCCAAATTTGCGTTGACAAAGCCGAGGCTTTGCCTTAAAATGAATTGCTGACCAACGGAGATTACAAGGAGGAAGGAATGGCTGGAAAAGCTGAACCTAATGTGGTTCCCCTGTGCGATGTCTTATTGGTTCTCCTCATTATATTTATGGTTCTGACACCTACCGTTCAAAAGGGATTTGATATCAAACTCCCAGAGACCACACAAGATGCGAGCTCAACTCCTGGCAGCCTTATCGTTTTAACTCTCTATAAAGGTGACAGAGTGGATATCAATAAGGCTCAGTGGAATTTAGAAGAGGTTGGAGATGAATTGAGGCGAGTTTATGCCACTCGTCAGGATAAGACCGCATTCATCAGGGCCGATGCTAAAATTCCCTACCGCAAAATCATCGAACTCCTCGATATCGCCAGAGGAGCCGGTGTGGAAGTTTTAGGGATTATCCCCGAGTATTTTACCGAAGAATAGAGACCTCTCCTGCCAAGTCGTCAAAAAAGACGCGACCACTATTTATACTTCCCCCAACAATTGGTGTGAAAAAGTATATGCGGATATCGAGAATGAGTTTTTATTTTTTAATCGGTCCTATGACTTCTCTTGAGATAACTAACCTTTGAATCTCGTTCGTTCCTTCATAAATTTGAAGGAGCTTTGCATCCCGCATCAACTTTTCCATAGGGTAATCCCTCATGTATCCGTAACCACCTAAAATCTGCAGGGCTTCGGTGGTGACTTTCATGGCCACATCAGAACCATACATCTTGGCCATGGCCGATTCTTTTCCACAGGACATTTCTTGATCCATACGCCAAGCTGCACGCCAGACAAGATAACGGGCTGCATCTATGTCCGCAGCCATTTGGGCGATCTTAAAAGATGTGTTTTGAAATAAAGCGATAGGCTTCCCGAATTGGATTCTGGTCTTGGCATATTCGATAGCATACTCCATAGCTGCTCTTGCGACTCCCACACCAGCAGCCCCGACGGGGGCCCGGGTGTGATCCAGCGTCTTCATGGCAATGACAAAACCTAATCCTTCCTTGGCCAGCAAATTCTCCTCCGGTACTCTGACATCTTCAAAAAAGATCTCTGCAGTGTTGGAGGCCCGATGTCCCATTTTATCTTCGATCTTTCCTACCGAGAGACCGGGGGTCTCCCGGGGAACGATGAAGGCACTCATGCCCCTAGCCCCTTTATCCGGATCAGTCAATGCGAAAACCACATACCAACTGGCAATTCCTCCATTCGAAATGAAGCATTTGGATCCGTTGATGACATATTCATGGTCATTTTTTTTCGCTTTTGTTTTTATAGCTCCTGCATCCGAACCCGCTTCTCTTTCAGTCAGACAAAAGGAAGCAAAGGACATTTTCTCGGTTTGTGGGATCAAGAATTTCTTTTTCTGCTCATCATTTCCATAAAGAATGACCGGGGTATAGGCTAAGGCGTTGACCATCATGGTGGTATACATACCTGCACACCCTGCTGCCAACTCTTCGCTGATGATGACCGTGTCGAGGTCGCACAGCCCGCCTCCACCGAATTCCTTGGGAATGGTACAGGTGAGGAACCCCACTTCGAAGGCTTTCTTCATGACATCTTCCGGAAATTCTTCGCCTCTATCATATTTCGCTGCATTAGGCTTCATCTCCTTTATTGCAAACTCTCTACTCATTTCCTGAAGAGCTTTCTGCTCTTCGGTTAGACTGAAATCAATCAATCTGTCCTCCTTTCATCCTATCTATAGAACCATTTCGCAGTCTCACTTCAATCAGTCTAGTCTTATACTCAAAACTTCACTTTCTGTCAATCGTTAAACAGAATCTCTTCACGTGCCATAAAGAAAACGGGATGACGCATACCAAAGATTTTTTCGATGATCTGTTGAGGCTTCAGATTTTTTGGGAAATCAGGCTTTATATAAAGAAGCAGCTTAGCTTCTTTTCTGTCTATGGTAGCTTTAACGGCAGAATGAGGTAACCACTCTTTCATGAACTCATCCTTAAGCTTTTCCACAGCGGCATAGTAATCATTTTCGGAGTTTTTCAGCGGCAAGAGATCCTCGACAGCCTTACGCACATCCCTGCTGTGGAGATCCAGAGAATAAACCAAAGTTTTGATCTGTTTGCTCAGATTGTCCTGGGACTCGTCAACCTTCACTAACCGAGTGAAACGGATTCCTCGGGGAAGGAATTTGTTGACCTGAGATACAAATTCATCCTCCAGGTATGCAAATGACGATTTGAATTCAATCCACTCTCCTTTGCCCTCCATTCCCAAAGGCAGAGCAGGAGGATAGACCATCTGCATTTTTGGATGAAATCCATGGGTGTAAGAAACGGATATTCCCGCCCTCCTGAAACCCTGTCGGATAATTGTATGCACATCTATATGGGAGAGAAAACGCGCTGTGTCTGTTTTTAGGTAGGAGGCGCGGTATCTATGAACGCCATCAGTCTTTTTTCCCAAACTGGGTGTGTCAATAACCGGCGCCGGTACCTTCTCATGAAGGCCCCGTTGATAAAACGCTGATAAGCTGCATCCCTGACATTCTGAACACTTTCTCTCCATACAGGCGGGACTGGTTTGGCCCCTTAGAGCCTGATTCAGTTCATCGAGCAAATGGGATTTCTTGATCCCCGTATCAATATGATCCCAGGGAAGGACACTCTGTCTGTGATACTCCATGAGGTACTTATTAGGATCGACTTTTTCTTTCTCAAAAGCATCTTCCCAGATCTGAAACCGAAAAATATCATTCCAGCTGTCAAACCGGGCTCCCTGATTCCACGCGCTGTAGATAACACCGTCCAGCTGTCTGTCTCCTCGGGAAAGTACCCCCTCAAGAATCGAGCTTTCCAAAGAATTTTTCTTGAATCTTACAAAAGGGTATTTTTTCAGCCGCGAGAACACATACCTGTATTTGTCTTTTAGAATCTCTTTTTCCTCCATCCGGAGCCATTGAAAGGGAGTATGCGGTTTGGGGATGAAAGAGGAAATGCTGAGATGGATTTGCGGTGGCCTTTTCAAGATCTTTTTCCCCCTGTTGAGCACTTCCTCAACCAGGTGCACTATTCCGATAAGATCCTCTTCCGTCTCCGTTGGCAGCCCAATCATGAAATAGAGTTTAAGCAGTGTCCATCCTTCGGAAAAAGCATTCTCAGCTGCTTCCCAGATTTCTTCCTCGCGGATCTTTTTGTTGATGACCGACCGCAACCTTTCCGAGCCCGCCTCCGGGACGAGAGTGAATCCAGTCTTCCGGACTTTAACAATATTCTTCACAACTTCGGGTGACAATCCTTTTGGCCTGATGGATGAGAGTGATAGAGAGACTTTCTGTTTTTCCAGCTCTTCCATCAATGACCGGACGACTCCTTTTAAATAAGGATAATCACAAATCGAAAGAGCCGTCAAAGACACATCCTCATAGCCGGTGGAGCGCAGGCTCTTCAAGACTCCTGAAACCACACGCGAAGGACTTTTAACACGGGGAGGAAAATAAATGCTCGAGGCCTGACAAAATCGGCATTTTTGAGGACATCCTCTTTCCACTTCAAGGGCGACTCTATCGAAAATAACGTTGATATGAGGAACCACAATTTCTTCTGGGAATGGAGCCCGATGAAAAGGATAGAGTGTCCTTTTTTGAATCTTTGAAGGTAGAGAATCTGTGGGTTTGACCGCAAGAAGCACAGACTCTTTGGGCCTATAAGAACTATATAACGCAGGGACGTAAACTCCGTCGACCTCTGCCATTTCTCTGAGCAGAGAAATTTTGTCTTTCAACTCAGGTCTCAATTCGAGATATTTTTCGATGATTTCTAAAAAGGCGTCTTCTCCATCTCCTACCAGGAAAAGATCAAAATATTGAGCCATGGGTTCGGGATTGAACGCAGCAGGTCCTCCTGCAATCACCAAAGGAGCACTTAAATCTCTATCTTGGCTCCTTAAAGGAATCCCTCCTAAGTCGAGCATATTCAAAACATTGGAATAGCTGAGTTCATAAAGAAGAGAAAAGCCTATGAGGTCAAACCGATCGAGCGGGATCCTGTTTTCGAGCGAAAAAAGCGGCATCCCTCTCTCCCTCAGTTCAGTTTCGAAATCCCCCCAGGGGGCGAATACCCGTTCAGCCAATATGGAGGATTGGCGATTGAGGATGTGATAGAGAATTTTCTGACCGAGGTAAGACATCCCCACTTCATAAAGATCTGGAAACGCCAGAGCCACTTTTACCTTTACGCGGGTGGGATCTTTATGTATGGAATTCCATTCATCCCCCAGATATCGACCTGGTTTTTCTACATTTCTGAGAATCTCTAGTATTTCAGTTTTATCTTTCATTCTGAATCCACGATTCGATAAAAAGCAGGGATTAAACGTTTACAAACCTTCTCATCTTGATATTCAATACGAGGGAAACCGCCAGATAATTTGTGAGAAGAGATGAGCCGCCATAACTCAGCAAGGGCAGCGGCACTCCTGCGATTGGAAAAAGCCCTATGGTCATAAAAACATTCACACAAAACTGGAAAGCAATGGTCAGGGCAACCATAAAAATTATATAGACTCCCGCACGATCTCTCGATTGTGCCACAGACTGAAAAAGACGAGACAGGAACAAGAAATAACACAAAAGCACGGCAGCCACGCCCATGAATCCAAATTCTTCTCCAATCACAGAGAGAATAAAGTCAGTATGCCGGGCAGGAAGAAACCTCAACTGACTCTGGGTTCCCTTTTTATAGCCCTTCCCTAAAAATCCGCCCGATCCGATAGCGATCTTTGATTGAATTGTATGGTAACCAGCTCCCAATGGATCCTTTGCTGGCGAGACGAGTGTGGTAATTCTCTCCTTCTGATAATCCCTCAGAAACATGTTCCATCCAACGATCCCGATCAGAAGAGCAAAAATGATGAGGACAATGAGGGATCTTCTTCCTAATCCGGCTAAAATAAACGCAGCCAAAAGAATAGGGAGATAAGTCAGGGCTGTTCCAAGGTCTGGCTGTAGAGCAATCAGAACGACTGGCAAAAAAACTAAAAAGCTGCTTAACAGACCCTGCCCAATCGCAAGATATTCTCTTCTGTAATCAGAGAAAATATTGGCTATGACCAGAATCACTATGATCTTCGCAATCTCTGAAGGCTGAATCCAGAAAAAAGGCAAAACGATCCAGCTCTTGGCTCCTGAGATCAGCGTGCCAAAAATCAAAATCCCTGCAAGTATACCGACAATAACCACATAAAAATATAAGGAATAAGCAACAAGCAATCTGTAGTTCAGTGAAAGAAAAAGAAAGAGAGCAGAAAGACTTACCGCGATCCACAACAACTGTTTCACTGCATAATTTCCGGATAAATAATGTGAACTGCTGTGAATGAATGCCAGTCCAATCAAAGAATTAAGGATCAAAAGTCCAATAAGGATCCAGTCGATATTTCTGAGCTGATTTCTATCAATCATGATTTTCTCTGAATAATTGGAACAACTCTCGTGCCAGAGGTGCAGCCGTAGCTCCCCCCATCCCTCCATATTCAACGAGCACGGTGACCACAATCTGGGGATCGTCTTTAGGCGCAAATCCCGTATACCAGGAATGAGTTTTTACTATTTTGCTCTCCTCTCCCAGTTTCTTGGCTGTGGCTGAACTCACGACTTGAGTAGAACCTGTTTTCCCGCATACATCAAATCCCTCCACTCGAGATCCCCTCCCCGTGCCTCCGTCATTGACCGATTGCCACATTCCCCTTATGATTCTTTCGAATGTGGCTTTTCGAATGTCAACAGAATTCTCTTCTCCAAACAGCGGATTCTTCTTCTGGTAAAGATAAGGAATCACTTTCTTTCCCCGGTTCGCAATACAAGCGGTATAAACGGCCACCTGAAGAGGAGTGACCGTGATAGGCCCTTGCCCGATGGCCACAGATATCGTTTCCCCAGGATACCAAGGCTCTTTCCTTACTCTTTTTTTCCATTCAGTATCGGGGACCAGCCCTGTTTTCTCGCCAGGAAGATCAATTCCTGTCTTTTTTCCAAATCCAATCATTCGGGCATAATGGGCGATTTTTTCAATTCCCATCGTTTTCCCTACCTGATAGAAATAGATATTGCACGAATTTTTTATTCCCTCATAGAGATTCATGGAACCGTGCCCCCCTCTGAACCAACAAGCCCGAGGATTTCCGTATAATCTGATCGATCCACTGCAGTAGTAGCTTTTCCATTCATTGATTATTTCTGATTCCAATGCACCGAGAGCCAGAGTCAGTTTGAAAATGGATCCCGGAGCATATAGACCTCTTATCGCCCGATTTTCCAGCGGAAATTCTGGACTTTGGATAAGGTCAAGCCATTCATCGGGAGTGAAACGATTGATAAACTTATTGGGATCGAAGGTTGGAAAACTTGCCAAGGAAAGTATCTCTCCAGTATCCGGTTTCAAAACAACCACTGCTCCCTCTCTCCCGTTCAAAAGCTCCTCTGTTCTTTTTTGAAGTCTGAAATCGAGAGTGAGTATCATATCCTCGCCTGGAGTTGGATTAAGCCTGGAGATCTCTTCCCTTTTTCTTCCCACACTGTCTACGACCTCAAGAATTCGCCCTTTTTTCCCAACCAGTCTTTCTTCGTATTCTCTTTCAATCCCTGTTTTGCCGACAAGATCGCCTTGCTGTCTGTCCTTGTATAAGCTCTCCATCTCCGGTTGGGAAACTTCCTGAAGATATCCGATGACATGAGCCGCGAGTGACTTATAAGGGTAGTATCTTTTTGGCTCGGACTGAATGATCAGTTCCGGAAATTCCATAGCTCGTGCCTTGACTTTAGCGACCTCTTCTAATGACAGATTGTCTTTAACCACGATAGGCTGGAAAAGGGGCGAATCCTTATATCTATCGATTCTCTCTTTTAAAACTTCTGGATCGAGCATTAAGAGTGATGAAATTTTTTGGCACGATTCCTCGAAATCTCTGCAGTTTTCTCTGATTATAGACGCCCTGAAGGAAGCGATATTGGTTGCCAGAATTTCACCGTTTCTATCTTTAATCAGACCTCTCTGAGGAGGCAGGGTCATTTCTCGGATACGATTCGCTTCAGACTGTTTCCAATATTTGTTGTAGTCGAGAATCTGGATCTTCCAAAAGAAAAACAAAAGGATGAGGAACACGAATTGGACAATGATACGCATAAGTTGTGCCTTATTTAAAAGAGGAGAAAGGTCTTCGTAAATTTTCTTTTCTTTCATGAACTAGTCCATGATAAGGTTTCTCTTTCTTTTTATTTGATGAAAAACCACAGTCCCTAAAAGAGCTGTAAACAGGGGCTGGAAAAAGAGCCGTCCGCCGCCGGTGCCTACCCTTACTGAAAAAATAAAGGAATACAAACCTGCCCAGATCAATAATTCCACCCAGTTTAGAATGAAGATAAATAAGAAACTTCGCTTTAGAGGGGTCACGTTGATCTTTCCTGCAAAGTATCCTGCCGAGAAACCCACGATCGTCTTAGCGATTCCTGCCAAACCAAAAACACCTAATGAGAAAGAGTCCTGGATAAGGCCGCAGAACGCTCCCAAGCATGCCCCATATATCTCTCCTTTTTCCATCGCAAAATAGATCACGACAAGAGTGAAAAAATTGAACAAATAGAGGAGAGATACCGATATTTTTCCAAGAACGGAATAGAGAAGAAACGCAGCAATCACTGATAAGGACATCCAAAAAAAATCTTTCATCAGATAATCTTAAAAGAATTCTTTCACATCGACCGTTATGACAGCCAGCAGATCCATACCCTGGATTTTGAAATTCGGTTCAACCTTAATTTCCTTGAAGAGCCCTTCCTTTTCAACGATGGAGATGACTTGACCCACTTCTATCCCCGGAAAATATATTCCATCATAACCGGCAGTGACGAGTCTGTCGCCTTCAGCGATGGCTGTATCTGTGGAAAGAATGAGTTCGAGTCTGCAAATTCCGTTTCCTTCACCTATTAGTAATCCCGGCACCTCCTTCCCAGCCGGGACGACTGAAACTCCACTTTCTGTATCTGTGATCATCTGAACCCGCGTCTCTTTAAAAGATGTTGGATTGACCACACGGCCCACAAGATGTCCGTCTTTATCGAGAACCACCATGTCCTTTTTCACTCCATCCAGAGAGCCTTTATTTATAATAAGAGATTTCCAAACATTGCTGGCATCCATCCCTATGACCCTTGCAGGCAGGACATTTTCTTCAAGTTCGAGAAAAAGATCAAAGATGTCCCTTTCAGTCTTGTATACTTTGAGCATACTTTGGAGTAGGTTCATCCTCTGTTTCAGAAAAAACACTTCTTCTTTGAGATCTTGATTTTCTTTGCGAACGCGGACGAGTCCAAAATAGTTCTTCCAAAAGGTCTCAATCCCATGAAAAAAAGAAACCACTCCATGTTGGAGAGGTGAGAAAACGGAAAAAACGATCTTTTCGAAGTAATTTTCCTCTTCCCCCATAGGAACCTGAAGGGAAATCAAGATCAACTGGAAAAGAATTAAAGATAAAAGAACGATGAAACTTTTTCTCTTTTTCCAAGTGGAAAACATGAAGCTGTCACCTTTGATTATCCTGAATCATTCATAAGACTATCTTTCAATTTTTGAATACGTCATGCGTATCCACGCTTAAAAAGTCGTTGAATATTTTAAAAGAAATGACACAACTGAGTCAATTTACCCCACTTTTCGCCTTGGAGCTGCTTCACTTTCGTTAACACTGCCGTGATGCACACTTAATGAGAGGGAAGGGAAAATTCTCAGAGGGGGAAGGCATCCGGCGTTGCTATTTTGGAGATTTTGATATCCTCATCGATGCGGAAATGATTACCGATGAAAAAGAAACGTGAACTCGTTATAAAGATAAAATGCTTCCACTAGATCAAGGATATCTTTTTCAACAGTTCAAAATCATCCAGCATTTTGCCGGCACCAAGCACCACAGTCGTTAAGGGATCCTCCGTAATAAAGATGGGCAGTTGTGTTTCTTCACGAATTCTTTTGTCTACGTTCTTGAGCAGAGCTCCTCCTCCGGTTAAGACGATCCCTCTGTCTATGATGTCAGCGGAAAGTTCTGGAGGTGTCTTCTCTAGAGCTATCCTGACCGCATTGATTATAGCCGAAACCACATCTTCGAGTGCTTCTCTTATCTCTTGATCATCAACGACAATCGTTTTTGGAATTCCTTCTCTTAAGTCTCGGCCTTTGATCTCCAAAGTCATCGGTTCATCCAGAGGATAAGCGGAACCGATGTGCATCTTGACCTGCTCTGCTGTCCTCTCCCCTATCAACAGATTGTATTTCTTCTTGATATACTGGATGATGCTTTCATCCATTTCATTGCCCGCGATACGTATTGAATGGTTGAAGACTATGCCGCTGAGAGAAATGACGGCAATATCGGTTGTCCCTCCTCCGATATCGACAATCATATTGCCGGTCGGTTCAGATATTGGGAGTTCTGCACCGACAGAGGCAGACATGGGCTGTTCCACAAGATACACTTCGGATGCTTTGGCTCGCATGGCAACGTCCTTCACAGCACGACGTTCGACTTGAGTAATTCCTGTGGGTATCCCAATAACAATTCGGGGTCTGAGCAAAAAACCTCTATTGTTGGTGGCTTTTTTTATAAAAAAATCCAGCATTTTTTCCGCAATCTCAAAATCTGCGATGACACCATCTCTCATCGGCTTGATAGCGAGGACACTGGTCGGAGTCTTTCCCAACATGTCTTTGGCCCTTTTCCCAACGGCTTCAACTTTTCCATTCTGCTTGTTCATGACGACGATAGACGGCTCCTGCACTATGATGCCTTTTCCTTTGAGATAGACGAGTGTATTTGCCGTCCCGAGATCAATAGCTAAATCGCAAAACACCCTTCCCTTCAACCAATCGATTAAGCTCATCTAAATCCTTTTCTATCTCCACACTCTATTTAGCATAAATTCCTGCATCAAGCAAACAATATTTCTCTTGTTAATTCACCTCGTTTTTCTTGGTTCATAGCTCTTTTGTCGCCTCGAGGAAAAAAAAGATGGCTTCTTCTCTATTTTTCTCTTGATTTTTATGGCTGCAGCATATATATTCAAAAAAAATTTCATCTTCGAAAGAAGGAGGAAAGCATGAGCGACCAATCCTTCAAGCCGTATGTTCCCCCTGATCAATCTATGAAAGAAATTTCTTTTAAAGCTATTTTGTTAGGAATCATCATGGCCATTATCTTGGGCGCGGCCAACGCATATTTAGGACTTTTGGTAGGAATGACCGTTGCCGCAACTTTCCCTGCAGCCGTTATCGCCATGGCGGTTCTCCGTCCATTGAAAGGAACAATTCTGGAAGAGAACCTGGCTCGTACTACTGGGGCAGTCGGCGAAGCTTTGGCCGCAGGAGCCATATTCACTATCCCAGCTTTCTTGATGACAGGAGTGTGGCAGAAATTCGATCTTCTCAAATCCTCCCTTCTCATGCTCGTCGGAGGTATTCTGGGTGTGTTCCTGATCATTCTGGTCAGGCGTACGCTGGTAGAAGATGCAGAACTCCCCTTTCCTGAAAGCGTGGCCTGTGCCGAAATGGTCAAAACAGGACAGAAAGGAGGGGCCAATGCTGCCTATATGTTCTGGGCCATGGGATTGGGAGGTTTGATCGAATTCTTCACCAGTGATAACGGCATCCGAGTTATCGATCCCTATGTAAGAGCTGTCTTCAAGATTCCAGGATTATCGCGCATTTCTTATCTCGATGGAGACAATAATCTTGTTTATAAGACCCCAGAGGCAATCAAAGGAAGGATGTTTATCGAATCACCCGCGGCGAATGCAGCCATGACAGGAGTCGGCTATATTATCGGACCCAAACTCGCTGCATTGACCTTCTCAGGAGGAGTTCTTGGATGGCTCTTCCTCATGCCTATCCTTCTATTTTTAAGCGGAGATTTGGGAGCGATCGTTGCGGAATTCGATGGTAACTGGACGAACATGGCAGTCTCAGCTTATAACGCTCAAATCAAGCCAATTGCAGTCGGCGCAATGCTGGTCGGCGCTTTCTATACCCTCTTCAAAATGAGGAAGAGCCTCATAACAGGGATAGGTCGTTCCATTTCAGACGTAAAACAAGTCCGATCCGGTGGCGATGTAGAGACGATCAGGACAGATAGAGATTTGCCTTTCACCACCATTGTCTTATCTATTGTGGCCCTTATCATCCCGATGATTATCCTTTACAACGTTTTTACCAGAAATATTGGATCTGCCCTGGTTTCCGCACTGGTCATGATCATCATGGGACTTCTCTTCGCCGCTGTTGCTGGGTATCTCGTCGGGATCATTGGTTCCTCCTCCAACCCTATCTCGGGATTGACTCTGACCACCCTGCTCATCGCAGCATTGATGATGGTGTTGATGGGACAAAGGGGAAATGAAGGAATTGCCGCTGTCCTGGGGGTAGCAGCAGTTGTCTGTTGCGTGGCAGGAGTAGCCGGTGATATGATTCAAGATTGGAAGGTGGGGCATATCCTCGGAGGAACGCCTTGGCGCATGCAGATCGGTGGGCTTATAGGCGTAACGGCTGCCGCGTTGACCTTGACCTTCTCCCTCCAGCTTCTCCATAACACCATGAGGATCGGGAGTGAAGCACTCCCAGCACCTCAAGCAGGATTGATGGCGATGATGTCCAAAGGAATCGTAGCTGGAGAAATGGCCTGGCCCCTTGTAGTAGCTGGCATGCTGCTCGGAGTAGGTCTCATACTTATAGGATCACCCTCTCCCATGCTGATTGCAGTCGGCATGTATCTCCCGTTTCGAGCCACTGCATGCATATTTTTTGGCGGAGTGCTCAAATATTTCCTGGATAGGTCCGTAGAGAAGAAGAAGCCCAGCGTCAGAGGAAAGGAAATCGTAGAAAACATCGGGCTGCTGCTTGCATCGGGATTAATCGCTGGACAAGCCATCTTGGGAATCATTACAGCTGCCATGGAAGGAGCAAAAATCAGCATGCCGGAATCCCTGGATAATCCTTGGCTTGCCTTAGTGATTTTCTTCATACTCGGCTTTGTCCTTATTTATTTTCCGTACAAAAAATTCCTCAAGTCAGGAGAAACCGGAAAAGAAAGCGAAGGGATAGAAATCTAGCGCTTCTAGGTGTGCTGAATCCTGGGTAGAGTGACGCCACGAAAAGTCAACGGGGAGGCAATCAACCTCCTCGACTTGATTCCCATCCAAAATATTCAATCGAAAAAAAATAAGGAAGGGCATTTTACGCTTCTCAAACCGAAATACTCTCATCCTTTGTTAGTCAAGCACCTATTGCCTCGGTTGAAAAATCCCTACTTCAAGGTCAAGCTCGACGAGATTGGCTCTTTCATATGGAATCTCTGCGATGGGAAAAACTCTGTTAAAGAAATCGGCCTCGAGTTGAAGAATGAATTCGGTGAGCGAGTCGAGCCCCTCTATGAACGTCTCGGCATCTTTTTTCAAAACTTGGAAAAAAACAGATTCATCACTTTCAAGGACATATAATCTGATCAAATCACTCTCTGCGATTTTCCCTCATAAAATGAGTATTATTTGGTGGAAGCAACTCCTCCCTCAAACTTATTGGCCGGGATTTGCTCTTTACGGGAAAAAAGAATTCTTCTAGAATATTATCGAAGAAAAATGCCAGAGAAAGTAACCAGGATTTTTGAAATCGTGACCATCGGAAATCCCGTACTCACCCATAAGTCCGCAAAAATTAAGGAAATCAACCAGGGAGTCAGAGAGTTAGCCCAGGGCATGGTTCGAACCATGCACGCAGCTCCTGGAATCGGACTCGCTGCTCCTCAAGTGGATCACGGCGTACAACTCATCACCATTGACCTCTCAGTCGGAGAAAGAAGCGATGATTTGATCATCCTTGCCAATCCAGAAATCCTTCACCAAGAAGGAGAATCAGTCCTAGAAGAAGGATGTCTTTCTGTTCCCGGAATCAATGAAAAAGTCGCCAGACCTTATCAGGTAGTGGTTAAGGGCATAGATCTTGACGGCAAGGAAAGGGTTATCGAGGCCGAGGATCTTTTAGCCAGGGTTTTTTGTCATGAAATCGACCATGTGAACGGAAAGCTTTTCATCGATCATCTTTCTCCCCTAAAAAAAGGTCTTATCCGCAAGAAGCTGCAAAAACAAAGGGAAAAAGACGAAATTAAATGAAGATCGTTTTCTTTGGCAGCCCCTTCGCTGCGGTCTGTTCTCTGAAAAAAATCTTGGAAAGCGGCCACGCCGTTAGTCTTGTTATCACTCAACCCGATAGACCGGCTGGAAGAGGAAAAAAAACTGCACTTTCTGCCGTAAAAAAATATGCGATCGAGAACAATATTTCCGTTTACCAGCCAGAAAAGATACGTAAAGATCACCTGGTACTGGAAAAATTCAAAGAAATTCATCCAGAGTTGAATGTTGTTGTTGCTTATGGTCAGATAATCCCAAAAGCTGTCATCGATTTTCCTAAATACAACTCCATCAATGTCCATTTCTCTCTGCTCCCTAAATACAGAGGGGCTTCCCCCGTACAATGGGCCATCCTCAGCGGGGAAAAGAAGACAGGAGTGTCCATTTTTGAACTGAATGAGAAGATGGATGAAGGCGATATCCTGGCCAAAAAAGAGGTTCCCATTCTTCCCAGAGAATATGCCTATGAATTGGAGGGCCGTTTGGCCGAGATCGGAGCCGAACTCCTCTGTGAAACAATCGACAAGATAGAAAGAATTCCCCGCAAAAAACAGGACCCTTCTCAAGCCACGTATGCCCCTAAAATAAAAAAAGAACAAGGAAGGATCGACTGGACCCTGGATGCTGTCTGGATAGACAGAAAAGTAAGGGCTTTCACTCCCTGGCCGTCAGCATTTACCTATCTCGATGGAAAAAGAATAAAGATAATCAAGGGAAGAGATACGCCGAAAACAGTTCCTGAACTTTCTCCAGGGGAAGTCCTAAACGTGAAGAAGGAGGGGATTGAAATAGGATGCGGTCATGGGAGCATCTATATCGTCGAAGAACTCCAACCAGAAGGCAGGAGAGCGATGAACGCATATGCCTTCACTCTCGGAGAAAACGTCACCCGGGGAGATAAATTCGAATAGACCATTCCAAAAGACTGGTGCGAAAAAGGACGAAAGAGCTTTATTCTTCTAGAAGATAATAGTAGGGATTCTTTTCTTTACCATTGAGATGAACTTCGTAGTGTACATGGGGCCCCCGGGCTTTTCCCGTATTGCCCACTAAACCTATGGTCTCCAATCTTTTGACTTTCTGGCCGACTTTCACCAAATACTTGCTCAGATGACAATAGACCGTTGTATAGCCGAACATATGTTTGATCTTGATGGTCTTGCCGCCGATCTTGTCGCTTCGGGCCAAAATTACAACTCCATCCGCCGTCGCTATTATGGGGTTCCCATAATGAGTGGCTATGTCGATTCCATGATGAAAAGCCCTTTTCCCGGTAAAGGGATCGTCTCTCCATCCATAAGCTGAACTCAAGTAGCCCTTGGTAGGGAAAATAGTGGGAGTCGAGGCAAGTCTCAGTGTCTGGTCTTCGAAAAAATTGGTTAATGTATGAAGATTTTTCTCGATGAGATCAGCCTTTTGGCTGATCTCTTCCAAATTCTCTAGTTTGAGATCTTGGGAAATATTAGGTGAACTGATTTCTTGATCATTACTGAATCCCCCAATCCCAGGCTCTCCTTCCAGGGTATCTTGGGATTTGAGACCAGCCATGACATTGAGTTTCTTAGCATAGCTCTCAAATTGATTGATAGTGGCTTGAAGGATGTTTATGGTCTCCTGATATTGAGCAAGAGTCTGTTTCTGTTTGGCGTTCTCGTCCAGGAGAGTTTTGTACTTCCCCCGCGTCACATTCATGGTAAAATAATCGATAAGAAAAATTGCGAGTGCCAAGAACAGGAAAATTGCGATTCCTGCAGAAATCTTGGCATTCTTTTTGGAAAAAGAGAGAGTTTTCGACTGAGCTTTGTTGTGCGGAATTATGATGAGGGAGAGGAGTTTCTTGCTCATTTTTTTTACTTGAATATCATAAATAGACAGCCCATGTCAAGTTACGGATTAAACAATATTTATGAACGTTCATTTTTTCAATCGCCTCTAACGGTGGTTTCAAGGATGATTTTTAAGTCTGTTCTTTAACCTCTAAAGGTAACTAAGGAAGCTTCCGTGGTTCATTCCCCTGGAATGTTCTTTCAATCCAACTAACGATATCCTGAGTGGAAGATCCGGGAAGAAACACCTCCGCAATTCCCATTTTTTTCAGACCGGGAATATCTTTTTCCGGAATAATTCCGCCTGCGATGACTCTGATATCAGAAATCCCTTTCTCTTTGAGGAGATCCATCACTCGTGGAAAGAGCACGTTATGAGCGCCAGAAAGGATGCTCAGACCTATGATATCAGCATCTTCTTGGATGGCCGCATTTACGATTTCCTCCGGAGTCCGTCTCAGGCCGGTATAGATCACTTCAAATCCCGCATCCCGCAAAGCACGGCTTATCACCTTAGCTCCTCTATCATGACCATCCAGACCTGGCTTAGCGATTAAAATCCTGATTTTCTTCTCAGTCATTGGTTCCTCCATTCCAGTTCATATTCCTACTCTTTACGATTTCTTCAATAGGATGCCGTTTCTTCATACTCTCCGAAAACCTCTTTCAAGGCATCAACGATTTCTCCTAAAGTCGCATAGCTCTTGACGCATTCTAAAATCTGCGGCATGAGGTTGACATCGTCTTCTGCAGCTTTGCGCAGATCCTTCAAATCATTTTTGACCCGAGCGGAATTTCTCTTCTCCTTAATCTCCTTGAGTCTAGCCAATTGCTGGTTAGCCACTGACTCATCGATCTCGAGTATAGAGATTGGCTCATGTTCCATCTCAAAAGCGTTGACGCCTACGATAATTTTTTCTTTCCTCTCTACCGCCTTTTGATACCAGTAGGCGCTGTCCGCTATTTCCCCTTGGGGAAATCCGAGTTCAATGGCCTTGACCATTCCGCCCATGTCATCGATCTTCCTGATATACTCCATGGCTTCGTCTTCCATCTCTCGAGTGAGACGTTCGACAAAATAACTGCCGCCCAATGGATCAATACTGTTGGTCACACCGCTTTCATGGGCAATAATCTGCTGTGTCCGGAGGGCAATGGTCACAGCATCTTCAGAGGGCAAAGCATAGGTTTCATCAAGGGAATTAGTGTGCAGTGATTGGGTTCCTCCAAGAACAGCGGATAAAGCCTGAAGGGCTACTCTGACTACATTGTTATGAGGTTGCTGAGCCATCAAAGAAACTCCGGATGTCTGGGTATGGAATCTCAGGAGCAGAGACCTTGGTTTCTTTGCTCCAAAACGCTCTTTCATGATTTTTGCCCATACCTTTCGTGCCGCTCTGAATTTAGCGATCTCCTCAAAAAAATCATTGTGCGCATTGAAAAAGAAAGAGAGCCTTGGAGCGAAATCATCCACCTTGAGCCCTCGCTCTATCGCCCATTCCACATATTCGATTCCGTCTCTCAGCGTAAAAGCCAATTCCTGAACAGCCGTAGATCCAGCTTCTCTGATATGATAGCCAGAAATAGAGATCGTATTCCATCGGGGGACCTCTCTGGCTCCGTACTCAATGGTATCTATGATTAACTTCATGGAGGGCTCTGGGGGAAAAATGAACGTCTTTTGTGCTATATACTCCTTCAACATATCGTTTTGTATGGTTCCTGAAATGACCTTGGGAGATAATCCCTGTTTCTCGGCAACGGCTATATACATGGCCCAGAGTATGGCCGCAGGAGGATTTATAGTCATAGAGGTGGAAATTTTATCCAGAGGGATCCCGTCGAAGAGAATCTCCATATCTGCCAGAGAATCCACAGCCACCCCACATTTTCCTATTTCTCCCAGAGCTAAAGGATGGTCGGAATCGATCCCCATCAAAGTGGGAAGATGAAATGCGACACTCAATCCTGTTTGTCCGTGGTTCAGCAGATATTTGTAACGGAGATTTGTTTGTTCAGCCGTACCAAATCCTGAAAACTGACGCATCGTCCAGAGACGGCCATGGTACATGGTCGGGTGTATGCCCCGGGTGTAAGGACGTTCGCCAGGGAACCCAAGCTCATTCAGATAATCGAAAGGAGCTATATCGAGAGGCGTATAAAGTTCCTTGATTCTCTTCCCAGAAACCGTTGTGGGTTCTTTTCTCTCTGGACGACAATTTTCCAAAGCATGTTCATACTTACCTTTTTTCCAGTGTTCATATCTTTTTTTTAGTTCGTTTTTCGGTGAAGATTTCTCATTCAATCTAAGACCCCTTTAGTTCATAGTGATGGATAGCTCAAGACAAATTTTGACGGAGTTGAAAATTATGGGATAGATTTGAATCAATCTTCGGTTACTTTAAAGACCAAATCTCCTTCTCTTACCGAAGATTCCACTTTCAGGCCAACCTCGTCTCCTTTCTGAGCAGAATCGACAGGAGCATGCTCTACTTGCATGGACTGCACTTTTTGATAAAAGTCTGTGGTGTGGCCTTTTATGTGGATTGTATCTCCGATGTGTATTTCTCCTTTAGTCAACTCCAAAACACCCACGTTTATTTTAGAAAAATAATGGGTGATCTTTCCGACTTCTTCCTCCATAACATCCTCCTGGTTGAGACTCCTTTAAAATTACCAAAATCAGAGATTTTTCGCAAGCGGCTCTATGCAAGCCAAAAGTACTGATCCGCCGCTTGCACTCAAGATTTCGCCTGTGATGTGTTTCACCGAGTAAGAAACCAAAACCGGGAACACTGCACTGCAAATGCAGAACGCGGCATCAAGATTCACCTTCATTGTCTCTTCCCAATTTGGAGACTTTTTCTGAACCTCCAGGGATCAGAGCTTTTTTTCCCTCGAGATGGATCAGGGATCCTCCTTAGTTTCCCATTTTCTTTTAACCCCAGGTGTCTTTTCTTCAGGAATAGTCAAGCAAGAGGTCTTCCATATGGTCGAACTGAAGATACCGATAAATCTTCTGGGATTTCGGAATTACCTTTTCTTGCATGACGGAGAAATATGTTTGGGGAGTTGGCAATCTGCCCTCCAATGCGGCAACCGCAGCCAGCTCGGCCGATCCCAAATAGACTCGAGCTCCGTCTCCTATACGGTTGTCAAAATTGCGCGTTGATGTTGAGATGATCGTAGCTTTAGGTCTCACCCGCGCCTGATTCCCCATGCACAGGGAACAGCCAGGAATTTCCGTTCTCGCACCTACCCCCCCATAGAGAGAAAAATACCCTTCCCTCATCAGCTGGACACGATCCATCTTAGTAGGCGGAGTTAGCCAGACACGGGTGTCTAAGTACCCGGCCCCTTCAAATATATGACCTGCCGCTCGAAAATGCCCGATATTCGTCATACAAGAACCGATAAAAACCTCATCGATCGTGTCTCCGGCCACTTCTGAAAGAAGCCTCACGTCATCCGGATCATTAGGGCAGGCCAGGATCGGCTCCTTTATATCCTCGAGATCGATCTCCAGTTCAGCGGCATACTCGGCATTCCTGTCCCTTCGGATGAGCACGGGTTTCTCCAGCCATTTCTCACAGGCTTCGATTCGCCTCTGAAGAGCACCGGCATCCTGATAGCCATCTTCGATCATCTTCTTCATGAGCGCTATATTGCTCTTAAGATAACCGATGACGCTTTTCTCGCTCAAGACAATGGTTCCACCGGCTGCCGACCTTTCTGCAGTAGCATCTGTCAATTCGAAAGCCTGCTCTGCAGACAGATTGGCCAGCCCCTCCATCTCTAAGATTCGGCCGTTAAATATGTTCTTCTTCCCTTCTTTCGCGACCGTGAGCAATCCCTGTTGTATCGCATAATAGGGAATCGCATTGACAACATCTCTGAGAGTGATTCCTGGATTGAACCCCCCCTTGAATTTTACTAGAACTGATTCAGGCATGTCCAAAGGCATAAAACCAAGCGTTCCGGCAAAGGCCACCAGGCCCGAGCCAGCAGGAAAGCTCAATCCGATCGGAAACCGAGTGTGAGAATCCCCTGCTGTTCCCATAGTATCTGGGACCAGGAGACGGTTCATCCAGGAATGGATCACTCCGTCTCCGGGCTTAAGGGCCAATCCCTTTCTTTCAATGACAAACTGGGAGAGGGATCGATGCATTTTAACATCGGCCGGTTTCGGATAGGCGGCTGTATGGCAGAATGACTGCATGAACAAATCGGATTGAAATTCCATACAGGCCAATTCTTTGAGCTCGTCAGCGGTCATGGGACCTGTGGTATCCTGGGAACCCACAGTGGTCATCTTCGGCTCACATGCAGTACCGGGCAACACACCTTCCATGGCACAGGCTTTCCCGACAATCTTCTGAGCCAATGTATATCCTTGATCAGGCTTAGGTTCAGGATTATCGACAGCAGCGAAGAAATCGGCGGGGCCCATTCCAAGCACCTCACGCGCCTTATCGGTCAAAGATCGTCCTATGATCAAATACAGGCGTCCACCAGCCCGGAACTCGTCTCTGAGCGTTGCAGGCTCGAGACGGAAAGAAGAAAGAATTTCTCCACCTTCGTCAGTGATAACACCCGCTTTCGTATCCATGACAATCCTATCCCCGGTTTTGATTTTAGATACGTCGCACATTACCGGCAACCCGCCTGAATCTTCTACCGTGTTGAAAAAAATGGGAGCGATCAAATCCCCTAAAACGATTGCTCCTCTCCTTTTGTTCGGAACATAGGGTATGTCTTCCCCTATATGCCACAATAAAGAATTGGTTGCTGATTTTCTCGAAGAACCTGTTCCCACGACATCTCCTGCAAAAACAACGCGCTCACCCTGACGGCGGTACTGCCTGATCGTTTCGATTCCCCCCGGAAACCGGGTTTCTCCCATAGACAGAGCATGAAGAGGGATATCAGGACGACTCCAAGCATGCTTAGCCGGAGAAAGGTCATCGGTATTGATCTCTCCCTCTACCTTATACGTTCTCAGGTCCAATTTTTCTGGAAGTTCAGCTCGTTCGAGAAACCATTCCCCTCTAGCCCAAGATTGAAGAACTGCTTTTGCAGGGGCATTTATCTCGGACAGTTTGACTATTCTATCAAAGGCACTGTATACCAGAATGGTGTTCTTCAATGCTTTAACAGCCATGGAAGCGGTTTCCTCGTTTTCTAAGAAATCAATAAGAGGCTCGACGTTGAAGCCTCCGAGCATGGTCCCCAGTAGAAAAATCGCTTTTTCTTTGGATACGGCAGGAGAACGAGCATTTCCTGTTGCCACTTTTGCCAGCCAATCTGCCTTGACTTTGGCTGCTGGATCCACTCCGGGAGAAACCCTCTGGCTCAAAAGCTCAACCAGAATGTCTGCTTTTCCCTCGGGGGGATTTTCCAGCAAACAGCATACCTCAAAAGTTTGTTCAGGATTTAAAGGGAGCGGCGGAATCCCCTGATCCTTTCTTTCTTTTTCGTGAACAAAGTATGAATCGAGCATGGCTTATTCTCCTGTCGAAATAGTTTGAATGCAGGTAATACACCCGTTGCTAAGGTTAGATGGATAATATATATGACCCTTATAAAAAGTTCAAATACCGGCCGTTGTCAAAATTTTAATGAATTTTGAGAAAAAGTTGATTTTTAGGTACAGAAAGTATAATATTTCTACTTCATTTTCAAACCTATACTGGGAGGAATTATCATGGATAGTGCCGCTATTGAGAGGGCCAAAGAATATTTTGGTACGATCGTCGAAGAACAGCTCAATCGCGTGGAAGAGATGAAAAAAGGTCAGGACTGGCTTGATTATTCACAAGTCAAACCCATCATCATCGGGATTATCGGCGGGGATGGTATCGGCCCCTACATCGCTGCTGAAGCGCGGCGGGTTTTGGAATTTGTCTTGAAGGAAGAAGTGGAAAGCGGAAAAGTCAAGATGCGGGACATCGAAGGACTGACCATTGAGAACCGTTCCGCTCAGAATAAGTCCATCCCAGATGACGTTCTCGAAGAAATCAAAAAGTGTCATGTAACCTTAAAAGGCCCAACCACGACTCCCCGGAAAGGAGACCCTTGGCCCAACATCGAGAGCTGCAATGTCTCCATGCGGAGGTATTTGGATCTTTTTGCCAATGTCAGACCAGTAAAAGTTCCCAGAGAAGGTATCGACTGGATGTTCTTCCGGGAAAACACAGAAGGTGCTTATATCATGGGCAGCAAAGGCATTAACGTTACGGAGGATTTAGCCATCGATTTCAAGGTCATCACCACACAGGGAGCTGAAAGAATCATCCGCCTGGCTTTTGACTACGCAAAGAAGAACGACATCAACAAGGTTACAATCGTGACAAAGGCCAATGTCGTGAAAACATCAGATGGAAAATTTTTGGATATAGGATACAAAATAGCCAAAGAATATCCAGAGGTTGAAGTCGACGACTGGTACATAGATATAATGACCGCCAAGCTCGTCGACCCGAAGCGAAGAACCCAATTCAAAGTCCTCGTCCTTCCCAACTTGTACGGCGATATACTGACTGACGAAGCCGCTGAATTCCAAGGCGGGGTAGGCACGGCAGGCAGCGCAAATATCGGGAAGCGTTATGCCATGTTCGAAGCAATACACGGGTCTGCTCCTCGAATGGTGAGAGAAGGACGAGCAAAATATGCCGATCCTGCGAGCATGATCCGCGCTGCTGCTATGCTCGTGAACCATATAGGGTATCCAGAAAGAGCTAAAAACCTGGAGATGGCTCTAGATATTTGCGGCAATTACGAAAGGAAATTGGTCATGACTGGGCGGGATACCGGCTCAACGGGTGCAGAATACGCCAACTACATCATGGAAATCATGCAGGATCCCGACCTCAAAGAGCGCTGGGAAAACTACGTTCAGAGATAGAGGAGACCCATATATACGGGCTACTGCCTACAAAAAATCGCAAGAACAGGCGTTCTTGTCATTTTGAATAAAACACAGTCTAAGGAGGTTCATATGAGGAAAAAGATCGCACTCATCGGCGGCGGTCAGATCGGACAAATCCTTGCCATGCTTGCCGCCCAAAAAGAAATGGGGGACATCGTTATCTTGGATATCCCTGACTACGTGAATCCAGTCAAAGGGAAAGCACTCGACCTGATGGAAATGGCTCCCCACGGGAATTACGACGCGAACATCAGCGGCACTTCAGATTACAAAGATCTCGAAGGTACGGATGTCTGCATCATTACTGCAGGCAAACCCAGAGAGGCCGGCATGACCCGCGAAGATTTGCTCAACACAAACATCAAAATAATTTCTGAAGTCGCTAAGGGGATCAAAGACCACGCGCCCAATGCCTTCTGTATCGTTCTTACAAATCCCTTGGATGCTATGGTGTACTGCTTCCAGAAAGTGACTGGTTTTCCCAAGCACCAGGTTATCGGAATGGCCGGAACTCTGGATACAGCCCGTTTTAGAGCATTCATCTCCATGGAACTGGGGGTTTCTGTAGCGGATATTGCAGGAACGGTTTTGGGTGGCCACGGCCCAACCATGGTCCCCCTGCCTCGATTGACCACGGTCGGCGGTGTACCCCTGACTGAAATCGCCACAGAGGGACAAATCGACCGGATCGTCGAGCGCACGCGCAAGGCCGGTACAGAAATTGTCACACTATTTGGAAAAGGATCAGCCTTTTTCAGCCCTGCCTGGAGTGCCATCGTGATCGCAGAGTCTTTTCTCAAGGACAAACGCCGTGTCCTTCCCTGCGCAGCTCTCTGCGAAGGCGAGTATGGAATCGACGGCCTGTTTATAGGCGTTCCCTGCCTGATTACCTCGAAGGGGATGGAAAAAATCTTCGAGATCAAGCTCACAGATGAAGAAAAGGCTATGCTCCAGACAACAAAAGAAGCCGTACAGAAGACCGTCGACGAATGCAAAGCCCAGGGATTCTAATCTACAGTAGAGAGATGCGATCATGGCGGAACACAGAATCACAACCCCTGTTTCAAACGAAGTCATAGCAAAGCTTAAGGCAGGAGATACGGTCTACATCACTGGCTACTTATACACGGGGCGAGACTCTGCACATAAAAAATTGATTGATCTCGTTAATGAGGGAAAAGAACTCCCGATCGAGGTGCAAGGACAGATCATCTATTATGTGGGACCCACTCCTGCGCGGCCGGGAAAGCCTATAGGGTCAGCCGGTCCCACAACCAGCTACAGAATGGATTCCTATGCACCCACACTCCATCGATTAGGGATAAAAGGAACGATTGGAAAAGGTTCCCGGAACGAGGAAGTCAAGGAATCTCTAAAAAAATACAAGGCTGTTTATCTTGCAGCGGTGGGCGGAGCTGGAGCCTTGATTTCAAAAAGCATTGAAGAAGCAGAGGTCATAGCCTATCCAGAGCTCGGTCCAGAAGCCATAAGAAGAGTCAAGGTCAAGGAATTTCCCTGTATTGTGATCAACGACATGTACGGCGGAGACCTTTATGAAGAGGGCAAACAGCAATACAGGAGAGACTAGAAAAACTCAACTGTTTATCCGCTCCTGAATTCACTCCGATTTAAAAAAGGATAAGTCCAATGAAAATTCATGAATATCAAGCCAAACAGATCCTGAGCGCGTTCAACGTGCAAACCCCTCAGGGCGAGGTAGCCGAAACAGCAGAAAAAGCCAGAGAAATCGCAGAAAGAATCGGTCCCAAAGTTGTGCTGAAAGCTCAGGTTCATGCAGGAGGAAGAGGCAAAGGCGGAGGCATCAAACTGGCCGAAGGGCCAGAAGAGGCAGAAAAGCTCGCCCGGGCAATGATCGGTATGACGCTCGTCACGCCCCAAACCGGACCAGAAGGAAAACTTGTCAAAAGAATTCTTGTCGAAGAGGCACTGGATATAGACCGAGAGCTCTATCTTGGCATCGTGATCGACAGAGCCAAGGAGACACCGGTTGTCATGGCCTCGACTGAAGGGGGAGTAGAAATTGAAAAGGTTGCAGCCGAAACCCCGGAACTCATTTTTAAAGAATACATCAATCCAGCGACTGGATTCCTCAGTTTTCAATCGAGGAAAATCGCGTTCAAACTCGGACTCCGGGGGGACACATATAAACAGGCAGTCAAATTCATCACAGGACTGTATGAAGCTTTCCAGTCAACCGATGCTTCCCTTGCTGAGATCAATCCTTTGCTCGTAACCAAACAAGGAAACGTCCTGGCCCTGGATGCGAAAATGAATTTTGACGATAATGCTCTGCCCCGTCATAAAGATATAGCAGAGATGAGGGACCTCGATGAAGAGGAGCCACTTGAGGTTGAAGCTTCCAAATACGATCTGAATTACATCAAATTGGATGGAAATGTCGGCTGCATGGTCAACGGCGCCGGCTTGGCTATGGCTACAATGGACATCATCATGCATACAGGCGGAATGCCAGCCAATTTTTTGGATGTTGGCGGGGGTGTTTCTGAAGAAGCGGTCAAAAACGCATTCAAAATTCTCGTCTCAGATAAAGACGTTAAAGCGGCACTGATCAACATATTTGGAGGCATCGTCCGCTGCGACCTTGTAGCGAACGGCATCGTAAAAGCGGCCAAGGAAGTAGGCCTGGATGTCCCGATGGTGGTCAGACTCGAGGGGACTAATGTCGAGCAAGGAAAAAAGATATTGGAGGAATCTGGATTGAGTTTTCATCCTGCATCCAGTATGAGAGAAGCAGCCGAAAAAGTCGTTCCCCTTGCCCAGCAAAAAAAATAACAGAGGAGTGGAACATGAGTATTTTGATTGATGAGTCAACCCGAGTGGTTGTACAAGGAATCACAGGAGGAGAAGGAACATTCCACACCCAGAGAATGCAGGAGTATGGAACAAAGGTAGTTGCTGGTGTAACTCCGGGCAAGGGGGGCCAGACCCATCTCGGTGTCCCTGTTTACAACACTGTCGCCGATGCAGTGGAAAAAGAGGAAGCCAATGCATCGGCCATTTTTGTCCCCCCCTTCTTCGCTGCGGATGCTCTCATGGAAGCGGTTGAGGCAGGACTAAAAGTCATTGTGTGTATTACGGAAGGTATTCCCACTTTCGACATGATCAAAGCCAAACAATTCCTCAAGGGTTCAGACTGCAAACTCATCGGCCCGAATACACCCGGAATCATATCTCCAGGAAAATGCAAAATCGGAATCATGCCAGGACACATACACAAAAAAGGAACCATAGGCATCATATCCCGTTCGGGGACATTGACCTATGAGGCCGTGCAGCAGGTATCGCTCCAGGGCTACGGACAATCCACTGCCATCGGAATCGGCGGAGACCCTATTGTCGGGTTGAAGTTTATCGACCTTCTCAAGATGTTCAAGGACGATGAAGGAACAGAAGCCGTTATCCTCATCGGTGAGATTGGAGGGACAGCCGAAGAGGAAGCAGCCGAATATATCGAGAAAGAATTTCCCAAACCGGTTGTAAGCTTCATTGCGGGGCAAACGGCCCCTCCAGGCCGTCGGATGGGGCATGCGGGGGCCATCATCGCTGGAGGAAAGGGCACTGCCAAGGAAAAAATGGAAGCTCTGGAGGAAGCAGGAGTTCTGGTAGCCAAGAGCCCGGCTGAAATCGGAGCAAAGGTCAAAGAAGCCCTGAACCAGCCTTCATGAAAACCGTCTATATGGAACTCGTTTAGAAGGATTTCCTTGAAAAGCGCTGAGTTGTTTTCGAATCTGATGTGAAGGTGAAGTAGTCATAGACGAATCTTGCAATCTGAGCGATGCTATCTTCCACTATTCTCGTTTCTTCCTTTGTATCTTTGGTGAATACGGTCAGGATGACATGTCCCAAATCATCAGGAAGTTCGATGATACCTGCATCATTGACTGTTCCGCCGATTGTTCCTGTTTTGTGGGCTACTTTTGCATCTGGAGGGAGGTCACCCTTGATTCTCCTCTGTCCTGTTTGACACCTCAGCATGACATCGATGATCAAGTCACAGCTCTCTGCATCCAGGATTTTCTTCCCATAAATGAGCTCCAATAACCTGTTCATGGCCTTGGGTGAACTCTGGTCCTTGATGATCTCGCTGAAGCTTTCTGTAGCCTTCTCGAAGGCTTCGGGATTCTCAGCCCTATCTTTTCTGAAAGCTTCGGTCACTTCATCCAAGGGCAGATCCTTGTATTTATGGTAATCCATCCCGATAGCATCCATGATTAAATGCTGGCAGGTTCTGTCGACAGTGATCTTTTCCAAGCCATACGATCTGAGACGGTGGGTGACGTTCTCAGCCCCAACTTTAGTCAATAAGAGATCCGTGGCTGAGTTGTCGGAGATCAACATCATAAGATTGACGAGGTTGCGTATGGTGAGTTTGATTCCAGGAGCATCAAGGTCACTCAGCATCCCGCTTCCTAAATGCTGATCGGTCTTTTGAATGCTGATTTCATCTGTTAAGGCGAATTGTCCCTCTTTTACCTGAGCCAGCACCTCTACCAATATAGGGATCTTGAAAACGCTTGCCATCGGAAAATAGGTGTCACCGTTTATAGCGAACTCCTCCCCTGATTCTATATGCTTGACTGCCACGCCGACCACTCCCTCGACGCCTCTGATAATCTTGTCGACATGTTTCATCAGCCGCCCAATTCTCTGAGATTCTTCTTGGATGCCTGCCGATAAAAAGGCGGTCAAAATGATCCCCACCAAGAGGAAATAAAGCAGCTTCTTATTATCTCTTTTAGAATGCATGGAATCCTCCTCCCTATTGTTTTTCTCTCTCATTTTGAGACATCAGAAATTCTAAAGCCACCCGGACCTCTTCAGCATCCCGCAACACGAGAAATTCGCTTTCATCCCCCCAATTAAAATCCGCAAGGTAAATCCTCAAATCGTTGATATCCTCGAAACCTTTTCCATCTACAGAAAGTATCACGTCGCCTTTCTTAAAACCGCTATGCTCAGCGACACCGTCTATTGGACTCTTATCGATGACCAGGTTATCCAATCCATCGACTTTCTTGAGGCTTAAACCCACTGAAGGAAACACCGGCTTTCCCTCTTCAGGGATTCCCCAAACGTAGTCTGCCAGACTTCGTGAGACTTCGATACTCTGTCTGTCTTTGGGGACCTCGACGCAGATTACCGTTTTGAATGGAAGATGACTCTTCTCATATGCCCTTCGATTGATCCCCAGGTTATAAAGCAGGTGTCCTGACCCTGCCAATACAACCAACTTGCCTCTTTCTTTTTCCAAAGCTCTGCGCGCATAAAAGGCCATGGTCTCATCCCATGCCGATTGAGCCCTGTAGAGGCCCTCGAAGGCCATCTCCAGCCCCTTCCCTTTCATCTGAGGGGGAAGGTGTGTATTCTCAAAAATGGTGCGGATTAGACTCCTGTGTTCTTCATGACCGAGTCCAGGTTCAGGGACCAATCCTTTTTCTTCTTCTGAGAGAGACTCCCAACCTCTCATTCTGATTTGGGAGATGATGTCTCTTGGAACGTTCAGAGCATACAAGGGAAGGGACTTTTCTTTAACAAATTGGAAAATGTTCTGATAATATCCAAAATTGAAATTCCAGGTTACATACCACTGTGCAGTCCTGATGAACTCGCATTCAGAAAGTATCTCCAAGCTCCATTGGTTCAAAACCTCCTGACGAGTCACAGGGAACATCTCCAGACCTACAGAAAGGTTCCTGTCCTGTTTATACAGAGCGCTGATTATCTCAGCTTGGATCTGGTGCATAGGGAAGCTGTTATGCGTTTCTCCTATATAGACGAATCGGCTTGCGGCCATCTCTTGAATCATATCGTCAAAAGAAATAGGTTCACCTTTCTTTGCTGAGTAAACTGTGCCGGCAGAAATTTCCATCGTTTTATCTTTGAGATCCTCATCCCCAATTTTGAGACGGAGAATCCTGTCTTCTTCATCAGCAAATGTCATGACTGCAGATGAAAGTATCATCAGCACCATCAGAATTCTCTTAAAAAACATGATGATTATCCTCCTCTTTCTCTCCCTCTGATCACCCCGGCACCGCGTACGGGCGTAAAAGAGTGTCGGATGAGAACCGTTGTTATCGGTTATTTTTATTCTTCTTCAGCCTTGACCCGGCCTTCTTTGACGGCTTCATCCACGATTTTTTGCTGGAGCTGAAACGGGACTTCTTCGTAACGGGAGAATTCCATCATGAAGGATCCTCGGCCTCCGGTTATGGAAGTAAGGGTCGGCTCAAAATCCAACATTTCAGACATGGGAACCTGGGCTTTAATGATCCGCAGAGTACCTTTTTGCTCCATCCCTTGAACTTTTCCTCTCCGTCCATTGAGGTTTCCCATGATATCTCCCATATATGTTTCCGGCGTGTACACCTCAATATTCATTATGGGTTCCAGGATCGTTGGCCTCGCTTCCTTCATCCCCTTTTTAAACGCCATGGATGCCGCGACCTTGAATGCAATGTCCGAAGAATCAACATCATGGTAGGAACCATCATAAAGGATGACCTTGAAGTCGACTACCGGATAACCTGATACCACTCCTTTTTTGCGGGCTTCCTGAATGCCTTTCTCGATTGATGGGATGAAATTTTTGGGAATCGCGCCTCCAAATATCTTGTCTTCGAATTCAAAATCCTCACCACGGGCAAGGGGTTCCATCTTTATTTTGACGTCGCCATACTGTCCGCGACCCCCGGTTTGCTTCTTATATTTGCCTTGAACATCAGACTTTCCCTTGATGGTTTCTTTGTAAGGGATCTTGGGAGGCTTGAGATCCACACTAACATTGAATCTTTTTTTCAAACGATCAGTGACGATTTCTACGTGGAGCTGCCCATTTCCAGAAATGATCAGTTCATTGGTTTCTGAATCTCTCTCGATTTTCACAGTGGGATCTTCTTCCGTAATCCGGTGAACAGCCTGGGAGATGCGATCTTCATCCGCTCTCGTCTTGGGCTTGATCGCGAAAGAAATGGAAGGCTCTGGAAATTTGATTGGATGAAATTTGATTGACGATCCCTTTGCACACAACGTGTCTCCTGTGAAGGTTTCCTTCAATTTTGCCGTAGCCACGATATCTCCGGCTTTCGCTTGTCCAGCTGGAATCTGCTCCTTTCCCTGGAGGAAAAACAAACCTCCCAATTTCTCGGATGTCTCTCTGCTGCAGTTGGTCACTGCCGTATCAGGATTCACCTTGCCGGAAAAAATTCGCAGCAGCGATATTCTTCCCGTATAAGGGTCTGAAATCGTCTTGAAGACCAAGGAAGAAAAGGGATGATCCAGTGAGGTTTTAACCGATCCTTCCTTCCCCTTCAATTCCCCTAATTGTAGAGGAGTGGGCAGATAATCTACGATGCCGTCTAAAATCGGTTGTGCACCGATGTTCGACACTGCTGAAGAGACCAATATGGGAAAAAACTGCTGGCTGGCGATGCTCTTCCGAAGCCCCTCTTTGAGCTCTTGGGGAGAGAGTTCTCCCTTTTCAAAATAAATCTCCATTAACTTTTCATCGTTCTCAGCGACCATTTCTATCAGTTCCTGGGCCTTGCTTTCTGCTGTATCCTTCAGTTCCTCCGGTATATCTTGCTTTTTAAATTTTCCGCTTTCATCTTTCTCGTAAATATAGGCTTCCTTCCCGATCAGATCCACAAATCCTTTGAAATTTTTCTCCTCACCAATCGGAAGTTGTACGGGTACAGCTTGACGGCCGAAAAAATTATGGATGGATTGCACGGTCCGCTCATACTGCGCGTTTTCTCGGTCGAGTTTATTGATCACGAACATTCGGGGCAGCTCAAGCTCCTCGAGCATTTCCCATACCTTCTCTGTCCCAACCTCAACGCCAGCTACTCCGCACACCACGAGAATCCCTGAATCTACGGCCCTGAGGCTTGCCCTCGTATCCCAGAGAAAATTCATATATCCTGGACAATCCACAAGGTTTATTTTGTGGTCTCTCCATTCCGCATGACAGACGGCCGAGTTGATGGTTATCTGTCTTTCGATCTCGTCTGGATCATAGTCCGTAACGGTGTTCCCTTTTTCAGTCTTGGTCAATCTTGTCGTTGCACCGGAGTCGAACAGTATTGCGGATGTCAACGATGTCTTTCCACTGGATCCGTGACCGATGACTGCAACGTTTCGTATTTTTTCAGGAGCGTAGTCTTTCATGATAAATCCTCCCTCTATCAGCAAAATTTGATTTTTCGAGGAAAACGACAGCCGAACTTGATTGAAATTCAGCAACGCTTATAATACAACAAATTTCCCTCCCAACTCAAGAGAATTTTACGGCTGGATTTTAAGCAAGAATGTCTTTAAGTCCTCTGGAAGAGGAGAAGAATACTCGACCCTTTCACCTGTCTGAGGATGATCAAAGGCTATTTTATAAGCATGGAGAAAAAGCCTTGGGCAGCGAATTTTGGATTTTCTGTGCCCATAACGTTCATCCCCTGCCAGAGGATGTCCCGATGCTGCCAAGTGAACCCTGATCTGATGCGTTCTCCCTGTGATAGGATTTATATCCAGAAGGGTCAATCCATGGTACCTCTTCAAGACTTTAAATATGGTCTCAGCTGGTCGCGGCTTTTTCGTCCTAATCGACATTCTCTCCCCATACCTGCCATGGCGGCCTATCGCCCAGCTGATCGATCCTTCCTGGCGGGAGATGTTTCCCCACACAAGGCCTAAATATCTTTTCCCGACTTTTCTCTGTTTAAACTGTTTCTGGAGTTCCGTATAAGCTTTTTTCGATTTTGCCACAACTAGCACTCCAGAGGTTTCTTTGTCTAACCGGTGAACGATCCCGGGCCTCAGTTCCGGTCCTATTTCCCTAAGCCCGGGATAACGATACAAAAGGGCGTTCACCAGAGTCTTTTGTTTCCTTCCTGCGCCGGGATGAACCACCATACCCGAAGGCTTATCTATAACGACTATATGAGCATCTTCATATATGAATGTGAGCGGAATATCCTCCGGTATGATTTCTTCCTCTGCTGGAAGTTCATATTCGAATTCGATCAGATCTCCTTCTCTCAATCGGTAACTCGGCTTCCTTGGCTTTCCTCTGATTCTGGCTCTTTTTTCCCCGATCAATTTCTGAAGCTGGGAGCGCGTCAGCCATTTGATCCTTCCGGACAAAAAGACATCCAACCGCTGATCGGCATCAGGGAAATGTACCAGGAAGATTTTCTTAGGCAACGTTCCGTTTTCTGAGAAAAAAATACAGCCCAAATCCTGCAATAATTCCGAGAAGACAAAAAAGCTGAGGAAGAGAAAGACTCGTATAAGGAGAAGGATTCTGGATCAGGAAGACCTTATCCGGATGATCTCCCCGATAGAACTCCACGAAATAACGGATGACCGAGTAGTTGATGATATAAAGAGAAAAAACCTGCCCATCGAATGTTTTTTTCCTCAAAATAAAAAAGAGGACAAAGAAATTCGTAAAATTAAGAACAGCCTCATAGAGCTGGGTGGGATGAAGGAGCGTCTCGAGAGGAATTCCGGTGAGGTTGTGGGCATAGTCGCTGTGAAAAATGACTCCCCATGGAACATCGCATTCTCTGCCATAACAACAGCCCGCGGTGAAACACCCTATCCGACCGAATCCGTGTCCTAAAGCCAATGCAGGTCCGGCCAAGTCCCCGACCTTCCAGGTGGGGATCCGATGCCTCCTCAGATACCAAAGAGCGAAAATGATCCCAAAGACTAAACCCCCTTGAAACACCCCTCCCGTTCGGGCGAAACTCACCAGTTCGGAAGGGTATTCCATATAATAGGAAAAATTCCCGACGAAGAGAACGAGTTTAGCCCCTATCAGAGAGACGATTATGGTGTAAAAGGCCATATCTAAAATTTTTGCCGCATCCAGAGCCTGTTTTTTGGCCTGGACATAAACAAACCATAGGGCAAAAGCCACACCGACCGCCATCATGAAACCGTATGTATGGATGCTGATAGGACCTATCTTTATCAGGACGGGGAACATGCCGAACTCCTCTTGAAAAGGAATAAAAGGACCAGGAGCGAAGCTCCGACTGTGATACAGGAATCGGCCACATTAAAGGAGGGCCAGTGCCATCCTTTCACGCTCAAATCCAGGAAATCTATCACCGATCCCCTCAGAACTCGGTCGATCAAATTGCCAAAGGCCCCTGCCAATATCAGAGACAGGGCAAAGGATAGAAACTTTTCGCTGGGGGGGGTTTTAAAAAAATAAAAAACCACCAATCCCAGCGCAGCGAATGATGCCAGTGTTAACAAGACGAACACCCATGAATTTCCCGATTGAGAAAAGAATCCGAAAATCGCTCCTTTGTTCCGGACATGGACCAGATGAAAGAAATGAGGAATGACTTCTATGCTCGAATGGAGAGCGATGTTTCCGGCTATGAGGGCTTTGCTGACTTGGTCCACAACCAGAAGAGCCGCTATCAAAACAAAATAGAAGGCTCTTTCTTTCATGATTTCATCTGGCTGACCACTTCTTCACAGCGTTTGCAGAACCGGGGATAGCTTGAGCTTTGGCCGACATAAGTAGAAAAGTTCCAGCATCTGATACATTTCTCTCCAGGAGCCTTCGATACAACCACCTCAAGCTCAGGGGCAGAATGATTCTGGAGAATGACTTCAGAAACGATGAACATCGATGGAAGCAGCACTTCATATTTTTTTAACAGGGGTTCCTGGTCTGGAGGAACTTTTAGAACCACACTCGCTGCAAGAGAATTTCCGATCACCTTGTTCTCCCGGGTCAGTTCAAGCTCTTTCAGGACTTTTTCCCGGATGAGTACAAGATCTCCTAGTTCCTCGAAAATATCGGAATCCATCCATTTTTCTTCTGGGGAAGGGAATACTTCGAGATGGACCGATTCTACCTTGTCCTTGAACATTGGCATGACATTCCAGGCCTCTTCAGTGGTGAATGGAAGTATAGGGGCCATTAAAATTAAGTTTGTTCGAAGCAGCTCGAACAGAGCGGTCTGTGCAGACCTCCGAATCACCGATTCCTTACCCGAACAGTAGAGTCTATCCTTCAGCACATCAAGATAGAAGGAACTCAAATCAATGGTAACAAAATTATATATGGTATGGAAAATGATATGATATTCAAATCTCTCATAGGATTTCAGAATCCTCTCTCTCATCCGTATGGATTTTTCAAGGATCCATCTGTCTAGAGGCTCCATTTCCTCTTTGGGAACGCTTTCGGTTTCGGGATCAAAATCATGAAGGTTGCCCAGGATGAACCTCCATGTATTTCGAATTTTCCGATAGGCTTCCACGATTCGGCTCACGGTCTCGCCTCCGAATCGGGCATCTTCCTTGTAGTTGAGCATGGCAACCCAGAGCCTCAAGATCTCGGCTCCATTTTGACTGATAACTTCCTCAGGATCTACGAAATTTCCCAGTGATTTCGACATGCCTCTCCCCTGCTCATCGAGGACAAAACCGTGAGTGATACAGGTTTTATAAGGAGAAGAGCCTTTGGCTCCAACTCCTATAATAAGCGAACTGTTGAACCAACCCCTGTACTGGTCATGCCCCTCAATATAAATGTCAGCTGGCCATGGAAGATCTTCTCGCTTCCCTAAGACGTTGTGACTCGCACCTGATTCAAACCATACATCCAGGATGTTGTTCTCCTTGTTGAAATGAGAAGATCCACAATCGGGGCAACTCGTCTCAGGCGACAAAAATTCCCTGGCTTCTTTGGTAAACCAGGAATTTGCTCCCTCCGCGGAAAAAACATCCGCAACCCTGAGTGTGATCTGTTCGTTAGCGAGAATATACCCACAATCATGACAGTAGAAAGCTGGGATGGGGACACCCCATGTTCTTTGGCGGGATATGCACCAGTCAGGCCGAGCTTCGACCATGTTTGCGATCCTCTCTTCTCCCCAATGAGGGATCCAGTTGATCCGTTTAATTTCTTCCAGAGCTTTTTTCCTCAGGTTTCCCTGATCCAGGGAAATAAACCATTGGGCAGTGGCTCTAAAGATCACGGGATTTTTACAGCGCCAACAATGGGGGTAGGAATGGACGATCTTATCTTCCTTTAAAAGGGATTTGTCTTTGGCCATATCCCGAACGATGATCTCGTTTGAATCGAAGACATTCAAACCCGCATACTTTTTCACATGTGAAGTAAAATTGCCTTCATTATCCACAGGTGTATAAATATCAAGATCATATTTCATCCCAGTGAGGTAGTCTTCATGTCCGTGCCCAGGAGCTGTATGGACACATCCCGTTCCCTGATCGAGAGTCACATAGTCAGCAAGGACAAAAACCGATTCCCTATCAACAAATGGATGCTTAGCTTTCAGCCCTTCCATTTCTTTTCCCAAAAACGTCACCAATTCATTCGTCTGGCTGAATCCCAGTTCTTCAGCAAGAACTGGGACCAACCGCTTGGCAGCAATATACACCTCTCCGTCCGTTTCAAAGGCCGTGTATTCAAACTCAGGATGGAAGGCGATGGCCAGATTGGCAGGCAAAGTCCATGGAGTCGTTGTCCAGATGAGCACAAATACATTCTTTCCCTTCAGAGCGGGAAATTTCTCTGAGAGGTCGGAAATCATCAGGAATTTTACATAGATGGAAGGAGATTCCCGGTCTTTATACTCGATTTCAGCCTCAGCGAGGGCTGTCCGGCAGTGTGCACACCAATGGACAGGCTTTTTTCCTTTATAGATATTTCCCGAAGCAAAAAAGGCCGCAAGATGACGGAGAACTTCTGCTTCGTACTCAGGATGCATAGTAAGGTAAGGCTCCTTCCATTCGCCGAAGACCCCGAGTCTTTTGAACTGCTCCCTTTGGATATCCACAAACTTCAAAGCGTACTTCCTGCACTCTTCCCTGACATCCAAAGCGGACATTTTGGCTTTCTTCTTTCCCAGAAGTTGATCGACCTTGATCTCGATGGGAAGGCCATGGCAATCCCATCCAGGCAGATAAGGAGCATGGAATCCTTGCATGGTTTTTGTTTTGATTATGAAATCTTTCAAAATCTTGTTCAACGCTGTTCCCAGATGAATCCGTCCATTGGCATAAGGAGGTCCATCATGAAGAACAAAAGAGGAGCCATCTTGCCTTTTTTTCTGAATCTTATGGTAGAGTTTAATTTCCTCCCAGTGTTTTATGACCTCAGGCTCTTTTTGAGCGAGTTTCGCCTTCATGGAAAAAGATGTCTGCGGAAGGTTCAACGTTTCCTTGATTTTATCGCTTTCGACCATTCATCTCTCCAACTCTCACATTCTTTTTGTTATTATAGAGGAAGCCTGTTGAAAGTCAACAAAAGGGGGAGGGCAGCAAGCGTTCTGAAAGAATTCAGGGATTGTCTGGAAGATTCAGGAATGATCAGGGCCAGATTATCAAAGTCATGAATGTCTGACTCCCTTGACGAAATGGGAACCGCGGCTGATCGGATTTCCGAGGGCAGCGTGCGTGATCAGCAAGGCGACCTGAATACCATGCTTGAGACCGACGATCTTTTCATCCATCCTGGCTTCTCTGTAAAACTTCTCTATTCTGTGACGGAGGTATTCCAAATCAGCACGCGCACGATCCAGGCGCTTTTGTGTGCGAATAATTCCTGCGTAGTTCCACATCGTAGACCGGAGAGAAATCCAATCCTGGTTGATGAGTGCGGGATCGATCTCTTCATCTTTTTCCGGATAATACCACTCATGGATATCAGAGGGCTCATAATCAACATTCGGATCGAAATGGGATGCGATATGTTTGGCTGCACGGGTTCCCCAAACCAATCCTTCCAAAAGAGAAGTAGAGGCCAGTCGGTTGGCGCCGTGGACACCCGTACAAGCCACTTCACCCGCTGCATAAAGACCTTTCAGGGAAGTTTTCCCCCACCCATCCACGAGAACTCCTCCACAGCAGTAATGTGCCGCTGGGACCACAGGAATGGCATTTTTGGTGATGTCGATCCCGAATTGGCGGCATGTTCTATAAATATTGGGAAACCGCTTTTTTATGTCGATTTTGGCATAAGAAGCAAGATCGAGGTACACATAATTCGAGTTGGTGTTGGTCATCTCCTCGTAGATGGCACGGGTGACCTCATCACGGGGAGCTAAATCTTTTTTTTTATGATATTTTTCCATGAAAGTCTTACCGTCCTTTGTTTTTAGACGAGCTCCTTCTCCCCTGACGGTCTCGGAAATCAAAAATCCTTCAGCATCCCTGTGAAAAAGAGAGGTAGGATGAAACTGAATATATTCCATGTTGACGATTCTGGCACCGGCCCGATAAGCCATGGCAAAACCATCCCCAATAGATCCTTCTGGATTAGACGTGTATAAATAGGCAGATCCACATCCTCCGGTCGAAAGGATGGTATAGGTTGCAAAAATGGTCCTCACTTTTTTAGTTGTGTTGTCGAGCACATAAGCGCCGATGCAGCGCGGATATCTATAAAAAGCTGTTGGGTTTTTGGAGTGATGCGGCACCGTAAGCAAATCTACTGCTGTATGACCGCCCAGAAGCTTCACATTGGAATATCTTTTCAGTGAAGATATGAATCGTTCCTCGATGGTTTTCCCCGTCGTATCTTTGATATGCAAGATGCGTCTCCGAGAATGACCCGCCTCCTGGGCATAATCCAGCGAATCCGGAGCGCTTCGCGTGAAAGGTATCTTCAGCTCCTGGATCAAGATACGGTCCACATACTTCTTCCCTTCGGTAGCCAAGATATCTACGGCATCTGGATTGTTGATCCCGTCTCCGGTTTCAATGATATCGTCTTTTAAAAGCTCAGGATGGTCATCATTTCCGAGGGAAACGATTCCCCCCTGCGCGTAATAGGTGTTTGACTCTTCCAACCGGGCATTCTTTGTAATCACGGCAACTTTCAATCCGCTCTTGGCTGCCTCTAACGCAGCACTCGCTCCAGCAATCCCGCAGCCAATGACCAAGATATCGGTTTTAAGTGCCCTTTCTTCCCCCATCTTTCCTCATTAAAGAAACTCCATGCTGATATCCAAGGACTTATAGGAATGTGTCAAGGCTCCGACAGAGATAAAATCCACCCCAATTTGAGCAATCTCTTTTGCCCTGGACAGAGTAACGTTTCCCGAAACCTCGATTGGCACTTTCCCTCCGACCCAATCCACCGCTTCTTTCATTCTGTTTAAAGACATATTATCCAGCATTATGATATCTGCACCACTCGTCACAGCCTCTTTCACCTCATCGAGGCTGGTTGCCTCTACCTCGATCTTTATTCCCGGTTTGATCTTTTTTCTTGCCAACAGCACGGCCTTTGAGATGCTGCCGATGATCTTGAGGTGATTGTCTTTTATCATGACCATCTCCGAGAGGTTTAGACGATGGTTCCCCCCCCCTCCCATCTTCACGGCATACTTCTCGAGTTTTCTCAATCCGGGAGTGGTTTTTCGCGTATCCAAAACTTTTGTCTCTGTATTTTGGAGAACCCGGACAAACCTGCTTGTCTCGGTCGCAATACCAGACATTCTCTGAAGGAAGTTCAATGCCGTACGTTCTCCCTTGAGGAGAGCGACAGAGGGGCCCCTCAGGAATCCCAATTTATCTCCCTTTTTAATCTTTTCTCCGTCTTTACGATGAATTTTGAAAGAAACAGAAGGGTCGATCTTTTTAAAAACTGTTTCTGCCACATAAATCCCTGCTAAAATCCCTTCCTCTTTAGCTAAAATAATGGCTTGTGATAGAGATCCGGATGGAATGATATTCTCGGATGTGATATCCCCTTCCGGCATATCCTCCCTCAATGCCGCATCGACCACGGCATCAAAATTTTTCGTCCACATCAGAGACAATTATATTTTTTTCTCCCCCCCCAGTCAAACAACTAGGTTTATATGCATCTCGTCTTCCGCAACATTTACCGGATCCAGCAGGCAGGTGGTATCCGGAAGCAAACGGGCATCCAATGCAAAAAAGCTTATGAATCGGCAAAACTGACTGTCTCTTCCTCACGTATGAGGAAGCCCCCCGATTGACTTCGAGGAGATTCTGCTTTAAATATATAAAAAGAATGCTGAGAAGAAAAGGTCTTTCCTTGCTGCTTTCTCTCGTTCTCTCCATTGTCCTCATCTGGTTTCTCCTCTCTCAAATCGAATTCGAAGACTTTGTCCAAACATTCGCTCAAATCTATCTTCCAGGGATGATCGCCTTTTTTTGCCTGGCCCTCTTGGGAGCAGCTCTACGTGCGTGGCGTTACAGATTGCTGCTTCAGCCTCAACACATAGGCTGGGGCGATATTTTTCTTGTTACCTTCATCCGAAACCTTTTTGTCGATCTCTTTCCTGCCCGGATAGGGTCCCTCTCCTATGTCTATGTTCTCAACAAAAGTCTGAAATATTCCTTCGAGACAGCTGCTTCCAGCTTTGTGGTGGCTTTTGTGCTGGATTTTCTTACATTGAGTCCTTTTTTGGTTTTATCCATTCTGGCTGTGGGGCTAGGAGCGACCTCCCTCTCCAACACCACACTTCTGGTGTTTTCCATCTTTTTTTTCGCCGTTCTCTTGTTGGTTTTTTGGAAAATCACCCAGATAGCGGGCCTCTTTTTGAATCTGTATCGATGGTTGTTGAAGGTCTTCAAACAGGAGAAAAGAAACTGGGCAGAAACGAGTGTAAAAAAAATGCGCCTCACCATTGAAGAGCTTGCCAGGACAAGAAAAAGAAAAATCGATGGGCCTCTCCTCATCATTTCTTTGGGAATACGCCTGGCCAAATACCTTTCTCTCTACTTTCTTCTTTTTTCTTTGCTCCGCAGTCATGGTTTTTTGCTGGAAAACCTCAGCTTTTTCAAGACCATTTTGGGCATTACTGGAGCAGAGATGAGCTCTGCCCTCCCGATTAAAGGAATCGGAGGATTTGGCACCTGGGAATCCGCTTGGGCCTTAACCCTAATGCTCCTGGGATTTGAAAAGCGCATCGCTATTCTATCCAGCAGCATCCACCTTGTAACAAATATTTTTGAATATCTGCTTGGTATCGGCAGCATCCTCATTCTTTCCATTTTCCACATAAGAGGCAAAAAATAACCTATGGAAAGAGAGTGTCAGACTTGCCCCGTGGAATTCTGCTTGTGTTTCTGAAAGAGATTCTTTAAGATGAGATGAACAATTACGCTGGCCAAATGTCGAGGAGATCCAAGATTGAAGAAAATCTTATCAAATCAGGACTCTTTTCTCTCTGATGCCCCTCTCGATCTCGGCCTCACCGACCTTGAAAAAGTGCTGAACCTGGCTCTCTCTAAAGGAGGGAATTTCGCCGAAATCTTTCTCGAATACAAAATAACGAATGCCGTCCGGATGGAAGAAGAGATCATCAAAGAAACTTCGGAAAGCATCGTACTCGGATTGGGCATAAGAGTTATTAGCGGAGACCGGACAGGATACGGCTATTCGAATGACCTCTCCTCCGCAAAAATCAAAAGGGTTGCTTTGACTGCGGCCGCGATAGCAGAAGGAGAATCCCCTCGACATGCTGTTCAGATACATTCCTCGCGTCCTCCCCACGACCTATATCCAGTATCTCAGCCTGCTCATCGAGAATCTGTAGACAGAAAGATCTCTATGGTCAGAGAGACATACCGGGCTGCATCTCATTTCGACAAAAAAATTAAAGAGGCGAAAATCATGTTTACCGACCAAATCCGACACACAACTATCGTGAATTCTGAAGGAGTATCCATTTCTGACGTCCAGCCACTTTTGAAGCTAACCTGTCTGTGTATTGCGGAAAATTCAGGCAGGAGAGAAGCCGGTTATTCAGGTGGTGGAGGCAGGGTGGGGATGGATTATTTCATAAAAGAACTCACTCCGTCCCATATAGGCGCCGATGCAGCCCAAGAAGCGCTGAATCTTCTGGAAGCCGTTGTTCCTCCTGCTGGAGAAATGCCCGTTGTCCTGGCACCAGGTCACAGCGGAGTCTTGATCCATGAAGCAGTGGGACATCTGCTCGAAGCGGATTTCAATCGAAAAAAAACCTCGATTTTCTGGGATAAATTGGGCAAAAAAGTAGGAAATGAGAAGATTTTCATTTATGATGATCCCACTATTCCTTTTTTTCGCGGTTCTTACAACATCGATGATGAAGGGACGGTCCCTAAGAAAACTTCCCTGATCGAGAGGGGAAAACTTGTCGGATTTCTTCAGGATAAGCTCTCATCAAAATTGATGGGCATGTCTCTGACTGGTCACGGCCGGAGACAGGATTACACCTGCGTCCCCATCCCCCGGATGAGCAACACGTATATAGACTCAGGAGAAGACGATCCTCAAGACATCCTGAAATCAGTAAACAAAGGATTTTATGCCCACAAATTCCAGGGAGGACAAGTGGAAGATTCCGGAAAATTCACTTTTTCAGTCAGCTCGGGATTTCTGATAGAGGATGGAAAACTCACTGCTCCGGTCAAACAGGCAACGCTCATCGGTACCAATATCGATATCCTTAACAGGATAGAGCAGGTTGGTTCAGATTTGACATTCGGGCTGCAGACAGGAACGTGTGGAAAAGAGGGACAGGCAGCGCCAGTAACAGATGGATGTCCTACTCTCAAGGTCTCCCGCATGACTGTTGGGGGACTGAAGTGAGAGGAAAAAATGAATCACCGGAACTGATGAACTTAGCCGAAAGATTGGTCAGCCTCGGGATTGCGAAGGGAGCTGATGAAACCGAGGTTTCTATCGTTGAGGGAACAGAATTCAATGTAGATGTACGCTATGGAAATATAGAAAACCTAATGGAAGCGAGTTCCAGGTATCTAGGGATAAGAGTCATCAAAGAGAAAAAAACCGCATATGCCACTTCTTCAGACTTATCTAGAGACTCTCTTCAGCGGCTGATGAAAAACGCCATTCGCCGTGCGGAGTATGCCAACAGAGATGAACACGCTGGGCTTCCGCCGCTGAAGAAAGACTCCCTCGACCCATCGGCTCTTGATATCTTCGATCCGGAAATTTCAAACCTGGATCCCCACAAAAAAATTTTCCTGGCTACGCAAACTGAGAGGATCGCTCTTTCTGATAAAAGGATAACCAATTCCCATGGAGCCAGTTTCGAGACAAAAGAGATAAAAACATATCTGGCAAATTCCATAGGTTTCATGGGGGCATACAAGGAAACTGCATTCAGCTTGGGCGTAGGGGTTCAGGCTGGCGAGACGGATGATAAAGTCGAAGATTTTTGGTCTTCCTCAGAGAGACATTTCAGTAAACTCGAAACACCAGAGCACATCGCCAAAAAGGCTGTAGAAAGAACGGTACGTCAAATACGTCCGCGAAAAATTCGAACGCAGAATCTTCCGGTGATATTTGAACCTCCCATGACCTCTTGGCTGTTGGGATTTCTTTTCAGCTGTGTCTCGGGGATGGCAGTCTACCAAAGGCTCTCTTTTCTTGCAGATGAATTGGGCAAAAAAATAGGGACTGAAAACATCACCGTCCTCGACGATGGACGTATCCAAGGGAAACTCGGAACCCGTCCTTTTGATTCAGAAGGTGTTTCCAAGAACCAGACTCTAGTTGTCGATAAGGGGATGTTGAAGAATTTCCTTTGTAATATCTATTCAGCGAGGAAACTCAACCTTCGTTCAACCGGAAATGCATCCGGAGCGGGGGTAGGTCCGACCAATTTTTACCTACAGGCAGGAGAAACCTCGCCGGAGGAGATCATCCATGCTACGGACAAAGGGCTCGTACTCACCCGGACCATCGGACACGGGCTCAATCCAGTTACAGGAGATATCAGCAGAGGGGCATATGGATTATGGATTGAAAACGGTGAAATCGCATATCCTGTTGCGGAAATAACGATCGCCGGGAACTTAGGAAAGATACTCAACCAGATAGATTTTATAGGAAACGATCTGGAGTTCAGGGGCCCGATTTCCGGACCTACCTTGAGAATTCAGGAACTCACCGTAGCTGGAGAATAAAATCCGGACTGCTTATCGAAAACATTCCCCGATGCTTTTTTGTTCGATCCCGGATTCGGAGATGCTTTAAGAACTGTCCTGTATTTTTGACGAGAATTAATGCTATAATAGATGCACGAGAAGGAACGCATTCCGGTTCAGGAAAGGCGAGCATTTATTGATTTCATCGAGTTAGACGGTGGATATTCATGGAAACAAAATTTAAAAACAGGGTGCTGAAAACTCTGGAGCCAATTCCAAAGTTAAAAAGCATCATGGCTTCCGAAGATTCCGTCGAGCAGAAAAGAATCAAAATCAGAGATCTATTGAATTCTCTGCTGATAAAGACTTTTGATGACAATCCTACTCTTCCCTCTCTGAAGTGGGTGCTGAGCCGGGACGCTATCCTGGTATTCCGCAACATCATCTCAAGGCGCAGCGAAAAGCTCTCACAATTCAGTTTCCTCAGCTACTTGAACAATTTGATCCACAGCAATAAAAATCCCACCCCTCAGCCGACTCCAGATTTTTTTGCAGAACTAGACCATCTTATCCGTGGGATATCCGGCCAAGCCGATGTGTATCCCGAGACCGCACCCGCATTCAGCAAATATAAGGGAATCAAGGCTGCAAGGTTGCGTTCGGCCGATCTCTCCCGAATGGCCAGAGACATGGATAAATTCACCAAACGTTATTCTTTCGGCTTGGACGACGAAGCTAAAAGAAGGCGTTACGAAAACAAACTCAGAATTCTCCGTCACTTCAATGCCACGGATTTCGAATGGAGCGACTGGAAGTGGCAGGTCCGGCACATCATCAGGAATGCAGAAATCCTGAGCAGATTGATCAAACTGACCTATCAGGAACGTCAAGCTGTTCAGTATGCCCAAGAGTATAAAATTCCGTTCGGTATAACGCCCTATTATCTATCCTTGATGGACTATGAACCAGGACAAGGGAGAGATGATGCCATCCGTGCCCAGGTGATCCCATCTCTGCACTACATCAATAAATTGAAGGACTTCAAAGCCCAAGACCTAAGTTCAATGGACTTCATGCTGGAGAGGGATACCTCGCCTCTTGAGGGGATTACCCGGCGTTACCCTCAGATCGTCATTCTCAAGCCTGTTTTAACGTGTCCCCAGATCTGTATGTATTGTCAGCGCAACTGGGAGATCGAAGATGTGTACTCGCGTTCAGCCGTCCTATCCAAAGCCAAACTGGAGAAAGCCCTCGATTGGATAGCCAAAACCCCGGAGATCAACGAAGTCCTGATCACGGGAGGAGATCCTTTGCTTCTTTCTAACGATAGAATAGAAAATCTGATGTTTAAGCTTTCGCGCATGAATCACGTCAAGAGGATCAGAATCGGCACCCGGACTCCGGTGACTTTGCCTCAAAGAATTACCGATGCGCTCGTCAAGGACCTCAATCATTTCCATATTCCTGGAAAAAGAGAGGTGCTGATCGTCACCCACTACGAACATCCCTACGAGATCACACACCAGTCCATGGAAGCGGTCCAAAAGTTCCGGCGCTACGGGATTGATGTTTACAATCAGCTCGTGTACACCTTCTACAATTCGCGGAAATTCGAAGCGGCTGTGCTCAGGCATAAGCTACGCCTGATCGGGGTTACACCTTATTACACTTTCAACACCAAGGGGAAAGAAGAAACAGATGACTATCGAGTGCCCATTCCCAGACTTCTGCAAGAACAGAAAGAGGAAGCAAGGCTTATGCCGGGTACGGTAAGGACTGACGAGATCGTCTTCAATGTTCCCCGGCTGGGGAAAAATTACCTGCGGGCTGTTCAACACCATGATGTAATATCCATTCTCCCCGATGGCTGTCGGGTTTATGAGTTTCATCCTTGGGAAAAGAAACTGGCTCTGGTGGATACCTATGTTTACAAAGATGTATCCATCCATTCCTATCTGCAGAGGCTTAAGAATACGGGAGAAAATATAGCGGATTACAAGACCATCTGGTACTATTTTTAGACGGTTTCTCCCATTCCCTCCAGCTTTTCCCCTTCCAGCCGCGCAACGATAACCGAGCCGCAACTGTCACTCAAGACATTGATGGTGGTACGGAACATGTCCAGGATACGATCCACAGCCAGTATGACTGCGACGCCTTCAAGAGGAAGTCCCACGGCTTTCAAGATGATCGACATCATAACCATTCCGCTCATGGGTACGCTCGCGGCTCCGATAGAAGCCAGAAGCGCCGTGATCACGATCATAACCTGAGCTCCAAAAGACAGCTCGAAACCGTAGACCTGGGCAATGAATATGGCGGCCACACACTCATAAAGCGCTGTTCCGTCCATGTTGACGGTTGCTCCTATAGGCAAGACAAAATTGGACACCTTTTCAGATACTTTGGAGTTTCCTGTGACCGCTTTCATGGTAAGAGGGAGCGTCACAATCGTCGAGCACGTAGAGAAAGCCATAACAAGAGCAGAAGGCATGCCTTTGTAGTGCTTGATGGGATTGACTCTAGCTACCAATGACAACAACAAAGGCAAATTTACCGACGCATGGACCGCCAGCCCAATAAGAACGACCAGGAAATAAAATCCGAGCGACCTGAAGGCGTCGAATCCTGTTTGGGCAACGATTCGTGAAATGATCCCAAAAACACCTAAAGGCGCACTCCAAACCACAAACAGAGTCAGCTTCATCATAGCCTCAAAGGCCGCGTGGAAAAAATCGGCAAGTTGGGCTCTTGGCCTCTCTGAAAGTCTGGTGACAAAAAAGCCGAAGAGGATGGAAAAAAAGATAATGGGAAGCACATCTCCCCTCGCCATGGCCGCAAACGGATTCTCAGGAATGAGATCAATGAGCAATTCTCCCAGCCCCTGTTCTGTTGCCGGAATTTTCTCTGGACTCAACTGGAGGCCGATTTCAGCGCCGACTCCAGGCTTGAAAATATTCACCAGCACCAAACCGGTGAGTATGGCCATCAGACTGCTCAGCACATAATAAGCAAAAGTCTTTATACCCAAACGACCCAATCCAACAGCGCTTCCGACACTCACAACGCCTGATATAATCGACGTGATGATGAGAGGCATGATAGCCATGCGCAGAAGACGCAGAAAAATCTCTGCCAAAGGATCTGCAATCGGGACAATCCCTTCCCCAACCCACCATCCGGCACAAATCCCCAAGAAAAAGCCTATAAAAATGTAATGAGTAAGGGAAAGCTTTTTAAATCTCACAGGTATGCATTCTTCAGAACTTCGGCTCTCTAAACATAATATCTTAAAAATTTCCTGTCAAGAAAGCCCAGCCCAAGGTAAGCATTTCCAGCCCAAGCATGTCCAAGGCCATGATAAAGTAACAGTCAGGAAAACTGATTGGTCAGCCCGCGTATTTTATCCAGCAGGGTGAAATTCGCTCATACCTCCAGATTACAGAGATCAATCAAGGGAGATGACAGGTTGAAGATGGCGCATGGCAGAGAATCTTCCTGAAGATTATCTTGAGAAGGATTAAAGATCAAAATGTGTTATAACGGATCACGTCTTCGAGCCTCCTTTTGGGGACATGCAGGCTTCCCTCTCGGTCTTTCCAGTACTCGATAGAATCCTTGAAGTCCTCGATCATGGGAGACTCGGCCGGATAACCTAGGGCTAAAACGGAATCAAGCCTGAAGTTCTGGGGAATCTTGAGCAGTTTTTTCAAAGATGTTCTATCCACAGAAAGGAGCCAGCAGGCTCCAATCCCTTCTTCCCATGCGGTGAGAATCATGTTCTCCATCGAGGCTCCCACATCCCACTCGAATCCTTTTTTCCGTATCTTGGTGTTTACCAGGACCACGATATAGGCTTGAGGTTCCTGGCCGGGCTTAGGATCACCATCTGGAGCGATATATCCGGCCCATTTCAAACAGGGAAACACCTTGGATCTCAGCCCTTCTCCATCGACAACGAGAAACTCCAAAGGCTGAAGATTGGCTGCAGAAGGAGCGAGCCTCCCGGCATTAACGATCTTCTTGAGAACCTCCCTGGACACGGGAACTTGCTTGAATTGGCGTATAGTCCTTCTCGAGAGAACCAAGTCATAAAGGCTCATCTCTCACCTCCCTTTCGAATTTGGATCAAAAGAGAAACTTAGCCGAGCGCTAAGATGGACTTTAACTTATCTGCATATTGTCTGCTGGGTCTATCCGGAGTCAAAAACTCGATCTGCTGAGCAGATTCCACGCCCAAATTCAATTCGGCGGCTCGTTGGATCTGCTCCTGCTCAAAAATCTTTGTTCCCATTATCGCTTCATTCGAACCTAGCTCTTTCAAGACAGCCAGTCCAGCAGCATCCAAAGCTATTCGATCCGAGGCTGCAAGGAAGACATCGGCTCTCTTTTTAGGCCCGCTCATCGGACCGCCATCCACAAAAGCCTCAATTCCATCCAGGATGATAAGATCCGTCTCATACGCTTGATTGATTTCTGCGATCATTCTTCTCATATGGGTGGCCCTTTTGCCATGGAGCTCCCTCATCAGTTTTTTTGGTGTCAATCCCACAGCCAGCTTTAACGACATGGTGAATACCCCTCCATACTGATGAGTCTTGAGACAGCAGGTGGATATGAAGTATTCAGCTTCTGTAGCAGGGCGGGCAATCGAGAAGCCATTGTCCCAATGGTTTCCTTCTGGATCAAAATGGACCCAATCTTCTTCTTCAGTCTTTTCGAAATTGATGATCTTGAAATCCAAGTCTCGAGCCAGCCCAAAGATTCCCTTCTCTTCCATCACTTTCTCGGTGTCCGGAGGGCCGCTCCTCTCTCCGACAGCGATCTCTCCGGCTCCTCTCTCATGGATCTCTTGGACTATTTGACTCAACGTGTCATTGTGAGTAGAACCCGGACAGGGATCGGATGTATTGAAGTTGGGCTTGAGTAAAACTTTTTTTCCTTCCATCTCTGGAATTTCTAAAAGATTCATGGATTCGCGGACACCGATGCCTCTTTCCGATGTTTTTATAAGTGCGACCTTTGCCATTTTTTTCCTTTCCTTTTCCAAGAACGAGGAACTGTTCAGGATCGGCAGGAATGCCAACCCTCCCATCATCCCTTTTAAAAATTCCCTTCTGTCTAAGCTCTTGGTTTCATTCTTTTTCATTTATGGCCTCTCGATTTAAATTTTGCTGGAAACCCATAGAGAAAAATCGGTTTCAGACATGGCTCCCGATGTCCTGCCTCTCTCATAGCCTTTGTGGAGCACAATAAATGTCGGAACAGCTTGGACACCAAAAGATGCGCCCAGCTCCGCATTGACGCTCACATCGATTCGCAGAACCATCAGCTCGCCTGCTCTTCTCCGAGCCAATCCATCCACGATAGGATGCATCATGTGGCAGGGGGCACAAGTGGGTGAGAAAAAATCTATGAGGATCGGGAGGTTCGCTCTTTGCAAGAAAGATCGGAGCTGATCGGGTTGAAGCTCGATCACTGTCCCAGGTTGAGGAAGAGGAGTTTTACACCTGCCGCACCGGATACTCTTTCCCAAAACATCTGTAGGGTAATTATTGGTCGCCCCGCAGCTCAGGCAGCTCACTTTCAACTTTTCAGCCATGATTCTTTACCTCCGGCTTCATCGAAATCAACTCGCGCTGTTATCCAAATCCTGTTCATGACTCTTTTTTCTTTTTTGGATAAGGAGGGACCTTCGGGAGTTCTTTCTCTTTGGTTTTCAATTCCTCAAGAATAACCTCGATAGCCTTATTCAGCTGTTCGTCTATTCCGGCATACTCTTTCGCTGGGTCATTATCCACGTAGATATCGGGCTCCACGCCTATGCCTTCGATGATCCAATCCTTCTCTTCCAATCCATAGGTGGCAAACTCGGGTTTGTAAAGATATCCTCCATCCAGAAGAGGTAAGGTGCCTCGAATCCCTATGACGCCTCCCCAGGTTCGTTTGCCAATCAATTTTCCCAGATCGTGTTTTTTGAACCGGTAAGGAAAGATATCTCCATCCGATGCAGAAAATTCATCCATCAGACAGACTAAAGGTCCCATCAGAACCGCATCAGGATCAGGTGTAGGAAGAGCGTTTCTGGCCACTCCCATCATAGCTGCTTCACGTCTTAAACGCTCGATGATCATGGGGGAGACATTTCCTCCCCCGTTTCCACGTACATCGATGATCAAAGCTTTTTTGCGGAGCTGGGGATAGAAATGTTTGACGAATTCATTCAAACCTTCTCTTCCCATATTAGGAATATGGATGTAGCCAACCTTCCCCCCTGTCGCCTTATCCACTTTGTCGACATTATCCTGGACCCAGTTGTAGTAATAGAGGGACAGTTCATCTTTGATGGGGATTACGATTTCTTCACGACTCCCCTTATCTTCCGGCACTGAATTCACTTTAAGGGTGACTTGCTTCCCGACTGTATTCAACAGCGCTTCATACATGTTATCCATCTTGCTGGTCGATCTTCCGTTTATGGCAATCAGATAATCCCCCTCATTCACGTACACCCCTACTTCGGTCAGAGGTGACCGCACCGATCTGTCCCAGTTTTCTCCTTGGAGTATCTTCATGATTTTATAGGTGCCGGATTCTGGATCCCGTTCGAACTGAGCCCCAAGCATCCCCACATGTATCCGCTCAGGTTGAGGGAAAGATCCCCCTCCTACATAGGTATGGCCGGCATTCAATTCTCCGATCATCTCTCCCAGAACATAAGTCAGATCGGCACGATGATTAACAGCATCGGCAAGAGGCCTGTACTGATTCTTAACCGCTTCCCAATCCACACCGTGCATCTGCGGATCATAGAAGAAATACTTCATCTGACGCCAGCATTCCTCAAAGATCTGATTCCATTCCTCTTTGAGATTGACCTTGACCTCCATTTGATTCAGATCCAATTTCTCCTCGACCTTGATAGGAGCTTTGGGGAGATCGATGATTGCATAGAAAGACTCTGGCCGTCCCTGGGAAACGAGCATTTTCTTCTGGTCATCGGAAATCTCATACCCATTGATACTTCCTAAATCCGTCTCCTTCTGTTTTTCTAGATCAAACATCTTCAAAGAAGATTCCCTGTCTCTGAGTCCACGCTTCATGTAATAGAGGATATTCCCGACAGAGTTCAACTGCCTATAGCTGGCCACCTCTATAGGCAGGCCGATTATGCGGTCCTTGAGTTTCTCAGGATCCACTTTAACCGCCCCTTCTTTTTTCTGGTCATCCGTTTTCTTGTCCTCCTCTTTTTTTGAATCTGCATCGGTTTCCTTTTTCTCCTCCTCTTTTTCCACAGCCACTTCGTCACTCTTGGGCTCGAACGGAGATTCCACCTCTTCATTCAGTGTCGCCAGATAGATGCGAGACATGAACATATAGGCATGATTCCACTCTGTCCTGCTGTAGATCGGATTGAAATCCCTGTCCGATACAAAAAAGAGATACTTACCGCCCGGATGGAAACAGGGAGAATACGAGGAGTACCAGCCATCTGTGACGTCGTACGTCTTTTGAGTGGATAATTCATAAAGATAGATTTTCGACATAGATTCAGCTTCAGGTTTCGAGTAGGCAATCCAACTGCTGTCCGGAGACCAAGCATAGTCTCGTATTTCCCATGCTTTGGCCTGGTTTACGACGACGCTTTTTTTCTTTTCGATATCCACATAATTCAAACGGAGCAGCTTATCGCTCCACATGATTTTTTTCGAATCCGGAGACCAGAGAATTTGATATTTATATGTATCTGCACCACTGGTAATCTGCTGGGGCTCTCCCTCGCCATCCTGGGCCACGACATAGATCTCGTCTTCTCCAGTCGCGTCAGAAATATAAGCGATCCATTTTGCATCGGGAGACCACTTGGAGTTTCTCTCATGGACTCCTGAGGTATTTGTCAGATTACGGGTATTTCCATATTTTGCCGGTACCGTGAAAACCTCACCTCTCGCTCCAAACAGAGCTCTCTTTCCGTCAGGAGATATTTCATAATTGGTTATGTTCTTGGCTACTTTAACCAATTTACTCCGGCCGCTATTGAGATCGTCTGCAACGATCACAGGGATTCTTGTAGCCTTTTCTGTATCTAGGTCAAACTTGTAGATATGTCCCCCGTATTCAAACACGATGGCTTCAGGGCCGAGCGAAGGAAATTTGATATCGAACTCTGAATAATCTGTGAGCCTGCGGGTTTCTTGGGATTCAAAATCGTATACGTAGAGATTCATCTTTTTATTCTCACCTCGGTCTGAGAGAAAGTAAATCCTATTGGCGCTCCACATTGGAATGATATCCTGAGCTGGATTGTTGGTGATATTCTCGAGTTTCTTGCTCTCAAAATCGTAAATCCAGATATCGTCCGCCATTCCTCCTCTATAGCGCTTCCAGGTGCGGAATTCGCGGAAGATACGGTTATAAGCCAATTTCTTATCATCAGGGGAAAAGGAACAAAAACCGCCTCGAGGAAGAGGAATTCGTTCTGGAATCCCTCCATTCAATGATGCCAGATACAGCTGACCGTTAAAATCGTTCCACTCACGCATCCGGGAGCGGAAGACGATGTGCTTGTTATCGTGTTTCCACCCCATGACAAGATTGTTGGGTCCCATTCTATCCGAAATGTCGTCACGCCCGAGAGTAGGAGTATAAGTCAATCTTCTGGGAATTCCTCCTTGACTGTGCACCAAAAACACCTCACGGTTCCCGTCATACTCCCCAGTAAAGGCAATATACTTCCCATCCGGAGAAAAACGAGCGAATGCTTCATAGCCCTCGTGGGTTGTCAATTTTCGTGCGATTCCGCCTTCCGAGGAAACTGTGTATAAATCCCCTGCATAGGAAAAAACCACCTGATTATCAAAGACAGCGGGAAAACGGAGCACACGAGCCTCTTCAGGAGCAAAAGAAATTGTGGAAAGCAAAAAAAACAGAGAAAATATGCCGAGCCAAAGCTTCATTCTCATCGGTCCTCCTTTGGCTAACCTGGATGTTTCAGGCTAGTGAAAATGAACAAAAAAATATAGCACACGCCACCACTGGAAACAAGCACAAGTTGCTTTTTCGACCCACGCAAACTAAAATAAAGCCGGATATGGCAGGAGAATGAAGATGGACATACTCACGAAGGAAGTCAGAGAGGCAACACAAAAAAAATTCAATGAAGAATTGGCCGACAATGTGACTCTGGTCCATTTCACTCAAGAGTCAAGCCGCCTGGTCCTACCCGATCATCTCAAGGGGCAGGAATGCATGTTTTGTAAAGAGACAAAGGCATTGCTGAAAGATGTCTGCTCTCTTTCTGCAAAACTCGAACTCCTACTTTATGACTTTTCTGCTGATACAGATAAGGCCGAAGAGTTAAATATCACCAAAATCCCGGCCACTCTTATCACGACTGATAAGACAAAAAACATCAGGTTTTTTGGGATTCCATCTGGATATGAATACATGAGTCTCATTGAAGCCATCGTGGACGCTTCGAAGGGTTTCTCAGGGCTTAAACCCGAGACAAAAGAGGTTCTGAAAACCTTGAACGTGGATATCCATATACAGACATTCGTGACCCCCACCTGTCCCTACTGCACCATGTCAGTACGAGTCGGTCATCAAATGGCTCTCGAATCCTCGCGGATCACTGCAGATATGGTCGAAGCGACCGAGTTTCCTCACCTTGCACATAAATATAATGTCGCGGGTGTTCCAAGGACGGTGATCAATGAAACCGAGTTCATAGAAGGAGCCGTTCCGGAGGAGACTTTCTTAGATCATGTTCTCAAGGCGGGCCGCCCAGAAGAAAAAGCACATCCGACAAAAAAATAAAGGTTTTTCTATAAAAATTTTTCATGAAGGAAGATCCATGAATAAGTTTGAATCGATCTTCTACCCTAAATCCATTGCTATCATAGGAGCTTCGAGACACCCGGGAAGTGTAGGCCATTCCCTCCTTGCCAATATCATCGACAGCCGGTTTCAAGGAGTGGTCTATCCAGTCAATCCCCATGCCGAAGCTATCTTGGGCATCAAATGTTATCCACGAGTTCTTGATATTCCGGACGAAGTCGATCTTGCGGTTGTGATTGTCCCGGCGCCTCTGGTGTTACAGGTTCTGGAAGAATGTGGCGTCAAGGGCATAAGCGGGGCTATCACGATTTCGGCCGGTTTCAAAGAAATCGGCGGGAGAGGAATCGAGCTCGAACAAAGACTCAAGGATATTATCGACAAATACGAGATCGCCTTGGTGGGGCCGAATTGTCTGGGAGTGATTAACACAGCTTCCGAATCAAGCATGAATGCTACATTCGGAACCCAGATGCCCAAACAAGGGAACATCGCCTTTATATCCCAGAGCGGGGCCCTCTGCGTGGCTGTGCTCGATTACGCAAAAGAGGCCAACATCGGATTTTCCAAATTCATCAGTATGGGCAACAAGGCTGGTCTGACCGAAAACGATCTTCTGGTTTATTTCAACAATGATTCCCAAACAGATGTGATCCTGATGTACCTGGAGGATCTTGTCAACGGCAGAGAATTCATGGCAATCGCCAGAAAAATCACCAGTCACCCCAAAAATCCCAAGCCAATCATTGCCCTGAAAGCCGGACGGACGGTATTCGGAGCAAAAGCCGCATCCTCTCACACAGGCTCTCTTGCTGGATCGGACAAGGTCTATGACGCAATCTTCGATCAATGTGGAGTGATAAGAGGGGAAACCCTGGAGGAGATTTTCGACTATGTTAAGGCATTCTCCAGCCAGCCCCTGCCAAGAGGAAAAAACGTTGCTATCGTTACCAATTCGGGAGGACCGGGGATCCTCGCTACGGATTCATGCATCCGGCACGGATTGAGCATCGCCTCTCTCAACAAGAGTACGAAAAAGGTCTTGAAATCCATTCTTCCCCCTACTGCGAGTCTGAACAATCCGGTGGACTTAATCGCCGAAGCCCAGCACAAACAGTATGAGATCACTCTAGAGGCCATGCTGAAACAGAAAAATATCCATTCGGCCATAATTATTCTCACTCCCACTGCATTCACAGATGTGGAGAAAATCACCAAAACCATCATTAAAGTCTCCAAAAGGTTCGAAAAGCCGATGGTCTGTTGCTATCTCGGAGTTTACGATGTATCCAAAGGAATCGAGTTGCTGGAGGAAAACAACATCCCGGATTACAGGTTTCCAGAGTCTGCAGCGAGGGCGCTGTCAGAAATGACGAAATTCACCTGGTGGCTCAGGCGTCCCAAGACACGAGTGAAAAAATTCAAGGTTGATACATCTGCGGCTAGAAGAATTATTGAAAATGTGAAAAAAGAGGACCGTTCCTTTCTTCTGGAACAGGAAGCGTATGACGTCTTGAGAGCTTATGGATTCCCGGTGATAAAATCTGCGCTGGCGGCCAGCGAGACCGAAGCCGTTGCAGCTGCCCAAAAAATCGGATTTCCTGTCGTGATGAAAATCGCTTCGCCCGACATTTTGCACAAATTCGATGTCGGCGGAGTCGTCCTGAATATTAAAAATGCAGCTGAAGTGCGAAAAGCCTACAACGCTATCCTTACCAGCATCGGCAAGAAAGTGCCAAAGGCCAAAATAACAGGGATGATGGTCGAAAAAATGGCGCCTTCGGGAAAGGAAGTCATCCTCGGGATGAACTCTGATCCGCAGTTTGGTTCTATTCTGATGTTTGGGATGGGCGGTATATATGTGGAAGCTCTGGAAGATGTGATCTTTCGATTGGCACCTATCCGGGAACTCACAGCAGAAATGATGATTTCGCGCACAAAAACGCATAAAATACTCGACGGCTTCAGAGGAGGGCCTGTCTATGACACCCCTGCTATCGCAGAATGTCTCAAGAGACTCTCTCAATTCGTGACCGATTTCGAAGATATCAAAGAGCTGGATATCAATCCTTTGATCGTGTACGAGAAAGGCAAAGGATGCACCGTTGTCGACGCCCGGATCATCGTTAAATAAATTGGCCTTCTTTTTTTTGTATTGAAAGGCTATAATGGCAAAGTCCATCAGGCATGTCCACACCGACATTGAGGATTTGGCCTTCCCGATTCTTCTTGGAGGGGGAACTGACTTGCCCCTTCCAACGCTCGCTCCGCTCGCTGCCTCCTCTTCTCGGGCTTCGCCCTGCGACCAAGGGGACATACCCCCTTGGAATCCCCAACAACGTTTCTCCAAGCGCTGTCGTCCTCCAAGGGAACCGGGCAGAGCCAGATTCAGAGTATGTATCGGGCGTTGCAGTCTGTTATCAGAGATGCCTACTCAAAAACAGTGAACAATTGTACCGGTCACTTCAGCTCAGTTTTGAGCTACGCAGGGGGCGAGAAGGTCGATGATTGACAAGATATAAGACATGCTTATAATAGATAGGTTTGACATGTTGGAATAGATTCCATGGGAATATTCAAGAAAAAAAAGAAAAACCGGGTCTGCGTTCTCGGATTGGACGGGGTTCCCTTCTCACTCCTCATGGATATGGCCGATAAAGGGATCATGCCGACGCTCAAGGGCCTGATCGACGCCGGCCATCTGCACATGATGAAGGCCAGCTTACCCGAAATCTCGGCTGTTAGCTGGACGGATTTTATGACCGGCACCAATTCTGGAACACACGGAATATTTGGCTTCACCGACCTCAAGCCGGGTACTTATGATCTCCGTTTTCCGAATTTCCTGGACCTTAAGCACCCTACTTTTTGGGATGTTCTGGGGGATAAAAAGAAAAGATCCTTCATCGTCAATCAGCCCTCTACATATCCCGCGAGAGAGATCAACGGAATCTTGATCTCAGGCTTTGTGGCCCTTGACTTGAGCAAAGCCGTCTATCCTCCCCCTCTGAAGTCTTCTCTTGAAAAACTCGACTATCAAATCGATATAGACACCTCCCGGTCAAGAGAAGACCATGAATTTCTGTGGAAAGATCTAGAAAACACCCTGGAAGGACGACGGAGAGTCTTTGATTTTCTCTGGAAAGAAAATTGGGATTTCTTTGAATTTATCATAACAGGCACAGATAGACTCCAGCACTTTCTGTGGAATGCCTATCAAGATGATGATCATCCCTATCACAGCCATTTCTTCGAATATTACCGACGGATCGACAGAGTCATCGATCATGTCGTGAATTCCTTCTTGAAGCTGACAAATGCGGTGGACGGCCTTTTTCTCCTTTCGGACCATGGTTTCACCGGAATTGAACAGGAGGTGTATCTGAATGCCTGGCTCCAAAAACATGGATATTTAGGATTTGAAACTGCCTCTCCTCAGAGCCTCTCTGAAATCTCGTCGACTTCCCGAGCCTTTGCCATGGACCCAAACCGCATCTATTTAAACAGGAAAGACAAATTTCCCAAAGGATGCGTCGGATCATCCGACAAGAAATTCCTTAAGCAGGAAATTTCGGATGAATTGAAAAAACTAGAATTCGAAGGAAAAAAGGTGGTACGGGAGGTCTTTGATACCGGAGACATCTACAGCGGACGCTATGTCTCAGACGGCCCTGATCTCATCGTCCTCTCTGATTACGGATTCGATATGAAGGGTTCTGTCAAAAAAAAGGAAATATTCGGACGGACCGATCTCCAAGGCATGCACACTTGGGATGATGCGTTTTTCTGGGCAAATTCGCACTATGGTCAGGACCTCTCCATTTCGAACCTCTCTTCGATCATCTTGGAAAAACTCTTATGAAAATGAAACTCAAGGTTTTTTTCATCTTCACTTTCCTTCTAGTTCCTCCCCTCGGCGCTTATATCGGGCCAGGAGCGGGTTTCGCTTTCCTCTCCTCGTTTTTGGTTCTTTTCTTGACCTTTTTTCTGGCCGTTTTTTCTTTCTTATCCTGGCCTTTTCGATTTCTTATCCGCCTGATCAAGGGGCAAAAGGCTTATAAAAAGAGCCATATCAACAAGCTGGTCGTTATCGGGTTGGATGGGATGGATCCGGTGCTGGTGGAAAAATACATGTCTCAAGGCAAACTCCCCAATTTATCCAAACTGGCCAAACAAGGAAGCTATGCCAAACTCGAGACCACAATTCCCTCTATCTCTCCTGTAGCCTGGTCTTCCTTTATGACAGGATGCCATCCCGCCAAACACAATATATTCGATTTCCTGAGCCGCGACCCGAAGACTTATTTACCTGATCTTTCCTCAGCCCATATAGGCAGTCCCAAGAAAGTTCTTTCTCTAAAAAAATACAAAATTCCTCTTTCCAAGCCTGAAATCAAGGGAATGCGGAAAAGCGTGCCTTTCTGGAAATTTCTCGGAGACCACGGCATATTCAGCACCGTACTGAGAATCCCGGTAACATTTCCGCCAGAGAAATTTCGCGGACACTTGCTCTCGGGTATGTGCGCTCCGGATCTGAAAGGAAGTCAAGGCACGTTTTCCTTCTACACGTCCGACGAAAACAAAATAACAAGGCGGGAAGGAGGGATGAACATACCCGTCACTGTCCAAGGGAACCGGATCGAAACCTATATCTCCGGTCCTGAGAATACCATGCTCAAAAATCCCGAAGAGATCCGACTCCCTCTCTGCATCACCATCGATAAGGATAAAAAGGAAGCTTTGCTCGAGGTTTCTGACCAGAAAATCCGACTCAAGGAAAAGACTTTTTCTGACTGGACCCGGATCACTTTTCGGCCCGGCCTCTGGATAAAGATCAGATCGATCTGCCGTTTTTATATCAATAAGCTCGATCCCCACTTCGAAATGTATGTAACTCCGCTGAATATCGATCCTGAGAAACCGGCACTCCCGATTTCCCATCCTTTTATCTACTCTGTTTATTTGTCCAAACTCCTGGGAAGCTACATCACCCTGGGCGAAGCAAACGATACATGGGCCTTGAATGAAGGTGTTCTGTCCGAAGAAGCGTTTTTAAAACTGAGCTACTTCAACCACCAAGAATGGGAAAACATGCTTTTCAATGCCATGAAAAAAACCAAGAAAGGAGTGGTGGTGAGTTGGTTCGAGACCACAGACAGCCTCCAGCACATGTTCTTCAGGTATCTGGATGAAAAGCATCCTGCCAGGCATACCGAGCAAGCGAAAATGGGACCCGAAGTGATCCAAGAGTTGTACACCAAAATGGATGGGCTCGTGGGCAAGGTATGGGAAAAATTGGGCCAAAAAGATGTTCTGATCGTCATGTCAGATCACGGCATCAAATCCTTCCGGAGAGGAGTCAATGTGAATTCCTGGCTCTATCTGAACGGCTATCTTAGCCTAAAAGATGGAAAAAGGGAGAGCGAGGAATGGTTCAAGGATGTGGATTGGGAAAAAACGAAGGCCTATGGATTGGGACTCGGGGGGATCTACTTGAATTCGAAAGGGAGAGAATCCAAGGGCACTGTATCGCCCGGAGAAGAAGAGAAAGCCCTGAAAAAAGAGATCATATCCAGGCTCAACGGCTTGAGAGACGAGGAAAAAAGCGAAACAGCCATCAATAAGATCTTCGATAGGGATGAACTTCCTCCGGGGCCGTACAAGGAGAACTGCCCTGACCTGATCGTCGGCTTTAACGAAGGATACCGCGTTTCCTGGGATTCAGTGACCGGAAAAGTGAATACCTCAGTCTTTGAGGACAACAGGAAAGCGTGGAGCGGTGATCACTGCATAGACCCCAGAATCGTACCGGGCATACTCTTCTCCAACCTCGCTATAAACACGAAAACTCCGGCCATCATCGATATCGCGCCAACGGTCATCGAGCTTTTCGGCCTCGAGGCACCCAAACACATGGATGGCCGTTCCTTGATAGATGTTCAAAGTTTATCCACAAAATCAAGGTCTCAAGGGAAGAACAATGGCTAATATAAATCGGAGAGAATTCCTCAAACTGGGCCTGTCAGCGGGTTCCCTTCTCGCTCTGGGAAGTCCAATAGATATGGTGACCAAGGTCTTCGGAAAACAGGAGACTGCTAAGAAAGTCCTCGTTCTCGGTTTGGACGGAATGGACCCTCACCTGACGGAGATATGGATGAGTCAGGGAAAACTTCCCGCCTTTGCGCGATTGAGAGCCCAAGGAGATTTTCGTCCGCTGCAAACGAGTATTCCTCCTCAGAGCCCAGTGGCCTGGTCGAACTTTATCACCGGAATGAATCCCGGCGGACACGGGATATTCGATTTTCTCAAAAGAGATCCGCAGTATTACATTCCCGCTTTCTCGGGTGCGGAGACACGCGATCCCTCCAAAACTATTTCCATAGGGAATCTCGTTTTTCCTCTATCCGGAGGTTCCTATGAGAACCTGATGAAGGGAAGGGCTTTCTGGCAAATTCTGGAGGAATATGACGTTCCTGCCACAATTTTTAAAATGCCTTCCAACTTTCCTCCTGTCGAAACCAACCAGAGAACTCTTTCAGGAATGGGGACTCCGGATATTACGGGATCTGTGGGCGTATTCAACTACTACACGACCGAGGTTACAGAACTCAAGCAGGATATCGGCGGAGGGGCTATTCATGAAGTTTATGTGATCGGAAACAGAGTGGAAGCCAAGCTTCCCGGTCCGGCCAACACCTTCAAAAAAAATCAACCTGAATCTTCGATCGATTTCAAAGTCTTTATCGATCCGGTCCATCCTTTAGCGAAGATCTTGATCCAGGATCATGAGTTCATTCTCGAGGAAAAGGAATGGAGCGGCTGGAAAAAGGTCCGCTTCCCGATGATCCCAACACAAAGTGTGGGCGGCATCTGTATGTTTTACCTCAAACAGGTGCGGCCGGAGTTCAAACTTTACATCTCACCCATTAATATCGACCCCTCAGACCCTGCCATGCCCATATCCACTCCTGATAGTTATGCAAAGGAACTGGCAAAAAAGTTCGGATCTTTCTACACCAAAGGCCTCCCTGCCGATTTCAAGGCCATGACCCACGGTGTTCTGGACGAGGAGGAGTATCTGGCCCAGGATGATACGGTTCTCAAGGAACGGATTGAGATGTTCGATTACGAACTCTCAAGATTCGATTCCGGCCTTCTTTTTTATTATGTCTCCAGCACCGACCAAAGGCAGCATATGTTCTGGCGTTTCATCGATAAAGTCAGTCCGATGTACGATCCGAAATTGGCTAAACAATACGGGGACGCCATCGAAAACATCTACCAGGAGGCAGACAAAATCCTGGACATGGCTTTTCAAAAAACCGACAAGGATACCATTATCATGGTCATGTCCGATCATGGATTCACTCCATTCAGGCGAACTTTCAATGTCAACACCTGGCTCAAGGAAAACGGATACCTCAGGCTGATCAATAACTGGCGACAAGGACAGGAAGAGTTCTTCATGAACACGGATTGGTCCAAAACCAAGGCTTATTCTTACGGGTTAAACAGTCTTTATGTGAACCAAATAGGAAGGGAAGGGGAAGGAACCGTCAATCCGGGTGCTGAAAAAGAGGCTTTGGTCAGAGAGATCGCTCAGAAGCTCGAGCAGGTGACAGATCCAGCAACAGGAGAGAGAGTGATCACCAACGCTTATGTGACTCAGGATGTCTATCAAAGTCAGCAGCTCGATCAAGCACCGGATATCGTCATGGGATTCAACCGGGGCTATCGAACAGCCTGGTCTGCGCCTCTTGGAAGAATCGATAAAAAAGTCTTTGACGACAATATGGATAAATGGAGTGGGGATCACTGCATGGATCCCGTTGTATGCCCAGGAGTGCTGTTCACCAATCGAATAATCACAGCCGAATTTCCTGCTCTGTATGATTTAACCCCCACCATTCTCGCCCTTTTTGGCATAGAAAAACCAGAGGAAATGATCGGAAAAAACGTTCTTTAGGAGATCAAAATGGGAAAGGCAAAAGTCAAACTCGAAAAAGACCTTTTGGAAAAGGTCAAGAAATATGCGGAGCTGTCCGGGTATTCTTCTTCAGAGGAATTCATCACTCATTGTCTCGAAAAGGAAATGGCAAAGCTCGAAGAATCCGACTCGGAAGAAGAAATCAAGAAGAAGTTGAAAGGGCTTGGCTACATCTCTTAAACCATGTGGATCTTCAATTCGGTTTTCGGCAAAATATTCGATGTTCTCTTCTATCCATTCCGCAGCATGAGCCCTTGGATAGGAATGATCATCGTCTCATTTCTTACCGGGCTCTTGATGCTCTTTGTGTTCAAATGGACATCCAACCAAAGAGGCATCAAGCAGGTAAAAAACAAAATTAAAGCCCATCTTCTTGAGCTGCGCCTTTACAAAGACTCCCTTGTCCTGTCCCTCCGGGCTCAAGGGAATATCCTCCGCTGTAATCTCAGGTATATCGGATATTCCGCAAAACCCATGATGGTGATGATTCTTCCCCTGATTCTTATCATCATCCAGCTCAATTTTTGGTTTGGATATCAATCCCTGACACCAGATCAATCGGTCCTTCTAAAAGTCAAACTGAAGGAAAATCAGGATCCCATGGAGATTCCCATCGAAATCGAACCCACGCCAGAGCTGACCATAGAAACGCCTCCCTTGAGAATACAAGAATTCGGGGAAATCGACTGGAGATTTTCAGCCAGAGAACATGGCATCCATAAGCTGTCTTTGAAAATGGACGGAGAAACGGTCACCAAAAAGGTATCTGTCGCCCAAAAACCTCTCAGCAAAATCTCTCCGATAAAAACAGAAAAAAGTTTTATCAGACAGCTCCTTTATCCGTCCGAATCCCCTATTAGAGACGACCTTCCGGTCAGGTCTATCGAAATTCAATACCCTGCCCGGAATATGAATCTTTTTGGCTGGCACATCCACTGGTTGATCGTGTATTTTGTGCTTTCGATTGTCTTTGGATTCGCCTTCAAAGGAATCTTTAAAGTCGAAATCTGACGGAATTTACTTTTTAGAGCGCCTTTTAAGGAGATATTTATTAAAAAAGGATCATGCCATGAAAATCGAACAATTTAAAATGGAGCGGATGCAGTCCCAATGGGAAAATCTTGTGGATTTCAATCTCTCAGAAAGCGGTGTACATCCACTCTCAATCCAGGAGCTCGTCTCTCCGGGAGAAATGGAAGAAATTACAGAGACTAGTCTGGGTTATCTCCAGACAAACGGTACACCCGAGCTTCGAGAAAGAGTCTGCGCTCTCTACCCCGGAACCGATATCGAGAACATCTTGATAACGACCGGTTCGGCTGAGGCAAACTTTCTTCTGGCCTGGAGCCAAGTCGATCCCGGAGATGAAGTGCTTTTCATGGTCCCAAATTACATGCAGCTGTGGGGCCTGATGAGAGCATTCGGGGCTCACGTCAAGACATACCAGCTGAGAGAAAATCTGGATTGGAATCCTGATCTGAATGAATTGAAGAAATCGGTCACATCCAAAACAAAAATCATCGCTGTCACAAATCCCAACAATCCCACAGGAAGCCGACTCAGCACAGAAGCCAGGGAAACGATCCTGGAGTTAGCTGATAAGGCCGGTGCATGGATTTATGCCGATGAGGTATATCAAGGAGCAGAGCTGGATGGACAAACGACTCCCAGCTTCTGGGGAACATACGACAAAGTCGTGGTGAGCAACGGCCTTTCCAAAGCCTATGGGCTCCCAGGGCTGAGAATGGGATGGATGGTTGCTCCTGAAGACTTCATCCAGAAGATATGGCCCTATCATGACTACACAACCATATCGATCAGTGCAGTGAGCGACAAGCTGGCAAGAATAGCTTTAACGCCGGATAACAGGGAAAGGATTCTTGCACGAACGCGGAACATCCTGGTTGCGAATATCGATATTCTGTGTTCCTGGTTCGAGAAACAAGAAGGGCAGTTCCATTATGTGCCTCCCCAAGCAGGGGCCATTACATTTGCCCGGTACAGCCTTGATATGAATTCGACTGAATTGGTCGAAAAAATTCGCGAAACCAAAAGCGTCCTTATCGTGCCCGGGGACCATTTTGCGATGGACCGCTACCTCCGCTTCGGATATGGGGAAAAAAAAGAACGGTTGGCCACAGCCCTCGATCTCATCCAGGAGGCCTTGAAAGAGATCAGAGGCTGAGTCACTGGAAGACTGGATCAATCGATCTGGTTGAACCATGTGATTTCCTCAAGAGACTTCCTCTTTTTCTCCTTCGATGGCTTTTTTTCGTAATAACCCATTGACAGGATGGATACGATCTTGTATTTTCCGGGAATTTTCAGGATCTTCCTGGCTTTTCTGGAATTGAACCAGCCTATCCAACAGGTCCCGAGTCCAAGTTCCTCAGCCTGCAAAACGATATGCTCTCCTGCAATACCGATATCGATCAAATAAAAATTTGTACCTTGAATCTGGCTCCCGATTCTGTTGGCAATGATATCCAGGCGGGCAAGAATCAGTATCAGCACAGGTGCTCTGGCCGCGAATTTCGAAAAACGATAGATTCCGGTGAAAACTACTTTGGCAAATCTCTCTTTAATCTCAGGATCATCTATGACCAGAAACCGCCAAGGTTGAACATTGTCCGCTGAAGGCGCCAACCTGGCAGCCTCGAGACAAGCCAGGATTTTCTCCCTCTCAACAGGTTTATCCAAATAACGACGGACACTCCTCCGCTGTTGAATGATCTCCCTTACTGACATCTTCTTTATCTCAAAAGAGGATTTGATCGCTGCCTCCACATGCTGTCGCTGATTACAGGAACTCAGACCGGCGATACAGCTTTTATTTTTCTTCCAGAGTGACGAGTTCGGCTTTTTCAAGAACTCTGAAATAATCATAAAATTTTTGTGGTTCGATCGGTCCGTATTCTGCCGATACGGCGTTGGCGATGTCCAACAGACTCCTCTTCCCATCCGCATAATTCAGCGCTTCGTAGGCCGGATAGCCGCTTATATCAACACCGGCAAAAGCCTTCTCTCCCAGCCTATCCGTCACATATTCTCTCTGAAGCGGACAGACAAAGGTGGCCCTTCTCTGAGGCACAATCCTGTTCAATTCCGCCTCTTCAGAGGACAACACGAGCTTCTTAGGTTTTGTTCCAAATCCTTCACAAAGCTTTTTGTATCGGCTCTCCAGATCGTCTCTAAAAGCTTCATTCATTTTTTCCAAACTCCCAAGGTATGTCTCGATTTCCCTTTTTACCCCAGGATCGGCGGTAAAGACAGAAGCGGAAAGCACCGAGTCCATCTCTCTCCGTACGGAATGTTCGAGCACATTCATTATATGTTTGTAGCCCTGATGAGCCTTCTGCGGATTTTCTGCTTTTCGAAGAAGCGCCAGGCTGTCATAATAGTCCTCCGATTGCCTGGACAGGCCCTGCCTGGCAACCAGGCTGGCCATTTCTATTGCCTCCCCATCTGATGCGCTGGCCATATAATAGGAGGCCCCCAAGGCGATAAAGCTCACCCGACGGAGCTCGGACGAGTCCACTTTATCCGGCGTATCGAGACTCGTGTGATGAAAAATGTCTCCATGTCCGAACATCACAGAAGGAACCTTCAGAGCTCCATCGTTGAAAATGTAATGGTCGCTCCCCCCGCTGAAAGGGCGAATCCTGTAGGCAAACGGATGGTGGCTCCCGTTGACGCTTCTGAGATTCAAGCGTTCAACCAATCTGGTGAAATTCACCACCACATCGTCAAGATAGGAAGGCATGGAATCCGGAGTGCGCGTGATATTGAACGTACCACCTGTCAGGTGCAGATCTTCTCCGATCATATCACAATTTATAGCCGCGAGTGTGTTTCTTGTCCTTTCCAGATGAGCTTTTATGTAAGGAACGGTGCCGTTGAACTCCGGGACCCAGAGAAATCGGATCGTCCTCCTTGGAGGATCGATCAGGCCCCTGCTGACCATGGCCTTCAAAGCCCTGGCCATTTCGAGCATGGCTCCGCTTCCGCTGGCGTTATCATTTGCACTCGGTGTCGGATGGCAGAGATGGCCGATGATCAAGACCTCCCGATCTGGCTCCACTGATCCCGGAAATGCGGCAGTAAGGGTTTCGATCTTCCCATCAAAGTATTCGGCATCCACCTTGGCTTTCAAAACCACTTTCTTTCCTTCTTCCAATGCTTTTTTGAGCATCCAGCCCTGCTGCTTGCTCACATTGAAGCCAAAGCCGATCAGGTCTTTCTCTTCCCAAGTCGGCCAGATAGCCGTGTAGCGGATCATATTCGGATAGCCAGGTCTGACCTCGGGAGGATACCAGGTCACCACGCCTAAAGCCCCTCTTTTGAGCACGGCCTCCCTCATAACCGATCCTGTATATGCAGTGGCCAAAACGACCTTTCCTCTGACATCTTTGCCCGCATAGGCGCTGTCTCCGACACCTGTACCGACATCGACGAGCTCTGCCTCACAGTCGGTTGAATGACTGTGTTTGACCAGAGTCAGAGGTATTTCTCCATAGGAACAAAGCCTTTCCTTTCTCGGAGATATCATCCAAAGTTCCGCTTCTTTGGCACTCCATCCGATGGGAGTACGATAGGTATAATAATATCTCGATCCATTCGAAGGCCATCCCTCGAGTGAAATATCTTCATACCCAATCTCCTCCAATTCCCTCTTAACCATCTCCGCCGCGTCATGCCATCCCTGGCAAGCTTGAATGCGGTCATAATGAGAGATGAGCACCGTATAGTTAAATGCTCTTTCACCTGAAACTTCCTGAGTGAGAGCCTGAATCAGGTTCTCGGAAGCTAAAGGCTCCTCAGCCGACGAGCTCATTGATAAAAACAGCACAATCACAGCATATACAGCCATTTTTCGTAAATTTCTCATATCATTCCCTCCTTGGGTAAGTCTTTTAAAATCCATTTTGAAGCGACTGTTAAAACTTTTACAGTTTTGAAAATGCTTGTCCCGTTTACTCTTATCTTGCGAAAAGCCGATATCTTTATTAAGATTGAAAAATTCATGGGCTTTTCTGCGAACAGGCCGCCCATTATATCACGAATAGGATTCTGGATGCACAGAAGAAAATCCTAAGGAAGAGGAGATGAGTGAAAGATGAAAGTCATAATCAATCTCATCAAAGGATTTGCCAACACGCGAAAATCCGCCCGGATGGTGCTTCTGCTTCTTCTCATCAACCTCGCTTTCTCCATCGCTCTTGCCCTGCCTCTTTACCACTCCCTTAAGGATTCTTTTGGCGACAGCCTGGTGGCAGACCGGATGGCAGAAGGCTTTGATTATCTGTGGTGGGAAGAATTTAGAGACGAGGCAAAGGGACTGGAAAAAACGTTCACTCCTTCCATCATCGGCAAGGGTGCTGTCCTCAATAACTTGGAGGGCTTACTCATGATGCGTTTTCTTGAGCTGCCTTCTATCCTTATCGTCATAGGGTTGCTGTACATCATCCTTCACACATTCCTGGCTGGAGGGATTCTTTCGACTTTGAACAAAGAAAAAGTGCGGTTCTCTATGGGGGAATTTTTCGAAGGTGCGGGCTCCTATTTTTTTCGTTTCTTTCTGCTCATGCTTCTTTCCTGGCTTTTCTTCATCCTGTTTCCCTTTGTCTCCTTCGGAATATTGGGCACTATTCTGGAGAACGTTAGAGAAAATGCTTTCTCGGAGATAACGCCTTTCTATCTTGGCCTGGTCTTCAATGCTGTTGTTCTGTTTCTCTTTCTGTTTATCCAGATGGTTTTTGACTATGGCCGTATAAAAATCGTGATGGAGGGAAAACGGAATATCCTTAGAGCTGCTTTAGGGGCCTTCGGGTTTGTTTTCAGGCATCTCGGTTCAACCTTAACCCTGTTCTATCTCCTTTTTCTTGTCCAGGTAGCCGTCACACTCGTCTATATTTTGATTCAAGGATTCATACCTCAATCCCAATTCTGGGGTATATTGATGGCGTTCCTGTTCCAACAGCTCTTTATTTTCAGCTTGATCTGGGTCCGCTGCTGGCTCTACTCCAGCCAGATGGAGTTCTACAGATATCTCCTGTGATGATCATTTTTTCGCTTGCTCTTGACAGAGAATTTTTGGTATATTCTCTAACGAAATATTTAATTTTGAGGAGGAGTCATCTGAAATGAAAAGACTTACAGCTTTCAGCATGGTAGTTCTTCTTGCTTTATTCTCATTTACGGCATGCGGAAAAAAGGCAACTGCACCAAAGGCTGGGACAGCCGAAGCCCGGGATATTCTTGAATTGATCCCTAGCGATGTCTTGGGTGTTTTCTTTGTCGATGTCAATAAGGCTATGTCCACAGAAGTTGCCAGCAAAACCATTCAAGAACAGGAGGATTATCAGAAGTACCAGGAATTCATCGAAAAAACCGGAATCGATCCGCAAAAGGACATTTATTTTCTTGCAGCAGGCATAATGAAGGATTCGGAAAAAGTAAACCAAGTGGGTGTAGGAGTAGTCAACCTGAAATATGACAAGGATGCCATCCTTTCTCTTATCAAGGCAAAAGTCGAGGAGGAAGGGCAGGAACTCATGGAAGAGCAGTACGAAAATTTCACTCTCTATAAGGTCTGGACAGAGGATGAATCAGGAGCTTTTTCATTTATAGACGATTCAAATGTGGTGGTAGGAAATGAAATCCCTGTAAAAGCGGTCTTGGATGTACTGGAAAACAAGAGAGACAACGTTTTTAAAAACGAGAAACTTTCTGCACTGATAGACAAGACCAACAAAGACGCTCTGTTTTGGGGAGCCATGCTTGTACCTGCAGAAGCCATGGAACAAGCAGCTTCTGAAAACCCTATGATGAGCGCAATGAAAGAGATCGAGTCAGTGGCTCTTTATTTTGACTACAAGAATCGAAACCTGATTGCAGAAGTCATGGCTATGAGCCCGAATGCCGAAAGCAACAAGAAAGTGGCAGAAGCCTTGAACGGTATAAAAGCTTTTGGAAGTATGGCTGCAACAGAGAAGCCGGAAATCGGCGAGCTGCTGAACAAGATCGAGATCAGTTCAACCGATGAGTACGTGAAAATCTACGCCAGCATTCCTGAAGAATTGGTCAACAAAATCAAAGAGATGGCATCGTCAGAGAAAGAAGAATAAGGAATGGCGTTTAAAATCTGAACTAGAGCGGAAGACATGCCTGATGGAAAAGAACCTTCCTTATAAATAAGCCGAGAATCCGGAATTCTAATCTTCCAAAATGTATTCTTTGAACGTGAAGAGTACGCAGGCCAATCCCAGGAAAACACCGCTGATGAGAAACAGCATAAAAACAGAGTTCCCGGTCGAGCTCGGTTCGAGGCGGAAGAGAAGAAAGGAAAATCGTCCAGTAGATGGAGAAGGAAGAAGAGATTTAAGATAATGGACGATTGTGAATTTCTGGGTAGAGCCGGGAAAATATTGGATCACATTCTCCCAACCGAAACTGAAGATAAGCCCGAACATGATAGAACGTTTGAGAATGGTCCCCACGAAAGTAAAAAACGCCGTATAGCACATAAGGCCCAATCCCAGAATCGCAACATCCTTCAAGAGAATTTTATACAAAGATAACTCGTAGAGTTCATTCAGATTCAGTACCAAAAAAGAAAACACCACACCCAATGTGGTCATGGTGATGACCAAAACAGAATAAGCGGCATATTTACCGATGATGGTGGCCGATTTGGGAACTGGACGTGTGGTTAAGTAGGTCAGGGTTTTTCCCTCCAATTCCTCGGAACTGACAGAGGTTCCGTAAAAGAGCGCCAGAATCAGTATCAGAAATTGCATATAGAACATCATGATCATGTTATTGAAGATATAGATGCCCTCAATACCCCTGGCCAGAGAAAACAGCTGCGAGAATTTAACGATAAAGGCCATGAAAACCGGGATAAAACAGATGAAGAAAAAGATCTTCGTCTTCCTGACCTTCCTGGCTAGGGTTAAGAAAAAAGAAAAAACATCCTTAACCGATTGAAAAAAGAACGAAAGCTTTCTGGTGTCGCTCTGCGTCATAGCTACTTTCCAATCAAATAATCAAAAACCGCTTGAAGATTATCATCCGGTGATGTGATTTCCTCTACCTCAATATCGTTGTCTGTAACAAGAGAAGGAAGAAGAGAAAAAAAATCATCCCTGTTGTTCGTCTCGACGAGAAGAGACTTTTTCTGAAGATCGAAATGCACCTTCAACACATAATCGTAATGGATGAACTTCTCGGCCAAAAGGCGCGGCTGGCTGCACTTGATAGAAATGATATGGGGGTGGGTCTCGATCAAATCCCTGATATAGTGGATATCTCCCTGAGCAAAAACCTTTCCCTGATGGATGAGGATGATTCTGTTGGTCATAGCTTCGATTTCAGGAAGCACATGACTGGAGACAACAATCATCCGGCCCTCTCCCTTGTATTCTTTTATAAGACGGATGATCTTTCGCCTTCCCAACGGATCGAGCCCATTCAAAGGCTCATCCAGGATGATGATATTTGGATCATGGGCGATTGCCTGAGCGACCTTCAGCCTCTGCCTCATGCCTCGGCTGTAAGAACGTATGACTCTATCTTTATCTTTCATCAGCTCCACGATATCCAGGGCTTTTTCGGCTTTCTGATTGATCTCTTCCGGTGAGAAATGGTGGAGTTTCAGTAAGCTGGTCATAAACTGCCACCCTGTCAATTCTTCATAAAAAGAATCCTGCTCTGGACAAAATCCGATCTGCGCAAACATTGCATAGTTGTTCCATACATCTTGACCATTGACCAGGACTCTGCCTATATTAGGTTTGATCTGACCGGTTATGAGTTTGAGGAAGGTCGACTTTCCCGCACCGTTCGGTCCGAGGATCCCGGTTATTCCCGGTTCAACTTGGAGCGTCACATCGCTCAATCCCAGAACATTCCCGTACCATTTGGACAGGTTCTGAGTCTGTATGACATCAGTCATTTTATGATCTCCACCCCTTTCACTTTTTTGTTCAGGAAGAGGCCAGAAAGCACACACATGCCGAGGATGATCAACAGCGAATAGATCCAGGGCACATTCTGTGGAGTTCTTTGATTGAACAGAACTGCACCGACCTGTTGAATGTTGACTTTGATGGATAATAAAGAAAAGTATTGATTCCGAAAAATTCCGAAAAAAATCCCATAAAAAATATCCGAAAAAATATAGACACCGAATATGAGGATGGCCACATACCTTCGGTTTTTACCTATAGAAGAAAGGAGGAGGGTATACAGAGCGAAAAAACTCGTGAGAAGAGATGAATACACCATAACGGAAAGGGGAAGCCAGGGATAAGAGCTGATAAATTTCAAATTTCCTGCGAATATCAGTTTCATAATGACGAATACAAGCCCGGGTACGAGGGTTATGATGAACAAGAAGAAAAAAATTACGGCAGCCTTGCCGAAGAGATAGTCCCTTTTCTTCAATGGCCTCGCAAAATAGAGCTGGAGAGCATTGTGTCTCAAATCATCCGAGATCAGGCCTGCCCCGCAGAAAACCAAAATCATGATCAGCATGAACAACAAAAAGTCGTTGGTGAAGTAAGTATTGAAATAACTGGGATCGACATTCAGAAAATCAGTCTGGTCTCCCCTCACCATAAAACTGAAATCCTCCAGCCTCTCGGATATATAAATGCCGACCAGCCATACTAAGGCAGGAACGAGCGTCAAAGCGAACAAAAACTTGAAAAATTTTCTGTTGAAAGTCAGTTTGATTCCGAAGCGCGTAATCGGCCACCACGGAAATCGGCCGTCTCTCAACTCCCCGCCCCAATGGGTGTATCCCTTCTCCTTGATGGTCATCAATCCACTCCCACTACCTTGGCAAAGAGGTCTTCGAGAGAGGTTTGACTCTTCACGAAGTGTCTGATTTGGACCTTCTCCTCAGCAGCGATGTGAAAAATTTTTTGAGGATCGAAACCGGGAGGGAGATAAACTCTCAGAAGCTTATCTTCTGTTTCATCGACTTTACTTTTTGCCTCTTCCAGTCTTTTTAAGAAGGCTTTTTCTTCGCCTTTGACTCTCATTTCATAAAGGCTGTATTGGACCTGCTTGAGCTCACTGATCAGTCCCTGAGCCGCCAATTTACCTTTGTCCAAGATCACTACATAGGAACAGGTCTGTTCGATATCGGGCAGGATATGAGAGGAGATCAGAACCTGAATATCCTTTTTGGAAGAGATATCCATGATGAGCTCCAGGATTTCCTTTCTTCCCCGAGGATCCAGGCCGCTGGTAGGTTCGTCAAAAAAGACAAGCTTGGGATCATGAACAATGGACTGAGCCAGTTTGAGACGCTGTCTCATCCCGCTGGAGTAGGTTTCGGTCCTGCGGTAACGGCTCTCTTCCAGGCCTACATAAAAAAGAACTTCATGGGCTCTTTTCATGGCTTCTTGACGGGGCATGCCAGAAAGCTCGCCCATATAGGAGGTAAAAGAAACGCCATCCATACCCGGGATGAAACAATCGTCCTCAGGCATATATCCCACATATCGGCGGATCAAGTTCTGCTGCTTTTCGATATCATAGCCGAGCACACTCCCTTCTCCCCTCTCCGGAACCAAAAATCCCAGAAGAATTCGAAGGAGGGTGCTCTTGCCGGCCCCGTTTGGTCCCAGGAGGCCTATTGCCCCTTTTGGAAGATCGACGTCGATCCCATCCAGAGCTTTCACCTTCCCATAACTGAAATGAATATCCTTTACCTGTACATTCATCGATTCAACGGTCTCTCTATGTCCTTCTTATGAAGAATACGTTTATGCAGCAAAAAAGTTCCTTCCATCTCCTGCGCACGGTGATGTCACTCTGCCTCGACAGGAACCGGTGTGCCTTCACCTCCTACCAATGCCCTATAGGTCTTTTCGACCCGATCCCAGTTGAGCTCTCTATCCAGCGCCCAGAAGCGGCCAATAACAGTGACTAATTGACCGGTGTCCAGCTCGCGGCACATCTCTTCCACTTTGGCCACATAAATCGCTCCGCTCTCCGGTCTCTCTCCTCTCCGGCCGATCAAAGCATGGACAAAAACCCGTTCTACATTGATCTTTTTCGCCATCCGCAACAGGGCGAAAAGATGCTCGATGGTACCGTGCGAGCTGTAGTGGGAAACTATCCCCAAAAGATGCAGGGCCTGTTTCTTCTTTTTCGCTTCATCCATAGCCCATAAAAAAGCGGGATTCCGATAGAAACTCCCTTCCTCGATGGCTCTATCGATTTTCACCCGATCCAAAAAAATGTGTCTTCCTGCTCCCAAATGAAGGTGCCCGGCCTCAGAATTTCCTACTGTATGGGCAGGCATACCCACTGCCTCTCCTGCTGATTCCAGCAGAGTGTGGGGAAATCGAGACCACAAGGCATCGAAATGAGGAGTACGGGCTTCTTTGATAAGATTGCCTCTTTCCTCATCTCTCATCCCCCATCCATCCAGGATCAGGAGTAAAATTTTCCTCTCGGATTTTGCATAATCGGTAAAATTTTTGATCAGACTGGTCCCTGTCATTTCTGGAGGCTTGTCTATGCCTAACAAATTGAGAATCGTGGGAGCCACATCGATCAGCTCCCCTTTGTCTTTTAGCTCCCATCTCATTGGGTCTTCAGCAGAAAAATCGGTGAGAATAAAGGGAACAGGATTTTGAGTGTGTCCTGTGTTGACTGCCCCATCGGGATAAAGCCATTCTTCCACTGTGCCATGATCCGCGGTAACGATCAATGTGGTCGATTTTTGGCGGCATGCTTCAGTGATTTTCCCCAATGCATGATCTACCGTCTCTACAGCCCTCAGAATGGCCGTTCTGTCTTCTACGTGTCCTACTACATCCACATTAGCCAAATTCGCTACGACTGCCCCGAAGGAAGGATTTTCAAGCTCCCTGCAAATCTCCTCTGTAACCTTTACAGCACTCATTTCAGGGGTCAAAGCGTAATTGTCCACACCTTCCGGTGAAGGAATGATGATTCTCACTTCCCCGGGGAACGCTTCCTCCTTTTTTCCGTTTAAAAAATATCCGATATGGATCGCCTTCTCGGACTCGGCGATCTTCAGAAGACTCCAGCCAGCTCCAGTAAGCGCTTCGGTCAAGGTGTTCTTAATTTCTTCTTCCGCCTGGAATCCTACCCTGACATCGAGCGAAGAGCTGTATTCGATCATGGTCACAAAATTCAGCTCGAGATCTTTCTCGACTGGAAAATGGGAGAACTCAGGATCGGTCAGACTTTCAGTCAGCTCGACCTCTCTTTCTCCGCGGATATCATAAAAAATCACAGAATCTCCGGCATGAAACCTTCCGATGGGCTTCCCCTCAGAATCGACAGCAACGATAGGCTCGAGCGCCTCGTCTTCCTGACCAGATTCATATGCCTGTCGAATGGCCTCAGCCAAACGACTGTTCATCTTGACTTTATCTTCTTTACTCATAAGTATCCTGCAATTTAAGCCTATAATATAGAGAGCAGCGAACAGGATGTCAACAAAGCGATGCAATTAGGCAATCTTGTATTTCGAATGCTTGACGAATAAGATGTGACTCAATAAATTAAGGTGAGAAAGGAGAGATTATGAAGAAACAATTTGTGGCATTTTTATCCATACTGTTCCTTTTTTGGTCCCAGAACGCCTATGAGGAAAAACGTCCCCTCTCGTTCGAAGACTTCATCCAGATCAAACGAATCAGCGATCCGCAGTTATCGCCTAAGGGAGATTTCATCGCTTTTGTCGCCACAGAGATGGATCTAAAGAAAAATGTGAGCAATAGTGATATTTGGATCGTATCGACTGGAGGCGGTAAACCGTGGAGGCTCACTACAAGCCCTTACACAGACACCTGTCCCCGCTGGTCTCCTGACGGGGAAAACATCGCATTTATCTCCACAAGAGGCGGGAGTCCGCAAATCTGGATGATCGATACACGTGGAGGGGAATCCTATCGCGTTTCAACCCTCTCCACAGGTGCATCGGGAGTCATCTGGTCCCCAACTGGACAACACATGGCCTTCTCCTCCTCTGTCTTTCCAGACTGCCCGGATGACGACTGCAACAAGACCAAGATGGAAGAAAAGGAAAAAAGCGCTGTAAAGGCCAAGATTTTCGAGGAGCTTCTCTACCGCCACTGGAGCTCCTGGAGAGACGGTATGAGAAGTCACGTTTTCGTCATTCCTGTGGAAGGTGGAGAAGCTCGGGATGTCACGCCAGGAGATTACGATACACCTCCAATTTCTTTGGGCGGCCATCAGGACTATGTTTTTTCCCCTGATGGAGAGGAAATCTGTTTTGTACGGAATGAAGATCCAGCGCTCAAAATGAGTCTGGGAACCAACAACGACCTGTTCACATGTTCGATTACAGGCGGAGATCCAGTAAAAATCACTGCCAACAAAGCCAATGACAATTCTCCCCACTATTCTCCGGATGGAAAATACATCGCTTATCGGGCAATGGCGCGAGCAGGCTTCGAAGCCGATAAATACAGCCTGATTCTTCACCAGCTCCAGACTGAGGAGACAATGAATCTTACCGACTCCTTAGACCGCTCGGTGGACGAGATTATATGGGCCCCGGACGGTCAATCCATTTTTTTCACTTTCGAAGAAAACGGCCGGAAGGTCCTTGCGCGGGTATCCTTGAGCGAACCCACCATAGAAAGACTTCTCGAAGGGCACACAATGGGATCGGTCCAGCTCTCTCCAGACGCACAGACCGTGTATTTCCTGAAACAGGCAACGCATCGACCATCCGAGGTCTATTCGTATGACCTGAAAGAGAAGGAGCTCATACAGCTCACAGACATAAATTCCGGACTTCTCTCAGACATCGAGCTGAATCCTGTGGAAGAGTTCTGGTTCGATGGTGCAGATGGAGACAAGGTGCATGGGTTTTTGGTGAAGCCGCCCTTTTTCGATTCGACGACAAAGTATCCCCTTGTCATGCTTATCCATGGAGGCCCTCAAGGAGCATGGCTGGACGACTTTCACTTCCGCTGGAACGCTCAGATGTTCGCATCACCCGGATATGTGGTGGCCATGGTCAATTTTCACGGAAGTACAGGATACGGACAGGATTTCACAGACTCTATCACAGGAGACTGGGGTGGAAAACCCTTTGAGGACATCATGCTCTCCCTGGATTATCTGTTTTCCAACTATGAATTCATCGACTTCAGGAACATCGGGGCTGCGGGAGCTTCCTACGGCGGATACATGATCGACTGGATCGAAGGACACACAGACCGGTTCGACTGCCTGATTTCCCATGCCGGAGTTTACGATCTTCGTTCTATGCACGGAGCTACAGAGGAGCTGTGGTTTCCGGAGTGGGAATTCGGAGGCCCGCCTTGGGAAAATCCTGAGATGTACGAAAAGTGGTCGCCCAGCTTTTATGCTCAAAATTTTCGGACGCCGTGTCTGGTGATCCACGGCCAGCTGGATTTCCGGGTTCCTGTAACCCAGGGTTTTCAGTTCTTTACAGCCCTGCAGAGAATGGGAGTCCCTTCGAAGATGATCTATTTTCCGGACGAGTGTCACTTCGTCCTGAAGCCGCAAAACGCCCAGCTCTGGTGGAAAAGCGTTTTCAGCTGGCTCGCAGAATATCTGAAAGAACCCCAATAATCCAAGATATTTTCCCTGGATTATTCACGAGTCAAGTGGCTAGGTTGGGTCGGGTGCTGCGAAGGCGAGGAAGTGGCCCGTGAAGCCTGGTAGGTCGGGTCGGGAGTGAACTGCCGCGAGCCGACCCAACCTAACCCGGGCTACAACGAAGCCATTGTAGCGAGATTGGCTCGCCCAGAGGGTAAAAAATGCCGATCAAATGGATGAAAGTTTTTTCATAGTAATTTACAGCAATATATTGCTGTATTAGAAAAGGTCAGCGGCAGTTTTTATGAATAATTCAGGTTAATCGAATTCAAGGCTTAGGAGGGAAAGGGGATCGATTCGAGATCTGGATATCCGGACACCCCAGTGGAGGTGGGGGCCGGTTACACGACCAGTGGCTCCGATCTCTCCTATGATGTCTCCTTTTTTGACTGATTCTCCTCTTCGAGCGATGATTTTAGAAAAATGCAGATACTGGGTGGAAACACCTAATCCATGGTCGATGACTACTGTCTTGCCTGCAAAATACAGATCATTGGCCAAGACAACTCGTCCTGAGTTCGAAGCTCGAACAGGCGAACCATAAGGAGAAGAAATATCCATGCCCCCATGGGAAGAGCGGGGTTGGTCATTAAAGATACGTCTTTCCCCAAAATTTTGTGCCATTTCCCCTTCTGAGGGGATGATGAAATTGCCCTCTCCGAGCCAATCAGGGGTGAAGATGGAATAGATCTCCCTGAGAAGCTCTGACTCTATCCGGATTCTTTCCCGTACTTCCGGGGGCGGGGTGACATATTCCTGCTTAACCCAGAGCTTCTTCACAGGAAACTCCTTATCCAGTACCATAATTTCCCGCGAAATATTTCTATGGCTTCCATCTTTGAACAGGACAGAAATATCGATTTTATAAGTCCCGGGCTTTATTCCAAGATCAAGCCCGATGAAAGCCATCCATTCAGCAGGGGTTTGCCCTCTGCCCATGGAGTGTTTCGATCCTAAAAAATAAAGATCAGCCAACTTGATATCTTCCCTTTCCTTGAGCCGGACTTTTACAGCCTCCCCGGGGTGCAGGGCTCTGAACTCAAGATCCACCTCAAGCTCGCTAGTCCGAGGCGGCTTCTCCTGAAAGGGAAAAAGAGACAGGAGTCCCAGTAATAAAAATACCGGAAGGACATATGTCTTTCGCATCTTGGTCATTATAATCCATACCCACGCCGATTCCAACCTCGCCTGCACGAACGCCTCCAAGGTTCTCTTTTTTTTGCTCATGAATTTAGAAATGTCTCCCTCAGCAGCCTGTCATGCTGTCTGATTGGAGAGATGGGAATAGAAATGTAGATTTTTTACAAAAAAGTATATCTAGGGGAAAAAATGAGATAAAATGAAAAGACCAAAAGATCAGCCGCTTGTCATCGTATATAAATGGTGAAGATGGAATCTTGAGGAGGGACCATATGAAATTTACCAGAAGAGATTTTTTTCGACTCGCTGGTCTGAGTATACCCCTTAGTTTTGCCAAGAAAGCTGCATCCAACTCCAGACTATTTCCTTTGCTGAACGAGAATCAAGCTCCCAGCAGAGATACCTGGATCGAGTTGAATCTCCAGAATGCGGCCTGGAACCTTGAAAAGGTGAGAGAACGAGCTCGAGTTCCTATCATGGCTGTCATCAAGGCGAATGCATACGGACATGGACTGGAAGAGATGGGACGATTTCTGGATAGCAAAGGTATCGACGCCTTGATGGTGTGTAAGCTTCATGAGGCCATCCGGCTCAGGGAAGCCGGTGTGAAATGTCCAATCCTGAATTTTGGGCCTCTCTTTTCTCAAGACACAGGTCTTCTGATCGAATATCACATCTCCCAGTCGGTGTTTACAGAAGAAATCCGACTCCTCAGCCAAAACGCTGAAAAACGAGGCAAACAGGTCAAGGTTCATATCCACATAGATACAGGAATGGGGAGGATGGGCATCCCCTGCCATAAAGCTCTGCCTTATCTCGAGAAAGCCGCTGCATTCAAAGGTATACGCATACAGGGAGTTTCGACAACTTTAACCGAAGATCCGGAGTTCGACAAAGTTCAGATGGATCGATTCCTTTCCCTTTGCCGGGATGCCAAAGGAAAAGGCATTCGTCTCGGACTCAAGCATGCTGCGAGCAGCGCTGGAATTTGCGCCTCAGGATCATTTTATCTGGATATGGTGAGGCCCGGGATTCTTCTCTATGGTTACTACCCTTCGGAAAAAACACAAGAGGAAGACCTGCTCTCTCTCAAACCGGTTCTTCAATTCAAGAGTCGTGTAGCTTCGGTAAAGTATCTGCAGCCCGGTGATTCAGTTTCTTACCACAGGGCCTACCGAGCAGCTCAAAGAGAAAAAATCGCCGTTCTTCCTGTTGGATATTCAGATGGCTTTCCGTTCAGGGCAGTCGGAAAAGGTTCGGTTTTAATCAACGGTCAAAGATTTCCGATCATCGGATCCATTACAGCCAACCATCTCGAAGCGCGCCTTCAGCTCGACTCTCAAGCCTCTGTGGGAGACGAAGCCGTCCTCCTCGGATCCCAGGAAAATGAAAAAATCTTTGCCGATGAATTGGCCCGGTGGGTCGATGTCTCGACATACAAAATCCTTCTCGGCCTTAGTCCCCTGCTTCCAAAAATATGCATTTGATTTCTTGGATCTCTTCCCTTCTGTGCGGGAAGAATCTGTGAGATAATGACGCCAAGCAGGTCCGCAGCGGCATTGAAGGTTCCGAGCCAACCATGCCCAGCCTTCCAGATTCGCCATTCCAGGGAACTCGGAAGAGCCGGGCTCCGAGTATGTATCCAGCGCCAATGTGTATTAAGGAACTTGCTGCAAGTTTTATTTAGAAATGGAGCGAGACAGTCAATCCCTTCATCCGAGGAGAAAGACAGAATCCAATCTGGATGTTTTCCAGGTCTTTGTTCCGGTGCAGTTTGGAAATTTTTTTTCCAACAAAATACCCAATGGCTGCCCCTATGAAGACATCCGATGCCCAATGGTTTCGTTCATGAACTCGGGATGCTGCCACCAAAGTCGACAATGAAAATGCCAAAACATCCACGGCTAAACAGTCAGACTGGTCTGCGATAACTGCAGCCACGGCAAAGGCGGATGCCGCATGACCCGACGGAAAAGAATAATTATCTGAGCGGAAAGTGAAGGGATGAAAGGAATAGGGTCCTTTTTCTGCATAAGGACGAGCTCGCCCGGCGATTGCCTTCATGCCGAGTACCACAGCTCCTGAAGTCAACCAGCTTTCTAAACTCAAAAGAGCTGTCTTCCTCAAACCTTGTTTACCGAAAATTTCGCCGGTGATGTATAAGGCGGCAATGAATGCTCCTGTATAGCCTCCATCTCCGAGTGCAGAGCCGAATCGAGCCAGATCCTCTGAAGAGGGCGTCCGACGTTCAAGGGACCAACTGTCGATATTCTCATCCAAAGCAAAGAGCAAAGTTCCCGCTCCCAGAATCGCCGTCAAGCGCCATAAGTCCTGATTTTGCCAACCCGCAGGAGCTTTAATGACTTCGTAAATATCGGATCCGAATCTCGTTAAAAACTCTTTATTCAGACTGTATTCAAAAGTGTTCTGCTCGGCACCGAACGAGCTAACTGGGACTGTAAATACGAGGAAGAATACGAATATGGCGAAAACAGTCGTAGAACTCCGCATTTCTCTCATGGTTTAGACATCAATGTTTCTATAGCCAAGAGCGTTTTTTTGGTCGCCCCTTGCAGGGATCGAAGCGTCGATTGAGCTCTCCGGCCCATCTCGTATAGGTTTTTTTCATCCTTCATTCTGAACATATCCACCAGGTCTTTTTTGGTTTTGACAATTCTTGCTGCACCGGCATGGATAAAAGTTTCTGCAAGATGGGCGAAATTATCCATGTGGGGACCAAAAAAGAAAGGTTTGCCATAGAATGCAGGCTCGAGCAGATTATGCCCACCCCATGGAACCAGGCTTCCCCCTACAAAAGCTGCATCTGACAAGGCATACAATTTTGCCAACTCTCCGAGGGTGTCCAGAATCAATATATCCCATCGCGAACTCGAAAGAATCTTCGTTCTCCTTTGCACATCAAACGGATATCCACGGCAAATCCCCTCCACTTCCTCTGCTCTCTCTGGATGTCTAGGTGCGAGAATGAGCAGAAGATCCTGATTCTCCTCTCTCGCATCAGAAAAAGCTTCCAGAAGGGGCTCTTCCTCCCCTTTTCGAACACTCCCTGCAACGACCAGCTTCGCTGTTTCGGGGATGTCCAATTCATCCCTTAGCTTTGCCACGTCTTCTTGAGAAAGGACAGGAAGCTTGATTTCGGCCTTCAAATTTCCTACCACTTCGATGGCTTCAGGATCAATCCCGACCCGAAGAAGCATTTCCCTGTCTCTTTCTGTCTGCATCAAAAACTTGTTTATGTTGAGGAGCACAGGCTTTATGAGACATCTCATATTCCTGTACCGTTTGAAGGAACGCGAAGAGATCCTGCCATTTACAAGGAGCACTCCTTTTGTCCGCTCATGAGCCACTCTTAAGAGGTTTGGCCAAAATTCCGATTCCGCAAGAATAAATACATCGGGCTTGATCCGCCGAAAAAATCTTTTGACAACAAATCTGAAATCGATTGGAATAAAAAATATTCTATCGACATCCCTCAGCTTCTGCTTCGCCATATGGAATCCGGAATTCGTCAGACAGGAAAAATTGATGGTCCAATCGGGATGATGTTTTTTGACTTCCATGATTAAATTTCGAAGGGACAGCACTTCTCCCACTGAGACCGCATGAATCCAAATAGATCTTCCTGTAGTTTCAGCTTCTCCGAGCAGAAGGCCAAATCTCTGCCGGAGACGAAGGCTCTCTCCTTTGTGAAACCGAATCCGGACATAATAAATCGGGAAGTATAAAAGAAGACATGAGAAAAGCAGGAAAGAATAAAGCAAATACATGTTTTTCAGACTATACTAAATTCCCCCTAGGAGTGCAAGACAGTCGGAAAAGCATTTCTATTTCCTTCAAAGATGTTTATTTTTGGACGAATATTTGGTAAGCTACATAGACTTGTACCTTAACCGCAATATATTGATCCCAATTGTGGAAGGATAAAATGCCAGAAGAAAAAGAAGAAAAAAAAGAAAAACAGAAAGTGACCCCTGAGGAAACCAAACCTGCCCGAAAGAAAGATCAGAAGGTCACGCCTCCTCAGGAAAAAGAAAAAAAGGCCGAAAAAGCACCTGAAAAGGAAGCGAAGAAAAAAAAAGGAGAAGAAAAAGAAGTCCCAAAGAAGAAGGAAAAACCGAAAAAAGAAGAAGAAGAAAAAGAGGAACGCAAAACAACTGAAGAAGAAACTGAAGAAGAAAAAGAAGAAGAAAAAAAAGAAAAGAGAGAAGAGCCAGAAGAGGAGCCTGAAAAGGTAGAAGCAAAACCAGAAGTGAAACCTGATAAAGACGAGACGAAAGAAGAAAAGAAAGAAGAAGAAAAAGAGGAAGAAAAAAAAGAAGAAAAAGAAGGTGCCGCACTTGAAATCAAAGAAGCCCCGCCTAAAAAGAAAAAAAAGATAAACAAAATGACATTTGAAGAAATTGAGGCAAGGTTAAAAGAAGTCGAAGAAAAAATGGGTGGTTTTGAATCTAAATATGCTCAGGCGCTGTTAGAAAGAAAAAACACCCTCGAAAAATTAAAATAGCTCATATCTTATAACCCATCCGTGGTCATTTTTCTCTTCCTCAATGCCTTCAGGCGCATGCGGTAGTAGGGAATGAGCACAAAAATCATTCCGAATACAGAATAGAAATAAAGGGGCCTTATTCCCTCCTCCACTCCGTGCGCCATGAGGATGAGGCTTCTTTGGATGTGGATAAAAATCAACTGAAAAAAGATGAGGATCAAAAGTATAAATTCTTTCTGTAAATCATGTACTGAAGAAGGTAAGTTGTCTTTTTCCCTGCGATGCTTGAAATGTATCAGAGCTAAAAAAATAACCACAAGAAGTATCTGGGAAACAGCATAGACGAAGAAAAACGGAGATTTCTCAATGCTCATAGGTTTTTGTCCGATAAAATTGATCCAAAGTGGCATTTTATCCGGGAGCTTTGGGTAAGCATAACAGGCCATAAACCAGCTCACACCTATTAGAATGAGATTGAAAGCGGAGAGCAAGATGATTTTTGCTTTTGCACTTAACACCAGCGCTGAAACCTCTCTTCCATGATAGAACAAATCACCTGGCTCCTCAACAGCAAGAATTCTTACCAAAGAAACAATGGTTGGAGGACCAAACCGAATGAGAACAAACTTCTTGAACATGGAGAGGCTGTGGCTCTCTCTCCAGAAAAGAGAAGAGCGAAGGATCCGCCTTAACAATTAACGATTTACAAGTGTATCATTTTTTGGTAGTATTAGTTATCATTTTCTAATAGTGTAAGACATTCATTACACGAGGAGAAAAAACTGGTGTTGAGTAAGGAAAAAAAAGCAAAAATTGTAGACTCATTCAAGGTTCATCCTAACGATACAGGCTCACCAGAAGTGCAAATCGCCTTATTGACGAACAGAATCAACTATTTGAGCGAACATTTTTCCACCCATAAAAAGGATTATCATTCCCGGACCGGCCTTATGAAAATGGTCGGACAGCGGAAAAGGCTTCTGGAATACCTGAAAAAACAGGATGTCAAACGTTATGAAAATGTAATCAAAAAGCTGAAGCTGAGAAAATAGGCTTAGGCTCCGGGGTTCAAAATGTCAGATCAAAAAATAAAAATTGAAATCAACAACCGCACCCTCTCACTGGATATTCACAAAATCGGGAGGCAAGCCGACGGTTCTTCATTGATTCGTTACGGAGACACCATCATGTTTGTCTCCGCCACTTCCAAAAAAGAAGCCAAGGAGGACAAACCTTTTCTTCCTCTGATCGTGGACTATCGCGAGAACACCTATGCTGCTGGCAAAATCCCTGGGGGTTTTTTTAAAAGGGAAGGAAGACCTTCGGAGAGAGAAATCCTTATCAGTCGATTGATAGACAGACCTATACGATCGCTCTTCCCTGAAGGCTACTATTTCGACACGCAAATCGTGGCCCTTCTTCTTTCAGCTGATCTGGAGAACGAATCTGATACTCTGGGGATCATCGGAGCATCAGCAGCTCTCTATTTCTCGGACATTCCGTTTACCACACCCATAGGTGCCGTGAAAGTTGGCTGCATCAATGACGAATTCGTGATCAACCCCACTGTCAGCCAGCTGGAAACGAGCTCTCTCGACATGGTCGTTGTGGGAACGGAAGATGGGATCGTCATGATCGAAGCCGGTGCTTCCGAAATCGGGGAGGAAAAAATCATCGAAGCCGCCTCCCGTGCTCAGGAAACCATAAACGAAATCATTCAAGCCCAGAAAGACCTCTACGAAAAACTCCAGATCAAGAAACGTGAATTCGAAGCGGCACAAATCGACCAAACAAAATTCGATCAGATTGAAAAGGAAATCATTCCGGGACTCAGAGAGGTCATCCAGATAAAGTTAAAAAAAGAAAGAGAGCTTAAAACAAAAGAGATTCTTGACCGCCTTCTTGAAAAGATTCCAGAAGAAAATCAAGAAGAAATTGCTGAAACCACCAAGATCTTTTACGACATCCAGAAAAAAATGGTCAGGAATTTAATTCTGCAAGAGAAAAGAAGAGTCGATGGCCGAACATTCGATGAGATAAGGCCTATTTCTATTGAAGTCGGACTGCTGCCCCGGACTCATGGTTCCGCTCTTTTCACGAGAGGTGAAACCCAATGCCTGGCAACAGTCACTTTGGGAACTTTTGAAGATGTACAGAGGATAGACGGCTTAGGAGAGGAAGGGGAAAAAAGATTCATGCTCCATTACAATTTCCCCCCTTTCAGTGTGGGAGAGGTTTCCTTCCTAAGAGGTCCAGGCCGGAGAGAAATCGGACATGGGGCCTTGGCAGAAAAATCTATCCTCCCTTCTATACCTGATGAAGAGGACTTTCCTTACACGGTTCGCATCGTTTCTGACATACTGGAGTCAAACGGTTCTTCATCTATGGCGACAGTCTGCGGGGGAGTTCTTTCCCTCATGGATGCAGGAGTTCCTTTGTCAATGGTCGTGGCCGGGATCGCGATAGGACTCGTCAAAGGAGAAAACAGCGATTATGCTATTCTGACGGATATCGCTGGCCTGGAAGACCACTTCGGAGACATGGACCTCAAAGCAGCGGGAACAGAAAGAGGTATAACAGCCATCCAGCTCGACCTCAAAATTCCTCAAATCAGCATAGAAATTCTAAGAGAAGGGCTCCAAAAAGCCCGCGACGCACGATTAAAAGTTCTGGAGCAGATGAAAGAAGCCATATCGGAACCACGGCCAAACATCTCCCCCTATGCTCCTCGGATCATAAATCTTTTTATAAATCCTGAAAAAGTCTCTGACGTGATCGGGCCTGCGGGAAAAAATATCAAAAAAATCCTTGCACAAACCCATGCAAAAATAGATATCGAAGAAACAGGAAAGATCACCATCGCTTCCTATGACATGCAATCGGCAGAAAAGGCCAAGGAAATGATAAGAGAGATCACCGTCGAGGCAGAAGTGGGAAAAACTTATACAGGAAAAGTTGTCAGGCTCGAAGACTATGGAGCGTTCATAGAGATTCTGCCCAATATTGTCGGCCTTCTCCATATATCAGAAATTGCCCATCACAGGATCAGGAACATTCGAGATGCGATGAAGCTCGGACAAACCGTTCGGGTCAAGGTCCTCTCGGTCGATGAGGACAACAAAATCAAACTCAGCAAAAAAGCGCTGGAGCAAAGTGATTCCCCTTCTTCTGATTACAGACGACCCTATAAAAAGAAATATTCCAGTCAAAGCGATCGAAAATTTCGAAATCGATTTTAAAGATTGAGTCATGAATAGGCTTAACCTGAAAAACAAGGGATTTACTCTGGTCGAGATGATCATCACCTTGACTATTCTGGCTGTACTCGCTGGCGCTGTCATCCCTCTTGCCAAAGTGGCGGTCAAAAGAGAAAAGGAAATCGAACTGAGGAGAAACCTGAGAATCATTCGCGAGGCCATCGATGCCTATAAAAAACTTGCAGATGAGAAAAAGATCGAGGTAGAGGACGATTCAGAGGGATATCCTCCGGAGCTCGAGACCTTGATCGAAGGAGTAGAGCTAAAAAACGGTGACGAAGAGAGCGAAACAAAAATCATGAAATTTCTGAGAAGAATCCCCAAGGATCCTATGACCAACTCCTATGATTGGGGGCTGAGATCCTATCAAGATGAACCAGACAGTGACCATTGGGGAGGAGAAAACGTCTACGATGTCTACACCAAAAGTCAGGGTACTGCCTTGGACGGTACAAAATACAAGGACTGGTAGATAAAATGGCTGTGAATGAAAAGAAAAGGGAAAAAGGCTTCACCCTCATAGAACTGATCATCGTGTTTACCCTTATAGGCATACTTGTGGGGCTAAGCCTCCCTCAATATAAAAATGCAACCAAATTGGCCCGCGAATCGGTTCTCAAAGAAAATCTTTATATCATGAGAAAGCTGATCAACCAGTATTACGTGGATAAAGGCAAATATCCAGAGTCCCTTCAAACGCTGGTGGATGAAGAATATCTGATGAGTATTCCTGAAGATCCTATTACAAAATCGGCCGATACATGGGAAGAAGTGCCGCAAAGTCTGACTTTGGAAGAAATGACATCGGGACTCATTCCAGGGATTGTGGATGTCCATTCCGGATCCGAAGAGATCGGAACGGACGGAACTGCATATAACACATGGTAGGCTCACTCGTTACAGGAACTGCTCGGATGAGAAAGACAGAGGGGTATACCCTCATAATGCTGATGTTCGTCCTCTTCGTCATGAGCTTGGGCCTGATGGTGGCTGTTCCGGTTTGGCACACCCAAATCCAGAGAGAAAAGGAAGAAGAACTGATATTCAGAGGGAAACAATACGTGGAAGCTGTCCGTCTTTTCCAGATCAAAAAACCCGGAGCTTTCCCTAAAGATTTCGAGGAGCTGATCGAAGAGAAATGTCTGCGAAAACTGTTTAAAGACCCGATGACTACAAGCGGTGAATGGAATGTTGTTCTTCTGACCCAAGGGCCATCGACCAGAAGAACAAGATCTGCACAAGGAGGGAGAAGAAACATCAGACAGAGAGGTTCAGGAGAACAAAGTGGGGGGCCAGCGGGAACCGCGACATCCGTTCAAAAGGTCATGGTCGCACCCTATTCTGCCCTTGCCTCTATAGATAATCCTCAGATTATCGGTGTGGTCAGCGCGTCCACAGAAAAATCTATCAGGCTTTACCACGATCAAGAGAGCTATGATCAATGGATTTTTTTCTACGGCCAGGATCCAAGCCAAATGCCTGAAATCATATATTATGGGCAAGAAGAAAAGGATTGATGGGCTCCATCCTGATCATTGCGGGGGAAAGTTCAGGCGAAAAATACGGCGCAAAACTCGTCAGACAGTTTAAAAGAATCCAGCCCACCTTTACATTTTTCGGTATCGGCGGGAAGGACATGGCGTCAGAAGGGGTACGCCTCATATGTTCGTTGGATAATCTAGCTCTGGTGGGCCTTTTTGAAATAATCTCCCATATTCCCAGATTGTTGAGACTCTTCAGTCAGATCAAAAAGGAAGTGCTCGAAAACGGCCCCTCGGCGGCCGTTTTGATAGATTCTCCTGATTTTAATCTTCGTATAGCCAAACGCCTAAAAAAATTGACCATTCCCGTTTTGTATTACATCAGTCCTACTGTTTGGGCCTGGAGAAGCCAGAGGCTGAATGTCATCAAAAGGACAGTGGATAAAATGCTTTTGATATTTCCTTTCGAAGAAAGAATTTACAGACAAAACAACATTCCCGCAGTTTATGTTGGACACCCCGTAAAGGAAAGATTAAATATTTCTCTCACCAAAAAAGAATTCTTCCATAAATACGAACTCGATTCTCGAAAAAGACTGATCCTCATCCTTCCTGGCAGCCGAAAAAGCGAGATCAAAAATCATATGCCGATTTTAATCCGGGCTATAGAAAAAATGAAGATGGAGTTCGATGCCCAATTTTTGCTGCTCCTTGCCGAAAATCTCGAAGAAGCATACGTCGCTAACTTCATCCCGCCTCATACAGAAGTGCTCAGAATTATAAAACAGGATGGATATGAAGCGCTGGCTTACTGCGACATCGCTCTCTCCTCCTGCGGAACGGCTAATCTAGAAGCCGCTCTGCTGGGCACTCCTCTCTTATCTTTCTATCGAATCTCCTCCCTCACTTATTTTTTTGGCATAAAGTTCATCAAGATTAAAAACTACAGCATCGTAAACATTCTTGCAGAAGAGAGGGTCATTCCAGAATTGATCCAAAACAATTTTACTGTTAAGAATATCCTGAGAGAAACAAAGAACATCTTGAATTCTGAAAAAGTAAGGTCGGATATGAGAGAGCGCTATATGAGAATCAGCCGCCTTCTTGGTGAGAAAATCGCCTCAGCGAATGCAGCTCGAGAATTGGAAAAATTGATCGAGCGTCACCCGACATAACGCTCTGGAAGATAAAATCAGCTCTTCGGATTCTCACACACACTCATCTTGGAGGCTGAAGTCGATGCGATCGAATATCTTCAGGCCTCTCCGTTCCACGCTGCCTGCTTTCAACTCCAGAACATACATGGCAGGAGCTTTTGGAAGATAGGAAGGACAAGGCTCCTTCTCACAGGGCGGGAGGCAGCGCTCAATATGGACGATCCTTTTCTCCTTGTCCAGCCAAATGATATCGAGGGGAATGAGCATATTTTTCATCCAGAACGAATAGAGATCTTCTCTTTCGAATAGAAAGAGCATCCCCTGATCGAATTCGATGTTTTTGCGGAACATCAATCCGCGGGCTCTTTCTTCGACGGTGTCAGCGAGCTCGGCTGTGACCGAATCTCCATCGGGAAAATAAATCTTTACGAACTTCTGGGTCAGAGGGAAAGCATTCGAGAGAAGGATCAATATAACAGAGAGATTCAATATCAATCGATGGAATTTTTCCAATCGAAAAATCATCTTCTGAACTCTCCTTTCCTTCCTAATGCGTGGTGACAAGCGGAACAAAACGCACAGGGAGAAGTTTTTTCTTTTTGAACTTACGCTTCCCTCGAATGACAAGCACCAACTCTTGAATGGCTGAGCCTACTGGGATGATCATTCTCCCACCTATCTTGAGCTGATTCTCCAAGAAATGAGGCACCTCATCAGGTGCAGCGGTAACCATGATAGCGTCGTACGGTCCATTTTCTTTCCAGCCATATGTCCCATCTCCTATTTTAAAGTGCACATTCGCGTATTTTAACCTTCTCAAATTCTCCTGGGCCTTTTTGGACAGAGCGCTGACCAGTTCAATAGTATAGACTTCCCGAGCAATCTCGGCCAAAACAGCAGTCTGATACCCTGAGCCAGTTCCGATCTCCAATACCCGCTCATTCCCTTTGAGCTCAAGGGCCTCGGTCATATAGGCGACGATATAGGGCTGAGAAATTGTCTGCCCATCGCCAATGGGTAAGGGCTCATCATTGTAGGCATAAGAAACCATATTTTCAGGGACAAACTCATGCCGAGAGACCTTCTTCATGGCTTCCAGAATTTTCTGATCCTGTATTCCTCGTGCTTTGAGCTGGACGTCCACCATTTTCTCTCTTTGCTCCTCAAAGCTCTTTTTTTTCAAAACGAACTCGCGCCGTATCGGTTTTTACGGACCGGTTTAGTAAAAAAATGATATAACAGAAGAGTTAAAAGTTCAAATTCAGTATGCACGGGCAAAATACACCCATTGACCCGATCTTGACTGACACCGCACACATCTGCCCTGTTTGTTCTGTTCAAGGGGAATAACCCGAATGGTCGCCATGGTTTCTTCTTTGATCTTATCCTCACAATCTTGCCTTCCACACCAGAAGGCCCTGATGAATCCTCTCCTCGACTCCAGGATCGATTTAAATTCCTCGTACTCATCCGCTTCATGGGTGTTATCTTGCTGAAATTGGAGTGCTTGTTCTAGCAAAGTGTTTTGCACACCATCCAAAACCTCTGGGATCTCATTCATCATGGAATCCAGGCTGAGGGACTCTTTGGTCATAGTGTCGCGTCTGACAATAACGGCCTGATTCTTCTGGATATCTCTTGGGCCGATCTCGATTCTCAGAGGTACTCCGCGCATTTCATACTCGGAAAACTTCCAGCCGGGGGTAAACTCCTCCCTGGCATCGAGCTCCACCCTCCATCCTTCTTTTTTTAGCTGTATCTCCAATTTTTCTGCTGTCGGCAGAACGTCTGTTTTCCAATCCCCCAGCGAAATCGGGATAATTACAATCTGAGTGGGGGCAACTCTGGGAGGAAATCTGAGGCCGGAATCGTCACCATGAGCCATGATCACAGCTCCAACCAGTCTCGTTGAGACACCCCAGGAGGTCTGCCAGACATATTGAAGTTTTTGATCACGATCCTCAAAACGGATGTTGAAAACCTTAGAGAAATGCTGGCCCAAGTTATGAGAAGTGCCCATTTGGAGAGCTTTTCCATCCGACATCAGCGCCTCGATGGCATAGGTCTCCAAGGCTCCGGCAAATCTCTCTCTTTCGCTTTTTCTCCCAGATACGACCGGCACGGCCAACTCGTTTTCAACAAATTCTCTGTACATATCCAGAATCATCAGTGTTTCTTTTTCCGCCTCTTCAAAAGATTCGTGAGCCGTATGACCTTCTTGCCATAAAAATTCAGTGGTTCGTAAAAACGGGCGCGTTACCTTTTCCCAGCGAACAATATTCGCCCATTGATTGATCAGAACAGGCAAATCCCTCCAAGATTTGATCCACTTCGAGTACATGTTGCCTATGATGGCCTCTGAAGTGGGTCTGACCGCCAGCCTTTCCTCCAGCTCTTCTGCACCCCCCTGAGTTACCCAGGCAACTTCAGGCGAAAAACCCTCGAGATGCTCTGTTTCCTTTTGAAGAAAAGTCTCCGGGATAAACAGAGGAAAGTATGCATTTCTGTGGCCCGATTCCTTTATTCTTTTGTCCAGAAGACTCTGAATATTTTCCCAAATAGCAAATCCATAAGGTCTTATGACCATCATTCCCTTCATTGGAGCGTAATCGGCCAGTTCAGCTTTTTTGATGACCTCGACATACCACCGTGAAAAATCCTTGCTCTTGGGCGTTATCTGGGAAACTAAACGTTCATCTTTGCTCAATTTGCACTCCATGCGTACAATCATGTGCCATTCTAGCCATTGCCGTTTTTTTTGTCAATTTGCATGAGACTGAAAAGCTCTCCTGGCCGTAATACGAAAAGGGAACAGCCGAAAAGATTTCTCATCCGGCATAAAAATAAAAGATAGAGGTTGTCCCAAAGTGGCGGGAAATAAAATCAGAAGAAAGGTGCGGGGAAATGTCGGAGCGGCATTGAAGATTTCGCCATAACGACTGCTCTTCGAGGGGATCTGACAAAGTCAGACGGCGATGCTGTATTGAGCACGACTTTATTTAATGATACCAGTTGGGCGCAGGCACGGGAACAGAGGATAAAGGAGGAGAGTTGGGTGTTATCGTGCGCAGTTCATCGCCGCCGAGTAGAGCGGCAGGAATGGCGCTAAAAATCTGAACTAGAGCGAAGACATTTCCCCGCACCTTGGATGAATACTTCATCCCCGTCAATTTGGGACAAAGCCAAAAGATAAAAGGCGAATTTAACAGGGGTGAGAAGAGGATTATCGAAGCATGCCGAAATTCACCCCTGATTTCATCCAAAAGGGTGATTGACCAGTAAAAATATATGTGGCAATTTATCCATGCCATAAAAGGAAAAGGAAGCGAGCATGGCCAAAAAACTCACATCAGTTGACATCAACAAACTCGGATACGATGAGCAAGGATTCAATATCCCCCTCCAAACCTTGATTGAGGGAAAGGACGCATCGGGGAATCCTTTCCATGAAAAAACCGTCCTCTCCTACATCAGCCATAATGGATCTTCCTTTTGGATGGCCAACACTGTTCCTGTGGGAAGCGAATTGAAGCTCATCATAGATCTCCCGCCAAACCTTTCTAATGAGAAGGATTTGAAGCTCATCATAAAAGGCCGGGTTGTCTTTGTCGAAGCTCCTGAAGATCAGGATCCTCGTCACAGGGTTTCCCTCAAATTTGAAAATAAATACATCATAAAAAAAGATGAGTCCCGTTTTTCATGAAAGATAAAGGATAAGGCTTGGAAGATAATCTAGAGTTAGTCTTTTTCGATGATATGGAATCAAAAAAAATCACCCCGTAATTCATCTGCAAGAGCGATTGATCATGATTGAAACATCTGGCACAATCCAATCCAAAATGCGACCATCAAGAGAACCACATAAACCCTCCATCCAAGGCGCAACCAAAGTTTCGAAGAGAGAGCGCTCTTTCGAGCTCTCTCTTCCTGCTTTGGTGTCCGGCCAAGATGCTCACGGCAGGGAATTCAAAGAGGACACGAAGATTCTGTCGATCAGCGCACAGAATGCGCTGTTTTGGCTGAAATCAAAAATTTTGATCGACACCTCTCTCAATCTATCACTCCAAATTCCCAAAACCATCGTGCTGGAAAATCGACTCAGTCTGACAGTTTCTGGAAGGGTTAATTTGGTTCAAGGAAACACCAATAATAAGAATAGCCAGCTTGTATCCATGCAGCTGGAAAAAAGCTTCAAAATCAAGCCTTCTGAATAGCGATAATAGGGGGGTTAGATCTCATCACCTCTCGATAAAGTCTCTACTTGACATTAAATTCCTGTTTTTATAACATACCGATAACTTAAATATTGATGAATCATTTAACCAAACAGGGGTATTAAATTAAAGGATGCTATGAACAAAAAGAAAGCTTCAGAAGCAACCGAAAAAAAGATCAAGGTCCTCATCTACTGCCCGTCCGATCTCATCCTGTCCGGAATCCTGAGAGCGCTGGAATCTTCCGCCGATATCGAAGTCATAAACATTGAGAAGAGCACCATAGAGTCATTTCTCGAATCCATCAAAGCCCTGAAACCCCATGTGATCCTTTTCGCAAAATCAGAACCCTTACCCAACATTCGTGAAATATGCAAAGCGGTTAGAGAGCTCTCCAAAGGACTTGCTGCATCCCAACTCATGCTTTTAGGAAACATCCCCTCACAAGAAGAAATCGTCAGCCTGATGAACACGGGAGTGAGAGGATATTTCGATTTGAATGACCCGTCGAATCAGTTGGGCGATGCTATCCGCGTCATCCAAAAAGGAGAAATATGGCTCCCTCGTGACAAGATGAGCAGCATTATGGACCGTATCATTTCGGTTGTCGGCAGAGACCTCAAGGAAAAAACTCTCGATCAGCTGACCCCGACAGAATTTCAAGTGCTCCGGTTGATCGGTCAAGGAAAAAGTAACGATGAGATTGCAGAGTCCATGTTCATAAGTAAAAATACCGTTCGATCCCATATTAAAAGCATCTATGCAAAGCTTGATACACACAGCCGTCTTCAGCTTGCCCTGTACGCTATTAATTCTGCTCTTTTTTAGCCCTTCGGAGATATTCAAGAGGTAAATATGTCAAAAAAATCAAATTCAAAATCAAAAGTAAAAAAAAGAGTCAAGAAAAAAAACTCTGGTCCTCCTGATATAACTGTCGATCGGCGAAATGAATGGCGTTTCGAGCTTCCTTTGCCTGCTGTTGTGGAAGGGAAATCTTTCAAAGAAGAGACTTTACTGGAGAACATAAGCTCTACTGGAGCTTATTTCTGTCTTGACTCGGCTGTAACCTTGGGTTCTAAGCTGAATCTCGCGATTGAAGTCCCCAGCGAGTTAAGCCCGGAGAAAAATGTCAAGCTCCAGCTGAAAGGCATCACGGTCCGGCTCGAAAAGCCTACCAAGACGGAAAAAAAGCAGGGCGTGGCAATGCGGTTCAATAAAAAATTCAAATTCATCACAGAAGAATAGCCGACTAAACTGTCAAACAAAAAATATAAATCTTCGTTTTCGTTATGCTTCTTGTCGCATTAACCGGGGGAATCGCCACTGGCAAATCTGTGGTGGCCGACATTCTCAAGCAGCTCGGCTGCTACATCCATGAGGCGGACGAAGTCGCTCATCGGCTCATGGAACCAGAAAAGCCAGCCTGGAAGTCCATTGTGGCCCACTTCGGAACGAAAATCCTCAACCTGGATAACAGTATAAACCGGAATGTCTTAGGAGCTATCATTTTTTCCGATGCACAAGAGAGACTTTATCTCAATAACATCCTCCATCCCCTTGTGATGGAGAAAAAAAAACAAATCGTCAAAAAACTCAGGGCCGAGGGAACGCACAAAATCTTCGTTTCTGTCGCCGCGCTGACCGTAGAAGCAGGTTTCGCCGACTTTTTCGATAAAATCGTCGTCGTTTACTGTGATAGAGAAACACAGATGAAAAGACTGACGAAAAGAGACAACCTGACCCAAAAAGAAGCCCAAGAGAAAATTTCGAGCCAGATGCCACCAGAGGACAAGCTGAAAGTCGCTGATTATATTATCAACACTTACGGTTCTATCAAACAGACGGTGGACCAAGCAGAACAGATCTACAGGAATCTTGTGATAGATTATCAGCTCAAATATTCAGACAAAGAAAAGACCGGGCACAAATGAATCAATGGGATCATATATGGCCAGATATCGCCTGCAGTGAAGCAGCAAGAAGCGGAATCATGATCTCGTGATGCCCGATGAAATAAAAACCCCTCCCTTTCTTTCCCAATGGCCTCCTCACCACATTCTGGTAAGGCCGATAATGGTGAATGAAATCAAAAACAGCCGTCGAAAAATCCTCGAGGGGGATTCCTCTATTCCTGACATAAGAAATGCCCTTGAGAAATACCTCGGGAAGAATCACTGCAGATCCGACATTGACAAAAACCCCTCCCCCGTCAAGATCCCTGAGAAGAGAACAAAAGAGAAAAAAATCTCTCAAGGAAGAACTTCCCAACGCCTCGCCATCGACGAGGGGATGAAAATGAATGGTATCGGTCCCGATCGCCACATGAACAGCAGTGGGAATACCGAGCCTATGAGCAGCTCCTAAAATGCTGAGGTCTTTGTAAGAAAAATCCGAAGAATCGATCATCGCCCCTACAGCCGCACCCAATCCCACATCCTGTTCTTTTGTGGAGTTGATGGCTCCATTCAACAAATCTCCTGTTTCTCGGGCCATTCCAAATCGACCCCTTATGATTTGATCTGCGACTTCCTCTGAAGTTTGCCCTGAATAAGCGATCTCAAAGTCATGAATGATACCTGCCCCATTCAGGGCAAGACCTGTGATCCATCCTTCCTTCATCAATTCAATGATCAAAGGATTCAAACCCACTTTGATCACATGTCCTCCCAGAGCGAAAATGATAGCCTTCCGCCTCTTTCTGGCCCTTTGCATCAGGGTAAGAAAATCCTTGAAATTCTTTCCCGCTAATATGTCGGGGAGACATTCTATGAACCGACTGAATCCTACATCTGCGCGAAAGGGCTTGGAGAAATCCTTGATGCTGACTTTGCTCTTTCTCGATCGAAGCGAATATGTTTGAATTTCATCCTGGGGGAAAGGCTTCGATTTGTTTTTTTTCATGGAGGAGTTAAAGGTTTTCTCCATTGAGAAGGAAACGCATGGTCATGTCATCGGGTTAAGTCTTCTTGAGCTCCTGGCCAGGCCTGAATTTTATGCGCTTTCCTTCTTTTATCTTGATTTGTTTTTCTCTTCGGATATCTCTGCCAAAGCCAGTTTTTTTGGAAACAACCTTAAAGCTGGCAAATCCTCGAATTTCGATCTTTTCATCGTTCATCAATGCCTCTTTGAGCGATTCGAGTATCGTCTCTACAATCAGCAGCGACTTGGTCCTGTTGAATTCAGAATTTTTTTCAATATTGAGAGCGATATCGTTCTTGATCATCGGAGTCTCCTCTTGGCTTTTGCAGTAAAATATACATAATAAATAAATTATTAAAAATGAAATGTCAAGATTTTTATTTTTTTTCCGAGGATTCTTGGCCTTTGCTCCTCACCGCCTCACCCCCGTCGTACTCTTCTCTACGACATATCCCTTAAATATTTTCACCATCCTGCACCACCTTCTTCAAAGTCATATAATAACGCAGAGAATAACAAAGAAATCATTCACAAAGCTTATGAAGAGTGTAAGTCCAAAGACATTCAGGAATTAGGGGGGATACCAGTATTTTTACTTTTAGGCATTCGGCCCAATTTTTTTACCTGAGCATGGCAAATGAAGAAAAGGTTCGTCGCTGGGACTTTTGAAGTGAATTGATTACCGCAACAGTTGACTTGCAGTGAGGGCACTTCTATAATGACATTAAGGTGAAAAAGTACACTCTCGTTTTTATCTTCCTCTTAATCCTTCCTCTGGTGAGTTATCCGTCCATCTTCGTGATCACGATCGACGATGCAGCCATCCATCCAATAACTTCAGAATACATTCTCAACACCATCGACAGAGCAGAAGAAACAGAGGCAGAGTTGATCATCATAGTGCTCAACACACCGGGGGGCTTGGACTCCTCGATGAGGGAAATCATCGAACGCATTCTGAGTTCGCAAGTCCCTGTCGCTGCCTATGTCAGTCCGAATGGAGCCAGGGCTGCCTCGGCTGGATTCTTCATCTCTGTTGCCTGCGATCTCTTTGTGATGGCCCCGGGGACGAACACTGGCGCTGCACATCCCGTAGGAGTGTCCGTGACCGGGCAGCAAATGGACGAGACCATGGCAGAAAAGGTCACCAACGATGCCGCCTCCTACATCAAAACCATAGCTGAGAAAAGAGGAAGAAATACACAAATGGCCGAGGATGCCGTGCGGAAGAGCCTGTCCTATACAGAGAATGAAGCTCTGGAAGGTGGCCTCATCGATCTGATTGCCCAAGATACAGGACAGATCATCGACTTTTTCGATGGAAAAACCATTAAGCGTTTTGACGGTAAGGAACATCTTTTGGAACTCAGCGATGAGGCTGTCATCGATATGCCGATGTCTGCCCGCCAAAAATTCCTGCTCACTATCTCTAATCCGAACTTAGCCTACATCCTTCTCATGCTCGGTTTACTCGGGCTTTATTTCGAATTTTCCAATCCCGGAGCAATCCTCCCTGGAGTGCTGGGAGGAATATGCCTTCTGTTAGCCATTTTCTCATTCCAGATTCTGCCTATCAACTATGTCGGCTTGATTCTCATTCTTCTGGCGATCGGGTTGTTTATCCTTGAAATAAAGATTCAGAGTTATGGAATTCTATCTGTGGGAGGAATAATAGCTATGGTCATCGGATCGATTATGCTCATAGACGCACCTATCCCGGAGCTGCGGCCCAGCTTGAAGTTCATCATTCCAGTGGCCGTAGGCCTCTCGCTTATTTTTCTTTTTCTTGTGATCATCGCCATACGTGCCCACGCAAAAAGAGTGCTCACAGGAAAAGAAGGATTGGTCGGTGAGATAGGCGTAGCCCAAAGCGATCTTTCTCCAAAGGGAAAAGTTTTCATTCACGGGGAATTATGGAATGCCGAGGCAGAAGAGAACATTCCTAAGGGAACTGACGTGAAGGTCGTAGAAGTGCTGAAAAATTTAAAAATAAAGGTTGCCAAACACATAGAATAAAATTTACCGATAAGCTTTGCTGGTAATCATCGCATTTTTAGTATTATAATAAAGTGAGAAAATGAGGAGGTGAACAATGTATACTTGGGTAATTGTAGTGGCCCTCATCGTTCTTTATCTTTTAAACGCGATCAAAATCTTGAGAGAATATGAAAGAGGAGTGATCTTCCGACTCGGTCGAGTCCTTTCCAAGCCCAAAGGACCTGGTCTGATTTTTGTCTTCCCCCCGATCGATCGGATGGTCAGAGTGAGTCTGCGAATCGTAGTCATGGATATTCCTCCCCAGGATGTGATCACCAGAGACAATGTATCGGTTAAAGTGAATGCAGTGGTTTACTTCCGAGTTATGGACCCCCAGAAAGCGATTCTCGAAGTCCAGGATTTTCTGTTCGCCACTTCTCAGCTTGCCCAGACAACGTTAAGGAGTGTTCTGGGCGAAGTCGAACTCGATGAGCTGCTTGCAGAGCGAGAGAAGCTTAATGCCCAGCTTCAGGAAATTATAGACTTGCATACGGATCCGTGGGGTATCAAGGTCCAACTGGTGGAGATGAAGCACGTCGATCTGCCAGAGAACATGGTCAGAGCCATCGCAAGACAAGCCGAGGCAGAGCGAGAAAGAAGGGCGAAGGTCATCCATGCTGACGGAGAATTTCAAGCCTCAGACAAACTTAAAAAAGCTGCTGATGTTATTTCAACCAATCCCCAAGCCCTTCAGCTCAGATTCTTGGGAACACTTGCCGAGATCGCTACTGAAAAAAATTCGACCATTGTTTTCCCTCTCCCTCTTGACATGATCAAGGCTTTCATCGCTGATAAGAAAGGAGATTAAGAAAAGTCTGAGATGAGCAACAGAGAATATCGAGAACTTCAGCTGTCAAGCTCCCAGCTTGTCTTGATCTTTATAGCCATTCTTGTTCTGGGCATAATCGTTTTCCTCCTCGGAGTTTCGGTGGGAAAAAAGCAAGCTCAAATCGTTGAAGAAACTCAGCTAGCAAACAAACAGATGGAGATGATTGCTCAGGAGAAGCCGGTTCCTAAGAAAGGATCTGAAGAAACCATAGAAAAGGAACTAGCCTCTCACGAAAAAGCTCAAGAAGACAAAGTCCAAGAGGAAAAAGTCAAAACAGAGGCTGTCAAACCCAAAGCAGAGAAGCCCAAAGTCCAACCTTCAACTCAGGAGCAGAATCTCTATTGGATTCAGGTCGGAGCTTACAGCAATCCACAAAACGCAAATTCAGTCGCAGAAACCTACAGAAAAGAGGGATACAATTCAATTGTGCTCGATCCTTTTCCCACAGACAGAAGAGAAATCTACAGGGTACGACTGGGAGGATATCCCACACGGGAGCAGGCTGAAAAAGCAAGAGACGAGTTGGCACTTGCAGAAAACAAGAAAAAGACGGACTATTTGATCATCAGATAGAAAAACAAAAGATCCCGCATGAAGAACCGATGCGGTGTACTTTCCTTCTCCAACAGATATTTTCGACATGATAAAATGAGGTTTCGTTTTGAACATAAGATCGGTGGACATTCTGCTGGCCGTACTCGGGGGAGCTCTGACTGCCCTGTCTTTTCCTAAGTTCAACCTATCTTTTCTCGCATGGATATCTCTCATTCCCGTTTTCTTCGTCCTCGCTCGAAAGACTCCCAGACAATCCTTTGTTCTGGGCCTGATAGCAGGTGTTTCCTTCAACGGCATTTTGATTTACTGGATCCCGGACGTTCCTGCTCATTACGGCAACCTCTCCATTGGAATGAGCCTGTTCATTTATATCGTCTTCGTCCTGTATCTGGCCCTTTTCTGGGCCTTCTTCTCTCTCTGTTTCGCTAAAATCAGAAGAGCATATCCCAACCTCGTTTTCCTTCTGGCTCCGTTTCTATGGATCGCTTTCGAATACATTTTGACTCACTTCTTAACCGGGTTCCCCTGGGGCCTCTTGGGCTACAGCCAGTACAAAAATCTCTGGTTTCTCCAGTTAGCTTCTATCACTGGAATCTACGGACTATCCTTTATTCTGGTTTTCTTCCAGAGCCTTTTCGTGTACTCGATGATTCACAAACGCAGAATACCTTTTTTTCTGGCTCTGTTTCTGGTTCTCTTCATCCACGGCTGGGGATGGTTGAACATGACAAACACTCTCGATACAACGGGCTCATTCAAAGCTTCTGTGATTCAAGGGAATGTTTCATCCGATCTCTATTGGAATCATATTTCAGATCAGCAGAAATGGAATCTCTTCCAACGACATCTCGACCTTTCCTATAAAGCCTATGCAGAAGGTTCAGGATTGATCATATGGCCTGAATTCAGTGTGCCGCTCTGTTTCAGCTGTCCCATCGAGATTTACCTGGAATTCAAACAAAGACTCTTTGAATTTGTAGAAGAAACCGGAAGCACCCTTCTCCTTGGAACCAACGAAACGACCGTATCCCGGCAGGAAACCCTCTACCATAACACCGCACTCTGCTTACATCCTGGGCACCGCATAAGTAAGTACTACAAAATGCATCTTGTCCCTTTTGGAGAATACACTCCTTATAAGAAGGTCTTTTTTTTCATAGAGAAAATGACCCATGCTATCGGAGAGATCACTCCGGGAAGCGAATATGTGCTTCATGAGTACCAAGGGAAAGAATTCGGATCGCCCATATGTTACGAAATCATATTTCCTGATCTGGTCAGGAATTTTACAAAAAAAGGCGCCGATTTTTTGGTGACTATAACGAATGATGGGTGGTACGGGAAATCCTCAGCCCCGTATCAGCATTTCGCCATTGCTGCCGTAAGGGCGGTGGAGAACCGACGTTATCTGCTCAGGGCAGCCACCACAGGGGTGAGCGGAATTATCGATCCCTATGGACGGATAATCTCCCGTTCTGAGATGATGACACAGACTTATCTCACGGGAACCATCCTCCCCCTCAACAATCTGACACTTTATACAAAATGGGGAGATGTCTTGCCTTTTCTCAGCTTGACATTAGGAGTTCTCTTCCTTATCCTAGCTATGGTCATTAAAAAAAACGGCAGAAAAAGAACATCCGATGAATGAAAGTCCAACTGAGTTAACTACAAGAATAAAAGAGGTCCTTTCTCTATTCGATGAAGTCAGAGGTTTTCTTTGACCTCCCTAGAAAAAAATCAGAACTCCAAAAGATAAAAGAGCAGCTCGCCTCTCCTGAAGTCTGGAAGGATCAAGAGAAATCCCAGTCCCTCCAGAGAACCAAAAAGACTCTGGAACAAAAGATCGCCCTTTTCTCTCGTATTTTTGAAAAAAAAGAAGAGCTCGAGGTGTTGCTCGAGCTTAGCGAAGAAGGGGAAGACGTACTCGACGAGATAAAGAAAAATTTATCAGTCTTCGAAGAAGAGTTGGAAGAGGTCAGGCTGCAAACTCTCTTCGATGAAGAAGATGACCATCGAAATGCCATTCTGACTCTGCATCCGGGAGCTGGAGGTACGGAATCTCAAGACTGGGCCCAAATGCTTCTCCGTATGTACCTGCGGTATGCCGAAAGAAAAGGATTCGAGGCCGACGTCCTCGACCTGCTTCCTGGAGAAGAAGCTGGACTCAAGAGTGCGACCGTTCGGTTTGTAGGAGATTATGCCTATGGATACCTAAGCCAAGAATCCGGAGTCCACCGGCTCGTTAGAATCTCTCCCTTTGACGCGAACAAAAGACGCCATACCTCTTTCGCTGCCGTTTTTGTCTATCCTGAAGTCGAAGATGACATCGAAATCGAAATTTCTCCTGATGATCTGAGAGTAGACACTTACCGTGCCTCTGGTCACGGAGGTCAACATGTGAACGTCACTGACTCGGCGGTAAGGATTACCCATATTCCCACAGGAATCGTGGTGCAGTGCCAGAACGAAAGATCACAACACAAAAACAAGGCCACTGCTATGAAGGTGCTCAGAGCGAGGCTTTACGAAATGGAAAAGAAAAAGAAGCTGGAAAAACTCGAAAAGCTCGAAGATGCCAAGTCGGATATCGCATGGGGAAACCAGATCCGCTCCTATGTGCTTCATCCCTACCGGATGGTCAAAGACCTGAGAACAAAAGTGGAGATCGGGGATGTGGAGAGGATTTTAGATGGAGATATCGATGAGTTCGTCAAATCCAGTCTTCTTCAAAGGAAAGAAAAAATTTCATAGGCGAAGCTAAAGTTTTTTTGCCTCTTCCCAGACTCTGTCCATATCTTCCAAGCTAGCCTGTCTCAATTCCTTTCCTTCTTCTTTCAGCTTCTTTTCTACGAATTGGAACCTCTGGATAAATCTTTTGTTGGCCTGGTTCAGGGCAATTTCAGGATTGACTCTCAAATGCCGAGAAACATTGACCAATGAAAACAGGACATCTCCGATCTCCTTGAATATCCCTTCTTCATTTTCTTCCTGAACGGCCCTTTCCAGCTCAGCGATCTCCTCCTTAACCTTGTTAAGAACATCTTGAAAATTCTTCCAGTCAAATCCAAAGGAAGATGCTCGAAGACCGATCTGAAAGGAAGCGAGCAGGGAGGGTGCAGTTTTTGGTATTCCATCAAAAAGAGACGCTCTTTTTTTCTCTTTCTGTTTCTTTCGGTTCCAAGCTTCCCATACTTCATCAGAATTCTCGATACGCTTATCGCCAAAAACATGGGGATGCCGCCGAATCATCTTCATGTTGATTCCATCGAGAATATCCGAAATGGTGAATTCCCCTTTTTCCTTGGCGAGTCTGGCTAAAAAAACGATTTCCATCATCACATCCCCGAGTTCCTCGGCGAGCCATCGATAATCTTGAGAATAAAGAGCGTCTATGGCTTCGTAGACTTCCTCCAAGAAATAATTTGCGATGGTTCTCTCATCCTGCTCACGGTCCCAGGGGCATCCATTCACTCCCCTCAAATCGTCCAGAATTTCGACCAATCTACTGAATTTTTGACCCGATTTTTTAGAATTTTCCATGATTCCGCTACCTTGAATTATTTCATACGATGGTGTACTATTTTTTACCAGCTCAACCAACATAGGTCAAGCAGGAGCAAATTTCAATCCAGCTAACGAGCTGAAATACCCACACAATGGAAAAAAAATGAACGAAAATAAAAAGACAAAAAAAGAACAGTCAGAAAAGGAAAATAAGGAGGAGGTTCCATTTGTTCTCCCCCCTCTCGAATTCAGTTCTCTCGTTCTTCCCTTTTTTACCCAGGGATTGCTCTCTCTCGGGCAGATCAAGGAGGAAAAGGAAAAGGAGGATGCTCAAAATCTTTCTCTAGCAAAAAGAATGATTGATTTGCTTGATTTGCTCCAAGAAAGAACAAAGGGAAACTTGAAACCTGAAGAAGAACAATTCATAAAATCCAGCCTTCATCAACTCAAATTGTCCTACATGGAAAAAGCAAAAATCATAAAATTATGATTTCATGCAAGTCATAAAGGGCTTAAAACACCTCCCTTCCTTCTCAAAAAAATGCATTGTCGCTATAGGTAACTTCGATGGTATCCATCTAGGTCATCAGAAAATTCTCGAAACACTGGTCAGAGAAGCAAGAAAGCACAGCCTCTTTTCTCTTCTTTTGACTTTTTACCCTCATCCTGAAAACGTCTTAGGGAGCGGAAAAGTGAAAATGCTTCAAACACTCGACCAACGATTGAGCGAAATCGAAAAATATGGCGTACGGTATGTCGTCGTATCACCCTTTGATCAAAAATTTGCCGACACTCCAGCAGAAAAGTTTATCCGTTCTCTTGTTTTCGCTAAGCTTAATGCCAAAGAGATCATCGTCGGAGAAAATTTCCGGTTCGGACAGAATAGAGAAGGCGACATATCAAAACTCAGATCTCTTGCAGGTGAACTCAATTTTAAAGTCTGGTCGATTCCTCCTGTTGTCAAGGAAGGCTATGTGGTCAGCAGCAGCCTGATACGAGAATTTCTCCAAAAGGGAAATCCCGAAAAAGCGAACCTCCTCATCGGAAGACCCTATGAAATTGAAGGGAAGGTCATCAAAGGAAAATCCAGAGGAAAACATCTCGGTTTTCCTACTGCTAACATCTATCCTCTCAATGAGATCGTCCCAAAAGGCGTGTTTATCTCGCAGGTGGGAATCAGGTCAAAAATCTGGCCTGCGGTAACGCATGTGGGCAGCAAGCCGACATTTAATGATGATGACATCCATATCGAATCATATATTATGAATTTCAAGGATAACCTCTATGGAGAGAGAATTCGCATTCTTTTTTTGAGAAAAATCAGAGATGAAAAAAAATTCGAAACTCCGGAGGATCTGTCTCTTCAAATAAAAAAAGATATTGAATCAGCGAAGAAGCATTTTCACATAGAGGACCCGCAAATCCCGAGCACTTGTTGATAATTCCAGTTGACTTTTTGCCAGAGATGATGCATTTTTTTAGTGATTTTCATGATCGGAAACCCTATAAAGTCCTATCCACGAAGGGTGCTGATTTTTAAAAAAAATACGGATTATCCACGAGTTTTTATGAACGATTCAGAGAGGTCAGGAGCCGGCAATATGAAAGAAAAAGTCAAAGCCAAAGTTATGGATGCTCGTAAAATAAAGCGAGCTCTCCATCGCATAGCAACAGAGATTATCGAACGCAACCGTGATCTCAACAACTTGGTCATCGTAGGGATCAGAACCAGAGGAATCTACCTTGGCAAAAGGATGTCAAAGATGATAAGGGAACTGGAAAAGATTGAAATCCCGGTCGGGGTTTTGGACATCACTTTATACAGGGATGACTTCTCCGAACTCGAATCCCAGCATATGGTTAAAAAGACGGAAATCAATTTTTCGGTGACAGATAAAGATGTCCTTCTCGTCGATGATGTTCTTTTCACAGGGAGGACCATCCGAGCAGCCATGGATAGTTTGATCGATCTTGGCCGTCCGAAAACCATCCAGCTTCTTGTCCTCATCGACCGAGGCCATCGGGAACTCCCTATCCGTGCTGATTACGTGGGAAAATTTCTGCCCACATCAAAACGAGAAATCGTCCAGGTTCATCTGAAAGAGATCGATGAAAGTGACGAGATTCTGATAACAGAACCCGCTGAATTCGAATAGGAGAAACCACGTGTCCTTTCAACACAAACATCTCCTGGGAATAGAAACCCTGTCAAAAGAGGACATTTTGACCATACTGGAAACCGCGGAATCTTTTTTAGAAATTTCCACGCGAGAAGTAAAAAAAGTGCCTACGCTCAGAGGAAAGACGATTATCAACCTTTTCTTCGAGCCGAGCACGAGGACAATAAGCTCTTTCGAACTCGCTGCCAAAAGATTGAGTGCTGACATCGTTAATTTCAGCAGGCAGACCAGCAGTGTTATCAAAGGAGAAACGTTGAAGGACACAGTCCTGAACCTGGAAGCCATGCAATCCGATGCCATTATTATCCGGCATTCCTGTCCTGGTGTTCCCCACTATATCAGCACCTTCTGCCGGTCTCCAGTTATAAATGCCGGAGATGGAGCCCATGAACATCCCACTCAAGCCCTTCTGGATGCCTTCACCATTAATCAGGAAAAAAAGAAACTCGATGGTTTGAAAGTTCTGATTGTCGGAGATATTCTGCACAGCCGAGTGGCGCGCTCCAATATTTTTCTACTGAACAAATTGGGGGCAAGAATAGTCTGTGTCGGTCCTCCACCCTTACTGCCTCTGGAATTTGCTAAATTAGGAGTGGAATTGGATTACAACTTCGATAGAGCTATCGAAGGAGCTGACGTAGTCATGATGCTCAGGATCCAGCTGGAACGACAACAGAGGAATTATTTCCCATCTTTGCGCGAATACAGGGAAGTATTCAGTCTGACCCGAAAAAGATTCCGGCGTGCAAAAAAGAATGCCATAATTATGCACCCGGGACCGATCAATCGAGGAATCGAGATATCCACGGATCTGGCTGACTCGACAAAATCTGTCATCCTCAGACAGGTCGAAAACGGCATCGCCGTAAGGATGGCAGTTCTTTACCTACTGCTTGGAGGAAAAGAACGTGAAACTACTGATTAAAAACGGCAGGGTCATCGATCCCTACTCAGGAACAGACGAAACACTCGATATTCTACTCGATAAAGGAAAAATCGCAGACATAAAGCCGAGAATCGAAGGAAAAGATCTCAGAGTAATAGATGCTTCTCGCCTGGTAGTAGCTCCTGGATTCATCGACATGCACGTCCATCTCCGAGAGCCTGGATATGAGGATAAAGAGACCATAAAAACAGGTGCTCTGGCGGCCGCCAAAGGAGGATTCACATCCATCGCCTGCATGCCCAACACCGCTCCGGTCAACGACAATCGTGGAGTGACTGAATATATCCTATCAGAGGCGAAGCGGAATGCTGTGGTCAATGTGTTCCCGATTGCTGCTGTCACCAAAGGCCTATGTGGCGAAATTCTGACCGATATGGCAGATCTGAATGCCGCAGGAGCCATAGCCTTCACTGATGACGGACACCCGATAGAAAACAGCCTTGTGATGCGCAGGGCCTTAGAGTATTCCAAGCTACTCGAGACTTTGACCATCGATCACTGCGAAGACAGAAATCTCAGCCGCGAAGGGATCATGCACGAGGGATATTATTCCTATAAACTCGGGATAAAAGGGATCCCCGCCTCGTCTGAGGAAATTATGGTTGCCCGTGATATCATCCTGGCAAAAAAAGCAGACGCCAGGGTCCATATCGCCCATCTCAGTGTCAAGGGCTCCGTGGATCTTCTCATAAAGGCGAAGAAGGAAAAGGTAAAAATTACCGCAGAGGTCACACCCCATCACCTCTTGTTGAATGATTCCCACATGGAAACCTTCAACTCCGATTATAAAGTCAATCCGCCGCTCCGGAGCAGCGATGATGTCAGTGCACTTTTGGAGGCTATAAAAGAGGATTACATCGACGTTTTCGCTACTGACCACGCTCCCCATACCCCTGATGAGAAGGATGTAGAAATCGATCAGGCACCTTTCGGCGTCAATGGCTTGGAAACGGCAGTCTCTCTTCTGCTGGACAAGCTGGTCAACAAAAACATCATAGGTATTGATAAGTTCATCGCTATGATGTCTTCCAATCCGGCCAGAATCCTTGGGTTAGAAAACAAAGGGAGAATAGCTGTTGGCACAGATGCTGACCTGACTATCCTCAAACTCCATCAGGAAGTCGTGGTCGACAAAAACCAATTTCGCTCCAAAAGCCGGAATACGCCCTTTCACGGATGGAAGTTGAAGGGTGCGCCTGTTATGACCATCGTCGGAGGAAAAATCGTTTATCCGTAAATATCCCATGACTGTAAAGTGGATTTCTCTTGAAAAAAGAATAGGATATTCTTTCAAAAACAAAGATTTGATCCAACAAGCCCTCACTCACAGTTCTTTTGCCTATGAAAGCCAGGAAAGCGAAATAACAGACAATGAAGTCCTTGAATTCTTGGGGGATTCTGTATTAGGCTTGATTGTGGCTGATTTTTTGGTCTCAGAATTTCCTTCCCTGTCCGAAGGTGAACTCTCCAAACTCAAATCGGCAGCAGCCAGAACCCCCTCTCTTTCTTCCTTTGCAAAAAGAATCAAACTCGACCGATATGTTCTGCTCGGAAAAGGCGAAGAGAAAAGCGGTGGCCGCAGGAAAAGAACCATCCTGGCAGGCACCTTCGAGGCGATAATCGCTGCCATCTACCTAGACGGAGGGCTCGCCAATGCGAGGGTTTTCCTTTGGGGGCTGCTAAATTCTTTTTACAAGAAAGTCAACGTCGAGAAATTCCTGATCAACAACTATAAATCCGCATTACAGGAGTATTTTCAGAAGGAAAGCCTCCCAGCTCCAGTGTACAAAACACTCACAACCAAAGGACCTGATCATAAAAAGCAATTCATCGTAGAAGTATTTCACAAAAAGAAATCTCTTGCCAAAGCCACGGGTAGCTCCAAAAAAGAAGCCGAACAAAATGCCGCACAGAAAGCACTCAAGAACTTGATGGGAAAGAAAATAAAGTTCTTCACACCGGATACTTTTCTTTTGAGAAAAAAACGATGATTGAATCTTATACATTTGGTCGGATGATCATTTCTGGAAAGGCTTACACATCGGATTTGATCATCTACCCGGATAGGATCGAGCCCTCTTGGTGGAGAAAAACAGGGCATCGGCTCTGTTTGCAGGATATCCAGGACGTTCTTGAAGAAGAGCCCGACATCCTCGTCGTTGGGACAGGATACCTAGGAATGATGAAAGTCGATGAAGAGGTCAAAAGATATGCAGAATCCCATGGATTCCATCTCATCGTTGAAAAAACAAAGAAGGCCGCAGAAACTTACAACTCTCTTTATGGAGAAAAAAAGACTGTAGGCGCCTTTCATCTCACCTGTTAAACACCTTATAATACATTTTTTTTTCGGGGCATTGTGTGGACACATCCCCAGAATAAATCCATGCGTTTTATCGGGCTCTTCAATTTTGTGTGAGCACAATTTTTTGCCCTGGATGATTCAGATCCTTTATAAAGACCTGACATTGTTTTTTTGTTGATAACTTTATAAGATAGAGAAGAAGACGGATGGCGAAATGCTCAAGATGCGGTAAGCGTAAGGCCAAAAGATTCTGTCCGGCTCTAGGGCAGTCAATCTGCAGCCTCTGCTGCGGCCAACTCAGAGAAAAAGAACTTCACTGTCCTGCCGACTGTTCTTACCTCTCCAAACACAAATCCTATCAGGAAAAAAGAATCATCGAAAAAAGACATACACCACCCCGGCAGACATTCGGAGAAGAAGATATTTTAAAAGATGAACGAATGGCCTGGCTGGCTTTTCATGTCGAGGCACCCATAAAAGAATATGCCGAGAAAAATCCTTCTCTCAGTGATAAAGATGCTTTGCTGGCTCTGGAGTATGTCAGAAACAAGACCGAAAAAGACAAAGGTCTTGTCCTCATGCCTGATAAGAGCCTGAAACCTCGGAATGACCTTGGTGAAGCGGTTTACCAGGCGATAGAACAGTGTAAATATGAAGGACGGATCATCGTACCTGGAAAATCCCAAACTTATTCGAGGGAAGAAAAGCTCAAAGTGCTTGATAGAATCATTGCAGCCGCTAAATACTTTGCAGGAAGCAACCTAGAAGGCCGCAGCTATTTACAGGCGGTTGAGAAAAGGTTTTCAAAAATTCAAGATATGAGTCAGCAGAAAAAAGTCCTCACGATGCCTTAGCTTCCTTACCCTGACTCATAAATACAGCGATGAAATTCAGCTCAGGAATATTGCTGCAAACGATCTTGGCTACCGCAGCAATCGGCACTGAAAGAATCATCCCGGGAATCCCCCACAGCCAACCCCAGAAAAAAAGGAAAAAGAGAATGACGAGAGGGCTGAGACCCAAACCTTCTCCCATCAGCCTAGGTTCAACGAAATTTCCCATTAACTGCTGAATCAGAGTGAGAATGATCAGAATCCAGAAAGCAGGCCAAGCGCTGTCGAACTGAAAAAAAGCTATGATCACAGGGAATCCGGTTGCAAAGAATGAGCCAATATTAGGAATATAATTCAGTACGAAAGTCATAAATCCAAACAGTATGGCAAAATCCACTCCAAAAAGCAGGAGTACGATCAAAGCAAATAAACCTGTGAAAAAACTCACCACTGTCTTTATAGCCAAATACCTTTGAATCTGATTGTCGATATTATAGATAACTTGGCTGACTTTTGAAGCTCTCTCCACATTGAAAGACCTTTCGATCTTTGGAATCATTTGGCCTCTTCCAGCTAATATGAAAATGAGGAAAAGAAGAATCAAAAAAATATTTGAAACGAATGATAAAAACGGGCCCAGGGCATCGAGAAGAATACCTGCTGTTTTGCTCAAATCGAACTGTCTCACCCAATCGATTGTCTGCCATTCTGGTCCGGAAAGATTATACTTGTCTTGAAAAGAAGTCAAAATGGAGTCAATTTTTTGGCTGTATTTCGGCAGTTCGCCGGCAAAGGATTTCCCACTGGAATAAATGAGCGATCCCAAAAGATAGAGGATAAGAAACGTAAGGATCATAATGAAAATAATAGAAACCATCTTGGGGACTTTAAGTCGAGTCAAAAAATCCAGCAAGGGAGCGAGCACAAAGGAAAGAAAAACTGCAAGAGAGAAGGGAAACAGCACCGGTTTCGCTAAACGAAGGACCACGCCTCCTATAAAAATCACGATAATCACTAAGCAAACCGTGATAACTTTGTTTTCTTTCACCGGTAATCTCTTGATTACAATTATATTCAAACCTTAAAGAAAACAAAAGTCATTGGCAGTGATTCTTTATTCTGTAACACCAAATGTCAAATCTCCTCTATAAAGGTGAACATAAGGTAAGGAATATCACCCCTCTAATCACCTAGAAAGGCGATTGACCCCTGTTCTCCCCTGAATAAAATCATGGTGAGGAGAGGATACACATATATATGTGAATAGATATTGAGTGACAAAAATGACATGAAAATACTGATAGCCGAAGACGATTGCATCTCCTGTAACGACCTTGAAAAGCACCTCAAAGAATGGGGTTATGATATCGTCACGGCCAGCGATGGGATTGACGCTTGGGAGCTTGCTAAATCCAATACGTTCCGGCCAACCATTCTCGATTGGAATATGCCCGGTTTAAACGGGGCCGAGCTTTCCCAGAGGATCCGCTGTGAATACCAAAAAGATGTTTGACGAGAAACATATTTTCGATAATCTGAAGGGAGATGAGGAAAACTCCCAAAGACAGCAGGATTCCCTGAATCTCGAAAAAAAGCTGCAGATCGAAAGAGCCTATCTCGATCAATTGTTCGAAAGTGCACAAGAGGCAATCGTCCTTGCCGACAGAGAAGGCAATGTGATCAGAGTCAACAGTGAATTCACAAGACTGTTCGGATATACGAAAGATGAGATCATAGGACATCATATCGACAGACTGGTCGCTCCAGAGGATTGTAAAGAACAAGCATTGTTCATCACCCAGCGCACAGCTCATGGGGAAAGGATGAGGCTGGAAACAATTCGGCGCCGGAAAGATGGGCGGTTGATCAACGTTTCCATCTTATCAGCACCTATAGTTGTGGAGGGCAGGTTAGAAGCTATCTATGGCATCTACCGGGATATCACCGAACAGAAAAAGATCATTGACGAATTAAAAAACTCAGAAAAGAGATTTCATGATGTGGCGCTCAGCTCCGCAGACTGGATTTGGGAAGTCGAAAAAGGATGGAAATACACATTTGCCTCTGGGCGGGTGAAACAGCTCCTCGGATACACACCTGAGGAGATAATCGGCAAAACACCTTTTGACCTGATGTTGTTGGAGGAAGCAGACAGAGTCAAAAACATTTTTAGCAAAATTGCTGAGGAACAAAAACCAATCGTCGATCTGGAAAACTGGAACCTGACGAAGGATGGGAGGAGAGTCTTGCTGCTTACCAATGGCGTCCCCATTCTGGATGACAGTGGAGAACTGCTGGGATATCGAGGTGTGGATAAAGATATAACCGATCGAAAATGGGCTGAAGAAAAGCTGAAAAAGAATGAAGAAAAGTACAGGTTGATTTTTGAGTCGTTCCATGATGTTTACTACCGAACTGATAAAAATGGAGTGATCACAGAGATAAGTCCATCGGTTTTCAACCAAGCAGGCTATCGGCCAGAAGAAGTCATCAATCATCAGGTAACGGATTTTTATAGCAATCCGGATGACCGCGATGTTCTGATGAAAAAGCTTCGAGAAGACGGATTTGCGAACGATTATGAATTGTCCCTCATGACAAAGGACGGAAGAAAAATTGAGGCTTCGGTCAATGCAAGGATTCTCCGAGATGAAAACGGGAAGAGTATCGGAGTTGAAGGTGTTCTGCGCGATATCACCGAACGCAAACGGGCAGAAGCAGCATTGAGGAAAAGCGAAGAACGTTTTAGAAACATCTTTACAAAGTCACCAATAGGGATTGAACTGTACGATACTCTTGGAAACCTTATCGAAGCCAATGAGGCAAGTCTGAAAATATTTGGAATCCAGAATCCAGAAGAAGTCACCAGGCTCAATCTATTCCAGAATCCAAACCTGCCGGAACAAGTGAGGAACGATCTGTTAAAGGGGGAACCTGCCAGATGTGAGGTCTTACATGATTTCGAAAAAATCAAAGAATTAAACCTCTATGAAACATCAAAAAGCGGATCTATCTATCTTGATGTGGTGATTACCCCCATAGGCAAGGAGGGACAGAGGTCTTCTTTTGGATATCTTGTCCAGATCCAGGATATTACCGAACGAAAGATCACAGAGGAAGCCCTCCAGAAAGAGGCCGTCAAACTTTCGGCCATGATCTCTGGAATGGAAGAAGGCGTGATTTTTGCCGACGGAGAAGATAGAGTCATCGAGGTGAATGACTATTTCCTCCGAATTGCCGAAAGAGAAAGATCAGAAGTCATAGGTCAGAGCCTTTGGGATTTCCATCCGGAAATTTCTTCCCAGAAATTGAAGAATTTGATCCAGGATTTTCGTTCCTCTCCCAATGCTCAGCCCATGATTATACAGAGTCCAATCTTTGACCTGGAGTCGATCATTCGGCTGCAACCTATTTATTTCAAAAGCCGATATGAGGGGATCATCGTCAACTTGGTAGATGTCACAGAGCTTGTTACCGCTCAGAGGCAGGCACAAAGTGCCGATCAAGCAAAAAGTGAATTCCTCGCTAATATCAGCCATGAAATCCGCACTCCAATGAATGGAATTCTGGGTATGACTGACCTCGTTTTGGAGACAGACTTGTCTCCTGAACAGGAAGAATACATCACTGGAATTAAGAAGTCAGCTGAATCGATGATGACTCTCATCAACGACCTTCTGGACTTCTCGAAAGTAGAGGCGAGAAAAATTGAGTTCGAATCCATCAGTTTCAACGTGCATGATTTCCTGTACGAAACGGTTTCTCCTCTGGCTTTGGATGCCTATAAGAAGAAATTAGATCTCGTCTGCGACGTTCCCAAAGAGCTCCACTACAAGGTTATCGGGGATCCTGGCCGATTAAAACAAGTTCTTATCAATCTCCTCTCCAATGCTTTGAAATTTACCAACGAGGGCGAAGTGGTGGTTTCGGTGGCCGAGGATCTGCGGACAAAAAAAAGTGTTCGACTCCTCTTTTCTGTTCAGGATACGGGGATGGGTATTGCCAAGGAAAAACAGAAAATAATCTTCGATGCTTTCGCCCAAGCCGATGGTTCAATGACACGTAAATTTGGAGGAACCGGATTAGGACTTTCTATATCCCGTCAATTTGTCGAACTAATGGGCGGAAATATCTGGGTGGAAAGTGAAGTCGACAAAGGAAGCACATTCTTTTTTACCGCAGAACTCGGGCTCGATTCGAGACCTCTAGAGGAGAAGCTCGAATATGGAAAGTATCAGATCGGGAACATTTCCCTTCTTATAGTCGATGATAACGCTACCACCCGGAATATGGTCAAAAAGATGCTTTCAGACTGGCAGATAAGAATTATGGAGGCAGAAAGCGCCGGGGAGGCACTGACCATAATCGACAAATCAAGCAGAGAAGACAAGCCTTTCACTCTTTATCTCATCGATGCCTATCTTCCGGGGATGGAAAGTTTCATCCTTCAGGATCACATGAAACACAACCCCGATATGGCACGAAGAACGGTGATGATGCTCGCCTCATCCAGTCACAAAGGAGATGCCACTCCCTGGCAGAGACTGGGCTCACCTGGAAGTATCACCAAACCAATCAGACAGGATTCACTCTTGGAAACCTTTGATTCTATCTTGACAAGAATTCAAGACGAAGATATTACAGCAGACCCCTCTTTTTCACCCGAACGACAAGCTGAACCTCGAACGGCGAATCCCCCTGTCGAGATGACGACTCCACAGGAAAGTTCAGCACCTCCGGCTGCAGAGGAAGAGGCCAAGGCAACAAAAAGTTCCTATCGGATCCTGATTGCTGAGGACAATATCGTCAATCAAAAAGTGGCCTATTTTATGCTTGAAAAACAAGGTCACCAAGTGAAAGGAGTCAGGGACGGAAAGGAAGCAGTGAATGCAGTAGAGAAAGGAATCTTCGATGTGATTTTGATGGACATCCAGATGCCCAATATGAATGGCTTTGAAGCAACCACCGCCATCAGGAAGAGAGAAAAACAAACAGGAGGGTATATCCCCATCATCGCAATGACAGCCCATGCTATGAAGGGCGACCGTGAGATGTGCTTAGAGGCAGGCATGGATGATTATGTCTCAAAACCCCTCAAGGCAAACGAATTATTTTCAAAAATTGAAACAGTCGTCCAAAAATTCGCCAAACCGCCAAAATAGATGGATGATCATGAATAAGCACAAATTGTCAAACAGAGAAGACTTGATAAAAGTATTGATCGCAGAAGATAACCTTGTATCGGCAAAAATTTTACAGAAAAACATCGGGGGGTGGGGATATGATGTGGTCGTGGCCCAAGACGGAGAGAAAGCCTGGAAAGTCTATCGGGACGAAAACATTGGACTTGCCGTTCTGGATTGGATGATGCCCAAGATCAACGGCATCGATTTATGCAGAAAAATCCGCCATACTAGTCATAACGAGGAAAACAAAGAATACACTTACGTGATTCTGCTTACGGCAAAGGACCAGCAGAACGATCTTATAAAAGGTTTTTCAGCAGGGGCAGATGACTACATAACCAAGCCTTTCAATCGCCATGAATTGAAAGCTCGCCTTAAAACAGGAAGGCGCATCATCGATCTACAAAGGCAGCTCAAAGAACAAGCAGATAGCGATAGTCTGACAGGCCTTTGGAATCGGAAAAGGCTGTTCAAGTTGCTCGAGAAGGAGATCAACCGCGCCCAGCGAGAAAACCATCCCTTAGCCACACTCATGATCGATGTGGACAATTTTAAAATAATTAACGACACTTACGGGCATCACTGCGGGGATGCGGTTCTCCTTGAGATTTCCTCCCGGCTTCGGAAATGCGTTCGTAATTATGATGAAATCTGTAGAATTGGCGGGGATGAGCTTTTTGTCATCCTCCCTAATTGCAGCAGAGCCATGACCGAGAAAATTGCCGAAAGGCTTCGACAGAGCATATCTGATAAGAAAATCCAAACAGATCTCGGTGCACTCGACGTAACAATCAGTCTCGGAGGGGTCTCATCGGAAACATTTCCTGATTTGCATCCGGAAACACTGGTCATGGCAAGCGATGAAGCTCTCCTTAAGTCAAAAAGCAAAGGCCGCAATTGCGTGCTTATTAAAAAAAAGGATAAAATGTGAGTCAAAATGTCAGAATCAAAAGATTTGAATCCTGCACAACCGATCGATCTTCCCTCCGCTTTAGAACGAATCGGCGGGGACGAGTCTCTTCTTCAGGAGTTGATCAACATCTACGTTGAAGATTTTCTGGAAAAAAATGATCTTCTCAGAAAGGCAATCGATCACGGAGATTTCACCACGATTAGAGAGATAGGTCACAGCCTCAAAGGCTCCTCCGGAAACTTGAGTTTAACCTATCTCCACAAAACATCCTATCAAATCGAGATGGCAGGGAGAGAGGAAGACATCGAACGCGCCAGGTATCATTTTCAACTGCTCAACAAGCAATTTACAGAACTCAAAAATTTTTTCCCATCCCGGAGAAATCAAGCTCATGAATAGCCAGCCTGAAATACTCTCGGCAATCCAGGCTCGCTGAATGCAAAAGATATGAAGGGAAAAAAGAACCTCGGCAAAACTTTCCCCATCGATCTCGCATCGGTGATGGAAAGGGTCGGAGGGGACGAGGCCTTTCTCGGTCAATTGATCGACATCTACATAGAGGATTTTGCCGTGAAATACGGGCTTTTGAGAAAAGCCGTGGAACAAAGAGATTTTAAAAGCATCGAAATGATTGGACACAGTCTGAAGGGATCCTCAGGAAATTTAAGCCTGGATGGCCTGTATGAGACATCATCTGAAATAGAAATTTCAGGAAAAAAAAAGGAGATCCAACGAGCCGAGATTCTTCTTGAACAGCTCATTAAAGAATTCGGGAAATTACAGGACATCATCCCCCTCCATTCTCCAAATCTCAAAAAACACAATTTAGCTCACCAGCCCGAGGCTCTGAAAAACCCTCAAATCAGGATACTTGCTGCGGATGATTCTGTTCCTAATCAGATCCTTGTCAAAGTCTGTGCCACTCATGCTGGCTTCAACATTGACATCGCCAGCAATGGACAAGAGGCCGTCGATCTTTATAAGGAAAAATCATATTCGATCATTTTTTTAGATATACATATGCCTGAAGTCGATGGATTTGAAGCTCTTAATCTGATACGGAAATATGAATATGAAAACGTCCTCCCAAGGACTCCGGTCGTTGCGCTGACAGGTTCCACCTTCCAAGAGAAGGGAACAACGTGCTTGGATGCAGGCTTCGATGACTTTATCGAAAAATCATCTTTTCGGTCAGTTTTGATAGAGACTATAAATAAGCACGTAAGAAAAGCAAATTTCAAGAAAGAAAAAATTGTCCTGGATGAAACTCTTCTTCCCCTGATTCCTGGATATCTCCAGAGCAGGAAAGACGACATAAGAAAAATAAAAACAGCTCTCGATAAGAGGGATTTTAACAAAATCGAGGACTTAGGGCACAAGATGAAGGGCTCTGGCAAATGCTATGGTTTTGAGAAGATAAGCACCTTGGGTCACCAAATCGAGCTTTCAGCAAGAGAGAAAAAGACCAGGGAAATCGAAAGATTGATAGGCCAGATGCAGGACTATCTGCTCAACCTCCACTACGAATAGCCGAATGACTCCTCCTGGTCAGGAATCCAGTTTTTTGGCGCGGGCTGCCAGATTCTTTAAATACTTCTCCCCTACTTCTTCTTTGCCTTCCTCTATCTTCATCACTCCGCAGACATAGTTTTCAACCAGGGCCAAGAAAATATTGTGGTAATACCTGTCCTCGATCTGATACCCTGATGAAATCTTCTGGACATTCGATGATCCCTTTGCCTCGAGGAATTGGTCGAACATACTTTGAGCCGCTTCTGGATTCTCTCCCTCAATCAGAAAACAATCAAAAGAAATCCCATCCACTTCGTAGTTGGCTAAATATCCGTCATGCAGAAACCGATAGCCCATAAAATTCTTAAGGATATACTTTTCTGAATTGGGTAAGCGTCCTTCCTCAGGGAAGGCCTTGAGCGACGCAGGAAATCCGCCTTTGTCAGCGACTCTTTCCGCGATATCCTCTGATAATACTTTGAGCGTTTTTTCTGCATTTTCCCCGCAGTCAAAACAGAGGAGCTTGACATAATAACGCCCCACCAGAAAATTCAACGCTCCCTCTTCCACGTAACCCTGGGTCCCAATAGAGACAAACTCATTATCGGGATATCGTTCTGCGCTGTAGATCCCAAAGGAATTTTTATGGTTTCCCATGTCATATATTTCAACCGCAACCGTATCCGAAGCATCGCTCTTCTTGTATTCGGCAACAATCAATTCCTTAAAACCATATGAGAGATATATCTCAGCTGCCCCGTTTATATATTCAAACAGATTTTCTGGATAATATATCTGAGGAGTGTCTTCGGGAGCCAGTCCTTCCACGGCAGGCAAAAGGGCTCTCAGGGACTGTTCATTCCCCCACTCATTCCAGCTCAGCATCGAATTTGGCAGGGAGAGGATAAGCAGACAGAGGAAGAAAATTCCTCCACAGAATTTGTGGTTTTTTATATCCATGGCCTTCACTCCTATAAGTACGGCAAAAATGGTTTCACTGTCTTTTTTACCAGATTTCATAAAAAATTGCATCTGTTCAAAGCATCGAGTTTGCGTTTATTTGAAGATGCGGTAAGGTGACAAACGCTCTCAAGCCATGTTGACATAACCTATGGGAGAGAGTAACTTTAGACCAGAGAGGTGAAAGAAAAGAGTCCCATGTCAAGAGTGGTTATTGTCAAAGGGAAAAGGGATCTCTCCTTGGGAAAAGAACTGAACATAAAGACTTTGATCCAAATGTATGAACGAGGACTGGCTGTGCTCACCGGACAGAACAGCCAAAACGATATTTTTAAAACCATTTTTCCGTCAGAGAGTAAGATCGGAATCAAAATCAACACCATCGGGGGGAAAAATATCTCCACGCGACCAGAGACTGCGCTCTGTCTAGCCGATATGATTACTAAAAGTCACATTCTAGATAGGAACGTCATTATATGGGACCGTACGAATAGAGAACTCAAGGATGCTGGATATGATTTGAACCTCAATAAGGGGGGGATCAAAATCTTCGGCACAGATACACAGGGTATTGGATACAACAAAAATCTCGTCGCTCACCGAAGTATCGGGAGCCTTTTTTCATCGATCCAGAGGGAGCATATTTCCGCCTCCATAAGCTTGGCCATATTGAAAGATCACGGGCTGGCAGGCATGACTGGAGGGATGAAAAATTACTTCGGTGCCGTTCACAACCCGAATAAATATCATGACACGAACTGCAACCCCTATGTTGCAGATCTGTTTGACTCAGACCTGATAAAGAAAAAGCACAAATTGACCATCTTGGATGCCACAACCGTCCAGTACCACCGGGGTCCTTCCTATCATGCTAAATGGGCCGAGGCACTGGGCACTCTGATTTTCAGTCTCGATCCCGTTGCCGCCGACTTCGTAGGATGGAAGATCATTGAAAAACTCAGAGCAAAAAAAGGGCTCCCTTCTCTCAAAGAGGAGAACAGAGAGCCCTTATATCTCAAGACGGCAGAGAACATAGGCCTGGGAAAGGCCGATCAGAATAAAATCGATATCATCGAGGTGAATGTATAGATGGATAGGAGAAAATTTTTAAAAACCGCCGGAGCAGCCAGTGCCTTAGCGAGCTCGGGTATGGCCTCGGCCTTCATGGATCTTCATGCCTTTAGCGATACAGCAAATTTATCCAAAGTAGAAGCCAGGTATTATAAAAAATATCCAGACCGAGAAATCGAATGCACTCTATGTCCCCGCATGTGCAAACTGGGCGATAAGGAAAGAGGATACTGTGGGGTTAGAGAAAACATCGGAGGGACTTACTACACCTTGGTCTATGGAAAGGCCTGCGCCGTCCACATCGATCCTATCGAAAAAAAGCCCTTTTTTCATTTTCTCCCATCAAGCTCTGCTCTCTCGATCGCCTCAGCAGGATGCAATGTGAACTGCAAATTCTGTCAGAATTGGGAGATCTCCCAAGTCAGACCGGAACAGATCAGGCATTTGGATCTCCCTCCTGAATCTGTGGTGCGCACCGCTGAAAAAAACCGATGTCCGGTTATCGCCTACACATATTCTGAGCCAGTCGTTTTCTATGAATATATGTTTGACACGTCTCTAGAGGCGCGAAAAAAAGATATAAGAAACGTCGTGGTTACCGGCGGACACATCAGTCCCGAACCCCTTGTCGAACTGCTGAAAGTCGTGGATGCGATCAAAGTCGACCTAAAAGCATTCAATCAGAAGTTTTATACGGAATATGTAAGAGGCGAACTCCAGCCTGTACTCGATGCGATAAAGATTATTGCTCAGAGCAAGGTCTGGCTGGAGATCGTCTATCTCGTTATCCCCACCCTCAACCATGCCCCTGATGAAATTCGGCGCCTCTCACAGTGGATACTGAAAGAGATCGGGCCTGACGTTCCTCTGCACTTTTCCCGATTCCACCCGATGTATCTGATGAAAAACCTCCCCCCTACTCCGGTGTCCACTCTTGAGCAGGTCCACCGAGTGGCTGTTAAAGAAGGGCTGCGATATGTTTATATCGGAAATGTCGCAGGGCACAAATACGAAAACACATTCTGTCCCAACTGTGAAAATGTGGTGATCAAAAGAACGATCTATCATATCCAGCAAATGGAAATCGAAAAGGGAAAATGCAAGTTCTGTGGGAATAGAATCCCAGGTGTCTGGGCATAAACGGCTCTATGAACAAACATGTACCGCCCTTTCTATTGGGGTTTCTGGCTCTCTCTTTTCAAATCTTCCTTCTCAGAGAATTTTCCGTTCATTTCTATGGAAACGAGATCACCATCGGTTTCATTCTCGCTTCATGGCTCCTGTGGGGAGGAGTAGGAAGCCTGTATGCCTCTAAACTGAGGTGGGATAGGTCAAAGCTAGCCTCCTTTTATTATCTTGTCATTTTTCTCTTCCCAGTATGTCTCGTTCTGTTGCGCTTCTCCAGATTCCTTCTTCAAACGCTTCCAGGTGAAATTACAGGAATAGTCCCTATGCTCATCCATTCCCTTGTTCTCACCCTTTTTGTCAGCTTTCCCCTGGGAATGATGTTCGTATACAACACCGTATTTCTTGAAGGATCTCTCACTCATGTTTATCTTATGGAATCTTTAGGATCAGCAGCCGCAGGTTTCGCCGTTTACTTCTTTTTCATACCCTTCCTTTCCAATTGGCAGGCCGTTGCAGCAGTGGGAGCACTCTCAGCCTTGTCGATCTTTATGTCCATCGGATACAAAAAACACATGAGCCTCCTCCTGCTTGTTCTTTTTTCCTACGCTGCATTCTGTGTATTCGACTTTCCGAGTCAAAAGATCTACTGGAAGCCCTTTCACCTGATCGAAAGCGAGGATACTCCTTTCGGAAAGCTGCAACTCATCAAAACAGGAGAACAGCTTTCGCTTTACAACAATTCACTTTTGATCTACTCCTATCCAGATCTTGCCTCCTCGGAAGAATCCATTCATTTTGCACTTCTCCAAAAACCAGAAGCAAAATCTGTTCTTCTGATCGGCGGAGGTGCGGGTGGAAGTCTGCAACAGATGTTGAAATATCCCGTAAAACGGGTGGATTATGTAGAGCTTGATCCAGAGATCATCCATCTCAGCCTCGAGTACCTCCCTGAACATGCAAAGCAGAGCTTCAACGATGAAAGAGTACATCTCTTTTTCCAAGATGGGAGAGCTTTCTTGAGAAAGACGGACAGCTCTTATGATATCATCATTCTCAATCTGCCCGATCCATCAACTGCCCAGATAAATCGTTTTTACACCAAAGAATTTTTCCACATGGCCAAGAATGGGCTGGTGCCAGGTGGAATTTTTTCTTTCCGTGTCTCCTCCGCCGAGAATTATATCAGCCCAGAACTGCAGAATTATTTAGCCTCTCTTTATTTCACTCTCAAGGGGGAATTCCCAGTCGTTGAAATCGTACCCGGCGATTCCAATATTTTTCTTGCCAGCACAGGCCAATTAACTCTCGTCCATCAAAAACTCAGCCAAAAAATCGACAGATTGGACCTAAAAAATACTTATGTGAACAAACATTCTCTTTTTTCTCGGCTCGATCCCTTCAGGATTAATCTCTTAAAAGATATCGTTACCGCCGGTGAAAAGACGATCAACAGGGATCTCGTTCCTATCAGTTACTTTTTTAACTCGGTACTCTGGAGCACTCAATTTCAGAACGTCGAAGCGGTCTTTTTTCACCTGTTCTCAAGAATCAGCCGTTTCTGGCTGTTCGATTTTCCCTTGGCGGTCTTTGTCCTGATCCTCATTATTTTTGCCTTGAAGCCCAAAAAGACGTCTTTTTATCTCGTGCCGCTCGCCGTTATGGGGTTGACCACGCTCACCACAGAAATAGCGGTCCTTATCGCCTTTCAGACTTTCTATGGATATCTCTACCAAAAAGTTGCACTCTTGTTTTCCTGTTTTATGATCGGGCTCTTCATGGGGGCTCTTCGAGGAAAAAAAAGAAAAACCAAAGCCTATATCCATTTGCTCCTCATTCAAGCAGGTTTCATAATCCTGCTTCTTTTACTTGAGCTGTTTCTGGAAGCACCGCCTTCGGAATTTTTCTTCTTCATGTTTTTCTTTTTCTTAGGATATCTAGGAGGAGATATGTTCATCGTCTCGAACCATTTGTATCTTGAGCGCAAGAAAAATTTTGGCCTTGGCTATGGCCTCGACCTTCTCGGGTCATTTTTCGGAGCTCTGGTGGCCTCCTCCCTCCTGATACCTCTTTTCGGTATTCCTCTGCTGATAAAATACATTTTTCTCCTCAATTCATTTTGTCTTCTTTTTCTGATTTTTGGGAAAAAGCAATATAAAATCTAACCTGTTGTTAGTTTTTTGGTTCTTTTTTCAATTTTTATAACTCACAGTTAGTTTTCAGGTCTCTCTCTTCCGTTCTGAGTGGGCATGGCTTTTAAGGTTACCTTTGCCATCAGATATGTCCTTCGGATTCCCTCGAAGAACGACCGCGTTTGGAGAAACGTTGTTGGGGGTTCCAAGGGGGTATGTCCCCTTGGTCGCAGGGCGCAGCCCGAGAAGGAGAGGCAGCGAGCACAGCGAGCGTTGGAAGGGGGAAGTCAGTTCCCCCTCCAAGGAGAATCGGGAAGGCTAGATCCTCAATGCCGCTGCAGACATATCTGATAGCTTTTTCCATTAGAGTTGACCCACACAATATGGGAGAGAATCGTTTTTAAGACTTTATAGGATGTTTTGTCGACAAAGCAACCTTTTTTCCACGATAATTTCCTAGGAAGCCAGGCAGGCTCACTATTTCTTTGTCATGGAAATAAGGATACTTCCTTTTTTCGGAATTACCTTGACAGCCCCTATCAATTGTGCTTTACTTTAAAGTTATTTTTCTTTCAGCTTTATAGATAATCTTATGGGTTGAAAGACAATTGCATTATAAGAGCCACCTAAATGCGCATTAATATCTCTCGTAAAAAAATCAGAGATTCTTTCGTTGATAAGGTACAGGAACTCAGCGGACAAAATCTCCTCGCCTGTTATCAATGCGGCAAATGTTCAGCAGGATGTCCTGCAGTATCCGATATGGATATTCTCCCCAATCAAATCATCCGTTTTGCCCAGCTTGGACTGAAGGATGAGCTCCTGGCTTCGAGGGCGATCTGGATCTGTGCATCCTGTATGACCTGCAATTCCCGCTGTCCTAAAGGAATCAACATCGCTGAGGTCATCGAAGCTCTGAGGCAGATTTTGCTTCGTAAAAGAGAAGATCATCTCGATTTAGATGAATTATCTGACAAGGAGAAAGAGGATGTTCCTCCTATCGCCCTTATCAGCTGTATGAGGAAATACACATCATAAGCATCTCCAATGGTCGATAAATCCAACCATTTTATTAACTTAGGGAATCATAATGAAAATATGCTATTATCCTGGTTGTACTCTGAAAAATCATGCAAAGAATTTTGAAGACTCAACGATATGCTCCCTGAATGCCATAGGCATAGAAGTCGATGAACTCGACCGGTGGAACTGCTGCGGAACTGTCTTTTCTCTGACCACCGATGATTTGATCCATCATGTGGCACCCATTCGCAATCTTATCAGGGCTAAAGAAGCCAATTATGATAAGGTCATGACCCTCTGCGCCATGTGTTATAACACCTTGAAAAGAGCAAATGAAAGGGTAAAAGCCGATACGGACAGCCTGGAAATATTAAACAACTTCATGGATAGAGAGAACGTCAAGTACGAAGGAGACGTTCAGATCTATCATCTTTTAGAGTTTTTGAAGAACGAAGTATCATTCGATAGCCTTGCAGAAAGGATCGTCAAGCCTCTAAAAAATCTCAAGATCGCCAGCTACTACGGATGTCTGCTGGTTCGTCCCCAGGAAATCGGATTCGATGACGTCGAAAATCCGACTGTACTCGAAGACCTGATGGCGGTGTTAGGAGCTGATTCTGTGGATTTCCCTTTCAAGACAGAGTGCTGTGGCGCCTACCAGACTGTCGACAGACCAGATATCGTCGCGGAGAGAACCTTTAGGATCCTCTCTTCCGCTCAGAGCCAGGGTGCCGAAGTGGTGGTCGTGAGCTGCCCCCTTTGTGCCTTCAACTTGGACCAAAGACAGAAAAAGACCGCCGAACTCTTTCCGGAATTTAAAAGCATCCCTGTTCTGTACTTCACACAACCTCTGGCGATAGCCCTTGGCTGCCCTGAGAAGACTCTAAGGTTTGACCTTAATTTTATAGATCCCAAGCCTTTGTTTAGGGAAAAAGGATTGATCTGAGGAAAAAATGGTTTATTTCGGAGATTTAAAACCTATAAAGGGCAAGATCCATATCGAAAAAGACAGATGCAAGGGATGTGGATTCTGCGTGGAGTACTGTCCAAAGGAAGTCCTCGAATTATCCGAAGAGTTCAACATCAAAGGGTATCATCCTCCGTTCGTAAAAAACGAGGACGCCTGCTTGTATTGTCAGCTCTGCGAGACCATATGCCCCGAATTCGCAATATTTGTCACCATCAAAGAAGAGGAGGAAGAAGGTGAAAAAGGTGAAAGCAGACCCTAAAGGAGTTTTAACTGGATCCCATTATCTCGATGGAGACTATGCAATTGCCGAAGGAGGACTCGCCGCAGGATGCCGGTTCTTTGCAGGCTATCCGATTACACCTTCCACGGAAACAGCAGAAAGATTTGCCGAAAGAATCCCTTCTGTCGGTGGTGTCTTCATCCAGATGGAAGACGAACTCGGCTCCATCGCAGCCATGATCGGAGCCTCCTGGGGAGGGAAAAAACCCATGACCGTGACATCCGGGCCAGGCTTCTCTTTGATGATGGAAAACATAGGTCTAGCCTGCATGATGGAAACACCTCTTGTCATCGCCAACGTTCAAAGGGGAGGTCCATCCACAGGACTTCCAACCTTGACCGGACAACAGGATATGATGCAGGTGAAGTGGGGATCACACGGCGATTATGAGATTATCGCCCTATCTCCAGATTCTCCCCAAGAATGCTTCGATCTGACTGTGGAAGCTTTCAACCTCTCCGAGACCTACCGAGTCCCCGTGTTTGTGATGACCGACGAGTGCGTGGGACACATGCATGAGAAAGTGGTCATTCCTCCGGCTGAAGACATAGAAATCGTTGAGAGGAAGTGGTACCAAGGTCCTAAGGAAGAATATCTTCCTTACAAGGTCGACAAGGATGGAATTCCCTTCATGGTCAAGGCCGGAGACGGGTATCTCTTCCACACCACCGGGCTGACCCATGATGAACGGGGATACCCGATTATCAATGCGGAATGTCAGAATCAAACTGTGCCGCGCCTTTCAGACAAAATCAAGAACAACGCCGATAAAATCATCATGATCGAAGAAGATGAAACAGACACCGCTGAAGTTATCGTTATCTCTTACGGGATAACTTCCAGGGTTGCCATTCGGGCAGTGAGACTTGCCCGAGAAGCCGGTATTAAAGTAGGAACGCTGAGACTGAAAACGGTATGGCCTTTTCCCGAAAAGCGCATCAAGCAACTCGCTAAAAAGATCAAAGCCTTTATCGTCCCTGAAATAAACTACGGGCAGGTCGTGCTGGAGGTAGAGCGATGTGCGGCAGGAAAAGCTCCGGCTTTCCATGTTCCTCATATGGGAGGATGGGTGCATGATCCAAACGATATCTTGAAGGTCATCAAGGAGGCAGCAAAATGAAGAAGGAAGATCGCCCTGAACCTAGAAATCCGATAGAAGGTTTTCTGCGAATGGACAGGATACCTCACATCTGGTGCCCAGGTTGTGGAATCGGAACAGTGGTCACCTCTTTTGCCGAAGCGGTGAAGAAAAGCAAGCTCGATCTGAACAAAATCGCCGTTTGTTCCGGGATCGGATGCACGGGTCGAGTCGCAGGTTATGTCAAGCTGGACTCTTTTCACACCACCCACGGTCGAGCCATCCCCTTTGCCACCGGATTGAAATTGGCAAATCCAGAGCTCAAGGTCGTTGTGTTCAGCGGAGATGGAGATATCGTGGGAATCGGTGGGAACCATTTCATCCATGCCGCAAGGCGCAATATGGATCTCTTGATCATCTGTGTGAACAATTTTAACTACGCTATGACAGGAGGTCAGGTTGCAGCGACAACTCCAATCGATGCCAATGCATCCACAGCTCCCTACGGAAATTTCGAGTTCCCCTTCAGCCTTCCTTACCTGGCCGAAGCTGCTGGTGCCACCTACGTCGCCCGATGGACTGCCCTTCACCTCCGGAGAGTCACCAAATCCATACAGGAAGCGTTAGCCAAGCCTGGTTTCTCCTTTATCGAAGTCATCACTCCCTGCGTCACCCTCTATGCGAGAAGGAATCGACTGGGTGATGGACTGAACCTGTTGAAATATTACTATGAAAAATCAGAGATTCAACACGGCGCTGACACAAGAACGCTGGACATCAGCTATCAGGGAAAACTGATCGTCGGAAAATTCGTCGATAAAGAAAAGCCGACATTCCTGGATTCTATGAACCAGCATATGAGCAAAATCTTAGGAGATAAATATGTCAGATATGGAGAATGAACGATGGCAGAAATAAGATTTTCTGGATTCGGCGGACAAGGAATCATCCGCTGCGGACTGATTAGCGGAAAAGCCCTCTCCCTGTTTGATAACAAACATGCCACTATGACACAAAGTTTCGGACCCGAAGCGCGGGGAAGTGCCTGCAGTTCTCAGCTTGTCGTCTCCGATGACAGGGTACTTTATCCCTATATCGCAAAACCGGAGATACTCGTTTCGATGTCCCAGGAAGCCTACGATAAATACGAACCCGACCTGCGAGAGGATGGAGTTTTGATCATCGATAAAGACCTGGTCAAACCCAGACCGGTTCGAGGCAAGATCAAACTTTTTTCAATCCCCTCCACTCGCTTTGCAGAAGAGCTGGGTAACCGAATCATTGCGAACCTCGTTATGTTGGGATTCTTCACAGCGGTGACGAAAATCGTTTCTCCCGAAGCCATGAAGAAAGCTCTCCCAGGATTGGTCCCTGGAAGGTTCCTTGATCTCAACATCAAAGCTTTCGACAAAGGCTACGAATACGGGAGAGAGATATTGACAGCATCCGAGTCCGGCAAAAAAGCAAAGAAAGGAACTGGGACCCAAAAAAAAAGGACAAAGGCTAAAAAATGAAATCTGCCATTCGATCTCTCTTCGATGATTTGAGGAATGATTCAAATCGGTTTCGGGATGAAAACATTATTTTTTAGAGGAAAAAAATGAAAAAAAAGACCGGAGTCTTTGTTTGCCACTGTGGCATAAATATTGCTGGAACCGTGGATGTCAAAAAAGTCGCTGGAGAACTTTCCAAACATCCTGGAGTTGATTACTCCGAGGACTACGTGTACATGTGCTCTGACCCTGGCCAAAACCTCATCATAGATGCCATCAAAGAAAAGAAATTGGATAACGTGGTCGTGGCCTGCTGTTCCCCCATTCTTCATGAAACCACATTCCGAAACGCTGCAAAAGCAGCTGGGATCAATAATTTTCAATGCGAGATCGCCAATATCCGGGAGCAGTGCAGTTGGGTTCATAAAGACAAGGACAAAGCGACGGACAAAGCCACAAAAATCACTCAAAGTGCTGTGGAAAAGGTTCGCCGGAATGAGTCCCTGGAGCCTATCAGTATACCTGTAACCCGAAGAGCCTTGGTTATCGGAGGAGGAATCGCCGGAATTCAAGCTGCCTTGGACATCGCGAACAGCGGATATGAAGTCGTTCTGGTGGAAAGAAATCCTTCTATCGGAGGACATATGATCCAGCTTTCGGAAACCTTCCCTACTCTCGACTGCTCCCAGTGCATATTGACCCCAAAGATGGTGGAGGTTTCCAAGCACCCCAAAATAAAGCTGATGACCTACAGCGAAGTCCAAGAAATATCTGGTTATGTGGGCAACTTCAAAGTAAAAATCCTTCGAAAGCCCACTTATGTCGATCCGGACAAGTGCACACTCTGCGACGAATGCACGAAAATCTGTCCGGTTGTCATGTCCAACGAGTTCGACCTGGGCCTGACCGGACGCAAGGCTATTTACATTCCTTTCCCCCAGGCCATTCCAGCCACTTATACTCTCGACATAGCAGGCTGCCCTGGTCTGCTTCCGATCGCCTGCGGCAAGTGCGCCGATGTATGCGAGCCCGAGGCCATCGATTACGATATGAAGCCCGAGATCATCGAAGAAGAAGTTGGAGCTATCATCGTTGCCACCGGTTATGACCTGTATGAAAAGCAGATGCTCTCTGAATACGGACACGGCAAATACCCGGATGTGCTGGACGGACTTCAGTTTGAAAGGCTCTGTTCGGCATCTGGACCTACACAGGGAAAAATCCTGAGGCCCTCAGATCATAAGGAACCCAAAGAAGTCGTCTTCATCCAGTGCGCAGGATCCCGTGATCCTGAACTTCACTGCGCCTATTGCTCAAAAATCTGCTGCATGTATACGGCAAAACACGCCATGCTGTACAAACATCATGTCCCTGATGGGCAGGCATACATCTTTTACATCGATATACGTTCAGGCGGAAAAGGCTACGAGGAATTTGTCCAGAGAGCTGTAGAAGAAGACGGAGTGATGTATTTGAGAGGAAAGGTTTCCAAAATTTTTGAGGAAAAAGGCAAAATTAAAGTTTGGGGTGTCGACACACTCACCGGAAAGGATATCGAGATAGATGCCGACATGGTTGTCCTGGCTACAGCCATGCGCCCTTCTCAAGGAGCCGCAGAGCTGGCAAAAAAACTGAAAATTGCTATGGACAAGGATGGATTCCTGGCAGAGGCTCATCCTAAGCTCAGACCTGTGGAAAGCGTTTCATCTGGAATGTTTCTGGCAGGAGCTGCCCAAGCACCCAAAGATATCCCCGAAGCTGTAGCGCAGGCCAGTGGAGCTGCTGCCAAGGCGATATCCATTCTCTCTCAAGACAGACTTTACCACGCACCGACCGTGGCCAAGGTCAACCTGAACCTTTGCACCGGATGCGGGATGTGCGTCCATGTGTGTCCTTACGATGCACTCACTCTGAAAGATGGCAAGGTCGAAGTCAACGAAGTCTTGTGTGAAGGGTGCGGTACATGCTCTGCCACCTGCTTGAGAGCAGCCATCAATGTTAAAAACATCACTCCTTCCCAGGTTCACGAAATGATACAAGCATGCCTCGGAGGCTGATAATGGCAGAAGAATTCGAACCAAGAATAGTCGCTTTCCTCTGTAAATGGTGTTCATCTGCAGGAAGCGACTTAGCGGGTGTTTCCAGAATGCAGTATCCGCCCAACGTGCTGCCTATCACCTTGATGTGCTCGGGGAGTGTTTCCCCCCTTTATATCATGGATGCTTTTAACAAAGGTGCAGACGGTGTCCTCGTTTCAGGCTGCCATCCTGGAGACTGCCACTACATCAAGGGAAACTACTATGCCCGCAGAAGAATAGCTCTGGTGAAGAAACTCTTGGAATTCATCGGGCTCGAGCCTCAACGGTTTCAGATGTCATGGGTCTCCGCTGCAGAGGGGACCAAATACACTCAAATCATCAGTGACTTTGTCAAGGAGCTCAAACCGCTCGGACCTCAAAGAAAATTGAGGAGAAAGCAATAATGGTGAATGTCGAAGACCTCCGCAATGAAGCCAAACGGATACTCAAGGAAGAAAAAGTCAAATACATCATCGGCTATACCAAAAGCCAGAATGGAATGATGCCATCACCAGCATTTATCAAAGACCTAAAAGATGCGGATCAACTGATATGGGATCCTACCTGTGTACACAACTTAGCCAAATTTCTTGTGGATGAAAAAAGAAGAAAACAAAGAGAGAAAAAGCCAGACGAAAGACCTGTGGGAGTGGTCGTAAAAGGGTGTGACAGCCGCGCTATCGTTGTCCTTCTTCAAGAAAAATTTATCGACCGAGAGGATGTTTATATCCTCGGAATCTCCTGCGAAGACGGCGGAGTCGTCGACGAGAAAAAGCTGGCAAAAAAGCTCAAAGGAAAAAAGGCCGAAAGTATTGCCCTGGACGGAAAAGGAGGCTTTGTCCTCTCCACCAAAGAAGGCAAAGTCAAAGTGCCGGCCGAAGAAATACTCGCAGAGAGATGCCTGGAATGCCGAGCGAACTATCCTGTCATTTATGATATCTTGCTCGGGAATAAAGCACCAAAAAAAGTCGCCGATCCTTTCAAATCTTTGGAAAAGCTGGAATCCCTATCCGAAAAAGAGAAATGGGCGTTCTGGGAAGAACAGCTTTCCAAGTGTATCCGGTGCTATGCCTGCCGTTCCGTATGCCCTATGTGCTACTGTGATGAATGCGTTGTGGATACCATAAACTTTGCCGTGACTGCAGACACGTCCGCAGAGGAAAAAGCCGGCAAGATCAAATGGATCGAGAAATCTCCAGCCGCTTCAGAGAATTTCGTCTATCATATGGTGAGAGCGATGCATCTGGCTGGGCGTTGCATCGACTGTGGTGAGTGCGAGAGAGTGTGTCCTCTGGATATTCCTCTCCGCTTTCTGAACAAAAAATTGGAAAAAGAAGCCAACGAGCTGTTCGGGTATGATGCTGGATTCGATCCAGACCAGCCCTCTCTCGTATCCAGTTTTAAAGACGAAGACCCAGAAGATTTTATCAGGTGAGACAATGGACAAGATACTCTCTAAAAAGTCCTTTTCCCAATGGGTAAACAAGCTTCAATCCTACAAAATATACGCTCCGTCAAGGGACAACGATATCTGGATCTACAAAACCGTCGATAATCCAGAGGAAATCGACCTGGAATTCCTCACCTCGGCCATTTCGCCCAAGACAATCATCTTCCCTCAGAGAGAGATCTTTCTTGAGTTCGAGAAAACCGACCAAGAGGCCCCAGAGATAAAAGAAATCTTGCCCGAGGAGGAGCCCACGATCGTTTTTGGCGTCAGGCCTTGTGATGCTAAAGCTGTCACCCTGATGGATAAAGTGTTCGGAGGGGACTTCGAGGACATCTACTACTGGAAACGAAGAAATCAAACAGTCTTGGTAGGTTTAGCCTGCAGCACGCCCCCTTCTCCGAACTGCTTCTGCCTCTCGGTGGAAGGTTCCCCTCATTCCAAGGAGGGGCTAGATGTCCTCATGACAGACCTAGGAGACAGATACTACACAGAATCCCTGAGTGAAAAGGGAGATGAAATCCTGAAAATCGGCAAAAGCCTTTTCACTCAGCCAAAAGCCGCGGACAAGAAGAATAAAGAGAGAATTCATGCGGATGCGGAAAAACAGATCACACGGCACATCAAGAATCTGAAAAAAATCCCTTTTGTTCTGAAGGGAATGTGGGATTCTCCATTCTGGGACGAGGAAGCCATGAGCTGCCTGCGCTGTGGAATCTGCACCTACATGTGCCCGACATGCCATTGCTTCGACATCAACGATGAAGTCCATTCCTCCTTCCCTTTAACGGGGAAAAGGGTCCGAACCTGGGATACCTGTCAATTTCCAGATTTCACCATGCACTCATCCGGGCATAATCCCAGACCTGATAAAGCTTCAAGGCTCCGGCAGCGCATCATGCACAAATTTCAATATTTTGTCGAAAACCACCGTAACTATCAATGCACGGGATGCGGAAGATGCATCTCCAAATGCCCGGTAGGAATCGACATTCTAGATGTTCTGGATAAGGTGAGAGATTATGGATCATAATACCTATATTCCAAAGCTTGCCAAAATCATCCATATCAAACAAGAAGTCAGCGGAGCCAGGGCAGTCAAGACATTCCGCACTCAATTCCTCCAGGAAAACAGCTTTTCTTTCCGGTGCGGGCAGTGCGCGATGCTGTCGGTACTCGGAACGGGAGAATCGATGATCTCCATTTCCTCTTCGCCTCTCGTGAAAGACTATCTCCAATTCAGCATCCTGAAGATGGGCCGTGTCACAACAGCTCTTCACGAAAAACAGGTCGGTGACATTATCGGAGTCAGAGGACCTTATGGAAACAGTTTTCCGATTGAGAAATGGAAGGGAAAAAATTTGATCTTCATAGGAGGAGGAATCGGGCTCGCCCCTATCTGGTCTGTGCTCAAAACGACCCTAAGACAGAAAAAGGATTACGGAAAACTCACTCTTTTCTACGGGGCGAGGACCTCCAATGATATCGTGTATAAAGAAGAACTGGAAGAAATTAGAGATCAGATGACTGTCCATCTTTCCATAGACGTAGAGGAATCCGATTGGAAAGAATACGTAGGCTTCGTTCCTCTGAATATTCTGGACAAAAAACCTTCGCCCAAGAATGCCATAACCGTCACATGCGGTCCTCCCATCATGATCAAATTCGTGATTCAAAATCTTCAAGCTCTCGGTTTCAAAGACGAACAAATCTTCACCACCGTAGAGAATAAGATGAAATGCGGCATCGGCAAGTGTGGAAGATGCAACATAGGTTTGCATTACGTGTGCAAAGACGGCCCTGTTTATTCCTGGGCCGAACTCAAGAATCTGCCCCAAGAATATTAAAAAGGAGATATTCCAATGGCAACAAAGAAAGCAGCCAAAAAGAGACCCGCCAAGCAATCCAAACCAAAGAGGAAAACGAAGGCGAAAAAAGAGTCACCTAAGAAAGACACGATAACAGTATTCATCATGGGAAAAGCGCATAAAGTTCCTGCGGATGCAACCATTATGGGCGCCATTGAATATGCAGGTTATCTAATAAAAAGAGGGGCAGGCTGCCGAGAGGGATTCTGTGGAGCATGCGCCACAGTCTACCGCCTTCCCGGAGATTACAAAATCTATACAGGCCTGGCCTGCACGACACTGGTTGAGGAAGGGATGTGGCTGAGCCAACTTCCCGCCATACCAGGAGAGAAAGCCATCTACGATCTCGATAAATTGGAGCCGAATGTGGCCACCATCCAGAAGCTCTACCCTGAGGTTTTCAGGTGTGTGGCCTGCAACACCTGCACCAAGTCCTGTCCACAGGACCTAGAGGTCATGGACTACATTCAGGCAGCGAAGCGAGGAGATATCGAACAGGTGATGGACCTTTCTTTCGACTGCATATGCTGCGGGATGTGTGCCATTCGATGCCCAGCCGAAATCGTCCAGTATAATGTTGGCCTTTTGGCTAAAAGATTGTATGGCAAGTATTTATCTCAAGAAAGCCCGGAGCTGAGCAAAAGACTCAAAGAGGTCAAATCTCATAAATTCGATAAGGAATACAAAGAACTGATGACCATGAAAAAGGATAAATTGAAAAAGAAATATTATGAGCGAGACCTTGAATCCTAAAATTCTTTGAGGAGTATCCCATGTATCCAGAATATATGAAACCTTCACTCGACAGAGTCGCCCAATCACGAAATAAAAGATTCGAACTTGCCAAATCCGGAAAGCCAGTTTTCCCTCCGATGAGTGCCGAGGAAAGGGAAGAAGTGCTTCATAAGTTTCATCCGGATTATAAACCGGAATCGAGACGGAAAATCAGAATCGGACCCAATAAAGGTGAGCTGATCACTACTGAAGTCGCAGACATACTGGAATCCCATTCCCGTATCTCGCCAGATCTTTTCGATCTATCGGTTCCAGATTATGAGACAGATGTCCTGATCATTGGCGGAGGAGGGGCTGGAACAGCGGCTGCCATCATTGCCATGCAGAAAGGAGCCAAGTCTATCATCTCGACTAAGCTCCGCCTGGGGGATGCCAATTCTATGATGTCCCAAGGAGGAATGCAGGCCGCAGTGACCCCACAGGATCCTCCAACCCGTCACTATCTAGATGCCATGGGCGGCGGTCATTTCGACAACAAGCCCGAACTCGTTCGTGCTCTCACTGAGGATGGGCCTGAGGTCGTCAAATGGCTGGAAGAACTGGGCGTTGTCTGGGATAAAAACGAGGACGGAACCATGCAGGTCCTCCATGGAGGAGGAACGTCTCGAAGGAGGATGCATTCCTGCCGCGACTATACAGGGGCCATTATCCTGAGGACGCTGATGGATGAGGTAAGAAACCATCCCGATAAAATCACCACTCTCGAATTCATGCCCATCGTAGAGCTCATCATGGACAGCAAAGGCCAGTGTGCCGGCGGAGTCCTCTACAATCTCGAGACCGAGGAATATTTCACGGTCAAGGCCAAAGCAACCATCATCGCAACCGGTGGATACGGACGCCTGCACATCAGATCATTCGATACCACCAATCATTACGGTGCGACCGGCGATGGACTGGTCATAGCGTACCGGGCTGGAGCGAAACTGATGTACATGGATTCTGTCCAGTACCATCCCACAGGGTCGGTATTCCCAGAGCAGATCGCGGGATTCCTGATTACAGAGAAAATCCGAGGAGCAGGAGGCCAGCCTCTCAATAAATTCGGAGATCTTTTCGTTTTTCCGAGAGAGCCCAGGGATGTGGAAAGCTCCGCCATCATAAGGGAGTGTGTCGAGCGGAAAAACGGAATCGAAACCCCGAGTGGGCGGGTCGGAGTCTGGCTCGACTCACCGTTGATCGAGATGCTTCAGGGCGAGGGATACATAAACAAGCAGTTTCCTGCCATGCACCGGCAGTTTATCCGATACGGGATAGACATAACAGAAGAACCTATGCTGGTCTATCCTTCGCTCCACTACCAGAATGGGGGAATAGAGATCAATGCAAAGTGCGAGACCAATATTCCCGGCCTCTATGTGGCTGGGGAGGCATCAGGAGGAGTGCATGGCCGCAACCGACTGATGGGCAATTCTGTTCTTGACTACAATGTTTTCGGCCGAAGAGCAGGATTGAATGCAGCGAAATATGTCAAATCGGTAAAGCCCGGAAAGCTGTCCCTCAAACACGTCAGTGATTATGAACAGGCACTCAAGAAGTCAAGGATAAAGACCGATCGAATAGCCCCAGTTCTGCTTCCCTCCTATACACCGGAAGACGTGAGAAAGAGGCAACTCACAGCTCACTACGAAGGCACCCTCCGTTAAGAGCAATCCGCTCTCCCGAAGCGGACAAGAAAAATCAAGACCTTCATTCTTTCTTCGACTAAACTAATCTGGATTATTTACGGGTCAAGTGGCCAAGTCGGGCCGGGTGCTCCAGCGACGAGGAAATGGCCCCTGAAGCCATCGTCCCGAGGAGTGAAACGACATGGCATTCTCCGCTTCACTCGCGATGATGATGACAACGGAGCCGATGCGATCCAATCTAATCCGGTGAGATCGACTCGTCTGAAGCGTAAAAAAAGTATGGGCGTTTTTATGAATGACCCAGGTTAACGATGTTTGACTTTTTTTACGCAATTAATATATGCTTTAGATGCCGAAATTCTTAAAGCAAACGGTGCACTGGAGGAGGTTCTCATGGAGTACGCGGGCATCGAAAGAAGAACGTGTATAAGATTTGTCATACCTGGTGCAACGGTCAATTACTGGCTGAAGAAACCGCTCCTCAGCAAACCGTCATTTAACGAAGAATTTTGTCCTGTCTTGGATATAAGTCGGGGTGGACTCAGGTTTCTTACCAGAGAGGACCTCAAAATTCATACCCAAATAACATTAGAAGTATCTATTCCGGGAGAGAGAATTCCATTAGAGCTTCAAGGGCAGATAAAGTGGATCGCACCCACTGAAGAAAGTGGCTATAAACAGCAAATAGGAGTGCAGTTCCATCCCTACGGAGAAAGAAAGGGACAAAATTATCCCGGTTCACTCGTCAAAATTATCGCGCTGGAACAGAAATTTGCACCTGCCGATCAGTCGGAAAGGGATCAATCAGCTACCGATGAATTCGAGACAGACGGCTAGCTCTGTTTCTCAACAACAATTTGAGCATAATCTGCAATCCTGCCTAAAAGCTGGCTGATTTCCTGTAGAAGAGCTATCCGGTTCTTTCTTATTTTTCTATCATCGGACATGACGAGCACGTGATCGAAGAAATTGTCCAGAGGCGTTCTCATCCGAAAAATCATTCTCTGGGCCTTTGCAAAATCCCCCTCAGAAATCAAAGGAAGCACATTGTTCTTGATTATGGAGAATGTGGTATAGAGTTCTCTTTCTGGTTTTTCCAGTAGAAAATCCTCATTGACCTTAAATCTGCCTTGGTCACGAAGAATGTTGTTGACTCTTTTGGCGATCAAAATCATGGGTTCGAATTGAGGACTGTTCTTCAAATGGTCCAAAGCTTTCAGTCTTAGGAATGCATAATAGATATTTTCAATCCCTGGACCTAGAGAGGCATTGACCAGATCATAACGAAATCCCCTGTTCTCAAAAATATGCTGCAGCCGATTCAAGAAGAAGCGCATCACATAGGTCTTGATAGCGGCTTTATCCCGGTCGAGAGTTTCCGCATAAGTTTTAATGACTTTATCCAATAGACGAGGAAAAGAAAAGCTCAATTTCTTCTCCAGGATAATTTTTGCGACACCTTGGGCATTCCGGCGCAGCCCATATGGATCTTTGGAACCGCTCACCTCGATCCCCCTGCCTACCGCACCCACGATTGCATCTAACTTATCTGCTACCGAAAGGATGCATCCTGATACCGAAGAAGGGGGAGAATCATCCAAGCCGATCGGTTGGTAGTGTTCATAGATGGCTCTCCAAACCTGGGAAGGATATCCTTCTTCCTTGGCATAAAGCCCTCCGATTTTTCCCTGAAGCGAGGGGAATTCTCTGACCATTTCCGTAACAAGATCCGCTTTACACAATTCTGCGGCTTCGACAGCCGATTTATTTTCCTCTCCCGCCTCCAGCTTTTCTGAAAAATAACCAACAATTTTCTTCAATCTTTCAGCTTTGTCGTGATAGCTGCCGAGATGTTCCTGATAAATTACTCGATCCAGCCTGGCGGTTTTTTCTTTGAGATCCGTTTCGAGATCCTGTTCCCAGAAGAATCTTGCATCCTCTAATCGCGCTTTGAGGACCCTTTCATTTCCCTTCCGAATCAACTGTTTGGAATCCTTAAGGGAATCGGCTACGCCTAAAAAATAGGGCAGCTGTTTCTTACTCTTCATAACTGAAAACAGATTTTGACCCTCTCGCATTGCAGTGCTGAGAACTTCCAAAGGGAGCTTGAGATATTCCTGTGGAAAATGACCCAAAAAGGCATAGGGATGCTCTACATCGTAAACGAGCTTGTCGAGAAGCTGTTCATCCATATAGAGCTCGGCTTGAAACTGAGAAAGTCTTCGCTCTATCTGTTTCAGGATCATCCGCCTGCGGTCCTCCTGTCCGATCACAACGCTGTTTCTTTTCAATTTTTCTCTGTATTCCGCGAAGGAATGGACTTCAAATCTCTCCGAACTGAGGATTTTATGGCCCGACGTAAAAGGAGTGGAGGGAACACCTGCAATTGAAAACGACAGCGGTTTTCCCTTGAAGAGACATAAAATGTTTTTTATGGGGCGGGAAAACCTGAACGGGCTGTCTCCCCACCGCATCATCTTTGGAAAAGTGAGCCTGGAGATGATTTTTGGCAGGATTTGCTCGAGAATATCCTGAGTCGGTCTTCCTTTTTTTATTTTTTTCAACCCAAGATACTCCCCCTTCTTTGTCTTCACGACCTCAAGGGTATCGAGGGGCACTCCCTGAGATTTGGCAAATCCTATTGCTGCCGCTTTCGAAGAACCGTCCGCTGTAAAGGCAACAGATTTTGGAGGCCCGATGATTTGCTCCTCTCTATCCAGCTGTCTTTCGACAAAATCTCCAACCACCACCAACCGCCGACAGGTTCCATGGGTAATGATAGTCCCCCAACTATCCTTTTGGTCAACCAAATTGTTGGCAATCAGCTCCTCGGACAAAAAATCCCGGAGCTGCGAAAGGGCTCCTTTCACGTGTGAAGGAGGCATTTCTTCAGTATTTATTTCTAACAGAAACTCGGTCAAGCCCGTTTCTCCTTAGAGGTATACCTGCGAGAGATTTTATTGACCTCGACTCTGATTTGGGAAATCATCTTAGTCCTCTCAGTCACACTTATGGCACCTCTTGAATCCAAGAGATTGAAAAGGTGAGAACACTTCAGACACATATCATATGCAGGGAGGAGCACACCTTTATCCACAAGACGGTGTGCCTCTTTGAGACTCTTCTGGAAAGAGCTGCGGAGGAGTCTGACATCCGCCTGATTGAAACTATAGTCAGAAAATTCTCTTTCTTCCCTGATTCTCAAATCACCGTAAGTCACATCATCCGACCACTGCAGGTCAAACACATTATCCTCCCGCTCCAGGAACATCTCCAACCGTTCGATCCCGTAGGTAATTTCTACAGGCACCGGCGAAAGATCGATGCCTCCTGCCTGTTGGAAATACGTGAACTGGGTGATCTCTAAACCGTCCAGCAGAACCTGCCATCCGACTCCCCAGGCTCCGATGGTGGGAGACTCCCAATCGTCCTCATCAAATCGGATATCATGTTCATGAAGATCAATTCCCAAAGAGGCCAGACTGTTAATATAAACTTTCTGGATATCCGGAGGTGCAGGTTTTACGATAACTTGATATTGGAAATGCTTCTGCACACGGTGAGGGTTTTCTCCGTATCTTCCGTCATTCGGTCTCCGGGAAGGTTGAACATAAGCGACCCTCCAAGGTTTGTCATCCAATACCCGGAAGAAAGTATCAGGGGTCATCGTTCCAGCTCCGACCTCCACATCATAGGGCTGTGCAAGATAACAGCCTTGAGCTGCCCAATACTCCTGGAGAGACATGATGAGGCTCTGGATGCTCATTTTATCGATACCTTCACTCCCTATTTTTGTCGTTCGATCTCAACCATCGCAGATTTAGGTTCCGAGCCGCAGCGGTTTCGTCCAGACGCCTTACATAGGCAGTATGGGGAGCAGATTTCAAAATTTCCGGACTTTCTTTCGCCTCTCTCGATATCTGTTTCATGGCATCGATGAAGCGGTCAAGGTCTCTTTTGGTTTCGGTCTCTGTCGGCTCCACCATCAGAGCTCCCTGGACAATTAGGGGAAAAGACATGGTAGGGGGATGAACACCATAATCAATCAACCTTTTCGCTATATCGATGTTCTGTACCCCATAAGTCCTTTGGCGTTTATCGGAAAAAACACACTCATGGAGGGTTGGAGAATCATATTTCAAATAATAATCGTTTTCTAGGCTTTTGCGGATATAGTTGGAGTTTAAAACGGCTATTTCTGCGATCTCTTTCAGTCCCTCGGGCCCAAGAGATAAAATATAAGCAAGAGCTTTAACCACGACCAAAAAGTTTCCATAAAAACTTCTCACCCTCCCGATACTTTTAGGCCGATCGAAGAGGAGATGGTACCGGCTATCTGTTTTCTGAATTATCGGGATAGGAAGGTAAGGTTCCAATTCTTTTTTAACTCCTACGGGTCCGGCTCCCGGCCCCCCGCCTCCATGGGGCGTTGAGAATGTTTTGTGCAGATTGAGGTGAATAACATCCACATCCATATCGCCGGGCCTGCTCTTCCCGATGAGGGCATTCATGTTTGCCCCATCCATATAGATAAAACCGCCCTTAGAATGGACAATTTCTGAAATCTCTTTTATATGGGACTCAAAGACACCCAAGGTGTTGGGATTGGTAACCATCAGGGCAGCCACATCCTTAGACATGTTCTTCTCGAGGTCATCGACATCAATGGTGCCCTTGTCGTTCGACTTTATCTCTCGAACACTGTATCCGCAGAGGTTGGCACTGGAAGGATTGGTTCCATGGGCGGAGTCAGGAATGAGAACGATCTTTCTTGGATTTCCCCTTTCTTCAAGACAAGAGCGAATCAGCATCATGCCGACCAACTCACCTTGGGCTCCAGCAGAAGGCTGAAGGGTGAAGGCATCCATACCTGTGATATGCATCAAGAGTTCTTCTGTGATTTTTAAAATTTCCAGATTCCCTTGAACGCACTCCTCCGATGAATAAGGATGAGAGAGCAGAAACACTTTTTTAGAAGCGATTTTCTCATTGATCTTCGGATTGTATTTCATGGTGCAGGAACCGAGAGGATAAAAGCCCAAATCAATACAGTAGTTCGCCTGGGAAAGTCGGGTGAAGTGCCTGACTACTTCCACTTCAGAAACCTCAGGAAAATCTTGGATTTCCTCTCTGAGCGGGATTTTCTTGAGGATATCTTTTCTCTCCGGAACATCGAGCTTTGGCAAAAGAAATCCACTCTTCCCTTCGTCACTGATTTCAAATATCAAGGATTCACGCAGAGTTGTCATTGGATTGCCTCTTTCATCCCCGATACCAGCTTATCCATGTCTTCTTTCCTATGTACTTCCGTAATACAGACAAGAGCACAATTTGCCAGTTCAGGAAACACGCTCTCCAGGCCTAATCCTCCTATGATCCCTCTCTCTTTCAAAGATCTTTCAATTCCCCTCCAGGGCTTTTCCAATCGCAGAACAAATTCATTGAATACCGCACCGTCAAATTCGAGATGCACTCCATCCAATTGGGTGAGGCGGTCCAAGGCATAGTGTGCTTTCTGAAGGTTTTGCCAAGCAAGCTCCTGGAGTCCTTTTTTTCCCAGGGCTTCTAAAAATATGGTGGCTCGGAGAGCACACCAAGCCTGATTTGTGCAGATGTTTGAAGTGGCTCTATCCCGCCTAATATGCTGTTCTCTGGTGGATAGAGTCAAAACGAATCCTCTCTCTCCTTCCACATCTTGAGTGGCGCCGGCTATTCGTCCGGGGATCTGACGGATAAATTCCTTTTTACAGGCCATAAAACCCAGATAGGGGCCGCCGAAACTAAGGGGAAGACCGAAGGACTGCCCCTCTCCCGTGACGATATCCATACCTAACTGGCCGGGTGGTTCCAGGATTCCTAGCGACAGAGGTTCAGCGATCACAGCGATGGATAAGGCCTGATTTCCATGGGACAGATCTGAAATCTCTTTGAGCTTTTCGATGATTCCAAAAAAATTTGGAGACTGCACCACGACAGACGATGTGTCATCCCCAAGTTTCTTCTCCAGATCCTCCAGATCGATTTCTCCATTCGTAGAATAAGATATGTCCTGCACAGAGATATCCAAATTCTTCGAGTAGGTTTCGATAACTTCACGGTATTGGGGATGGAGCGTTTGAGCCACCAGCACCTTCGGTTTAGAGTTGATTCGATGAGCCATTAAAACAGCCTCTGCTGCCCCAGAGGCACCATCGTAAAGGGAAGCATTTGCACTATCCATTCCAGTAAGCTGACAGATGAGCGTCTGGAATTCGTAAATGATCTGGAGGGTTCCTTGACTGACTTCAGGCTGATAAGGAGTGTAAGGACTTATGAATTCTCCCCTACTGCTCAAATAATCGACAACGGAAGGAATCAAATGGGGATAGGCGCCCGCGCCGAGAAAAGACAAAAATTTATGAAAAGAGTTCTTTTCAGCTAAGCTTTCAAAATGCTGAAGAAGCTCGGATTCGGACAGCGGGCCGGGAATATTCAGCCCCTCTTTGACCATTAACCCTTTTGGAATAGAGTCAAAGAGCTCCTGGAGAGAGGAAACGCCGATCTTGCTCAGCATCTCCTTTATGTCCTTTTGACTGAGAGAGGTATAGCTCATTTTCTATAAATCCTTTGTCGAGATTGGCCAGGACTCTATTCTTCGAGTCCCTCTAGAAACTTTTCGTATTCCGAAGCAGACATCAACTTCTCAACTTCCGACTCATCCTTAATCTTAATGCGAACGATCCAGCCTTTCCCGTGCGGATCTTCATTCACGAGTTCCGGAGAATCAACCAGGTTTTCATTGACTTCAAGAACTTCACCGGATAAAGGCGAATAAACGTCAGAAACGGCTTTCACCGATTCTATAACACCCATCGACTGATGAAACTCCAATTCAGCGCCTGGTTGGGGCAGTTCCACATAGACAACATCTCCGAGCTGTTTCTGAGCGAACTCTGTGATACCTACGGTACCTTTGACTCCTTCAACTTTGAGCCATTCATGGTCTTTACTATAGTGGAAATCATCAGGATACATGAAAATCCTCCTTATCTTTTTCCATCCTGACTATCTGTCAAGAGCTTTCTCTTTTATAGAAAGGCGTTGGGACGACTTTAGCATCGACTCGTCTTCCTCGAATTCCAACCTGAAAATCTGTTCCTACTTCCGTGTATTCGATGGGAAGATATGTCAGACCGATGCTCTTTTTCAGAAAGGGCGAATAAGAACCAGATCTTACTTCGGAGACCTTTTCATCCCCGATGAACACAGGATAATGCGGCCGTGGAATCCCTCTTTCAGTCAATTCAAAACCCACGATTTTTCTACTGACACCTTCTTCTTTCTGTTTGAGAAGAATCTCCCGACCCAGGAAATCTCCTTTTTTAAATTTGACAAGCCATCCCAAATCTGCCTCCATCACGGAGGTGGTTTCATCGATGTCATTGCCATAGAGCATGAGTTTCGCTTCTAACCTCAAAGTATTCCGGGCTCCCAGTCCCACAGGGAGAAGTCCGAAGGCTTTCCCCTCTTCCATAATGGCCTTCCATATTTTCTCTGGATTTTCGGAAAGCGTATACACCTCAAAGCCATCTTCCCCGGTATAGCCTGTCCGAGAAACAAGCGCCTCAACACCTGCGACGGTCCCTCGGCTGACGCTAAAACTTCGCAGGTTCTCCAAAACGATTTCGGTCAGAGGTTGAAGAATCTCCAAAGCCTCAGGTCCCTGAAGAGCTAGCTGAGTATAATCATCGCTTCGGTTCTTTATTTGGACATCAAATCCTGCCTTATGGCTTAAAATCCATTGATAATCCTTATCCGAATTGGCAGCATTGACGACCAAGAGATATGTCTCCTCGTCCAGGCAGTAAACCAGAAGGTCATCGATAAATGTCCCCTGCGGAGTGGTCAGCGCTGAATACTGGGCTTTCTCTGGAGTTAAGCGCGCTGCGTTGTTCGGGGTCAAATATTGGACAAAATCGAGGGATTGTTGGCCAGATATGATGATCTCTCCCATATGGCTGACATCAAAAAGACCGGCCCTTTGTCGTACAGATAAATGCTCGTCCACGATACCGCTGTATTCGATGGGCATCTCCCATCCAAAGAATTCCACAAACTTTGCCCCTAATTTTTCATGTTCGGGATAAAGACGTGTTCTTCTCATATATACTCAGCTTTGAAAAGTATTTACTATCATATAATAATCTGCGATGCAAGATAATTTATGGGGGCTGACCCCTCGAATCAAATTTGCTATAATTATTGGCTAATCATGCTCAAATTCAAAGCAAATCTCAAAGAAAAAATCAGCCAGCTGCTTGAACACAGGTACCCGCTCGATAAATCTATGCTGGAAATAGGCTATACGCCCCAAGCGAAAATGGGCGATTTTGCGCTCGCATTTCCCTTTCAACTGGCTAAAAAGCTGAAAAGGCAGCCGAGAGAACTGGCAGCCGAGATCAGTGCCTGTCTCTCCGGTCTAGAGGACATCGAAAAAATCGAAGTGGCCGGCTCTGGATACATCAATCTCTTTGTGAATAGGAAGTCATTCTTTCTCCGCCAGATCGAAGCTCTGGGAAAAACATCTTTGAAGCCTGAGGAGAAAAAGATCATCATCGAGCACACCAACATCAATCCAAATAAGGCCGCTCACATCGGGCACTTGAGGAATTCTGTCCTGGGAGACACTCTGGGGAGATGTTTGGAATACAAGGGCGAAAATGTCGAAATCCAAAACTACGTGGACGATACAGGTATCCAGGTGGTAGATGTGACATTTGGCTTTATGGATATGGAGAAAAAAACGCTGAAGGACATTCAGGACATAAAAGGAAAGTTCGATTATTACTGCTGGGATTTGTATACCCGAGTCTCTTCATATCTCGAGAAACATCCAGAAGCGCAGACAAGAAAATCGGAGATATTGAAGAAACTTGAAGAAGGAAAGGCCCCTGAGGCAGAGATCGCAGCCCATATCTCCAGACGCATCCTCAGAGCACATCTGAAGACCATGAAACGAATCGGCGTGAGCTATGACCTTCTGCCCTGTGAAAGCAGTATCCTCGGATTGAAATTCTGGGAAAAGGCCTTTTCATTCCTTAAAGAAAAAAGGGCCATTTTTCTTGTGGACGAAGGGATCAACAAAGGCTGCTGGGTGATGAAACTCGAGGATGAAGAGGAAAGAGAAAAAATCATCGTCCGATCAGACGGAACCGTCACTTATGTCGGAAAGGATATTGCCTACCAATTGTGGAAATTTGGGCTTCTCAAAAAAGATTTTTTCTATGAGCCGTTCCAAAAAGAAGACGGAAAAACCATCTGGATCACAACCGCTGTTCCCCAGCCCTCTTCTCCTGAATTCGGAAAGGGTTCTCTAGTCTACAATGTCATAGATACCCGACAATCTTATCTCCAGAAAATAGTCGTTCAGGGCTTGAAATCCCTGAACTATATGGAACAAGCAAAAAAATCCATCCATTTTTCCTATGAAATGGTGGCCCTGTCCCCGAAAAGTCTGAAAGAATTGGATCAAAAAATCTCCGAAGAAGACAAGGATAAAAATTTCTTGGAAGTTTCTGGAAGAAAGGGACTGGGCGTTAAAGCCGATGATCTTCTGGATAGGCTCGAACAGAAGGCTCTTCACGAAATCGAGAAGAGAAATCCAGATATTTCTCCTGAGCAAAGAGCACGGATAGCCTGTCAGATTGGCTGCGGCGCTCTCCGCTATTTCATGCTCAAATTTGCCCGCAATTCCATCATCGTCTTCGATTTCGAGGAAGCCCTGAGTTTCGAGGGAGAAACCGGCCCCTACCTCCAGTACACCCTCGTGCGCATTAACAGCATTTTTCGCAATCTCAAAGAAAGAGAGGGCTTCGAAGAGAAAGATTTTGTCGCAACTCCAATGGAGGAATTCTCTCTCGATCACCTCACCCATGAAGAGCGATCTGATTTCTGGGATCTCGTCTTCTATGCTTCTCAATTCGAAGAAGAGATTCTGCATTCGATCCGGGCTCTGGAATTTTCTCATTTGGCTCGATTCGCTTTCAATCTCTGCCAGAAGTTCAATGCCTACTACCATAAATACTCCATTCTGGCAGAAAAGGATAAAACGATAAAAAATATCCGTATCTGGACAATTTATTATGTCCGCGAAATTCTTAAGAGCCTGTTTGATCTCACTGGCATTCCCCTTCCAGAACGGATGTAACTTGACTTTCATGAAATGAGTTAAAAGGAGGTAAAGGAGCATAAAAAAATGATTGAAGTCGAGCGTCTGACAAAAAAATACGGAGATTTGTTAGCCGTCCAGAATTTGAGTTTCAAAGTCGAAAAAGGCCGGATTTGGGGACTCTTAGGGCCCAATGCTGCCGGAAAAACCACCACCATGCGGATACTCACCGGATACTTGCCTGCCACCGATGGAAAGGCATCTGTGGCTGGATACGATGTGTTCGAACAGCCCAACCAAGTTAAACGGATTATGGGATATCTCCCTGAAAACGTTCCCCTTTACCCAGAGATGACTGTCCACGGCTTTCTCGATTTTGTTGCCCAAATCAAACAAATCCCTTCTTCAGAGAGAAAAGAAGCTGTGGAAAAAGCGATCGAGATCAGCTCTCTGGAAAAAGTGAAGGGAAGGCTGGTCAAGAATATCTCTCGAGGATTCAAACAGAGAGTAGGTATTGCCCAAGCACTGATCCATGATCCTCAGGTGCTCATCCTGGATGAACCGACTATAGGTCTTGATCCAGCTCAAATCATCGAGATCCGTCAGCTCATCAAATCTCTCAAAGGCAAACGCACCATCATCCTCTCCACCCACATTCTGGCTGAAGTGACACAAACTTGTGACGGGGTGGTCATCATCAACGAGGGACAGCTCATGGCATCGGGTTCACTGGAAGACATTGCCGCCACCCTCCAAGACAAGGACGGCGTATTCATCAGGCTTCGTGTGGGAGGTGAAGACAAAGCTGAGCATTTTCAAAACATCCCAGGAGTGGACAGAGTCATCTTGAAGGATGACGGCTACGAGATCGAATGGACAAGAGGAAAAGACAGAAGAGATGACATCACAAGATACATCGTGGAGAGAGATTGGGGGCTGATTGAAATGAGACCCCTGGCGATGAATATCGAAGACCTCTATCTCAAAGTTGTATCAGGAGGGAGGCAGCAATGAAAAATATCTGGGCAGTATACAAGAAAGAAATAAAAACTTACTTCACATCGCCCATCGCCTATGTTGCGATCACTGTTTTTCTTGTTCTGGTCGGTTTTTTCTTCCACAGCCTTATCTGGTGGTTCAACACCCAGTCCATGCAGATGGCTCGAAATCCCTATTATCTCCAGCAGATGAATATCAACCAGATGGTCTTTTCTCCCCTTTTCCATAACATCAGCATCATCTTGCTGCTGATGATTCCCCTCATCACTATGCGGCTCCTGTCCGAAGAGAAAAAGATCAAAACCGACGAACTTCTCTACACATCTCCAATCTCCATCCATCAAATCATACTCGGGAAGTACTTCGCTTCCCTGTTCGTCCTATTGGTGATGCTTTTGCTCACAGGAATTTTATCCATATTTACCTTTGTCTACGGGAATCCAGAGTTTCAGCCGATACTCATCGGCTATCTGGGCCTGTTCCTGATGGGAGCTGCGTTCATGGCTGTGGGCATTTTTTTCTCGTCACTGACCGAGAATCAAATCGTTTCCGCTGTCCTGACTTTTGGGGCACTGCTCCTGTTTTGGGTGCTGAACTGGGCTGGATATTCCGCAGGGGGCATCTGGAAAGATGTCCTGAATTACATCTCCTTTTTTCAGCATTTTGATGACATGACAAAGGGGATCTTGGACACCACGGACGTCGTATATTACCTGAGTTTCATCTTTCTGGGATTGTTTCTCACCCATTCTGTGATTCAGTCGAGAAGGTGGAGGTAAGAAATGGAAAAAATCAAGAAAAATTTGAATTACATAGCTCTGACTCTGATATTCCTCGGTCTCGCATTTCGAGTGGTTTGGCCTTATAGAAAGATAGCTCCGATTATGCTTTTCGCACTCGGGATTATTGCCTTAGTTTCCTATATAGTGATGAATATAGACCTATTGAAGCAAGGCTTCAAACGGAAATCCTTTATATATTCCAGCAACTTGATCCTGGTAATCGTTCTCGTTTTAGGTATTCTGGTCATCGCCAACTACCTGTTGGCCAAACACCACTACAGGATCGATTTCACCGAGGCAAAGCTCCACAGCCTTTCGGACCAGTCGGTCTCCGTTCTTAAAGGATTGAAGGACGAGGTGAGGATCAAGCTGTTTTTCCGAGAGGGGAATTTCGGCCGCTCAACCATGGAAAACTTGATGGAGATCTATTCCTATCATTCCGGCAGGATCAAATATGAATTTATCGATCCAGACAAAAATCCTGGTTTAGTCAAGAGATATGAGATAACCGAGGACGGAACGACCATTTTCGAAAGCGGTGACAAAGAGAGCCGCATAACCTCGACATCCGAGGAAGACGTCACGAACGCCATCATCAAGGTCTCCAGAGAGCGAAAAAAAGCCGTCTACTTTCTCGAGGGACACGGCGAGTCGAGCATAGAAGAGAGCGGAGATAATGGATACTCTATCGTCAAGGACGAATTGGAAAAATTGGCCTACGAGGTGAAAAAACTCCCTCTGGCACTCTCAGATAATTTTCCCGATGACATCTCTCTGCTTGTCATCCCCGGCCCCCAGAAAGACCTCCTTCCCAACGAGTTGGATACAATACGAAACTTTATTCAAAGCGGAGGAAGAGTCTTTTTCATGATCGATCCAGAAACAGTTCCGGGGCTGATTCCTTTCCTGCAAGAATTCGGAGTAAAACTCGAAAGAGACTTGATCGTGGATACCGTATCCAGGCTGCTGGGCGGGGATTATTTCATGCCTGTGGTCAACGAGTACGAATCCCACGAAATCACTCAAAAATTTCGTTATGCAACGTTTTTTCCTTACGCTAGGTCTGTGAACACGCTGGAGGAAAATCCAGAAGGCGTAACTGTAGAAATCTTGGCCAAGAGCAGTCCGAATTCTTGGTCTGAGAGGCAACTGGACCAACAAGAAGTGACCTTCGACGAAGAAAGGGATGAAAGTGGGCCCGTTTCTCTTGCTGTTGTCGCCACCATCCAACCCGATCAGGAAGAAAAGTTGGAAAGCGGACAAGAAGGGGAATCAGAGGAAACCCCAACAGGATCACCAGAGGAGGATCAACTCGAAAAGGAAGGCAGGATCGCTGTGTTCGGTGATTCCGACTTCGTTACCAACAGATACTACTACCTCTCCGGGAATGGAAATTTTTTCCTCAACACGGTCAATTGGCTTACCGAAGAGAAAGACCTCATCTCCATCCAGCCCAAGACTTCCTCCCCGAGAACCATCCAGCTCAGCCCTTCCCAGGGACGATTGATTTTCTTTGTCTCTCTGATCATCCTGCCGCTCACCGTCCTGATCACGGGGGTTTCAATCTGGATCAGGAGAAGATCCCTATGAGATTCAAAACCACACTCATTCTCTTTATCGTTTTCTTGGTGCTCTTGGCTGTAGCGTATTTTTTCGAATTTAGAGGCAAGAGCCAGGAGGATACAGGAGATAAACTGGTCAGTCTTTCCTCTGAGGACGTGGAAAAGATCGTCCTGAAAAAAGGGGATGAAGTTATCCAATTCGAAAGATCTGGAGAGGACTGGTTGATTACCGAACCTTTAGAAGCTAAAGGCGATAAATATGAAGTCAACAGGTTGGCAGATGATTTTTCCGACCTTCGTATCGAAAGAGTAGTGGAAGAAGAACCCACGGATCTCGAGAAATATGGTATTCCCCGGACAGAAGTCAGCCTGTATTCTCAAGGACAAGAACAACCTGTGAAAATCTTGATCGGGGCAGAGAATCCACTGGATAAGACATTCTTCGCCAAGAGGGAAGATGAGCATAAGGTGGTGTTGATTCCCAGTCTTCACAAGAGCCTCTTAGAAAAAAATGTCTTCGATTTCCGGCAGAAAGATATTTTCAAATTTGAAACTGAACAGGCCAAAAGCATCGAGTTAAAATCAAAGGACATTCGATGGAAAGCCGAAAAAGAGGATGAGGAATGGTTTATTCAAAAACCCGTCCATGCCCTGGCCAAAACCTCCAGTATCAACGATGTGCTGTATGCTCTATCCAATGTGAAAGCGAAAGAGTTCGTATCTGAAGAAAAAGAGAATGAGGAGATCAAGAATCTGGGACTGGATAATCCTGATCATGAGGTGTCCATAAATTTTCCTCTCGAAAACCGGCAGGTGACATTTTCTTTTAGCAAGAAGGAAGACAGCGTTTATATGACATCATCTCTTTCCTCAAAGATCATCAAAGTAGAAGACTCTATCCTCTCTGACATCGAAAAAAAAGTTGAAGAAATCAGAAACAAAAAAGTCAGCGAATTTTACACCTGGGAAGTTGGAAAACTTCAGATCAGGAAAGGCGATCTGTCTATGGTTCTGGAGAAGGATGAGGAGGACAACTGGCATTTTGATGAAAGCCAGGAAGAGGCAGATAAAGACAAAGTTCAATCTTTCCTGAGAAAAATAGAAGGCCTGGAAGCTGAAGAATTCATCGACTCTCCCCTGGAGCTTCGGGACCATGGTCTTGAAGAACCTCAGGCTGAAGTGAAAATTTGGGTGGATGAGGAAGATGACAAGTCCAAAGAGATTCATATCCTCATAGGTTCGGAAGATGAAGAGGCGAAAAAGGTCACTGTGAAAAACGAACGATTTGAATATTTGTTTAGTGTGGATTCTGCTTTTCTCGAAGAGTTTCCTCAGATTAAGGACGATTGGAAAGTCCAAAAAGAAGATGAAGAAGAAAAGGAAGAGATCAAAGAAACATAGCCTGTTCGGGTCTCAAAGGCTCATTCAATCTGCTATTTTCTCGAGCGTGACAGTCTCTTCACAACGACCAGAGTCATGTCGTCCATCTGTTCGACTTCGGATGTAAAAGACTCAACTTCTTCGAGGGCTCCTTTCAAGAGATCTGACGCCGATGATTTGGAGTGCTTCTTCAGGAATTTAATCAGCCTCTCTTCTTCAAATTCCTTATTGTCCTTGTTCCGGCTTTCGGTGATACCGTCGGTAAACAGGACCATTACGTCGTCAGGATTCATTGTTATCGACTGGGATTCATATTTGGTATCAGGAAACATACCGAGACAGAGCCCCACGCTTTCCAGTCTTTGAATCCTTCCTTTCTTATCGATGACCATAGGAGGATTATGACCGGCATTGACAAATTCCAACTCCCCTGTGCTTTGGTTCAGTTCGCAGTAAAAGAAAGTGATGAAGCAGTTGATTTGAGTGTCTCGATGGACGGAATTATTCAGTTTTGCGGCCATTTGAGAAATGTTGTACTTGGGATGAACTTCCGAATGAAGCGATGCTCTCAGGGAAGCCATATGGAGGGAGGCTCCGACTCCTTTACCAGAAACATCGGCGATCACGATTCCCAGCCGGTCATAATCGACAAGGATGAAATCATAGTAATCCCCTCCCACCTGGGAACAGGGAATCATATCTCCTGTTATATCAAAACCTGCCAAATCAGGAGTGAGTTTAGGGAGGAAATCTCTCTGGATCTGAGATGCCAGGGCAAGTTCTTTTTCCATCTTTTCCTTTTCAATGGAAAGCTCAGTGGCTCTGATGTTTTCGATTTTTACTGCAGCCAGATTGGCCAAAAGGGTAAGCAACCTCAGATCTTCCTCGGCAAAAGGTTTGAGGAGGGAAATCCGGTCTGAGTAGATGATACCTATAATTTCTTTGTTGTTCCACAGCGGAACACACACCGCTGAATGGATATTCAATTTTAGAATGCTGTCTTTAGATTTCAACCTGGGATCAGCCTGCACATCCGAGATAAGCACAGAGGAATGCTTGTTCATGACCATGTTCACAATACTCTGGCTAACCAGAATCCTCTGGTCCATCAACCGTTTATTGTTGATCCGGACGACCTTGGGAATGAGCTGAGCGGGATTTCCTTCCTTCAGCATCAGTATTCCTCTATCCATAGGAAGATTTTCCCCTATAAGATCCATAATATGCTCTAAAAGCTCGTGCAGGGGCATGTGAAGAACCAAAGCCTTGGAGACTTCGCTTATGACAGAAAAAGATTTGTGTTCTGTCTTTATCCTGTCTATGTCCAAATCTTTAGCTGCCGCTCGGATAGTCGTGCTTATGTCCGGTTTTTTAAACACATCCTTAATGTGCATAATGGTGTTGATATTTGCTGAATCAGGACCGGCATCTGTCACCTCGACATTGGTGGAAAGTTCTTTATCGAAGACAATCCGAGTCGAACCGATGAGGATCTCATCCCCCTTTTTGAGTTCGGTTTCACCATGAATCCGCTTGCCGTTGAGAAACGTTCCGTTTTTGCTGCTGTTATCGCGGACCATGTATCGTGAATCAGAGGCGTAGATGAAAGCATGGTGACCCGAACAGAATGGATCCTGGATGGGAATGTCATTATCGCTCGAACGGCCTAAAGATATCTTCTCGTTTTTCAGGTTGTACTGAAACAGCTCGCCCTTTTTTGGATACACAAAAAGTCTTGGCATCTTTTCTTTCTCTTTGATTATATGCACAAAAAATCTGCATTTCAAGAGGTTTCGAGCTTTTCCAGGGCACTGAGCAATTTTCGACACCTCTTCACTTTATGGTCAAACGGGATATCTTCGATCAGAGGAATGATAAATTCTTTCATCTCCCGTTTGAGAATATTGTCAAGGAGCTCTACAGAATAATCCATGGCTTTTTTTGTCCCAGAACTGATATTTTGATATGCCTTGAGGATGTCCTCCTGTGGATATATCAGGCTGAGCAGCTCAAAGGTGTGTTTGAGGGATTTTGCCAGACTGTTCTCCAAATCCGAAACCAGATTCACCCTTTTCTTGTCGGACATCAAATCATGAATTTCCAGCAATATCAAGTAACTCTTTTTAATGCGCGTAAAGATTTCTGGCGCGATATCATGATAGTTGAATTGAACAGCAGGTTCTTTTGTCCGCAGCCTGTAGAGTGCCTCGACGAGCTCCGGCTCTAATTCGCTTCCCCTCTTTTTTAACTCCCTCGCCATCAGGTCTGCAGATCTCTGGGTACCGATACAGAAGAGAATATCAGGGATGGCTTTCCGTATCTTTAAATCCTCATTTTTATCTGCCATATAGTCCCTCAGAGTGCCCAAAATCTTCGTTCCGTAGTTCACCAAGGCCTGGCGAGCGATCCTCTCTGTTGCCGGTTTTTTCAATTGGGAAACGATAAACGGGACCAGCTCCTTCCTCTTGACTCTTCCTGCACTCTCCAACGCATATCTGACTACTTCGGGTGATTTCTCCCTCAGGAGCCTGCTCAGAGATGGGACCAGGGACGGACTCGGAGTCATCATGCCGAGTACCTTTGCGGCCTCCATCTTCGAGACTTCAGATACCTGTCCTTCCTGGGAAACAACTTTTTCGATCTGTTCACGCATCATTTCCTGATAGACATCCAAAGACATGACCTCCTTCACCTGAGCACTGAGGTCTTCCTCTTCGAGAGTATCGTCAGTATCTGGCAGCAGGACCTCTCCATCCAGATCGAAGAGTGAATCCATGGAACCCGCTCGCACTTCGTCGGATTTGCTCGAGATGATTGTCTTGAGCTCAGGACTCAATTTATCGCTCCTAATCAGGTCGAACAGATTCATGGCATAAAGAACCGAACTCCTGTTTCGGCTCTGGAGGGTATCGAAAACCAATTTGGTCATGTCCACATCGATTTTTTCACTGACGATTTTATCTGCATCCTCCCATTTGAGCTGCAGATTCTTTTTAACGATCCCCACATACTCTTTGATGACCATCCAATTGAAACCTATCCAGACAAAAATAAACAGGATAACAATCAGACTGATCTCATTGAGAGAGAAACGAAGCGTCGAATAAAACAAAAGAAGGAGCAGGGCTGCAGCTCCCTTTGCCATCTTGTTGACAAACATATCGATAAACACTTTTGCTTTATACTTTATCTCCGGAGGAATCGGGATATACAGCAGCTCTCGAACAGACTGGTTAAGGGAATGAGCAAGGCTCTTATCGGCTCCTTTGATAAAAACTGCCCAGTAAATCAATCCCCCGACAGAAATAAAAAACAGTGAAAAAGAGCCTATGAGTAATATCACCGGGGTAACCAAAAGAGCGACATACATTCCGAAATTTTTCAAGATGCGATTGGTCATAAGCACGTGCAGGAGATAAGAAAAAATCAGGAGGAAGGTGAAAAAGGTCCCCAAGAAAGACGTTCTTTCATCTTTTATCTGGAATGACCTTTCGATCACATGATTGAATTGAAAGTCTATCAAGGTCGTAACAATGATAGCCGAGGTAATTATACCGCTTAAAAAAAGCAGGTGACGATTCTTGACCAATTCCCGAAACCCGCCCTGGTAGCCTGCTCTTGTTATTTGATCCTTGGATTTCTCCCTCCTCTCATGCTGTTTCCTGAATTCATGGCTGGAATTCACCAGAACCATACAGATAGCCAGGAGAAAAGGGCAAATCAAGATCAAGTTTTCTGTTCCGAATGTCCGGGCTAACCGGCTGGCGAGCACTGCTCCTGCCACTCCCCCCAAGAGCCCCCCGCTCACAAGAAAGCCCACCAGTCTTTTTGCCTGCCTGGGATTATAAATGTCATTGACAAGCAGCCAGAACTGGGTGACAGATGTAGCGGTGAAGATATCGGCCCAAAACCAGAAAGCCAAAGAAAGCCACGCCCACTCGAATCGGAAAAGCCACCAGAAAAGAAGAAGATTGATGATAAAAAATGTCAGGCTGAGGGATATGTAGAGTTTTCGGTCTATGGTGTGTAAGAGCCTGGAATTCAAGGTGACCACAAACCCGATCAAAACAGCTGTCAAGAGATAGGCAAAGGGCAGATTTTTGAATGACAACCACCCCAGAAAAAGTGAGATTTTGACTGGCTTGATGATATAGGCTGACGTGGTGATGAGAAAAAAATAGAAAAACATAAAAAGAGAGGTCACTGCTTCCTGTTCCCGTATATTCACGAAGCGGCCGATTATCCTGTAAAAAAATTTCTTCTGCACTTGATTTCTTTAAAAATCGGGCAAATTTTTCTGCAGTATCAGGCAGGCTTTTAATCTTTCCTCTCTTGAGAGATCTTCGACTATGGGAAGGACAGCCTCCCTTATTTCTTTTTGCAGGGTATTGTCCAGCAGCTCGACAGCATAAGCCACAGAGTCTTTGGTCCCCGTCTGAATGTTCTGGTAAGCCTTCACCATATCCTCGTGAGGGTAAAGGAGCCCTAATAGCTTGAAAATGTTTGCCAGTGTCCGCGCCATTCTTCTGCCCAGCGCCTCACAGAGTTCCTCATTTTCGCCCTCTGCATCTTTGTCAGCAAATTCTATGAAATACATGTAATAAGCTCTAATTTCTTGTCTTGTCGCTTTCCTTATGATTCTATGAGAAAATTCAATCTCAGGGTTTGACGAACGGATTCTGTCCAAAGCATCGACGAGTTCTGTTTTTATATCCACACTTCCTTCCCGCATCTCCCACTGAATAAAATCTGCAGCTTCCTGAGAGCCTATCCTGGCCAAAACCGAAGCGGCGGCTTTCCGGAGTTCGATATCTTCCTCCCGGTCTCCAAGATAATCCGCCAGCGTCCCAACGATTCTCACCCCGTATTTTTCCAATGCCGAGGCAGCGTCTTCACGGATCATGGGATCGCTCAATTTCTGAGCCAGAAGAGGGACATATTCTTTTTTTCTGAGTTTGGCGGCGCTTTCTATGGCATATTTGATGACATCTGGTGAGGCGTCCCTAAGAAGCTCCTCAAGTCTCCTGACTAAAGGAGAATCGGGATTTAAGAATCCAATGCTTTTCGCAACTTCCATCTTGGCTACCTCGACTTCCCTGCCCTCTTCGGCGAGAACCTTATCGACGTACTCAGTAACCACCTCCTGGTAGACATCCAGGCTCATGATCTCCTCGATGTCCTTTTTCAACGTTTCATCTTGGGCTGGGGCATCGCTCACCTGGATCATGGGCGTGGGATCGACTTCGAAGAATATTCCCAATGAAGAAGTCTTCACATCTTCAGAATCGTAATCCATCAATTTTTTCAATTCTGGAGTGAATTTTCCTTGTTTTATCAGATCAAAAAGATGCATTGCATACAAATCTTGACTTCGGTCTTTACTTTCCAGCGTATCAAAGATCAACTTCGTAAAATCCACATCTAATTCTGCCGTGACCACTTGATCCCCTCTCTCCCACCGTTTGGATATTTTCTGTTTGACGGAGCTGATGTATTCCCGGCTCGCTTTTAAGGTCAGTACGATCCAACCAACGATCAAGGCAGAAGCCACGGCACTCACGATTCGGATATAAGGTTGATGACTGGAAAAATTCAGTGCAATGATGGGGATAAGAATGACCCCTCCTATCCCTTTGGAAAACCTGTTCACAAACATGTCGATAAACACCATTGCTTTGTATTTGAGATCGGGTGAAACCGGTATGTACAAAAGTTCCCGGGCAGATTGGTTGATGGAATAGGAAAGGCTCTTATCATTTCCCTTGATGAGAATGGCTAATACAAGAGTAGCAGCGACCCCGATACCCAAGAAGCACAGCAGCAGGATCAGAGGATAGAGCAGGAGCGTGATGCGAACACCATAACGCTGGAAAAGGTTGCTTGTCATCAGCAGCGATAGGAAAAATGCAAAAACCATTAATCCAGAGTAGAAATAGCCAAAAAAACTGGTTAGTCCTTCCTTCTTGCTCACATTCACGACTGTTTGGAATTGAAAATCTATAAGGGTCGATACAACCAGAGTAATAATCACGATAGTGGCGATCAACCTTAAATACGTATGTTTCATTACGGTGTTGAAGCTGTCACGGAATCCCGGCTTGGAAAGCACTTCGGGCTTCTCTGGAATCTTTTTTTTATCCCCTCTTCCCACTGGCTGGAATTTCTTCTGCCATCGGGAAATCAAATATACGACACAACCACAGAGGATGAGTAACCCTGCAACCAGAAAGAGCAGATCGAAATCAACACTGGTTTTTGCGAGAATTCCTGCCAAACCTCCTCCCACAATCCCTCCCAGTATGCCTCCGCTTATAAAAAAACCGCTCAGTCTTTTGAATTCACGAGGATTGAGAATGTCGTTGACCATGATCCAAAACTGAGTGTTGAGGACTATGATGAAGATGTTTGCCCATACCCAAAAAACATAAGGCAATCCTGACCACTGGTAACCCGATAAAAGCTGAAAAACGAGGCAGGAGAAAAGAAAAAAGGCAAGGCTGAGTGTTATCAAAAGATATCGAGAAATTTTAACCTGGATTTTTGAATGGAAAGCGACCACAAATCCAATGACAACAGCAGTCAGCAAATAAGCGAATGGCAGCTCCATATATCCCGGTTCATCGAGAAAGCTAGCATTCCTGAGCGGTTTGATAATGTTATAAGGAGCAGTCACCAAAAACAGGTAAAAAAAGAGAAGAAGTGAGATTTTCAACTCGCCGGGTTTTATTTTTACTATACGGGAGAAGATTCTAAAGATGAGGTCTTTCGCCATACGGAGACCCTGCTGACTCGCATCTCCACTGAAAGCCCCAGAGCAACTTTCAAATCAGTGAAAAAGATATGTGTGATTAATCTGTCATAAAGCTCTGAAGCGCCAGTTCTTCGTCATCGAATATATCGAGAACTTTGGTGAGCATTGTCACTTGGAACACCAGGTAAAGTTTTTTGGAAATCTTGGCAATTTTGAGTTTTCCGCCCAGATTATGGGTTGAAATATAACTGGCCAGAATCTCCCCTACCCCAAAACTGTCGATGAACTCAACATCCTTAAAATTGAGAAGGATGTTCCTTTTTCCTCCATCCAACTGATCCTTTACCAGCTGATGGAGCGTGACATCAGAAACATCTGATCTGCGGATTTCTCCCTCTATGTCAAATATGATGACATCGTCTTTTTCTCTTGCTTGGATTTCCATCTTTTTCCTGTCTTAATTGTTTTTCACTTAGCTTTTATCAAAAGTACAATTCAAAGTCAACCGGTTTTCATACTCCAGCCCGAGTTTCACAACCGAAGCGGAAATTTTTACAGGTAATTGTAAAATCAAGAAAAAAAATATATATTATATCAGGAGGGGTAAGATAACGAATTTACCCATGTAAAACCGATGAGAAAATATTCATACCTCAATTATACGCGAAAGACAACCCGGTTTCTCCTGCCTCTTCTCTTTGTTTCGACTCTTTTTCTCTCCTTATATGCTGATAAAATACAATGCGAATGGGACAACGTAAAGAAAGTCATCGCCGTAGGGGATGTTCACGGCGATTACGGAAATTTTATAAAGATCCTGAAAAAAGCGGGCATTATGGATGATAATTTCAAATGGATGGCAGGAAAAACACATTTTGTCCAGAACGGCGATGTCATGGACAGAGGAAATTATGCCAAGAGCATCTTCGATCTGTTAAAGGAGCTCCAGAAGGAGGCAGAGGAGGCCGGCGGCAAAGTCCATATGCTCCTGGGCAACCACGAAGAGCTCAACATCACCGGGATGGCTCCCAGATATCCCGGATATGTTTCACCGCTGCAGTTTCTCTCATTTCTCCCCGACGATTACAAGAAAAAATTAGAGCAAGAATATACAGAGGAGATGGAAAAGGCGAAGAACAACCATAACCCAGATTCCTTGGTTAACGCCTCAGAAAAATTTTGGACAGAAGTCATCACCCAGCCTAATCCCTATCAAAACGAATACATACTCAACTTCAATGAGAATTATGGAAAATGGCTTCTCGAAGGCAACGCTATCATCAGAATCAATGACACCATCTTCGTCCACGGAGGAATCAGTAAAAGGTTCTCGACCTGGCCACTGGAAAAAATCAACGACACCTACAGAGAGGAACTGAACAGGCTGCGTCTCGCCCATAAAAGAGGCGTCAATCCATTAATCAAGCCGCAGATCGTCTATGCGCCGGACGCTCCGCTCTGGTTCCGGGACCTGGCCACCAATCATGATCAGTCCTTTATCGATGATGTCAAACTCATATTGGACAACATGGGTGCCAAACATATGGTCATAGCCCACACTCCTTATGGAAGCACCGGAAGCCCCGTAATTCCTGAAAATATAAAGGCGGTAAGCCGGTTCGACGGAAAAATCTGGATCATCGACACAGGGATATCCAAATATTATGGCGGTATCCTCAGCTACCTGAAAATAGAGGACGGAAAATTCTCGATATGGACGGAAAGAGATGAAGAATAAGTCAACTCCTGCAATTTTTATTTTGCTCTTTTTATCTCTTTTTTTAGGGAGCCTTGCCCAAACAGAAAGGTCTGGTCAAAAAGAAATGAAGCGATCCGAGCTCGAGCATTACCTGAAAACCGCTGAAATAACCTTGATCGAAAAGGGAAAAATTCCTGGACGGACGAATGCATGGAAGATCACCTTGTTCGATGGGAAACAAGAGAGGCAAGCCCATTTCAAATTTATCGACTTCCACAGACCCACACCCATCGCAGACAGCTATGCCTACGATCTCGCCGCATACGAATTGGACAAGCTTCTGGATCTCGGAAGAATCCCCCCCCTTGTGAGTAGGGAAATAGACGGAGTCAAGGGATCTCTTCAAATTCGGGTCGAAAACTGCATTCCCTTGGACCTTCAACAGCAGAAAAATCTCAAGCCTCTCGATGCAGAAGCCTTCCATAACAGTCTGGAAGAAATCAACGTATTCGAAAATCTCGTCTATTGTGAGCGCAAGGAACTGGATGATATCCTCATCGAAAAAGAAACCTGGAAAGTGCTCCGGGTGGATTTTGGCGAAGCCTTCTACCCTACTCCAGAGCTGATACCAGATCAAAAGATCACTCGATGCTCGAAAAAGCTTTTTGAAAACCTTATCGAATTAGAGGACGATGTGATCGCACCCCATCTGGAAGAACTTCTCAACGAGAATGAAATGTCCATGCTATTCCAGCGCAAGGCGCTCATCCTGGCGACGATCAAAAAACTCATCCAGGAGCGAGGCGAAGAATCTGTCCTCTTTTGATCCCCTCCTATTGCCCAAATTTTGTGCAATCTCTCAAAACTCAATTGATTGCAGTCTTTTAACGAAAATATTCACTCATTTATCAACACCTTTTTACACAACAACGACGGAAAAAACCAAAAAACAAGTTGACTTTTCCTTGCTTATCGTAAAAAATCCAAAAAGAGATACTCCTGGGAGGGGATGGCATGACGCATCGGAATGATCGAGGTTATCAAACATCCTCGGATAAACCGCCTGGAATTCTCTACAAATTTCTCAGGCTTTTTACCGTGGTTCATCCTGGCGAAGCTCTTACATTACTCCTGCTGTTCTTGAATATTTTTCTGATCGGCGGAGCCTACTCCATTCTCAAACCGGTGAGGAGCGGCCTCATTCTGACTAAACACTCTGCCGAAGAAGAATCTTACCTGTATGCAGTTGTCGCTGTCTTGCTCGTTTTTGTGGTTAAAGTTTTTAGCTATCTCTCCTCCAGGATTCCCCGGCAGAAACTGATCGCCAATGTCACGCTCTTTTTTATCTCAAATTTAGTGCTTTTTTATATCCTGAATGAAGCAGGAACTTCTTTGAGCATACTGGGCATCGTTTTTTGGGTCTGGCTGAGCATCTTCAATGTTTTTATCATCGCCCAGTTCTGGGCCTTTTCCAACGACGTCTATACCGAAGAGGCCGGAAAGCGTCTGTTTCCGATCGTGATGTTCGGGCAGAACATGGGTATGTATCTTGGTGCCCAGAGTACTTCTCTCTTGGTGAAGCCTGCCGGTCCATTGAGCCCGTTCCAGCTTATGCTCCTGGCTGGTATCATTCTGCTTGTCTGTATCGCGCTCACACTCATCGTTCACAGAAGAGAGGTAACAAAAATAAAAAGCAGACCAACGGATCAAGGCCTCAAAGAAGTCCCCCCTAAAAAAGTCAAGGAAGAACCTCTAAAAAAAGGGGGCGGCTTTCGGGTGGTGTTTCAAAGCCGGTATCTCATATTGATCGCCTTTGTGATCCTCTTACTCAACTACGTTAACACCACAGGCCAGTACATGAAATCAGATGTCTGGAAGCGGGCAGCCAACGAAGCAGTGGAGACGGGTATGATCGAGGATACAGATACGGCGCGGCTCCAGTACATCACCAAAACCGAGTCTGACTTCAACTCCCTCGTCAATCTGTTTACCTGGCTTATCCAGCTTTTTCTTGTCTCACGCATATTCAAGTGGTTCGGGGTTAGGGGAGCTATGCTTTTTCTGCCCTTTATCGCTTTCGGAGGTTACTTCTTTATAGGCCTGGGAGCGACATTTGCCATAGTCAAATGGGTCAAGGTAGCGGAAAACAGCACAGATTACTCTCTCATGAATACGGTGAAACAAGGCCTTTTCCTGATAACATCGAGGGAGGCCAAATACAAAGCAAAAGCGGCTATCGATACATTTTTCGTCAGGGCCGGGGATGTTCTCGTTGCTCTGACCATCTTTTTTGGCACCACCTATTTTTCGTTGAGCCTGGAAAATTTCGCCGCTATCAATGTGGCTATGGCTGTGATCTGGATCATTCTCAGCTTTCTTACCATGCGAGAGCACAAAAGACTCTCAGCCCAGCGGCCTGGAAACATTCAACCATAGAGGTCGTTCCAAAGTAACGGGAAATAAAATCGAGATAAAGGTGCAGGGAAATGTCGGAGCGGCAACGGAATGGCATTAAAAATCTGAACTAGAGCGGAGATATTTCCCCGCACCTTAGATGGATACTTCAGCCCCGTCACATTGGGACAAAGCCCAACCATAAATAGATTGTGCCTCGACGATACAGCCGTTTAACCTGTCTGATGTTTCGACTCACCGAAGATCTTTCACCTTCAGGATTCCCCCTGTATCCTGGGCAATGTACAGGTAGCCCTGATCGTCCCGGGCAATTCCTTCCTGGCTATCCCCGAGAAACGCATACTCTTTTATAATTCTTCCGTCCAGAGTAATTTCGACGAGTATATTATCTGCATCGCTCACCACATTCAACAACCCGGACCCGGCATCAAAGTACATGGCTGATGGATCATCCATCTTCAATGGCAAAACTCGGAGAATTCGAGCCTGAGACTGCTTCTCATGACTGGATTTGATGGGAACGAGTACTTCCATCACACACGGAGGGTCCCATTGATTTCCGATATAAAACGTCCCTCCTTCAGGGTGATTCTCATCCGCAACGAAGGCGATGGATTCGATGCCGTTATCGTATCCTTCCTCCTTTTTTTGGATGAAGTTTAGGTCGCCATCAAACGTTCTGTTTAATGGAAATCTTCTGGTGAGCTTTTTTTCATCCGGATCGAATTCCAAAATGATATCTTCCCCTTCAATGATCACATACAACAGACCATTTTGGGGATTTGCTGTGACTCCCTCCAGATCACCGGGTATTATGTGCTTAAAAACGGGTGATCCATCTGTCTCGATTTCTGCAACCGCCCCTTCATCGCTGACTACAAAAAGGGTCTTTCTCAAAGGATGAAAACATAGACCTGAGGGCTCAGGAAAGTCCTGCTGGTCGATATTTCCCCCGTAGCTCGGCTCATCCAGCCATAAATAAGGGAATCGAATAGTCGGCGTATGTGTGTCCGCCGCCGAACAAGCGAACAGGGCTGCGATCATACCCCAAAAAAAGATTTTTTCTCTCATTGCCTCCACCTATCCGGGTTGAAAAAACCAGTGGTCTTTTTTTTTGAGCCTGGGGAAAACTGTACAACATAAAAAAATGAGATGTCAAACCAAACATTTTGTTTGATTTTCTTCATCTATATGAATATGATATTAAAGCAGAATGAATGGGGAAAACCCATCCTGAGGGAAGAATAATGAAAAGAAGATTTTCATTCCCGTTCGCAGTCATCCTTGTCTTGTCTATCTGTGCGGCCTACTCCCAGTTTCTTCCGCAAGAAATCGCTCAAAGGGAAGAAATCGAAGAATTTCTTCTAACAGCCGATATCATTCGAGCAGAAGATATCGGAGAGGGCGTCACGAAACCGAAACGGCTCTATTTGAAAAAAGGCGATGTGGAAATGAGCGGATGCTGGAAGAACATTAAAGGTAAACGTCTCGGTAATAAAGAAGGATGGCAGTATGAGATCGCAGCATATAGATTCGACAAGCTTTTGGACCTCAACATGATTCCTCCTACAGTTGAAAGGGAGTTTGGCGGAAAGAAGGGGTCGCTCCAGTTTTGGGTGACGACCCCCTACAGCCTTCTGACGATTATGCAAGAGAACATCCCCATGCCCACCACAGGTCCTCCTGCCGTTCGAATAAGTCGAGCCAAGTACATCGTACGGGCATTTGACAGTCTGATTGGCAATGCGGATCGAACCCAACAAAATTTGCGCTATACCGAAGACTGGCGCACCATCCTCATCGACCATTCCCAGTGTTTTCAAAGTTCAAAGAAGTACACGAAAAATCTTATGTATGGGAAAAATGGAATTAAGGAGATGCAGCTTTTCAGGCGGCTTCCCAGGAGCTTTGTCGAGAATGTCGAAGCCCTCGATTTTGAGACAATCAAAAATGCAGTGGGACCTTACCTGACAGACAAGGAAATCCAGTCAGTCCTAGCCCGTAAAGATCTTCTCCTGGAGGAGATCGAGGATATGATAAAGAGACAAGGCGAAGATAAAGTTATCTACGAAACGAGGGACAAATAAAAACATTATAGGAGGCATTAACCATGAAAAAGGCTTTTTCCGTTTTTTTGTTCACAGCTCTTCTCCTTGCTTTCGGCCTTCAGACTTTCGCGCAATTCACCAAGGAAGAGGTCGCAGAGAGAGAAAAATGGGAAGAATTCCTGAAGACGGCGGAGGTGGTCAGTTCAGAGCAGCCCTTTGGCGATCGTGAGGCTGTTACCAATCCTTGGGTGCTGACCCTCGAAAAGGACGGGATCACGAAGCAGGCAATATGGAAGAACCCAGAAGGTCGCATGAGAGGATATGTGGAAAACTGGAAATGGGAAATTGCAGCCTACCGACTGGATAAATATCTCGGGATAAATATGGTTCCCCCGACAGTAGAAAAAAGATTCAGAGGCGAGCGCGGATCTTGTCAACTTTGGATCGACGCCATGATGAGCCTGCAGGATAAATACGAGAAAGAGATCAAAACGCCATCCTATAAAGTCTTCCCTTGGAACAGAGCCCTGTACATTCAGCGCTTTTTGGATAATCTTATAGCCAATGAAGACCGGCATCAAAACCAGTTTCTCATAACCGAGGACTGGCGGATGATTCTGATCGATCACTCCCGCTCCTTCCGCACATCCAAAAAATTCACAAAAAATCTCATTTATGACGAAAAATACAAAGAGGGTCCTCGCCTTATGAAAGAAATTCCACGGGATTTGTACGACAAATTGAAAACCCTTGACCAGGAAACCGTTAAAGAGATCGTTGGAGAATACCTGACAGATGATGAAATTGAGGCTGTGCTTCTCAGAAAAGATCTCGTTATCGATTGGCTGGACAAACGAATAAAGAAAGAAGGAGAGGACAAAGTCCTATATTGAGGAAGATTCTGATTCCTCGATCTTCTTGTGCATAACTAAAACATTCTGATTTTTTTCCCTGGTATAAGTGAAGCCATCCATGAGTCTGCGGGCGAGCAGGATGCCTAAACCGCCGGTCTTTCCCTTGGAAATCATTTTGTGTATATCAGGTTCCTGAATGCTTCTGGGGTCGAAAGGAACACCCCAGTCTCTGATCTCGAAGAAAATTTTTTCTTTTTCAGGCCAAGTTTTCAACAAGATATCCCCTTCGGTGTTTGGATAGGCATACCTGACAATATTTATGCACATCTCGAGAATAGCCAATTCAATCAGATACAAAGTTTCTTCAGAAAGGCCGAACTCTGCGAGCGCTTCTTTTAAAAAGCTTCGTATCTTTTCTATTTCACATAAATCGCTCTTTATTTCTATGGACCTGATCATCGGATTATTTTTCCTGATCCCGCCGCAGATTAAAAGATCTTGTTTGGCGGAGACCTTTGATACTCTATATCAAAAAGAAAATTATTGTCAATTCAAAAAAACCTGAATACGGATCGGAATCACCGCTGATTCAATATTTTCCTCATTCTTCACCTCTGATGCAGCACGCATCAAGGATAGATAGAAATCACCCTCGGAAAGGAGTTTTTCCCGAACGTACGAATGGAACGCTCCTTCGAAGAACGAAGGAGCAAAGAATCTATTACAAATTTTTCAAAACAGATTTTCCATCTGTAGGAGCACCATCCTCTTCATCATCCCTGATCTCGACTTTCGCGCCAAGAAGTTCAGCCGTGCTCAAATAGATTTGTCTGAAAGATTTTTTTGATTCCTGGAGTTTAGCCAGCCGTTCCCGGGCCTTTTGAAGTTCTTCCTCCATTTCCCCATCGATACCATCCAGTTGCCTCTTGGCCTCCTCCATGGTCTTTTTGTAAAGATCTTCCTGTTCTCTGTTTAGTGACATTTGTTCCACCTATTCCATGTTTTTTTTCTTGAAAGCAATGGAAAAAGTCTTCCATACTTTAACACTCACTCCATCCTTCTTGGCGGGTGAAAATTTCCATTGTCGAACGGCCTCATCACAAGCCTTATGAAATACGGACATTGATCTTCCTGGATCGACGAAAGCAATATCCAAGACATTTCCGAATTCCGAAATCAAAGCCCTGAACTCTACGGTCGCCTCAATACCCCTCTGAAATGCACTGAGCGGATATTTAGGATTGATCTTTTTTACGGCGACAGGAAGAATATCCACTGATTCGATAGGGACCAAATCACCCGTTTTAATTCTATCCGAGGCGTCTTCTGGCTGAATGATTTTCTTGGCTGTTTCTTCCAGCTGATCCAAGTCGACAGCCAACTCAGAAGTCTCCACGCGAGCCTCCTTGGTATCTTGGACCTCGATTAACTCAAAATTCCGGGAGCCGGGTTGCCCCGAAACGGGCGGCAACATCACTTGCCGCTCTCGAGAAGATAATTTTGTAGGAGCTGCAAACTCAGTCGTCGATTCTGTCTCTTGCTCGAAAGCCGGGATTGCCGGATTCGTATCTAAGTCCTGAGAGCGATCTTTTTCATCCCCTGTAAGCGAGGCAGATACTGGGGCGACTTTTTGTACCGTTTCTTCTTGATCCCCTGGATTTTCGGAGGAAAAATTTTCATCTGAGGGATTGGCTGTTGTTCGCTGTACATCTGATACAATCTTCGAATTCTCCTGATTGGGTGGTGGAGAAACCCTGTTTGGCTTCAGAAAGTAGTAGGTTGCCCCTGCGGCCACAAGAATGACAAAGACCGAAGATCCGATCATCATAGGTATGGATTTTTTGATCCTCTTCAAAAAGCCGAAAAAACTGGTGTGAAAAGGAACTTTTTCTGTTTGCTCAAAATAATCCTCGAAAACCTTTTGGCCTGGATCCTGCTCTTCCTCTGTTTTCTCCTCATGGATAATTTTCTCCTGCGGGGTTTCCTGGACTTCTTCCTTGGCTTCCTCTATTCTTTCCTCAACTTCCTCTTTTAATTCTTCTCTGCCTTCATCAATTGACTCCGGCTCACTTGCCTTGACTTCTTCAGCTTCTGCCAGAGTCACTTTTTCTTCAGGTTTATCCACCTGCTCTTCAACCCGGTCTTCCTTTTGTATCAACTCTTCTATGAGTTCTTCGGTCTTGAGCTCTTCTTCCTCATCCTCGATCTCTTCCTCGACCTCAACCTCTTCTTCGACTGCCTCCTCCATTCCTCCGGCCTGCTCGGATCCCAGGCTATCCGTTTCGACCTTAGGATGCTCTTCTTCTGGAGGCTTTTCCCTCTCCGGCTCTTTCTGGATTTTGTCAACCTCGGTCTTTTTCTTATCCAAACTCAGACCGAATTCGGATAAAGCATTCTTGAGCATTGCATCGACTTCGCGGGAAACCTCGTCTCCATCAGAAATCTGCTCTGAAGTTGTCTCTTCACGTTCTTCGTCTTGACCAGGAGTCCCTCGAAGATCCTCAAGAGTCGCTTCTATCTCTTCGGTTTTCCCCTTACCATTCTTTACATTTGCTTGATGCTCCTGGCTGCCCTTTTTTGCCTCCTCAACAGGCTCTCTGGCTCCGTTTTTTAACAGGTCGTGAATGGTGGTCAGCAATTCTTGAGTTTGATATGGTTTTTCGAAAAAGGCAGACGCGCCGAAGGTTTCGATCGCTTCAAGTTTGTAATGCTCTCCCTTATAAAAGCCTGTGGTTATCACAACGGGAATCTTTTTCGGGGAATCCTGGGTAATCTTCTTGCACAAGTCAAAACCATGAAGTTTGAGAAGCATGGGTTCCAGAATGACCAAGTCAGGGCTTTCCGATTCGAATTTCAACAGCCCTTCATGGCCATCTTTAGCAGTGACCACCTCAAATCCTTCGGTCTGGAGCAATTGCAAAAGAGTATTGAGAGAATTCTCCTCAAATTCCACCACCAAAATTTTTTCGTTTCTCATGTTAATCCTTACTGTATGTTTTTTCTTTCAGGGAAATAACATATATAAAACAACTTTTGGTCTTGCAGCGTTTATCCATTCCGATTTCCCGTCCATATTGTACTTCAACAGGCTTTTCAGAGGTCAATCACCCTTAGAGGTGATTTAGGGGATGATTTTTTTCTTCTCTAATTATTGAGTGTAAAAAATCGAGAAGAGATGATATGATAGGCCCAGTTTGGAAAAAAAAGATGCTGTTCAGATCGATTACTTGGATGGCCATCGCTATCAATATTTGGTCCGCGCCGGGTGTCAAGAGATCATCAAACACGAAGCGGAATTGAATCACATCAACGTCTTCCCGATTCCAGACAGGGACACAGGATTGAACCTGAAAAGAACCTTGATGCCCATTATAAACGCCTCCCCTCTCCGTCTCCCCGAAATTAACCTCGTGAGCGTAGAGATCGCCAATATGGCTGTCCAATCCGCAATGGGTTACTCAGGAATTATTTTTGCAGAGATCTTTCTGGGTTTGGCAGAGGGAATGAAAGATTTCGTAAAAATCCAAACGCAAGACTTCGGCACGATCACGGCTTCTGCAGTGAAGAACGCTTATCGATCCCTGGAACAGCCTGTGGAGGGGACAATATTAACCGTGCTCAGAGAATGGTCCAAAGAAATCAACAAACAATGTTCTTTGACCGAAGACTTCGTTCTTCTCTTGAAATATGCCTACCAAAAAGCTCTCTCTGAGCTCAAAAATACCATAAAAATACTCGAAGTTTTAAAAAAAAACAAAGTCGTTGATGCCGGAGGGAAAGCCTGGATTCTCTTCCTCCAAGGAATTCTGGAGGCTATCGAAAAGGGAAACATGAGGAGTATCTCCTCTTCAGAAAAGCCCGTACCAGGAAGAGTTACGAAGAAAGAACAAACAGATCCTTTTTGTGCGGAATGCTGTATAAAGGCAGAAAAGCTGGACAGAAACAACCTGATAAAAAAATTGAACGAAATCGGTCAGGATTTGATTTTTTATGGATCTTCCGGTTTAGCAAAGATCCACATCAACACACACGATCCTGAAAGTGTGTTTTCCCGAATCTCTCCTTTTGGCATGATTTCTGCGAAAAAGATATATGAATTTTCTGAGGAATCGAAAAGCCAGGATAAGGGATCGATCTGCCTTCTCTCTGACAGCACCTGTGACCTATCGGATGACCTGGTGGAAAACAATCCCGTCTATTTTGTGCCGATAAAAGTTCACGCCGACGATAGGACTTACACTGACAGATGGGACATCATCCCCGAGGAGTTCTACCCAATAATGGATTCATCCCCGGTGCTGGCAAAAACCTCCCAGCCCAGTCTCCTGGATTTCAACCGTATTTACAGCCATCTTCTGGTTCACTACCCCTCGATTATCTCTGTCCAATTATCTAGAGCACTCAGCGGAACCTATCAAACGGCTGTCCAAGCATCGCAGGGCTTCCCATCAAATACGATTACAGTTCTGGATGGAAAAAGCATATCTGTCGGTTTGGGGTTGATCCTTATGGAAGGGATCAAAGCGTTGGGTCTAGGGAAAGAATTAGAGGATATACTGCTCCGTATGCGGGGTGCGATTGAAAATACCAATATCTATATTGGCCTCCCGACTCTGAAATATTTGGTAAAAGGGGGACGGATCACAAAGGCAAAGGGTTTTATCGCTGGAATTCTCAATATTAATCCAATCCTTTCCCTCAGTCCTCAGGGAAAACTTGAGCCGGTGGCAAAAGCAAGAGGAAAGAAGCGTCTGGAGCAAAAGGTGCTGGATCTCGTTCTCCAGAAGATCCAGCAAAGGGCATCCAAATACTCTGTGGCTGTGGCCCATACTCATGCTCCTGATATCGGAAATCGTCTCGCCCGGAAAATAAGGGACATCACGGGACTAAAAGTAGAGATGGTTATGAATGCATCCCCTGCCTTAGGAGCCCATGCAGGCCCCGGTGCTTTCGGAATCGCTGTCTGCGGCAGCGGAGATCATTCGAGTTCTCACTTCGATAACACTCTGAAGGCCTGAATTCTGTCGTTGTCTCGGTCTGCAACATAAACGCTGCCATGAGAATCGACGACGACACTCACGGGAAAATAGAATTGGCCCTCTCCGCTTCCAGCTCTTCCCCATTGGGATATGAAGCGGCCATCCCCGTCGAATTTTTGGATTCTGTTGTTTCCAGAATCCGCCACGTAAACATACCCCTCTGCATCTATAGAGACTCCCATAGGATTATCGAACTCTCCATCATCGGAACCTGGATGACCCCATACAGCAAGAAAATCACCCTCACTAGAAAATTTCTGGAGGCGAAACCTATCCAAGACAAAAACTTCTTTTTCAGCACTGACCGCTGCGCCGACTGGAAAAAGGAATTCCCCCTTACCTGTACCTCTCTTCCCCCAAGTTTTTATGAATACGCCATGGTTTGAAAACTTCTTGATACAGTGATTCAATGAGTCAACAACATAGATATCATTGTCACTGTCGATGGCGATCCCGAGCGGACGTTGGAATTCTGCGGGTTCTTTGCCTTCCTTTCCCCACTTCTTGATGAACTGTCCTTGATGGTCGAATTTCAGCACACTGTGTTTCTTAACGTCTGTCACATAAATGTATCCCTGGATATCGACTGCAATTCCCCGACATCTCTTCAGTTTTTTGAAATCCTTTCCTCCAGAGTACCAGTTTCCGATTATTGTTCCTTCGGGATCTATTTTTTTGACTCTCTCATCGCTGTCATCTACCACATAGATAGAGCCTTCTTGGTCCAAAGCAAGCCCTGAAGGATTACGGAAAAGCTTGGAACCGGGCGCCCCCCATTTCTTAAACAGTCCGTAATTTTTTCCTGTTAGGGTTACATCAATCGATATTGGCTTCTCGTCTTTTAGAATATCAACGGAACCTTCCCACTCGGCATAGTTTTCTTTGATGACCTTTAGCTTGTGCAATCCAAAGGGAACATGAGACAGCACACAGTCTGTTAGTTTTCCCGTATCTTCTCCATCCAACCAGACTCTTGCCCCTTGGGGCGAAGATTTGACCTCCAGATTCCTGCCCAATTTCTCAAGGACATATTCTCTTTCAGAATTCACTCGAGTAAGAAAGATCTCCTCCTTTATGGCTCGATACCCTTCCTTTCTTATCTCAATGGAAACCTTCGGGGATTCTGAACTGTAAAGCGCAGGCGTAAGCCCTGCAAATTTCCCATTGACTATCATTTGTGCCTGGCTGGGTTCTGACTCAATACGGAGTGTGTATTCTGTGACAAGACCCAAAAATTCTTTTTCCGCTTGCTCGATAAGTTCTGTTATGTCCGGGTCCAGCATGTTTCGAGTGATCTCTTTTGCGTAACCATGGTTGACTTCAAACATGTTCCTGAACTCTTGTAAGGCTTGAAAATCATTGCCCAAACCTTTGTATGCCATACCTATCCACAAGTAGATTTCCGCAGCCATCTGCCGCTGCTTCTGGTTGTCTTCAACGCGAAAGGCCTTGGCGATCAGCGGAGTCAGGAAAGCAATTGCCTTTTCATAATTATTCTCTTGTCGAATGAGCTGCCTGCTCTCTCTCAAACTGCTCTGAATCTCCTGGATGACTTCTAACTGGGTTTTTATCGCTTCTGCGGGCGACCTTTCTTCTTCGACAGCCAGCTCTTCTTCGGTCACCACTTTCACCAACATTTCATGGATAAAACCTGAAACCTGGAGTCCTTCCTTCTCGAAGGTGACCTTATACCACTCTCCCTGCTTTTCCTGGGAATCAAGTATAGTGTTCAAAGGAATTCTTGCCAGAGTTTGCCCATCGATTTCAGGTGTGACTTTTACAGTTGCGCTATCCACGATGACCTTAACCTTGACAGATGCCGCTTCATGGGAAAACAGGGAAAAGGAAAATGCACACAACCAAAAGACGAGGATTTCTGGAAGCAGCACCAAGCGTCTCATCAGCAGTATTCCCTCACTTTCCAATCTCCTCCCTTCGAACGACACCCATTTCTGAAACCGGGGAGAATCTGGCTGTCCTCCCCAAAGAAGGGAACAACATCGGGAAAGACACGAAATGGTCTTACAATGTTTTCAATAAAAAAAATATCTCAGTTCCTCCCTCTTGTCAAGAAAAGAGTAAATCTCGGATTCGTCTTCAAAACTGGAATAAGAAATTGTCACGCAAGCTGTTGAAATCCCCATAAAAATGAAGAAGCCTTCAAGCAGATATAGGTTAAAGTATCCAGGGTTGTGTCTTCAGAAAAATCATGGTATACAGAGATGTTTTCAAGCCATGCAGAAGACAATGCAAACCGCATCCGAACTCCAGTACAAGCTGAAACACTGGTACATCACTCATCACAGGAGACTTCCTTGGCGGCAAACTGAAGATCCCTACAAAATCTGGATTTCAGAAATCATGCTCCAACAAACAACGGTTCAAGCCGTCCTTCCCTATTACAAAAGATGGCTGAAGATCTTTCCAGACATCAGGACCTTAAGCGAAGCACCCCTGCAAAAAGTTCTCAGAGCCTGGCAGGGGCTGGGCTACTACCAAAGAGCGAAAAATCTCCATCGAGCATCCAAAATCATCGTAGAGAAACATGAGGGGTGTCTTCCCCAACACTATGAGGATCTGAAAAAATTACCCGGTTTTGGCCCTTACACCACCGCAGCCGTTCTAAGCTTTGCTTTCGACAAGCCTTACCCAGTCATGGATGCAAACGTCCGACGGGTCTCCATGAGGCTCATGAGGATGCATCGAAGCACAAGCCCTAAGAACGATAGGGAGCTTCTGCGTTTTCTAACTCCTCTGCTTCCTCAGAAATCCATAGGAATTTTCAATCAAGCCATTATGGAACTCGGCTCGCTTGTTTGCAAACCAAGAAATCCGCTTTGCCTTCTCTGCCCGATTCTTGAGTACTGTGAATCCTTTAAAAAAGGGGAGCAGGAAATTATCCCTCATCCCAAAAAAAGAAAATACAAGAAAATCGAAGCTGTAGTCGGGATCATAAAGGAGAAGGAGAAATACTTCATCCAGAAGAGACCCTCCAAAGGGCTTCTGGCCGATCTCTGGGAATTCCCCGGAGGAAAAATAAGGCCGAATGAAAAGCCCGAGCAGGCTCTGAAACGAGAGATCAAAGAAGAACTTGGAAGCGAAGCCTCTATAGGAGAGCTTCTCATTACTGTCCATCACTCCTATACTCAATTCCGTGTAAAGCTCCATGCTTACTCATGCTCGGTCGATTCGAAACCTTCAATGGACGAAAAGGATCATCGATGGGTAACCCTTGAAAACATACGGAATTTCCCCCTTCCCTCCGGGAGTGTCAGAATTGTTAAATTTTTGGAGGAAAAGGAAAGAAAAAGGCACAGTCAATGATTCTCCCTCCTTTCGAAGCGGACTACCGATTCGCAGCATACGGAACAGAGTTTGCCCCCCGAAAAGGCACCCTGGTCCTGGATGTGGGTATGAAGACCGTTCCTGGAGTCATAGATCACCACCACCCCCAAGCTGAGCCAGAATGTACCGCATCTCTAATAATCAAGTACCCTGCATTGGTCCTGGATCATATACCCAGAGATGAAATCCACAAAAAAGCGGAGAGAACCTTTTATCTGAACATCGTCACCCATCGGCTTCCCGACTTCGATGCTGTAGCCTCGATCTATCTGGCCATGAAGCTTCTAAAAACGGGCCAAATCGATCCGGCTATGGCAAAAATCTCCGCCTACACAAAAATGGTCGATTCAGCCACTCTCCCCAAAGAATGGGACCTTGCCTCCACACCTTATTCCATTCTTCGTGCCCTTTTCCTCAGAATAAGAAAAGCCGATGAGGCTGCAAGCCTAGAACGAGTGAAGGAAGGGCTGAAATTCATGAATTTCCTCTATTCAAAATCCAATGAAGGTTATGAAATCTCCGTGAATAAGTTTCTTTTCTCAGGCATCGAGAGATATCGGAGAGCCATAAGGCGAGCGGAAGAGGATTATTTCAATTACCTCGATGACTTGAAACACAGTCAAAAACTGCTCTTGGACCTTCCACTTGCCGCAGGAAAGGGGAAGAAGACCGTGGATGGCCTGGTGGTGAGAAATCCGCGGAGCTATCTGCTCAAAGATTGGGCAAGAAGAGACCATCTCAACCCTTCCCTCAAACAGGGATTTTCTTTTCTGATGACAAACTTCGGAAACAAGAGGTATATTCTAGGTGTCGATCCGGAAAAAGGTATCAACCTCAGGGGATTAGGGGACCTGCTGAATCAACTTGAAGCCCGCAGGAGAAGAGAACTGGGACGTCCCTTTTCTCATCGCTGGTATGACGGCAACTGTCCGCTTTTTAACTTCCGGATCATCGATTCCCCCCAAGATGAATCATCCCTCTCCCATCAGGAGATCGTTGAAACAGTGCTCGAATTTGGCCAAAGACAGTAAAAATAGCTCTTAAAAATATGGCGGAGAGGGTGGGATTCGAACCCACGGTCCCGATTTCTCGGGACAGTCGCTTAGCAGGCGACCCTGATCGACCACTCCAGCACCTCTCCACCTGAATTTCGGTCCGGACTTCATTTTAGCATTTTTCGAATCTGAGTCAAATCACAGGGACGGTCAACGGTATACTAGGGGACCGCTTCAAACCTTCGTGCTTCGCCATGGCATTTTCAAGAGCTGATAGTCTCTATCTGGTTTTTTGCTCTGTCCCAAAGTGACGGGAATGATGTATAGTTTTAAGGAGCAGAGAAATGTCTCCGCTCTAGTTCAGATTTTTAACGCCATTCCTTCACCGTCCTTCTCGGCGCCTGCGGAACTGCGCATGATCCATCCAAATCTTTGGACTTTATGCGGAGGGAGAGGGATTCGAACCCCCGTCACGATCACTCGTGAAGCGGTTTTCAAGACCGCCGCCTTCAACCACTCGGCCATCCCTCCGCTTCTCTGTACTCTTTCACGAAATTATCTCTTGACCGTCCATGTAAGGGCGTAGGGCCATAGGGATAAGAACAGAGCCATCTTCCTGCTGGAAACATTCCAGGATGGCACTGACTGTCCTTCCTACCGCCACTCCAGATCCATTCAGAGTGTGCACGAACTCCGTCTTGGTTTTGGGACCCCTCCGAAAACGAATATTGGCTCGTCTGGCTTGAAAATCCTCGCAGTTGGTGCAGGAGGAAATCTCTAGATATTTGCTCCTGTGAGGCATCCAGAGTTCCAGATCAAACGTTTTGGCCCCAGCAAAACCCAAATCTCCGGTGCAAAGAACCACCACCCGATAGTGGAGCCCGAGCCTTTTGAGCACCTCCTCTGCATCTTCGGTCAATTTATCCAATTCCTGATAAGAGGACTCGGGAAGGCAGAAGCTTGCCAGCTCCACCTTGTTGAACTGATGTTGACGGATCAGGCCTCTGACATCCTTTCCATAAGAACCAGCTTCGCTCCTGAAGCAGGGAGTGTAAGCCACAAACCTTTGGGGAAGCGATTCCCCGTCCAGGATTTCCTCTCTGTAGAGATTGGTCAAGGGGACTTCGGCAGTGGGGACTAAATACCAGGGATATCCCTTCAGTTTGAAAAGATCATCCTCGAATTTAGGCAGGTTTCCGGTTCCAATCAGGCAGTCCGCATTGGCTATAAAGGGGGGGATCACTTCCGTATAGCCTCTTTCCTTAATGTGGATATCCAGCATAAAATTGATCAAAGCTCTCTCCAGTCTGGCACCGTCGCCAAGATAGACCGCGAACCTCGATCCTGCAAGTTTGGCTGCTCGTTCAAAGTCGAGTATTCCCAGGCTGGTTCCGATCTCCCAATGAGGTTTTGCTTGAAAAGCAAACTCGGGTTTCTTCCCGAACCTCCGTACTTCCACATTTTTTTCAGAGTCAAGCCCCTCCGGGACAGAAGCATGAGGGATATTGGGAATGCTCAACAGGATTGTCTTCAGCTCCTCATCCCGCTGTTTGAAGATCCCTTCGAGATCCTTGATTTCTTCAGACACATCCTTCATGTCTTTTATGAGGTCGCTGGGATCTTTTCCTTCTTCTTTCATCCTTCCGATCAGCTTGGAGGTTCTATTGAGCTCGTGCCGGAGGCTCTCTATCTTCTGTAAATGTCTCTTCTTCTGTTCCGAAAGCCGCAGGAACTGGCTCAGGTCTAAATCGACACCTCGGGATGCTGTTTTTTTGATGACAAGATCAGGGTTTTCCTCGACAAATTTCTCATCCAACATGCGGATGATTATAGCACAGGTGGAGTCGTTTTCAAAAAAGCACACTGCCCCCTTTTGATTCCGCAACGGAAGCATTTCCAAAATCGTGATCGAGATGAGAGCAATGGGGAATGCATACATCCGCGTTCACGATGGGCTCTGTTACGAAAAGTGGGGCTCTTATCTATTTTGTGTAGGGATTGTTTTCAAGCTTGTCTTTGTCATCAGATCTGACGCACACAAAACGGAAAGAGCCCCCAATTTTTAGCATAGAGCCTTGACGATGTTGACTCAATCTGTGTATTGAAATATAGTTTATGGGAATGGAAAAGAAGAAGCCCCGAGAAGTATTCAAAGGATATGTGCAGGTCTACACCGGGAAGGGAAAAGGGAAAACCACTGCTGCTTTAGGTTTGGCTCTCAGAGCCGCCGGATGCGGACTCAAAACTTACATAGGACAATTTCTTAAAGGGCAAGATTATGGTGAACTCGCTTCTGTTAAAAAGCTGTCTCCTTTCATCACCATCGAACAATTCGGCCGTAAAGGGTTTGTTCATGTTACTGAGAATCCGGATAAAGAAGATTTTCAAAGAGCCGAGCACGGCCTGGAAAAATGTTTCAAGGCCATGAAGTCCGGTCAATATCAGATCATTGTTCTTGACGAGATCAATGTAGCCGTTCACTTCAAACTATTGACAGAAAACCAAGTTCACCGATTCTTGGATGAAAAGCCTGAAGGGATTGAGGTCATACTGACCGGAAGATACGCTCCAGAGTCTTTCCTCGACCGAGCTGATCTCGTCACGGAAATGAAGGAAATCAAACATTACTACAAACGAGGCGTACAGGCCAGGAAAGGCATTGAAAAATAAACGTTCAGACTCTCACACTTATGAAAAAGGAAACATTCGAAAAGCTGGTGGCAGAAGCCTTCGCACAGCTTCCAGAAAAATTTAAAAAATACATCGAAAATCTGGCTGTGATCGTTGAGGAGTCTCCCCCAAGAGAAGTGTACCGGCAGACAGGAAGCTCTCCTTACAGCACTATTCTGGGGCTTTATCATGGCGTCCCGTTTAAACACAGGGGGCCTTATTACGGAAATCTTCCACCCGATGTGATTGTGATCTACCAGAAACCGATACTTGAAATGTGCCGTTCAGAGGAAGACATCAAACAAAAAATCAAAGAAGTCGTATTTCACGAAGTGGGGCATTACTTCGGTCTTTCAGACGAAGAATTGAGGGAAATCGAATCCAAACTCGATAGAAAGTGAGGACAGTACGAGGAGAAAAGCCAATGGCAGAAATTTATAAGGGCGTTTTCGCTGCACTTACCACGCCTTTCGAGGGGTATGCAATTTCTCCGGAAAAATTCTCTGAGAACCTGAAAAAATACAATTCTTTCAAACTGGCAGGATACCTCATCTCAGGCTCCAGCGGAGAAGCCTCCTCCCTGACTGATGAAGAGTCAGAAAAGCTGGTCCAAACGGCAAAAGAAACTGCATCCCCGGATAAAAAGATCTTGGTGGGAACAGCCCGAGAATCCACAGCAGAGACCATCTCCTTCACCAACCGAATGGCAGCAACGGGCGCGGATGCCGCTCTGGTCCGGACCCCCTTCTACTTCAAATCCCAAATGACTCCCCAGGCACTCAAGAGACATTTCATGACGATTGCCGATGAGTCGAAAATCCCGGTGATTCCCTATCATATCCCTCAGATCACCGGCCTCTCCATCCATCCGGGCGTTGTCGTCCAGTTGGCTGCCCACTCCAATATTATCGGGATAAAGGACAGCTCGGGAAACCTGGCCTTTCTGGGTGAAGTCATTCAAGATCTACCGCCTGATTTTTGCTATCTCTTGGGGGCTGGAAGCATGTTTCTCCCTGGCCTTCTTATGGGAGTCTCCGGAGGAATCCTCCGTCTTGCCGATATCGTCCCTGCACAATGTACGGAAATTTATACCCTTTTTAAGGAAAAGAGATGGGAGGAAGCTTTGAAGCTCCAGATGGCATTGATTCCCCTGAACAACGCCATTATACAGACTTACGGCATTCCAGGAGCCAAATTCGCCATGGATGTATTGGGCTATCATGGCGGACTGCCCCGTCCTCCTCTTCTTCCCCTAGAGGAGAGAGGTAAAAAGGATATCGAAGAAATTCTGAAAAAATTGAAGGGAAAACTGTGATAAAAAAAAACGGCCGCCGGATTTTTCTGAGGAATCTTATGGGAGGGGCTTTTGCAGCCGCCATTCCTCCCCTGAGTTCAGTCTTAAAAGAGACGGACATAAAACGCATAAAGAAGGAAAAGATGTCCTACCGCCGCTTGGGGAGAACAGACCTGTGGATATCGGAAATTTCTCTCGGAGGGAGTCCAGTCCCCGACTGGGCAGTCATGCAGCAGGTCATCGAACGAGGGGTCAATTACATAGATACATCCTACACCTATATGAACGGCAACAGCGAACGGCAAATCGGAAGGCTCCTCAAGGATGTGGGAAGGGATCGAGTGCATGTGGGAACAAAATTTCACTTAAGAGGAAACTGGAGCGAAGAATCCATTGCCAGATCCGTCGAGGGAAGTCTGAGAAGGCTTCAGACGGACTACCTGGATGTGCTCTTGATCCATGGAGCCAGCAGTCCTGCTCAATTGACCGACGAAAGGGTGCTCAGCGCATTCGATATCCTGAAAAAACAGGGAAAGTACAGATTCTGCGGGCTTTCCTGTCATTCCAACCATCATGAAGTGGTCACAAAAGCTGTCGAGAGCGGTCGCTATGACATGGTGCAGTTGGGATACAATGTCTTCGATATTCAAGAGAGCGAAAAAAATATCGAGGCCTATGAAGATTATCTCGGTGCGAGTGGAACGCGAAAGCTCATCCGGCTGGCCGTTTCCAAAGATGTGGGCATCATTGCCATGAAAACGCTTAAAGTGGGCGGAAAAAGGCAGAACCTGGAAAAATACAAAACAGGTGACACTTCAATCTTCCAGGCCATGCTCAAATGGGCTCTTGAAAATCAGGACATCTCTTCGGTTGTCACAGAGATACTCACCTTCCAGCAGATGGAGGAAGATCTGGCAGTTGCAGGACAGTCTCTCTCAGAAACAGAGAGAAAAACTCTTTACAGGTTCGCAGCCCAAAACTTGAAAGACTACTGTCATATGTGCGGGCTCTGTCAAAAACATTGTCCTCAGGGCGTCTATACAGCGGAAATCTTGAGGTATCTGGCTTATATCGAGGGCTATGCAAAGTCTGCTCAAGCCCATCGAGCCTACTCTTGTTTGCCGAGACGTTCGACCGCCGCAGTATGCCGGGATTGCGGAACATGTGAAGCGGTTTGTCCCTATGGAGTTTCGGTACGCAGAAGAATCAAGGAGGCGCATGCATTACTCGGCTAATGCAGCTATGCCATCCAGGTCGAGAGATGCTGCAATGGATTTCAATTCCGATGTGTCTTCGAAATTTTCTCCTTCCAGAGTGACGATAAATCTGTCCTTGATCAGGATGATCACCTGTGCATCCTTATCATCGTACTCATACTTCTCCATGGCGGGATGGCCTTTGACTGTAGCCTTTTTTATGTACTCCTCACTCGTGTCGACCTCATAGTTCATGGCCATCTTGATGCTTGCATAAACCATAGGCACATAGCCACCATCGGCAATTTTGATGCTGAGTTCTTTATCTCCAGAAACATATCGACGCTCGGCCTGGCTGACCTTGAATTCCCCCATGGAAACAGACTGGCCCTCCGCATCATCCTGGGCAGTCCAGCCTTCGACATCTCCAAGAAAAGAAATCAGTTCTCTCCAGTTTACGGGGTCGACGGGCTTTTGCATTTGGGCAATAAGAACCAGAGAGGAAGCTGTAAAAAAGAAAAACACCATGAAGACTTTGACTTTCATCCGTTTTACCTCCGCAAATAAAATGACCGTGCACCTCGCTCCGACCGGACTCTCCCTGCGTTATCCATGCAGTTAGCTCAGGAAAGGCAGATCTGACGCACAAAAGACTGCTCTGCTACCGCTGCTACCTCCCGGTCCTGACGGAGTTCACAGAGAGCTCCTCGCGCAGGGCCAAACCTTCAACACCACTTACACGAACACAGGCCAGAAAGAGCACGGCCTCGACGAGGAGTTCGACCCCACTGTAGCGGATTGTGGGTTACAGGGCACCGCTAGCTCCCCATCTAGCACGGTCTCAATTTCCCGGCTCAAAATCTATAGGCTATTCCTGCTCTGAGAGCGAAGCCATCCCAGACTCCTGCCTCTGCTCTCAGATGGAGATGAGGAATAATTTCCGCTCTCACGCCCAGGTTCATCTGGAGAAGCGGAAGGATATTCGGAAAATTGATATCAGAGTCTTCTTCAGCTTCTTTTACGGTGCTCGTCTCAGATTCCCCGACCGATTGTTCAAAACCGCTCCACCTGTAGGAGCCAATGTAGTCATATCTCACTTCACCATTCAATGCCGCCACGCCAACGCCCAAAACGAAATAGGGCGTTACCCTCCAGCCCGGCTTAAAATCCCAGCGAAAACTCAAATTCGTGAAAAGAGGATTGAGAGTGATTTCCCCCAGGGCATCCTTCACTTCTGCCGATGATCCATCCGTGAATTTCTGTTCGACATCTCCCTGGATGGTCAAACGGATTTTTGTTTTATCGAGGGAAAAGCCCAGACTGAAGGCACCATCCCTTCCCTGGGGATAAAACCTGACCTCCAGCCCGTAATTCGGCCCTCCTGAGTCGAAGGTGAAGGTTTGATCGAAGTTTGAGGGGATCGGATCAGGATCACTGCGTATGTCCCGTACCTGACTGATAATCTCCTCCTGGATTTCATCGCTTATTTCTTTGATCAAGTCGTCCTCGAACAGTCCCCTGAAAAGATTCAAACTCCATCTTCCATAGTAGACGGCGATCTCGATCTTCCCTTCAATCCCCTCATCAAAAATCAAAGGGACCTCTGTTCCTTCCTCAGCCTGCAAGGCATAAACATCTGGAACCGTCAAAAGGAAAATCAAAGGGGCACTAATTAGAAACGCTTTTTTCCAACGCGATTGTCTCATATCATCCTCAGAAAAATCCTATATGTTACATGATTCTTTGTCAAACATTTTTCGTACTCGATTGACGCGTATTTACCTGATATTTGTTTATATTAGTCGGCAAAGCCCGAGAATGAATGAGAAAAGCTCGGCTGTGTGGAAACATGAGCAGATAAAGCATCCAAAGGATCAAACGGGAAACCAGCTCGATTTACGAATTCGAAAGAAAGTGGTATCATAGATATGGAGAATTTAAACGATGTTTTTTTGGGATTATACTTTCGTTCTTCTCATTCCTCCTCTTCTGCTCGCTTTATATGCCCAACAGAAAGTGAAGAGCACCTATAAACGCTACAGCCAAAAGTCATCATCCTCTCGAATTTCGGGGTCTCAGGTTGCCAAGAATATCCTGCAATCCAGTGGGGCCAGCGAAGTTGCGGTCGAGAAAACACGCGGGCAGCTGACCGATCACTATGATCCGAGGAAGCGAGTTCTTCGTCTTTCCGAAGGTGTCCACGATAGCAGGTCATTAGCTGCATTGGGAATCGCCGCCCATGAGACTGGACATGCCCTCCAGCACCACCACAGGTATTTTCCCCTGCACATCAGAAATGCAGTCTATCCCATCGCCTCTTTCGGTTCATCCCTGGCATTTCCCCTCTTTTTTGTGGGCTTTATCTTCAGCAGGCAGGGACCGAGTATCCTGATGGATATCGGTATCCTTCTTTTTGCTGGCGCTGTCGTGTTCAGTGTCCTGACATTACCTGTGGAATTTAACGCTTCCCGCCGCGCTCTCTTGCTCCTCCGGGATGGTGGCTACTTGAAAGGCAAAGAACTGGATGGTGCCCGCAAAGTCCTTTCAGCCGCCGCTTTAACCTATGTGGCAGCCACCGCTATGGCAGCCATGCAGCTTCTCAGAATGTTTCTCCTCCGCGGATCACGGCAGTAGCACTTTGCTTCCAGTTATAAAAATTTGAAATTTTGGCATTTTTATTGCTCTGAGTTATTATCGTTTTTTCTGCCCATTCATCACCCTACTGTCAATAAGTATTTCCATAACCAGAACTTCCTTAAGAACTCGATGTTTAAGAGAAGTCGGGAGAGCTGACATGGCTGTTTCTGTTTCCGATTTCATGGATGCTTCCTGTCTCCACAATCCTCTTGACAGCGGCCTCTTTCTAGTGATAAAAAAAATCTTAATTTATTTTTGGAGGGATTATCCATGAAAAAAGTAAAACTCTCATTCATCTCCTTACTCCTTCTCATACTTCCGTTTTATCTTTCTGCTCAGACTCCGCCTGATGATTTCCTGGGCCATCAGGTGGGTGCAGACCGCAAATTAGCCGACTACACCCAGATTCAGGAGTATTTTCAAAAGCTCGACTCTGAATCAGAGAAAATAAAAGTCTTGACCATCGGTGAATCCATTCTGGGAAAACCAATGATCATGGCCGTCATCAGTTCGGAAGAAAATATGGCCGATCTGGAGAAATACACAGAGATAACCAAGAAGCTCAGGAATGCAGGAAACCTGTCTCCAGAGGGAGCAAAGAGTCTCTCTCAGGAAGGCAAAGCGATCATCCTGATAACCTGTAACATACATGCCACAGAAATCGCAGCCTCACAAATGGCTATGGAGCTGGCCTACCTGCTGGTAACCGGCCAAACTCCTTTTGATGCCCAAAAAGTCCTGAACGATGTGATTGTGCTGCTTGTCCCCACCACAAATCCTGACGGCCAGCAGATGGTCACCGATTGGTACAAAAAATATTTGGGCACCAAATACGAAGGCGGCCGGATGCCCTGGCTCTATCATCATTACGCCGGACACGACAACAACCGCGATTGGTTCATGTTCAACCTCAGCGAAACAAAAGCCGTGTCCAAGGTTCTGTATCATGACTGGATTCCCCAGATCCACATCGACGAACACCAAATGGGCTCCACGGGAGCGAGGCTCTTCATTCCGCCCTTTATGAATCCACCCACCCCGACCGTGCATCCTGGAGTGTGGCGCGGTGTGGGACTCTGCGGCGTGAACATGGCCTATGACCTCCAGAAAAACGGGTTTAAGGGTGTGGTTTACGGCCGGAGTTTTACAGGATGGTGGATCGGAGCCTGCGACGACACATCATGGTTTCACAATGTAATAGGACTGCTCAGCGAGATGGCTTCTGTTCGAGTCGCTACTCCCATCTACATCGATCCCTCCGAACTGCCCGATTCCTATGTCGAACAGCGCATAGAATTTCCCGATCCCTGGCCCGGCGGCTGGTGGAGACTTCGAGACCTCGTGGAATATGAACTCACCCTTTCTTTAAGTTTGGTGGAAACCGCCTCTCTCCATAAAGAAGATTTCCTTTTCAGTTTCTACAAAATGTGTAAAGACGGAATCGAAATCAGACCCAATGGCAAACCCTTTGCCTTCGTCATCCCACAAAAACAGCACGACTATCCGACGGCCCTGCGCATGTTGAAGATTCTGAGATTCGGAGGAGTCGAGATTCACCAAGCTAATGAAGATTTTATCGCCGACGGAAAATTCTATCCAGCAAAGTCTTTTGTTGTTCTGATGTCCCAACCATACAGACCTTACGTCCAGTCTCTGCTTGAAAAACAGAATTACCCGGACATGCGCCAGTATCCTGGAGGGCCTCCTATCCCCCCATATGACAATGCAGGGTGGACGCTTCCTCTCCAGATGGGTGTGGATTGTGACCGGATCAACCACGTCTTTGAAGCGAGCCTCGAAAAACTGGATTCCATCCAATATCCCCAAATGGCTCCACCTGATGATTCTGCATCGTATTTTTTGCTCGATTCCCGCCTGAATGGCTCGTATTCCGTGGTTTTTGCACTGATGAAAGAAAAGGCGGAGATCTATCGTTCCAAAGACCTGGTCGAAGTTGACGGATTCAAAGCTGCAGCAGGGAGTTTTCTGATAAAAAATTCACCCGGTGTGTCAAAATCCCTTCCTTCTCTCCTGGAGAAATGGCATATCACCGCCTTCACTCTGGACGACATCTCCAGGATCGAGAAAGCGCCTTTGAATAAGTTCCGAGTGGGCCTCTATCAGTCCTGGAGGTCAAATATGGATGAAGGATGGACGCGGTATGTCCTGGACGATTTCGAAATTCCATTCACCACTCTGCACAACAAAGACTTCAAAGGAGAGAAGGACAAAAAGGTCGACCTCGGAGAAAAATTTGATGTCATCGTCTTTGCCGATGAAAACGCCGATATCATAAAAACAGGAAAGCCAAGCCCATCATCCCCCTATGCAAGATATTTTTCTGGCACCATGCCGCCAGAATACGAGGGCGGTATCGAAAAGGAGGGTGTGGAAGCGCTGAAAAAATTCGTGGAAGATGGGGGAATCCTGGTAACTCTCAACAATGCCTGCGGGCTGGTTTTCAAAGAGTTCACACCTCCTGCCAGCAATGCTCTCGAGAGGGTGGAGCGCAGCAAATTCTTCTGCCCCACCTCTCTTCTCAAGCTAGAAGTAGACAACACGACGCCTATAGGATACGGACTTCCCAGTGAAGCCGCGGGCATGTTTTCCCGGAGTTTAGCCATCGATACGCGGCCGCCTTCAGGCGAGTGGAACCGGCAAGTGGTCGCACGCTACCCGAAAGAGGAGATACTGATGAGCGGGTGGCTTCTCGGCGAGGATGTGATCGCTAGAAAAGCAGCGGTCGTTGATACCACATACAAAAAGGGCCATATCATCCTCATCGGGATCCGCTGCCAGCACAGGGCTCAGTCGCACGGAACGTACAAATTCCTGCTCAACTCTCTCCTCTACCCCGACACCAACTAGTCAATAATTCGGGGATAGTATACGCAATTACTGAATTCAACAGGCCATACATCCAGCAATTGTGTCTCTAACTTGTTCGGCATTACGTGTTTCCTAGAGAATTCTAGAGCGCCCGGAACCGGTTACACCTGTCAAGAGACACCGCTTGAAACCGGATCATTCCCTATCCCCAGATTCAGATACTAATTATTTGTTACTTGGTATCCTCTTATGAAGGCCGGCTTTCCCCAATGCTCTCTCTTTGGCTTCGTGCTCTTATGTTATCACGGTTTTTGGAAGTACTTGCCAAACAGTGGTGCCAATTGAAATAATATTGTTTGAATATTATAATATAATCATGATACCGAGATAAGGCGGAAAGGATGGAAAAAAAAGAATTTTATCTTCTTCATTCCGAAGTGTGCAAGACATTAGCCAATCCAAAAAGACAGGAAATCCTGGACAATCTTCGAGAAAACGATCTGACTGTCAACGAATTGGTAAAAAAGACCGGGATCAGCCAAGCCAACCTTTCCCAGCATCTTGCCATCATGAGAACCAAGGGAATCGTGACAGCCCGCCGGAAGGGAATCAACGTGTATTACTCGCTATCCCATTCCAAGATAATTAAAGCTTTTGACCTGATCAGCGAAGTACTCAGAGATTCCTTGAATGTCCAAAACCAAACAGTCAAATCAGCAATGGGACGCAAGAAATAAGACGGGGGATAAATTTCTGATGAGTGAAGATAAAAAGAAAAAGCTGGCAATGGTCGTTTTCAGCGGGGATATGGATAAATTGTTCGCAGCCTTCTCCATTGCTACAGGTGCAGCCGCATCCAATATGGAAGTGACCATGTTTTTTACCTTCTGGGGACTGCGCGCCCTCAAGAAAAAGGCACGAACAGGAAAGAGTTTACTGGGACGTCTATTGGGTTTCTTTTACGGAGGGGACATCGGACGTGCCTCCCCCAGCAAATTGAAATTTGGGGGAATCGGCCGTTGGATGTTCAAAAAAATGATGAAGGCCAAACGTGTCCCAACTCTGGCCGAAATGAGACAGTCCGCTATCGATCTCGGTGTCAAACTTTACGGCTGTCAGATGAGCATGGAAGTAATGGAGATCCCCAGAGAAAAGATGATCGACGATGTTGCCCAATGTGTGGGTGTCGCTTCATTCCTGGAACTGGCCCAGCAGGCTGACGTCTCTCTTTTTGTCTAGTCTTCACTCTCCGATTATCTTCACTAAAACCCTTTTTCTGCGGCGGCCGTCGAATTCTCCATAGAAAATCTGCTCCCAGGGCCCAAAATCCAAACGCCCTTTTGTGATTGCCACCACCACTTCTCTCCCCATAATCATCCTTTTCAAATGGGCATCTCCATTGTCTTCCCCAGTTCGATTGTGCCTGTATCTGGATATGGGATCGTGAGGAGCCAATTCTTCCAGCCAATCTTCAAAATCTCCATGCAATCCCTTTTCATCGTCATTGATGAATACACTCGCTGTGATATGCATAGCATTGACCAGGCAGAGCCCTTCCCGGACCCCGCTCTTTTGAACGAGTTCATCGACCTCCGGGGTGATGTTGATGAACTCGAACCGCCTCTCTGTATCGAAGACCAGGTACTCTGTAAGAGACTTCATTTTTTTCTCCTGAAGCTGATGAACGTTCCCCCTCCCCCGAGAGCCAGCATGATAAAAGACTGGACCAGAGTTCTCCACTGGACCTGGGGAGAGATCAAGACGGATTGTATCAAGAAATAAATCCCCGTGACGGCAAGGATTACATAAATCCCGAGCATTATCCGCCAAGCCCAAAGATTGGTTTGAGGAGTATCTTCGGAAAAGTATCGGTTATAAAGCAGCATGCCTGCCAAACAGAAGATTCCCAAGGCAGCGAATATGAGCCAGAACGTTCTCACCTGGCTCAGAATTTCGGAAGCCAGAGGCATACCAGCAGCGACAGACTCCGAAGGAGGGGCGATGGGCGCCAGATTCTTCTCATAAAGCGCAGCCCCCAAGTTGCTGCCTATCAAGCTTCCGAAAACTCCATACAGAAAGGCATAACCCATATAGACCGCTTTTTTGTCCTGAGGAGCCACAAGTCCGATGTAGCTGTAATATTTGGGATGGGCCGTCATCTCTCCGAGAGAAAAGACCGCTATTCCCAGAATGAACATCCACGCGCTGTGTGTGAAGGCCAAAACGACAAATCCACATAAACCTAGAATAATCCCCACAGCCATGACCGGGAAAGCCTTGAGATTTTTCGTGATGCGACTCACCAGGACAACGAGAAGCACAATGGTGCCGGCATTGATGATGGTGACAAACTCTGCATCAAATTTGAAAGGCCTCAAAATCGGAATTTTCTGCATAAAAGCATCCACAGGAGCACGATAGATGAAATCCCGCAGATACCACAGCACAGAACCAAACATCTGGAAATACAGGATCCAGAAGGTGGAATACACGACGATCAACAGCATGAAGCGAGAATCACTCAACACCAGCATGGCTTCCTTGAGGACTCTGCGAATGGGCTTTGTGCTTTCGGGTCTCTCAGGATCTTTGTAGATGAAAGCTGCGGGCAGAAGCATCAAGAAACACCATATGGCCGAAGAGAAGAAAACATAGCGCCAGTTGAATCCTTTGATCCAACTGATGAAAAAAGGCGAAAGAAAAGCACCCAGATTGATGCTCCAGTAATAAACCCCAAACCCGAATCCGCTGTTCTCTTTGGTCGTCGTCCTGGCCACTGTCCCGGTGATCAGAGGCTTAAACAGGCCGCTTCCTGTGGCCATAATCAGCAGGAATAGAAAAATCAATCCGTAAGAGTCAAAGTTTCCCGCTGCGAAGTATCCTAGAGTAAGAAGTGAAAAAGCGACCAAAAGTATCTTCCGATAGCCCAGCCGGTCTCCCAGGGCGCCGCCGAAAATAGGCAGGATGTAGGTTAAAGCGTAAACAAAACCTTGAAGAAGTCCTACCGACTGTTGCTGGAATCCGAGGAAATCCACAAGATAGACCGCCAGGACAGAATTCAAACCATAATAGGCACCTCTCTCGAAGAATTCCATCATGTTGGCGATCCAAAAGGTTCTGGGAAAGGATGTCAGGATACTTTTTTTCTTTTTTTCTCCAATCATCGATCAACTCCTTCTCTTATGCTTCCTTTCAATCCAGTTCATGTCCATATCATACAAACGTAGAACACCACGGGGAAAATTCCGCTCGAATGCCGCTTAGCCGAGAGACGCGATTTTTCTATTTACCCTTCAATATTTTCAAGGCTTTGTCAATATCGGAAACATCCATGATTACTGATAAAGTATGGGCTTTTCTGCTCAACGTCCCGTAACAGTATTCGATGTTGATCCCTTTGTTTCCCAGAAGAGTGGCCACTTCCGAAAGAGCTCCCGGTCTATTTTCCAGGTCGACCCTCAGCACATCCCGTAATTCTGTCTCATAATTGTACTTTGAAAGGATTTTTACCGCTTTACTGATGTTCTTGACGTAAAGCTTGGCCGTGTCTTGAAAAAGGCCGATCGCATCGATGTTTACCTTGTTTTCCGAAAGACAACTGCATAAATCTCCCAATGTAGAAGGCTTATTTTCCAAGACAACGAAGATTTCAGTGATTTTTTCCATCTTTCCCCCTTCTCCTTCTTTTTTATTTTATTCCCGAATAAGCTTTAAGATACTGGGCACGAAAATAGGACTCTGCCTCACCTAAATCTTTTAAGCTCAATTCCTGCTTACGGAAGGAAATCTCTCCTCTAAAATCATTTATACTCTCGTATCGGTGTTCAGCCATCCAAGCTTTTATTCCATCCAGAAGGTTCTGGATTTCTTCCACACCTTTTTGATAGAACAGGGTGCAAACCTGAACCGCATTGGCTCCGGCGAGGATTTGCTTGACGACATCTCCTGCGTTCTGAATCCCTCCAGAGGCAGCAATATCACATTTCAATCTTCCGGATAGGAGAGCTACCCATCGTAAACTCTGATGGAAATCTCCTTTTCCTTTCAAGCTTCTTGTTTTAAGGTTCCTGATGTCTATATCCGGCATGAGGAACCAATTGAATAAGACCAAGGCAGCACAGCCCTCTTCGGCAAGTCTTTGTCCGAGATAAGGGACTGAGGTGAGTTGGGTGGTGAGTTTTACAGATACAGGGATGGTCACTTGTTTCTTTACGGCTCCTAATATCTTGAGGTGATAGTCTTCATAATCCAAACCCGGTGAGAAAAGATCGATGGGAAGGACATAGATATTTAGCTCCAGACCATCTGAGCCCGCCTCTTGGATTTGACGGGCAAAACTGGGCCAGAGCTTGGGCGATTGACAGTTGATGCTGGCTATAATCGGAATATTCACTTCCTTCTTTGCCCGTTCGATCATCTCTATGAGTTCATGCGGTGCGTATTCCAAGAGGCCGCCCCCTCTCATATAGTCTAAAGCTTCCGGATAAATATTGATGTCCTCATCTGGAATATCTGCACCGATCATGAACTGCTCTTCAAATATGGACTTCAACACCACAGCTCCAGCACCAGCCTCCTCGCAGCGCTTGATTTTGGCTAAAGAATCGGTCAATCCAGAGCTCGCCACAATGATAGGATTTCGGAGCTCGAGCCCCATGTATGAAGTCTTTAGATCAGCCATAAATAACTCCCGTCTATCAAAAATTTCACTCTCTTGAATTATTCATAAAAACTGCCGTCACTTCAATGGTTTTATTTTCACAGGGCCATGTCATTTGGCACTCTCCCCAAAAACGTCGAAATCTCCAAGTATCGGACAGCCAATCCGTCGGATTGGGAATTCCGCTGTGTCCATCGCTCTATAGAGAACCGACCGCTTCATTAAATCGGCGGATGAAATCTATTTCTTTGTCCCTGAGGCTGTAGTTATCCGGAGGATCTCCTTCGTATTTCTCCATGAACCACTGAACGGTATTCCTCATCCATGAATCAAAGGGAGTCGAACTGAAGTTCAATTCTTTTTGCGCCTTCCGAACATCCAGAATGAATGGCCTCCGGCTGAAAAGGGGTGAAAAAGAGGTGCCCAGGCCAGGTCTTTCAAGAACTTTCGAAGGAATGTCCACAAGTTCGGCGGCTATGCCCATAATCTCAGCGGCTTTCAACACAAAAGTCCTGAGAGTCAACACCTCTTCTTGTGCCAGATTGTAAACCTCTCCGATGGATAACGCATTCTGCAGATTGGCCGCAACGGTCGCCACGATATCGCCCTGATAGATATGGGTAAAAGCATTCATTCCGCTGTCAGGAAGGATAAGGGGTTTTTGATCCTTCAAACGGACGAAATAGGAATAGGCTCTGAGTGTATAGTCCTTCTCCCCCATCACCATGGGAAGCCGGAATATGGTCACCGGGAAGCCATGTTCTTTGTGTGCGCGCCTCAGTACCTCCTCACATTTTCTCTTGTTGGTGCCATAAGACCACCAATCAGGGCTGCCTTTTGGCTGAGGATAAAGAGGCCTATCGAAATCTTCTTCCCTAAGAGGGCAGGGATAGTCCTGGGTAACCACATAAACCGCAGCAGTGCTGATGTGGAAGAAATGATCCACACGTCCTAAAAACGTCTTTACAGCCGTCTGGCTGTCCTCTGCGCCGAAAGCGATCATATCGATCACCACATCGAACTTAAGATCTTTCAAACGCTCGAAAAAGGATTCATAGTCATACCTGTCTCCGCAGATGCGCCCCACATTGTGCCCGAAATCGTCGGGAGTCTTTCCCCTGTTAAAGAGAGTCACGTCATGCCCGTCTTGAATGAGACGCTTCGTGATGTGATAGCCAAAAAATCGTGTTCCTCCAATTACCAAAATCTTCATCATGCTTTAGAGATCGAAAATCTTTCCAGGATTGAGGATATTATTGGGATCGAAAAGCTTTTTGATGCCTCTCATTAGGTCAATAGTCTCTTCTTCCAAGACGAAAGAGAGATAGGGTTTTTTCACGATACCTATTCCGTGTTCGCCGGATATCACCCCGCCTCTTTCTTTGCAGTCTCTGTAAAGCTCCTCGCGGATCTTTTCGAATTTGGGCTTCCAATCTTCCTCGGGCAGGGGCACGATTTTTTCATTTTCATATCGTGCCTTCATTATATGGGTATGCACATTCCCGTCTGCGGCATGACCGAACGTGGGCAGCCATATCCCGTATTTCTCCGAAACCTCTTGGACTTTTCTCACATGTTTGGCAATCTCGGCTCTGGGAACAGCGATGTCCAGGATCTCGAGAGTATGAGCTTTAATGGCTTCGTAGATCATGCTGCGGATTTCGAGAACCTGCTGCTGTTTGCTCGGGCTGTCGGCAACAAAAACATCAAGGGCCTGATGATCCAGGCAAATCCCAGCCACCTCTTCCGAAAGCCTGTCCATTTCCTCATCACTCGAAGCATCCAGGATGATGAGAAGATAGGTGCAGCCCATCGTGACCGGCCATTTTTTGCGCAGAAATTCTTCCGTGATCTTGATCACTTCCCTGGGAATGAATTCTACGGCCATAGGCAGGATCTTCTGCCCGAGCAATTCTGGGACAGTATCGATCGCCTGTTCCAACTCATCATAAGGGATGATGAGAGACCGGGACGCCTGAGGCGAGGGCATGAGCTGCACGGTAGCTTTGGTGATGATGCCCAGGGTTCCTTCCGATCCGATCATCAGATTCAGCAGACTGTATCCGGTGCTGGATTTCATGAGTTTTCCACCCAGATGAACGATGCTCCCAGAAGGAAGGACGACTTCCAGTCCCCGGACATAATTCCTGATAACGCCATATTTCACTGCCCGGGCTCCGCCGGCATTGGCAGCTATGACGCCTCCGATCATAGCCGTCTCATCGCCAGGATGGGGAGGGAAAAAGAGTCCTGCATCTTCCACCTGGCTGTAAAAATCCATCAGCATGACACCTGGCTCTGCTATGATCATTTGATTGCGCTTATCCACTTCGACTATCCGATTCATCCTCTCCAGAGAAAGAACCATACCTTTGTAAGAAGGAACACAGCCTCCGCAGAGACCAGTGGCTCCTCCGCGCGGAGTGACGGGTATGCTCTCCCTGTTTGCGAGGCGAAGAATCTTGGAAACTTCTTCCGGAGTTTCAGGTTTGACCACAACCTCCGGTTCTTCAGCTATATCGGAAAGTGAGAATTCATCGTGGCTGTAATCCAAGTTCTTTTCCGGGTCGAGGATCACATTTTTTTTCCCTATGATTTTCTGCAATTCCCGGATGACCCGCTCGGAAACCTTTCTATATGCCATGCCTTGATCTCTTACCGAGTTATCTATCATACATATTCTGGGCTTCCTTTTCCATCCCAAAATTTTTCCTTCCTGAAACTCTCGGAATCATGCTTAAAACAACGAGGGAACAGTCCTCATATCATCGAATTTTTTGGCACGCGGATTTCCTTAGCGAGCTACTTTGTCACTACGAGGACCGCAGGCCAGGCTATTGGAGGGATCAAAGCAGCTGGAGCAGCCCTGACCTATTCCTTACTTGTATCGGTCAGCTTTGGCTTCCAGGTTCTCTTCTTGCGGAATGCGGCTGAGATAAGAGGGGGCGTGATCACAGTCGTCAGGAGGGACATCCCGAGCACGACTGCGTAGATTTCCTGGGTGATGGAATGAAGCGAGAGCCCGATCAGGGCTACGACGATCCCGACTTCTCCCCGGGGAATCATGCAGACTCCGGTCTGAATCCTCATCCTCCAGCTCTCTTTCCAAGTGGCAAGCCCGGCCCCTATCATCTTACTTGCCGCTGCAACAGCCGAGATCAACAAGACTAAGAAAAGCAGGCGAGGCTGTGCGAAAGTTCTGGGATCGAGATGAGCACCCATCATCACAAAAAAGAAGGGCAGGAGGAATTCATTCACATACTTGACCTTATTTTCCAGGTCATATACTCCGGCCATCTCATCGATCACGATACCAGCCATAAAAGAGCCGATGATGGCCGCCAGTCCGATCACGTCCGCAAGCTCTGCCAATCCCAAACAGAGAACAACGGACAGCACAAACGGACCTTCAGGGATGTTGAGTCTTTCCACCCATTTACGGGTTCTTTTAGCCACCTTGGGACCCCACCAGGTGAGGAACCCCACAAATGCCAGCGATTCTGCGACCAGCAGAGAGAATTCCAAAACTTGAAATTCCTGCCGGGCCAGACCTTTTACCACAGCCAGCACGATCAGCGCAAGGATGTCATCCATCACAGCAGCGCCCAGTACGATATAAGCGACCTTGTGCTTGATCAATCCCATATCCTGGAGGACCTTCACCGAAATTCCCACGCTGGTCGCCAATATGGCCGTTGCGATGAACAGGCTCTCCACAAGAGCATACCCGATGAAGAACACGGACAGAAAACCGAGAATGAATGGGATGACAACGCCCAGCAATCCAACAAGAATGGCTGTACGTCCTACTGCAAAAAGATCTTTGATTCTGATCTCCAATCCCACATGAAACAAAAGGAAAATGACGCCTATTTCAGCAAACGACATCAGGACATGATTTTCGGTGCTGATAATCCCCAGAACGTAATTGCCCAACAATACTCCAGCCAGGAGTTCGCCGACTATGGCCGGTATCCTGAGACGGATGAACAGTTCACCCAAAATCTTAGCAGAGGTAAAAATGATGAAGAAGTTGAAGAGAAGATTGCCTGCTTCCACCTGTATCCGCCTTTTTTTATTATTTAAGAGGTCCTCACGTACTCAGTGTGGACTCGATCTCCAAACCCAACTTCAGTACACAATCCCATTATTGACCGTTTCCCTCAGGGTATCATATAGCCATGCTCAATACATACTCGGAGCCCGGTTCTGCCGGATTCCCTCGAATGACGAATCGTTAAGGCTTGATAGTCTGGGTCGGAATCTTCAATGCCGCTGCGTGCATCCCTGATATTCTCTTCCGTCAAATTCAATCCTGCCAAAAAAGAAGAGAATCGCCTCGAAAACGACCGCCATAAGGTATATAAAAAGCTGCGTGCAGTGTCAAATATTTTGAAGCACAAGCCGCTCGGACTTTGTTTCATTGGATGCGTTCGATCTGGGAGGGGACAAACACCATGATCTGAGGCTGGCCCCTGTATTCCTCAAGAAATCCAAACACCACGATGCGCTTCCCCTTATATGCCTTCAAATCGGGAAAGTTGGGGCGATATTCCTCAGGAATCAAGGCAGAAAAACTTTTTTTCTTGGCATAGAGAAAAAAGAACCGTCCTTGGTGTCCGGTCTGAACACAGGTGAATCCCACCCTTATCAGCTTCCCGATATGTTCCCTGGCATTTTTTGCCGGTATGAGAGGATAAGGCTTTTCTCTCCAGAATCCTCTTCCATGTTCCCGAGCGGCGTTTTGTACTTGAATGAAGCGCTCTTTGAGTTTATATGGAAAGGCCCAGAAGACTTCTGCAAATCCCTGATTTAAAATAAACTCATTGAACAGTTTGCCTTCAATCCAAACATAAGCCAACAGCCTTCCGTACTTATCTTCCCGTTCTGACTCATACGTGAGTTCGACAGTCTTGCGGAAGAGACAATGGAAGGCGAACCTCTTTGCCAGTAGGGCCTGCAGAGACTTCTTCTTGTTCGGGTCACCGATTTCAGGGCAGTCTATGCCGATCAACCTGACTTTTCTTTCATGCCCATCTTCGAATCTTATCTTGATCGTATCCCCATCATAAACGGTCACCACCCCACCTGTCTTTCCATGATCCTGAGGGAATTTATTTTCGACCCGAGAGTTGCAGAAAGCAAAAAGGCCGAAGAATAAGACGGAGACCAGAACAGCGTAGACATACCGCTGGACATGCCGCCTGGTGTATTCCATGATCTCACCCATATGAATCTATATATTCTTTGGCTTTGTCCCAAAGTGACGGGAATGAGGTATCGTCTTAAGGAGCACCTTTATCCCGATTTTATTTCCTGTCACTTTGGGACAACCTCTATTCTTTAGATCCTTCTTAGAAGGGATGTGGAGATCGAGCGATCTGCCGAATTATCTTTTTTGGACGAGCTTTTTGACTGTCTGCACGATGTGGGCTGCAGAGATGCCGTATTTATCAAGCAACTCATCGGGCTCGCCCGAGCGCGGCAGCTCATCGACAGCCAGATGAGCGATTTCCGCACCTCCTTCAAGAAGCGACGCCACACCATCCCCGAGACCGCCGCTGCGGAAATGGTCTTCCACCACCACAGCTTTATTCCCTGCCTTTCTGACTTCCTTGATGATCTTTTCATCCAGAGGCTGGACAGAGTAGGCATCGATGATGCGAACCGATATATTCTCTTTTTTCAGCTCCTCCCAGGCTTTCAGAGCTTCATGAACCGTGATCCCTGCAGCGATCACGGCCGCTGCATCCTTCTGGCTTCTTCTCAAGACTTTAGAGCCCCCAATCGGGAAGGACTCAGCTCTCTTGTAAAGGAGGGGTGTGCCTAGGCGCGTTGTCCGCAGATAGGCCATCCCTTTGTGCTTTGCCATCGACTCCACGCAGCCTTCGGTGGAATAGGCATCGCTTGGATACAGAACGGCACACTGGGGAATCGGTCGAAAAAGGGCCAGATCCTCGAGTCCCATCTGAGAAGGTCCATCCGCTCCGATGCTCACTCCTACATGAGAGCCGACCAATTTGATATTGGAAAAGGAATAAGCGGCCATTCTGATCTGGTCGTGCGCTCGACAAAGGAAAGCAGCGAATGTGGCAATAAAGGGAATGTAACCACGTGCCGCCATTCCGATTCCAATTCCCACCATGTTCTGTTCGGCAATATATATCTCGAATGATCTCCGGGGGAAAACCGCAAAGAAATCTTCAGCATATGTCGAATTTTTGACGTCTCCATCAATGCTCACAACCTGAGTATTGACTTTCCCCAGATTGACCAGAGCATTTCCATAGGCGCGTCTTGTAGCTGTCTTGGCAGTGTAGGTGTTCTTCTTGAACCGGAATCCCCTTTTCCATTCGGGTGTCTTTATCTTGCCGGACTTCCTTACGTACTTTATAGCGTCTATCTCTGGCATCGGCCCCAATTCTTCAAGAGCCCTGCGCAGATCCTTCTCGTTCAAGGGCTTCCCGTGCCAGCCATTTCTATCTTCCAGAAAAGAGACACCTTTTCCTTTTATGGTTTTGGCAACTATGGCTGTCGGCCTTTTAGAGTCTCTGGCCTTATGAAAAGCTGCAAGAATCTGTGCAATCGAATGTCCGTCGATTTTGACGGCATTCCATCCAAAGGCTTCGAATTTTCGCTTGTATGCATCCAGGTCATGTCCATGCATCGTGGGATCGGACTGCCCCAGCCTATTCACATCTAATATTGCACAGAGGTTATCGAGCCCGAGGAAAGAAGCGGTGTTAGCGGCTTCCCAGACAGCACCTTCGGCACATTCTCCATCGCCCATCATGACGTAAACTCGGCGTGGACATTTTCCGAGTTTCATAGCCACAGCCAGGCCGACTCCGACAGACAGACCTTGTCCGAGAGACCCTGTCGCTGCTTTGACCCACTTCATTCGGGGCGTAGGATGACCCTCCAGGGAACTGGTGATCTTTCTGAGATTCATAAGACTGCTCTGTGAAATAATTCCGGCCTCAGCATATACAGCCCAAAGAATAGGAGCTGCATGTCCCTTGGAGAGGACGAACTCATCATTAGACCAATCGTAAGGATTATGGATGTTGAATCTCATCTCACCGAAGAACAAACAAGCTGCCAGCTCGGCCATCGAAGAACATGTCGTCGGATGACCCGATCTCGCTTTCGTTGTCATCTTGAAAGAGTGAATCCTCAACCTTTGAGCGATCTTTTCCAAAGCCTTTTTTTTGTCCATACGGGCAAAGCCTCCTTTATATTTTAAAAAAGGGACATTTCAGAAGGATGTTTTAGCCGAAAAACGAGGAGTGTGATATTCAATCTCATACCATATCAAACGGCTTGAGTCTTTTTTTAAGATTGCCTATTATATTACCTTCAAGTGCGTATCACAACACTTAATCTTGGAAGGTAAGCAGCTCTTGCCTGATTGGCTACAGCAAGGACTTCTCATACCAGAAGTGCCGTAACTTCGGCTTAAATCCGAAAGATTTATAGAGAGTTATAGCAGGGCTGTTCTCACTATCTACTGTTAATTCGACTGCCGTTGCTCCTCTTTTTCTCAAATGCTTCAAACCGGCCGCCAGAATCTTTTTGCCCCATCCTTGTCCCTGAAATTCAGGATCGACTCCGAACATGTGAATGCGCCATATATTATTTGATGTCATTCCTCTCTGTTTGTTCACCAAATGAGTCCAAAAATATCCTGCAATTTTGGCTGCATCCCGGACCAGTAGAATATCCAGCCATCTGCTTCCTGTGAGTCGGAGATAGTATCTGATCTCATCAGGTGAATTCGGACAAAAGCCCCAACTCCCTAAGAAAATCCTATTCTGAGTGGTGGCTAAGAGGGCTTCATCTCCGGGTTTGAAGTGTTCCACTTCTGGGGAGGCAATCGAACTCGCCAGTGAGAAGGAATCTGTAGAGCGTGCTTCCAATTCCACGAAACATCTTGCTTCTTCAAAGCCTAGTCCGGTGAAAAAATCCCGCGTGAACTTGTCCTCTTCGGGAACACACACGTGAGCTCTCTTTGCGCCCATTTGCCTTCCTCTTTCGCAAGCATATTTCAGCAGTTCTCTTCCTACGCTTTTGCGGGGAAAGGCTGGATTCACAAACCAATCCATGATCACCCGTTCGATTCGCAGTTCTGGTGTGACATCCACCACACCACATATCCTGCGGTTCCATTCCGCAAGAAATATGTCCTTCTCTGGTGAATAATTCGGACGGCCCAGATTATTTTTCAGAAGAGGACTTCCACCTGCCCACATCTCCCCTTTCATCAGGAAGGCATACCTGAAAAACTTCTGAAATTTCTCCCGGTCTTCCGGTTCGATATTCGCCACAGTCAGCATTGTTGAAGAATTGTATCAGAGAAGATTATATTATACAATTTCGGACACACTGTTTTGACAAGGAAACAATATGAAGGATAAGAAGAAAGCCGATATAGTGGTCTTCACTCCGCATCCGGATGATGCGGAATTCGGGGCATCAGGGACAGTGGCCAAACTCATCCAACAGGGTAAATCCGTCGTCTATGTGGTTGTTACAAACGGAGACAAGGGATCAGACGACATTCATGTACTTCCTCACGAGCTCGCCAAGATCAGAGAAAAGGAACAGCTCGCAGCAGCAGATATTTTGGGCGTCCGAGAAGTGATCTTCCTCCGCCACCCGGATCAGACACTCGAGGATACCCCCGAATTTCGCAAAGAAATCGTCAGACAGATCAGAACTCACAGGCCAGAAGTTGTGATAACAGCAGATCCCTATCGCCGGTATGTGTGGCACAGAGATCACAGAATTGTGGGAAGAGTGGTTTTAGATGCGGTCTTTCCTTATGCCCGGGACGTGTGGGCCTATCCCGATTTGATCAAAAAAAGCATCCATCCCCATAAGGTAAAAGAGGTCTGGCTTTGGGCACCAGAAGATCCAGACATCAACTTTCGTTCGGATATCACCGAGACGTTCGAGCTGAAAGTGAAAGCATTGAGCTGCCACAAAAGCCAAATCAAGGAGCCTTTCAAGTCTGAGATGGAAAAATGGCTTTGCCAAAGGGCCAAGGACATGGCGGAAGGCGAGAATTTCAAGCTTGCTGAAGGCTTCCACCAGGTTGAAATATGGTGGTAGGACAAGAGTTTTTCTCGATAAGACGCATGAATAATTTGTAGGTTTCTTCTGCGGTTTTTTCCCAGGAAAATCTCCGAATTATATCTTCTCGTATCGACTCTCTGCTCCAGAACCGCTTCCTATGAACAAGAAAGTGATCCAAGCTGTTGGAGAGGGAGATTGGATTATTCGGAAGGAAAGATATCCCGTTTTTCCCTTCCTTTACGATGGTTTTCATCTTTCCGACTTTAGACACGATTACTGGGGTTCCACAGGCTAAAGCTTCCACCGTCACGAGACCGAATGACTCGTAAAGAGAGGGCACCACCAGAGCGTCCGCGGCTGAGTAATATCTTTTAAGCTGAGGCTGGTCGACCGATCCTAAAAATACCACCTTATCTTGGAGGCCCTTCTGACTGACTAATTTGATAATCCTTACAGCCTCCTTATTCAAGGCTAACTCCTCTTCTTTGTTTCCTCCTCCGACAACGAGCAGTTTAACTCTGTTGAAAAGCTCCGGTTTTCTTTCTCTCAGAAATTCTAAAGAACCGATCACCGTCGGGAGACCTTTAACCGGTTCTATCCTCCCTACATAAAGGAGAACGAAATCTTCACTTTTGCATTTTATCTTCTTCCGGAGGCCCAGGTAATGAACAGGATAGAAAAGCCTGCGATTGACACCTGGGTATACAACCTTCACTTTCTGAGGCGATATCCCATACTCTTTAATCAGACTCTCCTTTTCCTCTCTGGAAGGAGATATCAGGATATCCGAGGTGTGAGCGAGATGCTGCTCTGACTGAGTCCGGCAGCGGTGCTCCCTTTGATCCAACATTCTTCTCTTCATGTAACCGAGAGTGTGATAGGTGTGAACGAGCGGAATTCCCAGCTTATGCTTGATGTATCCACCTGCCAATCCGGAAAGCCAGTAGTGAGAATGGACAATATCGTAGCGTTCCTTATGTCGAAGAATGAAATCCTTCAGATTCTCCGAGAATTCTGGAATGAATTCATATAAATCTTGCCGGTCAATGGGATGTTCCGGACCGCCTTTTAATTGAACGACACGAATCTGGGGAGATACATGTTTTGTCTCCACACATACAGGCATCTGGGCACGTGTGAATATATCGATTCTGACAGAAGACAAATCGGCAAGAGTGGATGTCAGTTCCTTCAAATACACGCTCATACCGCCGCTGCCGTTTCCGCCCAACTGCGAATAGGGACAGCTGTGAAAGCTAATGGTGCAGATCTTCACTTTTCGGTTAATTCCTTGTCAATGATAATCTATATATTTTACTGTCTTTTGCGCCAAAAAAATACTTATATTTTTCCCTTCCCCTCAAAAAGTCTGCCATTTTCTTATCCTCTTCAATGGCTTGCTTGATGGAGTGATTGAACAGGATAAATCCCGGACTAAAAGAGAAAAATTCTCTGTCAAAAGCTGCATTATACAGATAGAGAGTGTCCGCATACACGAAGTTCAAAAGTCCGGCGATCATTTTTCCCTTGAAATGGAGAAGATTCACCTCCACCCACCGCTCGGCAGAAAAGAGGTGTATCAAAATCCTAAAAAAATCAGTCATCCCCTCCTTCTTCCAGAATTCCTGCTTGGGGGGACTACTCTCACGATGAAGAAGGATAAAGTCTTGAATGGCAGCGTTCAATTCCTGGGGATCTGTCTTCCTTCGGATGCTGACCTGTCCCGAAGATTTCAACTTCCGCAGTTTCCGGCGCAGTTCATGACGATTTTTTCTATCGAGACTGCCAAGGTATGTATCGTATGAGCGGGGAAGGGTCAGAATCGGAGCGGCTTCACATTCAGAAATTTCACAGGTGAAATTTCTCTCAGGTGCGACGCGGGGTAAGGTGACCAGAGTAGGAGAGGCAGACGGGATGTTTATGAAATCAGCGTTCTTTATGTGCGCATAATGCTCCTGGAAATAATCCATCAGAAGTTCGTAGAATTGATCGCATCTATCTGCATCAGTGATAAAATCACAATAGTCGGTGACTTCAGGGCTAGCCATAAAATACAGTCCGTCTTCGGAAGACATTAAAGGGGCGATGCCGACAAGACTGCCGGCATCCTCCCTGGCCAAGAGAATTCCGATTTCATATTCCTGCCCAAAACTGCGCCACCAGGCTTCAAACCATTGGTGCGTGAGGAAAATCGTGTTTTGCTCAGAGCGGGAAAGAAGAGTATTCCACTGCTTCCGCAACCTCATGAATTTTCCGAATTCCTTAAGGTGCTCGATTCTCATATCTTCTTATGCTAGAACATATAGGCAAATTTTAAAAACAATGTGTGGCCCTGGACTCCTTTCTCGCCGAATTCTCCGGTTCCTTTCTGGTAAGCCAATTGTACGGAGCCAAATGGCGGTTGAAAGCGGTAGACAAAGAGAATCTGGACATTCTGCTTATCTATCAAAGTGTTGACCTGAAAGAAGAGTTTTAGGAACAGATCATTGGTGAAATAATTCGTGGCTCGGATCACATGGATCCAGGTGCTGTCGTTTTCGGGATCTGGATCAAAAATCACCCGTTCCAAACCATAAGAAATGGAGAGATCTTCGGTCAACTTAAAATTGGCATCCCCTTCTACGAGATAGAAATTCCTGTCGAAATTCCGTCCGAAACTATAGGCAAGAGAAGCAGACTGCCACTCCCTGGTGTTATATCCGACCTCAACCTCGTTCTGACGATTCCGGAATTCTTTCTCGAAAAGCTTGAATTCCTCGTGGTGCTCAGCAGTGAGGGACAACTTATTTTTTAAGTCGAAATTTATCTCCTGGTCGATCTTCCAACTGCGTAAAGTCCCATCCAGGCCCCAATAGATGTTATAGTTAGATTCGTACGCAATTCTCTCCAGCCCCCACTTTCTAGGGTAAAATGTTTTTTCTATGGCTGAATCCAGTTCTCTCCGGTTGTCATCCCGGATAAAACCCACTTTGTTGACATTCTCTGCAAAATTTCTTCCTATCTGAGTGTAACGCAGATGGATATGAAAGGTGGTTGAATCGTAGCTCGGCCGGAGAAAAAAAGCGATGTTATCTGAGCTGTGATCGCCATAACTCAGAGCGAATTGACCGGTGAACTTGAATGTATCTGTAAAGTAAAGAGCCGTATCGATTCCGGCCGTTCCCCAATTTTTCCCGTTGATCCATTTATTGGCAGCGATGAATCCGATATTGGAGGACTTCATGACGTCTCTCTTGAGCCGGAAGATCGTGAAATTGGCACTCTCCTCTCCTCTTTCTTCGTCGTCTTTGGTCTGAGCGCTGAGTCCCTGGAATTCGTATCCTCCAGATTTTCCGTAGACTTTGGCCCCTCCATAGATATCGGAAATCCTTCTCGAGTAGAACAACCGGATGCGCTGTTGATAAATCTCGCTCCCCTCCAGGAAAAAGTTTCTTTTCTCTGGGAGGAAAAGCTCATAACGAGTCAGGTTGATCTCCTCCTGATCAGCCTCGACAGTGGCAAAATCCGGATTGACGGTCAAATTGCCCGAGACCATCTGAGAAAAGGCGTACCGGACATCCAGACCGGCTTCCGCGACAGCGGACTTCTTCTCCTCTAACTTAGAGAGGACATAGGGAATGATCTGTATCTTTTTCTCTGCTTTCTCCAGATCGAGCCCCCTCAACTCGCCGAACAACGAGACTTTATAGGGAGATTCCAAGGGCCCGGTCCAAAAACTGTACTCCAGTTTTCTAGGAATTCCCCGCCCTAAACTCAATCCCCAAGTCTTGTCCTTTCCGGGTTCGTACTTGATTCCGCTCAGCTCGACAGCAAACTCAGCCGTCCATCCAAAATCAGTTCTTTGTGCCGCTGATTTCCATATTCCATCCCAGGTCGAGTCAAAGGTTCGTCCGTTTTCAGTGATCCGTCCATCCCATTGGGTTCCCAGGAGATTCGTGGCCACATAATAGCAGCTTCTTCTGTCATGAAAGGTATCGAGGAGCACGTACACGGAATCATCCGACCGAATATCCTCATCTCTCTTGGTCATGCTGGCAGCAATCTTCTGAGGCTCAGAGTCATAGCACCAGAAGCCAAAATAAACACGGCTTTCATCATACAGGACTCTGACAATGGTTTTCTCAGATGCAGGTTTTCCCTTTTCCGGTTGAAGCTGGATAAAATTCCCCGCTTCCGGAGCCTCTGCCCATACCGCTTCGTCCAAACGTCCATCTACATGGATGGGCACGGTTATTTTTAAGGCACGCGTATGTTTCGACTGCCATTGACCGAAAAGAAACAGAGAAAAAAGCGGCACGGATAAAAAGACAAAAACGGCTTTTCTCAATTCATTTTCCAGTTGGCCTGCAAATTTATCATAAAACTTCCCCGGAGACAAAAATCGCGGAAGCCCCAGGAACACCCTTTTTCACGCGATCGGCTCATTCCTGAATGTCTATCACCGAAAGATAATGCTTTGCCCAGAGGTGATTGATGTCGAACTCCCGGGCCTTTTCGAACTCGACCCCGGCTTTTTTTCCATGGTCGTAACCCGCAAGAAAATCCTCTTCACAATCCCAGGCAAAAAAGGAAGTGCGTGCCGGATGGTTTTTATACCAGCTGACGTCCACTCCTCTGGTGTAATCCACACGGTTAAAGACCTCTGTGGAAATCGGCCAGTGCGAAAACTGGTTTTTTCCGTGAAATGCAGCAAATTCTGTGCTCGGCGGAAAGATAATCTGATAATCTTCGGACGCATGGACGGCCACATTCGCCCAGTACAACATGGAATGGACAAAGGGCGTACGGTTGAAAAGTCTGACCGTGGCTTCAATATAGGACCTGTCAGGATGGAGAGTCAGTCCGACGGCCCATTTGGTCCGGTGACGGATTTCTGTCTCCCTCACCCAAATGGTCTTGCTTCCGTCCTTATTTTCTGTCAAAGTGTAATCCACAGGCATAAAAGACGTGGCTCTGTGATGATGCGGAAAGTTCCACTCCACTCCTCCTGAAATCCAGGCTCCCAACATCCCGATGAGCGCAGGCTTTATGACATGCTGGCGGTAGAAAAAATCGTAATTATTGGTCTTATCGAGGGCTGAGAAAATCCTTCCTCCGACCTCGGGAAGCACACAGATCCTGATGCAGTCATTTTCCAAGTAGAGGGCTTTGTAGGCCTTGTTTTCCCGGACGTCTGTCAGTTTATCCAGCATGGGATAGGGATAGACAGGCCCTTTCGCTCCTTGATACGCACGTCCGCTGTAGAAGATGGGAAACCTTTCGGGCTCACCTGTCAGATAGGTCGGAATGATCAGGGACTCCTCCCAGACTTTTACTCGAGATGAAGCATTCAAAGGGATGGGCCAAAAAAAAGAGACCAGCAGTCCCTAAATCAGTCCGCTCATGCAGAATATTTTCAGCCTATTCATCATGCTCATCTCCCCTTTTGATCTTCGCAGACCTCTGCCGTTTCCAGTCTCTGACATTCAAGACAATCGAAGCACAAAACGCAGCCACAAGAAAGACAACAGCAAAAACATCGACCAGAGACCGGCTGACATCCATGCCGCTGAATGTCTCGAATAAAAATTCGAGATAAGATGTCTGCATATCATATATACCCAATTTCATCCTCACCTGCCAATGCCAGTCCGTAGAAGGACAGTAGCCGAATCCATACCAGATTCCAAGGAAAAACCAGGAAAAGGCGGTCAGCGTAAGGAGAAGCAAGTTGGCAAGTCTCGTTTTTTTCCAGATCCAACCCAAGGTATTGAACAGAATGATACAGGTATGAAAAACGAAAAAGAAGACATTCAAAAAGGCATACATTCTCCCTTCTTATAGCAATATTTTGTGCTCCTATGCAATATGCCTCCGCAACCCCATACAATTGAATACTGTCTATCTGGAACAGATTAACTTCTCTGTCATCCCAAGGAGAAGAACGACATGGCGATCCAATGCAGTGAATGAAATGAAGCCTATTGATGGTCCCGATCCCGATACCAGTGGATAAAATTGATGAAAAATTCTATAGGGTGAATCCTTTTCGGATTTTTTACGTATATATAGATGGGGGATGGGAAAGGAGATATAAAATCATGAAATTCAGAATAAAGATCGCCATCTTCCTGGCAGCCATCTTGATCTCAGCGGTCGGATTCAATCTGATCACCTGCAGCACCTGTATCATGGAGGTGTTTCGATCAGGCAAGGCGGCAAACTGCCGGGTTATCACCAAGGTCGTGTCCGTTGCACCGAATATCCCCGCAGCGCCCTGATGGACGGCTGTTTAAAATCAATTTCCCCGTACGAATCATGTCAATAAGCGGAAAGCTTTCAGAAAGACTTTCCGCATTTTGATTCCCTGGATTTCCCCGGATACGGCATCCAAGGCGATAAAATCATACCGCCCTTTTTTGGTAAAATAGCCGATCCAGAAGGGATAGAAAATTTTCCTCCCCCCGGAAATTTTTTCTGCCCGGGGCACACTCCTCGTCCTCAGCCCATGTTCCAGAAGAAAAGCTCTGTATTCGCTCATGACAATTTTTTCGGCCTCTCTCTCTGAGAGTTCAAATCTGCAGACTGTTTTTTTCGTGCCGCTTTCAAGCTCCAGATCATCTTTGACAAAAAAAACAGAATGGCCCAGAAGTCCGTCCACTGAAAGTGTGACCTTTTGTTTATGAGGAAGCTCCACCAAGACATCGAAAAGGTAGAAAGGCAAAAAGACGAGCTCCACCTTTTCGACAGAAAGGGATGCTTTCTTCAGATTTGAAAGAGAGAATTTCTTTTTCTGGGAGAATATATCTGCGGCTTCCTGTTTTGAAATTTTGGGGACGACAAACATAAGATACGGACCTACGAGCAGCTCAGGATTGTTTTCTCTTGCGCCGCTTGTTGGATCTGCCTTTCAGGAAAGATAGGACACCTGCTGCAAGCAGAAGAAGCCCCGCAATAACATTGGTGATCACTCCCCTGACAAGAGGAACGTTCTCTGTTCCTCTGACAAATAAGGTGGCCAGCAAAACGATGGCACCAAAAAAGATCCAGAACACACCCATAATCTCCAACGGTTCGAACTCTTTCTTCGGCTCTTGCTGCTGACGATCTATCTCCATTTTCTCCTCCTCCATCTCAAAACACAGCATAGAGAACGATCTGGATGCCCAGCAATACAGTCGCCCAAATCCTCAAGTCCCTCCAGCGGCTCTCGTCCGGCGAATCCTCATAGATATATTTTCTAGGGCGGAACCAGGCCCACACGATCATACCGACAAAAAAGAGTGCAGCGAAAACTTTTCCCCAAGAAAGGGATATGCCAGCCAGCCATTCTGCCATTTTATTCCCCTCCTTTTGCCCTTTTACTCAAAACATCTTGTATGTTCTTATCCTTCATCACCAGACCGTAAACCAGTCCTTCCAACTTCTCTGAAGGATCTGGTTTGGTCAACAAGCTGACAAGGATGGTGATGAGAAGAGAACCTAAAAACGACCACCAGGCAATATACAGGAAACTCGATTTGGTGATAAAGAAGAGAGAAGATGAAATAGCCACTCCTCCAAGCAACCCGGATAATCCTCCCCACTGATTGGCCCGCTTCCAATAGATCCCTAAAAGCGTGATCGCAAACGTCGGCCCCTGAAAGATAGAGAGCAACGTTTGCATGGCCACATAGATACCCGGGAATTCTTTGGTGACAGGAGCAAATGCAATGGCCCAGAGAACAAAGACCAGGGTGAGGATGCGGCCCACTTTGAGATAGTGTTTATCCGAAGCATCCTTTTTGAAGAACCGCTGGTAAATGTCCCTTGTCCAGAGGGTCGCAGCAGAGTTCAAAGTGGAATCCACACTGGATATAAGAGCTGCCATAAAGGCAGCGAACACCAGTCCTGCCAGTCCCGCAGGTAAAAGGTTTTTGATCAGCCAGGGAAAGGCCTTGTCCATGTCAGCCCCGACCAGGCCCGGATTGAGTGCAAGGGCTAAAAGGCCCGGCAGGACGACCAAGACCGGAATCAACATCTTGGGGAATGCAGCGAATAGCATGCCGGCCTTAGCGTCCCATGCGCTGCGCGCCCCCAAGGTTCTCTGGATGATCGCCTGGTGACAACACCACCAGGCAGGAGACAGGACAAGAGCCAGTCCGAAGATCATGCCCAGCCAAGGGTAAGTGGGATTGTCCAACGGGAGGAAAAGTTTGAAGTGATCTGGATTATTGGGTGTGATGGCATTCACAAGACCTGACCAGCCCCCTATAGTCCAGAGTCCAAGCACTGTAAGGGCAACGCCGCCGATGAACATCACCAGAAGCTGGACAACATCGGTCATGGCAACTGCAGCCAAGCCTCCTGTGATGGTATAGATTCCCACAATCAGCGCAGTGATCAGGAGGCTGACCTCTACCGGAATGCCGAGGTATTCATTGAGCATCAATCCGCTCGCCCAGAAGAATACTCCCAGTACACAGGCCAAAAAAGCTCCCCAGAGTATGGCCTCGATGACACGCACAGCAAGATTGTATCTTTTGCCCAGGAACTCAGGCACTGTGTAAACCCCTGCCTTCCAGTAATACGGCACGAAGAGGAGTGCTGAGAGCACCATGGCAGGGATGGCTCCGATCCATTCGTAGTTGGCTTGAGCAATGCCGAAGCGATAAGCGCCGCCAGCAGCTCCCATGTAGTCATAGGCGCCGATATTGGTGCCGATAATGGACATGCTGATGACCCACCACGGGAGCATTTTGCCTGCTAGGAAATAGTCCTCCTCGGTCTTGACGTATTTTCGAAAATACACGCCGAACAGCGGGATGGCGATAAGATAAGCGATGACGATGACCAGATCGATCCCTCTGATATCCATGGACAGCTCCTGTTAATTCGTTCTTTTAAGCCTTCCTTTAAGCCTGTTCTATGGCTCTTTTGACGCGGTCGGGATCCATAGGGAGTTCGAACATCCGCACTCCTATGGCATCGTAGACTGCATTGGCCACTACAGAACCCATGTTCGTGATCGCGGGCTCTCCGCAGCCTTGAGGAGCTAAATCCGGATTAGGGACAAGAACGGTCTCGATCTTCGGAACCCAGGAAAACCGAGGAAGTTCATAAGTGTCAAAGTTCGTATCGAGAACTCGTCCGCCTTTGAAATGGATTTCTTCGGACAGGGTGTACCCCAGTCCCATCGTGATACAGCCCTCCATCTGAATCCTCGCTCCTTCGGGATTGATCACCTCTCCCATGTCCTGTGCACAAACCACCCGCTTCACCTGGATCTTTCCTGTCTTTTTATCCACTTCGACCTCAGCCATGGACGCCACATACGTCCCAAGATAGTCCACACAGGAGACACCGAATCCTTGGCCGCTGGGGGCTTTCTTGAAGTTTCGGTTGAACCTCTCTGCGGCTGCCTTGAGCACCCGCCTCATCCTTGGGTTTTCTTCCAAATTTTTCAACCTGAACTCTAAAGGATCCATGCCGGCTTTTGCAGCCATAATATCGATGTGTGATTCGCGGGCGTAGGTATTTGTGTTGCTGCCAGGCGCTCTCCAGGCACCCACCCTGAAAGGATGAGCCTCTGATGCACCTCTTCCCCATCCTCCACGCATAAGTACGCGGTGATGAGGGATATCATAGAACACATGAGAGGTCCTCTCTCCCGCATGGAAAATGGTGTAATCCCAGAAGACGACCTTTCCTTTCTTATCGATGCCTGATCTTATTTTAATCACGGCAGCAGGCTGGAAGGTGTCATAAAAGAATTCTTCCTTGCGGGTCCATGCGACCTGGACAGGTCTGCCGGCCAATTGAGCCAGTCTCGCTGCCTCTACGGCCTGTTGATTGCGCGTTTTCCCGCCGAATCCTCCTCCGACGAAGGGGGGAATCACCCGGACGTTTCCAGCCGGGATGCCGAGAGCCTCAGCGACAGTTTCTTTGTCCCCGAACGGTCTCTGAGTCGACACCCAGAGAGTCGCTTTATCGCCTTCCACTCTGGCCAAGGCTGTGTGAGGCTCAAGAGGAGCATGTGCCAAATACTTATTCAGATAAGTCTCCTCAAATGTGGCCGAGGCCAGAGCTTTTCCCTTCTCCAGGTCTCCTTTCTGGTCCACGAGATCCTCTTCAGGAGCGACTTCAACGAGATGCTCGAAGATATTTTCGTTATCGAGCCTTTCATCGGGAACATCGAATCGAGCTTTGATCTTCTCCAATGCTCTTCCTGCTCCATCTGGGGTGGGGTGGAGCACTGCGATCAGTTCTCCATCCTGTACGATCTGCACATTCTTCATCCCTTTGACTGCAGAGACATCCACATTCGTGAGCTTCGCCCTGTGGGCAGGCTGTCTCAGAATCTTCGCGTAGACCATATCCGGTAGCCGGATGTCACCTGCGAATTCTGCCTCTCCTGTTACCTTTTCCCTTGCATCCAACCTCTCAAAAGGCTCTCCACAGATTTCATATTCAGACTGAGGTTTCAAAGATGGCTCTCCCTCAAGCTGTTTTTCTATTTTTTTCCCTTTGGTGAGCAAAGCATAAGAAACCTTGTTCCCAGGGTTGTTTTTTTCTAAAACAAATCCTTCCTGGGCCATCAGCCGATTCCGGGGAAGGCCAAGATATTCCGATGCGAGCTGAATCAGGACTTCCCGGGCCTCTGCTGCAGCCTGACGCAGCCGCGGGCCAAAATATTTGGTGCTTCTCGATCCAAAGGTTCCCATATCCCATGGACAGAGATCTGTATCTCCCATAACCATTTTTACCGAATCCAGAGGAACTTCCAGTTCTTCGGCCAGCATCTGGGTAAAGGAAGTGTAGATTCCTTGTCCCATCTCGATCTTACCCGTAAAGCAGCTCACCTGGCCGTCTTCGGCTATATGCAGGTATGCATTGAAATCCGAAGGCTCTTCCCGGCCGAATCTGCGGCCTCCTTCCTGGAGTGGGAAGATGCTTTCTAAAGAAACACTGACCAAAATCCCTCCCCCCAGAATCTTTAGAAACTCTCTTCGACTGACCATTCCCCGAGGCTCATTCTTCTCATTCATCTGATCATGCAACCCGCAATCTCCTATCTGGATATCTGTTATTTTTTCTTTACTCATCTTCTTCCAGCTCCTCTCAGCTCGGCGGTGGTCTGGACGGCATCGATGATTCGTGTGTGCGCTCCGCAGCGGCACAAGTTTTCTTCCAGCTCTTTGATGATTTCTTCCCTGGTCGGCTTTGGATTTTTCAGCAGCAAGCCGTAAGCAGCGAGAATCATTCCAGGAGTACAGAATCCACACTGAAGGGCATCATGAGCCATAAAAGCTTTTTGAAGCAAATGGAGTTCTCCGTTTTCTGCCAGCCCCTCGATGGTCAGGAGCTCCTTTCCCGCAATGTCTTTCATCGGAAACTGACATGATCTGACCGACTCATTATCGACTAAAACGGTACAAGCCCCACAGAATCCCTCTCCGCATCCATACTTAGCTCCGGTCAATCCCAACTCGGTCCGCAAAACCCATAAAAGCATCCGGTCCTCATCCACTGTTATTTGTGTGGATTCTCCGTTAAGATTGAAATGGATCGTTTTTTCCATTTTATCCACCTTTTTTAATCTTTGTTCTCTCCTATTTTGTGTGTATATAATCTTTGTAGCGCTTCCATACCCGATAGAATGAACAAAACAATATAAGAATAATCAGAAGCATCCCAAGAGTCAAATTCTATCTTTAGTTCGGGGACTTTATACGCAATTACTAAATTAGTACAGCAGGATAAAATTACAGCGAATTAAGTAATTGCGTATCCCCGGAATTGTGTGAATTGTTCTAATACAGAACTTCTGCTTCGCCTTTTTCAGCGATCAGCTTCTCGAAGTGTTTCACGATCCTGTCGCGGCGGGACATCAGAGCGTCAATCTCCCAAATCGTCAGGTGATCGCCCACAGTCTGCTCCACATCCGGCTTCGAAAGCGTCTGAAGACTGGAAAATAGATTCCGGTCGCACTTGAAAATCTCTTTTTTGTCCTGAAGGCTTTTTATTGTCCGGAAAGCTCTGGTGAAATCGATCATCCACAATTTCCAATCTTTGGTGATCAATACATTGCTCAAATTTCGGTCCGTATCGTAGACAAGTTGAGCAAAAATCCGCACCTTGTGCATCTGGACATTCCAGGCATGGGTGTCGGGCGGCATGATGCCTTTCTCCTGGCGCTCAAGTGCATCCAATTCTGCATCGATCCACCAGCTGAGCGAACCCTTTTTTCCCCGCCATTCCCGTTCTACGGTAACAGGGATCATATCTCCGATCCCCAGAAGCTCTGCAATCCGATAAGCCGCTATGTTGTAATGGTAGGAATCGACGAAGTTCACCTCTCCCCCGCCTGTCTTGAAACGGGCCTCTGCCGTCCGCACATCGATATCCTGGAAGGCCGCACGATGAGTCCGCACACCGTCTGTGAGCGTCAACCGCTGCGAATGGGTCACCCCTGTCCCGATCTCTTCGCTTCCCACAATTTCAGCTGTGAGGAGAAACTGACGCATTTCCTCTTTGGTGAGTTTTCGTGATGGCTGTACTTCAGCAGGCCAAGCCGTCAATAAAATCGAAAAAACAGCAACCATGCAAAACATTTTTTTCATAACACACATTGTCATTTCCCTGTTTTTATTTATTCTATCACAATATTTCTTACAGAATCATCCGGCCCGCCAAGATTCCCGGATCAATGTCCCCTAAGTTGCTCAAATAATCCGTATTTCGCTCTGCCGGAACAATAATAACTTCCTCTGGGCAAAATCGTAAAAGTTAATTGAGATGAACATTTATAAGTGACGTATCGTTTCTATTATGTTATTTTCACTCCTGTAAAGGTATTAAACAGGCGAAAAAATGCTTAAAAATTATATGAAGATCGCTCTCCGGAATATCGTTCGGCATAAGGGATACACTTCGATCAATATCCTCGGCCTAGCCACAGGGATCATCTGCTGCCTTCTCATCCTGGTATATGTGCAGGAGGAATTGAGCTTTGACAGATATCATGAAAAGGCTGATCAGATCTACCGGATCGTCAATGCCGGGGTTATCCGCGGCAATCAAATCGAGATGCCTTTGGTTTCCGGACCCTGGGGACCGGCAATGGTAGAAGAATATCCTGAAGTCCTTCAGGCCGTCCGCATTAAGCCCCCTGATTCGAGATGGGTGATCGAGCACGGAGAAAAAAAATTTCCCGAAAAAGGATTGTATTTTGTGGATCCCACATTTTTCGAGATTTTCGATGTCGAAATGATCGAAGGTGATCCTGAAACCGCACTCGACGCACCATACTCTATTGTGATTTCCGACGAAATGGCTGAAAAATATTTTGGAGAAGAAGACCCGATCGGCAAGATCATCATCGGCGACAATTGGATAAATCTCAATATCACCGGCATCATGAGAAAACACCCCCCTTCCACCCATATGGACTATGATTTTCTGGTAAATTTTGAAACCCTCAATCGAGCGATGGAGCCTGTCAATAATCAACTTTTATACGGCAATCTCTCCACAGCATGGCAGAATTTCAGAATTTACACCTACCTTTTACTCGATGTCAATGCCGATCCTGAAGCTGTCGAAGGGAAGATGCGCACGCTTATCGAAGAACGCTTAGGGAGAGTCCTAAGAACCGCTGGGGTGGAACTCAATCCGTATCTCCAGAAATTAACGGACATTCATCTCAAGTCGAATCTCGAGGGGGAGATTGGACCGACCGGTGAGGAAAGCTACATATATATTTTTTCAGCCGTCGCCGTTTTCATACTCCTGATTGCAGGCATCAACTTCATGAACCTCTCCACGGCACGGTCGGAAAACCGGGCTAAAGAAGTCGGAATTCGAAAAGTGGTCGGTGCGGAGAGATTCCAGTTGATCAGACAGTTCCTAGGTGAATCTACGCTGTTCACTCTCTTTGCTTCTGTCATTGCTGGAATTGCAGTGCTATTGTTATTAACACCATTCAATACGATCGCGGAAAAAAACATATCTGCTTCAAACTTAATAAGCGTGCAAACAGGGGCATTATTGATCGGTATCGTCATTGTCGTCGGCGTTTTTTCCGGCAGTTATCCGGCATTCCTGTTATCTGCGTTCAAGCCCGCTGTGGTATTGAGCGGCAAAAAACATAAAGGTGCTTCAGGCGGTATGCTGAGAAAAATCCTGGTGGTGGTACAATTCTCCATTTCTATCTTCCTCATCATAGGCCTCATCGTCATTTACGGTCAGATGGGATACATCAAAAACAGGCCTCTTGGATATGATAAGGAAAATATTATTGTCATACCGCTTTCCGATCCTGCCCCAAGAGCTACCTATGATTCCTATAAAACCGCACTTCTATCGGACAGCCGCGTCATAAGTGTCTCTGCTGCCTCGACTCTTCCTGGTGGATTATTCGGGATAGGGCTGCTCCGTCCGGTCGGGCGTCCGGCGAATGAGAATTTGACTGTCCAAGTCATAAATGTTGACTATGATTTTATCGAGACATTCGGCATGGAACTCCTTGAAGGCAGGGATTTTTCAAGAGAATTTACGACCGACATGAACCGGGCCGTTCTGCTGAACGAGGAGGCCGTTAAACAATTTGGATTTGATTCTGTACTCGATAAAAGACTATCACCCGGAGGACAGAATGTTCTTCCGGTGATCGGCGTTTTGAAAGACTATTATTTCAAATCTCTCCATCAAAAGATCGAACCTTTTGTTATGATATTGGCACCCGAACAGGCTTTCACTTGGGTGTTTATCAAAACAACCGCCGATAGTATATCCAGCGTGGTCCAGTTCGCGGAACAAGAGTGGCATAGGACAAATCCAGGACATCCGTTCGAATACACATTTGTGGACTCCAGTAACGACATGATGTATCAGTCTGAAATGAAATTGAGCCGGTTGTCCAGCATCTTTACAGGAATAGCTGTTTACATTGCCTGTCTCGGTCTCTTCGGCCTGGCCTCTTTTACAGCCGTACAGAGGACAAAGGAGATCGGCATCCGAAAAGTGCTCGGTGCATCTGTGGGTGGTGTAGTTGTTCTTTTATCCAAAGAATATGTCAAATGGGTTGTTTTTGCCAATGTCATTGCCTGGCCTCTCGCTTATTATTTCATGCGCAGATGGCTTGAGGGATTTGCATACCATATAGGTCTGGATGTTTTGGTTTTTATTGCCTCTGGCGTGCTCGCATTGGTTATCGCGCTCTTAACGGTGAGTGTTCAAACAATCAGAGCGGCAACAGCCAATCCAGTCGATTCGCTGCGGTATGAATAAAGGCGGTTAGTCGCCGCTACTCATGGACTCCACTTCACTCAGTTTCGTGGAAATGGCCATGCGACGGCTTCTTCGACGCTTCGTATATTCTCTCGACATAGTGTATGAACTCAACATACGCTTTCACGAACTCTCTTCCTTTCTCAACATCATTTTTGTCGAATTTCTTTCGTTCTGAGACTTCTTTGAAATGCTCAAGAACTCCCTCCCGGATATTTTCGGTAAGGAGGTTCATCAAGACATTTGCAGAGCCGCTTTCAACTGCCTCATCTGCAGCCGGGATTGCAGGCCCGAGATCGCGCCCTGCCGGCTTCAGCCCGGTGTAGGCCGCTCCTTCTCCAGCCCTGTGGATCCGAACAAGAGTCTCAAAGAAATACATGTCAGCCAGTTCCTTTGCTTCCTTTCCCAGCTTCCTGACGGCAAGAGTCTTTTCAAATGCTTCCTTTATGCTCTCCTCATCCTGCTTCTGAACCCAGATCAAGACAAGGTTGACGTTCCCGGTCTCCAGGGCCTTCCAGGCTGCTTTGACGACGGGGCCATCCATCCCGTCACAGTGGGCAAAAACATATGCGGGAATAAAAAGCATAACAGAAAAACAGAGAAAAATGATGATGCCTTTCACTCTCATTTCGTCCCTCCTTTTTTATGCTCTTGCAGCATCAATCCTATCGGTCCTCCTTCTCCGGGAATCCCCGCCTTCTCCATGGCCGGGAACAAAAGATCTCCCCTTTTTCCATGGTGGCAGCGGGTCACTATCCCCCCAATCCAGCCAAATTCTTCACTGCATCCTCTTGCACATCGACACCTGGATCAACTCTTTTCACTTCGTTTCCTTCGAGTCCCACCTAAAACAATGATTGAAGCTGCAGCGCCTCCACCCAAAATAGGCAGCATCTTTCCCCAATAAGGCGTACCCTTCAATACAAAAGACGCTGCAAAGATAACCGCGGCCCAGATAATCGCAACCCCAATTATCGACCATCCTGATCTATCCATGATGATTCTCCTGCGTTTTAATTTTTCCTCGATACTCTGTTTCAAATCATCTGCAGCTTCTATGGCTTCGGTCATTGAATTCATCTCAATATATGCAATTCCTTTGTAATGTAATGTTAATCTTTGGAAATACGGGTATTCCGCTTCCACAGCCTTGTCCGATGCCACTTCGCTTTCTGTTAAGGATTCTTCATGATTTCCTATGATCCTAAAATTTTCAGCCAAATCCATATGGTAAGCCGCATTCCATACTTTTTGACCAAGCTTCTTGGACAGCTCAATTCCTTCATTCAGGACATTTCACTGCCATTGCTGTCCCCTTATCTTCCTATATTTATCGGCAAAATATTATCAAGGAATAGTTGTGAGTGTCAAATTTAAATGATTGGAGGGAATTACTTGCTTTTCAACCCAGCCAGCCTCTTCCTAGCATCCTTCCTGTGGAAAAGGATAATGCTCTGGGTGACCATGTTTTAAAGGCAACCAAAGTGCAGCGCTGTGCGTTAACTAATTGGAGATGAGTGATTTGAATTTAAAGACCTGTATCTGTTTTTTTGCCTTTTGCCTTCTCTTTTGTTTTGTATTTCCCACACAAGTTCTGTGTCAAACCCAATCTTTCTCCCTGGCAATCTCTGGAAGATTTCTGTCCAAAATGACATTCGGAACGCTCCGCCCGCTGCCTGACACAGCTGATATCCCCGAAGTCAATATCTTTCTCGAGGATAAAGGTGCTTCCTTTGGACTGGCTTTAGGATATTTGATAACAGATCGAATCGAGCTTCAAGGATCAGTCAATTACAGCCGTTCAGAAATAATAAATGACGTTGGCATTGGATTGTCTGGCGTTCCCCTAGGAAAAACAAAGGCCTCCGATGCGAAAAACTTTTATTATTGCGGAAACGTTATCGTCTATTTTTCATCCAAACGCGCTTCTCCTTTCTTTACCATTGGACTTGGTGCTATTACTTTGATACCCACAAAACTTCGCTCCAGAACATCGCTCTATTTAAACGTCGGAGCCGGTATTAGATTCAGACTATCCCCCCATCTCTCCACATCCCTTGATATCAAAGACTACATCAGTTATTATAACTATCCTGAGGATTTCGAGGTTTTCTTTCCAGCGATTTATTCACTGGACTTCAAAAAATCCCAGCATAGGGTAGGTATCCATGCCTATCTGAGTTATTCCTTTTGAGCAATGGGAAGTAAGCAATTAGAGAGAAAAGCACCTTGCAAAGTCCCCCCTGCCGCTTCCTGGTATCCTAAATCTCAGTAATCCCTTGTTCTAAACCCCGGATTCTTTCAATTCTAAATAGTGTTCTTGATTTTTTTTGATCGTACCAAGGCTTCGATATTCAACGGTATTCCTTTTTCAGGATCACATATCAGAGAAATGTTTTCTTTTTTGCACTTGGTTTCGCATATTCCACAGCCAAAACACTTATCAGCTAAAACTTTATACTTATTTCTTTTTTTGCCGTTATCTGAATAAGAGATCATTTCTATGGCATCGAATTGACAGTATTTTGAACACTCCCCGCAGCCTGTGCAGTCCTCTCCGGCAATCGCTCGATATCCTGACGGCAGGACTGTTCTCATCTTGTGTTCTTTCATGAATTTAATCCCTAAACAGCAGCAGCTGCAGCAATTACAAATGGTATAAAAGCGATCCAGCACTGCGGTTTTAAACCAGGCTGTGTGCACGTGTCCCCTGTCGTCCTCGTCTTTGAGGATTCTTATGGCTTCCTCCTGTGTTATTCTTCGGGAGCGAAATGGTTGAAATATGCGAACCAAATCGACGAAAGGTTCACCGACAACCATACACACATCGCTCGGTTTACACGAATCTTTTTTTTGCCCTCGGCACCCACATTCATAAGCGACGATGTTATGAGGATTTTTAAGTATGATGTCTTTTGCATGTTTGTAAGGAAGCACTTGATCGAGGTTTCTGAGTTCGATATTTTCGTTGATGGTAATAATTTTGGTTGCATCATCCAAGCGCACTACCTTGCCGTGATACGTTTCACTTACGTAGTTCCGAATCCGCTTAGATTTTATTTTCACGATGTATTTTAGGACTCTCAAGTAGGTAACTGTCGCGATATAGAACATATTATGAGTTAATCTGAGGGGATTGAATTTAGCTTCCTTGATGTTGTAAAGGAAAGATTTTAATAACGGCATAATATCTATCTATCCGCCTTCCTTGATCGCCAATTTAGTGCTTCCAGCCCTCTTGTTGATGTTGTCGAATGATTCAAACACTTTCCAAAGCACGATATTTTCATGATGTCGCTGGCAGGGCCATCTTCTTGATTGACTAAGAGACACTTCGGACGCCGCATGAGCTATTATCCGCCTGCTTGGCGGAAATAGCATATAAATTCTCGGTGGGGCTGTCAAACGGAAAGATAAAGAAGAAATGGGACTGCTTTGATTCTCTTCAGCCTTACTATGGCTGGAAAGTGCATTCCCGGCAGGATTCGAAACCAGGGGCCTTCTGATTCGCAGTCAGACGGTCGGTTATACGTTGCTAAGGAGGGGCAATCGGGCGGCGTGGTAGTGTATATCCAATCCCAATAATCGTAGCCAAATCCATAGAGAACTTCCTTTACCCTCAAATGCTAAAATTTTGTATCACGTATTCAAGAGCAGAGTATCTCGACCGAAATACCTCCAGGGGGGAAACGGGTCTATTTGTGTTTTCTTGTAAAGGGGGACACCCTAAATTTGAATTATCCCTGCCTTGCAAAATAGCACAAAGTGTCCAGGAGGGTCTGACATACCTACACTCTATTGTATCTCAAGGTGATGGAGGATGGTTTTTGCTCTTTATCTTCAATTCTTCCACGTATTCTGTGTTGAACCAGTATATATCCGCATTCCTATCCGGATTTCTACGGCTGGAAAAGAAAATATACTTTCCATCTGCCGTGACGATAGCGCTGTAATCGCTATCTGAAGAATTGATATCTTTCCCCATGTGGACGGCTTCACTCCAGGTCCCATTTTCTTTTCTGAAACTGATGTACAAGTCATGCCCCTTTCCCAGATTCCCCGGTCTGTCCGGGGAGTTAAATATGAGGTATTTTCCGTCCGGTGAAATGCCCGGATTGAATTCATTGTATTGGGTATTGACTCCAGGACCCAAATTTTGTGGAGTCGCATATTTTCCTTTTTCATACCGTGAACAGTACAGGTCAAAATTTCCGACTGAGTCTTCTTTATTGGCATAAAAGTAAAGGGTTCCATCTCTGGAGACAGAAGGGAATCCTTCCCATCCATCTGTATTGACTGGACTTCCGATATTAAACGCCTCTCCCCATCCCTCTTCTGTTTTTATCTGGCAAAATATGTCAGAGTTAGGGGGATTTCGGCTTATAATTGCCACAAAAAACAATCTATCCCCATTCGGAGATATAAAGATTTCTCCTCCTTTATAGCCATCAAAAATATCGCAAGCCTCGGCCTCCCCATATACGTTGTTCGTTATTTTTATCCTAAAAGGGATAAATTCAAATTTCTTTGTGACTTTTGTGAAATAGAATTCTTTTCCGTCAGGACTGAATATGCCGTTTTGTTCATCCTCATCTGTCGATATGATTCCTGGTGCAAATTTTTCCGGTTTCAGGCCTGGGGGAGTCTGATCAAGATACCCGATTTTCTCAGCTTTTTTGCAAAAATTCATAGCTGCAAAAATAAAAAGCAAAAAAATGAGTTTGTGTACGAAATTTTTCATTTTTTCCCTCCTTCTTTGATTTATAGAAATCCGGGGAAAGAAATCTGCTTTTTTGGTGAAAGCAGAAATTTTTCCCACCCTTGTGCCCTCTTCTTTTTAAAATCTTAATATTCTTTAAACAACCTGTCAATTTATGCTCTTTACATGCGCTAATCTTCCTGATATATAAGTAGCGGTTTTCTTTCGCCGGCTGGAGAGAGCACCCACCATTTTGGTTCCCATCAACAATTCCCCTATTGCTGATAGTAGCTGACAAGTGCAAAAAAAGAGGGCTGAATCACGAAGATTCAACCCTCTTTCCGACATGATCAGTTCAAAACAGTGTGTACGATTTTGTCACATTTTTTTGTCGTCTACTGTCTACGGAAGTACTAAGGCGCACATAGCTTTTTGAGAGATTACCTGAGGGAAACCAGTCCTTTCTCTGCATCCTCAACTTCAGCAATACCAGAGTCAGCGTCCTTCCTGAGGTTGTAGAAAATCATGAGTGAAACAAAGAATAAGTATTAGAGACGGAAACCTTAAATGCTAAAAAATGGCAAATTTTTCTGTTTTTATTGCGCCTGATTGAAGGCACAAAAGGAATAAACTCAAGAAAGAGAGAAGGCCGTGCCTCATTTGAGGTACAGGTTTATTTCTCAGATTGATGATTCCATTGATGTTCTTTTCTTCAGGACAATCCCTAGAATCAGCAGCAGTGCTCTTTGCAGTTCGCTTGCTCTTTTACACAGTGTTTCTTTCCGCCTTTTCCACAGCAGTAGCTGCATCCATGAGCATTCTCGCAATGGCTGCCCTCCTGGCCGCAAACTTTGCCCCTCATTTCCATGCCACATCCCATGCCGTGCATTCCCATGCCGCATCCCATCTGGTCAAAGATCTTTTTCTGCTCATCCGTTAGTAGTCTAACTATCTCCTGGTGGTGGGCGAAGGCCTTTTTCTGAATCTCGGCTCTTGCCTTGGCTATGGCGTCAATGGCATCATTAATAGCGTTTGTGTCGGCCTTCTCCAGGATGAGCTTCTTCAGGTCAAGCATTTTGGTCTGAACATCTGTCCGCAACGTCAGCATTTCCTTCTGGAAGTCGATGCAAAGTTTTTGCATCTTCTCCTGCTGTTCAGGACTCAGGTTGAGCTGTTTGCATCCCATCATCCCCTGATGCATGGATTTCTGTTCAGGGGCTTTCTGGGCAAGCCCTGGATAAGCCGCCATGAACACGATCATGGCCAGGAACGAGAAAATAATCGAGAATTTCTTCATTATGTTACCTCCATAAAATATTGAGAATTTTGGCCACTAAATTCACTCAATTTTCTAAATTTTCTGTCTTTCCATCCGATTTCGAACAACCAGAAGATTCAGGCTTCGATTCCTTGCTGGAATGTTTCGACCTCTGGCCGCAGACGTGTGTTTCAAAAATAGAGAAATAGCAGTCTCTTTGCTCAGGATTCAAAACGGATTTATCTTTCATTAGGTTCAATACTGTCTTTTTCTGGATTTGTGCCTGAAGCCTGCTAATGTCGTCAATTAAAGAGTCTATTCTGGCCATGTCCGGTTTGGCTTTCTTCAATTCCTGAAATATGGATGTATTCTTCTCCAGTATCTCCTGGCTATGACTGGCAACATCTTTACTAAAACAAACACGAAGTTTATGCATTTTTTGAATCTGATCCGGGGTTAGATTGAGTTCGGATTGAAGGCAAGCTGGGGATGCTTGGAGGCCCGAAGCGTAAATTGATGGTTCCTCCCTAAGCAGACGGTTGTATGCCAGCATGATCAGTGAGGAAATGTTGATGATAACAAGAAATATTAAACCATACATTAGGATTCTTTTTTTCATGGCTTTTTTTCCTTTTCTTGAAGGATGATAGTCGCGTAAGCCTCCCCAACCGAACCTCTGGGGAATTCTTCAAATCCCCCAAAATATTGCTTTGTATATTGCCGGGTTGCGTCTCCGTAAGGCTTTTCGGAATTAGCCCTGAAAGATGCAGAAGAAGGCCGATGGCCCAGATAGGTCCCGGTCAGGACTCCTAGAACGATCAGCGCTGTTAAGGTAACAATGCGAAACACCGGCCGCCAGATGGCCCGGGAGGGTTTCATGCTTCGGTCGTATGTATCGGACTCTTGGATCTGGCTTAGGACTCTGGAAAGAAAAGATGGAGAAGGTTGGATTTCATTAGGAGATGTGAGTGTTTGCCATTGCCGTGCGAAATCCTCGACCAAGCGTCTACATTTAGAACATTCACTAAGATGATCCTCCGAGTTTTTCCAATAAGGAAGCGCAGATTTTGTCTCTACGATTTCGAAAACGCGTTTTTCAATATCTCGACATTTATCACTTCTCTTCATCTTTTTTGGGCTCCACTTCTATAGACAATGATTCCTGAAAAAACTTGCACAATTTTTTTAGAAAATCAGCAGTTTCTCAACCGGGACAGCAGTTTTTTGCGGAGCCTTTCTTTTGCCCTATGGATACGGGATTCGACAGATGCGACTGAAGTATTGAGAATTTCGGCGATCTCTTGGTAGGAGAGTCCTTCAACGTGACGAAGAAAAAATGCGATTTTTTGGTTTTCAGGCAGAGAATTGAGTGCTTTTTTCAGGAATTCCCTTTCCTGCTTATGTTCGAGAATCTCATCGGGTGAATATTGTTGGGGTGCGGAGAATTCGTCCGATCCGGGGATGCTGTTTTTTAAAAGAGACTTGAAATTTCCCAGCCACTCCTGACGCTTGACCTTTCTGCAGATGTTCAGGGACCGATTGACGGCGATTCTGTATACCCAGGTTGAAACTTTACTCAAGCCTCTGAACTGATGGGCCCCACGATAGACCTGGAGAAATACCTCCTGAGCTGCTTCCTCGGCACTTTCCCGGTCACCTGTCAGCTTGAAACAGAAGTTGACAATTCTAGATTGGTAACGCCGCACGAACTCGACAAAGGCGTCATTATCCTTTTCGGCAATTTTGCCAATGAGTTTCTCGTCACATTCTGAATTTATACTCATTACCAGTATATGGCAGGTTTTGTTTTTCGATTATAGGTAAGAACCATAAATAAGACAAGCTGTAATGTTCTTTGACATCCATGATCGTCCTGTTATATTCCCTTGTCGTGTGCGGGATTAGATTCGAACCAGTGACATCCGGCTTGTGACACTGGTGCTCTAATATAGGAATTTCCTCATGTGACAAATACGTGACAAATTCTGTTGACTAGCGCTGAAGCTATGGTAACACGGTTGAAAGACAAAGCTGGGGAATTCCAGGGGAAAACGGAAATATCAGGCTGGCTGGGAAGCAGGGATTCGTGCCCCCATGTTTTTGTAAGTTATTTAATATCAAGCAGTTGTTCGCTAAATAATTGAAAAAAAGAAATTTTATCTTTTCGTTTAGTTTCGTTTGTTTTGCTATTTTTTCGTATTTTTTGCCCTAGAATGGACACAAAATGGACACAAGCCTGTCTTGACGACTTCGCGGGACAAAATGGACTCAAAATCATAAAAAGGAGATTTCTTCGTTCATTGAAAAATCGACTGTTCACTCATACCGCAGCGAATCGACTGGATTGGCAGTCGCCGCTTTTATTGCCTGATACCCCACAGTTAAAAGAGCGATGCATACAGCAGCCAATCCAGAGAGAATGAAAATTCTGATTCCCAGATCTACTCGATAAGCAAAACTCTGAAGCCACTTGTGCATAGCATAATAAGCAATAGGCCAGCTTATAAAATTTGCAGCAAGAATCCACCTTGTATAGCCTTTTGAAAGCATTATTGCTATCCCTGTTACAGAAGCACCCAATACTTTTCGTATTCCAATCTCTTTTCTCCGGCTTTCCACAGCATAAACGGCTAAACCCAAAATCCCGAGGCAGGCTATAAATATTGCGAGGGAAGAAAAGTAATTAAATACCTTGCTAAGTACTTTTTCTGGCCTGTAAAACTTTTTAACGTGGTCATCAAAAAAAGAATATTCAAATTGGTAGTATGGATTAAATTTTGAATGTGTCTTTTTCACAAATTCAATTGTCTCAGAAAGATTATCGGACCTGAGCTTGATAATGATAAACCGATACCACGATGGCTCTATGTGCAGGATCAAGGGTTCAATCTTTTGATGGAGAGATTGATAATGAAAATCTTTGACGACCCCCACGATTTGGCCCTCTTTTCCTCTCATATTAAACATTTTTCCTATCGGTGATTGGATGTCCATCGCTTTTATTGCAGACACGTTTAATATGAAATTGTATTTATCAGAAGCATATTCTTTTGAAAAAAACCTCCCTTCAGACATTTCCAGATTAAAAGTTCTTAAATATTCGTACTCGACTGAATATCCATACAGATTAATGCGATAATTGGATTTTTTCCCTTCCCAATCCAAGTGGCCACCGATTGGGTACGCCATCGGTGATCCGGAAGAAACGGACATTGGAATGCCAGAAGAAATCGATACATTCAGAATATTTGCGTTTTTCCTCAATTCATTATTGAAAGACTCATACTGGTCATGCAATGTCCCCCTCATCATATAATAAATTATCTGCTCATCATTATGATCTAATTGTTTTTTTTGAATGTACTGAATTTGTTTGGTAACAAAAATAGTACAGATGATCAAGGCAATCGAAACGGTGAATTGAAGAGTTACAAGAACGTTCCCGAAGATACCGAATCTTTTTAAACTGATATTCTGATGGCTTTTCAATACTTTTATAGGGTTAAAAGAAGAAAGGCACAAGGCAGGATAACTTCCCGAAACTGCCGTAACAATTAAAACAAGGATTATGACACCCAATATTAAAATGCCAATATTTAAAAACTTTAGATCAATCTCCCGATTTATCAAGAAATTGAATTCTGGGAGAAATAACATTACCAACAGGATCGAGATTAATAAAGAAATAAATGAAAATAGAAACGATTCACATAGGATCTGCTTTATGAGGTCCTTCTTGCCCGCACCAATGACCTTTCTTATTCCGATTTCTTTCGAACGTTTTCCATAACAAGCGATTGACAGATTGATATAGTTGAAACAGGCAATAAACATCACAAAAACAGCAATAGTAGAAAACAAAAATAAATATTGACTTGTTGTGTTTGTCTCAATCTCAGCTGCATAATTGCCTCCGAGATGAATGCTTGTTAGCGGCTGAAGATGAATTCTCTCGCCTTTTACGTGGATCTGATATAAGGCATTAAACTTTTTTTCCAATTCTTCCAAATCCTTATTATTTTTTAGTTGTAGGTATGTTGCGAACCAGTCGTTGCTTTTCCAGCTAAATGCATTTTCGCCCGATGCGCTGATAAAAGAATTAAGTGAAACAAGGAAATCGAAAGTGAAATGAGAATTTTTCGGTATGTTCTTCAAAACGCCTGTAATTTTCAAATCATATGCTTTACTTCCTTCTTTAAAACTGAGTGTGTGACCTATTGGATTTTCTCTGTCGAAATATTTTTCGGCCATCTCCTGGGTTATCACCACAGAAAACGGCTCCTTCAGGGCGGATTTAGAGTCTCCAGAAATGAGAGGAAAGGAAAACATCTCTAAGAATTCCGGGTCCGTGAAGAAAAAATCGTCTTCTGAAATGAAACTGCCATTTTGATTTGCAAAACCGGAAATTCTGATGATTCTAGCAGCATTGTCTACCTCAGGAAAGTTGTCTTTCAGTGCGTCTGCGAGGGGATAGTAATTACTATTGGATAATTCTATCCCTTGTCCTCGATGTGCTGAATGTTCTTCCAACACTCGGTATATGAGATCGGCGTTTTTATGGTACTTATCGTAGCTCAATTCATATTGGATATAAAGGAATGTTAAAATGCAGCATACAAAACCGATCATCAGCCCGATGATATTTATAAACGAATACAATTTCGCTCGATATATGGTCCGGAGGGCAACTTTTAAGTAATTCTTGACTATCACCGTTCTTCCAGCACATTTCATTTTCAGAAATATAGGGACAGCCAGACAAAGCTGTAAGAACAACCAGAGATATGCAGAAAGGTTTCCCTTATGCCTTTTAATGTCCAAGTAGGACTGCTCGTAGACACCGATCGTGTATTCAAAATCATTGGCCGGAATTAGAGCCTTCAGAATAAATCCGGCGATTTTCGGAATTTGAAAATTAACAGCCTCATTCTTCTTATTTTTCATGAGGAACTCCTTCCGGAAAGTCCAGCCACATCCGATCGTTGATCTTTTTCATTTCACGCAACATGTGAAATCCCTCTTTTGTGAGTCGATAATATTTTATGGATCTCCCCCCAACCTTGGGAGAAGGGCCTCCATCGATCGTATCCAGACAGCCCAGTTTCATCAGCCTTTCTAGCGGAACATAAATTGTTGCGATGGCATGATTTTTGCCGGCTTTATCTTTGATGAACTCCCTTATCGTTATCAGGTAAGCATTATCTTTTAAATGAAAAATGGCAAGCAGGATGTGCTGTTCCAGCTGAGTCAGTGATTTCATAATTCACCTCTCGATTAAGTCTTTCACTAGATATATACGAAGACTATACTAGATAGTTGTAAATTGCAAACAAATATGCTTGTAAATTTAAAAGAATTAAAAAATTATCGATATAGTACAGAGAATTTTAAGGTCATATTTTTTGGGAAGTTCTTTCCGGTGTGTATTTTTTCTCTTATACTGCATGGAATCGACCGGATTGGCTGATGCTTTTCTATAGTTTTATAGCTTGATATTACTATAGCGATAATTATCGCCAATAGTATCGATTCTGAAAACATTAAAAAACTGGAACATAATGTATATGTTGTGGACTCTTATTTAGAAAAATGATTTTTTATAACTGCTTCAAAAGACGCTATAAATTATTGATAATAAATAAAATATAAGATTGGCTGGGAAGCAGGGATTCGAACCCCGATTCCATGATCCAGAGTCATGTGTCCATGCAGACAACAGTCCGTGGGCCAAATATGGGCCAAAAATGACTGAAAATGGCTGAAACTATGGTATTAGGATTGAAAATCCGAAAGACTGAAAAACAATCGAAAACACAGATTTCTCAGGGATAACAGAGTGCCGGGGGCCGGACTCGAACCGGCACGTAGGATAACCTACGAGGTATTTTAAGTCCCTTGCGTTTTTTCATTCAAAATAGACTCCTCCTCCATGTCACACATGTGTAACAAAATTGGCTGAATTACGCTGAAACTAGGGTATTAGGGTTGAAAGACAAAAACAAAGTAAGTGGCTGAAAACAGAGAAATAAGCTGGCACGCCTGGGGCGATTCGAACGCCCGACCTACGGATCCGGAGTCCGTCTATCGGAAGGAAAAAATCTCTCTAATTGTATTATAATGAACGATTTATGGTCATCTTGATTTCCCACTCTTCGGTGGGATTGTCGACTTTTTGTCGTGTTTGTGTGGGGATTTCATGTACCCTTCAACCCAGCCAACCTCTCTCTCGCATCTTCAACCTCAACAATACCAGGGTCAGCGTCCTTCCAGAGGTTTAGGAACTTTTGGTAATGCTGAGTTCCATCCTTAACGTGGCATTTCCCTTTCCTTGGACTGAGCTTTCCCACATTTGAATGCCACACCTTGGAACTTCAACTCAGCAATCCGTCCTATAGTATCTAGCAAAAAATTTACATATAAAGGAGAAGATGTGTGAAAGGTGGGATTCCTTGCAGTGGCTTTGAAGGTATCATAGTGCCAACGCTACAAATCCCAAACATCTCCTGTACATTCCGACAGAACGAGCATTTCATTCTCTAATGTAATTTTTTGTTCAAATAAAGATCGATTGTTCTTCTTGAACCGATTTCTTCTGAAAGCTAAATGAGTAAGAAATCAAAAACAAAGATTCAAGCATAATAAATAACAAGCGGTGAATGCTATTTTTCTTTATGAATTTCATCACCTACCCAAGATCATTATGGCTATCCAGATATTAGGTTTGAGATATTTTCGAATGATTGCTTTAAGATCCTTTTTATCCATGGAAAAGTCAAACAACTTTTTCCCCTCTATCTTGCTGAGGAAAGAATATCAATAAATCAATATTAATTCATTGGAATTAAGCTTGATGCAGTGGTCTGATCAAAATGAATAATCCAATCGAAGGCCTTTATATTAAATGGTTTGTAGTATTGTAAGACTTCACCACTAAAGAGGGCTCCAATCATCAAGAATGGCCTCTGACTTCCCAGCCATTTATCCCATTCGGAACCTGGAGTAATAGCCTCTATATGAAAAGCAAAATTTGGGTGAGAAGCATGGTGAAAAATAAAGTTAACCGAACTGCTTGTAGGTTCTGTGGTAATCTCGTAAATTCCTAACGGCCCCCTATCAGGCCCAAAAGCTGTGAAGGAGCCCTGTGAAAAACTAAATCCTACAGCTTTGTACATATTACCTAAGTTTGCTCCTACGTAATATCCCATCCAAGCATAGAACGTGGATATATGATAGTTATGGGCCCATAAAGTGATCTTGGCGTTTTTCCCAAGAAAATTAGATATCCATAAGGCATTTTCAGCCATAAACATGTCGCGCGTTTGGCTGGAATACTTTCCCACTTTACATATAAACGCCTGCTTAAAGGTGATGAGCAACTGCTTATTGATCTCATATTCCGTTGAAGATGAATTGGCTATCAATGTATTTTTATTTTCTTCAAATTGATCTTCGAACGATTCCAGCTTTGTTTTGATATCTAAGTAAGTATCCTCATCCATTGTATCATAATTGCTATCAGAAAATTCTTTTACTTGATTTAGTATTGAGGCAATACTATCCCACAGAGAAGGAAGAGTGCGATCCAGATATTCTTGAATGAATTCTGATTGATATGTGGTAAATTGACAATCAAATCCGTAATAATGAATCTTTTCATTATCGTTTCTGGTAGAGTTGTAGCTTTTCATCCATTTAAAAAGTTGCTTGACTTCCTCGGTTCTCCAAGTCCAGAAATGCATCTTAGTTTTCATCAGCCAATCCAAATCTACATCCTTCCCCCATCGAGGATATTGCTCTCTAAGCTTCTGTATTCGCTCTACCACACGAACAGGTGTCTGAGACTGGCGTACCCGATGAGGACGACGACTCCTCTCCTCCAACGTACTCAAATCATAGGGATCAAAACGATCCTTCCACCGATAAAAGGTCTGGGGAGATATCCCAAAATACCGACATGTCAAACGTGCGTTCCGGTGACGCCTGTAGTGATCCATCCAGCGGAGTCGTTTGGCGGCATCTTTAGATATCGTCCCCTGCCTGACAAGCGAAGTAATATAACTTGCCTTCGGAATGATCAATCCATATTGGCTTGCTGGTCCTATGCTCATTGTGACACAGATTCTATCATCATTTCCTAATCCAATGTGTCACTAATGTATCTGACCCAGCACATAGCTAATGTCTGCTAAAATACCTGTTTTTGCCCGAAAATGGTACTATATAGCACATTTTCGAGGCAAATTACCTACTACCTATACCTGACTATGAGTTGGAAACGCATGCCCGCAAAAAAGTACCTATTTGCACATTTAGCGGGAAAATTGCTTTTTGTCAGACATGGAGTACTCAAGGGGCCTTCAGCCTAGCCAGCCTCTTCCTTGCATCTTGTACCTCGGCTAAACCTGGATCAGCGTCCTTCCAGAGGGAGAGGAATCTCTCGCATCTCTCCATGGCATTTCTCCTCCCGTTTGTACTCTCGAGATACCGAAAACGCTCTTTCTTGGAACTTTAATGACAACTTTTTCGTATAACAGTATGAATATCCCGGGAATCTCTCGGATACTTGGAGGTTATTGTGAACATCTTTTTTCCATGGATAAGATGGGAGACAGCGTCTGTGAGGAGTCTCGTCAAAATGCTTAGAGTCCGGGAAAATCATTGAATATAAAAAGGAGGACATCATGAAAATTAAAATAAGATTAGCTCTAATTCTAGCACTAGGATTGTGTGTGTCTATTGGCCTGATGGCACAGAAACCTGCAGACCTGGTGGGGACCTGGGTGGGGATGGCCACTTTGGAGGGCGAGCCAGATCCCAATGAGCTCACTCTGGTCCTGGAGCTGCAGGATGGAAAGCTGATCGGCAAAATGACCGACCAGTACGGGAGCATGAGTGAGACTCCAGCCGAGGAAATATACCTGGAAGAGAATGTGCTCAGCTTTTCGGTCCAAGCGTATGTTCCGAGTGGCACATTCAAGGTCGAATTCAAGATGACGGTCTCGGGAGATTCCATGGAAGGCGAACTAACGGTCGCGGAATTGGGCGCGACCGGCAAATGGGAGGCAACCAAACAGAAATAAATCGGACCATCCTTAATCCGAGAACTGTTCTCTTATAAAAAATTTATAGGTGGAATAGTGTTCACTATACGAATGCGGACATAAGTGTTAAAAAATCGGATCACGAGTGGTCCGAATTTAGCTGAAACGTAGTTAAATATTCTTTAGTAAACATTATTTACTCAAGTCTTTCAATGTTCTAGCATTTAATAGTTGGGCAATGGTCTTTAAAGACAATCGACAATGTAATCTGAGAATTCTCTGCTACTGGGAGGGAGTACAGATTAAGAATGGAGGAATTTTATAAAGAATAAGAGGAATCTCGATGTATGGCAATTATCTTAAGATCACGCTCAGAAATCTGAAAAAATATAAAACATATTCCATCTTAAACATCCTAGGACTTACGGTCAGCATCGTGGTAAGTATTCTCATCTTTTTATATGTTCAGGATGAATTAAGCTACGATAAATTTTATGAAAACTCCCACCGGATCTATAGGATTATAAACAGGGCAACCATTCGTGGCAATCCTATAGAGATGCCCCTTGTTTCTGGTCCCTGGGGACCGGCCATGGTGAATGAATTCCCGGAAGTATCAATGGCTGTCCGGATAAAAACACCGGAATCACGCTGGACCATAAGATATGAAGAATTGAAATTTTTTGAAAAGGGACTCTACTTTGTTGACCCTGCTTTCTTAGAGGTCTTCGATATCGAACTGGTTGTCGGCGATCCTGAGACAGTTTTGGCAGCGCCGTATTCTCTAGTGTTAACGGAAGAGATGGCCAAAAAATATTTTAGAGACGAAAATCCTCTGGGCAAAATTTTATCCGCCGACATCTGGTTGAACCTTACGGTTACCGGAGTCATGAAAAAACATCCACCCTCCACTCATATGGATTTTGATTTCCTGGTGAATTTTGAAACTCTGCTTAAGGCCAAAGAACCGCCCGGACGGCTTTCTTATGGTAATCTTTCCCGCTGGCAAAATTTCAGGCTTCTTACCTATCTCCTGCTTGAAGAACATGCTAATCCAGAAGCCGTCGAGGCAAAAATGCCTGCTTTTCTGGAGAAGCATCTAGGACAATTGGCTAGAACCCCTGGGGTTGAGTTTAGCCCTTACCTTCAGAAAATATCGGATATCCACCTCAGGTCTCATCTTGAAGGAGAGATCAGTCCCAACAGCAATGAAAGCTACATCTATATTTTCTCTGCCATCGCGATTTTCATCCTGATTATCGCCTCGATCAATTTTATGAACCTGGCAACGGCATGGGCGGCAAACCGGGCTAAGGAAGTGGGAATGCGAAAAGTTGTGGGCGCGGCGAGACCCCAGCTTATAAAGCAGTTCCTTATGGAATATCTCTTGATGTCTTTTTTAGCTTCTGTGATTGCCGTGGTTTCAGGCCTGCTGTTGCTTTCGGGATTCAACGCGCTCACCGGAAAAAATGTTTCAGTATCGGATATACTGAATGTTCACACCCTTTTGGTTCTGGCTGGTTTAGGTATGGTATTGGGACTGATGTCGGGGAGCTATCCCGCGTTTTTTTTAACAGCATTTCGGCCGGTTGAAGCGTTGAGTGGGAGACTTAGATTAGGGAGTTCAGGCCGGCTATTAAGAAAAATTCTGGTTGTGGCCCAATTTACGATTTTTGTGTTCTTGATCGCAGGCCTGAGTATAATATTCGCCCAGATGAATTATATACGAAACAGAAACCTTGGTTTTGATAAAGAACATATCATTGCGGTTCCCCTGTCCGATTGGTTTGTGAGAAATAATTACGAATCATACAAAAATGCCTTGCTTCCCAATAGAAATATCATCCGTGTCTCCGGAGCATCGAGTATTCCAGGAGGAATATTTGATATTGGATTGTTATGGCCGCTCGGAAGCACGTTCAGCGAAGCTTTAAGCGTTCAGATGCTGTATGTTGATTATGATTTCGTGGACACTTTCGGTATGAGTCTCCTGGAAGGGCGGGATTTTTCCAGAGAATTTCCGGGAGATATGGACCGAGCCTTGTTGCTGAATGAAGAGGCCAAAAAACGATTTGGATTTGACACACAGCAGGATAAAGTATTGTTCCCCGGAAGAAGGCCTATCGTCGGGATTATAAAGGATTATCATTTTAAATCTCTACATCAAGAAATTGAACCGTTTGCCCTTCAATTAGACTCTCCCGATAGTTTTTATTGGGCGTTCATCAAGGTCTTGGGAGAAAACATCCAAGAATCACTGGACTTCGCCAAAGAGGAATGGCGAAAAACAAATCCGAACCATCCATTCGAGTATACATTTGTGGATGAAAATTACGACTTGCTGTATCAGTCTGAAATGAAATTGAGCCGTTTATTCAGCTTTTTTACCGGAGTAGCCATATTTGTCGCATGCCTGGGATTGTTCGGCCTGTCCTCGTTTATGGCTTTGCAAAAGACCAAAGAGATCGGCATAAGAAAAGTACTAGGGGCCTCCATTGGCAACATAGTCTATAGATTGGTCAATGAGTTTATAGGATTGGTTGTATTGGCAAGCCTTATGGCATGCCCCCTTGCCTATTTTGCCATGAACCGGTGGCTGTTGAATTTTGCCTACCGGATTGACATCGGTCTATGGACTTTTATATCATCCGTTACCCTGGCACTTGTTATCGCACTGGTTACAGTTAGCTACCAATCCATTAAAGCGGCCGTCGCCAATCCGGTCGATTCGCTGCGGTATGAATGAAAATAGTAATAGAGACAGAATTCTATTTGCTCCTTTCAATAATTCTCCTTCCCCTACAGTTCCTGCGTCTCCTTTTGTTGACAACGACCGGCGCCTTTACAAGAAAGCTCAGTGCCCATTTTATGCCCAAAATATGACAAAATAGACCAAAACTGTCTGTTTACGCTTGTTTGCGTTTAGTTTCGTTTGGTAGTGGTAATTAACTCAATTCAAAGGCTTTAGATACAGGATAGAGTGCCGAGGGCCGGACTCGAACCGGCACGTAGCTACAACCTACGAGGGATTTTAAGTCCCTTGCGTCTAATAAATAGACTTAACCATAAAATCAGTGTGGACACGGTGTGGATAAAATGTGTTAAAAAAGCTCAGTTAAATTGACTCAGGCTGAAAGCAAAATCAAGACTTTTCTGAGGAAACGGAGTACGCCCAATTAAAAACTTATAGGAATTTAAATCTCTACCTGAGGACGAATGCAACTGCCCCCAAAATTAAGACCACCCATAGTACTAAGATTTTCGTGACATAA
>CAYFWF010000067.1:0-14898 GCA_964346815.1 uncultured Eubacteriales bacterium | reverse complement strand
CTCGACTCGGAATTTGCCCAGCATTTTGAAAAATCTTTTTCGTTTCCTCAGATGATCCAGGCAACAGTTATAGAGCAACGAATAGAACCAGTTTTTGAAGCTCTTCTGTAAGTCAAATTTTTCGAGATTCCTGAAGGCTTTGAGGAAGGCTTCCTGGCATACGTCCTGTGCATCCTCGTAATTCATCAAGATATTCAGGGCAACAGCCATGACATAATCTTGGTATCGATCTATGAGCTCGCGGTAAAACTCTACATTGCCTTGGAGGCACTCTCTCACAAGATCGTTATCCTTCATCTCACCACGTTTCATTTGTATATACGTCTCAATCAAAAGGATGCTTTATTCTGCTTTTGTCTTCATCTTATCATTATATGAATCATTAGAAGTTAGAACAAAGTCATTGCAGTCATTTGTCATTGCGAACCAAATGCGGCAATCTCTTAATATATGAGATTGATGACATGTGAGATCGGGAATGAGATCGGGAACAGTATACGCGATCACCTAATTATGCTGACAGAAATTGGGGGGACAGTCTACTCATTCACTTAATTATCTTGAGATTAAGAATATTGAAGTTAGAATCCTCAATCATGCAATTCCCGAATTAAGTAATCGCGTATACTGTCACCGAATTATGTGGTCACCGAATTATGGATGTGACCTATTCGTAGCGCAGGGAATCTGAAGGATTGGCCCGGGCTGCTTTGAGAGCTTGGTAGCTGACTGTCACCAAAGCAATGCCAAAAGCTGCCAGCCCAGACAGAACATAGATTTCTGGCCCAATACTTGTTCTGAAAGCATACTTTTGGAGAAACTTCTGTGCAACAAAATAGGCCACTGGCCAAGCTATAACATTGGACAGCAGCACCCATTTGGTGAAGTCTTTGGACAGCATGAACACCACGTCCTTCATTGAGGCACCCACAACCTTACGGATGCCGATCTCCTTGGTTCTCCTCTCTGCAATGAAGGCAGCAAGACCGAAGAGTCCGAGACAGGATATCAGGACAGCCAGAATGGTGAAGTAACCCGAAATTTTTTCTGTCTGCTGTTCTGATGTGTAAATGTAGCGGGTGAGCACATCATTGAAGAACATCGGATCTCTAAGAGAATCTGGCTCGAATTTTTTGAATGCTTTCTGGATATGTTTGAGAGATCCAGAAATGTTTTCTGGCCTTATCCTGACGAATGCAAGGGATCCCGATTCAGGCCTGAGCATGAAAACAAACGGCCTGATTGGATGATAAAGGGGCTGAAAGTTGAAGTTCTTTACAACTCCGATGATTTTCCCTTCGTTCCGAAAAACCGACAGCCTCTTTCCGACTGGCGAATCCATATCCATGAGTTTTATAGCCTCCTCATTTACGATGTACGCTTCTTTCTGATCCGTGGGATATTCTTTGGAAAAGGCCCTTCCTTCGATGATCTCCATGTTAAAAGTCTCGAAATAATCATATCCCACGTAATCCCAATGCATGCTGACAGACTCATCCGGCACCTTGCCAACCCAATCCACAGCGCTGACCGTGGATCCGACGTTCCACGGTCCCTGAAGACTTCTAGCTATGCTGACAACCTGAGGATGATTCAACAGCTCGTTTCGAAACGGTTCGAATTGGCGCTGAGTGCTTTGACTCATTCGGAGAACGACCAAGTTCTCTCTATCGAATCCCAAATCCGTGCTCATTACATACCTCATCTGTCTGAAGACGACAACCGTGGAGATGATCATGATGATCGAGAGCGAAAACTGCACCACCACCAGGATTTTCCTCAGGGAACTCTTGAAGCCGGTCCGGATCAGTCCTCTGAGGATCCGTCCTGGCTGAAATGTAGAAAGATGTAAAGCCGGATAGATACCGGCAAGCGCTCCTGTGAAGAGGGCAATGCCTAAAAATCCAAGGGCGACGACCGGTTTGAATAGGAGGCGCAGAGACAGCTGCTTTCCTAGGAGCTCATTAAATACCGGGAGGAAGACTGCAAGGAGAGCGATCGCTATGGCCAGAGTAATGAGGGAAAGCATCAAAGATTCGCCGATAAACTGACGGACGAGGTCTGACTTCCGCGCACCCACAACCTTGCGCACTCCTACTTCCTTTGCCCGTGTGGCAGCCTTGGCTGTACTCAAGTTCATAAAGTTGATGCAGGCGATAAACAACACAAAGAGAGCAACCGCAGAAAAAATCGCAAGGGATTGAATGAGACCGCCTCCTTGAGGAGAATACATGTGCTTTTTCAGCAGAGGATGAAGGTGGAAGGTCACTTTAACTGTTTCCCATTGTGCATGTTTTTCCACGATCGATGTGATTTTCTTCTCTACTTCACCATAGTCAATGTTCTTATTCAACAGAACATAGGTCTCGAGCGGATTCCCTCCCCAGTGTTCGGGCTCCTTGAAATCAGGAGCAAAACGGAGAAGATAGGGGGCGATGCAGTCAAACTGAAGCGAGGATTGAGGGGGGGGATTCTCTATTATTCCCGTGACCTGTATATCCAGTTCATTATTCAAATTGAGCATTTTCCCGATTGGGTCCTCGTTCCCAAAATACTTTTTTGCCATCTTCTCTGTCAGGACAACAGAATAATTCTCCTTCAGCGCCATTTCGGGATTGCCTTTAATAAAAGGAAAGGAAAAAATATCAAAGAATGTAGGATCGGCGAGCCCGACGATATCGTTCATGAATTGTTTATCACCGCGCTTCAATAACAAGCCGCTCGTAAATTCATACCGGACAGCATCGACGACTTCGGGACATTCACTCTTCAGGACCTTTGCCAGCGGGAAGTAAGAGTTCATATTTATTTGGCTGCTTCCACTCGAGTACTGCTGTTCGGAATACACCTGGGCAATATCATCTCTGTTTACATGAAACCGGTCATACGCGAATTCATTCTGAACCCACAGAAAGATTAGAAGACATACGGCCATCCCCAAAGACAGCCCCGCAATGTTGATTACAGAATGAAGCGTGTGTTTTCTTATGTTTCTCAGGGCCATAATGAAGTAATTCCTAAACATCGCCATCCTCCAATAAAGCGCTGCAGAGAGGAATCCGGGCAGGGATCTGAGGATCTCCCTCCAGATCCAGATGCCTGCCTTGAACCGGCCTTCTGTTTGCATCAAGTTCCCATAAATGTCCTCGAAATTGCCATTCAGATAGATGAAATCCTGTCTGGGAAGGACACGCCTCAGCAGCCAGAAAGCCAACCGGGGAAGCTCTTTTTTATCTCCTCTCATGACGCAACCTAATCTTCGAACACAGGAGCTTTAAATCCTTCCCACATCAACTCGTTCAGTTTTTTGAGAGCCTCCAATGCAGCATACCCCTTTTTTGTCAGCCTGTAATATTTGATGGGCTTGCCGCCGGATGCAGCATCCGGCTTCTCAACAGAAGCTGTTAAGTATCCATAGACATGCAGACGGTTCAAAGGAGCGTAGATTGTACCGACAGAATAGTATTTTCCTGTGTAGTTTTTGATCTTCTCTCTAATGGAAATCAGGTAGGCCTCATTTCCAAGATGGTATATGGCCAGCAGGATCTGTTCCTCTTTTTTAGTGAAAGTCTTCATGCGTCACTCCTCTGCTCAGAGCACTTCGAACTTTTCGAAGTGATGATTATAACACAGCACTTCGAAAAATTCAAACTTCTTTTATATAGACGCGGAAAGCACAAAAAAGGTTGGCACTTTTGATCTATGATATGATGCACAAGACCGCACACCAACAGAAAAAAACGAGTTAAAACGGACCCCATTTCATGAGAATTGGAGGAACAAGTGAGATCAAACTGAAAATGATCAGTATCATCATCAGAGGCAAGAACCATTTTGCCCATTTTTCCCACGGGATCTTTGCTACTCCCAAAACCCCCATGGTTACTGCAGATGTTGGCAGAATGGGATTGATCACCTCACACATTTGAAAAGCTAAAACAGTGGTCTGCCTCGTGATTCCTACCAAGTCGCTCAAAGGTGCCATGATCGGCATCGTAAGAGCAGCCTGCGCTGTACCGGAATGGATGAAGAAATTGATAAGCGCCTGAGTTAAGAACATCATATGGGCTGTGACAATGTTGGGAACAACAGAAATCAGCCCTGCCGTAAACTGAAGGATTGTATCCAAGACAACTGCTTCATTCAGAATAATCAGGATGGCCCTGCCTCCAGCTATGATCAAAGTCACATTCATGACATCTTTTGCTCCGGAAACAAAACTCGCAGCAACCTCAGATGGAGGAATTCGAGCGATGAACCCCGAGATTAATCCGACGGCCAGGAAGAGTGCAGCGATCTCTTCCATATACCAGGATTCAGCAAGAATTCCATAAATCAAGAGGGCTATCCCTCCCAACAAGACCCATATGACAATCTTCTGTTTAATGCCCCAAGGCAGATCATTGGCCTTGGTTTCAGTGACAGAATATCCCCTGGTCTTGTCAAGCTCATAAACAAGGCTCTTCTCCGGAGATTTCTTAATTTTTTCAGCGTAAACAACCACAAAAACGATGGCAATGATGGTGCCGATCACCCACAGAATCAACCGATAAGTCAAACCTGAGTATAAGGGAAGATCAGAAAAACCTTGGGCGATTCCTACAGTGAAAGGATTAAAAAAAGCAGCAGCAAAGCCGACAGCCGACGCAAGGAAAGGTATGGCCACTCCGACAATGGAATCATATCCAAGAGAGAGCGCAAGAGGAATAAATATGAGCACAAAAGGAATGGATTCCTCAGCCATTCCGTATACCCCTCCTGCTAAAGAAAAGACTACCATCAACACCGGAATAACCACCTTCTTTGACCTTTGATTTCTCGAAAAAAATTGAGCAAGCCTCTGAATCCCAGATTCAATAGCTCCTGTCTTCCCTAAGATAGAAAAAACCCCTCCGAATATAAATATTAAGAAGATGATAAGAGCTGCATCCTGGAAACCTCGGATAGGAGCAATCAGGAGCCATTCGGGACCCAAGTATTTTTTGTCCACCTTGGTGTAGGTTCCTGGAACGGTGATCAGCTTGGTCTGATCTTGGAACGATTTTTCCACACGCTCGAATTTTCCCGAAGGAACGGCCAAACTCAAAATATAAATACCAATCACAAGTGCATAAATTAAAACCAGAGTGTGGGGCATTTTGAAACCCGACTTATTCTTCATTACGGCGGCCTCCGAATCTATGAAACATGCATTTTACAATGTATTCATGATTTATGAAATATCCTTTTCCATGATCACAGGACTTGAATTGGAACCTGTCGGCTCAGGCATTCACAGTCCGGCCGTTCCAGTTGGCAAAATTCCAACATAATGGATTGTAAGGACGCAGCATTGTTTGAATAGAAAAATGTAAGGCCATATCAGGTTATGACTCCGCCGTTTGAAACTGCTGTCCTAAATATATTATATTTAATCTGACAAAGAACCCTTTAGATAATGATACACACTGCGTCTCGACCTCAAAGGAGTCGAAAAATTGCTCAGTAAGACTCAGCGATCCATCCAGGCTAAGACCACTCAGAGAATGAGAAGGCAATGAAATCATGAGGAGATACTTGATGAAAGGAAGATTATTCACTTTTGTATTTCTAACATTTGTTGTGTTCTCCCCTCTCCAATCCATGAAAAACGACAGAGGGCATCTCTTCATTATCGGGGGTGGACACCGCTCCGAAGCGATGATGACGAGATTTTTCGAGCTTATAGGTGAATCTTCCACGGGGAAAATTGTTATCTTTCCCATGGCAAGCAGCCAGCCAGAAGAGTCGGGACAGAGCATGAAAGAGGAATTTAACAGTTTAGGAATTCAAGATGTGGAATATCATGTTCTGACTCGAGAACAAGCCTTGAAGGAGGAAAACGCTAATATCCTTGATAATGTGAATTGCGTTTACTTCACAGGCGGAGACCAGAGCAGGCTAACAGCAGCTCTTGTCGATACCCCAATTCACCAGAGGCTCCTAAAAATTTTTAAAGAAGGAGGGATAATTGGAGGAACAAGCGCAGGAGCAGCGGTAATGAGTGAAATAATGATCACAGGTGATGAAAAACGGAATGTGGAAGATGGTCATGCTTTCGAGAAGATACTCACCGATAATATTGTTGTCACACCAGGATTCGGATTTATTAAGACAGCAATCATTGATCAGCATTTTGTTACGCGCAAAAGACACAATCGCCTTCTCAGCCTGGTCGCTGAGCACCCTGAGCTTCTCGGAATAGGCATAGACGAGTCGACGGCAATAATCGTAAAGCCAGACGACACTTTTGAAGTGATTGGGGAACAGAATGTTGTCATATATGATGCCTCAAAGGCAAAAATCCATTTGATGCCCTCTCAAACCGTGAGCGGATTCCATATCATCATGCACGTATTGAAGCCGGGAGATCAATTTGATCTCAAGACAAAGAATCCGATAGAATGAGATGATGAGGGGTAGAATCATGCAAAATAAAAATCAAGACTCAAAACTCAAAAAGATCATCATTGAAAAATATCCAGAATTATCTAGAAAAGAGAAAAAAATTGCTGATTATATCATCCAGAATCAGCAGACAATCTTCGTTCTTTCCGGAAAAGAATTGTCAAGAAACACAAAGGTGAGCGAAGCGACGATCGTAAGATTCGCACGACATTTGGGATTCGATGGCTTTCTGAATTTAAAGTCTCAGTTGATCACAGAAGCTAAAGAAAAAATGATGCCGGAGGATAGATTCAAGTTCATGACACGTGGAAAGAATCATATTTCTACAGTTATCCGGGTAGCCAAGCAAGACGTAGAAAATATAAATCAGACCATTAACCAGATCGATCCTGAACAATTTGCCAAATTTATAAAATTGATCCGAAGCTCAAAACACATCTATACCATTGGACTCGGGATCAGCTCTCTGATGGCCCGTATTGCTGCATATCTCTTCAATCAGGCCGGAATAAAGGCATATGCCTGCAGCAAGGACGAACATTCCTTTATTGAACGATTGATCAATTTAAGCAGAGACGATTTGGTTCTGGCATTATCCTTTCCTCCTTATTCAAAAGAAACAGTCGATGCTATGAAATTCTGTTACCAAAGAGACATCCGTTGTGTCTGCCTCACCAACTCACTGACGGCCCCGATAGTCAGATGGGTCCATGCCTACATTATCGTGCGAAGTGATAATTTATTTTTCACAAACTCTATTTCTGCTCTATCAACGATACTCAATGCCCTTTCGACAGAGCTCGCTCTGTATCGCAAAAGCAAAACAGCAGACAATTCAAAGCTCATACTTGATATTTTGAGTGATGAATTTTATTCTTGAGTTTTATTTTCTCAAGCCGAGTCTCTTACCCAGAATTCTTCGAGTGTGCTTTTTCCAATAGCCACAACGATGTCTTTTTTGAGAGGCACCTTTAACCACTTCGATCAATCGAGGCTTGTAAAGTAAGATTTAATTTCTGTTTGATAAATAACTGCTTGAAATAGAAAAATAAATTTCATAACATATAAAATATGAAATTAAATTTTCATCGCTCGAATCGGGAGGAGGTGAGAAAGGGGAAGAGTTCAGCATTTAAAATCTATCATTACCTAAGGAGGTGAAATGTTTAGCAGGAAAATTTGCCCATTTATTTTTTCCCTATTTTTCCTTGCAGTTCTGCTAGGAGCACAGGATACACTCCAGACAGGAGCCATCAGCGGCAAAGTTGTCGACCACGAGGGAACCCCCTTACCGGGCGTGACTGTCACCATACGAAGCGAAGCTCTTATAAAAGGGATACAATCCACGGTTACAACTGCTAACGGAAACTTCAGATTTGTACTGATGCCTGTAGGAAAATATGAAGTTACATTTGAAATGCCAGGATTCAAGACACTGGTGAAAACGAATGTTGAGGTAGCCATCAGAAAAACAACCACTGTCAATGCAGCCCTGGAGGTGTCTGCACTGGAAGAGACGGTTACAGTGGTGGGAGAAACCCCAGTCATAGACGTAAAAACGAGCACTATAATGACCAGCTTCACGAGGGATATATTAGAGAAAGTTCCCAGTGCACGGGATCCCTGGGTGCTTATGGAAATGACTCCGGGAATGGTCATGAACAGGCAAAACATCGGTGGAAGCAGGAGCGGACAGCAAAGCAGGGGATATGCCCATGGCACCATGTCGGGCCAAACCGCATACAATCTGGACGGAATCCAGGTCACCGATGCGGCTGCCAACGGTGCTACAGCCATGTACTTTGATTTTGATTCATTTGAGGAGATCTCGATCGAGACAGGAGCCCATTCCATCGATATTCAGACTTCCGGGGTTGCCCTCAACATGATCACAAAATCAGGCGGGAATAAGTTCAGCGGACAGATCAGCCTCTATGGAGAGACAGAGAGCCTCCAGGCAAACAACATTCCTGAGGATGACCCGGAGTATGAAGATGTGGGATTCGGAAACCCGACAGATTATGTTTATGACTACGGTGGTGATCTGGGAGGACCGATCCTTAAAGATAAGCTTTGGTTTTACACGGCTTTCCGCAGGACGGAGATCAACCGGTTCATCATCGGCTACGAGGTGGATGGCAAACCTGGAACAGAATATACTGACCTGAAGCACTGGGTCGGAAAACTCTCTTGGCAGATAACAGACAACAATAAGTTTATGGGCTGGGTGAATTACGACGCCAAAGCCATGCCCAATCGGTCTGCTGGGCCCAGGCGGCCTCCCGAAACGACGTATTTCCAGGATTCTCCCTCCTGGTTCTACCACCTGGAAGATACATGGACACTGAGTTCGGACCTCCTGTTGAATTTCAAATTTGGGTGGTACAACATGTACTACCAGCTCGCCCCTCAAGACAGCGTGGATATGAGCCAACCTGCGGTCTTAGTCTATTACTCGGAGCCTTATAGACGGATGTATGATGACGCCTACTACCAATATACCTGGTACTACAGCGACAGATATGCGCTCTCTGGCTATGCGGATTATTTCAAAGATGATTTCCTGGGAGGAGACCATGAACTTAAGGTCGGTTTTGAATACCAGAACACACCCTTCCACACAACCCGTAAATACCCGGGAAACCACACCCTCTACGTCGACTATCCAGACAGAACAGGACCCTATCGAGTATGGACATTCCGGGAGGTCAAGTGGTCTCAGACGAATGAGATATATTCTGCCTATATCCAAGACACCTTTTCCTTGAAGAAGCACATCACGCTCAATGTTGGCATAAGGTTTGACAGCACGCACATGCACATCAACGAGACTTCAGTCCCAGGAAATATATGGACCGATTATTATACCCAGAGAACAGGAGAACCTGTGCCTTTGCATGCGCCTGCGAAAAAAAATGTCGTATCATGGAACACCCTCTATCCTCGAGTGGGTTTCACATTTGACCTGTTGAATGACGGGAAGAACATCTTCAAAGCCAACTTTGCCCGGTATTCCTTCCAGGCCAGCTATGAACCAGCATGGAGGGTGATTGAAACCAGCTACTGGGAAGTCGACTATTCCTGGGATGATGCCAATGGCGATAAAATGGCCCAGACAGATGAACTCGGTTCCATCAGATATACAGATATTGCCACAAAATATGCAATCGATCCCGATCTGAAATCTCCCTATATCGATGAATTCACAGTAGGTTTCGAGAGAAAACTCACCCATAACTTGGGCTTCAGCGCGAATTTCATGTACCGCAATAACAAGAGATTTATGTGGACGGATAATCTCGCTATTGATCCACAGGCTGACTATACTCCACTGACCGTCCAGGATCCTGGACCCGATGGAGACTTAGGGACTGGGGATGACGGCGGGAATGTTACGGCTTATGAATTGAACGACGAGAAAATTGGAGTTATCGATTACTATGTCCACGAGCGCCCCGGATATGAGGAGTCATTCCGAGGTATTGAGTTTGTCCTGACCAAAAGGTATGCAGATAAATGGCAGTTGATGGCATCTTTGACCTATGGAAAAACCAATGTAAAACGCCCGCTCGAGGCCGTAGACGATCCCAACAACCTGGAATTCCAGGATGGTGTGCCACAATGGAACGATGCTCCGCTGATCATCAAAGTTATAGGCAGTGTAGAACTCCCACTCGGATTCACCTTCGGCGGCTTCCTCAACTATCGTTCCGGATTTCCTACTCAGAGGTACTTCTATGAAAAATTGAATCAGGGGTGGGAACAAATCGAGACCCAGAAATACGGAAGCGAAAGATTCCCGAATTTACTGATTGCTGATTTCAGGCTGAGTAAGATTTTCAGGCTCGGAGAATTTGGACTTATTGAAGTTATGGCTGACCTATTCAATACCTTCAATTCGAACAAGACGCTGGACTGGGACGAGGAGTCCTGGTCAGGTTATCACAGCATCTTTACGGTCCTGGCTCCAAGAATCTTGAGATTGGGAGTAAAATGGCAGTTTTAGCTCTCTGTTGATTTAAAAGCTGAAGCGATAAGAAGGGGGACTCGAGAGAGTTCCCCTTTTTTTTACTATGTGATATCTTATTATTTGAGAGCTTGATTCATTATCGACAGTTTTGCCTAAGTGCAGTGAGCAAATTCCCAAAAATCGCAATTCACATGGTCTCCAAGCGGCTTGTCATCTTTTATCTGATTATCATCATTCTCATCTTGGGGAAAACCCCTGCCCTTTCTGACCTCGGAGACACGCTCAACCTCCTGGTGATCACCATAGATACTTTGAGAGCCGATCACACAGGTATTTACGGCTATGAAAAAATCAAGACCCCCCACATCGACAGATTGGGCCAAAAAGGCGTTATTTTCTCGAATGCGTTCTGTCATGTCCCGCTTACACTCCCCTCTCACTGTTCCTTGTTCACCGGAAATCTCCCCCTGCATCATGGAGTCCGAGACAACGGCTATCGTCTTCCGTCGTTCAATCTCACTCTTGCTGAAATCATGAAGGATAAAGGATACAAAACAGCAGCATTTGTGGGTGCATTCCCTCTGGATTCCCGCTTCGGATTGAACAAGGGCTTCGATGTCTATGATGATTTTTATGGGAGCAAAAATATTGTTCGAGACCTCTCCTTTATAGAGAGAAAGGCAGAGGAGGTAAACAAAAATGCCCTCGATTGGATCACAAACAACAAAAATGAAAGATTTTTTGTTTGGATCCACTACTTCGACCCTCATGCCCCCTACGAACCTCCTTCACCTCTTGATCAGGACTATGCTGGCCGAGAATATGACGGTGAGATTGCTTACACAGACCACGTAATAGGAGAACTTTTGGACAGACTGGATCGGCTCAGACTATGGGAGAAGACTCTTATTGTACTGACTTCTGACCATGGAGAGGGCCTAGGAGAACACAGAGAAAAAACCCACGGAATCTTTATCTATGATTCAACCCTAAGAGTGCCTTTGATTTTTCACAGCCCGCGTGTTCTGCCTGAAAATAAGGTGGTTTCCGATCAAGTAGGACTTATCGACGTCATGCCCACTGTTCTGGATTTGATGGGCTGGGACCACATTCCAGATATGCAGGGAAAATCTCTGAGATCAGCAATGCTTGAGGGAGCGTCTCTTCCCAATAAAGCGTGCTACATTGAATCGGTGGCAGCCATGATGGATCGCAACTGGGCGCCGCTTCAAGGGATCCGAACCAGGGAGTGGAAATATATCGATGCTCCTATCCCAGAGCTCTACGGCCTCTTGAGTGACCCTAAAGAGGAGATCAATATACTGAACCAAAAACCTGAAATCGCAAAACGTCTTAAAGAACAATTGAAAGGTTTGATTCACTCCAGCTCTTCATCTCTGTCTTCCGATGTGTTAAAGGGCAGAATGGATGAAGAAACCAGAAGAAAGCTGATGTCCCTGGGCTATATCACCGGAAGAAGTGTAGGAAGTGATGAGGAACGGCCTGATCCCAAGACCATGATAGAATTGGATAATCTTTTTAATGAGGCAATCATTGCTTCAGAGACGGGAAACCTGGAATTGGCAGACCTGATGTACAAAGAGGTTCTCCAGAAACAGCCAAATCTTATCATGGCCTATGAGTACGCTTCCTACAATTATTACAAGATGGGCAAGCTGGATGATGCCTTAGAGTTGTTAGAAAAAGCCGCCAAAATGGATGATACGAATAATCCCCTTCTGGCAAGATTAGGGCTCTACTACCAAGAAGCGGGCAAACTTGAGAAGTCCATAGAGACTTTGGAAAGAGTTGTTCAACAAGATAATAACTATGCTGAAGCCTACAATTATCTGGGCGTAAGCTATTTTAAAACCGGTCAGGTTGAAAAAGCCATCCACGCCTTCAAAAGATCAATTTCCCTGGATAAAAATTACGCAATGGCAATGAATAATCTGGGAAATTGCTATCTTGCCCAAAAAGAATATGACTCAGCCATCGCAGTGTACCAAAAGACAATCTCTGTCGACGACCGTCTGGCTTCTGCCTTTAACGGCCTCGGTGTGGCGTACTACCGTCAAGGTCTGGTTGAAAAGGCTCTCGACAGTTGGGAAAAGTCTATCGAGCTCGATCCTCAGCAGACGGACACTCTTTATAATCTGGGACGCGTCTACCTTAGAATGGGTCAAAAACACAAAGCCCTCCATTTCTTCGAATTATTTATTAAAACTGCTTCCCCTCAAGAATATAGAAAAGACATCGAGGAGGTCAGGCAAGTCATAGAAAGGCTCAAGAAAGAGTTAAAAGAAAAGATAAGAGAATGAATAAAATCAATCTTCAGCTGGTGTCGGCATTTCTTTTACCATTATTCTTATCATTGACGGCCATTCTTGGAACGGGCCAGGATAAGGAAGATAAGGCCAGGGAAAATACGCCTCAGCACTTTAAAGACTGGCTGGAAAAGGATGTTGTGTACATCATCACTCCGAAAGAGAAAGAGATTTTCCTTCAGCTTGAATCGGACAAAGAAAGGAATATTTTTATCAACGCATTCTGGAAGCAGAGAGATCCGACCCCTGGGACTCCTCAAAACGAATTCAAGGAAGAGCACTATCGAAGAATTGCCTACGCTAACAAATATTTTGGCAGAGGGACGACAAGAGAGGGATGGCAGACAGACAGGGGAAGAATTTACATCGTTCTGGGTCCCCCTCTGGATATCGGAAGATATGAAGTCGAAAGCTATGTTCACCCCGCTCGGATATGGACCTACGAGGGAAAGCCCGAATTCGGAGTTCCATCGCACTTCAACATTGTCTTTTTTAAAAAAGGGGGGATAGGAGAATTCGTACTTTACAGTCCCGCCCAAGATGGACCTGCAAATTTGCTGGTAAATTACCAGGGAGATCCGACCAACATATTTACGGCTTATGAACAGCTTCGAAAATTTGATCCTCGTCTGGCTGAGGTTTCAATCTCACTGATTCCAGGAGAAACTCCATCATATGGGCATCCTTCTTTGGCATCAGAAATGTTAATAAACCGAATCCATTCAATCCCAGAGAAGACAGTGGACTCGGAATATGCAGAAGCCCTTCTGAAATTCAAAGATTTAGTAGAGGTGGAATATACTGCAAATTATATCGGGAGTAAGAGCCTGGCTCAAGTGATCCAAGATGAATCCGGAATTTTCTTTCTGCATTATTCTATCCAGCCTGAACGGCTTTCTGTCCTTTCCTATGAGGACAAGTACAGCATCAATTTTGATTTAAATGGCATAGTGACCGAGCTGGATGGCAGGGTAATTTTCCAGTATGAAAAGACTTTTCCTCTAAATTTCGATAGAGAGCAAATAGAAGATGTGCAAAAGACCTCAATTGTCATTCAAGATATGATTCCTCTGGTTGCCGGAGAATACAAATTCAGCCTATTGATGAAGAATACTATCTCGAAGGAATTCACCTCTTTTGAGAAACAGGTTTCGATCCCAGCCAACCAAGCACATCCCAGTATGACTCCCATTCTATTAGGATATCAATTAAAACAAGGAACTCTCCAACAGGATACGAATCGTCCTTTTGCAGTGTCGGACTTCCAAATCTCCAGTCAGGCAGGAAACATTTTTCATCCCGAAGAAGCTCTAATAGTTTTTTTTCAAACATTTGGCTTCACGAAAGAACTCCACGAAAAAGGGACAATAATCTTTACTTTTTATCGGAAAGAAGAAGAGTTCCTCACCCAGGAAAAAGAATTAAAGATATTCGCCCAAAAAAACATAATCGAACAGTTCCCTCTGCATAGCTTCCCTCCGGACTATTACAGAATCAAAGTGTCGATCTTAGACAGCGAAAAAAGAACCATTCTTGCTGACGAAAAAGAATTCGAAATATCTCCTTCAACCGGTTTACCTCGGCCATGGATCATCTCCAAAGTTATGCCTTCTGCCCAGAATGTTCTCTACACTTTTGTTCTTGGCAGCCAATTCGCTAAAAAGGGCAACATTCAAGAGGCAGAAAAATATCTCCAGAAGGCTTATATCGAAGTTCCGACATCATTAGAGTATGCTCTGGGATACGGCCAACTCCTTTATGATAAGAAGGAGTATAGAAAAGCAAAAACAATTCTCCTCCCTTTTTCGGAAAATCCAGAAAAAAATTACCAAGCCCTTTTGCTCTTAGCAGCATCATGCAAGGCTCTGCAAGAATATGAAGAAGCCATTTTATTCTATAAATCCTATCTCTCGCGTGCTGGCACAAATTTAAATGTTTTGAACTCGCTTGGAGAATGCTACTACAGGCTTGGAAATGTGAAAGAAGCGCTGATTGCATGGGAAAGGTCCCTGGAGATCAATCCCAACCAAGAAGAGCTAAAAAAGATCGTCACAAATCTAAAACGATAAAGGTTTAACACAAGCCCCCCATCCTTGGCTCGACATTTGCATCAGCTATTGCTCAGCGACTAATTCAATGTCATTCATATCGTAGAGATTCGACAGGATCTGCCAG
>CAYFWF010000066.1:0-2648 GCA_964346815.1 uncultured Eubacteriales bacterium | reverse complement strand
ATTGTCTTCTGTGTAGGGATTGCAAACCTTTTTTGGCCTGCCTACGGCGTTGGATTCTTGAAAGTCATCGACTCTATTTATCCTGGCTATCATTTTGGCCAACCGGGTTTTGTCGGTGTATTGGTGGCTAGTCTCTACGCTATAGTTGACGGATGGGTTATCGGAGTTGTTTTTGCCTGGCTGTATAATCAACTGACAAAGAAGAAGAGAGCATAATATCAAGAATCCTATTTTGGAAAATAGTCTGGGAATAATTTGGGGGACAGCATTTCCCATCACCGAGTTCTGTAAGCAGATTATAATTAAGTGATTGCGGATACTGTCAACGAATTTAGAAAGGGCCCGTTCGGGGAACGGGCCCTGAAAAAGGAGCGTGATCCAATCACGCTATTCGAGGAATGCCCTGTCGATGATTCTGCCCTCCGAAGCATACTCGATTATCTTGAGCTCCTGCATGTAATCACGGACAACGTTGTAAAGGAACAATCCTGTGTCAACGTCTACGCCCATAACAGGCTCCATTCCCAGAGAGCTGAGGAATTTCACGAGCTGCTCGTTCATGGCCACCTGATACAATCCCTGGGGGTCGAGTGGATCGCCATTCACTCTGACTGATAGAGGATCGATCCGTCCCATTCCGGCTAGGATCTCCTCCAGTGTGGACGCAGGTGTCTTGGCAGAGTCGTATTCAAACGTTATCCCTGAGGCCTGCAGAGAGACCTCATCCGTGTATTCCACCATGGAGACTGTGTACTCCAGGCCGGCAAGAATCTGAGCTCCTGCTAACAGGACCAGATGAATCTTGAATCCCAACCCTGAATCCGGATCATATCCATAAGGGACAGAGCGCATCACGTCATTTCCGACCACCTTACCTCTGTAGATTCGATGACCGATGTATCCCATTGCCTCAAGCGCCACCACAGGATAGGAGCCAAGCGAGAAACCGCCTTCTTCCACACCGTCCATGATCGCATCGGCCACCAGATTTCCGAGCGGCGTGTCTCGATAGGGACTTCCTTCCTCCCAATGCTCCTCATGATTGTATTTGGCCCAAGCAACAGCATCTGAATAGACAGGACCGAACCTCGGATCCTGTTCAATCCCCTTCTTGAGGTTGTAAAGGGATCTGAGCAAGGAAAGGTCCCTTCTCACACTCCTGTTGATGGGATGGAGCTTGTAACTCAAACGTTCCACCCCTTCCTGAGTCACATCCACCACCAGCTCTCCAAGAAACTTCCCGAACTCACCGGCCTGAACGATAATCTTGCCGTTTACCATGAGAGGCTCGGCGATGGCATCGTGGGAATGGCCTCCGACAATGACATCGATCCCATCCACCAAGGCAAGCCCCTGAACGTCCGGGATCCGACCTAAATGGGACTGACAGATGACGATATCACAGCCCTGCTGCCTTAAAAGGGCTGCTGCTTCTCCTGCTGCCTCGTAGGGATCGGTCAGAATTGCATTCACCTCTTCCGAGTAATTGATGGGATCTGTGGTGACGACTCCGATCAATCCTACCTTCAAAGATCCCGCCTGGTGAATCCTGTAGGGTTCGACAAACAGGTGCAGAGGATGGCTGGGATCCAGGTTTTTGATGTTGGCACACAGAATCGGAAGCTGAACCGGTACATCTCCTGCAGCAGCTCCACTGATGACAGCAGTCAAATTATCGATACCCAAATCGAACTCGTGATTCCCGAGAGCCATGGAATCATACAATCCTTCCATGATCTTCAATTCCGCATATCCCAGGTACTTGTTAAAGGCAAATGTGCCCACAAAAACATCTCCGGAATTCAGAGTAATGACGCTTCGGTTTTGCCAGTTGTTTTTCCACTTCAGTTTCTTGATGAGATAGGACATTCGAGCGATCCCCCCATACCTATCCACCGGACCGAAAGGATACAGGTGGGAATGGGTGTCATTTGTGTGCAGGATCGTTAACTGTTCAGCCGGACTCGAGGAAGGAACAAACACCAAGAGGGAAAGAACCACCAACAAGGCTGAAAACTTTTTGATCATCAAACACCTCCTTTGAGAATTTTCCTATCGCGCAATAGGTTCTTTTTCAATCTAGTCCTCTCCCCCCTAAAACTTGTCAAAGATTTGTCAAAAGTTTGTTAAGAGTTTGTTAAAATTGGACCTTTCTCTTCCGCATGTTCTCCAGTACGAACGGATAAGCCTCTAAAAATTCCAACTCAAGTTCTGCACGGATATCCTTCTCTTTGAGAAATTTTTCCAACCGATCGACAGCCTCCGATGAGAAAAGGTCTCCCATCAGTGCCGGCCAGGCTCTTACCTTCAACTTCAGCAGTTCTTTAAGAGCTATGATGGGATAGCGGAAAAAATCCTTTTTTGCGCCCGTGATCTTCTCAAAGGATTCCTCATCTGTACCTTTCAAACAGATTCGAACCATCAGGTTTGGATAGGCAGCGAGCCGCTCCAAAAGATTGGGCCTGTAACCAAGAAAAAATCCATTCGTTTCGAGGATGAACAAAGAATGTGGCTTCTTTTGAAAGATGGGCCGAAGCACCTCAATCAGATGCAGAAAAGTCCTCTCCCCCAGTATTGGTTCGGCACCGCTGATGCGAAAACGCCGTAATGATTTCTTCTCGGCTATGAAGAGGAGCTTGGAGGCCACC
>CAYFWF010000065.1:0-18435 GCA_964346815.1 uncultured Eubacteriales bacterium | reverse complement strand
TTGCCGGGGTCGAGGGCCAGGCCCTGGCTGCAGATGTCGATGGCATCCTGAAAAGATTTGCGGAGAATGTAGAGATCGGCAAGCCCGGTGTAGATGCGGAGATCGTTGGGAATATATTCCATCAGATATATGAGGAGGTCGATTCCCTGGCGGTACTTTTTCTCTGTCCGGTAAGCTCCGGTCATTTCAAAATAGATATCGATCTGGGAGGGGTCCTGTTTGAGGGCCTCTATATAATACTGAATTTTCTTTTTCAGCCTGCCTTCCTTTCGGGCCATCTCGAGATAATCCGGTTCAGCGGATGACTCCGGCGGGGTCTCCGGCTGACCGCCGGCAGGCTCTTCGGGGGCCGTTTCTGGCTCTTCGGGAGTGGTCTCCGGCTCGCTCAGCCTGGTGATCTCCTCCATGTATTCCTCGCTGAGCTTGTAGCCCGCGTTCATGGACCGGACCTTTTCGAATTCCCTGCCGGCCCCTTCAAAATCCCTCAGATTGTAAAGGGCGATTCCCCACTGGTAGTGGAACTCTATATCGCCGTCGAGTGCGGGGAGGGCTTTCTCGAATTCAGCCGCAGCTTCCCTGAATTTCTTCTGGATCAGGTAAACCCTGCCCAGCATGAAGCGTCCGGCCGAGTTTTCAGGGTCGAGCTGGAGGAGCTTCTCCAGGACAGGCTCGGCCCTGCCGGCGTTGTCGTGCTGTATGTAGAGAGAAGCGATCTCCAGGTAGGCGCCGAAGTTGTTCCTGTCATGCTCGATGAGACGTTCGAGTTCGGCAATCCTGGAGAAGGGGCTCTTCTGAGGAGGTGTGACGGCCTCTTCGCTCATCAGGGGCGATTTGTCCTGGACCGCGGAGGGATCGGGCTGGCCGGCCATCCTCTGGCGCTCGAAGTAGGCACTGGCTTCGTGGTATTTTTCGAGCAGGGCCTGAGGGAGGTCCAGGCCGGAGAGCTTGTCCTCTGCACCGAGATCGATGAGCCTCGCTCTGAAGAAAGCGGCACGGTCTCTGCTGCCGACCTCGAAGTGGCAGACCATAAGGTAGATGCTGGCCTCGAGGAGAGGTTCGGGACTTTTAAGGAATCCGAAATAGGCGATCTCCAGGTCTTGGATGGCCTCTGTGAATAATCCCTGGCTCCATAATTGCTTTCCTTCTTCGAAGAGCTTAACATAGAAGGGATCGACCCTCTGAAAAGCGGAAGGAAAGCCGAGGGCAGGTCCGGACACGGCAAGGATGCACCAGGTGAGAAAAATTGAAATGACGGTTCGTCTCATCGGTTTGCTGCTCCCATCTCTATCGTTTCCTCAACATTAAAAGCTTTTATAACAGTATAATTAAAAACAGATTAAAAATAAACCAGTGATTTAACTCAGGAGGTGAGGCTGTGAAATTCATCGAAGATCCGAGAATAAAAGCCGCACGGCGAGTGTTCGCAATAGCCTGGATCTTTTTCGCCGCTTACCTGGTCGTTTACCTGGGGCTTTCCTACAGTCTGGGCATCGAACCCTATGTCCTGGGCCTGCCCCGCTGGGTGACTTTCGGAAACCTTTTTACTCCCTTTCTGTTCGTGGTCCTGCTGATCTTCGTGGCAGAGAAATTCATCCCGGATGTTCCTCTGGCAGACGAGGAGGAAGAAGACGAGGAGGATGAGGCATGAATCCCGCCGTGGTGTCCTTCGTCATTTACACCGCCATCCTGGCTGCCATCGGCATCTGGTCTTACCGGATCGTGGAAAAGGTCCCCATAAAAAAGTACGAAAAGGAATTCTACGCAGCCGGAAGAGGCCTGGGCGGTATCGTGGTTGCCATGATCATCGCAGGAGGTCTGGCCTCGGCAGGAACCTTCATCGCCGGACCTGGAATGTGCTATGCCTACGGCTATTCCTGGGTGCTGATCAACAATGACCAGATCTTCATGAATCTCCTTCTGCTGGCCCCCATCGGCATCATGGTCGGGCTGGTGGCCCGGAGGGTCAATGCCATCACCTACCTGGATATGTTCAGAGCCCGGTACGAAAGCAAGGCTATCATCATCCTCCTGGCCGTACTGGTGACCGTGTTCCTTCTCCCCTACATGGGAACCCAGTTCGTGGGAGCTGCGCGGGTCATTTCCCAGATGACGGGCATGGGATATTTTACCTCGCTTGCCCTGGGTTCTGTGGTGGTCCTGGTCTACTGTGTGCTGGGCGGAATGCGGGGAACCTCCCTGGCCACTCTTCTCCAGGGCATCGTGATCACCATAGGCTGCATCATGCTTTTTGTCGGCACGGTGAGCTATGCCGGCGGGTTCCAGAAATCCACCCAGGCGATCGCTTCGCTGGACATGAAGTTTCTCTCACCGACCATGGACGGAGAGTTCCCGCCGATGTTCGCCCTTTCGCTGGCCTTGATGTCCGGATTTTTTATCGTGGGCATGCCCCATGCCATGCTGGGTGCTTTGACCTACAAGAACACAAGAGCCCTCAAACGGGGAATCTGGCTGGGAGCCATCCTGGTTTTCATATGGACGACTCTCCTCTGCCTGGCCGGGGCCATGGCCAGAGCCATCGTCCCTGACCTCGCGGTCCCCGACGAGATCGCACCCTGGCTGGCCATGAATGTCATGCCCAAGGCCTTCGGGGGAATCGTGCTGGCCGGGATCGTGGCCGGGATCCAGACGACTGTGGCTGCCATGGCCATCATCATCACCTCCAGCATCGCCAAAAATCTCCTGAAGGAGATCAAACCTGCCGTCTCTGGAAAAGAAATCAAGGTCGCTTCCAGGGTGACCATGACAGGATGCCTGAGCATCGCCATCGCTGTGGCCCTGTTCCAGCCGCAGCTCATCCAGTGGATCATCTTTTTCTCCATCGGCGGCTTGGTCTCTGCCACCTTCGGACCCATCCTCCTGGGCATGCACTGGAAAAGGGGGAACAAGTGGGGAACCATAGCCTCTATCCTCTGGGGAACTCTGATCTACGGCCTGGCCTATACGGTGGTTCCCCAGCTCAAGGTCTGGGGCACTCATCCATCGTTCATCTCTGTCCTGACTTCGGTCGTCGTTTACGTGGTTGTCAGCCTGGCGACAGCTAAGCCGTCTGAAAGAATTGTCTGGACCTTCTGGGGAGCGGCCCGGTACAGATAAAAATCAAACGGGAGGAGGAATCATGAAGCAAGGTTTAAAAATCACCGGTGTCGATATCTACAAGTCCGATATCGAACTCAGAGAGCCCTTCCGGATCGCCATCATGGAGATTCGAAGAGCCCAGAGCCTGTTCATCAGGATCAACACCAACCAGGACATCCATGGAATGGGCGAGGCCAATCCCACGTGGGGCATTACAGGAGAGACCCAGGCGATCGACGCGGCTGGCGCCGGAGATCTTGCCAGACTTATCCTGGACAAAGACCCTTTGGATATCGAAAACAGGATGAGAGAGATCGACAGATTCCTTGTCCGGAACAGCACCCTTCGCAGCGCTTTTGACATGGCCCTGTATGACATCCTGGGAAAGGCGGCCGGACTTCCTCTGTATGCTTTGATCGGGGGCGGCAGGCGCTCTTTCTGGACCGACAACACCATCGGCATAGCCGATCCGGACTCCATGGCCCAGAAAGCCGCCGGCTACAAGGACCAGGGATTTCAGGCGATAAAAGTCAAACTGGGAACCACCGCAGACCAGGATATCCAGAGAATCCGGAAAATCCGCGAGGCCATAGGCAGTGACCTTCCCATCCGCATCGATGCCAACCAAGGATGGGATTACACCACCGCTGTCGCCGTGCTCAAATCCCTGGAGCCCATGGGAATCGAATACTGCGAACAGCCCGTGGCTTACTGGGATTACGAGAACATGCGGCGTATCCGGCAGAACACCTCCATCGCGATCATGGCTGACGAGTCGCTTTTCGACCATCACGATGCGTTCAAGCTGGCCTCCATGGGATGCTGCGACTTTTTCAACATCAAGCTGGCCAAGGCCGGAGGAATCCACACGGCCCTGAAAATCAATGCCATCGCCGAGGGCTCGGGCATCCGGTGCATGGTGGGATGCATGATGGAGACCCGGTTGGGGCTGACTGCGGCTGCCCATGTTGTCTCCGCCCGTCCGAACATCCGTTATGCCGACCTCGACGGCTATCTGGCCCTCAAGGACGATCCTGTAGTGGGGGGAGCCCAATACCAGGCAGGAGAGATCACCCTTCCCGAAACGCCCGGCCATGGAGCCGATGTGGATGCCGGTTTCCTCGAGGGCTGCGAATGCGTCGCCATAAAATAGGGCGCCTGGATTCTCGAAAAAGCCCTGGCTGTGTATCAAAGGAAACATGGTGCGAAATGTACGAACATTTTTGTGATAGAATATTTCTTCCATCAAGGAGGACCCATGAAAGTTAGAAACAAAGAAATCTTCTTTGTCCTGGTGGTTTTTTGGGCTTTTCTGGGCGCATCATACAGCAATCAGGAACAGTGTACCTCTGCCGTGGTCAGCGTCCATGCTTCATCCGAAGGAACGCCCATGCTCTGGAAGAACAGGGACACAGGAGTGCTGTCCAACAAAGTGGTCTATGTCGAAGACAAGCCCTTCAGCTATCTGGCCCTGGTCAATGCATCCTGTCCTTCCGGCCGGGATGCCTATGCGGGATTGAACTCTGCGGGATTTGCCATCATGAACACGGTCGCCTACAACCTCCCCAGGAAATCCGGAGAAGCGGAAGATCACGAGGGAATCATCATGGCCGATGCGCTGAGGACCTGCAGGAGCGTGCGGGACTTCGAGGCCTACATCCAGGCCAACCTCGGCTCGGACCTGGGAAGCTGGGCCAATTACGGCGTGATCGACGGTGAGGGCAACGCCTGTATCTTCGAACTCCATAATCACGGCTGTGAAAAAATCGACGCTTCCTCTGCTCCTGAAAAATACATCGTCAATACCAACTATTCGCGAAGCGGGGCCGAGGGAAAAGGAGCGGGCTATCTCCGGTTCGAAAGGGCCAGCCGGCTCTTCCATGGATTACAGGGGAAGCCCATCGATTTTCAGGATATACTGTCCCATTTTACAAGAGACCTCGGCCATGTCCTCCTCGAGCATCCATCCATGGACGATTTAAAAAAAATCCCAGCCAGCGAAAATGCCTGGATCTTCACCAGAGACTGCATCGACCGCCCCTCTACGGCATCCGCGGTGGTGATCACAGGAAAGGCTCCTTCCCAACCGGAATCTCTGGCCACCATGTGGGTCATACCCGGGGAACCGCTGTGCGCCGCGGCCCTTCCGCTGTGGGTAGAGGCAGGAACGAGCCCGGAAAAACTCTGGACAGGCGAGGAAGCCCCGATGTGGCAGGAATCCCTCAGGATAAAGGATATCATCCGCCCCTTCAAAGAAGGCAACAAAGATGACTATGTCGATCTCACCCGCTTGGACAATTCCGAAGGGACGGGTTTCTTGCCCCTGATCTTAAAGGTGGAGAACGAAATCATCGAGATGACCCGGGCATTCCTGAAGGAGCGGCATACACCCGAAGAGCTGGCCGCATTCCAGGAAAAAATGGCTGAAAAAGCCTTCCTCACCCTCCGAAGCATCCGTTAAAGAGATCCACATTTGCAGGGTTTTCCTGCGGTTCACCGATATCCACGCATTAATTAATGTGACATTGTCATGGCGAGTGACCGAAGGAAGCGCGGCCATCTCATAAGGGTTTGCTTCGCTATGCTCGCAACAAGGCTTCACTTCATTCGCAACAACGGATCGCCACGTCGTTCCACTCCTCGCGATGACGCAGAATTAATGCTTGGATATTGGCCGGCTGCTATGCTTCCCTTCTCAAGCACATCCCAAAATCAAATTCTGATCAGAGATACTCCAGCTCGAATCGGATGACGAATCCCGGGAACAGTTCCGTGAGTTTTCCGGTTTCAAATATGATGTAAAGGGCTTTTTTTACCGGAATCCTCTTCATCTGCAAGGTCGGTTCATCGGGAACTTCTTCCATCTTCTCCCCCCGGGCTCCGGGCAGTCCGTCTCTCAACACATTTCCTGTTATGCCGCAGAGTGACTTTCCCTTTTTGTAGATTTTGAGTTGAAAGATGTTGAGGCTCCGCTCACTCAAGATCTCGAAATCGAATTTTCCCTTTTCCATGATGAGGTCTTCATGTTTCATGTCGAAGGGAACATTTACTCCTTTGAATTTTTGAACGGTTCTCCAATCTGCAAGTGCTTGAGAGAAAATAAGGAAAACGAAAAATACAGTCAGCAGACTGAGTAAAATCTTTTTTGCAGTCATTTTCTTTCCCTCCCATTACCGAGATTTATATTGGAAAAATCTTCCCAATCCCCATGAGGCGTTTCAAGACTTTTTACATGCCACGTTGTGCCATGAGCCTATCACAACCGGAGCGCCGGGGTCAATAAAAAATCGAGGTTGTCCCAAAGTGACGGGAAATAAAATCGGAATAAAGGAGCAGGAAATGTCGGAGCGGCATTGAAGATTTAGCCTTCCGCTACCGTCCTTCGAGGGAATCCGGCCTTGTCGGACGCCGAGGATGTATTGAGCACGACGATTCCAAAGGTTTTAGATTCGGATTAACAGAGGTTAAAGTCCAAAGGTTTGGATGGATCATGCGCAGTTCCGCAGGCGCCGAGAAGGACGGTGAAGGAATGGCGTTAAAAATCTGAACTAGAGCGGAGACATTTCCCTGCTCCTTAACACGATACCTCATTCTCGTCACTTTGGGACAAAGCTAAAAAGTAAATAGAATTGATAAGCGAACATCCGATGTGCTATATTCGGCTTATCTTCCCACAGGGAGGAAGCCATGCCCAAAACCGCAAAACAGAAAAACTCATCCCGCCTCTTATGGATGTTTCTCGGAAGCATGAACCTGGTTTTTCTGTCTCTGGTGCTGCTGCTTTCCTTTTGCTCCGTATCGAAAGAGCCTGAATACCGGTCCCGATGGGAGTTCTCGCCGGACGGCGCCTGGACCGGCCCGGAGCTTTGGGCCAACCGGCTTCAGGATTGGCGTGTCTCCGGAGGCAGAGTGGAATGCTTGAGCACGCTTCCCATGCGGACCCTTCACCTGACCACCGCCAGGCTCGAAGATACCCAGGGAAAACTGTGGAGTACTGTCACTATTCGCAAGATCGGCGGTGGAAACCACACAGAAGCGGCGGCAGGATATCTTTTAGGCGCAGGAAAAGACCTGGATTACCGGATGGCTTCCCTGATCCATCACGCATACGGAGCACAGGCCGGCCTTTTCGCAGGCTGCGACTGCCAGGGACGGCTCTTTGTCAGAGACTTCGAGCAAAAGGACGAGTATCTGGTTTACCAGCAAAAAGAGCCCGTGGCGTGGGATGAGATACGGCTCGATCTGAAACTCAAGCCTCAAAATAACGGCTGCAGCCTGATTCTCGAGGCCATTGACTCTGCCCGAAATGACACCCTCTCAACACTGGTCATCGAAGAACTGCCGCCGGATCGGCTGGCGGGAAATATCGCTTTGGTTTCCCACAGCGGATATTCAGGAGAAGACGACAGCCGGTTTGCTTTCAGCAACTGGGAGGTTTCCGGATCGAAGCTGGAACATCATCCCGGTCGAAACCTGGGCCCTATAGTCACGGCGCTATATACCCTCAGCAGAGGAACACTCAAGCTGACCGCACAGTTCATGCCTCTCTCCGAGCAGGAGAACCAGCAGGTGGAACTCTTTCTCCGCAGCCGGGAGGATTGGGAGCTGACTGCCGCATCCACGTTGAGTCATCCTTCGTACACAGCAGCCTTCAAGATCGAGGATTGGCCGCATCAAACCGATGTGCCCTACCGCGTAGAATATGTCTTGAAGCGCAAGGAGAATGAAAGATACGCCTTGGAAGGGATTATTCGAAAAGATCCCTCGGATAAAGACAGGCTGGTTATGATCTCGATGAGCTGTGTCGAGCAGGTCATCAAACCCGAAAGGACCTCCTGGGTCGGTTTGGACGGGGAATGGTTCCCCTGGGATTGGGGAATTCTGTATCCCCATGCAGAACTCGTAGAGCGCCTGAAGAAGCACAAACCCGACGTGATGTTTTTCGCCGGTGACCAGGTGTATGAAGGGGCTTCTCCCACCCGGGCCGACCGCGAACACGCCTTTCTCGATTATCTCTACAAGTGGTATCTCTGGTGTATCTCCAATAAAGAACTGACCACCACAGTTCCCACCATCGCCATCCCCGACGATCACGATGTCTATCACGGCAACCTGTGGGGCGCAGGAGGGAAGGCGGCGCCTCCGGGACTGGAGGGTGCGGCGGCTCAGGATCAGGGCGGCTACAAGATGTCCCCGGAGTTCGTCAACATGGTCCAGGCCACACAAACCAGCCATCTGCCCGATCCCTATGACCCGCGTCCTGTCGAACAGGGCATCGGCGTGTATTTCACGGAATGCAATATCGGCGGGTTGAGCATCGCGGTCATCGAGGACCGGAAATTCAAATCCGCTCCCAAACCTCTGTTTCCAGAAGCAGAGATCTATAACGGCTGGGTACAGAATCCTGCCTGGGATGTGAAACAGAAATCCCGGATCCCGGACGCCGTTCTCTTGGGAGAACGCCAGTTGAATTTCCTGGAAGACTGGGCGGGTGACTGGTCCAATCAGACCTGGATGAAGGCCGTGGTGTCCCAGACGCTGTTTTCCAATGTCGCCACACTTCCTGAAACCGCCAAGGATGACGGTGTGGTGCCTGGCCTGGAGATTCCTGAGCCGGGGACCTACCTGGAGGGAGATAGGCAGGTGGCAGACTTCGATTCCAACGGTTGGCCCCAGATCGGGCGGGACAAGGCCATCCAAAAGTTCCGCAAGGCTTTTGCCACACACATGGTGGGAGACCAGCACCTCGCAAACACCAGCCAATACGGTGTGGAAGAATGGCGCGACTCCGGATATGTGATCGTATCTCCTGCCACAGGCAACATCTTTCCGCGGCGCTGGTGGCCGCCTGAGCCCGGCAGGAACCGGAAGCCTGAAAGCCCGAAGTACACCGGTGATTTCGAGGATGGATTCGGAAACAAAGTCACGGTGTATGCCGTGGCCAATCCCCAGCGAACCAACATCCATCCTGCCCGGCACCATGAGCTGTCCACAGGCTACAGCGTGATCACATTTTACAAAGACAGCCGCGACATCGAGCTGGCCAACTGGCCCTACTGGGCCGACCCGGAAGAGGATGAGCCTTTTCCCGGGTGGCCCATCCGGATCAACCAACTGCACAACTGCGGCAGGACGGCTCGAGCCTGGCTGCCCGAAATCCGGGTCAAAGGACTGCAGAATCCGGTCGTTCAGATCATGGAGCAGCAGACAGGCGAGATAATCTATACGTTGAGGATCAACGGGCAGTCCTTTCAGCCCAAGGTCTTCGCCCCCGGCGCATACACCATCCGGGTAGGAGAACCGGACACCAATACCTGGAAAGAGATCCAGGATATCCAGGCCGCTTCTTCCAAGGAGAGGAAGCCGCTGGAAGTGAATTTTCAATGAATGGATCGTGTTTTTTGAGGAGTTTTTCGATGATTAAAAAATTTATCTTCTGCATACTGCTTTTTTCTATCTTCATGTTTATTTATGTATCGTGCACCAGCAAAGAGCATGATATCGAGGCTGCCGCAGCCAGCCTGAACACAGACGAGCTTGCCCAGGATGTGGCAATTCTCAGCTCCGATGAGTTCGAAGGCCGTTTTCCGGCCTCTCCCGGCGAGGAGAAAACCATCGAGTTTCTGAAAAAAGAATTCGAAAAAGTGGGGCTGAAGCCTGGAAACGGAGAGAGTTTTTTCCAGGAAGTCCCTCTGGTCGAGATCACGGCCAGCCCTCTATTAGGACTCGTGGTCACAGGTGGCGAAAAGCCTCTCGAATTTGCTTTCAAAGATGACTTCGTGGGTTTGACCCTGCGTGTTCAGGAAAAAGTGTCGGTGGAGAATTCCGATATGATCTTTGTGGGCTACGGTATCGTGGCCCCCGAATACGAGTGGAATGACTATGAAGGCGTGGATGCAAAAGGGAAAACCGTGGTCATGCTGGTCAATGATCCCGGGTTTGCCACCGAAGATCCGGAGCTTTTTAAAGGACGGGCCATGACCTATTACGGCCGCTGGACCTATAAATACGAGGAAGCCGCACGGCAGGGGGCTGCGTGTGCGGTCATCGTCCATGAGACCGAACCCGCTGCCTACGGCTGGAACGTTGTCCGGAAAGGCTGGACCGGGCCCAACTTCAGTCTCGTTTCCGAAGACGGCAATGCCTCCAGATGTGCCGTGGAGTCCTGGATCACCCTGGACACAGCCCGGACAATTTTTGAAACCGCAGGTCAGGATTATGACGATTTGAAAGAATCTGCGGCAAAACCTGGATTCAAAGCCGTCCCTTTGGGTTTGAAAGCCAGCCTTGCCCTGGAAAACAGCATCAGAAAAGCTGTATCCAGAAATGTCATCGGACTCCTTCCCGGTTCCGAGCGGCCGGATGAGTACATCATCTACACCGCACACTGGGATCATTTCGGCAGGGATCCGAACCTGGAAGGCGACCAAATCTTCAACGGAGCCCTGGACAATGCCACCGGCACGGCGGCTCTGATCGAAGTGGCCGAAGCCTTTCAGAAGCTCGGCTCTCCTCCCCTGAGGTCGATCCTCTTCCTGGCGGTTACAGCCGAAGAGCAGGGTCTCCTGGGATCTGAATATTATGCCACCCATCCCATCTATCCTTTGAACAAAACCGCTGCCGTCATCAACATGGACAGTCTGAACATCTACGGCCGGATGAAGGATATCCGGATCGTCGGCTATGGCCAGTCCGAGCTGGACGAATATGTCAAAGCCTATGCCGAGGAAGTGGGAAGGGTGGTCCTTCCCAATCCCACACCGGAGAAAGGCTCTTTTTTCCGTTCCGACCATTTTCCCTTCGCCAGGCAGGGCGTCCCTGCCTTGAATGCCGGCTCAGGTATTCAGCATCTGGAAAAGGGGGAGGAATGGGGACGGACCCAACAGGAAAATTATGTCAGAGAAAAATACCATCAACCTTCTGACGAGTTCGATCCCGGCTGGGATTTGAGCGGCATGCGGGACGACCTGCATATGTACTTTATGATCGGCTACCGCCTGAGCATGGAATCCAGGTTTCCTGAGTGGAACGAAGGAAGCGAATTCAAGTCCAAAAGGGACGCGGATATTCGGTTTCCCCGACCGATATAGGCACTATCAGGGAAATGGAGACGTTCAAGCTATAAAATAAACATAACCAATTGATGCTGTTTTCGTATAATACTTAGAGAGATAACACTTTGAATTCCAGAAAGGAGGTTTTTATGCGTGTCCGGACTATAGCTTCAGTTTTTTGTCTTCTAGTCTTGATTGCGAGCTGCGCTCCCAAGGAGGAGATGCCGCGGTTGATCCCGATGGAGGATTTCTTCCGCAACCCGGAAAAGACAGCATTTTCTCTTTCCCCTGATGGGACGCATCTGGCCTTTATGCAGCCGTGGGAAAAGCGTCTCAATGTCCATGTGCAGAAAATCGGTGAAGAGGAGGCGACCCGCATCACCCATGCGACAGAGAGGGATATCGCCGGATATTTCTGGGCCAACAACGAGCGCATCGCGTATGTGCAGGACAAGGGAGGAGACGAAAATTTCAAATTGTATGCCGTCAATATCGACGGGAGCGAAGAGAAAACCCTTACCCCCTTCGAAAAGGTTCGGGTTCAACTGATCGATGACTTGAAAAACGACGATGAGCACATATTGATCGCCATCAACAACCGGGACAAACGCTTCTTCGATGCGTTCAGGATCAATGTTAACACCGGGGATATGGAGATGATTGCCGAAAATCCTGGCACCTACACAGGCTGGCAGACCGATCATGACGGCAAACTGCGTATCGTGACGACGACCGATGGCGTCAACACCAGTGTGCTGTACCGCCCAACCGAAAAGGACGACTTCCAGACGCTTATAACCACCAACTTCAAGGAGACTCTGGCGCCCCTGTTTTTCACTTTCGACAACCAGAATCTGTATGTGGCCTCCAATATCGGCAGGGACAAAACCGCAATCTTCGAATACGATATCGACACCAAGGAGACCACCCGGCTCATTTACGAACATCCCGAGGTCGATGTCTCGGGACTCCTGAGGTCGGACAAGCGCAAAGTCATCACCGGAGTGGTCTATCTCACCGAGAAAAGGCACTACCATTTCCTGGACGAAGACCGGAGACAGCTCCAGGAAAATTTGGAGGCGAGGCTGCCCGGGGGCGAGGTGGTCGTTGCCAACATGAGCCGGGATGAGACCAAGGTCCTTGTCCGCACCTACAGCGACCGGTCCCTGGGGGCTTATTACTACCTCGACCGTGAGACAGATGAATTCATGAAACTGGCCGATGTCAGTCCCTGGCTGAACGAAGAAGAACTGGCCGAAATGAAACCCATCCAGTACACATCCCGGGATGGTTTGATCATCCACGGGTACTTGACTCTCCCTAAAGGATTAAAGCCGGAGAATCTCCCGATCGTGGTCAATCCGCACGGCGGCCCCTGGGCCAGGGATGTCTGGGGTTTCAATCCAGAAGTGCAGTTTTTGGCAAACCGCGGTTACGGTGTTCTTCAGATGAACTTCCGGACCTCGACCGGGTATGGACGTGAATTCTGGGAGGCTGGATTCAAACAGTGGGGTCTGGCAATTCAGGACGACATCACGGATGGAGTCAACTGGTTGATCGAACAGGGAATCGCCGACCCTGATCGCGTGGGCATATACGGAGGGTCCTTCGGAGGATACGCCACCCTGGCCGGAGTTGCCTTCACACCCGATTTATATGCCTGCGGCGTGGATTACGTCGGCGTCTCCAACCTCTTCACCCTGATGAAATCCGTCCCGCCCTACTGGGAGCCGATGCGGGAGATGTTTTACGAAATGATGGGACATCCGGAGAAAGACAAGGAATTGTGGGAGAGGGTCTCACCCATCTTTCATGCAGACAAAATCAAGGTTCCGATGCTGGTCGCACAAGGTGCCAATGACCCCCGGGTGAACAAGGGCGAATCGGATCAGATCGTCGAAGCTTTGAGAGAACGGGGCATCGAAGTCGAGTACATGGTTAAGGATAACGAAGGCCACGGCTTCCGCAATGAAGAGAACCGCTTCGACTTCTACAGGGCCATGGAAAAGTTTCTGGGTATACACCTCGGCGGCCGGGTGGAGCAAGCTGCGGAAAATTGATTTCTTGATATTCCGAAGCTATTATGAACGTATTAATTCCCGGGTCATCGCGAGAAGTGGGGCGACGTGGCGATCCGTTGTTGCAAATGAAGTGAAGCCTTGTTGCGAGCATAGCGAAGCAAACCCTTATGAGATGGCCGCGCGACCTTTGGTCACTCGCCATGACAGTATCACATTACTTAATGCGTTAATATCAGTTAAGGCTGATGATTGAGATCGCTGCTGCAAATGAACCGCCGAGGTTCATAAGGCAGTGGACAATGATGCCCGGATAAATATTCTTTCTCCGCCACACTGTGTAAAAAAAGCGGAGTCAGCGCAATGATCCTTAGAGGAATTTGCCAGGGCGTAAAGAAATGATTCAGATAAGATGCAAACGATTTAAAAGATATGCCTATTCTCTATCTATTCATACACTAAAATGACCACTCTCCTGTTCTCAGCTCTCCCCTCACGGGTCGAATTGTCGCCCACGGGCTTTTCGCTGCCGTAACTGATCACTTCCATTCTGTGGAGAGGGATATTGTACTTCTTGTGGAGATAATCCATCACGGCTTCGGCTCTCTTCTCCCCCAGAATCAAATTCCAGGCTTCCGGTCCCGTACTATCGGTATGCCCTTGAATCTCCAGATACACGCCCTTGTCCTGCTCGATCAGGAATTGAACGAACTCATCCAGCATGGCTTCGGCATCATCGCTCAATTCATAGCTGTCGAACTTGAATTTCGCGTCATCGTTCTTCAGAACCTCTTCGAAGATCAATTTTCCCTGAGCCGCTTTTTTGACCTCGCTTATCCTGCTGTCCAATTCGGACTTCTGCTGTTTCATCTGGGCTTCCTGCTCCTTGATCAACGAACCGAGGGTGGCTAACCGCTCGTCATGTTCCTGGATTCTTTTCTGGTTCTCTTCGACCGCAGTCTCTACCCCTTCCACTTTCTGGTCCAGAGTAGCCACTTCTCCCGACACATATTTTTTGGTGGCGCATCCCGTGACGGCGAACAAGCCGATGAGCAGGAATGCCCCCGTCAGGAAGGCGATTCTGTTTATTTTCATTTTTTCCTCCCTTTCCTCTACTCGGATAGTGTTATCATAGCACAAGACATAGTGTTTACAAAACAAAAAACTTCTGGATATTAACATTTCCAGAACCGTGATCGAACATCACGATTCTTTCTTCTCCCCACTGTAATACCCTTCTCTCGTTCTCACCTTGTAATTCTTTTTCGAAGTGGTGACCGTTATTTTTCGATACTCGTCTTTGGGATCGGTATAGGATGTGTATCCGAGGATATACTGATGGCTGAGCTCTCTTTTTATCATCCTCAAAGTGTGCTTGAAATCGAAGGCATTATCCAAGAAAAAGGCCTTGCCTCCGGTCGCGGACGAAAACCTTTCCAGAGAGTCCATGATACCGAAGGCCGTCAACCCTTGGGTTCTCTTATATTTCTCCAAATACTGCTCACTCAAGGGAATTTTGTATCCGATGGTATAGATGGGGACATCCACCCTCCGCGCGACTTCGATGGCCTGATCGGGAGAGTACTCACTGTCATTTTCGATTCCATCCGTAACCAAAAGAAGGGCTCTTTTCTCAAAACTCCCTCTGTTCGCAAATTCGGGAGAAACCCCCACGGCATCGTTCAAGGCCGTCTGTCCATAAGCCTCGGTCTCCTCCAGAACTTCAAAAAAATCGTTCTTGTCCTTTGAAAAGTTCACAGCCACTTCCACCTGTCCGTCGGCAAAAATCAGGAGAGAGACTTCATCGCTCTCGTCGAGAAGATAGGTTGCCAGATATTTCAGGGCCTCCTTGCTTTCTTTCAGCCTGTCCAGGAGAGCCATGCTTCCACTCACATCCAGCAGAACGGTCAAACTCAAGGGAGCGTCGAAATCGTGGCTGAAATAGGTGATCTCCTTTTTTTCGTCGTTCTCATAGATCGAAAAATCCTCTTTATCAAGGTCCCGGATGTACAGCCCTTTTTTGTCCTGAACCGAAACAGCGATGGAGATGGCGCTGACGGCGATATCATAGGAAATTCCTTTCTTTTCTTTCTCCTGCGGAAATAGAGGCCCGGAACTTATATTCATAATGATCGAGAAAAAGCCTGCAAGCACAAAAGATACCATTAGAATTTTTTTTATGTATTGAGTCGTTTTTCTCATTAGTCTTTACTAATTTTTTATGCCTGCGTTTTTCCCCTCGATTGGAAGCATCTCCATTTTCGCGAAAAGTTCAACACCTGTCAGGTGAGCCTGTGAGGAAGCCATCCGGAGGAGAACGGGTGTCACGAGCGGAGCGTGGCGGCCTCTTATTATATGAGATTACCACGGACCCTCGGCCCTCGTAATGACATTGTTTCTCGATGGAGAAAATCCGAGGGCTGACGCATCGGCTTGCCTGACTGTTACTGCATCACGATTTTGGAATTGTATTCTAGCACATGGAAAATTTGGAATCAATCGCACAGACTGTGGTATACTCTCCGCTCACACTTTTTTCAGCTTCACCGCAGAAGATCTCCGGGCTGGAGCAGAGAAGCCGCACAGGAAATGAGACCACCATGAAATATGATGTCATCGTCATCGGATCCGGCATCGGCGGTTTGAGCTGTGCAGCGAAGCTCGCCAAAGCGGGGAAAAAAGTCCTGCTGCTCGAGAAGAACCATCATGCCGGCGGGACGAGCTACATCTTTCACAGAGATGGATACGCCTTTCCCATGGGCCCCATGAGCTTCAGCTTCCCGCACAGAGTCGCGAATTTCTTAAAAGATCTCGGCATCGAGAAAAAGATCGATTTCAAACGAAACCACTTCCAGCTCGTCACCCCTCATTTCGATACCGTTTACAGCCGTCCCTTCGAAGAATTCAAAGAAGATTTGAAAATGACGTTTCCGGATGAGAAAAAGATCGATGTTTTCTTTGAGAAACTCGGCAGAGCGATTGCCTCGATCGAGGACATCTCTTCCTGGCATCCGGATTACCTGCTCGGAGAGAGAAAGAAGATGGCTCTCGAGAGATTGGATGATGACACACGAGATAAGATCCGTCTCATCGAAGACCTCTCCGCCACACCCTGCAGCGCCTTGCTGGACAGCCACTTCGACAGCCAAATCATCAAAAATCTGTTGGGCTCCCAGGGCACTCATCTCCCGGCAATGTCTTTTCTGAACCTTGCCTTGATGTGGAACATCATGTCTTTTGAGGGCATCTGGTCTCCTTCCTGCGGCATCTACGGCTTGACCGACCTGATGGTGGAGGCATTCCTGGGCTTCGGAGGGGAATTGATAACGAAATGTCCTGTCAAAAAAATTCAAATACAGGCCGGGAAAGCGAATGGCGTGGTTTGTGAGAACGGGCAGGTTTACCAGGCGCACTGGATTGTGTCCAATGCGGACTATAAAAGGACTTTTTTCGAACTCGTGGAGGAAGAGGCGGTGAAAAGGCAGTTTCTGAATGATATCGCCAAAATTCCCTATACTCGATCCGAATTGTGCGTCTATCTGGGTGTGGACCCGGACAAAGTCAACCTGAATTCCATGAGGGCATCCCACCTCTTCTACCGCCGCTGGTACGATCCAGAGATCACGCCGGAACTGGAAGATTTCGACAACCGGGAGATCGAGATCTGTCTTTGGTCGGCCAATGCTCCCGAACTGGCTCCTCCCGAAAAAGCTGCGCTGGTGCTTCGGGTGGGCTTCCCCTACGATCATTTCTCAGACTACCGGACAGGGGAGAAAAAGAGAAAACCTGAGTACAGGCCTTACAAGGAAAAATTGGCCCGCTCATTGGTGCAGACTGTTGAAAACATCCTTCCAGGGCTCGGCTCTGCTGTGGAAGTCAGGGAAATCGCTACTCCCCTGACCTACCAGGACTGGGGCCAGAGATACCGGGGCTCTCTGGCAGGATGGACCTGGGGTGTCAAGAACGAAAAAGCCCTGGGAGGCAAAATCCTGGTGGAAACGCCTGTTTCGAACCTGTTGATGGTGGGAATCTTCGCAGCTTCCGAGCTTTTTCTGGGAGGCATTCCAACGGCCTTCCATACAGGAATGCTCGCCGCAGATTTTATCTCTATCTAGAACAAACAAGAGTAAAAAAAACACCCGGGTTTCCTATTTTTTAAAAAATGCAAAGAATTCAGCCGGAGTGATGAGAACTACAGACAGCTGTTTTTCATTTATCCAGACCTGCCTTCTTCATAATCGCCTTAAAGCGAAGGTCTGAGCGGATATTGTCAAATGCCTCGTGGATTTTAAGGAAGGTGAGGCCATAATGTCTATTTTCAATTCCCCTTTCAAGCCAATCATATCCTTGGTCATTTTCTCCAATCATAAAATAAAATCCAGCGAGATCTCTGGGATTAATATTTTGCCTTGAAGATAATCGATTTATGATTTCTTTTGCTTCGTCCATTTTTCCCATTTTTACGTAACACCTTGCCAATCCAATTCCACCGCCAAATTCTTGGTACAGCTCCATCGCTTCATCGTACATCCCCTTCCAAAAATAACCTTCAGCAAGATAACTTTGAGCTGGTCCAAAATCAGGGTCCATCTGGAGAATCCGCTTTAATTGTTTTATGGCTTCATCATATTGACCGGAATAGCGTAATGGCCAAGTTACATGTGAAAGAATGATAAGCGAAACAGGATCAAGCTCCCGAGCTTTCTCTAATTCTTTGCGGGCTTCATCAAATCGTTTCAATTTCGTTAAATACAATCCATACTCTCTGTGGGCATCAGAATAATTTGGCTTCAGAGAGATAGACAATTTAAACAACTCTTCTGCCTTCTCCCAGTCCCAATCAAACGTGTACTTAACCATGGCAAGCACACAGTAGGCTTCTGAAAGGGAATTATCTATCTCAAGCGCCCGGTTTGCTGCTTCTCTTGCTTTGGGATAGGCCTCAACTGAGGGAAGATATCCCCAATCTCCTAAATTCACATAGGATTCAGCAAGTCCCAAATATGCAAGGGCATAATTGGCATCTTTCTGGATGGCCATATCAAAACACTCAACTGCCTTTTCAATATTTGACTTCCCTCTCTTATCCAAGAAAAAATAGCCTCTCGTGTACAGCTCATACGCTGCAGGATCATTGGTATAATGAGTTATGATCTGTGTTTTATCTCCCCCTAACACTTCAATTTTTAAAGCATTGGCAATTTTCTGAGCAATATCATCCTGAACAGAGAAAACTTCCTCAAAATTCTTGTCATAACTCTCAGACC
>CAYFWF010000064.1:0-7916 GCA_964346815.1 uncultured Eubacteriales bacterium | reverse complement strand
TTTACCGTAAAGCTTCAGGTCACCGCTCTCGATCATGCGGCAGAGATCCGTAGTCTGGTAATTTCCTTCGATCCATTTCAGCATGCCGCTGAATATCTTACCCGGGGAAGTGAACCCAGGAGGAATGCCATCCCCAAAGGTTACCCCGAGTCCTGATTTAATGGAAAGCACATAAAAGATGGAGGGATAGGTGATCCCCGGAGGGTAGACGACTTCCACATCATCCAGAGGGATCTTTTCGCTCGTTATACGTCTCAGGATTTCCCGGCACTCATTCGATGGCGCGATAGCTCTTGTGAGCTCCAGAGTTCCGTCTTTGAATGGGGGAGGGGCTTTATAAGGCGCAAACAACCACGCCCCTCTCTCCAAATCCGTCCCCAGCCCTGAACTCTCACTCTCTTCCTTGCCCCTGTCATTGCGAGCCTCCGAAGGAGGCGAAACAATCTCTAAATAATGCCTCGGCCTTTTCAGCTCCATCACCGGATCCTGCGGAACCAGAATCAGCCTTCCTCCTGCTACCTTCATTAAGAATTCTCTCTCCAACTTAGCCAGTGCGCTGTTCTGAAGAATCAGAAAATATTTCTCCTGACTAACGGAGTTTTCTTCCGCCTCCTCAATCGCCCTAAAATAAAGCCCCGGCAAATCTATGAACTTGTTTCTTTCCAGCTCCTCATCATAGCTTTTCAGGATGAACCTGATTTCCTGCCCCTTCTTTTCGTTGATAAAAGTCTTTGGCGCTAAATCGCTGCTCTTTATCCCATCCATCCTCAGTGCATGCAGCGACCTATACAGAGCCCGTATGATTCCAGGCGATGGCTTGAGTTTACTGAAATATTCAAGCCTTTCCTCATCCAGCAGCGTGCTAAAAACCTTATTCAACAAAATAACAGCCGACGATTCAGAAATTTGGCTCAGTCTCTCCTGCGAAATATCGAGTCCCGCGTATTCCTGAGCCAGAGACGGCAGTGTCTCAAACCTCAGATTGACCCAGGAATGTCCGACCTTTGTCAGCGATTCCCCGATCTGATGGCCCACCTGATATGTCGGCACCACAAAAATCTTTTCTTCAAGCAGATGCTTCCCACAAAATCCCCCTAAAAAACGAATTAAGATATTCATTTCCTCGTTTTTATAATAAGACAATTTTCTCGTTTTGATTTCTCCAGACTAAATATTATTTTGGAAGAGTTCCCATCTTCTGTCGATACTCATAGGTATTTTCTTTTGTACATCTATTGATACCGGTTGTTTCTTCGATGGGTGCACCCATAGTCCAATAAACATATCCATCTTCTTCAAAGTATGTGTATTTCTTATTATAAAACGTGGACTTGCCTGCATAAGAGCCGGACTACCTGATGACAGTATTCCCATTCCTATCACTGGAACTTCAATCCCGGTCTTTCCAAGGATACGGTAGATAAGTTTTCTCTCCTTTTGGTTTTTACGCTGTCTTTTAGCGGTGGAAGGAAGGCAAATAAAGGCTGTCATCCCTGCAACCGAAGATTTCATGAATTGCCTTCTGTTGATTATTTTCTTATCCATAAACGATCCTCCAAAAACGCATGGGTGCTGTGCGCCTAATCCTCAAAATTCACCTAACTTTTATTACAAAGGGAGAGATGCTGTCAAACTTGATTAGCGGCACATTCTATCAAAAGGCGCACAATGTATATTATATGCGACAATAAAAATTGTGACCGCTTTAGTTATACTTTCCCAAACCAAAGGATGCTTACAGATACCTGGACTCAATTGTGTAGGTTGCGTTTCATCCCTCCTAGTCGCCAAATTTGATAAAAATCGTGTTATTAGGATTAAAATGAAACATGCAAAGGGTGGGCATTTATTTCTGTCCGATTTTGGACATTAACCGTTAATAAATGATACATGTATGTTTTTCAGTTTTAGAAAACCCCAAGAAGATGAGATTGGCATGCTTATTGCTGATTAAAATTGAAAAATTAGGTCAGATTGGAGGCAAAAATGAAAATCTCAAAGACCATTTCAGCTTTAGTGGTCATATTGTTAATGACTTCTCAAATTCAAGCAGAGAACAGAGACATAATACCTATTGAAGTGAATAAACTGAATGATCGGATATTATTCCTAAAAACCGGTGAAACGTCTGTATTGACAAACGTGCTTGCCGTTTCAACCGAGGAAGGTATCATTGTTTTCGACTCAACTTGGCTGGCGGGTCTTGCACGCAGAGTAAAAAAAATCATTGAGAAGGAATTTGGTAGAAACGATTTCGCATATCTTGTCTTAACTCACGCTGCTTTCGACCACACTACCGGCAACCAGGAGTTCTCAGAGGCTGTCATTATCGGGCATGATATAGTCCCTTCCCGGATGGAAGTGAATGTAAAGCGGGTGCAAGAACAGGGGGGATTTTTTCATCAATCTTTTCAAAACGCGAAAGACAGGCTAGAAAATGTAAAAAAAGGATCTCTGGAAGAAAAAGAAACAAATGAATTCATCACTGCCTATACGCTTTTGTTGAAAGAAATATCATCTCCCGATTTTATTCTGACTCCGCCGGACATTACTTTTAATGACCGATTGACCTTGCGGCTAGGGGATTTAACTCTGCACATGGTTCATAATATTCCTTCTTACTCGGATAATGACATCATTACCTACATTCCAGAATTGAAATTGTTGAATGTCGGAGATGTTTTTAACAATGATAGGCTTCCATGGATAAGTCGGAATTCAGATATTCCAAGATGGCTTGAAATATTTAAAGAATTTACTGATAAAGAAGGGCAAATCGAATATGTGATCGGAGGGCACGGCGGATTATTGACATTGGCAGAGGTCAAAGAACATCTAAAGTATGTAAGCGATCTCTGGGAAGGAATAAAATCGGCTAAAGCAGATGGTATGACGCTCGAGGAAGTACAGAATAAATTTTCATTCGAGGAATTTAATCATATAAAACATATTAATCCAGTAATTCCCGGCTGGGGAATCGATATGCATGACATGAATGTTCAAAATATCTGGAGGATGCTGGAGTAAGGTCCGTGATGCAGGAAAAGGGATTAAAATTTGATGTAATTTCCATCTGCTGATATCCGCGGTCAATTGATTTTTGCTTGGCATGTTTATTGCGATTAATATTTAATAGAGCATAGTAATGTTCAAAAACTATTCTAAAATTGCATTCAGGAATATCAGGAAGCACAAAGGTTATTCGTTTATCAATATTGCGAGTCTGGCTGTTGGAATTGCATGCTGCATGCTTATTATCTTCTATGTCGGTTTTGAGCTGAGCTATGATAACTATCACAAAGCCGCGGACAGAGTATACAGAATCGGGCTGGATAGAAATTTACCCTGGGAGAAAAATATCTGTGCCTCTGTCGGCTATCCTCTCGCAGCCCATTTGAAAAAGAATTTACCCCAGGTTGAATATGCAGGAAGAATACAGCGTCGTAATGTGCTTATTAAAAAAGAAGACACGGTTTTTTATGAACATGACTTTTTCTATGCAGACAAGGATATATTCAACATTTTCACCATTCCATTTATCAGGGGAAATGCGGAACAGGCGCTCGTAAATCCGGAATCGATCGTCATTTCCCAGAGTATGGCGAATAAATATTTCGGTGAGGAAGATTCCCTTGGAAGAATGCTGACCGTTGATTCAAGTGATTTTCTGATTACGGGAATAGTTAAAGACCCTCCTTCGAATACTCATTTCAAATACAGCTTCATCACATCACTGAATGATTCATCACTTCCGGAAAAGATAAGAAACAGCTGGACCGCTTCGATGATATATACATATCTCAAACTTGCGCCGAATACTGACAGCAGTGACTTTACCCGGATGATGAATAAAGCATTGGAAGGTCATATTGACAGGGAGACACTGAGCTTTTTTCTCCAGCCGGTAAAGGATATTCATCTTCGCTCCCATTTGCTCGCTGAGTTAGAACCGCCAGGGAATCCGTTCTATCTTTATATTTTTTCCACCATAGCGGTGCTCATCCTCATGATAGCAAGTATCAATTTTATTAACCTTTCCACCGCCCGCTGTGCCAACAGAGCAAAAGAGATAGGAATACGTAAAGTTGTGGGAGCTTTCAGAAATCAGCTTATAAGCCAGTTTATCGGTGAGTCCTTATTTACGACAATTTTGTCTGTAGGTGCGGCTTTTATTATAGTCGACCTTTCATTACCGTTTTTTAACAGACTGGTTGACATTCAATTCAAAGTCAGTGATTTCTTCAGGTTCGAGTTTTTTATTTCATTGATATGTATCATATTGTTCTCGGGAGTAATAGCGGGAAGCTACCCGGCAGTCTTCCTTTCCGCTTTTAAGCCGGCCCTTGTTCTCAAGGGAAAGCTGCGCTTGGGAACCAAAAGGAGTACCTTACGCAAAATCATGGTCGTCGGGCAGTTTACCATCTCGATAATCTTAGTTATAGGCACGATTACCAGTTATAGACAACTTCGGTTTATGAAAAATGAGAAGCTCGGTTTTTCTAAAGATCAAAAGTTGATTATTCCGGCTCAGAAGGGTGCAGATATTTCGGAAAACTATGAGACTGTTAAAAGTGAATTTTCAAAACATTCCCGGATTACAGGGGCAGCAGTTTCGGGCGGTATACCCGGAAGGATACAGACTTCAGAAACCTATAGACTTTTCAATGAAGCAGAAGATAAAGGTCAGCAGATGAAGACTCTGTTTATTGACAAAGACTTTATTCCGGAATACAGGATCGAACTCGCTGCCGGCAGGGCAATCTTTAAAGAAACAGATTCTCTCAGAGAAACAGAATTTCTGATAAACGAAACGGCTGTGAGAGCATTGGGATTGCATTCTCCGCAAGATGCAGTGGGGAAACGGTTGGTGGGCTGGGAAGGAGGTAAAATAGTAGGCGTTGTGAAAGATTTTCATTTCGAGGGACTTCAGCAGGAAATAGAACCCCTCGTAATAACGAACTTTTCCTGGATGTTTTCATTTATTACACTCACTGTTTCGACGGAGGAGGTTTCTCGAACGCTATCTTTTGTCCAGAATAAATGGAAGGAACTGTTTCCCGGAATACCCTATGAATATCATTTCCTCGATGAGGATTTTAACCGCCTCTACCGCGCCGAAGAAAAAACAGGGACATTAATAGGAGTTTTCACCTTAATAGGAATCCTTGTCGCCAGTTTCGGTTTATTTGGTTTAGCTTCCTTTATGGTGGAGCAGCGAACAAAGGAAATTGCTATCAGAAAAGTACACGGAGCGAGAGTACCGGATACCGTTTCTCTGCTGATAAAGGATTTTGTTAAATGGATTTTGATCTCCAATATAATTGCCTGGCCTATAGCATATTTTGTAGTGAACAGATGGCTGCAGAACTTTTTCTACCGGGTGAACTTGGGGATAGGAATTTTTATCTTCACCGGTTTCATCGTACTTGCTATTGCCCTTTTGACTATCAGCTATCAGGTTATTAAAACCGCCACAACCAATCCAGTTGACTACCTGCGGTATGAGTAATAGACCTTAACGCCATCTCTTTCGTTAACCACAAAATACATTATGTTGTTAAAGATCCTGACCATGGCTTTCATCATATCGAATTCTGCATCAACTTCGTATAAACCTTCGAGCTTTCCCTGTTTAGAATAGCGCAAAAAACCTGTTCTCTCCCTGCTTTTCACATACACCCACACATCACCATCAGGACCACAAAGGAGATGATGGACGATCTGGTAGTTATCGGGCACATAAGTGAAAAGAGGAGGCTTTATCCGGGACTGGCGGTCCAAAAGAGACTTTCTCAACTCATCGGGAAAAGGAACAGCTGTAGCCGTCTCTTCGATAAAAAGACTGGACTCTCCCTCTCTAAACCTGTAGATCTTAAGAGCATCGGACGCCGCCTAGAGGATGTCCCCGTCCGGCGAAGTCCACTGCAAAGATGCGGCCATCTACAGCCCGGATACCGGTAAGATGGACAAACCTTCCATCCTCATCTCCTGTGCCACCAAAAGTGAAGAGAGGCTTCCCCTCCTCATCATATTTCTGGATGTTGTAATTTCGATAATCAAATGCATAGATAGCTGAGTTTTCATCGACTGTGATGTCCCGGATGCCCACATAGGATTCCCCTTCAGCACTCCTCGACCTCTCGAGGAGGACTTTGGGTGTGATTATCCCGGTCTTCTCTAGCCTCTTCGAATGAATCCCCGTAAAAAAATAAAGAATAACAAGATGGAAATAAAGACCGTTAAAACTTCTTTTTTTAGCATCGCTCCTCCTTATGATGTGGTGAATTTGCTGTCAATAGGGAGTGCGGCAAACCTGATTGCTGGGATTCTGTTCATCGTGGTGGCGATCAAGTTAGGGCACTCAACATAGGACTCGAGTCCGCACTCAGTGCTATTTACTTTGAGCTATTTTTTAACTCCCAATTTTTTCAGCATTTCCTTGCCGTTCTCATTGTCCGGATTGAGCTCTAAAGATTTTTGATAGTTTTCGATAGCCAGCTCTTTTTCTCCCCTTTTCATGTAGGCTTCTCCCAGACTGTCGTATACGTTCCAAGACTTTGGGTGTTCGGAGACATTGAGCTTGAAGATTGCGATTGCTTCCTCGGTCTTATCGTCACTCAGAAGCATGTAGCCAAGGGTGTTGATTTCTTGCTCGCTGAAGTTATAGCGGTAGATCGTCCTGAACTGGTTTTTCATTTTGTGATATCTTTCTACAGCTTTTTCGACTCCCCAGAGTTCGATGACCTTGATCAGTTCCTCCGATGCAGAGATCGTCCTCTGTCCGTCGAACACATAAGCGATATGGGTCTTTATCGAAAATAAAGAAGGAATGTCATAGATCTTTCTGCCCTTTTTCAGCTCCTCTTCCAAATTGAACTGGACGACCTCCTCAAAATTGTGGAAGTTGTACAGATAGAGGATCCCGTTTCTGAGATCGCAGATGTTCGAATAGATGGTTGGATACTGACCTTCTTGATGGGTGGCAGACAGTACGGCTCTTACAAGATCCAGAGATACATCCTCTGCATTTTTAAGAATCTTATCGGCAATCCTGTATCTTGTGCATGGATATCTATCCCCTTTCACATTGGTGATCACAAAGTTCGTTGCTATTTGATAGACGCCTGTCTTTCTCACATATTGAACCTTTCCCTTTCCGTATTCGACAACGATAGATGCTCCTGTCCTGTCAGCTATCGGGAATCTGGCTCTGGCCAGCCCAGGAATATTATAATTATCACAGAAAGCGATGGCATCCTCGACTGTGGCGCACTCCGCGAGTATCCTGTCTATAAGTGCTCCTTGGAAGGTGGGTTTCCCCTCGATCGGTTTCCAACCCGTCGGAGCGAGGGCATTGGCATCGATAAACAGCCCCTGATCATTCATACCACCCTGGGCAAACATGTTGTCAAATCCTACACAGACTCTGCCGTATTCTCCATTCGATGCAGGAATGAACCAGATCTTGGTTTTTGGATTTCTCCAGTCTTCGTTGTTTCCAGCTAAGACGATCTTCCCCTTAGCGACCATAACAATCGTGCATCCTTGTGTAGGATGGACCGGGCAAAAAAATAAAATTATGATGAGAAAACAAATAATATGCTTCATGGAATTCCTCCTGGTTTTTTCATCCTTCACTTTCTTTTTTACCTATTATGAAAATCCCGAAATATGTCTCTAAAAAATACTTAACTGGATGACGAATGTCAATTTAAGTGTGGCAGAGGGAAGACAATGAAGAAACACATTAATCTGTAAGATATCGTTTCAAAGATTCACAATTTGGATCGATTGCCGGGGGAATGAGAAAGGCCTGTAGACTTTTTCTTGACGCTGGGGGGCAGACCGTACTATCCTCGCACTGTGGATAAAGTGAGTGTTTCCAAACGCATCTGGGAGATCGATTTCCTGCGCGG
>CAYFWF010000063.1:0-2833 GCA_964346815.1 uncultured Eubacteriales bacterium | reverse complement strand
TTTTGAAATCTTTGACCACTTGGATCAGGAATTCTGTGTACTGATGGGTATTGCTTCCTATGTGGAGGGCGGACAACTCAGGATTTCCACGCTCAAAGGTTCCTTTATAAACGGGATAAAGAGCGGCTCTTCCGTTATTGATGATAAAGGAAAGGAACATTGGGAATTCATAGTAGCTTTCGATATTCTGGCTCGACCTTACCCACGTCGAAGCGCTCCCGGGGAAGTAGATCACGGTTTGATAGGGGGGTGGAGCGTTCTGCGGAAGAAAAAGGTGAGCCAGAACCCGCTCGCCGCCGTAGGCGGCGTCAAATGAAACCGTTTCATGGATCCAGCTATTGGGGTTTTCCTCTCTTGATTCCACTCGGGCGTTGAGATCGGTTCTATCATAGGAAAACTGCTCTTTATAAACCTGAAAAATAGAATCCGGAACTGGTTTTTCTTTGTAAAAATCTCGTGATTCTCTAAGTTTAATAGGTTGAAACGCTAACTCAGGGATTTTTTCAGGATCCGGGTAGAGGGCCAATCGGAAACCGTTCTTGTCAGAGCGATCCATGGGTGGAACATACCTTACATTTCCAGCCTCATAAGTGTTGTCTCTCCATGAGCCTCCCCGGATAATCCTTCCCACGGGGGCTTCGTTCCAGCACCATTCCCTCACGTTCCCGGCCATATCATAGGCTCCGTAGGGCGAAACACCTGGGAGACTTCCCACCGGAACCGGGCCTTTTCCCTGGAAATTGCATAAGGGGGCTAAAATGGCCATGCCTCCGAGCTGTGGAGCCTGGATCATGGGAGTGAATCCTCCCCATCCCACATTCCAATGAGCGCTCGTCGGCAGGTTCTTTCCAGCATATTCCGCATACGCCGCCGCCTCGTACCAGCTGACCCCTGAAACGGGATAGTCGCCCTGTCCTTCGGGATAGTCTCCCGCCTGCCATGTGGACGGGCCGGGCTGCTCTGTAATGTCTACGAATTCCTTCATCGCCTCTTCCCAGGTCAGCTCTTTTTTGTCTTTGACGAACTTGTGCTTCCAATATTCCTTGTTTCTGTACCCCCCTGCGTTGACGAATTCCTTGAATTTTCTGTTCGTGACTTCATACTTGTCGATGAAAAATTCCCCTATCTTACCGTTTAGCGTTTCCGTCTGTTCGACCCTCACCATGCCCGGAGGAAGACTTCCGGTTTTGTCGAGACGCCTGGTAAGATCGTAGGGAGTGCTGGCACCGCTCATTATTAGGGAAGGACTTGTCCAGCTCGAAGAGGCAGCCAGCACGGTCTCATAGCCATCTTTTTCGATCTTCCAACGGAAAATCCCGAAGGGCACGCGGATCTGCTCGATGGGTGTGATATCGAGAAAGAGCCATTCGCTGTCAGGCTCGGTATATTCCTTCATGTACACTCTTGCCCCAGGAGGCTCCGTCTTGATGTCGATGTTCAGGGAGCATTGGGAGAAGAGTTCGGCGAGCTTTGTATCGTGTGGAATGATGGCTTCTGCTTGCTCTGCAAGCCGATAGGGAGTGACAAGGTTGCGCCAGACATCGTTGGCCTCGATCATCCGCTCGATCTCGGGGAGGGCTTCCTGTCTCGCCCAACGGATCTTGGCCTGGCGGTTGAAGAACCAGACAGAAGCCAAGGCGATGATAATGAGGGCACATACAGCTGGGATTGCGACTTGCGGCCTACGGATGCGGCGAAGGAATGGCCGAAGGTTAAATGCTCCCAATTCCTCTGCTCGCAGAACATCCTGGTATTTCTTCAGGTCGTTTATCACCTCTGCTGCGGATGAGTAGCGAGACTCAGGTTTTTTCTTTAAGGCACGATTTATGATCCGCTGCAGTTCCGTGGGAATATCAGGTTTAATTGTCTTGAGCGGCCTTGGCTCTTCATGCACGACTGAATAAAGAATCGAAGCCTCCCGATCTCCTTTAAACGGCAGCTCTCCGGAAAGCATCTCATACAGAACCACTCCTAAAGACCAGATATCTGTCCGCTGGTCAACCTCTTCGCCCCTAGCCTGCTCGGGAGACATGTAAGCCACGGTTCCCAAGGTCGTTCCCTCTCGGGTCAGGATTGTGCTCCCCTTGATCTTGGCCAAACCGAAATCCATGACCTTGGCCTGGCCTTTCTCCGTGATCATGATGTTGGCGCTCTTGATATCCCTGTGGATGATGCCTTTCTTATGGGCTTCCTCAAGTCCTTCAGCCACCTGGACAGCCATCTCCAAGGCTTCTTGTTTCTCCAGAGGCCCTCTCTCCATTTTTGCCTTCAAGCTCTGCCCCTTAACGTATTCCATGGCGATGAAAGATTTTCCATCCTCTTCATTGATTTCATAGATGGTGCAGATATTGGGATGGGACAAGCCGGCTGCAGTTTGAGCCTCGAGTAAAAACCGTGTTCTGGCTTCCTCATCCAAGGTCAATTCCGGGGGGAGGAACTTGAGGGCTACGCGGCGTTTCAGTTTTGTATCTTCTGCCTTATACACAATTCCCATTCCACCTCTGCCCACCACATCTTCGATCTTGTACTTGTCGGCAAGTTCAGTCCCAGGTCGCAATTCCTCCATGGATCTCAGGATGGTCCTGGTCTGGGAGATGAAGACCTCCTCAGAAGGATGGATAGGTGTCCCGCACTTGCTGCAGAAGCGGGAATCATCCGATATATCAGCCTGACATTTTGGGCATTTAACTGACATCTTTACCCCCTTATCCGGTTTTAATTTATTTGTTTTTAGGGATGACGTTTTCGATCAGTATTGTATCGTACTTCCAAAGCCTTGTGACAAACGTGATCTTTGTCCCATCCGGTGACCAGTCAGGGTCAAACAGCTCAG
>CAYFWF010000062.1:0-2414 GCA_964346815.1 uncultured Eubacteriales bacterium | reverse complement strand
AATTTGACCGCATTTGCACTTCATTGAATCAGGAGGCGATTATGGAAAAGCCTGCGCTGATGGCATTTTTGTTTTTGATATCTTTCTCTGTATGCATAGCGGGTTGCCAGCAGAGTCCCCCAGATCCGGGAGATAAAGAACCCAAGATGCAGTGGAAGATTCACGACCCGGACCGGCCCTTGCCTCCAGTTGTGGATCCGGGCCCGGCCGGAGATCCTGTGCCCGCCCCTTCGGACGCGGTAGTACTTTTTAATGGCACGGATCTATCTGAATGGTCTGATAGCAAAGGGCAATCCGCCCGGTGGAAAGTCGAGAATGAGTATATGGAGGTTATCAAAAAGACCGGCTCTATCCGCACCGTTCGGGGCTTTGGGGACTGCCAGCTCCACATCGAATGGTCGGCGCCTCTCCCGGCCACTGGCGAAGGCCAGGGCCGGGGAAACAGCGGAGTTTTTCTGATGGACATATATGAGATTCAGGTGCTCGATTGCTACGAAAACAAGACTTATGCGGACGGGATGACTGCCGCCGTTTACGGCCAGTATCCGCCGCTGGTCAATGCCTGCCGCCCTCCAGGAGAATGGCAGATATACGATATTGTTTTTCGCCGACCGCATTTTGATGAAGACGGCAGCCTGATTCGTCCGGCCCGTATGACCGTGTATCACAACGGGATTCTTGTTCAGGATAACGTGGAATTGACGGGTCCCACAGCCCATAAAAAGAGACCTTCTTACAAGACGCACGCGGATAAGCTTCCGCTCTCTCTCCAGGACCACGGCAATCCGGTCCGCTATCGCAACATCTGGATCCGCGAACTCGAATAAAAAAGGGGACAGGCTACTTTTTCTGAACAAGAGGGACAGTCCCTCTCGATTTAGAATAAGGACTGAAAGGGACAGTCCCTGAAAAAGTAGCCTGTCCCCTTTTTTACTTTTTGAGGATGGATCTGACTCTGATGAGCTCTTTGATCACGCTAAATGCTTCTCTCCGGGGCTGCAGGCGTGTATCCAGGTCGCAGCTCCACTCCACCGGGAATTCTTCGATCCTGTAGCCTTTTTGGAGGGCCCGGAGGAGAATTTCCAGCTCAAACATGTATCCTCTAGTCTGGCATTCTTCGAACAGCTCTCTGGCTATCTCTCCCTTGTAGAGCTTGAACCCGCACTGAGAATCGGTGATCCTGCGGGGCAGGCCTGTGATTGCGATCGCAGCCTGACGAAAGAGCCAGGACAGGAACCGGCGTTTTCGGCTCCGGTCTACGAGGATTTGGGTGTCCTTCAAACGCCGGGAGGCCATGGCAATATCCAGGTCTCCAGATCGAATCCGCTCTATCTGTTTTAAGGCGTTCGTATAGGGGATGCATGTCCCGCTGTCCGCGAACAATACGACATCCCCCTGAGATTTCAGTATTCCGGTCTTCACAGCAAATCCCTTACCTGAATTCTGTTCCAAGCGGATAACTTCGCATTTTACAGAAGAGGGAATTTTGGTCTTCAGGGCCACATCAGCCGTCCCGTCACTGCTCCCGTCGTCGACTACGATCACTTCGCCGTTTCGCTGAATTTCATTGATAAAAGAGGAAGCCGCCTCCACATCAAATCGGATTTTCTGGGCTTCATTCAGCGCCGGAATAACGATTGAAATATCCATTAGTTCACTTTTTTCTTCCGGAGAAATTCCTCCCAGAGATTCTGCTCTATGTGCAAAGCCAGTAGGATACCGGGGCGGAGTTCATAGTATTCGAGCAGATGACTCTCTTCCAAATAAGGCTGGAGTTGACGTGTGTTATCTGAGGAGGTAATGATGACCGGAACATCGGCAAGTTCTCCGGCTTTCTCCACCTCCTGCCAGTATCCCACTTTTCCGTAGCCTCTCAAGTACCACGGCAGGGGCCAGGCTTCATCTGGCGGTGTGATCACTTTGATCAACATGTTTTCCTGTTCTGGATGATGAGAGGACAGGCCGTTGATCCGGTTAACCAAATTCAGGAAGTCGCTGCTGGTGTGGGCATACACGTAAGGATTGCGGGAATCTGCGTGATAATTAAAATTTGCATTAAAACACTGTATCCCCAGGTGAAAGACACCCAAAACGAGCACCAGAGTAACCGCGATCCAGAAAATCAATTTTCTACTTATTTTAAGCAGAAATGAAGCGCCATATCCCGCGAGCAGGATAAATCCGATATAAAACGGAAGCATGTTCCAGGGAGTCTTGTAAGGGATCAGAGAGTACGCTGCCGTAGAAAGGAGCGTATAGAAGGCAACAAAACGCAGAAAAACTGGACTTGAATCTTCTTTCGGGAAAGGCCGGAAAGCCGCATAACCGCCCACCAGCGCCAGTAAAAGGACCAGGGCTTCGCTCCAGACAGGGCCGTTCCCGTACTGCGAGAAAGCCAGCATCTTTACGTAGTA
>CAYFWF010000061.1:0-27227 GCA_964346815.1 uncultured Eubacteriales bacterium | reverse complement strand
AGGTCAGTTGAAATATGAATTTTTCAAAGGCGATGAGCCATTTTTAAATTTCACCAGAAAAGTCAACCAATATGAAGAAAGGGTGAATTTTAGACATGAATTCTCTCTCCAGGAATTTCCGCCGAGCTACTACCGCCTTCAGGTTGGGTTGTGGGATGGTGAACAGGAAATCCTTTCTGAGCAAGAGAATTTCGAGATTTCCCCTGTATCAGCGTTTCCCCGTCCCTGGATTCACACCAAAACACTGCCGCCCCCAGGTCACCCTGTCTATTCATTCCTCTTGGGAAAGCAGTTGTTCAGCAAGGGCGAAGTCGATGAAGCGCAGGTCAAGTTAGAGGAAGCTTTCCAGAAGAAGCCCGATTCCTTAGATTTTGCCCTGAACCTGGCCCAAGTCTATTCTGTTCAAAAAAAACACCTACAGGCCAAGCAGGTGCTGATAGCTTTCTCTAATCAGTCAGAAGTTCCTTATCAAGTCTATTTTCTTTTGGGAAAATCCCATCAGGCTCTGGGGGAATTCGATCAGGCTATTGCCATCTACAACAAAGCTCTCTCCCATTATGGGATAAATATAAATCTTCTGAATTCAATAGGAGAATGTTATTACAGCCTGGGGATATGGGATGAAGCCCTGGCTGCGTGGGAGAAATCATTGGAAATCAACCACCATCAACCTGATGTTGAGGAAAAGGTAAAAATCCTGAAAAAAAAGATATCTGAGTTAGATTAAGGATGAAATGATTATGAATAAAAGAATATGGATTCTGGCTGTAATTTTCCTCGTTTTGGCCGGGCTGCTCACCTACTTGTTCTTCTTGAAAGCCAGGCCCGATAAAAGAATAACAACAAGCGATAAAACCCTTAAGTCCTTCCGATCCTTGGTAAGTCCCGTTGAGCTCGAGGAACTGAACGTCATCCTGTTCACTATTGACACACTCAGGGCGGATCATTTGGAATGCTATGGCTACGACAAGGTGAAATCACCTCAAATCAATCAATTGGCGAACGAAGGAATTCTGTTTGAACACAACATCGCCCAGGCTCCTCTCACTCTTCCCTCCCACTCTTCAATCTTAACGGGGACCTATCCTCTTTATCATGGCATCCGCGATAACGGGGGATTTTACCTCGATAAGAACCATCTCACTCTGGCCGAATCCTTGAAAAACAAAGGCTATGCTACCGGAGCCTTCGTGGCTGCTTTTGTCCTCGATTCTCGCTGGGGGCTGGATCAGGGTTTTGACACCTACTATGATAATTTTGACCTGACAAAGTACAAAACAGTAAGCCTCGACTCTGTCCAGAGAAGGGGGGACGAGGTATTGGCGGAAGCCTATAAATGGCTGGAGAACCAATCTCAGCAGAAATTTTTCGCCTGGATTCATCTGTATGATCCCCATACACCATACGATCCTCCTGAACCTTATAAAACAGAGTATGGGGGGAGTCGTTTCGGACTCTATGACGGTGAAATTGCCTATGTCGATCAACTGATAGGCGAATTTCGGGATTTTATGGAAAAGAAAAATTTATTGGATAAGACTCTTATTATTTTTACCGCAGACCATGGGGAAAGCCTCGGCGAACATAAAGAAAGCGCCCATGGTTTCTTCATCTATGATTCCGATATCAGAGTGCCGCTCATCATCCGGTTCCCGGAAGGAAAATTTGGCGGTCATGTAGTATCCAATCAAGTGAAAAGTATAGATATTATGCCCACTGTTCTCCATCTTCTCGACGAAGAAATGCCGGAAAGCGTACAAGGAGAAAGTTTATTATCTCTCATTTTAGAGAATGAGGCTCAGGATGAGCGCCTTGCCTACAGTGAGACGTATTGGCCTAGATACCATTATGGCTGGAGCGAACTGAAGTCTCTGCGTAAGGGGCGATATAAATTTATCGATGCGCCGCGACCGGAACTCTATGACACACTGGAGGATCCAGGAGAAGTCAACAACCTGGTCAACCAAAAAGCCTCTTTAGGCCATGAGATGAAAAAAGAGTTGTTGGCCTTGATCGAAGAGTATGCCGAAGAAGGAATCGAGGATGTGGGTCCCAGAAAAATCGATAATGACTCCTTGGAAAAGCTCCAAGCTTTGGGGTACATAGGTTCTTTCCATACCAAAGCCAAAGAAAAAGGAGGCAAACTGGCCGACCCGAAAGACAAAATCGACCTTTATAACGAGATAAAGCTTGCCCAATTTTTGTCTGCAGAAAAGAAAATGGACAAAGCTGAGACAAAAATAAAGGATGTTTTAGCAAAAGATCCTTCTGTTCTTGAAGCCCGGTACATCCTTGGAAACATCTATTCCAAACAGAAAAAATATGATGAGGCCATCGAAGAATTCAGAAAGGCCCTTGAAGTCGATCCAGATTATTACGAAGCCATATTCGGAATGGCTCTAGCCTATAAAAATGCGGGGATGTCTGATGAGGCGATTGTCGGCTTTAAACGACTGGTAGAAATGGATCCCAAAGACACCAAATCGTTCCTGCATCTGGGAGATATTCACCATGAGAAAGGGCAGCTCGAGGAGGCAAAGAATTATCTTAAATCTGGGATTGCGATTGATCCTGAGGCTCCAGTGTTTCACAATAAATTGGGAGCCGTATATTTGAAACTGAACATGTATGATGAGGCCGAGCAAGAAATAGAAAAGGCACTCAGCATCGAAAGAAGTATCCCACTTGTCAATGCCCATTTCAACATGGCCTTGCTCCATGAGGCGAGAGGGGAATTCAATCAAGCCGTTTTAGAATATAAAAAGGAGCAAGAAACCAGTCCGTTCAACTTCCAGCCGGATTTCAATCTGGGCCTTTTATATGTCAAAATGAAAGAACTGGATAAGGCCATAAAAGAATTCAAAAGCTGTATCCAGAAAAATGAAGAATATGGCAGTGCCTATGTCTTTTTGGCAAAAGCTTATATGGACACCGGAATGGACCTCAAAGAGGCAGCCCGGCTGGCAGAGAAGGGAATCAGTCTAAATCCTGAATTAAAAACAGCTGTTCTCGCGCACTTCGTTCTAGCTGACATCTATAATAGATTGGGGAGATACCAGGAATCCCAGCAGCATGTGTCCAAGGCCAAACAACTGCAGAAATCACTCTCTCAATAAGAAAAGAAAACACCGATCCGCAGAAATCTCAGACTTTTCCGGCGGCTGATTAAATTCCGCTTTTTTCTTTAAACCTGCGGAGGGAGTTGATTTCAATTCCCAGAAGCTCTGCGATGTGAAACTTTGTCTCTATCCCCTTGACAGAGTTGGGTGGAGGATTGATCAACCCCAGATTGAGGTCTTCTCGACGTTCCGACATCACGATTGGATCGCTCAGTTCAGCGAGAGAAATGTTCAATTTGCCGGCCACATACTCTTTGGCATCCTTGAGTCTCATGCCCCGGGACATTTGCATGCGCGCCACCAGATCTCCGGCAGTGCGCATCCCGCCCATGCCCGACGCAATCGCATGAGTCGCGGCCATGCCGAGAATATCTCCCACGCCCACCTATAAACCGTCCAGACGTGTGATCTCAACCACAGCTTGGGACGCCCTCGAGACCGCATCAATGGGGACGAATGGCGTGACTGGTAAACCTCCGACACCCATTCCCATGTTCGCATGCACGGGGATGTTCGACTGTTCCACACACAACTTCAGGAACGTGACCACCCGGGCGACATTCCATGCACAGGTTTTGCTGGTATTCGCGTTAACGACGGGCCCGAAAATCGTCACTCCCGCTTTCTCGGCAAGCTGCACTTGTTGATGAGGATACAATCCAGCAAGCCGGACATCCTTGTAGGTCAGTTCACCATGCATCCCCAGGACAAATTCACCCGACATACCCATTTCGATGCACAAGTCAGGGTATTTCGCCTTCAGGATTTCCACTGCCCTCAGAGCAGCCAGAAAATCTGGATCTCCAGCAGAACCTGTGGTGTCGAAATCAATGGCGTCAACGCCCGATTCATACAGCTCGCTTGCCACATAAACCATATCTTTGACCGCAAATTCGATAGCTTCTTCATGAGCTTCTCTGGCCTCCTTGATTTTGCCCATGGCCATGAGCTCAGAGGGATTCTTAACTGGACCCTCAGGCCGGTAGTACAGACCCAGGTTGGGCATGGCCCCGTAGAGTACCGGGACGGTTGTGATCAGCTGCGCTTGCTCCAGGACATTCCGCTCGTAGCTGATGACAGGTTTGACAGCTTTAAAGCTGTAATCGTTGTGCCCGAGTTCCACCGTATCGGCGCCCAGCATTCTTTCGAACAGTTGGAGCGATTGTGTCCTGTCGATGGGTGTGAGTGTGCGCTGCACTTCACCGCATGTGGAATCATAGGTGAAGACAACTTCGTTTCCCATCTCTACACCTGCTACCCTGGAAGGGGAACTGTAAATATCGAAAAGATGATCCAGTTCCTCCTGGGTGAGTGAAGGGATTTTTCCTCTCTCGGCAGCGTCTTGTGTGCCCTCTTCAAACTCTCGTTTGAGGTCGCTCTCTGTGATCTCCACAATGGAGCCGTCTCCCATTCTCGTTCTGATTTTTTTCATTCCTTTATCACCTCCTTTCTTTATGAAATTTTTTGCTATGAACTTTCGTTCATCCTTTGCGCACCAGAAGATTATATCTAGTATTCTCTGTAAAAATGATCTAATCCGTCTCCTTTCTCAGAAGTGAACCACGGTGCTGGTTGAAGTGTGTTTTCTGGTACTTTGTGATCTTCCACTCGGGAATTCGGCATTTTCTGCAGTTCTGGAAGTACCATTTATTACGCAGCCAGCGAGCGGCCCGGCTTCGCTTGGAATGTCGAACCATAAATGTCTTATTGCAGTGAGTGGTGATCTCAGCGAAAGATCCCTTGACAGCAAAAGCTTTAATCCCGTGCAGAAGACCGTTCCGGGAGGGCCACAGTTTGATCTTTTCGACCAGGATGAAAAAATCGAGCTGTTTGCGAATGTATTTGTCTTTAATCTTTTTGGCAGCCATCCGGTGTCCTTTTCAACAGATGTGCACTCCTCATATGCAAGAATATCTTTTTGGCGGGGAGCCCGGGAGTCGCACCCGGCTTCATAGATTTAGGGTCTATGCGATCCTTCCGATCCGCCCCCCACATTTATTATGCAATCCATAGCACACAGCTATGGCAAGCATTGCCGCTGTTCCCAGCTGGAGAGGATCATGGATAAGGCGCCCTTCAACAAGGGTTCGAGCCTTATCGCTCAAACCGAGGGGTATGCCGCACGCTGCAATGATGGTTTCCGGTTTGATGTGTTCGGGATGGAGTATATCAGGAGCAGGGGAGGCATCGAAGAGGAGTGTGTACCGGTCCAGTGCATCGGATAGATTTTTTTCTCGTTTGATCCTGTATTTGTCAATGAGAGGTTTGACTTTTGAGCCATCGATATCATAAACGCCCACGTTGGCTCCGAGTCTAAGGAGTGCATGCAGGGCATGGTTTCCCACCGGGCCTGCTCCTATGAGCAGCACATCTTGCTCCTTCAGACCACCGGCAAAGGAATCTAAAGCATAGGCATAACTCCATCCTGTGGCAAGGTCGTTGTCGACAACGCATTTATGAGAGAGGTTAACCGCGATAAAACGAACATCATCTGCAAGAAAAAGAATTGAAGCCCCTTTCTCTATTCCTTCCGCAAGTCCTGCAGCATCACAGCTTTCTGTGATGAACGAGGGACAGCCTAAATGATGAATGATTGCCTGAACAGCTTGTGTGAATCCCTCGATCACTCCTTGACCGGAAGTGACTGGGATAGCGGCGACAGATTCTGTTCCGAACGCCGTACACAGGGCCTCTTCGGAAATACCCGCTGTTCTTGCGGCAATTTGTCTCAGAGTAAGACCTGTCTTTTGCACGAGTTCGATGTCATAGGCATCCATAGTCTCAGCCATTCCTGAAATCAAATCGCTGCTTAAACGAGTCATATCACACCGTTATATCCGTTCTTTTCAGAACCAAAAATTTTAATATATTTCCAAAAACGAATCGGCGCACTCTCGCAATCCGAATGTTGCACGGATTGTTTCCAGAACATGGCGGTGCTTTTGGGTAACCTCTTCTTTAGTTTTTCCGCATAATATCAAAGTCGCTATCCAGTCCGGATGGTCCTGGTCGAAATCCGTAAGGGCCTCATCGGCTCCGAAAAAATCCATTTGGTAGTGGAGAGGTCGGGCTTCTGAAATGATGTGTTCACCCGAAACTTCTAGAGCATCGGGACTTACGCTGATATGTTCATAGATGACTGGCTTCTCATTTACGATCGGGGGAATAACGGGAATTTTCCCTTTGTTGAATATGTCATATAAGAGCTCCAATATGTTGATGCCGGTTGATTTGAGCACGACCGTGGGTGTCTGGCTGGGCAACCGGGCATCGATTTCCAGGACTTTGAGCTCGTTCTTATGGAGGATGACCTCTATATCCATGATTCCTTTCAGGTTGATATTCTCAGCAACCGCACCGGCTATTTCATCGAACCTGTGCTTGTGAACTTCACAAAGGTCCGCTGGGGCAGTGACTCTTTTGCAGTCGAAAATCTTATCGACTTCGATGATCGTGGATTGAAGTGAGCGGAAATTCCCGTTGAGGCCTAAGACTTCCAGAGAGTAGGACGGGCCTTCAAGAAATTCTTGGATGACCCAATTCCCGCTTTCGATGTCTCCTTCAGGACGAATGGACGCCATTTCCTCTCTGTTGTCGATTTTTCGAACCCCCTGGCTTCCACTCAGCCCGGAGGGCTTCATTATTACCGGAAAACTGCAATCAGGCCAGGTTCGGGGCACAGGAAGTCCCAGCTTGTTGAAAAGCGAGTCAGATTTTTGTTTAGAAGAACTGATGGCGTAAGCCGCTTCATCAAAAGCAAGCGGAAATTGTCCTTTCCCCGCTATGTCTTTCAAAGATTTGAGAACATTGTCATTTTCCAATGCGGGGACAATCAGGTCCATATCCTTGAAGATGTCTGAAAGAGCTATTGTATCTTCTATGACATCCAATTGGATAAAAGAGTGGGCGAGCCCTCTTGCTGGGACGTTCGGGGCTCTGTCGATGAGCACCACCTGCCATCCCGCCTGTTGTGCAAGATAAGCCGCCTCAATTCCCTGCAGTTTTCCGCCGATGACAGCTACTTTCATGCGGCCGCCTCATAATTCGCCTGGCCATAAGCTGAGGGAGCTTTTTCCCTGCAAAGCCATTGAAAATAATCTTGATTCGCAGCGACCTCTATACCCATCCGATCGAGCAGCGGAGCCACACCTTGAACCGTGCGTAACCCTTCCTCTATACCGAGAGAAGGTTGAGATACGCCCGATAGTCCCAGTCGGGGAGGGATCAAGGAGGTGATCACGTTTGCACCTGCTTCCAGCCGCTGTTGGAGGAGATCAAGGCCGTCTACATCCAGCGAAGCAGGTATCAAGCGGTCCGGATACAAAAGGCGGAGCACTGCGATGGTCATCAACTCTCTCAGTCGAGAAGGGGATTTTCTGCTGTACATCGGCGTTCCCATCTGAGGAACAAAGCTCATCACACGGGCCTGTGAAGCCTCCAATGACTTGATCGCTTCTATTGAGTATGCAATATCCGGAGAATTTTCTCCCACACCTGTCAAAATTCCTTCTTCGATCAGAATCCCCAAACGTCTCGCAATGATTTTGCTCGAAAGACGTGAGTCATAATCCTGTTCTGGACGGAGAGACGAGAACAGTTGCCGGTTGTGTGTTTCCTGGTAGCAAGCATACCAGTCGACCCCTGCTTTAGCAAATTCCGCTAACACATCTTTTGAAACGACTCCCGGTGAGATCATGAGGGGTAAACCCGTTTCTTTCTTCACCTTTTGGATCGTTGTCAGGAGGGAAGCGAATCCTCTTTCACTCCTTAAGTAGAAAGGATCTTCTCCCATAGTCAGGTCGATCAGATGGACTCCGGATTCTTTAAGCAGCCTGGCGGCATCGACGATTTCTGATTCGCTTTTTCTGTACCTCTGAGCCAGCTTGTTGGATGTCCTGGATGCACAGAATGTGCAGTTGTTCCGGCAGTATGTGGAAAAGTAGACAAAACCATAAAGAAAGACCTTTTGCCCAAAATATTTAGTCCTCATATACTGGGCAGTTCGGAAGACTTGAGATATTTGATTTCCTTCTTTCAGTTCAAGAAGATATGTCATTTCTGATGCGGAGAGAGGTATTCTTCGCAGAGTTTTTTCAAGGATGTCTTCGAGCTTCATCAGTCGATCTCTTTGAGCCATAGCTCAATGTCCACATATTTCGGTCGAAAAACAGGAAATTCGACCTATTTTGAGCCGACCAAACGTAAAGCCTTCTCGACGGCATCGTTTGCGTCCTCGCCGAAGGCATCGGCTCCGATCCTATCGGCCCACCGCTGCGTAATCGGAGCTCCTCCGACCATTGTTTTGAATCTGTCTTTGAGTCCTTCTTTGAGGAGTTTCTCCTCCAGGGTTTTTTGCCCGATCATAGTCGTGGTCAGGAGGGCACTCGTTCCGATAATATCCGCCTCGACTTCCAGGGCTTTATCGATAAATTTCTGTATTTCGACGTCGTGACCCAAGTCATAAACCTCGAAACCGTTAACGCGAAGGAGTGAAATCACTAAGAATTTGCCGATATCGTGAATGTCTCCCTGCACTGTTCCTATTACGAACTTCCCTCTTTTTTCTTGAGCAGACTCCGGCATCGATTCTGTAAGAATTTTGTTTGCTGTCTTCATAGCTTCGGCGGCTTCAATGAGTTGCGGCAGGAATATCTCCCCTCTGCTGAAAAGATCTCCAATTTGTGTGATCCCTTCACGGAAGCCCTTGGTGATGAACTCGACCGGATCGAGACCTTCAGCAAGGCCTTTTCGTGCGACTTCTTCGGCTTTGTTTTTGTCATGGCTTAGAATCGATTGTTCGGCTTCCCTGAAGAACTCTTCTTTACTCATCATTTATCTCCTAATGTGCGAATCTCCTCATTATTCAATGACTGCCCCTTGATTCGGAGAGCAGAATACACTCATATGTTCAGACGTTCTCCATCCAAATAGACCAAGGCGCGGCCAGCTCGCTGTATATTGTGGAAGTTTTCCCTGACCATAAGGAGTCTTTCCAGCCCGAATCCGATACCGACCCAGGGGTCTGTTATTCCCCAGTTTGAATCCAGTGGATGAGGGCCCACAGCACCTGAGGCCACTTCAAAATCGGAAAGGACATCCATCGTTTCGCCATAGACTTCACTCCGGTGAGAGATGAAAATGAATTCTGTTATACCACAGGTTTCCATTACGACCGTCGCGAGTTCTTCCAGCCTCTCCTTTCTTTTGGTGAGGGGCAACCCAAGTTCCACGAGATTGAGCATTGTGAATTCATTCAAGTGGTGCCGACCTTTTGTATCCCTGCGGAAACAGGGGCCCACTTCAAATATTCGAACCGGTTTTTCCCATATGTGCACGAGCTCTCTCAGTAGAAAATAGAGATTGGGGGCCAGCATAGGTCTCAGGCATTTTTTCTCTTCGATCCAAAAAACCTTTTTGAACAGATCGTGATCTGACTCTATCGACATCTTTGCGAGGGAATCTTTTGAGATGAGAAGCGGCGTGATGACTTGTACGAAATCCTGTTTTATCAGCGCCTGTATGAGAGAATCTTCCAGTTCGCAAAGTCGCGGACGGCGGCGTTTGGTTCGCATATCCTGGAGATTCCGTTGGCTTTGGCGAACAAGATTTTGTTCAAACGTGAAGAAATTTCTATTTCGTTCCTCAGTGCCGGAAAACTGCTTGCTGAGCACGGACTCTGCCGCATTGAGTTCTCTCAATCGTTGCATCTGGCTGGTTGTCCAGCCGCATTTGTTAGATGGCATTATGTATCTAATGACTGGGGATGTTCACCTCACAGCTCTTATTTTTCATAAATTCGCTTATTTTTCTAGGGAAAATTTATCTCGGGTAATGAATACATTCCATTCCTCATGGCATCTGACAGCATGATCTCTTTGAGAGCTTTTTGTGTTTCTTTATCGGGAAGAGGAGGCGGATTTTTTTGCAGCAGATTTTCCACTTCCTCTTTGGCGCGGTCAGTTATAGATTTTCTCCCCTGGGATACCCAGATATCATACGGCTCTCGATCGATCAGCCTGGGAAAGGTGTGTTCCCCCCTGTACCATTTTTTGGTATGCGGATGTGAGAGAAACTGTGTGTCCCTCGCGAAATCTTTGAAAAGATCCAGAGTGATCGGATCATCGCGTTGTGTTATACCTTCTATCAATCGATAGGCCATACCGCAGATCTCATTGTCAACAACCAATTTTTCCAGACTCTGGCACCTGACGAAATCCAGTATCCCAGCTCCGGAGATCACATTCAATCCAGAAAGTGCAGCAAGAACAGTCCCAATACCGGTTTCGAATCCTCCCTGTGCATCATTGATCTTGGCATCGCTCATTCCCATGTAAGAGTGTGTAGGAAGATTGAAATGTTTGCCGATCTGTGCATAGGAGGAGTCGATCATCATGGTTTCGATAGCGCCGATGGGTGTTGTCCCTTTTCTCATGTCGAAGCTCACCGGACAACCACCGAAGATAACAGGCGCTCCTTTTTTTGCCAGCTGGCACATAACCAGTCCGGAGAGGTTTTCAACGACATGCTGGACTAGTGTGCCTGCAATTGTGACAGGAGCGGTAGCTCCAGTCATCCCCATAGATATCAGCTCAGAGGGGATGCCAGCCCGGGCGCTGTCGATCAAACTCTGGGCAGTCAAATTGCTCCATTTAAGAGGAGGGGAGGGGCAAGCATCGAATATGGCCAGAGGTTTTTCCACAAGGTTCTTTTCGCTTCCTCGTATGGCGACGAGCATTCTGTGCATCGGTTCGAATCCTTCGACTCTGAACGTCCCAGTGACGATGGGTTTTTTGGAGAAAAGGAGTCCGATGTAGAGTCGATAGCTGTCCGAAGCGATCTCGGAGACATCCGTGCTCAGAATTCCAGTGCTCTGGAAATGGAGATGTTCGAGGCAGTCAGTCAGATGGGAAAACCGGATCAGATCATTGGTGACGGCTTTTCTCTCCTGCTGTGTCTCGGAATCCAGTATCGTGACCGCCACTGAGCCTGGATCAAAGTGGACTTCATCACCACCGAGCAAATACTCGATTTCTCCATTCCTGTCATACATTTTCAGGGATGGAGGTGTGGATGAAAGAGAGTTTTCAATGAGCTTTGCGGTGATTCGAACTCTTTGCGAAGATGCATCCACTTTCATTCCGGCCTCTCGAAATAACTCCAGCGCTTCTTCGTTCTCGATAAAAACTCCTTGATTTTCAAGGATACTGTATGCCTCATCTATGATTTTTTGGATGAATTCATAACTTAAAAGCTCGAGTTTGGGTCTAACTGTTTTAATCATGACTTCTTTCCCACCAGTTTTTTCGCAGCACCCACAGCGGTGAGAGCATTCTCCGAATATCCGTCAGCACCTATATCGTCGGCCCATTTTTGGTTGACAGGTGCTCCACCAACCATGACTTTAAATCGTCCAAATAATCCTTTTTCTTTGAGGAGCGCGATAAGCTTCTTTTGGCCGGTCATGGTAGTCGTCAGAAGGGCGGATAAACAGATAAGGTCAGCATTCACTTCTTCAGCCTTTTCGATGAACGTTTCTAATTTCACATCCGCTCCAAGATCGACCACGTCAAATCCATTGGCTGAAAGAATCGATGCAACAAGATTTTTACCGATGTCGTGAATATCTCCCTCTACCGTTCCGATAACGATTTTTCCCGCTGATCGCACGTCGATTTGAGCTTTTTCCAGCTCAGGCTGCATGATTTTCATGGCCGCTTTCATACTTTCAGCACTCGTAATCAACTCGGGCAAAAAATATTCCCCTTCTTCCCACAGTTGTCCCACTTTCTGTATCCCAGGTATGTATCCCTTTTCAATGACCTCGTTGAGGTCCATCATTTCTGTGATCGCTCGTTGTGCAAGTTGTACGGCTTCGTCTTTTTTCCCTTCCACGATTGCTTTTTTGACCGTCTTCAAAAACTCTTCATTATTCATTGTCTTTTATCTCCTCTCAAAATAATCCTTGATTTTAGCCCTCCTGCTGGGAGGAGGTCAAGATGAATTCCAAGAAAAAGTCCTTTTGACGATCCCTTTTTGCTTTTGAAGAATCATTTTTCTGCTTCGATGCAGGCTATGGGGATCGTCAGTTCGAGCGTTCCTGCACTTTTTGAAGCTCGGTTCAGATTTGCTTCCAGCGCTGTGAAGATTTCCTTTCGATCTTGCTTAGGAATAAGCCGTTTCCAGTCATCCAGGAAACCGTCCCTGATGAGTGCATGTCTGAAAAAAGTCGTCCCATCCAGGAAACGAAGCCGGAAACACTCCTGATATATTCCTGTGATATTAAAACCGGACTGTTCGAGATGCTGACAGATCGTTTCAGCCGTCAACCTGTGTTCGATGTGTGCAGCGAGATCAACCATTACATCTTCCCTGTGAAGCTCTCTCAATGTCTCCGCGAAAATGAGATAAAACGTATCCATATGTCCTTTGGGATTCGTTGCCAGAACGATCTGGGCACCGCGTTTGGCCACTCTGAAACATTCCACAAAGATTTTTGGTGGATTATCAAAATTATTCACTCCCAGGTTAGACACGATGAGATCAAAGGTGTCGTCCGGGAAAGACATAGAGGACGCATCTCCCTCGATGAGCTGGACATTCTCGATTTTCAACACATTCATCTTGTATTGAGTTCTTTCATGAGCAGCTTTGTGAGGATCGATTCCATAGACAGTCGAAGAATTTCCCAGTCTTTGGGCCAGTTCTAATAAAGGGAAACCCGAGCCGAAACCGATATCCAGCGCTTTGATCTTCGGCCTGAGCCGGATTTGATCGAGGAGCATCAATCCGAACAGAGCTGACCACAGCGGGAAATCATCCTGGGCAGAAAGCGCTGCCTCGTCACCCCTGTTCGTCTTCGTGTCGAGGTAATCAGGCATAATTAACTGACGACTCTTTCACGATCTCTGACATCCGTGCAATGTAATCCGGGTTTGTTCCGCAACATCCCCCGATGATATTGGCGCCGTTGTTTATGATCTGAGGGACAAACCGCAAATAGTCCTCCATACTCTGGGAATAGGCGACCTCACCGTCCTCAGAGAGTGAAGGTTTTCCCGCGTTGGCTTGAGCAATGATCGGCAGAGTAGTTTTTTCCCGCATGATCTTTATCATCTCAGCCATCTCTTCACTGTTCAGAGTGCAGTTGGAGCCCAAGACGGAAACGCCTTCTCGCTCCATTGTCTCTAGAAATTGGTCGACACTGTTTCCCATCATCGTGAAAAAACCTTTCGGATGATGGTTGAAGGTCATTGTCAGAAAGACCGGCAAATCCGAAGCTTTCCTTGCTCCTCTCAACGCGCACAGGGCTTCGTTCAGGTCATATTGTGTCTCGATCAGCAGGAAGTCTACTCCTCCATCCGTCAGCCCCCGAGCTTGCTCAGCATAGGCATCTTCGAATTCTTGCTCGGAGTATTCTCCTTGGGGCTGGAGGAATTTCCCTGTCGGTCCCATACTCCCTCCAAGGTATCGTCCTTCTGGCTTCACCTGGTTGGCAATGAGTCCGGCCGCACGATTGAGTTCGAAGCATTTGTCTTCTAAGCCGTGAGAACTGAGTTTTATGGTTGTTCCTCCAAAACTGTTTGTCAGGACTGCGTCCGCTCCGGCATCGTAATAACTTTTGTGGATCTCTCTCACGATATCCGGTTTTTCCTCATTCCAGCTCTCGGGGCACGCGCCCTGTGGAAAGCCATGGGCAATAAGCTCCGTGCCGAAACCTCCGTCGAAAAGCAGTATTCTCTTTTGGATGGCATCGAGAATCGCTTCGCTCATCTTATCCTCCTTTAGGTATGTCTTTCATGTAAGGTATTTATTTGTATCGTTGCATGATTTTCTATATGACGGAAAGAGGTCCATGTCCGTATAATGTGTGCCATTTGTCTTTCCGAAAAACAAACGGGCATTTTTTCTGGCCGCCTCAGCAGTGATTGCCTGTCCTCATTTTCATGTCAATTCGACGTTTTTGATGAATGACGGAATATCGGATGCTTCCTGGCAGCCCACGATGACTTCCCATCCCGGCAGATTTTCCTCGAGATCGCCGCTTATCTGCGCCACGAAACCGGGGATCACGATTTTTCGTGTGTTGATCTGCTCTTCGAGCTTGATTTCTTTGATGAATTTCGCGATTTTTTCTCCGACAAATTTTCCTGAAGCCCAAGCAGTCAACACCGATTGTCCTTCCGTATCAGCGATCACTAGGTGCGCCGAGATCCCGGAGTTTTCGATCTCGCCGGAAACCATGAAATATGTGAGAGAAAAGTTAGTGGTGACAAACACGGGCGATTCGGGCGTAGGTTCACCGATGGGGTAGACCTTGGCATCGACCTGGATCGGCTTTTGCGGATCGGTGTAGATGTTTTGGCGGAGAGTGAACAGAGTGTATAGAAGGGCTTTGTCGTATTCGGGGATTACAATGATCGATCCGTATTTGCAGACCTGCACGGATGCCTTGGCCAACAAGTCATACTTGTCCGTCCCGTCGATATAAGCGAAGAGAGGGTAACCGAATGGCTTGAAGCTCTTTTTCAAGGCACTCCGCCTCAAGATCGTATTGTTCTGGAGTGCCTCTCCGATATTCTCTGATTGCATGTTCATTATCAGGTTGTCCACTCCGGCAGCCTTGGCCGCCGTGGTCTGTTCTTCCAGTTCTTCGAAGGACCGACCGGTCAGGATAAGGTTGACGTCATGGGTTTTCACCGACTCGAGAATGCTCTCGGAAAGGGGTTCTCTCAAGAATACGGCCGGCCGGTCGTCTTTGACGATATCCAGGGCTTCTTTCAACACCTCTTGCTGAGTACAATCGAGGATGATTCCCTTGTTCGAATTACCCTTAGCAGCTTTCACGGTGGCCAGAAATGCTTCCTTGTCGTCCGAGTCGAAGGTGACAAAAAAAAGATCTGTACTCAGTTCTTCCCCCACTCGCTCGACTGTGAGATTTGATATCTCGGTGATTTTTTCGAGGTTGGCTTCCGCTCCATCGGAAGTTCTCAGCTCTATGGCTATCCCGGTCTGGTGAAAGAAGGTTTTTTCATGCCGGAAAAGGACCGTTTCTCCGCCTACTTCAAGGGTATTGACGCCCCCGATCTTGACCAGTCGGATCGGAGGCTCACTGGCTGCGCCAAGGGTCGCTTTAGCCTCTTCTGAGGCATGGGGACATTCGCTCAGCTCGGCTTTTTTTTGGGCTAACTTCATGGCAAACGCCATGCAGGTGGGCACGCCGCAGTCGCCACAGTTTGTTTTGGGTAACAGTTTGAATATATCCAATCCGGATAAGGCCATGTTCAGTCTCCCTTCTTCGAATCGAACATCTCGGCTATCTTTTTTTTGACGATGGCGACTGCCTTAGGGTGATACATAATCAATAGCTCCGCTCCAGCCAGAAGGAGACTCATGGCTGTCGCCGTCTCCCAGTAAATGCCTCTTTCGGACAGATTCCCCCATTCGGGGAAGGCTTCTTCCGGAGTACGGGATTCCTTGACCCGGAAGGTCTCATAGCCGGGATTGATCAGCATCGGATAAGCCAGCATTTTATCTCCAGCCAGGGCGTCATTACGGATTCTTTCCATGATGGAATAGGTGTATTCGAGGCCGTACCCCAAAGTACCAGTGAGAGGATCCATCACGATCTTTTCCTGTGGAAAATTCATGTCAGTGAGCAGGATGTTCAATTGTTTGGCCAGATTGACGTCGATGGGGGTTTGGGCCACGATTGTATGGTTATAGGCGATACACGCTGCCGCAACAGTCTTGTAATTATCCGTCTCGACATAGTTTATCAGACAATTCTCGCCCGCAGTGACTTCGCATACTTTTTTCATGACTTCATTGTTTTTCTCGAAATGGCTGTGTCCGGTGACAATTAGAGGAACGCCCACGCTTCCCAAAACCTGTTTGACGAGTTCAGCCGCTTCTTCGGCGGATTTGTTTCCTTTTTCTGGATGTGTCCCCTCGAGACGTATGCTGATGAGTTCGGCACCGAAATCATCGACGCATCTTTTTGCCATCTCGCCGGGTTTATCGATCACATCCCCGTAGTATTCGAGCAACGGTTCCGGATATTTGCTGGGTACGGAGTCAAAGACTTCCATGGCAACGACGGGCTTATTGGGATGCTCACCTTCGAATAGATGAAAAGGGAGTGACGTACTTCCCCCGATGGCGATGGCGTGTGCACGTGTGCCGCCTTGTTCCGAGGTCGCTCCCAGCGTGACCTGTGTCACTTTTCCTGCATTCGTTTCTCTTGGAATCTCAAAAGCCATTTTATCCTTTTTTTAAAGTAGTTTTTTCATAAACCGATCGATTTCAAGATAGATGGGCGATTCCTCCGGAATATTCCACACGGGCTCTCCGGTCTGATCTGCCATTCTCAACTTCTCATCCTCTGGGATGGTGGCCAGAAGGGGTAAACCTTCTTCGGAAATAATCTGCTGCAGTTCCTCAGGGACTGGATTCCTGACCCGGTTCAGGAGGAGATGTCTCACACCAACGCGTGTGTTCAATTCCTCTAGCAGGCGGTTGATTCTTCCTGCCGTCCGGATGCCTCTTGCGGACGGATCTGAGACGATTAAAAGAAAATCTATATTCTGTGTCGTTCGACGGCTGAGATGTTCCATTCCCGCCTCGCTGTCGATGATGACGTACTGGTAGTTGTTGCTGAGCGTTTTTAAAATATCGCGCAGAAGGTTGTTGGCATAACAGTAGCATCCCGGTCCTTCTGGCCGGCCCATGGCAATCAGATCAAAATCGGGTGTTTCTACCAGGCTGGTGTGGATCTTGTATTCGAGAAATGCCTGCTTGGTCATTCCCCCTGGAATCTGATGGACGGATTTCCTCATTTCTTCTCTGATGCCCCCTATGGTCTCGCTGATAGATATGCCGAGAAGGTCATTCAGGTTGACATTGGAATCCGCATCTACGGCCAGGATGGAATGAGTCCTGTTATCCTTGATCCAACGGATAACAAGGGCAGACAACGTGGATTTTCCTGTCCCGCCTTTTCCGGATATGGCAATTGTTCGCATTTCAGTCTAAAAAAGAGCCGGCATGGATAAAGCCGGATGATTTTTTTTGGTGATGTATTCGAGGACCTCTTCCTCGGTTTCCGCTACGGTTTCATCGGCAATCATATCAACGAAATTTTCAACACCCTCTTTTTTGCCGATCTCGTTCAGGATAGGCCCCATTTCTTCCTTGAGTCCCTTATCCATCCAAACGATGCGTTTCGCTCCTCCCTCGGCCGAGATGAATTTTTTGCTTCCGATGTATTGTTTGCTGTGTCCGATAAATCCGGGGGTTTGGACACCTCCGCCTACTGTCCCGGCCAGGGTAGAGAATTTCATGCCGCTGGGGGTCATGCCCGTATAATCCCTGTAGACGGTCATGATACCGTTCGTCGAGGGAAGAATGCCGCTGATGCATTCAAAGCACCCGCAGGATGTCATCGGGAAATCGATGATACTGTAGGCATTGAACGCCTCCAGCGATTTGTGCGATTGGTTGAAGACGAAGACGTTTATATCCTGCCACTGGCCTTTCTCCGCATCGATGACCTTTCCTTTTTTTACGGGCTGGTTGGGACCAGTTGGATTTATCTGATAAGCGGCTTTGCCGTCAAGCCAATTGTAAGCGCCGCAGAGGCCTGAGCGTTCTGGCGTGATGATACAGACGTGATTGGGTGCAAAAGACTGGCAGAGCGTGCAGGAATAAAACGTATCCACGGCCTCGTCCGTCATGTCCTCCAGCCGGGCATCGCGCTGCTGGTAAACCCCCCTGGCCAGGGTTCTGAGCTCGACGACGTCCTTTTCCTGGGTAAATATTTTGATCTGCACTTTATCGGCTATTTTTCCGAACTCTCCGTGAAGTTTGGCGTGGATGATCGAGCCGAAATGGGCGAATTTGAATCCTTTCTCCTTGGCTTCCTTGCCGATGCGCACCCAGTTGATGTCCCTTTGGCCCATATGAAAGACACCGTTGGCGCAGTTGATGAAATCATGGATCTGCCTCTCTAGGATGGGTTCGAAATCTGCCTGCATCTCCCTGCCGGCCACTTCCACATATATTCCAAGAGGAATGTGTGCCCCTTCTTCGATATCATCGATTTCCGGGCCGATAACATCGATCTTACCGTCCTCGACCGCGTCCAGTTCCTTGGTGGTCAAAAATTCGAAACCGGGCTGGGTTTGGCCGGCCATCTCCACGAACATTTCCTCTTTACGGATCCTTTCTCCCTGGAAAGCAGGACCATAGGGAACGGGAATGGGAACTTTGGTGATGGTGATTTTCAGCCCTCTGACTTCAATCGCTTTGGCCACGATTTTGTCGTGGGAAACAGGGGATACGACGTGTTCATAGGTGCATATCCCCGTGGGCAAGATCTGGTCTATATCCGTATCCGCAATGGTCGGGAATCCGAAATTGATCGCCCCGGCGGCTTGAGCGTGTTTTTCATCATCCACCGGACCGAGAGCGAGGACAAAGGCAAAAATCCTGTTTTTATTATAACGGAGGACTCTCTGAAAATCTCCGGGTTGTGCGCCTCCGAAAGAGAGAGCGGCCCGTGTGGCGAAGCCGAGTGAGTGGACGGTGGCGGTGACGTCATCGCCAAAGGGGACCAGCCGGGTTTCCCACCCCATTTGGATCCCTTCCTCCCTGAGCTGCTGGGCCATGGATTTACCGTCCGTAGCTGCGGACATAAAAACATAGAGATTTTTTTCCTGGAGTTCTCTGGCCAGTTGAACAGCGATTTCGTTGGTAGGACAGTAGCCCACACAGGCGGCAAAGCCCGGCGCTGTGCCGTCGACGAACTCGATGCCTCTTTCCCGCATGATGATGTCGTTGGCCGCACCAAGCCATAGATGTTCCTCATCGGGATTCGGCTCCGTAAAATAAGGGGGAGGATTTTGGGTGTATTTGATGGATTCAATGATCTCATCGGCAAAGAGAGTCGCCATCCCCGCATCCAGGGTATGGCCTAAATAGGGGACCCAAAGGTTATCTGCCGGAGCCGGTGGAAGGAGTTTTTTCGCTTCTTCCAGCAGCTCCCGGAGGCTGCTCAGGTTTTCGATCTTCATTCCCAAAATGCCGTGAGATAGGGGAAGATAGTATCCTGTATTCGGGAACTCCACTTTGGTATCCGGTCCTTTCGATTCCAAGGCCTCGTTGAGTTCTTTTTCTGCGCGCGTAACCAGCTTATGGGCGCCTCGAATGGCCCTTGTCGCGATGATTTTCGACATTCCCTTACCCTTTCAATGTCATGACCCGTAATCCAGCGGATGCGGCACGATTTTCTCGATATGGATTCATCCTTTAAATCTCCAGCTCTCTCCTCATCTCCATATCGAAGAGAATACGTTCTTTCTCCCGGTCGATTCCCAGATTTCTCCTCTTGGAATCGATGTGGTCGATCATCCCGGCGGCCATTTTGCCGGGATCCTGTTCCACTGCCCACATACCCCCGTAAATTTTTTCGAATTCCCTGAAGATGTGTTCTGTAAATATGTCGCTTCCGGTAATGGGAAGACCTATGCCGAACACGGTAAAGACGCCCGAAGAGACGAAATAGTGCCCGATGGATATGGCTTTCTCGCTCATCCATTCAGGAGCGGCACCGGCCACAGGCAGGTCGCTGATATCTTCTCCCAATCCTCCGACCTTCACCATCTCTGAAAGGGCGATAAGGATCCGGCTGTTGTCGACGCAGGAACCTGAATGAAGGACCGGCGGCATCCCGACCGCTCCACAAACCTCAGCCAGTCCTTTTCCTGCATATTTCACGGCTGACTCCGGTGTGAGCAGCCCGGCTTTGGCACAAGCGATGGCCGAACATCCGGTCTGGACAACCAGAACGTCGTTGGCGATGAGCTCTTCCACCAAGCTGACATGGCTCTGGTCGTGCACGACTTTTGGATTGCAGCAGCCGACGACGCCGGCGACACCCCTGATCCGGCCATTGATGACATTGTCGTTCAGAGGTGTGTAAGAGCCCCTGAAAGAACCTCCCAGCATGTAGTTGATGGCCTCATGACTGAATCCGGCGATGAGATCCATTTTTTCCCTGGGAATATCCACTTTACCTCTGTTGGGAAAGTTGAGAATGGCTTCCCTGACGATTTTTTTTGCTGTTTTCAGGGCATTTTTCTCTTCCATTTCGTAATATTTGACGCCGGTGATCTTTCCTTTTGGCGAAGTCGTGATGAGCTCGGTATGGAAGTACTTGCTGACGTCAGGAAGGGAGGGCATGATGCATTGAACGTCCACAATCATGGCTTCTACGGCGCCTGTGCTGATGGATAGTTCTTGCTGAAGGACGTTTCCCGCAATAGGCAGGCCGTGGCGAAGAAGTATTTCGTTGGCCGTACAGCAGATACCGGCCATGTTGATTCCCCGGGCGCCTTTGGATTTGGCCAGTTTAAGCAGATCTTTATCTCTGGCTGCTTCGACAAGCATCTCAGAGAGCACGGGTTCATGGCCGTGAACGATGATGTTCACTTCCTTTTCGGAGAGAACTCCGAGGTTCACTTGTCCGCGAATCGGGGAAGGCGTGCCGAAAAGAATGTCCTGAAGCTCTGTCGCGATCATTGAGCCTCCCCAGCCGTCGGCCAAGGCAGTACGGGATGCGTGGTGCATGATGTTGCGGTGGTCATTATCCACGCCCATGTGGGTGCGGTGCATCATCTCTACGATTTCGCGGTCGATGCCCCTGGGAGATACTCCCAGGTTGTGCCATAGGTCTTGCCGGGTTTTCGGTGCGAGGCGGATGAAATCGATCTCACCCTCCTGCCTCCCGAAATTGTCCAAAGCCCTGAGAGCGATTTCTTTGGCCATTTCTTCGTTTTTTCTATCCTTGTATTCCACACCAAGAACCTGTGCTACCTTGCGCAATTTATTCGTGTCCTTGATTTTATAGCCTGAATCCGGTGATTCGGCGGCCAACAGCAGCGTTTTGGCCACCTCGCGACCGTGATCCGAGTGTGCGGCAGCACCTGCTGCAACCATCCGGCCGAAATTTCTGGCGGCGATCACTTCGGCCGCAGCCCCGCAGACACCGGTCCGGGGCTCTTTGCCTTTGGGATTGATCCGGCAAGGCCCCATGTGGCAGTTCTTGCAGCAGAGCCCTTGTTCTCCGAAGCCACAGCGGGATTTTTGCTGTGCTGAACGGTCCCAGATAGTTTCGACGCCTTTTTCAGCAGCCCTGTCGAGCATGCTGTTGACTGTGTTATCGATACTCTTTTTATCCATAGCCTTCTCTTTCAAAAAGAAAATTATACACGGAATGAGTGAAAAATCTCATCCTTTGAATCTGGATTTTTCTCTCCCATATTCTGATAAGGCGTTAGCTTCTCAGAATTTTACTGACTTCAAAGAGCTGCCCGAAAATATTATCGGCCAGGTCCACTGTCAAAGAGCCGGTTCCGCAGCTCGGAGTGACTAAACATCTGTCCCAAATCAGGTTCTTCTCAATGCCTTTTTTAGCCAAGTTGTCCACGCCGGCTTTTAATTTTTCGACCAGAGATTCCGGTGTTTCTGAGTTGATTTTTTCCGAAGTAGGGACTATTCCCCAGGCCAGGATACCACCTTTTTCCAAAAATGCCCCGACCTGGTTAGCGTAGTAGGCAATGGTGCCGGCATATTCGTAAGCATCGAAACTTATGATATCAACCCCCGCATCGATGAGAATAGTCCATTCGGTGTTACCGCAGCAGTGAGTTCCGGCAAAGGCGTCTGCTTTATGGATTGCTTGTACGACTTCATTCAGGTACTGGACCACGTCCTGTCTATGAAGACTGACATATGTCGAGGAACCGAATCCCGAGAGTATAGGCTCGTCGATGAAACAAATCTGTTTGCATCCGAGAAATTTGAATTTGTCCAGCATCCAGAGAGCCTTCATTTCTGTTCCCTTGACTATGATATCCCGAAACATTTCATTGTAATAAATAGCACGCTTGTTCTCATCGACACGGCCAAGTCCGACGGTGATCGGTCCTGTTACATGGCTCTTGAACATTTTCATCTCCGGAAATTCTTTTTCTTTCAGTTTCTTTTCCATTTCGTAGATGCCCCGGCTGTACTCCGGGCTGATTTTGAAATAGTCGAGATTTCCGGCCATGTAGTTTTCGTAAAATTTTTCAAAGTCGGAAGTAACATCGGTATCTGTTTTGAAATACATACGCTTTTTTTCTTCGTCTATGACGACGCCCGGAAATCCTTCGCTGTACTGGATTTCCATTTCTTCACGGAAGTCCATGTTGGGCAACTGCGGCCAAATGGGGATTTCAGGGATGGTTTTCAACACGATATCGCAGGCGACCGCAGGGTCGTCATGCGGCATGCTGCCGATCGCCGTCGACAAACATCCAGGATTAAATGCCATCTTTTACCTCCATTCACAATTCTACACTCCTAGAATAGTCAATATGATACTAGGTATATAGTAAATATCATCAAATTTTTTGTACGATTCTGCTATTTTTGTAGTATGGATGGGTCGCAAACACCAGGTTTTGCTCGTAAGAGCTTCAGAGAATTTCGTATGGTCCTGTCCTTTCTGTCACTCGCTGACTTTGTTTTGGGATCGGAGTGATCGAATCTGCATCTTTCCAGGACAGCAAACTTCATAGAGATCTCCGTCCGGTCTCTTTTTTATTGAGAAGGGTTCTCACAAGAGTCACTGCCGATTCCGCTTCTGGAGCGTAACCGTCAGCCCCGATCTCATCAGCAAAGGATTGGGTGATGGGAGCTCCCCCGATGATAATTTTGACGTCTTTCTTTAACTGAGCGGATTTGATCGTATCTATGACATCTCTCATGTAAGACATGGTTGTCGTGAGAAGCGCTGACATCCCCAGTATATCTGGATTCTCTTTTTTGACGGTTTCGAGAAAGGCTTCTTTAGGAACATCGATGCCGATGTCAATGATATCGTATCCTTCCCTTTCCAAAGCGATACTCACGATCATTTTCCCGATGTCATGAAGATCACCTTTCACTGTGCCCAGGACTATTTTTCCAAATAAGAGTTCTCCGACCTCACTCATATATGGTTTGATGACAGCCAGTGCCGATTTCATGGCTCTCGATGCGATCAGAACTTCTGGAATAAATATTTCATTCTTCCTGAATTTCTTCCCGACAGCTTCCATCCCTTTAATAAGGCCAGAGTTCAGAATGCTCTCAGGTGCAATATTCATGGAAAGGGCTTTTCTCAGCAGTTCTTTGACTGCTGTTGAATCCCCCAGCTCAAGGTTTTTTGATATCTCGGTAAGTATCTCCATTTTCACAGCCTCACAGGGCAATTCACGTTGACCTATCTGATATTTTCTTCATTCTTGAATAATCTAGCATTTTGTTACACGGTTCGTCTAGCATTTTGGAAGTAATTTTTGTAAGATTATGCTAGACTCATACAAATTAAGAGAAATAATCATGCAGCTTCAGAGAATCGTGCCAGAGACAAAGTTCAAAATGGTTTCAGGGAAATACACGACAAAAACAGGATTGCCCCTTGTGCTCATAAATGCGAGCGGAGAAATCATATACAGCGGTAAAAAATGCACGGTTTGTGAACAAGCTCTGACTGGCATGAACAGTGTTTTGATGAATAATTGTCGATTGAGAATGCTGAAAGCGATTGAAGAGGCTTTTCGGTGGGGAGAGGGATACATCACGAACTGCCCCCTCGGGCTGATCATGTATGCCGTGCCTATCGTTCTCAATAAAAAGCTCATAGGAGGATTTCTAAGCGGCTTTGCTATTTTTCCGGAGATGAAACAAGATTTTAAGGAGGAGGTAATCCAAAACCTTAGGGGTTTCGATGAAACCGTGGATGAGCCAAACCTACGGAATTTGCAGCTCAAAATTTTTTCGCTCAAAAAGGTGAGGGAAAACGTATCATACCTTCTCGCCCTCACAAGAAAATTCCATATCAATGATATGAAATTTTTCGAAGACAGAAAAGCCGAATACATCCAGCAATACAAAATTGCCAATTTCCTGGATAACCTTAAAAAAAACAAGCCTGATGTTGCGAGAAAAATTCTGGACAAACAGGAAGAGATCATCCAGAAAGTCAAGCTCGGCGATAAAACTGGAGCCAGGGAGATCCTCAACGAATTCCTTGGAACGATTTTTTTTGAGAGCGGAATGAATTTTGAAATCATCAAAGTCCGAATCATCGAATTGGTGGTCATCATCTCACGAACAGCCATCGAAGCGGGGGTGGATGCGAAGGACTTGATGGGCATGAACTACTCTTATTTCATAGAGTTGAATAAGGCAACAGATTTAGATGAACTGCTGTTCAAGCTGAATAATATCCTGACCAATTTTATTATCAGAGTCTCTGCCACTAAAGAAAAGAAGAAAAAGATCAAGGTCAGAAAATTAATCGAATATATCGATCTGAACTTCACCCGAAAGCTGACATCTGAAGAGGTCGCCAAGTTCAGTGGTTTGAGTACGAGCAGGTGTCTTCACCTCTTCAAAGAGGAGACAGGGATGTCACTTTCTGAGTATGTCAAAAAGCTCAGAGTCGACTATGGAAAATATCTGCTTTTAAATACGGATATCAGTCTCGCAGATTGTGCCATCGAGGCGGGTTTTTTTGACCAGAGTCATTTTACGAAGACATTCAAGCAGGTGGAGAAGATTCCACCCTCCCAATTTCGACGCAAATACAAGAAGTGGGGCTGGCAAGCCGTTGAAAAAGATTAGATGATCTCATCCAGGATCTTCCTTACCTTGGAATATCCTTCTCTCTAATCTCTGGAATATTTTGGAGAAGCTGGTTGGAGAGAGCTTTTCCCACGGCCCATAATCCATCCAGCTTGAAGTGTTGATTTGCTGATCGGTCAAAAAGAAAGACCATTCGAGCAGGAAACTCCTCATCAGCAACCCAGAGAATCAACCTCACAGGGAGACGGGGGAAGAAAAAGAATTCAAAAGCACAATCGCCCCCATCCACCTTTTTGCCTCCAAAAGAAAGTGAAAGGGAGGCAAAGCCATCCTGATTACGACCGAAGGCCTTTTCCAGCTCATGAGTCGGCATCTTGTGGGGCCCGCGAAAAAACAGCGGTCCTGAAGGGAATTGCGTCCCGGCCGTCCACTTTCCGGTCAAAGGTAAGTCTTTCGCTCCGATGAGATAGTTGACGGCTGCAAGCTGTAGATAGAAGTCTGGAGATTGACCTGGAACTGATCCAACCAGCTTTACGCTTCTGTTTGCTGGGGAGATATCGTAGTTTTTGTTGAGGATTCGTAAACGATAGCTTTGTGTCACCGGATTGTACTCAGACAGGCTCCGTCGCTCAATGTCGATGATATCCAGTCCTGAAAGCTTTTTCCAGAGGTCTTCGCTGATCATTGAATATGAAATCTCAAGACGCACTCTTCCGCATAGTCGCACCACTCCATGTATACGAGATCGAGTTTGGGTTTGGGCATCCAAGCGCGTATCCTGTCCCGAACATTTCAGCTTGTCATTATCATATCTCGTTCCCTTTCCGATTGCAACGGAACCAAAGATCGATGAGAATTTAAGTTTTGTACTCCATTCCCTCGCCAAACTTCTCGGCCTTGCGGAACTCCGCATATTTATCCGTTCGTGCACCATATTGTTCTCTACTATCCCCAGGCTACTCCAATTGGTCGCACCGTGCTCAAACAGTCCTCAGGTCCGACTTCGTCGGATTCCCTCCAAGTTTGGCTCGAGAAGGCTAAATCTTCCGATGTCGCTCTATCCATCCCTAATTTTTTTACTGTTAAATTGAAATAATGAACCACCATAGCCTGGTTCTCTGGAACCTTTTTTCTTATCCTGCTCAAAGATTCCTAATTCAAAAAGATCGCTAAATTCTTCATTCCAAACAAATTGCAAATCTTTCCAATCATAATCTTTTCCGTCTATCGTGTCCCTGTGACTGAATGTGGAAATTTTAACAGTCATAAGACGGAGCATCTCATTTTTCTTATCATCACTGGCGGCTTCCCACTTCTCTTTCCAGCCCTTCAGATTGTCGATGATCTGGATTGATCGGCCTATTTTTTCATCATACAACCGACGTTCATCTTCAAGCTCATTCAACCGTTTTCTGATCTCCTGTTGCCGGGCCTCAATCTTATCCTGTTGCTTCTTTGTAAAATCTCCCGTGATTACCCCTTTATCATAATCATTATAGAGCTTTTCCATCCTTGTCTCGTTCTTCGACTGCTCCGACCGCAACGACTGGATTTCGTAATCCAGGAATTCCTTTGTCTCATCTTTAAAAAGCTTAGATTTCATCTCCTTCCAATTCTTCGTGTTGAATTTGATTAGGTCGATATTGTCGGCTAGGATTCTCTCAATCTCGGTCTCCATGAAATACGGCATGCCACATTTCAGCTTCTGAACCTTGATGCCTTTTTTCAACCACGTCTCCTTCTTCACTTTCCAGCTATCTTCCTTCTCATCGAAATAATAATCCCCTTCGTATGTGATATTTTTCTTGACCACCAAATTTTCTTCATCAATGTATTCTTTTGGGATTGGCACTGCGCCATCAACTGTGTACCAAAGGCCGTGTGTGCATCCATACTTGATAGGATATTTATATTCTTTCTGTGATATTGAACCATCCACCTTTTTCCACTTAACACGATAAACGGACTGGATTCCGAATAACAGCCGGCCACAATGACCACAACGTATAAGCTGATTGAAACGAAACTTCAATTTGCCACCTTCCGGTTTGCGGTACTTCTTCCTCTGCTCCAAAATTTCTTGATTCTCCTCCCATATCTTTTTCGTTATAAGAGGCTCATAACCGTGTACTTTGATCTCATATATCTTGCCTTTGCACACGAATTCGCCATAATAAAAATGTTCTCGAACGATTCTTGCTATATCCTCCCTTACTACCAATTTGTTTCCTTTAGAGCTTCTGAGGCCTATGTCGTTTGCGACTCTGAGAGCTTGGCTAAGTGTCAGACGCTTTGCATTGAATATTTCCAATAGCTGTTTTATTTGACGTCAGCAAGATTTGGACACGGCATGATATTTTCTAAGCTATAGTTTACGTATAATAAAACCAAGCAAGGAGATATCTATGAGTGTCAAGACAAAAGCCACACCTGAAT
>CAYFWF010000060.1:0-193923 GCA_964346815.1 uncultured Eubacteriales bacterium | reverse complement strand
TAACCTCCTTCTCTCGGAAGGTTAGGTTATAAACTCATCTATTCCTCCTGTCCACCACGGTTAGATTTTTAAATGACAAGACATATACCCTAGGGTTAGATTTTAGATGATTTGATTCGGTCCAATTGACTTCGATCTTTACGAACTTACTAGGGATCGAATGTGCCTCTGAATATTTCTTGGTTGAGTTCGAAGTAGTTTTCGCTTGCATATCCACGATAATATAAGGAATTGGGGAAAGCATCGTTTGCAAATGCCAGCTCGAAGCGAACAAAGGTTTTTGGCGGGATGATGAATGGTGTAGGTGGACGGTGAGGGAGCTCATCTGTCAGGGAATCATCGAGGGATATTTTCTCTTCATTCACAACCAGCATAAATTGTGCACTTCTCTGGATTTCAACTCCGCTTGCTGCAAGGGATTGGATTCCTAGATCCATGATGATCCTTCCATCTTCTTTGCGCATTCCGAATACCATGACTTCCATGACGTCTCCATCACGATGAGTGGCTAGGGCTTTGGGACTTTCTTTTGGTTTGGCGTCTGTTAAATTGAACTGGAACACATCGTTTATCAAACGAATGCCCAGTTGAGCCACCCGAGCAGAAGAGGGAACGAGAAAGGCCAGTTCCTGATACTGGAATATCTCGGGGGTAAATCGGATCATTCCTTCCTCAGTGGTTGTACCGCCGGATGCATAATACAGATAGCCACCTCCTGTAGTCACCCAGGTGTATTCGGTCGGCTCGATTTGGACGATGTCTTTGACATTTTCGCCGGAGAGGCTTTTTCCGCTGAGCTGAACCACAGCGTACTGCCAGTCCTCAGGTGCATCGTCATCAGCAAAAGAATTTTGAAAATTGACAGAGTGGGCTGCGATTTCGACCAGCTTGGTCTGAATCTGGTCAAGAACTTTTCCCAAAAGCTTTCCAGAGCCGCGAGCCGCTTCTAGATCTCCCTGAACAGGGAGGAGAACATTTCCATACTGGTAATCGAAAAATTGAAATCCGAGGTTCTCCGCATTCTCTGGAATTGAATAGACGAACACAGCTTTCCGTTTTTCTCCCTGCTTGGCGATCGTAAAGGGCACTCTTAGCCCTATGCCTTCAGGGATATCTTCCGTGATTTCATGAAGCGGATAGGCTAATCCATCGGCTACAAGGTAGGCATGATCAAAAAGCTTTTTGACCATATAGGCAACGTCAACCTCTACATATTCCGTTTTCTTCTTTTTCTTTCCTGCCAATGTGGACACTCCCATTGTCCTGTCAGATTTCCCTTCTAGCTTGTCTTTTTCGACTTTTTGTTTGGGGTGGATGTTCTCCCATTCAGTCTCCAGGATAATGAATATTCGTCCTTTGCCGGCTCTTTCTCCAGATACTTCTTTTGCAGTCGTGCTCTTAATAATTTTTACAGAAACAGCCTTGTTTGAGGCATGTTCTTCACTTACTGCATATCCGGTGGATGGACAATGGATAAAACAAAAAAGAGAACAGATAGTAAGAAATCGAAACATAATCGAGTTGGTCATTGTTCTTTCCTTTTTATGAGGCATGTTTGAAGATCGACTCTAGATTTTTATTATCAATTTTGACTACATGTGTCAATCCGAAGATCCAGACCTTCTGTCATCAGTGAAGGGCCAAACACATAATTTGAAAAAGACAACTTTGCGATGAGAAATTCTTCTTTTTTTGATAAAATGCGGATACTATGTATCAAGTGATTCATCTCTTGGCTTGTCATGGGAGAGGGAAAAGTGAGTAACAAGAAAGTAGCTTTGGTCACAGGAGCGGCTAGAGGTATCGGACGCTCCATAGTCTTGGAATTCGTGAATAACGGATATGATACAGCTGGTGTCGATATTCTCTTTGATCCCTCAAATAAAAAAAAGGGCTTTTCTCAAATCAAAGGAGGCGTAAAGGAATTCGAGAGCGATTTTTTTCCCTTAAAAGGAGATGTTTCCGACCTGGAAACTCATGATGAGATCATCAAAAAGGTGCTCGAAAGATTCGAGAGAATCGATATACTGGTGAACAATGCGGGGGTGTCCCCGGAAAAGAGGTTGGATATTCTGGAGACCACTCCAGAAAGCTATGATAGGGTCCTCTCCATCAATACGAGAGGTGCGTTTTTCCTAACCCAGAAGGTAGCCAGGTACATGATCAGACTGGCTGAGCAAAATACCGAGAGGAACTCTTGTATCATCTTTATCTCTTCCATTTCGTCTTATGTTTCTTCTCCATCGCGCGCTGAATATTGCATTTCAAAGGCTGCGCTGAGCATGACCGCTAAAATATTCGCAGACCGGTTGGCTGAATATGGAATCAATGTATATGAGGTGCGTCCCGGCATCATCCAGACCGAGATGACCGCTCCTGTTAAGGAGAAATATGACAAGCTTATCGCCGAAGGTTTGGTCCCTCAGAAGCGTTGGGGCTTTCCTGAGGATGTAGCAAAAGCTGTAGTTTCCTTGGCGAGGGGAGATTTTATTTACTCCACTGGACTCGTGGTAGAGGTCAGTGGGGGAATGAATATCAGGCATCTCTGAGATTGTCCATTCAGGAATGAGGCTGTATGGCGGTTATGTTTCGTGTAATGGGCACAGCCTTTCCGGTTTCAGGATGGGAATCCAAGGCTGATGCCTATTTTCGCCTTCAGCAATCACAGGAATAGGAGTTGGGGAATGAAAAAATCGGAAGAGATTTTCAAAAAGCTGAAAAAAAATCGATTGGTCGCACTGCTCAGTCCGAAGAGCGTAGAAGATTGTGTTCGTGCCTATGAAATATGCGAAACTCATGGGGTTGTCCTCGAGATCGCCTTTCGTTCAGAGCATGCCCTCAAAGGAATAAAAATGATAGTGAAAAAACACCCTGATGCCCTCCTCTTTGCTGGCACTGTGATGACAGGGCAACAGGCCGAACAGGCGATAGAGGCTGGTGTTGCAGGAGTGGTATCGGCCGACCACATCCCCACGGTCGTAGATGTCTGCGTGAAGAAAAACATCATGTGTATCCCGGGAGGACTGTCCGATGTAGGGAAACAGCTCAGCCAGAAGGCAGAGGCTTACAACTGCACTCTGGAGGAACTTCGGCTCGACCATCCCTATCAATGGGTGTATAAACTTTTCCCGGCCTTCTCTGGCCAAGTATCGAATATAGATTTAGTACAAGCTTGGAAGGGTCCCTACAAGGACCTGACAGTTATCTACACAGGAGGGATTACGCTGGAGACGCTCAACCGTTCCGTCCAAAAGGACCCACAGGGAATTTTTTGTGCCTCTGCACTGACAAGACATCTTGATAAGCCAAGGGAAATGGGAAGGGAGATCGAGCGCTGGAAGGATGCGCTCAAGCAGAAACCTGTCAAAAAGAGGATTCGCATTGAGAAGACGATTACAGCGGGTACGAAGGTTCCAAAGATCGTGACTTTTGGAGAGTTGATGATCCGTTTGTCTCCGTCTGAGGGGGTGCGCCTGCAGCAGGCACAGGATTTCGATGTGCATTTCGGGGGAGCCGAGGCCAACGTGGCGGTTTCGCTCGCCCAGTTTGGAATGAGGGCCTGTTTTGTGAGTGCTTTTCCGGAAAATGCGGTGGGAGACAATGCATGCAGTACGTTAAGAAGGTTCGGAGTCGATACAAGCTTCATCGTGCGAGGAGGAGAGCGCATAGGCGTGTATTATTTGGAACACGGCCATGGCCCAAGACCCTCCAGAGTCATCTATGATAGGGCTCGTTCAGCCTTTTCTGAATTAGGGCCAGGCGATTTGGATTGGGGCAAGGTTCTTGCTGATACACGATGGTTTCACTGGACAGGAATTACACCCGCTTTGAGTGATTCTCTGCGGGCCGCGCTTCGAGAGGGACTTGAACAGGCAAAGAAAAGAGGTATTGAGGTCAGCATGGATCTCAACTACCGGAAAAAACTCTGGAGCGAGGAAAAGGCTCAAGAAATCATAACAGACCTCATGCCCTTTGTGGATGTTCTGATCGGAAATGAAGAGGATCCTATCAGAGTCTTTGGCATCCGTCCAACTGGGTCAGATATAACATCCGGTAAGCTCGACATCGAGGGGTATAAGGAGCTCACCAGAACCCTGCACCATAAATTTGATCTAAAAAAAGTCGTAATCACCCTTCGAGAGAGCGTGTCTGCTTCGGAGAATTATTGGTCAGCCTGTCTTTATGACGGGAAAGATTTCATAAGAGGTCCGAAGTACCATGTGTGGATTCTTGACCGTATAGGGACAGGAGATGCCTTTGCTGGCGGTCTCATATACAGCCTGATCAAAGGAAAGAACAATGCCGATGCCCTGGCATTCGGAGTGGCTGCTGCCTCCTTGAAACACTCCATTTGGGGAGACTTCAACATCGCTGGTGTCGAGGAGGTAGAGCGGCTGGCCTCGGGTGAAATATCCGGACGAGTCCAACGCTGAGAGATGAACATAATGGTGAACAAGAAGCTGTTCATTTTGATCTTTATCTCGGCTCTGCTGTGTATCGGATACATGCTTCTGCCTGGAGTTTCATCGGTCTCAAGCGATGGAATGACTTTGGACATCCCAGATTTAAGGAAGAGGCTCGAGAGCAAGGTCAAGGAGTCTGGGGCAGAAGCGGGACTTGCGTTCAAGGATTTGGAATCTGGGAAAAGCCTGCTGATCAAAGCAGAGGTGATGATGCATGCGGCGAGCCTGATGAAGGTTCCGGTGATGATAGAAGTTTTCAGACAAGCGGAGCAGGGCAAGTTTCAGCTGGACGATAAAGTTCTGGTAAAAAATGAATTTAAAAGTATTGTGGATGGAAGTCTATACTCTCTCACGGTCACCGATGATTCTGACGACGATATCTATCGATATATCGAAAAGGAACTTTCCATTCGGGATCTCGTTCATCGGATGATAACAGTGAGCAGTAATCTAGCGACGAATGTACTGATAGAGCTTATCGGTGCAGAAAATGTCATGAGGACTCTTGATGCGTTAGGTATACATAACATGAAGGTCTTGCGTGGGGTGGAAGATATCAAAGCGTATGAAAAGGGTTTGAATAATCAAACCGATGCTCTGAGCATGATTCAGGTGATGCTGTCCATAGTAGAAGGTTCGGCATGTTCAGAGAGAGCCTGTGAAAAGATGATCGAAATCCTCTCCCGACAAAAATTCAGGGACAAGATTCCTGCGGGAATTCCAGACGGAATCAGAGTCGCCAACAAGACCGGTTCGATCGCCCGGATCGATCATGATGCGGCCATCGTGTTTCCTGAGGGGCACAAGCCCTATGTCCTTGTGGTTTTAACCCGAGGAATCGAAAATCGCGAGGAGGCAGAGAGGCTGATTGCAGGATTAAGCAGCATCGTCTACCAGAGAGTCGTAGGCCTGTCATCCGATAGGAAATAGATTGAAAAGCCTGATTCGAGATTTCAATTTGGGAGGGCCGAGTTATGCAAGAGCACCTTGAATTTCAGGGGTTTTCCAAAGAAACGGTCAATTTTTTCACCGAGCTTAAAAGGAACAACAACACGATGTGGTTCAAGGCTCACAGGAAAAAATATGAAGCCTTTGTCACAAATCCAGCAAAGTCCTTTGTGGTGGCAATGGGGCGGAGACTGCGAACGCTTTCTCCGGGCATCGTTGCTATCCCCAAAGTTAACAAATCCCTTTTTCGGATTAACAGAGATACCCGATTCAGTCCGGATAAATCTCCGTACAAGACCAACCTGGGAATTTTTTTCTGGGAAGGAGGTCCCTCCCGTATGGATTGTCCGGGATTTTATTTCCATCTAGAGCCTCCCACTATCCTTTTAGGAGTGGGAATCTATAGGATCCCCAAATTTCTGCTCGACACCTACAGAAACTCTGTTGTACACCCCAAATATGGCAGAGAACTTGGAGAAATTATCGCTCGAGTTTCAAAGCAGGAAGGTTATAAATTCGGAGGCAGGCATTACAAGCGCGTTCCTTCAGGCTATGACTCTGCCCATCCCAATGCCGAGCTTCTGCTCCATAACGGCCTGCACGTCGGATACGAGTCTTCTATTCCCGAAGAGCTCTATTCCAAAAAGTTCGTGGCCTACTGCTTCGAAAAATTTCAGACCGCCTATCCGCTTCACAGATGGCTGGTGGCAATGATGAAAAGATACAGGAGCGGGTCGTTCAAAACATGAATCCGAAAGGGCTCTGTTATCTCAATATAATGAACACAAGCACTTTTATGACTGTGTTATAATGAATCCACATAGACATGGGCGGAGCAATAATTTGAGGAGGGTGCCGTGCAAGAAAAAAATCTCTATCTAATCTGTAACGCACATTTGGATCCTGTGTGGCTATGGAAATGGGAAGAGGGAGCTGCAGAAGCGCTGTCCTCTTTTCGGACCGCTGCCCGGCTCTGTGAAGAATTCGATGAATTCGTTTTCTGCCACAATGAAGCCCTCCTGTATCAGTGGATCGAGGAGTATGAACCAGAGTTGTTTATGAAGATCCAAGAACTAGTCAAGAAGAAAAAATGGCACATCATGGGTGGATGGTATGTTCAGCCGGATTGTAATATGCCTTCGGGGGAGTCTTTCGTCCGGCAGATTTTATTGGGAAAGATTTATTTCAAAACGAAGTTTGGGGTGGAGCCTGAAACAGCCATCAATTTCGATCCTTTCGGTCACACACGGGGCCTGGTGCAGATTCTCAAGAAAGCTGGATACACATCCTATCTCTTCTGCCGGCCAGACCCTGATTGGCTGTCCCTTCCTTCGGATGATTTTCTATGGGAGGGATATGATGGTTCTCGAATTCTCACTCACAGGGCCAGCGAACATTATAACTCCCAAAAAGGGCAAGCAGCTCAGAGAGTTCATAACTGGATAGCAGATAATCCTGAGCGCTCAGCAGGGATACTGCTTTGGGGCGTCGGGAATCATGGGGGTGGTCCATCCCGGGAGGATCTCAGACAATTGCGAAGGATGATAAACAGTAAAAAGGATTGGACCATAGAGCATGGCATTCCGGAAGATTATTTTGCGAAGCTGAATGAAATCCAAAAGAGTCTGCCGCGACATACAGGAGACCTCAATCCCTGGGCCGTAGGATGTTATACTTCTATGGCCGAGGTGAAGAAAAAACATCGGATCCTCGAAAATATGTACTACATGACAGAGAAAATGGCTGTGTATGCGGCTTTGCAAGGGCTGCTTTCCTATCCTCAGGCAAAATTGAAAGAAGCTTTGGAAGATCTCCTGTTTTGCCAGTTCCACGATATCCTGCCAGGATCTGCCATTCCCGAAGTCGAAGAATATGCCCAGCAAAGGATGAGCCATGGATTGGAGGTTCTTTCCAGGCTGCAGGCAAAGATTTTTTTTGCTTCACTCCAGCTACAGCCAAGTGCTTCAGAGGGAGAGTATCCAATATTTGTGTATAATCCCCATCCCTATCCAGTAAAACAGACTGTAATCTGTGAGTTGCAACCCCCTGAACCGAATTCTCAAACAAAATGCATCTTGGGCCCTGAATTGAGAAACAGTCAGGGGCGTAAGGTTCCTTCTCAATTCGAAAAGGAAAGCAGTAACCTCTCCGTGGAGTGGAGAAAAAGGCTGGTGTTCGAGGCCAATTTAAGACCCGCACAAATGAACCGCTTTATCTGTCGGCTGAAAAAAATGACCGGTAAACCAGATAAACCCAAACGCGAAAAGCCTTTACTGGTGCTGCGATCGAGCAAAGCAGAGATTGCCGTCCGAACCACAACGGGATTGATTGAATACTACAAAGTCAGTGGCGTGGGCGTTCTCCAACCCCGGGCCTTTCAGATGCTGGTTTTAGAGGATTATCCCGATTCTTGGGGTATGAAGGTGAGATCGTTCAGAGACTATGAAGGAAAATTTTCCTTGATGACAGAAGCTGAGAGTGCCCGATTCGCAGGAGTCTCTGCTCCAAGGCTTGCGCCCGTGCGGATCGTTGAGGATGGGCCTGTCCGTACTGTGATCGAGGCCTTATTCATTTATAATCAATCCTTTATATGTCAGAGATACAAATTTCCAAAAAAAGGGAGTGAGCTCGAAGTCGAGGTCCGCGTGTATTGGAATGAAAAAGACCGTATGCTGAAATTGGCCATCCCGACAAAATTTCGCGATGGTTTTTGTAAGGGGCAGGTTGCTTATGGTGTCGCAGATTTCAAGAAAACGAATGACGAAATGGCAGCTCAGAGGTGGATAGGAGTGACTTCTTCAGATCAGAAACACGCTTTGACCGTTATCAATGACAGGACTTATGGATTCGATTTCAAGAACGGAGAAATACGCCTCTCACTTCTGCGCTCGCCGGCCTATGCCGCAGACACGGGAAAATCCTGGTCTCTCGATACCCAAGACCGATTCATCCCTCGCATGGACCAAGGGGAAAGAGTCTTTCACTTCTGGATAAACGGAGGCAGAACGTCTGAGCGTCTGGGCGTCGCCGACAGGGAATCTTCCATCAAGAACGAAATGCCCATAGCCCTTTGTTGTTTTCCCTCAGGAGAGGGGACAGAGCCAGTTCCGGCTCTTGTTTTGAGCGATAAGATGATTCAGGTGACAGCAGCAAAAATGGGTGAACAGAAAAAGTGGGTCATACTTCGACTGTTCGAACCTTCCGGCAAAAAAAGGGAGACTCGGATTTCAATCCCGGCTCTATCCCTAAATTTTGACGTTTCCCTCGAAGGCTTTGAACTGAAATCATTGGCCGTGGATCCCCGGTCAAAGAAGGTCTTCGAAGTCGATTTGATAGAGAGAAGGCTCAGAGCGCAGGACATGTTGTTTGAATGGGAATGAAAATCATTCAGGATCGTTCAGGACAGCAATTATTTTTTAGTCTATGAAAACGTATAAAGAGCAAGAAAATGAGGTGAAAAGGCCAGTATCTGTGGTTCTGGTTGGAATCGGAGGCATGGGACAATCTTATTTGAACGTTCTGTTTAATGAGTTTTCCACAAAAGAGGTTAAAATTTCCGCTGTCATCGAGCCCTTCCCGAAAAATTCACAGGTTACCGCTGATTTAAAAAACCGGGGCATTCCGCTTCTCTCACAACTTCACACATTCTATGAATCCGGACGGCCCCCTGACTTGGTGGTCATCTGTTCTCCGATTCACTACCATGTGCCTCAAGCTTGCGAGGCGCTCGAAAACGCGAGCTGCGTGCTTTGTGAAAAGCCCATTGGAGCCACTATACAGGAGGCACAGAATTTGATTCAAATGAAGAATAGCGCTAAACATTGGGTGATGATTGGCTACCAATGGTCCTACTCCCGAGCTATACAATCTCTTAAAACGCATGTCCTCAGCGGAAGGTTTGGCAAGCCCGTCCGTCTCAAAACACTTTGTTTTTGGCCGAGACATGAGGCCTACTATGAGCGGAATGATTGGGCCGGTAAAATGAAGGTGGGGGGCCGATGGGTTTTGGATAGTCCAGCAAACAATGCGATGGCCCATTTCCTTCACAATCTTTTCTACATTCTGGGAGAGGGGATAGGCAGGAGTGCAATGCCTCATAGGGTTCAAGCCGAGCTTTACAGAGTTTATCCCATAGAAAATTATGATACTGCAGCCTGTCGGGCCTATACGAAGGAGGGCTTTGAGCTTCTTTATTACGCTTCTCATGCAGTCTCCATGAACAGAGGACCGATGTTTTCATTCGAGTTCGAAGAAGCCACCGTAACCTATGGGGAACCCATCGACGAAATTGTCGCTCAAGATCGGAAGGGGAATAAAAGCTTCTACGGAGATCCTGAATCAGAGCACCCTCTCTACAAGCTTTTTGAGGCTGTCGCCGCTGTGCGAGATCCGAAGCCGATCGTGTGTGGACCTGAAGCGGCCCTGGCTCAGACACTGTGTATGAACGGGATGCAGGAATCAGTGCCAGAGATCCGGACGTTGCCAGAATCATTGATCTATCGGGATCCCGGCGAAAAAAGAAGGTTTGCAAAAGGGCTCGATCGAGAATTGTATGATTGTTATGTGAAGGGGCTTCTCCCGAGCGAAGCCAGACTTTCATGGGCCTGTGCCGGCAGACATGTCAACCTCGAAAATTACCGCTATTTCCCAGACAAAGAACCATCCATCATACAGACTGCTGTTGATAAAGAAAAGGAATAAAATGGACTCACGCCGACTCGTCGAGAAAACTTTGAACTTCGACTCGCCGGAGAGGATTCCCCGCCATAAAAGTATCCTTCCCTGGGCTGAAGAAAATTATCCAGACGAGGTTCAGCGTCTTCACGAAATTTTTCCCGACGACATAGTCATGGCCCCAACCATATATTCCAAATCTCTGGGAACAAAAGGAGAGAGGTATCGGAGAGGTCTTTACATCGATGAATGGGGATGTATTTTTACTAATCCTCTTGATGGTGTTATAGGTATTGTTCAGACTCCCCTTGTGAAAGAGTGGAAGGATCTGTATCGGTTCAAATCCCCCGATGCCACACTTAGTCTCGACAGGGAATCAGTCAACGCTTTTTGTAGGGAAACCGATCAATTTGTTCTTATGGGATCAGTGGTGCGGCCGTTCGAGAGATTCCAATTCATTCGGACTATGGAGCAAGCTTTTATTGATCTTTTGGAACAGCCTCCCGAGATCTTCGAGCTTCTGGATAGGATCCATCAACACTATATTAAGGAAGTGGAGATCTGGGCCCGAACAGACGTGGATGCCATAGCCTTGATGGATGACTGGGGTACCCAAAAGGGCTTGATCGCCTCGCCCGGTATATTCCGCAGGGTATTTCTGCCCATGTACAGAGAATATACGGAGATCGCCCGGCATTATGGAAAGTACGTCTTCATGCATTCAGATGGATACATCACAGAAATCATTCCTGACCTAATCGGAGCAGGTGTGACTGCCATAAATGCACAAATATTTTGTATGGGGGTCAAGGAACTCGGTGAGTGCTTTCGTGGGGAAATCACCTTCTGGGGGGAAATCGACAGACAAACACTTCTTCCCCGGGGCACGCGTAAGGAAATCCAACAGGCCGTTCATGAAGTCTGGCATCACCTTTGTGCAGACGGCGGCGTCATTGCTCAATGTGAATTCGGCCTCGAGGCAAAACCAGAGAACATTTTCACAGTTTTCGAAACTTGGAATTCCTTGAGTCCCACAAAAAGGAAAGCCTGATGGCGGAAGAATATGTCGTCGGGCTTGATCTTGGAGGAACAAAAGTGGAGGCCTGTCTTCTGGATTCTGAAAGGACCCTTCTAGCCCGCCACAGGATCCTTTCAGAGGCACACAAAGGCCATGATCGTGTGGTCCAGAATATCCAGGCCGTTATCGAAAAAGTCTGCAGGGGAAGGTCTTATACAGCGGTTGGAATGGGGACACCAGGAACTTATTTTTCGTCCGAAGACAGACTGTATGGCGCGCCTCATACTCCTGTATATGAAGCTCCGGGTCTGATCCAGAGACTGAGGAATCGATTAGATGTACCCCTTATCGTAGAAAATGATGCCAATTGCCTGGCTTTAGCCGAATTCTATGCCAGTTGCGTTGGAAAATATCGGTATGTCATGGCAGTCATCCTGGGGACGGGTGTTGGATGTGGCTTGATACTGGACAGCAAACTGTATAGAGGATCTAAAGGAGGGGCAGGGGAGATCGGCCATACTTCCATCGATATGAATGGAAGACCGTGTGAGTGCGGATCAAGGGGATGCGTCGAAGCCTATCTTTCCGGACCGAGTCAGAGCCGTAGATTTTTTGACTTGACCGGAAAAAGACTGGATCTTGAAGAAATCTATTGCCTTTATAACGATGGAGATTCTCAAGCCCAGAGGCTTTTCGACGAGAGCTGCAGGATTATGGGTGTCTTTTTTGCCAATACCATCAATGCGCTCGATCTGGAAGCCATTATTCTAGGGGGAGGAGTTTCGAATATTCCCTTATGGTATGAGAAAGTGCCTCCCTACATGGAGAGATGTTTTTTTGGAGTCCCGAGAAGAAACGTCCCCATTATCAAAGCACAATTAGGAGATTCTGCCGGGGTGTTCGGTGCGGCTTATCTTGCTCTCCGGGAACGAGGATTTATGGATTTCTGATCCGATCTCTGAACCATGTTGTCCGAGAATCTGTGGAGTCTATCATGAATTGTTGGAATCTCAGGAATGATTTCAGGTCTTCAAGATCGGGATCGGCTGAGTAGGAAGGGATGAATCACGGTCAGGAGGAAAGAATGAAAGTCTGTGAAATTTTGAAGCAAGTGAAACAGGTGAGAGTGCCGAAAACCGGATATCCGGTTGAGCAGACAATTGCCGAGGAAATAGGAAGGCGGAGTGGTCTCGCGACCGGTTACAAAAGGGTTGACAACTCAGAGATCAAATCTGAGAAAGGTGTGATGTATGTAGCTGTAGCATCCAATCAAATTGGAAAACCATTGCCTCTCCCCAAGATCCAAACGCCTTCTGAAGGAGATTGGGTATGGATCGATGTAGATGAGAATCAATGCCTTTGGCTTTTGAGTTCGAAACCTTGTTTTCTGTACACTGCCTTTACCTTCCTCGTTGAGAACCTGGCTGAACATGAGATAGCTGATCTACAGCCATGGGTCAGGTCTATCAGTTTTTCTATCGAAAAATCGACCTTTGATCTCTTCCTCACTCAGTATGCCCGTCTCTTACGGGATTTAGACCCTGAAAAATACATCCGAGAATATGCGCGCCTGGGGTTTTCCCATATAGAAGTTAATTCTCTCGCGTTTCCCTTTGCTTTTGAAAAGGGAATCAGGGGAGAATTCTATCCAGATTTTTATACCTACTGTCCTGCCCTCGACCAGTTTGTCTCCAGCCGATTGAACCAGGGGATCTACCCTCAGGAGTATCTCCGGGCGAATCTCGATAGGCTCAAAGAAAATTCGCGGCTGGCTTTGAGATTCGGTCTTGTACCCGGTCTTCTTTGTTTTGAGCCCCGCTCTGTCCCAGAATCTTTGTTCGTAAAATACCCCACGATCCGGGGTGCAAGGGTAGATCATCCCTTCCGAAGCTTTAAGCCTCGTTACAATCTTTCTATCGTTCATCCTGTTGTTCAGAAGCATTACGCCGAGCTTTTAACGAATCTTATGAGCGAGGTTCCGGAATTGGGCTTTCTGACAATATGGAGCAATGACAGCGGTGCCGGTTTCGAACACACCAGGTCTCTTTATGGGGGGAGAAATGGAGGTGCCTATCTGATTCGGGAGTGGAAAGACGATGAGCAAATTGCCAAAGCTGCGGCAACGAATATCATTCATTTCTTCAGGCTTCTCCGTGATGCTGGATCCCGTTTAAATCCCGACTTTCGCGTGATCACGCGTTTGGAATCTTTTTATGGAGAAAATTCCTATCTCTGGCCCCAGCTCGGGGATCGAATCGATGTGGAAGTGAATTCATTGATGGCCAAGGGCTGGGAAACCAACTATCCCCATCCGAAATATCCAGATATCAAAGTTCTTGGGTCTGCCTTTCACAACACGCTACACGATAAGGAAAAAGTTCCGATGGAAGAGCTCGTCTCGAGAAATAGCCGGAGCTATTTCTATCATTCCTTCGGGTCCCATACCAATCATGAACCTCTGCTGGGAATCCCTTTCCCTTGGCTGACTTACGAAAAGCTGGGAGCAGCATCGAGGCTTGGAATCCTCACGTTAGCTCATGTTGGTGGGGTCCAACCATCCGATAAGGTTCCCTTTGCAGTGAATCAAGAAATCTTCCGGCGCTTCCAGTTGGACTCGTCTTTGGATATCGATAAAACGGTGTTTGATATTGCCCTAGGTTATGCTGGAGAAAAATATGCCGACGACTTGGTGAAGGGTTGGAAGTTTGTAGAGCAGGCGATTCGCGGCTTCGTTCCCCTCTCCATCTATTCCCATTATGGAGTTGTCTGGCAAAGGCTCTTCGTTCGCCCATTGGTTCCGGATATCGGTCGAATTGCCGAAAAAGAGAGGGCGTACTATGAGCGGTTCATGTGCACCTCCGTCCATAATCCTAACAAAGTGGATTTGGCGAAAGATGTGCTTTTTAACCTCATCTCGAAGGAATACGCCCAGGAAGCTTTTGCCCGCATAGACGAAAATGTCTGGGATCCTTTGAAATCCGCGATCGGGTTGTTCAAGATGAAAAGGAATCAGGCGGTGAACGCTGGGGATAAAGGGGCGGCGAAAGTCTTCGAGGATCAGTATTACCGAATGAAAGCCCTGAAGTGTCTCTATATGACGCTGCGCAATACGGCTGTATGGATATACGCGGTACATGAATATCTAGATGATCGAGATCCAGAGAAGAGGAGAGAGTGCAGAGGACTGCTGGCTGATATGATAGAGAGAGAAATTCAAAACTGCCGGGAGCTTATCGTAATATGGGAGAAGGCAAGGCTAGAATGGTTGATCGTTTCGGGCTCTGTGGAGACCGCTTTCATCCACGGAGAAAATTTTCCCCGGCTTCTGAAGAGAAAAATTGCTCTGATGGATAGGCATCGAAGCGATGAGCCATATATCGACCCGGATTATATGTTCCGGCTAGCCAACGACCCGTATCCTTAAAAAGGGGAATCAATCGTCTTCATGGATTCTTGCCACAGTCAATCCATCTGAAGATTGGAATATCCAGCAGAAATAATCAATTTGAACGCCTCATCCACGGTAATTTTGAGATATGTCACTTCATCTTCGGCCGCTATACAGAAGAATCCAGATGTGGGATTAGGCGTCGTCGGGATGAAAACCTTCAGCATCTTCTTGCCTTCGCTGGTCTGAATCAGTTGTGAATCCTCTCCAGTGACAAATCCAATGAAAGACAGACCCTTTATCGGAAATTCCAGCAGGACCACTTTTGAAAACATCCTCTTCTCTCCAAAAATACCTATGGTGAGATGTTTTATTCCCTGATATACTGTCTTGATAACAGGGATCCTCGCGAGCAGCCGTTCTCCGAGTGTAAGGAATTTTTTTCCGAAATAGTTGTTGGCGGTTAATCCAATCAGGATGATGAGGGCAAACGCGATGATAATCTCTATGCCAAAGAAGGAGATGTAAGTCTTAGGATGCAGTGTGGATGGAACCAATGCAAAAGTATCGTCGATAAGATTGACCACCGCCCTGATGAGTAGGATCGTTACCCATAGAGGGATGATTACAATCATGCCTGTGATGAAGTGTCTTCTCAAGATCTTGAAAAATTTTTCTATGACCATCGGTATTTCCTCCTCTTCAATATGGCCATATATACTCTGTTCTTTGCAATAAAGCAAATTTCGGACTAGAATAATAAAATATGTTTCAGGAGCGAGAATGAAATTTCACACAGCATTGCGATCTTGGGCCAATAGGCGCTTGGAAAAGATCGATCGGATCGATTTGGTCGTCGGTATACCCTGTTTCAATAACGACTCTACCATCGAACATGTGATCGATATGGTGAGTGAAGGAATTGCCCAGCACTACCCTGACCTCAGGGCTCTCATCATCATATCCGATGGAGGGTCAACCGATGACACCAGAGAGATAGCCAAAGAAAAGATGGTCTATCCTTTCATCGAAAAGATCGTTACCATCTATCGGGGAATACCGGGGAAGGGCAGCGCTCTGCGCATGATTTTTGAAGCAGCTTCTTTTTTGGAGGCAAAAGCCTGTCTGCTGTTCGACTCTGACCTCCGGAGCATCAAGCCAGAATGGATGAAATCTCTGGCTGATCCTGTTTTGACCCACGGCCATGATTTTGTCGCACCTGTTTATTTCCGGTACAAATATGATGCGACCATTACCAATAACATCGCTTATAACCTGACCAGAGCTCTGTATGGAAAAAGGGTCCGTCAACCGATTGGCGGCGATTTCGGACTTTCCAATAAAATGATCGATTTCTATTTCAACTGTGCGCGAGATATTTGGATGACCGATATCGCTCGATTCGGGATCGACATCTGGATGACAACCACCGCTATTGTCGCGAACCAATCCATCTGCCAGGCTTATCTGGGGACCAAAGTCCATGATGTCAAGGATCCGTTGGAAAACCTGGGACCGATGTTCAGGCAGGTTGTCTATCCAATATTCGATCTGATGGAAAACAATGCGGCTGTATGGAGAAATATCCGGGGAAGTGCACCCATTCCTATATATGGGGTTCCCAGTCAAGAAGAACCCAAACCCTTCGCCGTGGATCTACCCGGAATGATCGAAAATTTCAAAGAAGGCTTTAAAAATTTATCTGCCCTTTGGGAGAAGATTATCAATCCCCTGAGTTATTCGGTCCTTCAATCCTTGACCAAGAGAAGAAAGATTGAAAATTTTTTGATGCCAACCGAAGACTGGGCCAAGATAGTCTATGATTTTGCCTCGACCTTCCACAGATGGAAAAGGGATAGAGGGAAGCTGGTGGAGATTATGCGACCTCTGTATTATGCCCGGGTCGCTTCTTTTATCAACAGGACAAAGGACATGACGACAAAGGAAGCCGAGAGCATCATCGACGACCAGGCTCAAGTATTTGAGGATTCGAAATCCTATCTTTTGAAAATCTGGGATAAGAAGTAGCCGGATTCCGGAGGAATGAAATTTATGAAGAACTTAAAAATACTGTTCGCTTCCTCTGAAGTGACTCCTTTCGCTAAGACAGGGGGATTAGCTGATGTGTCCTGCTCGTTACCTCAAGCCTTGGAAGCTTTGGGACATGAGATGGTCCTCGTTATGCCCCTGTACAGGTCGGTCAAAGAAGGAAAACATGATCTGAGGAAACAAGAAAAATCCTTATCTGTTCCTTTTCGAGGGCAAAGTCTGGAAACACAAGTCTTCGCTGCAAAGACAGGAGAGAATATCCCTATTTATTTCATCCAAAGGGAGGAGTTTTTTGACAGGAGCGGCCTCTATGGAACGTCACAAGGCGATTATTTTGATAATCCTGAAAGATTTATCTTTTTCAGCAGAAGCGTTTTAGAACTCGTTCATTCGCTCGGATTCCAGCCAGATATTATCCACTGCCATGACTGGCAAACTGGTCTTATACCTGCATATTTCAAGAGCTTGTACGCACAAAATCCCTCTCTCCAAAAAGCTCGTACTGTTTTCACCATCCATAATCTGGCCTACCAAGGCGTTTTTCCGCGGGAAATCATGGCGTTCAGCGACTTGCCCTCGGAACTGTTTTCCATGAGGGGCCTCGAGTACTATGGAAAAATGAACTTCATGAAAGGCGGTATTGTGTTTTCCGATGTAATTACCACCGTGAGCGGGAAATATGCGAAAGAAATCCAAACTCCAGAATATGGATACGGAATGGAAGGAGTGCTGGGTGAGAGAAGTGTGGATATCTATGGGATCTTGAACGGTGTTGACTACACATCTTGGAATCCCAGGACAGATCCTCACATCGCCTCCAATTACGACGTGAGAGATCTTTCGGGAAAGAAAAAATGCAAGGAGGAGTTGATAGAGATTTTTAAGCTGAATGGACCTGACGAACGTCCGATAATCGGAGTGATTTCGCGGCTGGCAGACCAGAAGGGTTTCGACATTCTGGCCGAAGCCCTGGATCATCTCATGAAATTAGGTCTCTATTTGGTCATCTTAGGAACTGGGGATGCGAGGTACGAGAAACAATTTACAGTTCTCGGGAAAAAATATCCGGACCGACTGGGGGTGAAGATCGCCTTTGATAATGTGCTCGCTCATAAAATCGAAGCAGGTTCGGATATGTTTCTCATGCCATCGAAATATGAGCCCTGTGGTCTGAATCAGATGTACAGCCTCAAATACGGAACCATTCCTGTAGTCAGGGCCACAGGCGGGTTGGAAGATACCATTAAGGAATTCGATCCAGAAGGTCAAAAAGGAAACGGCTTCAAGTTTAAGGCCTACTCTTCTTCTGAGCTGATAAAAGCGGTCAAGAGAGCCATATACATCTACAAAAACAAACTGCTCTGGAAAAAGCTAATGGCAAATGCTATGAATGAAGACTTTTCATGGGGGAAATCCGCACAGAAATATGAGGAGATCTACAAGAAAGCGCTCGCACGGACTTAAAGGTTATCGGGAATGCGGTGCATCCTCCAAAAACAATGATTGGTCAAAGCCGATGTCCGAATTGAAATCCGGAAATATCATCCATGGGCCCTCCCTCATCGGTGAATACGATATTCATCTATTTAAGGAAGGGAATTTTTTCAAGCTGTATGAAAAGCTTGGGGCGCACATCCTGACCATAGAAGGCCGTAAAGGAACACATTTCGCATTGTGGGCTCCTAACGCCAAGACTGTATCCGTGATCGGCGATTTCAACGATTGGAAACCTGGGGAGCATCCATTAGCTGTCAGATGGGACGGCTCCGGAATATGGGAAGGATTTATCCCCGGATTAGAGAAAGGTTCTCTCTATAAATTTAATATCGTATCGAAGCATCGCAAATATAAGGTAGATAAAGGAGACCCCTTGGGATATTTATGGGAAATTTCCCCCCGTACAGCGACAGTCATCTGGGACCTCGATTATGATTGGGGGGATAGAGAGTGGATGAAAGAGCGGCAGAGATGCAATGGTCTCCATGCCCCTCTCTCAGTGTATGAGGTCCATCTGGGATCATGGCGAAGATCCTCGAAAGAGAGAGAAGGATTTCTGAATTACAGGGAAATTGCCCCTTATCTCATAGAATATGTTAAAAAGATGAATTTCACACACGTGGAATTTTTACCTGTGATGGAGCACCCTTTTTATGGCTCTTGGGGATACCAGATCGTGGGGTACTTTGCTCCGACCAGCCGCTACGGGACTCCTCAAGATTTCATGTATCTGATTGATCAGCTACATCAGAACGGAATAGGGATCATCCTGGATTGGGTGCCCTCTCATTTTCCTTCAGACGAACATGGCCTGGTCTATTTCGACGGAACCCACCTCTACGAACATGAAGACCCGAGAAAGGGATTCCATCCGGATTGGAAGAGCTACATATTCAACTATGGCAGGAGTGAGGTGCGGAATTTTCTGATAAGCAATGCGCTCTTCTGGCTGGATAAATATCATATCGATGGAATACGCTTGGATGCAGTCGCTTCGATGCTGTATTTGGACTATTCGAGAAAGGATGGCGAGTGGATCCCGAATGAGTATGGTGGACGCGAGAACATCGAAGCCATCGCATTCTTGAAAAGATTGAATGAAGCAGTATATGAGTTCTTCCCTGATACTCAGACAACGGCTGAGGAATCCACGGTCTGGCCTATGGTGACTCGCCCCGTTTATCTCGGCGGTCTTGGCTTCGGTATGAAATGGAACATGGGTTGGATGTATGATACCCTCGAGTATATTTCAAGAGATCCTGTGCACCGAAAGCATCATCATAATCAATTGACATTCAGCATATGGTATGCTTTTTTCGAAAATTTTATCCTCCCTCTCTCTCATGATGAAGTGGTGTATGGGAAGGGTTCTCTTTTGGCAAAGATGCCAGGTGATGACTGGCAGAAATTTGCCAATCTGCGTCTCCTTTTGGGATACATGTATACTCACCCAGGAAAAAAATTGCTGTTTATGGGGGGTGAGTTCGGGCAGAGGAGGGAGTGGACTCATGAAGAAAGTCTCGATTGGCATCTCTTGGAATATTTTCCTCATCGAGGTATCCAGAAGTGGGTCGAGGATCTCAACAAATTCTACAGGGAAACGTCGGCTCTTTATAAACTTGATTTTGAACAGGATGGGTTTGAGTGGATTGATTCCAGTGATTGGGAAAAGAGCATCATCAGTTATATAAGAAAAGCGAAGGCAGAAGAGGACTCTGTCCTCGTTGTCTGTAATTTTACCCCCGAGGTTCGTTCGGGTTATCAGATTGGAGTCCCATTAGGTGGATTCTGGAAGGAAGCATTGAATAGCGATGGGAAGGAATATGGAGGGAGCGGTCAGGGCAATATGGGGGGGGTTACTGCCAGACCGAAACCGCTTCATGGAAGAGAATACTCCCTTTCTCTGACCCTGCCTCCACTGGGTGTTCTTGTTTTTAAACGGGACACAGCGAGCAGCCAGAAAAGTTGATTCACCGCCCTGCACGGCTCACTATGCCTCCCCGCCTCCGAAAGACTTTCTTCTCAGCTCAACTGGATTCTGCCAAGGCTATCATATGCATTTAAATGTTCGATCTGGAGAATATTTTCTTTCTAGAAATATTGAAGGTGTGATAAAATCAACGATGCGGGATTTAAAATCCTTCATAGATCATGTCAGCGGGTAGAATGAGATTTGAGAATAAAGAGAGGAGAGACGCATGAAAGATAAGATCGGAGAAACAGCAGGAGAGATCTGGAAAATTCTCAAAAAACAAGAAGAGGTGAGCGTGTCTCAGCTTCCTAAACTCCTGGAAGAAAAGTCAGCTCTCGTCTATCAGGGGCTCGGATGGCTAGCCCGTGAGGATAAAATTGAATACCGAGCCAAAGCAGCGAAGACATTTGTCTCCCTTTCAGAAACGGAACGAGGGAAGTAAAAGAAAAAGCCTTTCTTATTGATGAAGCCATACATCTGTATCCACGGCCATTTCTATCAGCCTCCGAGAGAGAATCCGTGGTTTGGAGAGGTCGAAATCCAGGATTCTGCCTATCCTTTTCATGATTGGAATGAGCGGATTTCAGCCGAGTGCTATGCTCCGAACTCGGCAGCCCGCATTCTGGATGATGAGAAAAGCATCATCAATATCGTAAACAATTATGCTAAATTGAGCTTCAACTTTGGGCCTACCCTGCTGTTCTGGATGGAAAAGCACGAACCGGAGGTCTATTCTGCCATCCTGCAGGCGGACCAGCAAAGCAGGAAGCGATTTTCTGGGCATGGTTCGGCCATCGCTCAGGTCTACAATCACATGATTATGCCCCTTGCTCATTCCCGTGACAGGCATACTCAGGTCTTTTGGGGTATCCAGGATTTCAGATCTCGCTTCAATAGGGAACCGGAAGGAATGTGGCTTCCAGAGACCGCCGTAGACCTTGATACTCTGGAAATTTTAGCCCAGAAAGATATTAAATTCACAATCCTTTCCCCGAATCAAGCCCATCGTATCAGAAAAATCAGAGAGAAAGATTGGATGGATGTGAGTGAGGGAAAAATTGATCCTAAAAGACCTTACTCGGTTCAGCTTCCTTCTGGGAAAAATATTGCCGTTTTTTTCTACGACGGGCCCATTTCTCATGATATAGCTTTCGGGGATGTTCTCGAGAATGGAGAACTCTTCGCTCAAAGGTTGCTGGAGTCATTTTCTCAGAAACAGGATAAAGCCCAAATTGTCCATGTGGCGACAGATGGAGAGTCCTACGGCCATCACCACCGGTTTGGAGATATGGCTTTGGCCTATTGTTTGGACAAAATCGAATCCGGGAGAAAAATATCCCTCACTGTCTATGGAGAATTTTTAAAAAAATATCCTCCTGAATACGAAGTGGAGATTGTAGAGAAGAGCTCCTGGAGCTGTGTCCATGGGGTGGAGAGATGGCGCGGCGATTGCGGCTGCAACACCGGTCAGCATCCCGGCTGGACTCAGGCTTGGCGGGCTCCTCTCCGTGAAGCCATGGATTGGCTTCGAGATCAGGCTGCGGTCCTTTTCGAAGAACAGCTTGCCGACTTTTTCCGGGATTGCTGGGAAGCAAGAGATGAATACATTCGGGTTTTACTGGACAGGTCAGAAAAGAATGTGGAGTCTTATTTTTCCCGGCACCAGATCCGGAATCTGAGCCGTAGCGATAAGACAAAAATTCTCAAACTTTTGGAATTGCAGAGAAATGCCATGCTCATGTACACGAGCTGCGGATGGTTTTTCGATGAAATATCGGGGATTGAAACGGTTCAAGTAATGAAATATGCAAGGCGCGTTATTCAGCTTGCCAGGGAGATCAACGACAGAAATCTCGAGCCCGGCTATCTCAAGAGGATTGCGGCGGCTCCCAGCAACGACTCTGCATTTAAAAACGGAGCCGAGGTCTATGAACGGTTTGTCAGCCCGGCTGTGCTCGATCTGCTCAGAATCGGTGTTCATTATGCGGTATCCTCGCTGTTCGAAGATTATCCAGAGACCATATCGATTGGAGAATACACCGCATACAGTCAATCTCGCGATATCATGGGATCCGCATCTCAAAAGCTTGCACTGGGGAGGGCAAAAATTTATTCCGATATCACCTGGGATGAAGAAGAGATGAGTTATTCCGTTTTGCATCTCGGCGATCATAATCTGATCGGAGGAGTGAGACGCTTTACGGATGAGCAAGCCTTCTCGCTTATGGAACGGGAAATTCAGGAAGCGTTCCGGCAAGGGGATATTCCTCAACTCGTCAGGTTGATGGATCGATATTTTGGCGATCACAATTATTCCCTCTGGCACCTCTTGAAAGATAAGAAGAGGCAGATATTGAATCAGATCTTGGAATCCGCTTTAGAAAACGCAGAAACTTCCTTGCGCCAAATCTTCGAGAACCATTATTCTATTATGTCGGCCTTGAAAGAAAATAATATTCCTCTTCCAAAAGCCTTCTCAACTTCCGTAGAATTTATCCTGAATGCGGATTTCAGGAAATTGATGGAGGCTGATGATTTTGAACTTGACCAATTGATAAAGATTATCGATGAATTCAAAAAATGGGATCTCCACCCCGACAAGACTCTGCTGGGATTTGTCGCCACCTCCAGGGTCAATAAGACAATGATGGAACTCCAAGGCAATCCTGAAGATCTGCCACTTTTGGAAAGAGTGGAGAATCTGTTGAAAGCTTTGAGTGGTTTTCCGATAAATCTTAATTTATGGAAGAGCCAAAATATTTATTTTAAACTCTGTCAACAGCGAAAAAGCGAAATAGAGGCAAAAAGAGAATCAGAAGATCGGCATGCAGAAGACTGGATGGCGTTGATGAAAAGGATCGGGCAACATCTGAAAGTGACATGCCTGTAGAAAAGAACTATCGTTGAGAGACGCAAGTTAGATGGACCAAAGAGGAAGCGGAGTCCTCCTTCACCTAACCTCCTTGCCATCAGAATATGGAATTGGAGATCTGGGTCTCCAGTCCTTTGAATTTGCGGATTTCCTGGCCGCTTCGAAGCAAAAATACTGGCAGATCCTTCCTTTGAATCCAACGGATCTTGCCCATGACAATTCCCCTTACCACAGTTTTTCCGCCTTTGCCCTCAATCCTTTTCTTATCAGCCCGAATTCGATGATGGAGGAAGGTCTGATCACTCCGACGGATGTGCCGTCTCCGCTAAATTTTCCACCAGACCGGGTCGATTACAGACATGCGCTTCTACTGAAGGAACTTATTTTTTGTTCAGCGTATGAACGCTTTAAAAAGAAAATCCGCAAGGAAGGTTTTGAGAAGTTTTGTTCAGAAAATGCGTCGTGGCTCGACGATTACTCCCTGTTTATGGCTTTGAAAACCCGATTTCGAGGACAAAGCTGGAGCAAATGGCCTCCCGATATAAGGGATCGACAGCCGGCGGCCATGAAAACAATGAAAAAAGAACTGCAGGAGGAGATAGGAAAGGAAAAATTTCTCCAATATATATTCGACCAGCAGTGGAAAAGGCTCAAAGACTATTGTAACCATAGGGGCATTCGAATCATCGGAGATATTCCTATCTATGTGGTCTACGACAGTGTGGATCTCTGGGCACAGCCAGAGTTGTTCAAGCTCGATTCAAACAGAAGGCCCAGTGTCGTGGCTGGGGTTCCTCCTGATTATTTCAGCGAAACCGGGCAGCTTTGGGGGAATCCTCTTTATCGATGGGATGCAATGAGGGAAAGAAAGTTCGAGTGGTGGAGCAGAAGGCTGGAGCGCAATCTCCAATTGTTCGACTGGGTAAGGATCGACCATTTCAGAGGCTTTGTAGGTTATTGGGAGATCCCGGCCGAAGATACCACGGCCAAAAATGGAAGGTGGGTCAAAGCCCCTGCATGGGATTTCTTCACAGAGCTCAAAAGAAGATTCCCTTCCCTGCCAGTTATTGCCGAGGATCTCGGAACAATCACCACAGACGTGAAAGAAATAATGGACCATTTTGGCTTTCCTGGGATGAAGATACTTCTTTTTGCATTCGGAGAGGATAATCCTGAACATCCGTATTTGCCTCATACTTACCAAGAGAATTGTCTGGTTTACACAGGAACACATGACAACAACACAGTGAGAGGGTGGTTCAGGAGAGAAGCAAAGCCCAAAGATAAGAAAAGATTGTTTCGGTACATCGGCCGGATTGTCCCTGAAAGAGAAATACATTGGGAATTTATCAAATTGGGTGCCGAATCCGCTGCCAATACATTCATCGTCCCTATGCAGGACCTTTTAGGTCTGGGGGAGGAAGCGAGGATGAACAAGCCAGCTACGAAAAGAGGCAACTGGCGCTGGCGGCTTCTGACAGAACAGATGAACCTATCTTTGGCTGAAAAATTGGCGGTGATGACAGAGACCTGCAGCAGAGCTTGAAAATTGTCAGCTTTTTTCTCTCAAGTATTTGGCCGCTTCTTCGGGAACGCTCGGATTGATGTAAAAACCGCTTCCCCACTCGAATCCGGCTATCCTGACAACTCTTGGTATAATATCAATATGCCAGTGGTAATCGTACTTGAGAGTCGCCCATTGATCGGAAAGTTTTGGCTTCGCTTCGGTGTTTGGAGAGGTGTTCAGAACAAAATTGTATGGGGGATCATTGAGGACTCTTTTGAGCCTCGATAAGATATCTTTCAGAAAATGAGATAATCTTTCCAGATCATGGTCACTTATATCCCCATAGCTGTGGTTGTGTTCGATAGGAGCAATAAAGACTTCAAAAGGAAAACGGGAAGCATAGGGAGAAATGGCAACGAACCCGTTTTCCTGGCAGATTATTCTCGATCCTGTACTGATTTCCTGTTGGATTAGATCGCAGATCAAGCACCTTTCTTTATTTTCATAATGCTTTCGAGCTGCATCGAGCTTTATAAAGACGTTGCGCGGCACGATCGGTGTAGCGATGAGCTGTGAATGAGGATGCGCCAACGAGGCACCTGCTCTTTTCCCATGATTCTTGAAGATCAGTGCATACCTGAACCTTGGATCTTTGTAAAGGTCTTTTAACCGTTCCCGGTAAGCGAGGAGGACCCATTTGACATGTACGGGCGGAAGGTCTGGAAGGCTCACGTCATGTTCAGGAGTTTCGATGATCACCTCATGGGCTCCGGCTCCTTCAATCATATCGTAGTATCCCACACCGATCCGTTTTCCTTCCGCTTCTATTTTCAAAGCAGGATATTTGTTGGAAACGACTCTTACCTTCCATCCCGGTGTATTGGGAGGTGTTTTTGGATCTCTGTAGGCCCATATCTCAGGAGGTGTAGACGCTTCATGCCCTTCACAGAAGGGGCACACCTTCACATGGTTGTATTTGGTTTTGTCAGCCAGATCCGAAGGTCTTGCGGCTCTCTCGGTTGCTATAATCACCCACCGGTGTTCCAAAGGATCATACCGGAGTTCTGGCATTTCTGTCTCCTTTCTGTATCAGATCACTGTCCCATCTGGAAGGATTGAATTTTTCGGAACGACAATGATTCCGTCTCTGATCATGTACTCTTCGTGAATTTCCTCGTTCAGCTCCTTTGCGTTCACGAGTTTGACGCCGTTGCCAATGCGGGCGTTTTTATCGACGATCGTGTTGCGAATCTCGCAGTTATCTCCGATTCCTATCCGTGGAAGGTTTTTTGCGAGATTTGCATCCATCTCTTCTTTCGATTCAAAATAGTCTGCTCCCATCAAAACAGAGCGTTCGATGACGGAAGCGTTTCCGATGCGGGATCGGATTCCGATGATGGAATGATTTATTCTAGATCTGTTGATGATACTTCCTTCGCAGAGGATGGAGTTTTGAACTTCTGCAGAAAGGATTTTAGAGCCGGGTAAAAAGCGTGCATGGCTGAAAATCGGTTTTTGTTCATCATAGAAGTTGAATCTAGGGAGCGGCTGTGTCAGGTTCATATGGACTTCGAAGAAGCTGCGGATGGTCCCGATGTCTTCCCAGAATCCGTCGAAAAGGTATCCGTATACTTTCTTTTTTGTGATGGAATAGGGAATGACTTCTTTTCCAAAATCTTCAAAATCTGTATCTTGCAGCAGTTCCTTCAGAACTTCCCAATTGAATAAATACACTCCCATGGAAGCGAGATGTGTCCTTCCCTCTGCGTCCATATGAAATTGGTGGAAGACATCCTCCGGGACTTTCATGCTTTCAATTTGATCGAAGTCCTTTGGCTTTTCGAGGAAAGAAATGATTCGGCTTTGGCCGTCGACCTTCATCACTCCGAATTCAGGCGTTTGGCTGGAATGGACAGGATAGACGCCGATGCTAATATCCGCGTTTTTCTCCAGGTGGAATTGGATGAATTTTCGATAATCCATCCGGTAGAGGTGGTCCCCAGAAAGGATCAGGACCAAGTCTCCCTCGGTCCGAACAAAACGCAGATTTTGTCGAACTGCGTCGGCTGTTCCTTGGTACCAGTCAGGACTTTCCAAGGTCTGCTGGGCTGAGAGAATGGTTATAAAATCCTTGGTGAAGCTGTCGAAGCGATAGGTGAGAAAGATATGACGGTGGAGAGACTCACTGCTGAATTGGGTCAGGATAAAAATTCTTCTCAGATCTGAGTGAATGCAGTTGCTGATGGGAATGTCGATCAGCCGAAATCGACCGGCGATCGGAACCGCAGGCTTGCTTCGTTTTTTGGTCAGTGGGTAAAGCCGCTTCCCTTGACCACCTGCGAGAATGATGGTGACCACTTTAGCCATGGCAATATTTAAAGCATAACTTAGCAGAGAATCGTTTTTTAATCAAATAAAAAATTGGAAATGCTTAGATCAGAAAGAAGACCTTATTAAATGGGAACAGAATCAGCTGTTTTCCTCCTCAACCACTTTCTGCAGCCTCTCAAGAAAATCAGGGATAGCCGAAGTGACGCGGTTCCAATTAGGGATGAGAGGAGAATACAGAGGATCTTCCATGAATTCTCTTCCTGCGATCCGGATAGCATTGGTGAAGGCTTCGACCATCATTGTCTCGCCATGTCGGTCAAAATAAAGTCCGTTAATGGCGGCATCGTCATGGTAACGTTTGATGGTATCCTGAGCAGTCCGGAGATAGGTCACGACGAGAGTATTGAACAGACTTGCGCTCATCGCTACCCCCTCGATAGCCAAGTTTCGGAAGATGGCCTTGGAAATATCGATGGTCATCTTCATCAAGCCTGTTTCTGGATTGTCGGCTGACACAGGCTGGTGCTTGTGTTCATAGGATTCACACAGATCGACCTGACAGATTCTTTTGAGGGAGCAGTTGCGGTAAATTTCGGCCAGGGTTTCCACCTCGATTCCCCAGTCACTCGGGATTCGGTTGATTCGCGCAAGGTCTGTACTCATAGAAAATTCGCCGGCCAGAGGATACCGAAAACTATCGAGATAGACCAGTAAGGGTAAAGGTCCGAGGAGTTTTTCCAGGCTTTTTATGATAGGTGAAACAAACAGCCGGGTCACGCGTCCGTGCATGCGATCTGTAACCCTTGCATAATAGCCTTTCGCGAAAGCGTAATCTATATTCGGTGATGCGACTGGATAACAGAGTCTTCCCAATAACTCGCGGGTGTAGTTGACAATATCGCAGTCGTGAAGGGCAATCGCTTTGCTTTCGTTCCTCGACAGAATGTATCCGTAGGCTGTCCAACAGGATCGCCCTTTTCCATCGTCCCCAACGAAAAGTCCGTTGTTATCTAAAAGTTTATAGAGCTTTCCTATCCCAGGACCTGTATTCCAAATAACCCTGGTTCTTTGCGGCAGACTGGAAAAGAATTGTTTTGCTTTTTGGAACTGTTGGCGGTCGGTTCTCCCCATCGTCACAACCACCTCATTGAGATAGGGGACCTGTTTTATCTCTCCGAGGATGCGCTTCAGAGCAGGCCTTTCCAGCTCCGTATAGATGGAAGGAAGAACGAGCGCGATCGGGCGCTGCTGGTTGAACTCTATCAATTCCTGATCCATCCGTTTCAGGTCGACTTTCCCCAGCCGATGGAACGTAGAGACAACTCCGGTTTGATAAAAATCAGACATCATGTCCCTCCTTCAGAGGCAAGTTTGATTGTATTTGATAGGTGATCCAATAGTTTTAAAACGGCAGCGTTCCACCCTGATGGACCGATCCCTGGGGCCTGGATGAGATTTTCGCGTTTAACCGAAGGATCATGAGTCCCATCGGCCTTTTGGATCAGGACGGGATAATCAACAGCCTCCAGCATCTGCAGGTCATTGGGACTGTCTCCCAATGCGATCGTTTTGATGGGTTTAAATGTCTTCTCGTACATTTCCCTGAGCCTCAAGACAGCTTTTCCCTTGTCATTTTGCCCGAGCAGATGATAAAAGCGTCCACCCTTGGATATATGCAGATCGGCATTTTTTGCGATCTGCTGGATTTTATCGAGGATTTGGATGTCTTTTATCAGAAAAGGCTCGTCATACTCTCTCATTTTTGCGAGTCTTGCTTGTTCTCGAGGAAAATCACAGAGATGGGCCACTTCCTCTGTTGGAAAGTCACCAAATCCTTTTATTTTTCCAGGAAAGTGGGCTTCCATTTTTTTTAACACTTCCCTAATCCTGGAATAGGATATTCCGTATTCGATGATGCGGTATGCTGAGTCTTCTCTAGTATATTCGAATGGGTGTGAGAAATAGTCTTTGGGAATGAATATGGCTCCGCCGTTTTCAGAAACAAAGGGATGGTTGTTATGAAGTTGTATCCGAATTCTCTCTATCTCGGCTCTGGTCTTGCTCGTACAGATGATCAAAGGGATATTTCTTTTTTTCAAGACAGTGAGAGCCGGGAGAGCGGGCTCGAAAGAATAGGAGTCATGGTCCAAAAGTGTTCCATCCAGGTCGGTAAACACCAGAAGGGCAAATCGCTCTTTCATTGAAGAGTTCTCGTTTGTTCCGTGTGTTTCCAAGGGAATTCCCTCTGGTTATTCTTGGAAAATAGAGGGTTTGTTCTCATAATAATCGAAAATATCAAGCCTGTCAAAATAAAAGATTCTAATATTTTCATTCCTGTCTTTTTTGTCAGAGGTTAAACCTTTCAGTTTTTCATGAAATAGAGTTAGAATACAGCTAAGCCATTTATGCGGTTATTCTTAGATTATCCGAATGGGAGTGAGAAGACTCTGTAAGTGGAGGAGGCGAAAATGTCAGGAATATATTTTCTCTTTCCAACATTGCTGGCTATCCTGTTTTCTTTCCTGGTTGTCAGAGGCGCGTCCGTTGCTTTAATGATGACCGGCATGGAGAAAAAGAAGGCGAGATTTCAGGCCTTGTCTGCGTTTTCAGGGACAGGATTCACTACCAAAGAAGCCGAGTTTGTGGTGAATCATCCTCAGCGGAGAAAGATTGTCACGTGGTTGATCATTTTTGGAAATGCGGGAATAGTGACCGTAATCGTTACAGCGACATCTTCGATAGCAACGAGCAGGGGTTATCAACTTCCAGTGAATCTTATCGTTCTCATCGTGGGGATTTTCCTCATTTACAAAATCGCGACTTATAAAAAATTCACCAGAAAGTGGGAGAGGTTCATCGAGAACAGGCTCATCAAATCTCCGGTCTTTGAAGAGGCTACTACGGAGGACCTGCTTCATTTCTTAGAGGGTTACGGTATGGTAAAGAAGATTATCAGGAAGGAATCCGTTCTAGTGGGAAGAACCTTGGCAAGGTCCCATCTGCGTGAAAAAGGGGCTATTGTTTTAGGGATAGAGAGGGAAAAATCTTGGGTGCCTGTACCCAAAGCGAATGAAGTGATCAAGGCAGGCGATAGGTTGGTGGTGTATGGTCCTCTGGATGTCCTGAAAGATATATTGAAAGAAGGCGCGGCTTCCTAGTATGATATCCAATAGCGAAATAGGAGGAACTGATGCCTCTCCGGCTGATTGAAATCATCCTTCCAGAGCGGTACTTGGATGTGGCGGAAGGATTGATTCAGGAACATGATCCGTTGGATTTCTGGAAAGAAGTGATCACAGAAGGACAGATGCACCTGAAAGTTCTTGTTCCGACAGAGAGAACAGAGCCGTTGATGGACTCACTGGAGGAAAGGCTCAACAAGATCGAAGGATTTCGGATGATTCTGTTAGCAGCCGAAGCCTCGATTCCGAGGCCTGAGAGCCAAGAAAAAAAGACGCCAGATTCGAAGGAAAAAGAAGCTGGAAAAGACCCGGAAATAAAAAGAAAAAGAATATCCCGAGAAGAACTGTATTCCGATATCAATCAGATGACCAAACTCTCCTGGATTTTCGTTGTTCTGCTCATACTCGCTTCTGTAGTTGCCTCTGTGGGGATATTGCGCAATAACGTCGTATTCATCATCGGAGCGATGGTCATCGCGCCTGCATTAGGCCCCAATGTGGCGCTTTCTCTCGGGACAACCCTCGGAGATGGAGCTTTATCACAGAGAGCGCTCAAGACGATTGCTGTCGGGACTTCGGTCGTATTCATTTTTTCGACTTTAATAGGCATGGTTTTTGAAGTCGACACCCGGATTCCTGAGTTGACAACCAGGACAGTCGTTAATTTCGGCGATATCGCGCTCGCATTGGCAGCAGGAAGCGCTGCAACGCTCTCCCTGACTTCCGGTTTGTTGAGCGCTCTCATCGGAGTGATGGTGGCTGTTGCGCTTCTTCCTCCCCTTGTCACTCTGGGCATGCTGGTGGGATCCGGTCATTGGGATTTGGCTCTTGGTTCCTTGCTGTTGTTCCTAGTGAATTTGATCTGTGTCAATTTAGCCGGCGTGGTGACTTTCCTCGTTCAAGGTGTCCGTCCGCTTTCCTGGTGGGATACCAATCGGGCGAAAAAAGCGACGCAGACCGCCATCGTCCTGTGGAGCGGTCTTCTTGCTCTGCTTATTCTTTTGATTTACTTAGCCCAACAGAGCTGACACTCAAAAGAATCGATAGGATTCGTATTCAGAATGAAATTGAAATTTTCGCCGGTTTTTGATAGGTATTTTTAGGAGGAATAAATGGTATCTTTGAAAAAACTGGTATGGAAAAGGGAGAAAAAGACCGGCCTTCCGCCTGGAACGCCTATTTTTATAGGGGAAAAAAAGGCAGTAGAGACCAAAATCACCCTCCTTGACTATGACGATATTCGATTTCAGCAGAAAGATGTCAGGGAAGTCGAAGAATGTTTCCCTTTTAAAGAAACTTCTACCGTGACATGGATCAATATCGATGGCCTGCATGATGTGGAAGTTATCGAAAGGTTGGGAGAGAACTTTGATATACATCCTCTTGTTTTAGAGGATATTGTGAACACCCAGCAGCGTCCGAAAATGGAAGAAATCGGACACCAGATATTCATCGTAATCAAAATGCTCTCCTACGACGAGGAGAAAAACGAAACACAAGTTGAGCAGGTCAGCTTGATCCTTGGAGAGAATTATGTCATTTCATTCCAAGAGAGAGAAGGGGATATTTTCAATTCGTTAAGAGAGAGGATTAGAAGCGGAAAAGGCCGGATACGAAAAATGGGATCTGATTATCTGGCGTATGCTCTACTGGACGCAGTGGTGGACCATTATTTCATCATCCTTGAGAAGGACGGAGAAAAGATAGAGGCACTGGAAGAAAAGGTAGTGACAGATCCAAAACCGGATACGCTGCAGGAAATTCACAAGCTGAAAAGAGAGATGATTTTTTTAAGACGCTCGGTTTGGCCGCTGAGAGAGCTGATAAATGGATTAGAAAAAGGGGAATCATCACTTATCGATAAGTCGACTCGTATTTACCTCCGAGATGTTTATGACCATACCATCCAGGTAATCGATACTCTGGAGACATATCGGGACATGCTATCCGGAATGCACGACACTTATCTCTCGAGTGTCAGCAACCGGATGAATGAGGTGATGAAAATCCTCACCATTGTCGCAACGATATTCATACCGCTGACTTTCATTGCAGGTATCTATGGAATGAACTTTGAGTTTATGCCCGAGCTCGGGTGGCGCTGGGCATACTTTGCGGTCTGGGGAGTTATTTTGATCATTGCAGTTCTCATGGTGATCTTCTTCAGAAAGAAGAAGTGGCTGTAAAGGAGAAAAAAATCATGAAACCCAAAACGATCATTATTTTGGTTTTGATGGTGTTGGCCGTCGTGATCGTCATTCAAAACTCGCAGATGGTCACTCTGCAGCTTTTTTTCTGGAAAATCATGATGTCAAGAATCATCTTTATAGTCGGTCTTTTGGTCGTGGGATTCAGCCTTGGCTTTCTTGTGGCCAAGATGACACACAAAACAAAGAAGGGACGGAACTATCCATAATGCTGTGAAAAAAGTGGTGAAGGACAGTTATTTTTTTCTTTCCCATTGCCCGTCTTCTTTTTGAATCCACCAACCGGTGCGGCTGTTTTCGATCCACCGCTTAGCAAATATTTTCTGTATCCTCGGGATTTGGTTTTGGTCAATATTTAAGGCTTTGGCAACTTCTCGATAAAGGTCTTCACGATCGCCGTTCACATCCTTGACCACACGGCGCAACTCTGCCTTTTCCTTTAAAGAGAGGCTGTTTTCGTTGCGGATCTGAATAAAACCGTCATTGGCTTCTCCAATATTCCCTTTCTGAAAAAAGGGAAGAAGAAGAGATTCTTTATCCCTGAGCGATTGCTTCAAGGCTCTTATTCTAGGAGTGGAGACAGTTTCTTCCTGTTGGGCATAAGCCGCTGGTACCAAGGAAAAGACGGATTGTGAAACATCCTTTTTTTGTTCTTTTTCGCCTTCCTCCTTTGATTTTCTGACGTCATCGACTATTTCCTCGGCTGTCTTTTGGACAGCGGCCTCCGGGAAATAGATATTGATGGTCAAACAAGATGTAAAGAACAGAAAAAAATAGAAGAACATCATGAAGTGAATGATTGGCTTTCTCATAGCTTTCCCCTTCTCGAAACTCCTTTCGGCCATTATTATAACAAAATTTTGGCTTTGTCCCCAAGTGACAGGGCGCCACTTTGGGGAAACCTCAAATTTTATCCGCTGTCACTGAGGTTGTCTCGATTGGCCAATTCTTTTCAGCCTGTTCATCAGGTCCTTGAACCGGATCTTATTTTGTGGGTGCTTATTCACCACATTGATGCCAAAGAGCCACGACCCTTTAACCAGGTACTCGAATCCTCCTTCATGGATGGTGCCTCTCAGCGTGAAGATATCGTTCTTGAGTGCACAGGATATACCGATTTTTTTATAATTGAAACTGTTTATGATCCGCGTCCAGCCCGAGTTCGGAGAAAAGGATGTTTTCTCTCCCGTACCCAGAACGGCGAGGTCGTTTGCGGCCGTAAGACTGATTTTTTGAGGAACTCCTTTTCTCTTCTTTGATTCTAAAGCGAGATTAAAATGCTCAGGCTGTCCGTGTGCGAAAATCAAATCATCGATTTCTCCATCTATGATTCCTGTCACCCGTCCGAAAGGAATCAAATCGGTTACCTTCTCAAGGTTTATATCCCTGAATCGTGCATCAAAGGAAAAGGCTCGATTTTTGGAGAAAGGCTTTTCTATCTGCAGGTTCAAGATAGAAATCTCCCCACCAAAAACTTCCATTTCACTCTGTCCGGCCGTTGTAATGCGGTTGGCCAGAATACTGATCTCAGGAAGATTGACAGAGAATCTTCCCTTCAGTTGGAACTGATTTGATTCAAAGGGAAGTTCCGTAAGTTCCACATCCTTCCAAAACAAAGAGGTCCGACTCTCAATGCTTACCTCCTCAGGGCTCAGATCGATGGAAGTCTTTCCGATAGATGCTTTTTTTCCAAATATCTCCATTTCAAATGGTTCAATGGTGTATCTGTTTTGATGAGATGAGACATCGAGTCTCAAAGAGAAAACATCTAGAAAGGGCGTATGGATGTCTTCGAGCGATAGGAATCCAATTTCAGGAAGGACAGCACCGGTCTCTTTAAGATTTCTGTCTCTTCTGAAGTTCAAAGGGAGAGCGGCCTCTATCTGTTTTATGGAAAAATTTCTGTCTTTTGTGGTAATCGATGCGTTGCTTATCTTAAGCGAACCGCTGACTGAGAAATCATTTTCGCTGGTTTTGACGTCGATCGAACCCCTTGCTTCGCCTGTGATATCCACGGGAGCCTGTTCGTTGGTGTCTCTATGTCGATAAAAGGAGTACAGGGAAGCGAGCTGCAACTCTGACGCAGTGATGGAAAAATCCATCCCATGTGATTCTTCAGTCTCAAGACAGCCTTTTGCAGTCAACTTGCCAAAACTAGGAATGGATGCCTCGGCGGAAAGTTCCATCAGCTTCCTCTCGGGAATTTGAAGCCGTCCGCTGATCTTGCCTCGGAGAGGCATTTTGTTCCAGTCGATATAATAATCTCTCCAAAGAGAATCTCCATGAGTAAGTTCGAATGCTGCAGAAAACGGGATGTTTGTCAGAGGGTGACTGAGCACCCCTTTGAAGGTCAGTTTCGGTCGGAGAGACTCTCCGGCTATTGAGAAAGAGGGATCATGGAATCGAATTCCAAAGGTCTCCAGTCTAGCCTCGACATCCCAGACTTCATCTTTTTTTGGAAATGAGTTTCGGGCTTCGATTTGAAAGTTCAACCTCCCCTCAGGTTCCCAATCCTCGACTTTTCTCGGGATTAGAGGAGATAGGAATGCCAGAAGAGTTGGCAGACTTATGTCTGAAGCTTGCAGAGATAGAGATTTCGAACCCTGAGCATCGAGGTCTGCACGGGCGGAGATATGAAAAGTGGGGAACGACGGGAATTGTATTCTTGCCCGCATGAGAGTAAAGCGATTTTTTTGAAGATCGAGCAAACCGCTTCCCTGAAAAACGCCTTCATTAATCTCGATCGGGCTGTCCTTGAAGCAAAAGGTTAGAGCCTTGAATCGGGCATTCAAGGGGGAAAGGTCGAATGTGTGAGTTTTGCTAGAAAAGTCTATCGGCAGTTTGAGACTGAATCCACTCAGCTGGAGATGACCATTTGAATACGAACCATCATAACTTGTCAATTTGCCAGTCAAGTCTCTGTTTTTTGGAAAATTCTTGACTTTAACGCTTCCTGATAGGGTGCTGCCGAGAGAAAATCGAGACGTTTTGTACCTGACACGGGTCGGATGTATGTGAACTGTGCCGCTGATGCTCACCCTTTCCTCTGCCTGTTTTGGAAGGATGCAGCCCTCTCCCTCAAATGAAGCACTGCCCTGCATTTCGACGCCGTCGAAAGGGGAAGGGATATATTCCTTGATAAAAGAAAAAACATATTTCAAGTCATCGATTTGGATTCTTGGATAATAATAGAATGCTGTATCATCTTGGAGGGTGACAGTTAGAGGACAGGCAAGGTGCACAGAAGAAGGAACGTCGATATCTAAATCGGGAAAGACGAGAGAATTTTCTTCACCTCGAAATTCACCGCTGAAAAACAGATCGACCTCCTCGAATGAGGCCTCCTTTCCAGGGTATGCAAGAAGATTGTCTTTAAAGAAAAATCGTCCTTTTACACGGGGTGATTCTCCGAGAGATAAAGTTCCAGTTCCTCGGACCATGGTTCGAAATCCAATTTTGGAAGTTGGGATGAAGAATTCTGTATTGCTGCTAATGAGTTCATAGTCTAAGGATTCATTTCCTGTAGAAGGAGCGAGAGCAAAGTCCATATTTTGAAGGATTATTTTTCGATTGGCAAACGCGATGTGGAGGAAAGAATTTTTTAGACTTATCCGGCGGACGTAAGTCAAGCTGGAAGTAAAATCTTTCATCAAGTCCTCGATCGCAACTTTTTTTCTCGCTTTTTGGACAGCGGCGCGAATCCGGGCACTGAAACCTTCGGCAGAATCGAAATAAGGAGTCTGTTTTTTTAAGATCCGGTGGATGTCTCCTCTTAATATGAGCTTTTCCATTGAAACATCGACTTGCGATTCCCCGGTATTTATTATAAATTTTATCGAGTCTGCTTCGATCCTTAAGGGAAACAATTCATAATCCAACGCCCCGATCGTCACTTGGATTCCTGTCCTTTTTATGAGCTGTTTTTCCAGGAGTCCTTTGATAAGTGGTTTCTGATAGAAAAAAAGAAGGACCGCAGTAATCAGTACCAAGATGAGAATAAGAATGATACTGCCGAGGATGATGAGAGCTTTTTTCAGTTTCTTTTTCACGGTCAACAGTTATTGTGTTTGATTATTCTCAAATAATCCAGGCATTCCTGAATCAATCATACATCCCATGTCCCCCGATTTCACATACTCTGTCTTTATTTGTCGTGTGATAGATCCAGAATGCTCATGTTTACCAATAACTCGGATTAAATCATCCTTGAAGGATATCTCTTTGGTGCCTTGTCTATAAGGAATTGTGAGTCGAGATAAGGCCCACCAAGCTATTTTCCCTTCCTCCAGAATCTAAAAGGGCCGAGAAGTGGCTTTCTCCAATGGTGTGGTTCGTTAAAAGGGAAAACGCCTTCGCTGACATACTGCACGTCTTCCAGTGTATAAAATGCCCTCGGATTTAACTTCTGGATAATATCTGTAATATTTTTAAAATCTTGTCGCCTGATAATGGAATAAATAACATGGACTTTTCCGTCCTTTCCCTCGGCATCCATATTTGTGACGCCGAATCCCTTTGACCTGAGAAGGCTTATCAATTCTGTCGCATCCTTTTGGGTGATGATCCGGATCAATGCCTTGCCGATGGCCAATTTTCTTTCGATGATAAGCCCTATGTATGTCCCCGCAGCAAATCCCCCTCCATAAGCGATCGTGCAGACGACATTATTCAAATTCTGCATCACGGCCCTGATGGCGACCAACCATATGATGACTTCGAAAAATCCCACCACAGGTGCCAGATATTTCAGCCCCCTTGAGACGAAAACGATGCGCAGGGTACCGAGCGAGACATCCAGGATCCTGGCAGAAAAGATGAGAAGGGGAAGAATCACCCATATGAATATGTCCTGACCGAAGATCGAAGCGAAGTTCAATGGAATAGCTCCCTAATTGTTTTCAAATCAAGAGGAGGGCCAAGACTTCCGCAACCATAGCCGGTTTTTCACTTCCTTCTGTCTCGATGGTATTCTCCACCGTTATGAGGATTTTTCCGTTTCCTTTATCAATTGCATCTTTGAGAACAGCCCGATTCCTTATGCGAGACCCGACCAGCACCGGATTCGAAAACCTGACACGATTCAATCCGATGTTTGTCATCATTCGGATACCTTTCTGAAAAAGCTTGATTCGAGATGTAAGATGGACCAGAAGAGAGAGGATCAAGAATCCATGGGCGATCGTCGATCCGTAAGGGCCATGTTTGGCCTTGAGTGTATCGATGTGGATCCACTGTCTATCCTCGGTGCATTCGGCAAAGGCATTGACCCTTTCCTGTGTGATTTCCATCCAATCTGATAGCCCGATCTCTTTTCCTACATACTCTTGCAGCTTTTTCTGAGTAAGTGCTTCATTCATGTAACACCTCAATACTCTTGCATTTTTCCCTAGAGCTTTAAGATTCAAAATAGATGTCGAAAGGGTAAGATATAACGTCAATCACGATTCCGTCAAGTGAAAAGAGGCCGGATTTACTCCACTTTCGAAAAAGAAATGGATTTTCGTTACGGTCCTTGACTTTTGCACCACCGTTGAAATAATTTGATTCATGGAGGGGATTTATGCTCTTGTCACAAGAACGAGATGAAGTTATCCTGCAGGATTGGCCATGGTTTTAGGACTTGATATTGGGTCGGTCAATAGCAAAGCAGTTCTTCTGGATGACTCTTTCCGCCTGTTCGGTACTGCAATTTTTAAAAATAAGGGGAACCCGGCTGGCGTCGTCAGATATCTGATCAGAAAGTTATTTAGAGACAGAAGAGCCGTCACTCTCAAAATGGGTGTAACTGGCTGCGGCAGAGATATATTTGATTTCCCTGAGGAGATTTCCTCATTCAACGAGGTTGTCTGTCTTGCTTTAGGAAGCTCCCTTGAGCATCCGGAGACGAAATCTGTCATCGAGGTAGGAGCTCAGTCATCGAAGTGGCTTCGTCTCGGCAATCACTCCTTATCAGAAATTGGTTCTGAAATCATCGATTTTTCCCTGAACGAAAGATGTGCGGCGGGTTCTGGAGCCTTTTTGGAACAACAAGCCATTAGACTGAAGGTCGGTATAAAGGAATTCTCAGATCTTGCCGTAAGGGCTGCTCATGGAGCGGCGGTTGCCGGACGCTGCAGTGTCTTTGCCAAAACGGATATGATTCACCTCCAGCAGAAGGGGACTCCAATCGAAGAGATCGCTTATGGAGTTTGCCTTGCTCTGGCACGAAATTTTGCGGCCACCATTCTTAGAGGCAGAGAATGCCTCCCGCCGATATTCTTTGCCGGAGGAGGTGCTCAAAACGAGGGGCTTATCCGAGCCTTTAAAGAAGTCCTGAAGATTGCCGATAAGAATTTTATCGTTTCTGGAGAGCCTTTTTTCACCGGTGCATTGGGAGCTGTGGAATACGCTCTGAGACATGGCAAGGAGTTCTTTATCTCCGACGCTGAAGCTCTGCTAAAAATTCTGAGGCTCAAAAGATTGGGCAAAAAGAGCACACTCCTTCCCCTTGGTTTCCTCAAGGAAACCGGCAAAGGCGAACCTTCTCCATCTGAAAGAGAGGTGTTCAAGGGCTATCTTGGTGTGGACGTAGGATCTGTAAGCACGAACCTGGCGTTTGTGAATCCTGAAGGAAAGCCCGTTGCCGGAATTTATTTGCCGACAAGAGGCGGCCTTTAGATGTGCTCAAGGAAGCTTATGATCTGATTTTAAAAAGATGCAAAGGGAAGATAGATATACTCGGAGTCGGGGCAACGGGGAGTGGAAGATATCTGTCTGGGAAGTTTCTCGAAGCAGATGCAATCCGCAATGAAATTACCTGTCAGCTTGTGGGAACAAAACATTATTTTCCTGATGTCGATACGATCTTCGAAATAGGGGGCCAAGATTCAAAATTTATCAGGGTGAAGAACGGGCGGATTCATGATTTCGCCATGAATAAAATCTGTGCGGCTGGTACTGGGTCTTTTCTTGAGGAGCAGGCTGCCCATCTAGGCATCGACATCGAGAATGAATTTTCTTCTCTTGCGGCATGCTCCCAAAGTCCTCGTGATCTAGGCAGTCAATGCACTGTGTTCATGGATACGGAATTGATGAACGCTCTCAGTCAAGGCGTATCCGTCCCAGATATAAGTTCAGGATTAGCTTACTCGATCGCTCAAAACTATCTGGAAAAAGTGGTCGCAAATCGATCCATAGGAAAAAACATCGTTTTTCAAGGAGGTGTGGCCTCTAATTCTTCTGTGGTCAGGGCCTTTTCGATTCTGTTGAATAGACCGGTTCGTGTTCATCCTCATAATCGAATATCGGGTGCTATCGGAGCTGCCTTGATTGCGAAAGGTGTGGTTGAAAAACGGGAAAGAGTCATATCCCTGACGGGATGGATCGAGAAGAGAATCAGGCAATCCTATTCGGTTAAAAGTTTTCAGTGCAGCCAGTGTGCCAATCGTTGTCAGGTCAATCGGATAAATTTGGACGGAAAAAATATCTACTTTGGAGACACCTGCGAAAGGTATTCATCCCAGCAGGAATTGTCATCTCCCAGAGAGGCTGCCGACAATTCAAAGGTGGAGGATCAACCGGTTCCGGATCTATTCAAGGAAAGAGAAGCTTTATTGGCAACGTACATGAAAAATCCCTCCTCTTCAATCCTTCGGATAGCTCTGCCCAAGACATCGTTTCTTTACGAATACCTGCCTTTCTGGTCCACCTTTTTCAATCTATTAGGATGTGAGGTCTGTCTCTCTCCCAACACCAACATGGAAATCCTTGAAATGGGGCTAAAAAAGCTTCCTGCGGAGACATGCCTTCCCATAAAAGTTGCTTTTGGACATGTCCAATGGTTCGAAAAAAAAGAGGTGGATGCCATTTTTTCCCTTCGGTAATAGACACTCCTAAGAATCCTGAGGTATGTCATTATCTCTGTCCTTATTGTGAACATGTCCCATACATGCTTAAATCGGCATTCGATTCAAAACTGTTGCTCTCGTGTGTGAGTTTGAATTCCGGAGCTGATGGTTTTAACGAGAGCATGTCTTCGGTGAAGAAGATTTTGGGGATAAAAAAGGATGCATTCAGTGAGGCTTTCTATCAGGCGCTATCCGCCCAAAAAGAATTTTCGAGGAAGTTGAAATGCAGAGGAAAGGAAATTTTCGAAGCATACGAAAGTGATCCGCGGAATATGTGGATCATTCTTGGAAAACCCTACAACATTCACGATGCTTTTTTGAATCTCAACCTGGGCAGACATCTTCAAAAGCTCAAAGTCGTCTCTCTCCCGATGGATTTCATTCATCCTGAAGGACCTGACTGTTCCCATTGGCCCGGCATGCCTCCGTGGCGCTATAATCAGCAGATTATCAAAACCTCTGTATGGTGCAGGAAAAAGGAGAACATCTTTCCCATTATTGTATCCAATTTTGGGTGTGGCCCCGACGCTTTCACTCTGAAGCATCTTTCAAAAATACTGGGAGATAAGCCTCATCTGGTTCTTGAATTCGATGAACATAGAGGTGAGGCTGGATTGATCACTCGGCTCGAGGCGTTCTGCGATGAGATAAGTGTGATGCAGACCCCGCTGAAAAAAAGCCATATCTCCGCGGCCAGGAATTGGAGTCAAAAGGATATCGAACTCGAGGGATACAGGAAACGCAAATTTGTCCTTCCTTATTTTGCCGATCACGTCTTCGCTTTTTCCGGAGCCATGAAAGGAATCGGGATCGAGGCCGAGGTTCTTCCGAAGCCCGATGCTCGATCACTCAGTTTGGGCGAGCATTACAGCTCTGGTAAGGAATGTCATGCTTATTCCATCCTTGCTGGCGACTTGGTCAAGTTTGCCCGGGCAGAGCGAAAAGGAAACGAGGTCTATTATTTTCCTGGCACAAAGAGTACCTGTCTCTTAGCCCAATACGGGGAAGGGATGAATTATCTCTTGGAAGATATAGGGATCGATTCTCTTGAAGTCTCAGCTTCTCCTGCTGATTCCCTTTCCAAGATACTGGGTATTTCGGGACTCAAATTGTTGTGGAGAGGGCTCGTAGCCGTGGATTTGCTCGTCAAGGCAGCTTGTGAGAAGAGGCCCTATGAAGTCCAGCAAGGACAAACAGATGGAGTCCACGAGACGAACCTTAGGGATATCGAGAAAAGTCTTGTCAACGGATCCTTCGAAACGGCGTGGAAAAGCTGTGTGGAGAGGCTGAATGCGATCGAAGTGAAAAGACATTGGAGACCGATAGTAGGAATTGCCGGGGATATTTATACAAGACAGCATCCAGTGGCCAACCGTGATCTCTTTCATAGACTGGAGAAACTGGGGTGTGAAGTGTGGCCTGCGCCTTTCCTCGTGGATGATGTCGATTTCACGATGAGAAGATCCATCGCTCGCAAATTGAGGCAGAAAAAATACCATGAATGCGCTGCCATGGAAATTCTGAACATCAGGAAGGATATTGAAACCTGGAAGATAAAAAAAGGAGTCAAAAAGGCCCTGGCCAGGCTCTCTGAACCCAGCTACAGAAGTATTCTGGAATTTTCCCGGCCTTACATCAATCCAGAGAACAACAGGATTTTGCTTTTAAATATCGCCAAAATGGTGGATTATGCCAAACGGGGCGCCCATGGCATCGTCAATGTCATCTGTATGAACTGTATGCTAGGTACTATCTCGGAAGCGATCTCGACTCAAATAAAAAAGGATTTCGGCAACATCCCCATACCTACTCTGGTCTTTAGTGGAGCAGATATTCCTTCGGTAAATACTAAATTGGAAGCCTTTGTCTATCAGGTAAAAAAGTACGCTGGAAAGAGAAGACGAGAAAAGCATAAAAGCGAATTATCATTTAATCGTTCTTTGACTTCATCTTGAATCTGTGCTATTGATTCAAGAGAGAGGTTGGAATGATCCGCTTGATCCTGGTGCTGTACTGCAGTCTTTTGACAGTTACCATCTTTCCCCAACAGATAGTGGAAGAATCTACCGTCATCAATATCGAAGTTCCAGTCAGAGTTTTTCGGGACGGAAGTTTCGTGGAGAACCTGACCATTGATGATTTTGAAATCTTCGAGGATGGAATTCCCCAAAAAATCGAGGCCGTGTATCTGGTCAAGAAAAAAACGGTGGAGCGAAGTGAAGAAAAGACAAGATTTGCTCCTGCTACATCCAGAACATTTTTTCTTTTCTTCGAGATATCTGAATATACGCCAAAAATAGGGGAGGCGATAGATTACTTCCATGAATATGTTTTAATGCCAGGGGATAATCTTATGGTTGTCACTCCCATGGAAACTTACAGGATGCGCAACAGGGTCATAGAGTATCAAACCAGGCAGGAAATGTCCGGTCAGCTTAAAGAGCTTTTGCGCAGGGAAGCGATGATAGGAAATGCAGAATACAGGGGAGCGATCCAAGAGCTTATCGGTCTTGCCAAATCTTTATCCGCCGCAGACCTGGACCGGTTGAGCACCAGTTCGCAGCAAATGGATGAGTTTGTATCAGGCGCATATAATTGGATGCCGCTCGAAAAGCAGCTCATGAAATATCAGACTATTCTGGATAGGGTGGAGATGCTCAGGCGAGTGGATCAGCAGAAGCTCTTGGATTTTGCAGAAATTTTGAGGAACGAAGATGGACAAAAATATGTCTTTCTCATCTATCAGAGAGAGTTCATTCCTCAAATAGAGCCATCCATTATGGATAAATATATTGCTCAGTATCAGGATCAACCTCACATTCTCCTTGGGCTCAATCGCCTTTTTGAGGCGTCACAAAGAGAGATTTCATTCGATGTGGATCTTGTCAAACAGGCATTTGCGGATTCATCAATTTCTATCCATTTTTTGTTTCTGACGCCTCCGATTAAGCATATACATGGAGTGTATTTTCAAGAAAGATCCGAAGATATATACGGTGCTTTCAGGGAGATGGCTGAGGCAACCGGAGGATTTGTAGACAGTTCAGCCAATGTCTTGGCTTCATTCAAAAAAGCTATTGATGCCTCAGAAAACTATTATCTTCTCTATTATTCTCCCCAGGAGTACGAAAAAAACGGAAAATTCAGAGAGATCTCCGTCAGAATAAAGAGAAAACAGTATAAGGTCTCCCACCGGCAGGGATACTTCGCCAACTAGGCCCGGGAAATCCAAGGATGATAAGGAGAAAAACATGAAGAAATATATGTATCTAGCAGCTGTCCTGGCAACCATTCTCATTTTTCTCTGGATTCAGGTTTTTGCAGATGAAGGAATGTGGCCCATTAGTGAAATACATAAAATTGGCCTTCAGCAGAAGGGCTTAGAGATCGCGGCCGAAGATATCTTCAGCCCGGGGAAGCTCAGCCTTATTCAGGCCGTGGTCCAAGTGGGGGCTACTGGATCTTTTGTTTCTGAGGATGGCCTGATCATTACCAATCATCATGTGGCTTACGGATCTGTACAAGCTGTGAGCACAAAGGAAAAGGATTACATCCAACAGGGATTTAAAGCTTCGAGGCGATCGGACGAGATTCCGGCCAGAGGCTTAACGGCGCGCATCACGGAGTCTTACAGGGATGTTTCCACCGAGATTCTGAGTGTTATCAAGGAACAAATGGAATTCGCCGAACAGACCAAGGCTGTGGAGCGAAAGATGAAAGAGATGGTAGCTGAAGCGGAGAGAGAAAATCCAGGAAAGCGGGCAGAGGTGGCTGAGATGTTCAGCGGCAAGACATATGTCCTTTTTCTATACACCTATTTAAAAGACATTCGATTGGTTTATGTTCCTCCCCGTTCAATAGGAAATTTTGGAGGGGAGATTGATAACTGGATGTGGCCACGCCATACGGGCGATTTTTCTTTTTTGAGAGCTTATGTGGCGCCCGATGGCACGCCTGCTGAATATTCGAAAGAAAATATTCCTTATCACCCCAAAAAATATTTACAGATAAATCCAAAAGGAGTGGAAGAAGGAAATTTCATTTTCCTTCTAGGTTATCCGGGCAGAACCTACCGTCATCGAACATCTCATTTTTTAGCTTATGAGGAAGAAGTCCGAATGCCATGGGTGGCAGATTGGTATGCCTGGCAGATTTCTGTCATGGAGATGACGGGGGAGAAAGACCGGGAAATCGCCCTGAAACATCTCTCTCGAATGAGAGGACTTTCCAACACCATGAAAAATTACCGGGGAAAGCTTTCGGGAATGAAGAGGATTGGTTTGGTAGATATAAAGCGTGAAGAAGAAAAAGAGCTCAGGCGATTCATCCAGGCCGACCAAGAGCGAAAGGCAAAGTACGGAGACATCCTGAAAAAGATTGGAAAGATCTATGATGATATTCGCGAAAGAGCAGAGTATGAGCTCCTATTGGATTATCTCCGGAGAAGCGTCAATATGATTTCTTTCGGGTACACAGTCTATGAGGCTTCGATAGAGAGGCAGAAGGAAGATTTAGAAAGAGAATCATCATATATGGACCGCAATTTTGCCCGCACGAGGCAAAGGTTGGAACTCTCGTTAAGAAATTATCACCAACCCACAGATAAAATGGTCTTTAAAGAACTGCTCATGCGAGCTGCAAAGCTTCCCCCAGAATTTCGCATTCCTGCATTGGAGACAATATTCGAAGGAGCAGATCTGGAAGGGAACATTGACGAGTTTGTTGCTCAAACCTACAGCCGATCAACACTCAGTCAGAGTAGTGTTTTGATGGACGCGCTTCAAAAGTCCACTTCAGAGCTGAAAGAAATGAACGATCCCTTCATCCAATTGGCCGAAGCCCTGTATCCCAGTTATCAAAACCTCAAAAAGACCCGAGATGCTCGTACAGGAGCCCTAACAGAGCTTTATGCACATTTGATCGACGTCAAAAAAGAGTTTTTGCAGAAGGACTTTATCCCTGATGCCAACCGCACGCTTCGTCTCACATTCGGACGAATCAGAGGATACCATCCAAGAGATGCAGTTTATTATGAGCCCATTACGACATTGGATGGAGTGGTGGAAAAAACCACCTCTGAAGAGCCCTTTGACACTCCTGCTGAGCTCATAGCACTGCATAGGGAAAAAGATTTTGGACAATTTCTGCATCCTCAGCTCAAGAGTGTGCCGGTATGCATCTTGTACGATGCGGACACCACTGGTGGGAATTCAGGCAGTCCGGTTCTCAATGCAAGGGGAGAGCTGGTGGGGGTGAATTTTGACAGAGCCTATGAGGCAACGATCAACGATTACAGATGGAACAAAGATTACAGTCGATCCATTGCTGTGGATATCCGTTATGTACTTTGGATCATGCAGAAGTATGGCAAAGTCGATGATCTCTTGAAAGAAATGGATGTTTCATTTTAGTGTTACCACTTTTGAAGGCCCGTAGTAGAGTCCGTTGAAGAAGAATTTAAAAGAACCGTGGGGCTGCCCTCGAAATGTCACTTCCGGGCCGTAAAGCAAGAGTTTTCCCTTCCCGAAGTCAGCCTCAATGATCGCTATTCCTCCTTCCAGATAATGCTGTCCCCAGGCCCAACCGCTTCTTAAGGGCGATTTGCAGTCGAACCAAGCTACAGGACGGATTCCGCTGAGTCCTGCTTGTGGCTCTAGGTCGAAAACCGGGCTTCGATTGAAGACAATATCCGCTTTCCCTGGTATTCCGTATCCGAGTGGATTATCGGTATCTACTCGAACCCAGAGGAGAGAACCAGGTATAAAGATCTGAGCCCTGGAAAGCGGTTCGTCTGTTCCATCTGGGAGTCTTTGGGTGAGGGCATTCCTTATAGGAAGTCCTGCATGATAGGCGATGTTCGTCGAGCTTCCGATGGCAAGTATGGTTCCGCCGTCTTTTAAAAATTCGAGTAATTGAGGCACCGTTTTTTCAATGGTAACTTCACCCAAATGGCTGCGAAATTCTGCTGGGACTTCCTCTGGCTTCGGCTGGGAAAACCATCGCGAACGCCGGTTATCCGGCGCACTTTCCTCAGGGATGGCTCCATCAACAAAAACAAGGACATCATACTTCTTGGCAAGGTCACCCCTGTCCAGATCTGGAGGATACACAACTTCGAACGGGAACTCGAACTGTCCGAACAGCCATCTGACCCACCCCGAATCCATGGAACCTCCGTAGCGGTCCCAGAGTCCAATGCGAAGGGGGCAGAGCTTAAAGACTTCTCCTGAAGGATTGGAAGGGATTCCCTCAAAGTGCAATCCTAGTTCTTTGCACATCCTCTTCAATTTTTCTTCGGTCGAAGGCTTTTTTGGAATATATATTGTACCAGGGGAGACGATCTTATGGTCCAGCCTGAGTGGCTGCTTGAGCCAATAGACCTCTTCTTTATTTCTTAAAAGTCTGTTGGTGGCAGTAAAAGCATCATTGATCCGATGATCCAAGAGATATCCCACCGCTCCCTCACTTTTCGTTATCTTTCCAGGTATTCTTTCTGCAAAACCTTCTACCTTTTCGAAGGGACCGTCGAAACCGTCGAGAATCCTATCGAAATGGATACCCATCTGATAGGCGAGGGTCCAGCCAGCCATATCATAGGTGGGAACCGGCGGTTCCCCGGGGCAGGGAATATTATCTGGATAGTTCTGAGGTTCAAACATGGATAGAATATGGGGCCGAAAGGCCTGGGAGGTCTTTACCACATAGGAACCAGCAGGATAAGATTTTTCTCCTGCATCGAAATCGCGGACCGCTTTGAGAACAGTGATCCCGTTTTTAATCAAGGTATTCACAAATTTTTGGACGGTTAGAAAATCTGGCTGGTTTGATGGAAGGATGTATCCCCTGGGATCCCGATGGGCAGGATCCAGAAGCCATTCATAATACTCGGGAGGATAGCCTCTGGATCGGCCCGAACCAGTCCTCTCAGCCTTATCGAGTTTGATTTTTTCTTCTACAGCTTGGATGCGTTTCGGATGAATTGTCCAGTGATCACGGGAGCCACGCTTGATGGAATTTTTGCCCATACGGTAGATGTTGAACAGAAACTCTTTTCGATGTTTTGATGCGAAGTCAAGAATGGCTTTGTCCGCCGTAATGGAATATTCAACGGATTTACGGAAGTGCCATTTTTGAGGAGCTACAGGATAAGGAAGATCGTTTTTAGGGAGTTGCCTCTGAGGAAGGAAAGGAATTTCCACTGGAGTTGGATTCCCTATGGTTTCTGTAAGGACGCCAATCATATTGTGAAAATAGACCGTTGTCCGGAGGCCGCCATTCCACCAGATCGAATATCCCGCACCTGACCGCATGGTGGCGCCAGGCTTTCCTTCTGCCACAAATCGGGTGTGCATGGCCGCTCCTATGAGCTGAATCTCTACAGGGATGAGAGGATCGTAACAATAGTTGAAGGGATCCCGAAAGGGCGGAGCGAAGAGGACACAGCCAGAGGGCCCGGTCTGGTGGTGATTGTAAACAATTTGGGGAAACCACTCCTGGTAAAGGACCCGATTGATGGCTTCGGTTTCAGGCTGAGTGGACATGTAAAAATCTCGATTGTTGTCGTGCCCAATATATTTATGATAAAGTCTGGGAAGGCCTTTCGTTGTCCGCTTGGCTTTTTCCGGCTCCCTCATATACCAGTCGGATACCAATTCCATTCCATCCGGATTGGAACAAACTGCGAGAAGAATAACGTCTCTAAGGATTCGAACAGTTTCAGAGTCACTTCGACTGACCATCTGATAGACAAGTTCGATCAGTTGTTGAGCTCCCAGAACTTCGGTGCCGTGTAAGCCGCCGTCGACCCAGACAATGGCGCGACCTTGCTCAGCGAGTTCGCTCGCTTGATGATCGTTCAGACCTTCTGCCAATGCTAATTTCTTGGATATGATTTTGAAGCGATCGAGCTGACGGTGGTTATCGGGGGAAGTGATGATCGCCATGATCATCGGGCGGCCTTCCGCGGTGACCCCGATTTTTTCAAGGATCATGCGATCACTTTCTTCAGCGAGTTTCTTCCAGTATGTGGATAACTGAGTGTAATTCGCTAAAACGTAGTCATCTCCGATGTGGAATCCCAACTCATCCTTAGGATTGGTGATTTTATTTTGTGAATAGACCGCGGATGATGTGAAGATTAAAAGTAGAACGACTGATAGAAGGGATTTTTTTATGAACATAAGCTCCTCCAAGAATGCTCAGCTTTCAGCCAGAAATCATATAACAGGATAAAATAAGAAGTCAAAAGATTGGTGCTGAACCCGATGTCCCCTTTCCTCCAGGACAACTTCTTCCTCAGCTTACCACTGTTGGGACAGATGCGAAAATGGAGATGTTTACACTGGTGCGCACACTGAGTTGAGACAGTGGGAATAATTTTATATAATGGCATCTCACTTCAAGCAATCATGCCTTAAGGAAAGGCGGCTGAGAAGATCAGTGGTTAAAAAACGAAGAAGAAAAAACCATGCCATATATAATACAGAATGTCCTCTGCAAGAACGCGACTGAATGCAGGGAAAGTGTTCTCAAGTCGATCTACTTATTTAAGGAATTATTGAAGGAGGATGTTCCCTTCAATGCAGAAGAATATGAACGAGCAGAAAATATCCTTCATGAAGCGAATGGCCACTATACAGAAACACTCAAGAGTGCACAAAAGCTTCTCGGCTCTTCTTCTTCTAATGTTTCCGATGAATACTTGAAATGGAGAGATCAGTTACTGGATGAGTTTCGAATATTGGCTGCAAGCCAAGAGTTAGAAGATTTGCGGTTGGAGCTTCAAAAGGACGAATATCTTAGAGGCTGGATGACCGAGGAAGAGATAGCTGTTTTTCTGATGAAACATTTCCACGCACAGCAATCAGGCAAAAGAAAACTGTCGAATATTAAGGTCAGGATAATATTGGATTATCTCAATGATCTCCTCGCAGAGGCCCGTGAATTGAACAGAAAGGTCATACAAAAGCGGCAGGAAAATCTCTGATTCGAAAGGAAAAGGTGGATTGAATGAGCGGTTGGATTGAAAACCCGCAACGTGTGAAACAGGCAGAACTGGTGGTTGGGATTCCTTCTTACAACGAGGCTGACTCCATCGCCTATCCCACAGAAATGGCTGGTGCTGGATTGAAAAGATATTTCCAGGATAAAGACTCGGTGATCATCAACGTGGATAACAATTCTCCGGATGGAACCAAGGAAGCATTCCTGAATGCATCCACAGAGGTACCCAAGATTTATATTTCGACTCCAGAGGGCGTGAAGGGCAAAGGAAACAATCTGAAAAATTTGTTTGAAGCGGTTGTCGAGCTGAAAGCTAAAGCAGCTATTGTCGTGGACGCCGATCTCAAAAGCATCTCTCCGCAGTGGATTCAGTATCTGGGAGAACCCTTGTTTGGCGGATTCAATTATGTTACTCCGATATATGTTCGTCATAAATACGATGGTTCGATCACCAATCACATCGCCTATCCTTTGCTGAGAACTCTCTATGGGCTCAGGGTAAGGCAGCCTATAGGCGGGGATTTTGGATTCTCCAGACGCATGGCCCAGGCTTTTTTGTCGGAAAAAACTTGGAGTGAAAATGTGGCTCATTTCGGGATCGATATCTGGATGACAACGATTGCCATCGCTCGAAGATTCAAGGTGTGCCAAACCTATTTGGGTTCGCCCAAATCTCATCGGACCAAAGATCCCGCAAAACACCTGGGACCGATGTTTAAGCAAGTTATGATGACTTTTTTTGAACTGATGATAGATTTTGAGTATTTCTGGAAAGACACAGCAGAAAGTTGGCCGAGCAGTATTTTTGGTTTTGGTCTTGGCAGTGTGGATAATCCGCCTCCTGTCTCCGTAGACCTTGATTCTTTGTATGAAAGTTTCGTCTCCGGCTTTGACAGGTATGGGAACATTTGGGAAAAAATACTTCCCAAATCAGAGTGGAAGGAGATCAATAAGACCAAACAAATCCCGAGAGAGAAATTTTATTATCGAAGCGACATATGGGCCCGAATCCTCTTCAATTATGCCATTGCTTACAGGAATAACGAGATTCCGAAAGAACTCATCATTGAATCCATGATTCCTTTTTACCACTCCCGCATCCTTTCATTTGTGAACAAGACCGTTCATATGAATATCAAAGAATGCGAGGAGTATTTCGAGAGTGTTGTCCGGGTATTCGAGCAGGAAAAGCCTTATTTAATCAGACGATGGAATGAGGACCAGAGGAAGATGAGTAACAAGCTCTTCGATTTCTGATCAAGCTCATTTTAGCTCCACTTCATCACGCCAGTAGCGAAGTTTTCCGAGTCCGCCTTTGTCTGGGCTGCCGTCGAAGGCTAACCCGTAGAAAGAAGGTTTGGTTTCGAAGAGCAGTTGATTTTTATAGAAGGCTTTTGTCAGATTGACAATGGTGTAAGAGAGTCTTTCATCCTTGATGGAAGCGAAAAGAAAATCTCCATTGGTTTCAATTCCTCCAAAATTGATTTTGCCCGCCTCATAAGTATAGCGGGGACGCCTCCAGTCCCGGGCAATATCCATACGTAGATCGTTTTTCACTCCCACTACAATGAGCCTCTCTCCTATCCTCATCTCTATGCCCATCCCAGCCCGGCTCGGTTGCGTGTTGAGGAGGTTGATTTCGTCCAGCCATTTTTGAGGAGGCTCATCCGGAAAATGAGGAATCAATAAGGTTATCAACCCCACTGTTTCGCCGAGTTCGAAATGTTGAGCCGCGGTTTGATGGATCATGATCTCGTCCTGGTAATGACGTTTTTCTGGCTCTGTTCCCTCCAGCCTGAAATGAGTCATGGGAAAGAGAATCAATAAATGCTTGTTGATGGGAAGAATATGTCTCTGAATTTGATCGTAAACGGTATCATACCAGTGTTCGCCGCAAGAAACGATTTTTCGTGTGTGCCACAGATTGGACAGTGTGTAATACCCCTCCCTGAGAGATTTAAAAATATCAAATACAGCGAAAAATTCTGGATCTTTGACAGAAACGACCACCCTGTCCCATTCATAGTCCATGGCCTGGTCAATAAGCCGCGTGCGGCTGTAGTCGAAGTCATCCACACTCAGAAAATCCACTTTTTGTGTGCGGACTTTTCGATAAGAACCAGCATTATGCAAAAAATCGAGGATATTCTGTCCGGGGACCGCATCCCGGATACTGTAACGATGTTCTCCCTCTTTCTGCCCCATCCAGATCTTCTCGGGCCTTACACAAAGACGATTGTGAAAGTAATCTTGTCTGTAAGCGCCAAATGGTCCGCTGGGCATGTAATCACGGTAACCCCCATCATGGAGGAGAACCGAACCGTCCGTCATCAGGAGGACAATACTGTTCTCGTCTGCATGACCGTGGGTCATCTTTTCTTCTTCCACAGGAATGGTGTCCCTCAGGTAATCCCTGAAGTTCAATCCTCCGTCCCCTTCGTCCCTGTAGTTGAGAAGAAGGTACGTGGAGCGAGAGTCCCATCCGTTCCGGAAAACAATCTTTTTTCCCTGAACATCCTCCATGACTTCTTGGGATAGATATTTAGGGGGATGCGCGTCAATCTCGTCACTTCCCCAGAGATAACAATCCAGCAAATTATATGCGAGTCCAATATTTTTTGGGTCATTGAAATCGATGAATTTCCGTGCAATGGTGGCCGCCGCCCATTTCATTCCAGGATCCTTATAGTGATTAGCAGCCGCTTCGAAAAATACGAGGAATCGAGGCCAATTTGCCAGCCAGTTGGCATCTCCAAAATCTGGAATCATTCCTGCCGGACACATCAGATTGAGAAAATAATGAGCATAATAGTACATCTCGGGAGTATCCAGCAATTTTCCTAATTTTCCCATTGCGTCAGCGTATCCTAGGAGTGCATAGAGCCAGACTCCGTGGTAAATGGTGGCATCCTCGATCTGCCAGTTCCCCCAGTTATCATCTCCAAGGGCTCTTTTTTGCATCTCCCATTTTTTAACATTGGGGTGATGGGGGAGAGCCCTTACGGCCCAGGCTAAAGATTCTGCTCGAAGTGCTGTGCGGTTCATCGGCCCCCATTCTTGAGTTCTAAGCAGATAGTCCATGCTTTCAGCGATGTCCTTCTGGATTTTATGGTCTTCCTTGGCGTTGAGAACGCCAATTTTTTTCAACATATCGTAAGCCCTGATATATCGCATCACGGTAAAAAAGTCAGGCAGCACGGGGACGTTTTCCTCATAGTCAGGACGTTTTTCTCTGGCCCATTCAGGATAAGCGGATCGAAAATCGGCATAAGTAAGGAGAATCTTTTTCGCTCGCACGGCATACTCTGGCTTCTTTTCTTCTTCATTCAGGTAGGAAAAGATGACGGCCATCTCTAAAAGTCCGCCTGGTGGGCGGTAGCCAAAGACGTTATCAGGATCGAACCCTTCTTTCCATCGCGCAATCACTTCCTCGTAGTTTTGCCAAGTCCAATCCGCTGCCTTTCGGGCATAATCCAGATATTGGGCTCGGGTAACAATCTCAAGAGCAAATCCATGGGAAGGAAAGGAACAGAAGGATATCAAGATGAGAGAAATACAAAAAAATGCTCTCGATTTTATCTCAGCCAATAGCATCATTTCCCTCCATATCATTGGTATTCTATTACAAGTGCAGGGAATTAATCCAATCCAAATCTTGTTTTTCCTTTTATGAGCGTTTTTGATATATCATAAGAGGACTGCCGTTTAAAGAGAGAGGAGAAGCCGGCTATGAAAGTGACGAATTTGGAGCTATCTCCTGAAAAAATGCGCCAAATGGGGGAGACGGTATTGGAAGCCATCATTGACCACATCAAAAGCTTGCCGGATGCACCTTGTTCTAACCTGGATAAATATCCTGAAGTCGCCGATTCCTTGTTGGATCCTCCGCCGGAGGAGGGATGTGATTTCGAGTTCCTTCTCGATTTTTTGATGAAGAGAATTATCCCCGCATCAATCACCCATCCCCATCCTTCTTTTATGGGGTACATACCAGGAGGAGGTCTGTATCCGTCTGCGATTGCTGATTTCATCGCTGCAGCGACGAACCGCTATGTGGGCGTTTGGTTTGCTGCACCGGCCTGCGCCCGTTTGGAACATACTTGTTTGAACTGGTTTTCCCAGTGGATGCGATATCCAGATTCTACCCGAGGCATCTTGACATCTGGCGGGTCGCTTGCGAATTTCAGCGCCGTGGTGACAGCAAGAAAACACCTTCTCGGCGATGATTTCGGCTCGGGGACAATCTATATGTCGAATCAAACCCATCATTGTGTGATGAAAGTTGCAGAATTAGCCGGAATCCCGAAAAAAAATTTGAGAATGTTGAGGGTTGATGCGAATTTCCGTGCTGTTCCTGAAGAGTTTGAAAGAGCGATTACGAAAGACCTGGAAAGGGGACTGAAGCCTTTCATGCTGGTTGGGAATGCAGGGACAACCAACACAGGAGCCGTGGATCCTCTGGTTGAACTGGGTGGAATCGCAAAAAGACATTCACTCTGGTATCACATCGACGGGGCCTATGGCGGCTTCTTCAATCTCTGTGAGGAAGGAAAAAAAGTTCTCAGGGGTATCGAGAGCTCGGATTCAGTTGTTCTCGATCCTCACAAGGGTCTTTTTGTTCCCTACGGTACAGGCAGCCTTCTGGTAAAACAAGGGGAGCTTCTCAAACGCGCACACGTCATGGCCGCAGATTACATACAGGATCATCCCGTTCCCGAGGGAGAGCTGGATGCCGCAGACCATTCTCCTGAACTCTCCCGTTCATTCAGAGGATTGCGGGTGTGGCTTCCGCTCAAATTTTTCGGTGTCCAGGCATTCCGAGAAAACCTTGCCGAGAAACTCCGATTGACCCAATGGATCTATCACCGCTTCCTGGAGGAACCGGGTTTTGAATGTTTATCTGTTCCTGAACTTTCTGCTTTTGCTCTTCGTTACCATCCAAAAAAGGGAAATGTCAACAGGTTCAATCGGCGGTTGCTGAAAGCTCTGGTTGCGACAAAAAAGCTCTATCTCTCGTCCACCCTTTTGAGCGGGAAATTCGCCATTCGGATTTGTATCCTTGGCTTCCGCACCCACGAGCGAGAGGTTAAAAATGCATTCGAGGTGATCAGAGCGACTGCCCGCATGTTGGAATCTAATTCTTGAAAATAAGAAAATACTAAGGAAAGAAAAGAGAGCTTATTCGAAGACTTGCTTGATGATATCCACTATCTCAAGGGCATATTCTACTTCTGTCAGAGGGATTCCTTTATCTTGAGCGATGGTCGTGAACCTTCCGTCTTTATTGCTGTCGGCCACCACGATGATATAGTCAGCATAGGGAGCGACTGCATCGATCATGCGCTCATTGTCGCTGCCCGGAGCTCCTCTTCCGGATGAGCCCGCTGCATGGACCGCGATGAGGAAAATATTATTCTCTTTGCAATAGTCGATGATCTTTTTCAACCGGTTGACTTCAGCATCCACAGTCAACCCCGAAGCACCCATTCCTTTCAGGCTGGCTCCTATGGCGAAGATGATAGTCTCATAAGGGGTGCCTTTAGGATATTCGGAAAGATCTGTATTCACTTCGACATGAAATCCCGGACCTGATTCCTTATCAGCCAATCCGACTCCTGCATCGATCAGTTCTACAGTGGGAACATCACAATAATCGTATTTCACGCCAGCCTCTTCGCAGATGACATTCAGAGTTTCCACATCTGCGCTTTGTCCAGCCGAGGTGTTGAGAACAGGCAAATCTGCCTTTGGAATGTCTGCTTCAGCCAGGCCAGGAACTGATGCAATAAAGAACAGACTCCAAAACAGGAAAACCGCTCTTTTGGGCTTAATAATTTTCATTTAAGACCTACTCCTTTTACTCTAATTTTTATTTATATTTTGAAGTGACCGTTTCACCTCTGCTCTCTCGGCTCCTCTGGCTCGAGGTGGTTGTATTTTATCAGTTCTCTCAGATACCAGTCGGGAAAATCCAATCTGTTACGCTCCCGAGTTTCGGCATCATAAATCCACAGTTTGTTGTATTTTACCAGGAGGTCATTTCCCAGCTTCCACCAAGCCTCTATCACCGCGTTGGCATGGGTGTTGCTGTATTCCGTCAAGAACGACATGGCTTGAGCTGGGTTTTTCTTATGCAGCTCCAGGGCAACTTTATCTATGGTCTCAACCCTTACCAAGGCATCGCCCTCCCACTTCTCCTGTGCTTTCCGCACATCCTGGATAGCATGGGAGTAGACGACTTGGGTATGGAAGTCCACATAATCGAACGCCCATCGTGCCGATTCTCTATTGAACTCCCAGTGATCACCGATTTCAAAAGAGTGAGGGATTCGGGTGACCCCTGCATACAGAGGCATGTAGCAGGAGGTATCCTGGGCTCCGAAGCACAGCCACACCAAGCCTCCGATGGTGGGGGGCAGCCATCCTCGACACTGGGTTACGGTCACGTATTCTGCTCGATTGACACCTATCACCCGGGGAGTGTTGTACCTTTTCTTATCCAGTGTAAACCCATAGGGGAGGCGGTTCGGATTGGCAAAGGCTCCTCCCTGGAGGCCGTGGGCAGGATCGAAGGGCGTTCCCTCGAATTTGTCCCTCGTCATATCCATCACATCTTTTACTGAGAGCTTTTTATCCGGTTTGACAGAAAAGGGAAGCTCCATATTGGGAGTTTCAGGGCTGTATTCCTGAGAGGGAGCCACGAGATCGAAAAAACGCCACAGACGCGCCCGAGAACCTTTGGAACTCGCAGCACTCGCCTCTATTGGAGAGTAGGCTTTTTTCCAGTTGAACGGATCTCCACTCTCTGGGTCGTAATAGCCTTTGTCGACTGCGTAGGAAATTACGTTGGGCGAGGCCATGAAATAGTCGGGATTATCCAGGTCGATCTCTCCGATGCGGGATTCATTCGGGCAAACGCTGACATGGTCGTCCGGAACTCTCTGGGCGCACCAAATGGCCCCAGGCTTTCCGCTCTCAGGTGTCCACAGAGGGCCTACCGGCATAATCTCGAAAATCCACAATTCTTCGGGATCAGCCAGTGCCAGCATCTCCCCTGTATCGGTGAAGCCGTATCCGTACTTTTCTCCTAGAGATCCCATGAGCTTGACAGCTTCACGGGCCGTCTTACATCGCTCCATGGCCAGGAGAGTCAGCATAGTGATGTCAAGCGTGGCTGAAGGGGTGGGATTTCGCATCTCCCTCCGGCATCCGATCGTGGATTCTCCTAAGGCGAGCTGTTGGTCATTCATGTATCCGAACGCGCCGTGGAGATAGGCATAGGTATGGGGCACCTGGGGAATTTCCACTCCTGTAAAATCTTTTTTATAGAGCTCCCACTTCAGGCCCTCCTCTGGAGGCCATGTTCGGAATTGATTGATGTGATAGATTTTTCGGGTTGAGCCTGGCTCATGATCGGCTGCTGGAACATGTCTCCATGTCCAATCACATACTCCACAGTCACATGTGTGGGTGGTTATCACCGATCCGTCGACCGAGGCATCCTTTCCCACCATGATGACAGTGCATCCATCCAGTAAATAATCTGAGAGTTCGAACGAGTTTGTCTTTCCCTTTGCAGGGGCTAAAGTGAGGAAACTCAATGCAGCGAGTCCGACAAACAGGATACCGGTTATGAGTAAAAGCTTCTTATTCTTCATAGTCCTCCTCCTATTGATTATGATTTATATCAAGAGAGATCTGTTTTTTGCCATCGCCTCTTTTCTTCTCTTCATTTTTAAATCCCGACATTCTGGATTTTGTGTTTAATTCAGGTAGATGTTCGATTTTTCTGCTTTATTCGGGTCATGATAATAGCTCCCTACGCCGTTCTTGACCACTTCCGCGTACTGGGGCACATTTTGGACTTCTATCGGCTTCTCTGGAAACTTTTTTGTGAATTGCTGCATCAATTCCAGGATGACCGAGGTGTGTTGGCCGACCCGCTTGTCCATGGGCCATCCTGTTTCATCATAGGGAACAAACAATTTCCCCTTCTTGGAAAGACTCAATAAAAAGGGATCTTTTCCATTCAGAAGCAGATCTGTGGTTTTTGGCCCAGTGGGCTGATCGAGAAAAGGAATCGGAGCTTCCAATAGAAATGGCATGGCCTCCGAAAAATCTCCTATCTCCCTGTGGGAAAGGCCTCTGAATCCAGAGGGAGAAGGCTCGACATGGTTATCGAACTTTTCTCTCGCTTTCACCGTCAAAGTAGTCATGGTTGCAATTCTCATGGATTTTTCTGGGGCCACGATACAGTTTGTGACCGGAAACATGGTCTCAGCCCCATGCACGTCCACAGCGACGTCGACCTTTTCCTCTCTTATGATCTGCATTGCAGCATAGGTCACTCTCTCCATCAGCGGGCCATCTGGCCTGCCTGGCCATGTGCGGTTCGTATTACGGATATCGATAAAGGAGAGGAGCTGTTTGTCTGGATAGTGGACATAGACATCGGGATCTGGCCACTGATCCAGCCAGGAGGCGTCCCGATTCCCCATCCTGAACTTCTTGCTGCCCCAGTCTGTAGGGATCTCAAAATATAGAGGATAGCCATCCCCAGGCCGCGTGTTGCGGCTGGCGCTGTGGTTGAACTGAGGAATCAGGATCAGAGTTCCTTTCTCGACTACTGCATTCTCGAAAAAAATAAGGTTGGCTAGGAGTGCAGCGGGCTCATTTGCATGGGTGTTGGACATGATCAGCATTTTTCCACCTTGTTCTTTCCCTTCCAGAAAAAACACATAGGTATCGGCCATCGTGCCTCTGATGCTGCTGCAGTAATCGCTCAATTTTTTGACATTTGTGATTCCTGGTCCGGCGACCATGGGCAGCTGGAAGTGCCTATGTCTGTAAAGCTCCACGCCTCCATTAATCATTATTGCTGCAAAAACAGCAACTAACAGTATTTTTATTGTTGAAATGCGGCGCATTTTTTTCCTTGATTCATTTAACACGTAATATTCTTAAGATAAGGGGAATCAAAACGAGAAGATAAAGGACTAGATCGTTGATACTCTTTTTTTCTTTGAAAAAATTCCAGAGAAGGAGAACGATCAGGTAAGCAGAGATGGCATAGTAAAGGATCATAATTAAAGGCATCTGGCTAACTCCATATCACATGCTCCATTTGACTAAAAACTCAAGTTTTGCACTGTAGACGACCATCAGAATTCCCACTACCGTAATCACGATCCATGGAAGCCATGTGCTCCTCAGAAAGGACCAGTAGCTTCCCTTAAAATCGGAAACCATCACGCTGAGTCTTCCTATCAGTGCGGTAGGCGGGAGCCCATCGCCTAAGGGCCAAAGCAGACTCAAACCAGCGAGGGCAACCGTAGCATGAAGCCCGATCGAGTCGAGATACCAGATCAAAGGAATACCTAGGATAGCTGCTGCCCCATAAGTTAAGACGCCTTCAGAAACCGGGATCACGATGGCCAAAGAAATGAATAGGAGTATCAGCGGTGTGCTGATGACAGCAAAGGAGAGCATTCCCCGTACGCCCGTTACTGTCATGATCTGTTGCAGCATGCCCACAACCACCATGGTAGCCAATAAGGGGAGAAGACGTTTCATTGTATCCCTGGAGATGATGAGGATGTTGATCTTCTTGGGGCTGAGAAGCCAAGCTGTCAGAGCAGCTGCAGAAAATTGTAAGGGCAATCCCAGTACAGGCACATCAAAGGGCCAAATTCTGTAGGCGAGGACCAATCCAAAGAAAACAAAGAAAGGGAGAAGCACCCGCCACCAGCTCATCTTTGCGGGTACTACTGGGAGCTCTTTCAGCACAGCCTTCCGATCCATGGTGCCTTCTTTTTTCCAGCCCAAGGTGAGGATGGTGAAGGTTCCCAAAATAAGCACAGGGATACCCAGAGGAAGCTCGAAGCCAACGTAAGGGATGGCGGTTCCGGCACAGGTGATCATGGCCCAAATGTTGACTGGTGGAGCGGCCGCACTCAGACCCGCTACAATAAACACGATGGCGGCAACTCTCCGTTTTGGAATACCCAGATAGCTGAGCGCGAGCGCCGTCGGTGCTCCCACTACCAGCAGGGAAACGCTTCCAGCCCCGGTCAAGGCTCCTGGGATGAGGATGATGACCATCAGAAAAAGCAGGGCTAGAATGCGCACGTTGTAGAAATATTTGATCGTGGCTCTGACGACATAGTTCACTCCGCCAGATTCATTGACCAAAGCCATGAAAATTGTCGCTGTGGAAAAGACAAGGATGACGTCCAAATAGGTAAAGGAGCCCTCGATAAGATGACGGGCCAACTGCCCAACAGGAGGGGTGTGGATAAGAGCGCCTGCTATGCCTCCAGCCAAAGCAGCAGCGAGCATGCTGAGCTCGACGGATAGCTTGTTTGCCTTGGTCAAAGCGTAAGCTGTGACCATAATGATGAGGATGATCCCGATCTGCAACTGCATGGTGTAATGGCAATTTTACATTTGGCATTTCCTCTAAGTCAAGAAGAAAGCGAAAATTAGGATGGAAATTTGCTTCCGCCTTGTGATAAATAAAGAGCAGAGGGATTGAAAGCATGACGAAATTTCTACTTTGGCTGATTCTCTTGGTGCTCTGCTGGCCGATTGCTCTTATTGCTTTACTTCTTTATCCTTTGGTATGGCTTCTTCTGATTCCCTTCCGACTCATCGGAATCACTCTGGATGCGGTTTTTCAGTTATTGAAGGCCCTCATCACCCTGCCGGCCAGGATCTTGCGGGGTCCAAGAAAGTAGTCGCCAGCAGCCGGTGCGAGTAAAGGAGGTTTTTAATGGGACGTATCTCTCGAAGAGATTTTCTTAAGTATTCCTCAGCGGGATTGCTGGGGACAGCCTTTTCCTCTGGCCTGCAATCTTGCGCTCGAAGAACTGGCAAGAGTCCCAATTTCGTTTTCTTCTTGACGGATGACCAGAGATGGGATGCCATGAGCTGTGCAGGGAACGAGATTCTCCAGACTCCGAACATGGATAGGATCGCCGAACAGGGAGTCCGGTTCGAAAACATGTTTGTCACCACATCCCTATGCGGTCCGAGTCGAGCTTCTTTTCTGACTGGGAAATATGTTCACAATCACGGCGTTCGGCGCAACGGTGAAGCCCTTTCGATGGAACAAAAGACCTTTCCTGAAATTCTTAAGGAGGCCGGATACGAGACAGCTTTTATCGGAAAATGGCACAACACAGATCTTGGCCGGGGAAGAGGTTTTGACTACACCTTTGGATTCAAGGGACAGGGAAGATACCATAATCCAATCATCAGCGAAAATTTCGGGCCCTTTAAGGAGTACCAAGGGCACGTGACAGATGTGCTGACCGATCATGCTATAAAGTTCTTAGAGCAGGACCATGAAAGACCCTTCTGTCTGCTTCTTTGGTACAAAGCCCCGCACAGAAGCTGGCTTCCAGCTAAGCGGTTCGAGAATCTCTACCGGGATACGAAGATGCCCAAGCCCCTGACATTCGATGACGATTATGAGGGAAGGCCCGATGCGATCAAGAATGCAGACATGAAAATTGGCGATTTTGATGATGTCCCGGACCTGGACATGTTTCTTAAGAATTATTACCGGACCCTTGTGGGCGTCGATGAAAATGTGGGGCGGGTGCTGGATGCTCTGGAAAGGCTGAGATTTGATAAAGACACAGTTGTTATTTATAGTGGCGATAACGGGTTCTTCTTGGGTGAACACCATTTCTTTGACAAACGATTGATGTACGAGCCGTCCATTCGCATTCCCTTGCTCGTGAAATATCCGAAGATGGTCCGTCCGGGCACCGCGAATCAGGAGATGGTGTTGAACGTGGATATCGCCCCTACTATTCTTGATCTTGCAGGCGTTCCCTTCCCGGATGATGTGGACGGAGAAAGCATAAAACCGCTCCTGATGGGTAAAAGCGTTCCCTGGAGGTCGGAATTCCTATACGAATATTATGAGTACCCGGCTGTCCATATGGTTCGCAAAAACCGTGGAATCCGCACCAAACGCTGGAAGTATATCCATTATTTTGAGGATCCCCAGGAATTTGAGCTGTATGATATTCAAAACGATCCCCATGAAGTGAATAACCTCTATGGTAATCCAGCTTTTCAGGATGTCGTCGATCAGCTTCGTACTCGGATGGAGGGGCTCAGGCGGAAATTGAATGATCCTGATCTGAAATGATATGTTTCCTTCTTTCTAGGCAACTCTCGCCGACCAGATGGATTGGAAATCCATAGATTATGAATAAAGGAGTAAGAATGTCTTTGCTCATCATATCTCGTTTGAAGAAACACATAGGATTCCTGATGCTCGCAGTTTTTCTTTCTACCGGTCCTGATATCGAAGCCCTAAGAACAGAGAAGCCTGTTCTGCACGGAAGGCACTGGGTAGCCATTACCGGAAAACTTTTGGGAGCTACGGCTGGCGCGTCGATTTTCGCCAAAGGAGGTAACGCGGTGGACGCCGCCTGTGCAATGCTGGGAGCAACTTGCACCATGGATGATGTTCTCAGTTGGGGAGGGGAGACGCAAGCACTCATCTATAATCCCCATACAAAAAAGGTGATAGGCATTAGTGCTCTTGGAGTTGCACCAACAGGAGCAACTCCTGAATTTTTCAAGGACAAGGGACTAGAATTTCCGCCCAGATACGGACCATTAGCTGCTGTGACACCCGGAACACCAGGAGGCTTGATGGTTATGTTGGCTGAGTTCGGGAGCATGAGTCTCAAGGAAGTTCTTGAGCCTTCCATACAGATGGCTGATGGATTTCCGGTGGAGAAAGATCTATCCGACCGAATCGAACAAAGCAAAGAATGGATAAAAAAGTGGCCCTATTCAAAAAAAGTATTGCTTCCCTATTTAGGTGAAGAGAAAGAGGCACCCTTTACGGGAGAAATCTTCCGCCAGCCCGATCTTTTGAATACGCTCAAGAAATTGGTCGAAACTGAACAAAAAGCATTGGCCGAGGGGAAGAATCGAAAACAGGCGATCTATGAAGCGTATGGCCGATTTCATAAGGGGGATATCGCCAGAGAATTTGTCCGGGGATGCCAGGAGCAGCCTATGAATGCCGTTTTCTTTGATTGGAAACATGGAACCTTTTGGGGAGGATCGAGCAATTATGGCGAAGACTATGGAATCGCTTGGTAGCAAAGCCTCCTCTAGACAAAAGGGCCGGGAAGAGATTAGAATCGTGACAAATCTGGCTAGATGAGATCAAAGACTCATTCATATATTTTAAAAGGAGGTGACCGATGAAACGAATTTATCTGATGATTCCTCTCATGGCTATTATACTGTTTATCGGCCTGGACCAGACCTTGGGAGGACAGAAGGACTACATGTTGTTGGACAAAGAGACCTTCATGGAAATGGAGTCGATCGGAAGTCCGGAAATATCACCCGATGGACAATTGATATTGTTTACCCGCAGTTGGGTGGATAAGATGAGCGACCGATACCGGAGCAATCTGTGGCTCGTGGACGTCAAAGGCGAGCGGATTCGAGAACTGACTCACGGAAACTGGAGAGATTCTTCGCCTGTTTGGTCTCCCAGCGGGAAGAAGATTGCCTTTTTCTCCGACAGAGATGGAACAACCCAGATTCATGTGATGTGGCTGGATACCAGAGAGGTCGCACAGCTCTCCCATCTCGAACGCACTCCCAGCAATCTGAGATGGTCTCCGGATGGAAAACAGCTCGCGTTCACCCAATTCCTGGAGGATACGGATCCCCTTTTGTCCGTGACGCTTCCCAAAAGGCCTAAAGGAGCTCACTGGGCTGAGCCGGCCATCATCATCGACAGATTGAGCTGGAGAAGGGATGGGCGAGGGCCCGTACCGAAAGGTTATTCCCATATTTTCGTCATCGATGCTGAATTGGGGGGCACACCAAAGCAGGTCACATCAGGCGATTATTCTCACAACGATCCGCAGTGGTCTGCGGACGGAAGGCGGATCTATTTCAGTGCAATACGCAAGCCAGACGCTGAATATCTGCACGGTGATTCAGAAATCTATTCAGCAGATCTCGAAACAATGGAAATCAATGTCTTAACCGATCGAAAAGGTCCTGATAGGGGACCCATTGTTTCGCCTGAGGGTAGTTGGATTGCCTACACCGGTTATGATGATAAGAATTACACCAGCCATTTTTCCCATCTTTATCTCATGGATACAGAAGGCGGAATGAAACGAATGCTTGCTGGGAATTTCCCCAGTTCTCCTTCCAATGCCACTTGGGCTTCTGATAGCAGCGGTGTGTATTACCTGATGCGTGAAAAGGGTGTGTCAAACATGTATTTTGTCTCCTTAGACGGAGAGATAACCCGGGTCACTGACGGCGTACACTATCTTTCCGGCATAAGCATTTCTAACGATGGCCGGGTGGCAGCTACTCGGTCGACCTTTTATTCACCCGATTACCTGATCACATTTAGCCTCGATGAGCCCGAAAAAATCGTCAAGCTCGTGGATGTGAATGAGGACATATTGTCCGACGTGAAGCTCGGAGAGGTGGAAGAATTGTGGTTCAAATCACCTGATGGCCTGGATCTTCAGGGATGGCTGATCAAACCAGCAGAGTTTGAATCCGGCAAAAAATATCCGATGATTCTCTATATCCATGGCGGACCTTGGGCCATGTACTCGGTGAGATTCAGCTGGCCCTGGCAGAATTTTGCGGCAAACGGCTATGCCGTGCTGTATATGAACCCGCGGGGAAGCACGGGCTACGGTCAGGACTTTGTCAACGGCATCCAGTTCTCTTATCCGGGTAAGGACGGAGACGACCTGATAGCAGGAGTCGATGCGGCGATTGACAAAGGCTTCATCGATGAAGAGAACCTTTTTGTCTGCGGAGGAAGCGGTGGAGGCGTCCTGACTGCATGGCTCGTGGGGCACACGGCTCCAGACAAGTTCAGAGCAGCCGTGTCCATGAGACCGGTGATCAACTGGCATTCCTTTGTGGGAACCACAGACGGAGCGAGCTGGTACAGACAATTCAAAAAATACCCCTGGGAGGATCCAGAAGAGTATGCCCTACGGTCTCCGCTTCATTATGTCGCCAATGTAAAGACTCCCACCATGGTCATGACCGGGGAAGAAGATCTGCGAACACCAATGGGCCAAAGCGAAGAATATTATCGGGCTTTGAAGATTTTGAAGAAAGACACACTGTTGGTTCGTATGCCCGGTGAGTATCATGGCTGGCGTCGGCCCTCCCACAGGCTTCTCCAACAGCTTTACTTGATGGCTTGGTTCGAGAAACATATGAAAACGGACTAGTCTGAATTGGGGACAGTATACGCAATCACTTAATTCGAAATGAGTTTGGTAATCGTGTATACTGTTCCCGAATTATGGTCCCCGAATTATGGTTGCGGATCCTCACGTGGGAGAACTCAGCACCAGCCCTCAAGTGGCTCATCAAATGGCAGCGAATAAAGGAGACTTGGTCTATATCAGCGATGCTCGGACTTGGCTGGGAGGGCTGCCCTCCACCCATGCTAAATTGTCTGCTTTTCATGATAAAGATGCACGAGTGGTTTTCGTCTCGCCATCTTTGATCAAAAGAGGAAATCTGCTCCTCCAGCGCAAACATCGCATAGAAAAGATAATCTAGGGATACCAATGCACGTAAATAATATTTAGCATGGGAGAATATGATGAATCATTTCAAGCTTCCTGAGTCGTTGAAAACAGGAATTTTCTGTTCTATCATTATTTTTATAACGTCATCCATAATTGTACCAGTCATGTCCTGCCAAAAAGAAAAACGCCAAGAAACCGAGTCTGTCCTCATCGTCGCTCACAGAGGTGCCTCCCGCGCTGCGCCTGAGAATACGCTAGCGGCCATGAAAAAGGCCATGGAATTGGGAGCAGACTACGCAGAAATCGATGCCTGTCAAACAAAGGATGGTGCAATCGTCCTGATGCACGATGAAGAGTTAGAGAGGACCACAGAACAAAAAGGCTTGATTTGGGAATATACTCTTGTGGAGTTGAAGGAATTCGAAGCGGGTTCATGGTTTAGCGAAGAATTTCGGGGCGAGCCTATCCCCACTCTCCGAGAGGTGATTCGTTTAGTCAGAGGAACCATGAAGCTGAATATCGAGATCAAGGTTTTCGACCATGAACCCGGTATCTCCCAGAAAGTGGTGGATATCATCCGGGCGGAAAATTTCGAGGATGAATGCATGGTGACTTCCTTCAACAGAGAAGTCATAGAAGAAGTAAAAAACGTTGCCCCTGAATTGACTACTGGGTTGATTTTCGATGAGGATTATCAAGGGAGTGTCTTCGATGGAAACTGGGATGTCTTGAGCTGCGATCGGCAGATTCTGGATGAGGAGCTGATAAGAAAAGCAAAAGACAACGGAAAAAAACTCTTTGTCTGGACCGTAAACGATCCTGCGGAGATGAAAAAATTGATCGGTCTGGGGATCGACGGCCTGATTACCGATGTCCCCGATGTTTTGAAGGACGTTTTGAAAGGACTCATTCCCTTGAGATAAGCCGAGATGGATCTGTTACAAATCTTCTGCCTCGTCGTCCATGATTGCCATAACCAGCTCTACGGTGAGCACGGCATATCAGCAGAGCCAGCAGCGCCGTTTAAAACCTGTGTTCGTTCAGATGAGTTTCCATGCAGGAATGCAATAAAAACTTAAAATCATACCTTAATTCTGTTAAGATTTTATGTGGAGTTAATACCATGATATTATGCTCATTTCAGGGGAGAGCGTGATGAAAAAAATTAAGCATAATAGTGTTTCTGTCTATACGATTATTTTCTGTTTTACATTGCTTTTTCCTTTGAACTTCAATCCTGTTCTTGGACAGCAAAGACCTGAAGAAAAGGTGACAGTCATCGCGGTGGAAGTCCCGGTCAGAGTGTTGCAAAAAGGTCAAGTCGTTAAGAACTTGACCATGGAAGATTTTGAAATCTTTGCCGATGGTCTCAAACAGGAGATCACCGGCTTCGAGATCAGATCCCGTACCATCTCGAAAGAGATCTCTCGAGAAGATATGAAAGCCAAGCGGGAAAAAAGGCTTTTTCTCCTGATATTCAATATATTTGATTACAATGAAACCGTCGGCGAAGCCATCGATCACTTCTTCGAGCAATTTTTCGGTCCAGGGGATCAGCTTATCATCCTGACCGAAAACAAAATATTCGACATCGAAAGAGGAAAGAAAGCGTCTGAGGTCGCCTCCGATCTGAAAGATACCTTAAAACGGTTCAAGCTTATCTCCAACCAAAGCACTTATAATGCCTACAGAGATCTGAGGATAGAAGCTGATAGGCTTTTGAGTGCGCTTCGTGGGGATGCAAGAAATCTGAGCGTCCCGTGGGATAGAGCCATTCTCCAATTCTATGAAAACTATCAGAGGGTTTGGAACGACTACAGAAGACGGTACCTCACTCCCGATGTTGAACTCTACAGAAGCCTCATCAAGAGAATAAAACAATTGCAGGGAGAAAAGTGGGCCTTCTGTTTCCAACAAAGGGATCTTTTTCCCAGGCTGAAGAACGAAGGCCCGCTAGAGATAGAGATCCGCAATCAGCTCGGCGCTGCAGTAGACGCTACGGAACAGGTCAGGGCACGTATGGTCCAGGCCAAGCAGGGTGAATTAGCCAGGATGTTTGATTTTTCTCAAAATTTTCCAGCGCAGACTCTGAGTGATCTTTTCTTAGAAGCTAACATCACCTTTCATCTTATACTGATGAAATCCCAACGAAGTCTTGTTGAAAAGGATTTCGAACTGAGAGAGGTCGCCAAGGACTATGAAAATTGCTTCAGAGAAATTAGTACTTCGACAGGAGGGTATTCTGTGTTTTCTAATAGAGTCGTGGAGGCCATGGAAGAAGCCTCTCAGACCGAGGATTACTACTACCTTCTCGTTTACAATCCGAAGGCTGATGCAGTGGATAAGGAGATCGAAATCGATGTCAATGTCAACCTCCGAGGCGCGAATGTCATTCACTTGAAACAATTTGTCAAGGAAAAAGCTCTTCCCATATCTATCGTAAACTTCAAATCCGGGAGAAAAAGCATCAAATTTTCAATCGTCAATTATCAGAAGACCGAGATAGAAGGAAAGACGAGAGGAGTGGCCGATGTCAAAGTCACTCTTTTTGATGAAAATTCGAATAAAGTCTATGATGAAGGCAATACCCTGAGCCTTATCAAAGATGAGACGACTATATCCATTCCCTTCAATCAGCTCAAATCGGGAGGCTACTTCATCGTCATTCAGGCTGTCGATAGAATCACCAACGAGATCGATGTCTATTCCGGGTTGATCAAACTCTAAAGCGAAAAAAGTAACGCATTTCAGAGAATACTGTGACAACAACGGTTCTGCCCGGACCTGTCTTACCCAACATCGGCTCTTCATCTCGGAGAAGAACGATAAGATACAGTCTGCCTATCCAATGCAATGCTAATCTGTTATCATGGAGTCAGAGGTTGTACAATTGAATAAGAAAAAGGAATATGATTGAAAATTTAATGAGAAAAAAGGTTGCTCGATCTTCTTTCATAATCCTTTTTCTGGTCGCGGTTGTGCTCGTGCTTTCAGCCACGCGTCTTCCCCAAAAAAAGATAACACCCCAGGAAAAGGTAACCGTCATCGCTGTGGAAGTTCCAGTAAGGGTTTTCCAAAAAGGTCAGGTTGTCCGAGGTCTGACCAGGGAGGACTTTGAGGTCTATGAAGATGGGGTCAAGCAGGAAATTACAGACTTTGAAGTCCATTCCAGAAAAATCAGCCTCCCATCAAATATCGACCAAGAGCATCTTCGAATCAAGAAAAAAAGGCTTTTCCTGCTGATTTTCAACACGTTCGATTACAACGACAATGTGGACGCGGCCATTGATTATTTTTTGATGAATTATTTCACAGAGGGAGACAGGCTCATCATCGTCACAGAGAATACGCTGCTCGACATAGAACGGGAAAAAAAATTATCTGATCTTATTCTGGACCTGAAAAAATCTCTCAAGAAATTCAAACTGATTTCCAGTCAAATAACCCTAAGAGACTACAGGGAACTGAGACGGGAGGCAGATAAACTCCTTTCCAGACTCAGAGGGGATTGGGGAGCGGATTACGCAGGCTTCGCGTGGGATAAGGCTATTTTAAGGTTTTATGAAAGCTATTTGAGGATTTTTATCGACTACAGAAAACAATATCTTTTGCCCAATCTGGAAATGTTTGGAGGCCTGATTGCCAGAATCAAACAGATGGAAGGAGAAAAATGGGCTCTCTGCTTCCAGCAAAGGGACATGTTTCCCCGGCTCACCAATTCAGGGCGTGTGGAAACGGCAATCAGGAGCCAGCTCGATAGCCAAGTCGATCCTCAGCAGCAGGTCAGAGCAAACGTGGTTCGATTCAAACAGATGGAACTGGCACGCCTCTTCAACATTGCCGAGAATTTTCCCTCAGAAGCATTGAAAAATCTATTTTTAGAGGCCAACATCACCTTTCACCTCATCCTCATGAAATCCTCAAGGACCCTTCTCTCCAACGATTTCGAGTTGAGGGAAGTTGCACAGGATTACGAGGATTGCTTCAAGCAAATCAGCGTGTCGACCGGAGGCTTTAAGACATTTTCGAATAAGGTTGTCGAGGCAGTAAAGGAAGCTTCCAATAAAGAGGATTCCTATTATCTTCTGGTATATAACACAAAGGAATCCAAGTTGAATAAGAGAGTAAATATCGAGGTTAAAGTCGACGAAAAAAATGCAGATGTCATTCACCTTGAACGATTCAATAAAACCGCCTTCTCGCCCATAGCCATATCCAATTTTAAAACCCAACGAAAAACCATAAAATTTTCTTTGATCGATTATCAAAGAACAAACATAGAAAATAAACTGACAGGCATCGTGGATGTGAAAATAACCCTCTTTGATGAAAATTCAAACATGGTGTACGAAGAGGCCAATACACTGAGCATGATCAAAGAAGAAACCCATATCTCCATACCATTCAATCAGCTCAAACGGGGAAGCTACTTTATCATCATTCAAGTCGTCGATAAAATCACCAGTCAAACAGATGTCTTTTCCAGGCAGGTCAATTTCTAAGGCTTCTGATCCTCGATAGAGAGTAAGGATAGAGCAGCATGGAGGCAATTTCTTCCATAAAAAAGCGGAATATTCGGAGAGCGAGTGTCTTTCTTTTCAGAACTTATTGGATAGATCCAGATCTACCCAGATCTTGTATTCCTTGGGAGCTTGGAGCAAGCCTCTGGAGGCTCCTTCTGTCCCTGACATCCCTTCTCGTGATCCCACATCTTCACTCACGTTGGCCCTTGTGCGTTCGAGGGCTCGGCTCCTCCGCATGATTTCCTCCCTCATTTCCTTGGTCGCTCCGCCCCACTGGAATCCTATCTTGAAGCTATTTCCGGGATCGATTCTCCTGGTTTGAAGTTGCTCGTTCATTCTTTTCATGGGGATCCCGAATTCGAATACATGATCATTCTGCAGCCGCATGTACCTGAAAACAGCCGAGCTGCCAGAATTTTCTTGAGGGAGTTGGTCCTGCGGCTTGCTCTTTTTTCCCACGATTTCTGTATCGTAGACAAGATATGATGGATTCGCTTCTATTCGCTTCTTGTCTTCCTCTGAGAGAGCTCCTCTTTGTTTTTCCAGCCTGGCGATCATTTGGTCGGGTGGAATATTTTTCTGGATGAACAATATCCCGTAGTCGCTTTTCTTCTTCCCTTCTGGATGGAACCAGATGGTCATCCCTGTAGCTGCAATTGAACTCATGACCTCGGGGTCCTTGAAGACGAAGAGCACATAGATGTTCTCGGCATCGTTACGGAAACTCAATTCGATGTGGTGCTTTTCGATTTTTGTCGGTGCTGCATCAGACCAATCCATGGGATAGCCATCCACCCGGATAGGGACTGCCGCCCAAGTGCTTTGGATCCTTTGATCCTTCGATGCTCCGGAAACGGGAAGAAGAATGAGAAAACAAATAATCCAGAGAACAATTTTTATTTCATTTTTTATCATTTTTCCTCCAGTTCTCATTTAAATTTTACCACCTCTCTTCAATGAAAACAAACTCCTCTTTCTCCAGGTATCAGGCAAAACGACAAAGATCATTTGACTTTCTGTACTGCATGATCTGTGCTAGGATACTTGGAGCAGGAAGAAGAGGAGACTTCGGATTTCACTCATCACGAGAGGGTTGGTGCTCTTCATCCCGGAAGGGCAGGCTGCGAGGTCCAGGCAGAGGTTATTCTTTGACCATTGATAACCTTCCGTTTTCCATGAATCCAATGTGATGACACATGAATCGGACGACGTCTGTATCGTGAGAGATAAAGACATAGGTAAGGTCTTTCTCCTGCTGGAGTTTTTTGAGCAGACTCAATATCTGTGCTCTCACAGATGTGTCGAGAGCTGAGGTCGGTTCATCAAGGATGATGACCTCAGGTTTGAGGAGAAGAATTCTTGCCAGCGTCACTCTTTGATTCTGGCCCCCTGAGATCTGGTTGGGATATCTCACCAAAATCTCTTGGGATAATCCCACGGTTTGAAGAATGTTCCGTATAGCTAACATCCTTTCACCTTGTGGAATTTCAATCAAGTTCAACACCTCATCCAAGGATTTCTGGATTGTCTTTTTCGGATTGAGAGATCCTTCGGGATCCTGAAACATCATCTGGATTCTTCTCCGGAATATGGTAAACTCCTCTTTCATCTTCTTTTCCAAAGAATTCCCTCGAAAAAAAATCTCACCGCTTGTGGGTTTTTCGATTGCGGCGATGATTTTTCCCAAGGTTGTTTTCCCTGTCCCGGAATCTCCGAATATGCCAAAAGTCTGACCTCTTTCGACTCTGAACGAAATGTCTTTCAGGATGGATGTGCGCTTTCTTGAAAACAAACCTCTCTCGTAGGTTTTCGAGATATTGCGAACCTCTAGCTGTACAGCACGCACTTGACTTTCCTTCCATTTGCCTTAACCAGATTCGGTTTTTTCCTGGCACATATTTCTTTTTTGCAGGGGCATCTTGGATGGAATTTACATCCATCGGGAGGATGAATCAACGAAGGGAATGCCCCGGGTATAGGCTTGAATCTCCGGTGAGGCAGGCTTTCAAGCAGTCCTTGTGAGTAGGGATGCAACGGCTCCCTGAAGAATTCGCTGGTTGGAGACCATTCTAGAATTTCTCCCGCATACAGGACGATAATGGTGTCCGAAATCTCTCTGATTGGACGAAGGTCATGAGAAATGAAGATCATCGAGGAATGATTCATCTCTCTAACGATCCGCAACTCTTCCAAAACCATGTTCATCAGGCGGGAATCCAATCCCTTGGTGGGCTCGTCGGCTATAATGATTTTAGGATTCAAAATGACGGATATTCCGATAAGGATCCTTTGTTTCATCCCTCCAGACATTTCAAATGGATAGGCTTTGATAGCGACCTCAGGTCCTTTGAAGCGAAGCTTCTTGAGCAAATCTTTCGCCTGACTGATGGCCCTTGATTTTTTCATTCTTTGGTGAACGACAAGAGGCTCTGTCATCTGGTGACCGATCGAATAAACAGGATTTAAAGCGAGTGACGGGTTTTGCATGATCAGCGAGATTTCCTTTCCTCTGATCTGGGATAATTCTTTTTCAGCCATTTTTAAGAGGTCTTGATTGTTGAACAGGATCTGTCCCTTGACCGCTGCGTTAGGGGGGAGAACGTTCAGGATCGAGTGAGCGACTGCGGATTTGCCGCTGCCTGTCTCACCCACGAGAGCCAGAGTTTCGCCTGCAGTCAAATGAAATGAGATATCCTGAACAGCTTTGACTTTCCCCATGGGAGTGTGGAAAGAGAGTTTTAAATTCTTGACTTCCAGTGAAATCATCTTTCCTGTTCCATTTATAGCAGCTTTTTTCTCTCCTCGAAAGAAAATCCCAGAAGAACAACAGAAAATACGAACAAAACAATGCAGATTCCCGGAGGCACATACCACCACCACATTTCGTTGATCAATCCTCCTTTGATAAAGGCAAAGTTGATCATCAATCCCCAGCTTTTCATCGACGGGTCACCTAAACCTAGGAACGAAAGGGACGCCTCAGAAATCATGGCAGTGGCCACGGTGAGCATGAACTTGGGAAGCGCCACGGGTAAGATGTTGGGCAGAATATCCGAGAGAATAATATGACTGTTTTTGAATCCCAGGCATTTCGAGCTGGTCACAAAATCCATTTCCCTGACCTGAAGGGTCCGGGACCGGACGACTCGAGCGGTGGAGGTCCACCAGAGAAATCCCAAAGCGAGCATGATGATCCAGAAGCTCGATTTTAAAAATGCAGCTAGAATAATGAGGAGGGGAATGCGCGGGATCATCAGAAAGATATCCGTGACACCCATGAGGAGTTCATCGGCAAGGCCTTTAAAATAACCTGAGAGCAATCCGATGAGGAGGCCCAGAAGGGTGGCGATTGCTCCTGCTCCAACTCCCACGATCAAGGAAGCCCTGGATCCATGGATCAGCTCAGATAAGATGTCATTTCCTATGTCGTTTGTTCCCAGCCAGTGTTTCATACTCGGCTTGGTGTAGGGTTCGAACCTCTCCCATGGACTGTAGGGAGCAATGATATCGGCAAAAGCTGCCACCGAAACGAAAACCACAATCAGAATAAGCCCGAATCGATTCCAGGTGGTTTGAAGCTTCACTGTCTCTCCCTCACTCTGGGATCAATGACACCATTCAGGAAATCTGCGGCGAGATTGGCTCCGACAACCATTAGGGTTATGATGAGAAAACAACCTTGTAGGACGGGATAATCCCGAGAGAGCAGAGCCTCATAGATCAGAGACCCCATTCCATTCATCGAAAAAATAATCTCAACAAAAAGGGCTCCACTGAAAAGAAAGCCGAAATCCAGAGCGACCAATGTCATCACTGGCAGAACCGCATTCTTCAATATGTGCCTGAAAAGGATCGCATGCTTATAGAGTCCCTTGACCCGGGCGTACACCACATACAGCTTCTCTTTTTCGATAAGAACGCTCCCTCTCATGATCATGTAGTTTCGGGATGCCGAAAATGCGCTCATGATCAAAACAGGAAGGAATAAATGCTGGATGATGTCGCTCAGTGTTCCTGTTTCATAAAATCCTTTGAAAGGAAACAGGCCCCATTTAAAAGAAAATACGTAAAGCAAAATGATTCCAAGGAAATATGGAGGACTGCTGTAGACGGCCAAAAAAATCCATGTCATGGTCTTGTTGGAAAAGGTGTTTTTATTCCATCCGGAAAGTGCCCCTAGGAGAGTCCCCATGATTGCTCCGAGAATGATCGAAGGCAGCAGAAGAGCCAGGGTCCATTTCATCCGGGACAATATCAGGGAGATGACCTTTTGATTGAAATGATAGGAGTAACCAAGATCAAGGAGGAATAAATTCTCCCAGTATTGGATGTACTGCACCATGAGAGAGTTATCCAGGCCGAGTTCTATCCTCAGTTCTTGAACGGCAGCCTCACTGAGACTGAATTCCTCCCCGACAAGATTTGTGAGCGGATCTCCGGGCATGATTCTAGGCAGGATAAAGTTGAGGGAGAAAATGATGAAGAGTGCGAGAAAATACCTCAGGATTTTCTTTTCAGAGATGGCCACAACAGCATAATATATCCCAAAAACCCAGGCATTAGCCAGTCTCCTGAATCTTCATTCCCGTGAATCTTCGTCCTGGATGATTCTAAGGCTAAGGAAGTTTTTGATGTTGTATATTCCATACAAAGGGTTGGGAGACCATCCGCAAAATTTTTTTTGATAGGGGATGAGGATACGGCTCCAAGATAGTGCGATAGCTGGCAAATTTTGGGCGTAGTAGTCTTGGATTCTTTTGGCATAATTCTTGAGTTCTCTTTCATCCTTTGTTGCCAGGATTTGATCGCACAGCTTCAAAAAAACCGGGTCATCGACGGTATGGAGGACTCCTTCTCCTGTCCTCCGCGAATCGAAATATCCGGTTGCCCAACTCGCATGCATGAGCATACCCCAAGGTGAGGTCCTCGAGATGACCAGATCATACTTGTAGGCATCCTTCATGTTTGTCCACGTGTTTGCATCTACGACCTTTAAGCCTACTTCGATGTTTAAATTGCGCAGATAATCCCTAACGAGCTCAGCCAAACGCAAAAAATCGTTCTGAATCAATAAGGAAAGTTTCAAGTCATCGCCGTTGAGATCCTCTCGGATTCCATTCCCATTGCTGTCGATGTAGCCGGCTTTGGTCATCATAATTTCTGCTTTATTTGGATCGAATCTCAGAGGTGTCGTTTCTACGAAGTTCGGCATGATCCTCGGAAGAAAACCCCTCTCGGGTAATTCACCATATCCAAAAAGGTCCAGCTTAATGAGCTCTTCATAGTTTATTGCATAGGAGATGGCTTCCCGGAAAGCAAAATCCGACATAGGTTCCTTCCTCAGATTGAATCCTAAAAACTTTATGCCGAGATGAGGCTCTTCGATGAAGTTGAAGTTCCCGGTGGCCGCTAACCTCTCCAGGTTGGGATAAGGATAAGAGGAATTGTATCTGTAATAGGTATCTACTTCACCCTTTTCCAAAGCTAAAGCCAGAACATCTTTGTTGTTGTAAACGTGCAGTTCGATACGGTCAATTTCCGGTTTTAGGCCTTTCCAGAATGGATTCTTCTGAAAAAGAATGAGCCCGGCGTTCAGATCGATTCTCTCGATATAAAATGGACCACAACCCAAGGTCATTCCTGTTTCAATATGTCTCAGAGGATCTTCGATTTTTCTCCAAGTATGTCGAGGAAGGAGATTGTAAGTCAAAAAGTCAAAATCGAGTCTGGTATAGGGCTTGTAAAGCTCAAAAACGACCACGTCGTCCCCTTTCCTATAAACCTCCTTCAGTATCTCTCTCATCCACCTTGCGTAAGGAACTTCCGCTGCAAAAAGCTCGATAGAGAAAACCACATCTTTGCTCGAAACCTGAACGCCGTCGCTCCAGTAAAGATCTGTGTCCAGATGGAACGTCCATACGGTGCTGTCTTCAGATATTTCGTATGATTCGGCGACGATCCCTTCGATTTTTCCTTCTTGGTTCATTGTCATCAAGGGCGGGTTGGAAATCTGGGCAAAGCCCGCAAGATAAGAGTCTCCCAGTATGCTTGCCGATTTCAGGCCATCCTTGGTTGTCGCGATTTTTAAAACACGCTCGATGCTGTTCCTTTTGCTGTCCCCTCCGCAAGAGATCACAAGAATCAGATTCAGAACAAGAACAGATAAAGAGAATAAGTGTCTGTGCATGATGGAATCAAGGGAGGATCTGTGATGTTTCTTCCTTGACCGTGACGCCTGATGAGGCGAGAGAGATAGGAATGGATCTTATTCCTCTTCCCATAGAGTTTATCTCTCCCATCATCTGATTCCTGAAAGCTTCATCCTCGCTTCCAAGTATGGTCATAGATCCGCCTTTTCCTCCTGCTCCATTGACCTTCCAGCCCGAAGCTTTGTATTTTTTTGCGAAATGGATGACCGAATCGGCTTCTTCTGATATCAGGCCTTCATACAGAGCTCTCTGACATTCATTGTTACGGGTCATGGCGTCACCGAACGATTCGAGATCTTTTTCGAGTAAACATCCTTTGGCCTGCTCTGCTAGGGCTCTCAACTGCTTGATGACCGAATACTGAGATCCTTTTTCCTCCAGAAATGAGATGACCGCTTCGTGAATTGCAGATGAGCTATGAGATTGTCCCAGATAGATCAATGAAAGCCGACGGTCCAGTCTTTTCCGGAATTCTTCATCCAGCTCGAGTCTCGTGACCTTTGCCTCAGGATAGGCATACATATCTAGATAGCAGATGCCTCCGTAGGCTGCAGCGAGTTGATCCTGTATGCCGCTTTGCAGTTTGAGTTTTTCTGTTTCCACTCGATGGGCAAGATAGGCGATCTCATAGATACTGTGGTTCCTGTCGGTCAGATAGTCCAGCGCTCCTAACAGAGCCACACAAACCGAGGCTGATGTTCCTGTTGAACTGCCAGCAGGGACGTGAGAATAGAGGGTGACATGAAGCGAGATATCTTTTGGAATGAGTATAGAATTAAAAGCTCCCTGGATCAATGGATGGTGGTCATAAGCGGGTTTTTCTGGATTTATCCATAATGCCTCTCCATAATTTTCCAGTCGCACCAAAACTCGCTGATCAATCTTTTCCCTGTTTTCCAGAACTTTTACGCGCACCTCGACCAGAGGAAAAACAGCCATATTGAGAACCTTGCCTTCTTTTGAAATCCATGTATCCGTCCAGCCTCCGATATCATTGATCCGTATAGGGGCTATAGCATGGATGGTTTTGAGTACGTTCACGCTGTTTAATATATGTGGAAACCTTGATCAAATCAAGTAAGGAGAGACCTTTGCCTTTATATTTGACATCTCCCTGTTTCCTAAATAATATGATTTGGCAATCCTATCAAAGAAGTGAGGTGGTATGAAGTCCGCAACCTTCAAAAATCAAATATTTGTTTCGATTCTTTTCCTTTTCATGGGTTTTATCCTGATGAGCTGTCAACAGGAACAGGATGCACAAAAAAGCCAACTGAGGTTTGAACTTTCTTTTCCAGTTGAGCGGAGTGCAGAATCATTGGATGGCCGCATGCTCTTGCTGGTTTCCAATGATGATAGCCAAGAGCCGAGATTTCAAATCAGCGATGGTCCGGATACCCAGATCGTCTTCGGAAGGGATGTAGAGGGATTGAAACCTGAAGAACCTGCAGTTTTTGACGCGACTGTTTTTGGTTATCCCCTCAAGAGCGTCGGCGAGATTCCAGCAGGAGAATATTGGGTTCAGGGCCTACTCAACCGCTATGAGACATTTCACAGAGCAGACGGCCATACAGTGAAGCTTCCTCCGGATAAGGGAGAAGGTCAACGTTGGAACCGGAAGCCCGGAAATTTTTATAGTACTCCCAAAAAAGTGGCCATCGATCCTCATAAAGATATGGATATCGAGATCGTTCTTGATCAGGAAATTCCGGCCATTCCAGCGCCACAAGACACCAAGTACATCAAGCATATCAAGATCCAGAGCGATCTGTTGACAGAGTTTTGGGGGCGACCCATGTATCTGGGTGCCTGCATTCTCCTGCCCGAAGGATATGAGGAACATCCCGAAGCGCGATACCCTCTGGTCATCAATCATGGGCATTTTCCTTACACCTTTGGCGGCTTTCGTGAAGAACCTCCAGACCCTGATCTGGAACCGACTTACAGCGCTCGCTTCGATTGGGAAGGCTACAACAAAACGATGCAGGAATACGCTTTCAAATTCTATCAATGGTGGACGGCACCGAATACTCCCCGGGTTATCGTCATCGAGGTTCAACACGCCAATCCCTATTACGACGATTCCTACGCGGTCAATTCCGCCAATCTAGGACCTTATGGTGATGCGATAATGTATGAGCTCGTGCCTTATATCGAAGAGAGATTTCGAGGCATCGGTGAAGGCTGGGCAAGGACGACTTATGGAGGATCAACCGGCGGCTGGGAAGCCCTCGCTGTCCAAGTCTTCTATCCCGATGAATTCAACGGTTGTTATGCGGCCTGTCCTGACCCGATCGATTTCCGCCAATACTGTTTGGTCAATATCTATGAACATGAGAATGCCTACTATCTGAAGAGTGTTTTCAAGAAAACGCCTCGACCAGGACGAAGAAACTGGCTGGGAGAAGTCAGCTGCACTCTGGAGGAAACGAACCACAAAGAGCTTGCCCTGGCCACCAAAGGGAGATCCGGTGACCAATGGGATATCTGGCAAGCTGTGTATTCTCCTGTAGGGGAGGATGGTTATCCCAAACCGATATGGGATAAATTGACAGGAAAGATCGATCATGAGGTGGCCGAGCATTGGCGGGAAAATTATGATCTGAGCTATATAATGAAAAGAGACTGGAAGACTCTTGGGCCGAAACTCGTAGGTAAAATACATATTTACTGTGGAGATATGGACAACTATTACCTGAACAACGCGGTCTATCTTACAGAAGAATTCCTAGAAAACACCGAGGATCCCTTTTATAGCGGAGAAGTGGATTATGGCGACCGAGCCGAACACTGCTGGAACGGCGACCACACCCGGCCAAATGCTCTTTCCCGTCTTCGCTATCATCAGATGTTTATCCCGAGATTCGTGGATCGGATGCTCAAGACCGCACCGACGGGAGCAGATTTAACAAGCTGGAGGTACTGAAGCCTGACTCGGAGGATTTCTCACAAATCGTCGATAGTCCGCTTGACAGACGAGACAGCAGATCAGATTCAGGGAAAAAGAGGAAAATGATGAAAGAGAAACAAAAGGAAAACAGGCCAGAGGCAATACCAAAAAAACTGAAAGATATAGGTCGGCTCAAAAACTTTCAGCAAGGGGAAATTCTGTTCAACCCGAAGGATGTGGCGAATGGATTTTTTTATGTCCAGTCAGGGAAAATCCGGGTGTACAAGATGGATGAGCAGGGAAGGGAAGTGGAAGTGGTTCGCCTGGGTCCAGGGGAATTCTTGGGCGAAGCCATAGTATTTGTGTCTCCAGTGTTCCCTACCTTTGCACAAGCCGTAGAAAATTCCTCTGTTCTTTTTTTCGACAAGAAAAGGATCAATAAAAAGATGGAAAGAGATCCAGATATTTCTCGCTTTTTCGTAGATCTGCTGGCCAGGAAGTGTGTGGTGTTGAGTGACAGAATCGAGTCGCTGGGCCTCCGCACGGTGCGGCAGCGGCTGATCCAGTACCTCCTTTCCAATTGTTCAGGAGAACAGAGGTGTACAATAGATTTGAAAATTAAAAAAGGAGAGCTGGCCAAGATTTTAGGGACTATCAGCGAGACACTGTCCCGAAACCTGAAGCAGATGCAGGAAGAAGGCCTGATCGAAGTGAAAGGAACATCAATCTTTATCAAAGACTGTCCGGCACTGAGATCAGAACTCATGTGCTGAATATTTTCATTTTTGACTTAAGTCAAGGAAATATCTCTCCTCAATCGTTATGATTGTCTTGAGCATTAACAATCCTGATTGATTCAGGAAAAAAAGGAGAGACAAAATGGCAAAGAGACAAATCATCGAGATCGATAGGGATAAATGTAATGGCTGTGGGCTCTGCACCGAAGCTTGCGCTGAGGGGGCACTGGTTTTAGATGATGAAAACAAAGCTGTTCTGGCCAAGGAAATCTATTGTGATGGTATGGGTGCCTGCCTGGACGTCTGTCCGACAGATGCCTTGAAGATCATAGAGAGGGAAAGCGAAGCCTATGATCCAGAGGCTACCTTTAAACATGTGATGGAGATCCGCGGTGAGGAAGCAGCAGGCCGCGTGCATGGAATCCACCCCGAGGCAGAATCCGGCGAAGGGCAGGAGAAAGGCGCCAAAGAGAACGCGGTTTCCCCCTTAGCCTGTGGCTGTCCAGGAAGCATGGCAAGAGAGATCAAGAAATCCCCGCCATCACCAAAGGAGAAAGGCATTTCTGGCACCTCAGAGCTGAGTCAATGGCCTATCCAGCTTCATCTGGTATCTCCCCATGCCCCATACTTCGATCACAGTGATCTTTTGATAGCTGCGGATTGTACAGCCTTCACCTTGGGCAGCTTTCATCAGGACCTTTTGAAAGGCAAAAAATTGATTATTGCTTGTCCGAAACTAGACGATACGTCTGGATACATCGAAAAAATTGCTGAAATTCTCAAGAACAATACCATCTGTTCCTTGACCGTGGCTACCATGGTGGTTCCCTGCTGTTCCGGTTTGGTGCATATCGTCGAGAGAGCTGCAGAAATGTCTGGGGCACGAATCAACATCGAAAAGATTGTCATCGGCATCGACGGAGAGATCATTCCGGAAAAAAGGAATATGAAAGCCGACCTCCGCTCCGGCACCGGCATCTCATAGACAAAATGAAGTTGATCTTGAATCCACGCTCTTAAAAAGTTCCAGCAGCTCCGAAACTTTTTCAATCCGAAACACGTATAATTTAATGATATCATGAGAGGAGAAGTCTAAAGAAAGGAGATCCCCATGAAAAAAACTTTGTTATCTTTTACCCTGTTTGCATTTTTCATGTCCTTATTTTTTGTTCTATCCTATGCTGCAGATGTCGACTTGACCGGAACATGGAAAGGTTCCACGGAAGTTCCTGACCAGGGGGTCGATGAGCTGACTCTGGTTATCAAAAAGGAATCCGGTGAATACACAGCGACGATTTCAGACACGTTAGGGATGCTTGTCGAGACAGAGTGTGAGGAGATCGAATTCAAGGAAGGAACCTTGACCTTCAACTTCACGATTTATCAGGGATATGACTCGATGACTGTGTGGATGAATCTGGACGTCGAAGACGACAAGATGACCGGCTATTGGGAGACAGACGATGGCAGCCAAGGTGCAGTAAATCTGGAAAAGGAGAAATAAGAGCCCGTTGGTTTCGACACTTCCCTGCTTCCTTATTTTAATTTCATTATTTCATTCCATTCCCGTCCCTTTGGAATAATCTTTAATATTTACAGCAGTATTGAATGAGAAGAGAAAATTGAGCAGGGAATACCACCCCATCATGATCAAAACAGCCACTGCGGGCTTCCTCTTTATACTTATGTGTTTGAATCTCGGTCTTTTTTCTGGCCAGAACAGGATCGAGTGCGAAATCGTCAGTATACTGGAATTGGGAAAGGAAGATTTCCTGTTCGGTTCGATCGCTTCGGCTTGTGAAGATGAAAACGGCAACTTCTATGTTCTTGACCGACTGGAACATAAGGTCCTTAAATTTTCACCAGATGGAAAGTTGATTCTGACTTTTGGACAGAAAGGGCAGGGCCCCGGAGATTTCCAGAATCCTCACCGGATCGCCTATTCCCTCGATAAACGCATCGTTGTTGCAGATGAGCTCTATAATATCTCCTTTTTGAATCCAGATGGGACTTTTATTGACCGTGTCCATCTTGATGGCCGTCTGGGGATGGGTTTTATCGGAAAAGACCGCTACTATGCCTGGACCTGGCAGCCAGAGAACCGAAAACAAGTCCTGGTTGACAGCGAAAACAACATCTTGCAGAGTTTTTTTCATGTTTCCAAAGATTCATTTTCGGTCTCCGCACCCGACAGGAGCGGAAGATCGGTCATGTTCAATTTCGCACGGGACGAATACTCTCCTTCTTTGGTCTTTGCTCATTCTGGCCCATATTCTGCAGTAGCAGTAGGGGATCAGTACAGCATCCTGATTTTGGATGAAGAAGGAAAAACGTTCAGAAAGATTCAGAGAGAGGCTCAGCCAGAGAGTCTCACCAGGCGAGAAAGAGAGTTTATAAGAGATGATCTGGAGAATCATGCAAATCAAATGGGATGGCCGAAATCCGTCATTCGGGATATCATCGGAAAGGTGCCTGAAATAAAGGTCTATTTCGATCGGATTTTGTTGACGGGAAAGCATGTCTTCGTTTTCCGAATCAAGGAAGATATCACGGCAGGGACAGAGCTGATTCCTGTGGATGTATTTTCCATCCGGGGTAAGTTTTTAGGATCTACTCAGATCGAGGGCAAGCCGATATTCCTTTCGGACAAATATATGTATTTCGACAGAAGCGATCAGGATGGTAACCTTTATTTGGAGAAATCATCTTACAGAATCATCGCAAAATAAGAATTGCCAGGATTTCACGAAAGCTTTTCCAAAAGCGCGACAGTTTTGCATGATATTTGACATTATTTTTTCGTCTATGCTATAAGCCTCATTGTGAATAAAGCCTTATCTTTCCGTTCGATTCTTCTTCTTCTTCTTTTCATTGTATTAGCGATTCCTCTGTCTGCAGAGACCATCATCTTGCTTCATTCCAACGACATCCATGGGATCTATAAACCCTATCAACTGAAGACGGATGGCTCAGATCGACTCGTCGGCGGCATGGAAGCAGCCTCCCACTATATCAACTCTCTGCGTGAAAAAGAAGAAAACGTTGTTCTGATTGACTGCGGGGATTTGATGACAGGAACGATGGCCGCTGAGATGGAATACAAAGGTGTGACAGGGGGAATGATGATAGAGTTCTTGAACCGACTGAAGTGTGATATGTGGTGTATCGGCAATCACGATTTCGATTTAGGGAAAAGGAATGCCTCAGGCCTTGTAGGATTGGCCCAATTCCCTACAGTCATGGCCAATCTCGTTTATAAAGAAGATAGGAAGCCTTTCTTGGAGAATCCTTACTATGTCCTCGAAATTCAAGAAACAAGAATCGGCTTCATTGGTCTAATGGAGGAAAATTTTCTGGTCGAAGTCCAGAGGGAGAGTATCAATGGTCTCGACGTTCTTCCGGTCGTCTCTACCCTACAATCCAGAATGCCAGAGCTCGAGAAAGCTTCAGACCTGATCGTTGTGCTTTATCATGGAAAATTCCATGAGGCGCTCGATATAGCAAGGAATGTGGAGGGCATCGACATTATTCTGGTTGCTGCAGAAGATGGAAGATTTGAGGTCGTGGATGGAGTTCTGGTGCAGTCCACCTTCGGCCACCTAAGGACTCTTGGCTATCTCAAAGTCGAAGTGGAGGATGATCGGGTCGTGGACTACGAGAACAAGCACATCTGGCTTTGGGCTGACCATGAGCTCATGGCTTCCCCGGAAATTTCCTACTTGGTTAAAGAGGTGGATGAGTCGATCGGTTCGGACTATGCAAAAATCATCGGCAAGGCGGCTAAAGACCACTTTTACCTGGATGAGACAGTTGAAAATGTATTGGGGAACTGGATAACAGATGCCATGAGGTGGAAGACCAAAGCGGATATCGGGTTTCAAAACACTGGCGGGATCAGGGCTGACATCCGGGCAGGTGCGATTACCAAAAACGATATATTCAAGGTCTCTCCCTTCCGCAATAACCTGGTTGTGTTCAGACTCACAGGGCAACAGATCAAAGATATACTCGAGCACGATGTCGATAAAGACTGGGACAGACTCCAAGTGTCAGGCCTGAGCTATAAATATCATCCGAAACACGTAAAGCCGTTAGGAGAGAGAGTCGCTTTTGTCCAAATAAGCGGTGAGATACTGGTGGAGGGAGGCAAAGTGCTCCATCCGAATAAGGTCTACACAGTCGTAAGCAACAACTACCTGGTGGGTCAGGCTGAAGATAAATATTTTGGTTTTGCTGTCGAAGAGCCCCGAAATACAGGCATATTGATCAATCAGGTGTTGATTGAGTGGATCAAGAAACACAGGGTTCTTGATTATGATATAGAAGGAAGGATTGTCGAGATCATGAACGAAAAAAACGATTAGGATTTAAACAAGGAGATGGCGATGAGAAAAAGGAATATCACGAAATTATCCTTTTTATTCCTGCTGACCATCCTTCTCTGTCAGATTTCTCTTTATTCTCAAAGAGTGGGGTATTCCAAAGAAGAGATGACTCGAAGGAGAGCCGTGTTGATGGATCAACTGGAGGACGGATTGGTGATTCTGTTCGGAGAATGTATGCCTCAGCCGGCCGCGCACTTCAGACAGGACAATGACTTTTATTATTTTACAGGAGTCGAAGATGCGGGTGCGATTCTGGTTATGGCACCTCGAACCAAACAGTCATTTCTTTTCTTGCCCAGACAGACACAGAGGGAAATCATGTTCGGAGGCGCGAATCTCCTGGATGATGAAGAGGCAAAAGAAGACACGGGATTTACCCAGATCTACCCGGTATCCTATTTTGATGAATTCCTGGCGCGGAGTGTTAGAAGATATGGATCGATTCTCCATGTGCGCTTGAGCCCTCGTGACACGGTGGACAATGCCCGCTGGGAAAGCCGCATTTTTGTGGCCAGAAAAAACCGGGTTCATTACAACGACCAGATGACTCTCGATAATTACCGCATCAAGAAGCTCAAAGAAAGATATCCCGTTATCGCCTTCAAGGATGTGACTCCTCTGATCGATGAGATGAGGGTGATCAAGTCTCAAGAGGAAATAGAGATCATGAGGAGGAACGGTAAAATTTCCGCAGAGGGTGTGAAACAGGCGATGCTGGCTACCCACCCCGGAGTTTTTGAATATGAGATCGAAGCTGCTGCGATGTATGTCATACGCAAACATGGAGCCAAGGGGCCAGCCTATCCTCCTATCGTCGGATCCGGTCCCAACACTTGTATTCTTCACTACGAAGAGAGTGGAAGACGGGCCGAAGCTGGTGAACTCGTCCTGATGGATTTCGGCGCTGACCTAGACTACCTCTGCATGGATATCACTCGGACTTGGCCAGTGTCCGGGAAATTTACTCCTGAACAAAGGGAAATTTATCAAATCGTGTTAGAAGTACAGAAGGCCTGTATAGAGGCTTATAAGCCTGGTGTGACATCCAAGGAGGTCCAAAAACATGTCTCTGAGGTGATGGAGAAGAAGGGATTGGATTCCCGGGGCCAGAGGGGCGGGATCGGTCACTATGTGGGAATGTGTGTTCACGATGTGGGCCCGCGTGGACCTTTGAGAGAAGGGATGGTTTTTGCGATCGAACCCGGTCTGTATTATCCAGAGAAAAACATAGGAATCCGGATTGAAGACACTGTTCTGATCACTGAGGATGGGTGTGAAGTTTTGACCAAAGATGTCCCGAAGGAGATCGATGAAATCGAGAAGTTGATGGCCGGAAGGAAAAAATAAATCTAATCCATCCGAGAAATCCGGGTTTCCAAGTCAATTCTCAATTCTCGGGAAGACTTTCAGCATAATAACTCTATAGCCTTTATGTTGAGCTTCAGATATACTTAAAAGATCAGTAGTAAGGTGAACAAATGGAGGAAGCTGACATGAGTTGGACTTTTTTTATCGTGGATGTTTTTGCCGAAGAAAAGTACGCAGGAAATCAGCTGGGGGTTTTCAGGAATGCACAAGGCCTTACCGACTCTCAAATGCAAAAGATAGCCAAGGAAATGAACTACTCGGAAACGACATTTATTCTTGCCGATGAAGAGAGAGAGGGAGGATTCGATGTCCGCATCTTCACACCTGAGGAAGAGCTTCCGTTTGCAGGACATCCCACCTTGGGAACGGCATTCATCGTTCAGCAGGAAATCTTGAAAGAGCCTGTACAGGAACTCAAGTTAAACCTCCAGGTCGGTCAAATCCCGGTGACTTTTCATTATAGGGAAGGTGTTCCAGATATCTTATGGATGAAGCAGAAACCACCTGTATTTGGACAGATTATCGAGAGAGAAGTCATGGCACGATGCTTGAGCCTCGATGCAGATGCACTGGATGACAGATTCCCAGTCCAGGAGGTCTCTACCGGGATTCCTTTCTTCATCGTTCCTCTCAGGACCTTGGATCATCTGAAGAAGGCAAAAGTCAACCTTGAAAATTTTTTCGCCCTGGTGGAGAGCTCAAAAGGAAAATCTCCTCTCCTTTTCTGTCCTGAATCGCACCATGGGGACAATGATTTGAGTGTGCGTGTCTTTGTGGACTATTACGGTATCCCTGAGGATCCAGCCACTGGGAGCGCCAACGGATGCTTAGCTGGGTATTTGGTGAAGCATCGGTACTATAACCAGAATCGGATCGAAATTCGCGCAGAACAGGGTTATGAGATCGGAAGGCCTTCGCTCCTTTACCTGAAAGCTGTGGAGAAAGATGCGGAAATCGATGTTTTTGTGGGGGGTAAAGCTGTTATGGTTGCCAAAGGAGAATTTGTTTAGCCGTCTTTATTAGAGTGATTGATAGAAACGTTATCTTCAGGTCAGAAATGAGATTTAGGAAGCATTTCCCAAATTCTCTATGCCATCACAATTTAGGAAATGTTTATCCCAATCGCACACACTTTGACACCGGAGCGTTTCTTTGCTACGTGATTTGTCCATCCATGTTGAGGAAATCCGGATGAGGAATATTTTTAAAATTTTGACCTGCCTCATTTTGTTCGCCTTTTTTGCCTGCCAGAGCCGAACAGGACTCCTCCCCTCTGCAAAGCCCGAATCAGTGGGGATGTCATCGACCAGGCTGAAAATCCTGGATAAGGTCATCCAGGGAGGCATCGATCGTATGGATTTTCCCGGTGCCGATATCCTGGTAGCGAGAAGGGGAAAGGTCGTGTGGCACAAGATCTATGGATACAGTCAATGGGTTCCCGAATTCGCTCCGATGAAAGCCTCGATGATTTTTGATATGGCCTCTATCACCAAACCTGTGGCCACAGCGACTTCTCTCATGATTTTAGCCGAGAACGGACATCTGAGCTTGTCGGACAGGGTCGTGGATTACATCCCTGAATTCCTTCCTTATGTCGACGAGGAGGGAGAAGCTGAGGAAGATGCGCGCATATGGCATTTGCTCACCCATACCGCAGGCCTGCCGGATTACATTCGGGAATTAGAGGTTCTGGAAGAATATGGAAATCCGATAGCACTAGAGCTTCTGATGGGATACATCGCACAATTGGAAAAACTCTATCCTCCCGGCGGAGACTTCTTATACAGTTGCCTGGATTTTATCACCCTGTCCTTCATAGTAAAAAAGGTATCGGGGAAGAGCATTGCGGAGTTCGCCCATGAAAATATTTTCAGCCCTTTGAATATGCGGAACACTTTTTTTACACCCCCGTCGAAATTCCACCACCGCTGCGTTCCCACAGAGGTCATCGATGGAAGACCGTTGATCGGGGTAGTCCATGATCCTTTGGCAAGGTTGCAGGGAGGAGTGTCCGGAAATGCCGGTCTCTTCTCCACGGCAGATGATCTGGCGGTCTTTGCTCAAATGCTGCTGAATGGAGGAGAGTTCAATGGGGTACGTATTCTGAGCCCGTTGGCGGTGGAGAGGATGAGCGAAATTTACCGCATGGTAGATTTTTCCGGGCGGGGATTGGGATGGGACCTGGATTCATCCTTCTCGACCAATCAAGGCGATTTTTTCGGAGCGAGGACTTTTGGCCATACCGGATATACGGGAACCTCTCTCATCATTGATCCAGAAACGGAAACATTTGTCATCTTCCTGACTAACAGAGTCCATCCGTACGATAGAGGAGAAATCGTTTCCGTGCGAAGCCGTGTGGCGAACATCGTTGCCAGCTCGGTCATAAAAAGATAAGAGTTCTTTTCATGTCCAGATCGAAAAAAAATGCCCAATCAAGTTCCCGAGAGCTTTCTGATTATTACGAAAATTTCGATGAGAAAGACCGGCTTCTCGCCGGGTCCGGTCCTCTGGAGTTGGCCCGGACCCAGGAGATCCTGGAGCGTTATCTGCCTCAGCCTCCAGCCGTGATCCTTGATGTGGGTGGTGGATCGGGTATCTATTCCTTTTGGCTGTCTGAGAAAGGATACCAGGTGCATTTTTCTGATCCGGTCAAAAAGCATGTAGAGCAGGTAAGAAATGCCTCTCGAACTCACCCTGGCCATCCTCTGGCCAGCATTGGTCTGGGGGATGCGCGAAAACTCGACCGCCCTGATGGCAGCGCGGATGCAGTGCTTCTTTTAGGCCCTCTCTACCACCTGACGGAGAAAAAAGACCGAGTCTCTGCATTGAAAGAAGCCCGACGTGTGACCAAAGGTGGTGGGCTGATCTTTACGGCTTTTATTTCCAGATTTGCCTCTCTTCTGGATGGTTTTTTTCGTGGTTTTTTGGAAGACCCTGTCTTTGTTTCCATAGTGGAACAGGATTTGCTGGATGGCCAGCACAGAAACCCGACCAAAAATCCGGATTATTTCACTTCTGCGTTTTTTCACCATCCCAGAGACATAGCTGCTGAGATCAAAGCATCGGGATTGATGCTGGAGAAACTGCTGCCGGTCGAAAGCCTCGGCGGCCTCCTGCCCCATCTTCAAGCTGATTGGCAGGACCCGAATCGGCGGGATCTCCTGATGAGATTTCTCAGGCGAGTTGAGAATGAACCTTCGCTCATTGGCATAAGCGCCCATCTTATAGGCATCGCAAGGAAAGAAGAACCGTGATTTTGATGAAGGCATTCAGTTAGTGAGTGAAGATGAATTTAGATAGGTCTTCCTGAAAGGAGAAAAAGATGAAACGAAGGGATGTGATCAGATGTCGTGAGAAGGCCTGGAAGATGCTTCAAAAAGCTCACATAGCGATTACCGCTGAGGAGAAGCAGAATATGGAGATAGCGGATTGCGGGTTCAACGATATAGAAAACCTCGGCCTTCAAATCGTTGTGTATGAGAACAATCAGAGATACTGTGCCAAGGAATTGGTGCTTTTCCCGAATCAATTTTTTCCTGAACACTCTCATCCCAGGATAGATGAATGGAACGAAGGCAAACAGGAGACATTCAGATGCAGATGGGGGAAAGCCAACCTGTATGTGGAAGGGGAACCCTCGAGATATCCGAAGGCCCAAATCCCTGATGAATACAGAAGATATCTCACCGTCTGGAAAGAAATTTCCCTGATGCCAGGAGACCAATACACTCTTCTTCCCAGCACCAAGCACTGGTTTCAAGCGGGTAATGAGGGCTGTATTGTCTCGGAATTTTCCTCTGCCAGTGTGGATGAGGCGGATGTTTTCACCGATCCTCGCGTACAGCGCATCCCAGTTATCGAGGAGGATTGAAAGACTCTTTGAGCCCCTCGTCCCATTTTTTCGACTTTTTTACCCTTCGTCAAAAGAGGGGAGGTGTTTGTACCAGCTGAAGTACAGGATGATTCCTAGGAGAAGCGCGGACACAGACCAAACGAGGGCCTGATCCCAAACCCGAAGCAGGCAGTAGAACGGGACCAATGCCAGGGAAAGCTGGAAACCTGCGGTCAGGAAGCCATTCAGGGCGTCGATGGCAGGCATCCTGTCTTTCTCAGGGACAAGGCTCCTTTGTTCGGCCATGCGACGGATAGGCCCCCAAACTCCAAATGGTCGGATGCGCGAATAAAATCGGATCAAAATTTCACGATCCGTGGGCTTGGTTAAGAACCCCATCAGAAGGCTCAGAACAAGACAGGCAAGCGTATCGACTAGAAGGGATGTAGATGCAGACCAGCCTCTGAGGATAATTTTCTGGCAGATGATGAATGAGGCAGAAGCCATCATGCTCCAGACAAAAGCTCTCCCGCTGAACCGCCACCAGTGCCACCGGAAGGTAGCCGGTACCAGGATCATGGTCACGACCACGAAGATCATGGTTTCCCAGGCAGAGATAATATCCTGAAACAGAAGACTGAAAACAAATCCAAACAAAAGGGCGACAACCGAGGCTGTTTGTCCGAGGCGCACCAGTCTTTTTTCAGTCAGATTTTTCATGAAGTAGCGCTTGAGAAAATCGTTGACCACCACAGAACTCGTCACATTGATCATGGCGTCCAGGGTGGACATCAAGGCGGCGAGAAGAACGGCTAAAAAAAGGCCTCGGATGCCGACGGGAAGATGGGTCAGGACAAGAGGCATGATCTTTTCTGCATCAAATCCTGCTTGGGAGCCGAGAAAAGAGATGCCGAGCATAAGAAATGCACATCCGATGATCCACCGCAGCGTGTAGCCCACTGTCCACATCCCTCCAGCCAGAGCCGCATCACGTGAGCTTCGGGCAGTCAGGAAGAATTGAAAATCCCAGACGTGCGGACCGGCCAGGATGCGAAAGATGACCCAGGAAAATCCTGCCAGAAGAATAGGCCCGAAAAGATAAAAGTGGTGGTAGCTCTCTGGAGTGGATTGCAGATACCCGGGCCAAAGCTTCCATGACAATCCCAAAGAACTCCATCCTGGATTCTGCTTGGAGATTAGACTGACAGAAGTGGTATTCGCAAAAACCATCACAGAGAGGATGACTGCCCCCACGGCGATCAAAAGGGTTTGAAGCATGTCGGTAAGGATCACGCCAAAAAAGCCGGCAAGGGTGACATAAATTCCAACAGCGGCGAACACCAGAAGAGTGGCACCCCAGCGGGGTAAAGGCAGGAATTCTTCAGCGAATTTTCCGATGCCCACAGCGATGTACATCAGATTGAAAACCATCAGAATCAACAAAAACACGGCCGCAGCGATCCTGGCCATCTCTGCGTCTCGGTTATCCCCGAAGCGTGTCTTGTTCCATTCGGCAAAGGTCATGACTCCGGAACGACGAATCCATTTAGCCTGAAAGGCCATGTAAAAACAGATAATGAACCATCCCCAGTAGATGTGGGTGACCCAAATGGCTTTTAGGCCTAAATAATAGAGCGCTCCCACCATGGCCATCGTGCCTCCGATGTCGATGTAGCTGGAGCATCCAGACAGCCCGAGCATCCACCAGGGCACGTTCCGGCCCGCTAAGTAGTAGGCATCCAATTTCTTGGTGGCCTTTTTCTTGATCCAGAAACCGATCACAGCGACAAGGGCAAGATATCCCGAAATCAGGATGAGGTCATAGGTATGGAGGCTCATCGGGGAAAGGGTACACTATCTTAAAATTTTCTTCCAGACAAAATTTGCCGGGGTAAGCATCCTTATTTTGCTGGGTATGTTTCCTTGCTGTGCTCAGATTGAAATCTGAGTTGTGTTTGGGTTCATGTTTGTTATATAAAAAAAGAGAGAGTGTCAAAGGAGCATCACAGGTGGAAGAGTGAGGAAATGAAAGATAGGCTCAGGATCAGCGTTTCTGGAATAAGAGGAGAGGTCCCTGGAGCGCTCAACGTAGAAGTCGCCTCGAAATTTTCCTCCGCATTCTCCTCATATTTGGAAGAAGGGAAAATAGCCGTCTGCAGGGATTCCCGCTGTACCAGCCCTATGCTCGAGATGGCTGTTATTTCTTCCATCATGGCTGCAGGCTTGGATTGTTCGGATTTTGGGATGCTTCCCACGCCCTTTCTTCAGTTTTTAATGCGGAGTGATCCGTTCGCAGGAGGGATCTCCATAACCGGAGGTCACAATCCACTTTCATGGAATGCGATCATCCTCCTGGACACTGGAGGAGATTATCTGGATGTTTCGGAGGGTTCTGAGGTCTTCAACATCTATGAAGCTGGGGATTTCAAAAAGGTTCGATGGAAGGAGCTCGGACGAACTCAGCCCACCATATTTCCGCTGGAACTTTACCTTGAATCGTTATCCAAAATGGTCGAAACCGTTTCGATACGCAAGAGGGGCTATAAAATTGTTGCTGACCCTTGTAACGGATCGGCCTCTGCCTTCATCAAGGATTTTGCTGATTTTTTCGGGATCGATCTCATCCCCATAAACGATCATCCAGAGAAACCCTTTCCCCATCCTCCTGAACCATCTGTTGAGAACGCCGCACAGGTTGAAGCTGTGGTGAAATCTACCGGAGCTGATCTCGGCTTTTTATTGAATTCGGACAGCAGCCGCCTCTCGTTTGTGGATGAAAAGGGAGAAGCTCTCAGCGAGGAAATGACCTTTCCTCTTTGCCTCCTCTCCCTGAAGGACAGGATCAAGAAAGCCGTAACCACGACTGTGACCACTTCATGGGCCGATTGGGCTGCAGAAAACATCGGAATCACCCTTTCACGGACCAAAGTCGGTCAGTCTTCAGTTGTGCATACCATGGAATCGGAAGGGGCAGAAGGGGGAGGAGAGGGAAGCGGAAGCTTTTCTCTTCTGACGTTTTCCTCTGGCTATGATTCCCTCTTGACGCTCGTGTTGGTTTTGGACTGTATGTCCAGGAAGGAAAAGGCGCTGTCTGAACTCACCCAGCCATTTCCCCCTCTTCATATGAAAAAAATCAAGGTGGATGTGCCTCCGGAAAGAACATACAGAGTTATGGACAGGTTGGAAGAGATCTATTCCAGGGAGAATCCTGACTGCACAGACGGGATCCGGGTGGAGCGGAAGGGGGTTTGGTTCAATATAAGGCCATCGCTCACGGAATTCGTACTGCGGGTGACCATCGAAGGGAAAAAGGAAAAAGAAGTCGAATCGGTCGAAGACGAATTGATGGATAGGATAGGACAGTGAGGATCTCAGACCTTAAAATCAGTATCTCAGGCATCCGGGGGATCGTCGGTGAAAGCCTGACACCCAAATTGATCTTGAAGTTTTCTGAGGCCTTCGCCACTTACATCGGCGGCGGCAGTGTCGCTGTAGCCTCCGATACCCGGCCTTCTGCTGAAATGGTCAAAAATGCTGTTTTTGCGGGTATCCTTTCCTGCGGAATTTCTCCCATAGATCTAGGCATCCTTCCCATACCCTCGCTCCAGATTTATACTAGAGAAAAAAAATTGGGCGGAGCCATCTCTATCACAGCCTCTCACAATCCGGTTGAATGGAATGCTCTGAAATTGATCAAAAGAGGCGGACATTTCCTGTATCCACTCGAAGCCGAAGAGCTTCTGGATGTTTACTACCAGGGGAAATTCAGGCGTGTAGAAAAGCCTGAGAAAATCGAAAGAGAGCCTGAGCCATTTGCCGTACATGAACAGAAAGTCCACCGCTTCGTGGATAGAGACCTCATAAAGGCAAAAAAAATAAAAGTCGTGGTAGACCCCTGCGGAGGTGCGGCCTCTGCTTATGTGGAGAAGTTTCTGCAAGCGCTCGGAGCAGAGGTGGTTTGTGTGAACTGTGATCTCAAAGAAGGCTTTCCTCGGAATCCGGAGCCCGTCGCCGAAAATCTCAATGATTTGTGCCGTGCTGTAAGGGAGCATAATGCCGATATCGGTTTTGCTCAGGATGCGGATGCAGATAGGCTGGCCGCAGTGGATGAGGACGGAGTTCCCATAGGCGAAGAATACACTCTGGCACTTGCTGTGGATTCTTATTTGAAGCGAAAGGAAAAGAGCCCGGTTGTGGTGAATGTCTCTACATCGAAGGTATTGGAGGACGTGGCTCGAATGGCAGGGGTCGACCTATTCATGTCAAAGGTAGGTGAGATTAACGTCGCCCGGAAGATGGCCGAGGTGGATGCGAGAATAGGGGGAGAAGGAAACGGAGGGATCATGGTGGCCGATATCCATACCTGTAGGGACAGCTTCTCTGGTATGGCCCTTTTGTTGGAGTACATTGCCTGGTCCGGGAAAAAACTCTCGGAGATAAGAGCAGGTCTCCCTGATTATTTTATGATCAAACATAAAGTCAAAGCTTCCTACAAGGATTGGAGAAAGATTTTGAGCAGACTTTCGCAAAAATACAGGGGTGGAAAGTTACAGGACCTGGATGGAGTGAGAGTGGATTATCCTGACTTTTGGTTTCACGTCCGTCCTTCCAACACTGAACCCGTGGTCAGAGTTCAGGTTGAAGGAAAGAGCGCAGAATTGGCAAAAGAGCAGTTTAAAAAGATTATGGAGGTCATCTGAGTGGAAGTTATCATCCTTTCCTCCAAAAAGGAGGTCTGCAAAGAAGCCGCAGAGAGGGTCGTCGCCTTAGTCAACAGGAGGCATAACGCGGTATTGGGACTTGCCACCGGAAGGACCATGTTGGGGGTCTATAAAGCTCTCTCAGATGCTTACCGGAAAGAAAGAGTGGATTTTTCTTCTGTGGTCTCTTTCAATCTCGATGAGTACCTGGGACTCTCTCCGGATGATCCTCTGAGCTTCCATCACTATATGCATGAACATTTCTTCGATCATGTCAATATCAAACAGGAAAATAGACTCATTCCTGATCCTTTGCCCGAAGATGTGGATAGGGAATGTGAGGAATATGAAGATGCCATTAAAAAAAGAGGGGGGATAGACCTCCAGCTTCTCGGAATCGGTAAAGACGGGCACATCGGATTCAATGAGCCCTCTTCGTCTCTTCGAGCGAGAACCAGAGTGAAGACCCTCACCAATGAAACCCTCATAGACAATTTTGGAAACACAGATGGGCCGAGATTCGCCATCACCATGGGCATCGGAACGATCATGGAAGCCAGAGAGATTATTCTTGTTGCTCTGGGGGCTGAAAAGGCCGATGCCGTATCTCGTACAGTGGAAGGGCCTGTAACAGCTTCTTGCCCTGCTTCTGCTCTTCAGCTTCATCCTGTGGCCAAAGTTATCATTGACACAGCCGCAGCTCAGTCACTCAAGCGGAAAGACTATTATATGTGGGTGTGGGAACACAAAAGGCAAGTCGAGAAGCCACATCTTCTGTACAAAAAGAGGGGTGAATGAGACAATTTGACCATTAATCCAATCCTTCCTGGGCCAGGACATAGGCAAAGATAGCCATGGCAATGGCACCCAGTTCGAGCTCTCTTGGATTGACAGCCTCCAAAACATCTTTGCCGCTGTGGTGATAATCAAAGTAGCTGTGGAAGGCAGGGACCAGGCCCATAGTGATGGTACCCTGTTTCGCTAAGGGAGCGATGTCCACGCCGCCTCCTCCTTGACGAATCCACAGCGTCCCCAGGGGTTCAAAAAGATATTGCCAGCGCTGGAGGCTCTCCACCTGGTTGGACTCGGCACCTATTCCAAATCCAAGGGGGGCAAAGCCTCCCCGGTCGGATTCGATGGCAGCCAGATGGATTTCCCCTTTCCTGTTGTCAGATCGGGCATAGTCCCTGCCGCCGGTACCGCCGAATTCCTCATCCATGAACATCACGGCTCTTATGGTCCGTTTGGGATGAAGCCCCAATTCATCGATCAACCGAAGGGCTTCCACGGCATGGGCGCAGCCTGCCCCATCATCATGAGCCCCTGTTCCTAAATCCCAGCTGTCAAGATGGCCACCCAGCAAAATGATCTCATTGGGCTTCTCCGTTCCGGTAAGCTGACCCACCACATTGTAGGATGTCACCGGATCTAGATTTTCGCTGCTGAGGATCATATGGACATTTAAATCGGGATCCATTTTCAGGAGGCTGCTCAAAAGCTCGGCATCCTTTGTGCTGATGCAGGCGGCTGGGATCTTGGGAGCATTCCGTCCATAGCGCATCAGCCCAGTATGAGGGAAATCGTCGATGCGCTGAGTGAGAGAACGAACCAAAACGGCTCCAGCTCCGACTTTCGCTGCCTCTGCGGCTCCTGAGACTCTTTGTTCGGCGGCCTCTCCGTAGGCTCTGAAGGTTTCAAGAATGGTCGGATCCATGAGGCGGTTGAAAAAGACGATCTTTCCCTCGATCTTATTCTTCATGTATTGGAGTTCTCGGAACGAATGGACCTCAACGACCTGGGCTGAAATCCCAGTTTCTGGAGTTGCGATGCTCCCTCCGATTGCACATATCGAGAGCGGGATCGTGCCGAACTGAGAAGACACCAGTCTTGCTTGTTCCTTACTGCCCCGAACCCATCGTCCCACCCGAGTAGGCTCACGATGAACCTCGTCGAAGCCCAAATCCTTCATTTGTTGGTATACGATCTCGACGGCAGCGGCTGCCTGGGGGGAGGCGGTGAGACGAGGACCGACGCCGGTGATTTTTTTTAGAACAGCGTAGGCTCCCTCTTCCTTCAGCCCCTTTTTTAAGATTTTTTCAGCCATATCCAAATAGAGAGGTTTTTCAATCTGTTCCTGCGCTTTGGAATTTTCCTGTAAAAGAAGAGCCAAAATGATCATGAATGAAATATTCCATATGAAAGAGGAGAAGTTATTTTTGTTTCTAAACATATGGCCTCCAATTCGATCAAAAGGATCATCCATTATACCTTATCTTTTTACATGTTTTCATATTTACCTTGATTTCTTATGGAGCGGCACTCCTTCTTTTCTTCTGACAGGACTTTCTGTATAATTTTGTTGCATTGCCGAGAATGGACGTGAACGAATCAGGAGCGAGGAATACCGGCCGTTCCTTTATTCCTGTTTTCTTTTCGCTCATTTTATTTCTGTGGAATTGGAGTTGCTCATCTGGCCTCAAGTATACAGGGGAAGATAGACTCTCTAAGGTGGTGATGGGCTATTATCCCTCCTGGGAAAAGGATTCCTTTGACCACAGCAAAATTGACTACCGGCATTTGACCCATATCGCCCATGCCTTCACCAAACCAGATTCTGATGGCAATTTGATTATCGATGAAGGTTACATCTATCCTGAACTGGTGCGTGAAGCCCATAAGCACGGGATCAAAATCATCATGAGTACAGGAGGATGGGAAAGGAGTGAAGGATTCCCGGGCATGGCTTCTTCGGCTGAAAACAGAGAGAGATTCATCACCCAGGTAATTGGCTTTTGCAAGAAACATCATTATGATGGAGTGGATATCGACTGGGAATATGTTTCCAATAAGGAGGAGCTGGAAAATTTTGTTCGTTTCATCGGGGAGCTCTCCAGGGCTTTGAAGGCGTTGAATCCTCCCCTTCAGTTGAGCATGGCTGTCCCTTCGGGACATTTCTGGGGAAGATGGATCGACTATGAGGCGCTGATCGACGAATTCGACTACATCAGCTTCATGACCTATGATTATCACGGGCAGTGGAGCGATCATTCCGGACACAATGCGCCCCTTTATACCTGTAACAGTGACTTGTGCGGCTCGATGAACGACACGTACACCTATTCCCAGATACGAAAGGTTCCGAAACAGAAGCTGCTCCTGGGCATTCCCTTTTATGGACGATCCTTCGACTGTGAAGGTCTGTACCAGAGATTCCAGAACAGCCAATTTTATGGGTATCGAGAAATCATGAAATTTTTCGAGTCAGGATGGGAGCGCGTTTGGGATGAGTGTGCAAAAGTCCCGTATCTCAGAAATCCCGAAGGAACAGAAATCATTTGTTATGATGACGAACATTCCATTTCCCTGAAATGCAAATACGTCAAGGACAAGCAGGTAGCCGGCATCATCATATGGGATTTGAGCGAGGATTATGCCCAGGGGAACTCGGTTCTTCTGGATGTGGTCGGGAAAGCATTCAAACGAGAATTTTGAGGGAATAAAAATGGAAAAAACAGGATTGAAAAACTCAGTGAAAGGCTTTTTTCATCTGGCTGTCATTTCAATCATCGTTATGTCTGCCGGATTTTCTCATTTGGCTGGCGAGGATACAAGAAAAGGGAAAGACTTCTTCCCTGTTTCGGTGTGGTATGCAGGAGGAAAGGCGCGAGCTCCGATGCTCGAAGAATTCAGTCCTGAGAAAAAGGATATCTGGCGAAAGGATCTCCAGCAGATAAAAGACTTGGGATTCAACACGGTTCGCTGCTGGGTGGAGTGGACCAGCAATGAAGAAGAAGAGGGGGAGTATGATTTCAGGACCCTGGAGGCGGTTGCAGACCTGGCCGGTGAGGTGGGGTTGAAGCTCATGGTTCAGGTTTATATCGATTCTGCCCCGGAATGGGTTGGCCGGAAATATCCGGAGTCGAAATTCGTAGCCAGCAATGGTCTTCCTGTAGAGCCCCAGGCTGCCCCCGGCTATTGTTTCGACCACCCAAAGGTGCAGGAAAAAATCTTGAGTTTCTTTTCAGCGGCTGCTGATGTCCTGAAGGATAAACCGACTTTTTATGGATGGGATCTGTGGAGCGAACCTCATATCATCAACTGGGCCGAGATTTATTACTTGGGGAATCCGGAGTATCTGCAGTTTTGTTACTGTCCCAACACTATGGCACGGTTCCGTAGCTGGCTCAAGAAAAAATATCAGACTTTGGATAATCTGAATGAGGCATGGTACAGAACTTTCAAAAACTGGAAAGAGGTAGAGCCTCCACGATTTGGCACGATCCTTACCTATACGGATTACATCGACTGGAAGAATTTTATCTCGGACAAGCTGGCAGAGGACTTGTTTCTAAAAGCAGATGCGGTCAAAAAGATCATCCCGGAAGCAGTCGTCACCAGCCATTCAGCGATACCGGGTATATTCTCGAGGCCCAATTGGAACGGAACCCCGGATGACAGAAAAATGGCTGACAGTGTGGATTTCTACGGAGTTTCGATCTACCCCAAGCACGCATGGACCATCACACCCTGGCCGGTCTTTTTCAGGGCATCCGGACACGATTTCGCCCGCTCGATGAATTGGCGAAACGGAGGTTTTTATATCGGAGAGCTTCAAGCTGGATACGGTGTTTTCGGGATGAAACTGAGCCTTCCAGTCATCGACAAGGATCTTCGTGATTGGATGTGGACCGCGGTGGCCTACGGTGCCAGAGCTGTCAACATCTATGCCTATTATCCCATGAGTTCGGGCTACGAGTCAGGAGGCTATGGTCTGGTCGAGCTGGATGGAAAAGTGACTGACAGGGCAGTTGCTGCAGGAAAAGTCGCTGATGTCATCACGGATAACATGGATCTTTTCCTCGGGGGTAAGCCTCCTAAGGCGGAGATTGCCATTCTCTATAATCCACTATCCCACATGGTGGGAGGTCAGCAGCAGTACACCGGAGAGGGCCAGCCTATTGGTGCCAACAGTTTGAGTGAATCTCTTCAGGGCATTCATCGGGCGTTTTACCAGAAAAACATCAGGGTGGATTTTCTCCATGTGGCGGATCTTGCGTCAGAAAAGGTGCAACAATATAAGCTGCTGATTGCCCCTTATCCTGTTATGATGTCCAAACGGCATGTCAAAAGCCTTATCGAATATGTCAGAGAAGGAGGCCGATTAGTTGCAGAAGCCCGGGCAGGCTGGAATGACGAACGGGGTTTTTCCAGTGATATCATTCCAGGAGGGGGACTGCATGAAGTCTTCGGCTGCCGGGAAACCGATGTCCTCCCTCTTCAAACCACTTCCGAGATCATTATCAAATCGTCTCATGAGTCGATTCCGCTTTTGAAAGAGGGAGATAGACTCGACGCCCTATTTTTCGAAGAAGGATTTGAGCTGATCGATGACCGGAGTCAGATTCTGGCTGAATTCCAAAGCGGAGAACCCGCGATTGTCTCTTCGACTTATGGAAAAGGGGAAGCCATCCTTGTGGGATCATTCATCGGAATGGCTTACCATCATTTTAAAAATCCGAATAATGCCGATTTTTTTTCTGGGCTGGCCGAGTGGCTCGAGCTGGCCAGTCCTGTCGATGTGGCTGTATCGGACGAAGAGGTTTTTGTCGAAGCCAGACTGCTCGAGGGGGACACCTATTCCATCCTGTTCGGGTTTAACCGGGGAGAAAAGAGCGCAAGAGCGCAGTTTACTTTATCAGTACAAGGGCAAGATTTTAGGGCAAGAGATTTGGAGACTGGAGAAAATGTGCCTCTTGCTGTTCAAAAAAGCAGCGTTATTGTGGAAAAAGAGTTGTCGCCCCAACAGGTTTGGGTGGTTATGATAGAAAAAATGGAATGATGATAGAGGAAAAATAGAAAAAAGCGATCAGGGATGGCTGTATCACTCACAAAACACAAGAAGAGTTTTTGCGGGGCCGTAGATATCGGAGGGACAAAGATCTCATCTTCCTTGTTTACAAGAGATGGGTATATGCTGCACAGGAATAAAGCGGCAATAGCTGGAGATGGTCCTGAAAAATCGGCAATCCAGATCATTGATATCGTTAAAAATCTGGAGCGATATGCACATGCAGAAAATGGGGAAATCGGTGCGGTCGGGATTGCCGTCCCTGGTGTGGTTTTTCACGAAAAAGGATTGGTCTGGGCTCCCAATATTCCGGGATGGGATCATTTACCTCTAAAATCCAGGTTAGAGGAAAATATCCAGTTGCCCTTAGTGCTCGACAGCGACCGCAGCGCTTATGTCCTGGGCGAGCAGTGGTGTGGCGCAGCCAGAGGAAAAAAAGACGCCGTCTATCTTGCGGTGGGCACAGGAATCGGTGCAGGCATACTCATGGATGGAAGGCTCTGTCGGGGTTGCGATGACATCGCGGGCGCAGTCGGCTGGTTTGCCCTCAATGCAGAGTTTCGAGATGAATATGCTGCAAGGGGCTGTTTCGAGACCGAAGCCTCTGGTCCTTCTGTGGCCAGGCGGGCGGCAAGCCTGATAGAATCAGGCGAATCCTCGGTCCTCGAAGAGATGGCCGAAGGGCAGATGGATAAGATCACGGCGGAAAAAGTGGTGCAGGCAGCGCAAAAGGGAGACTCTGTCGCCCAGAAGGCCCTCGACACCACCGTCCAGTATTTAGCCATGGGGATTGCCAATATTGTGAGTATCCTGAATCCTGAGGTGATCGTACTCGGAGGCGGTCTCTTCCAGGCTGGGGAGATCCTTTTGGATCCGGTGAGAAGGGATTTTAAAAAATGGGCCCAGCCTCTGGCCGCACAAAAGGTTCGCCTGGAGCTGTCCCATCTGGGAGAAGATGCCGGACTTTACGGTGCCGGAAAATTGGCCTGGAACAAGATTTGATATTTCTAGATGCCAAGGAAAGGAGATTTCAGATGTCTGCACCGGATTATTTAGCCAAGATTCAAGAAATCCTGGAACATATCAGAACGCATGAGATGGATAAGATAAAGGCCGCTGCGAAGATTATGGCTGAGAGCATACGGAGTGACGGCCGTGTCTATATGTTTGGAAGCGGACACTCGGTCATCCCTGTTCTCGATATCTTTCCCAGATACGGAAGTTTTGTAGGATTTTTCCCCCTTTATGATCCGAGGCTGATGTGGTTCAACGTGATCGGCCCTGGCGGAGCTAGAGAGCTTCTTTGGTTAGAAAGACAGCAAGGGTATGCAGAGGTTTTCCTGCAAAGCTTCCCGCTGGAGCTCCGGGATTGCATACTGGTTTTTTCCCACGGCGGTTTGAATACGGTTCCTATCGAGATCGCTTTGGAAGCCAAGAAAAAGGGATTGAGGGTTATCTGTGTGTCGTCGCTGGAAAATGCCAAGACAGCGAAACGCAGCCATCCGTCGGGTAAGATGCTCCCGGATATCGCGGATATCGCCATCGACAACTGTGTCCCCCCGGAGGATGCACTGGTGGATGTAGGACAGTTGGAAAAGGTCGCAGCGGGTTCCACGGTGGCGGCAGTATCTGTAGCCATGTCACTGGTTGCGGAGACAGCTTCCATACTCGCAAAAAAGGGAATAGTCCCCCCTACGTTTGTTTCACCCAATGTGGAAGGAGTGCCCAAAGACCACTTGCACAAGGTCTATCAGGCCTTCACTGAGTTTTATTACAAAAGGCAGATGATTGTCCCAAAGTGATGGAAACGAGGTGCTCCTTTATTCCGATTTTATTTCCCGTGACTTTGGGAAAAGGCCGATTAATAAGAATAGAAACTCAAGATTGTGGAAAGGAAAAATGAATATGAAAGGAATGAATTCTCAAGTTAAAACAGCACAGTTGATGTTGTCGGCCTGTGCGGGCATGTTTGTCTTCGGAATCGTCATGGCCATTCTGGGTGCCATAATGCCTTCTCTGTTCGAGAAGATTCAGTTCAACAAGAGTGAGGCCGGGAATCTTTTTTTCACCATGAACCTGGCTATGTTGGTCATGTCCCTGTTTTTTGGACCCATCGTCGATCGATTCGGGTTCAAGTCGTTTTTGATCGTTTGTTCTGCTCTGGTTGCCTTTTCGCTCCTGCTGTTTACGGCTGCATCCTCGTATGCTGTGATCCTTGCAGCTGCGATTTTCCTTGGTTTCGGAGGAGGGGGATTGAACGGAGGGACAAATGCCCTGACCAGCGATATCCATCCAGAAAAGAGGAGCTCGGCTCTGAATCTTCTCGGAATTTTCTTTGGATTCGGAGCCTTGACTATCCCATTCCTCATCGGAGTGTGGCTTGAAAACATCGGCCTCAAATACATTTTGCTTCTGGCGACCATGCTCTGTCTCGTGCCGTTTTTTTTATTTCTGATCTTCTCTTTTCCCAAGCCGAAACATGAACAGGGCTTCCCGCTTTCGCATGCTGCTCATGTGGTCAAAAATCCTCTTCTCTGGCTTTGTGGATTTCTCCTGTTTTTTCAATCAGGTAATGAATTTACGGTCGGTGGTTGGATCTCGACCTATCTCCATGAATCCTTTGGATTAACAGCGAAGACAGCTTCCTTTCTGCTAGCAGGCTATTGGGCAGCGATCATGGGGGGTCGTTTGGCATCCAGCAGGGTGCTGAAGGTCTTGAGGAACGAGTATCTCATTCTTCTCAGTGCACTGGTTTCTTTATGCTCTGCTGTTTTGATGATTATCGCACCATCCAGATTTGTTGCCGGCCTGAGCACTGTTATCATCGGCTTGGGTTTTGCAGCCATCTTTCCCACGACTCTCGCTGTGGTGGGCGAATCCTTCCCTCGTTTTTCAGGCACTGCCTTCAGTGTTGTTTTCGTGGTGGCCCTTTTGGGCGGAATGACGTCTCCTTGGCTTGTCGGGAAGATTGCGTATGCCTACAGCCTGAAACAGGGGATGTTCATTCCTGTGGTCAATTGTAGTATGATAATTCTTCTCCAGATGTTTCTGATCAGATTGCAGCGGCGCAGGCATCTTTCCTGGACGAAAGGACGGGATATATGAAAAAGCATTCTCTTTTTTCTGTGATTTTCTTCATATTGTGTTTCCTCGGGACCATGTGCGCACCTCCCCCTGAAATAAAGGAGGAGGAACCTATCCGGCTCATCGTCCGGGGAGATGACCTTGGGATGACCCATGCCACAAATATGGCTGTGAAAAAAGCTTTCGAGGAGGGCATTTTAACCTGTTCATCCATCATTGTCCCGGCTCCCTGGTTCGAGATGGCTGCCCGTATGTGCCGGGAAAATCCGGATTGGTGCATCGGAGTGCATTTAACACTGAACGGAGAATGGCGGGATTACAGATGGAAGCCTGTGCTGCCTGTGACTGAGGTTCCGAGTCTGGTGGATGAAGAGGGCTATTTCTATCAGACGACCGAGGCTTTTCTGGCTGCGAAACCCTCTCTCGAAGAAGTGGAGGAGGAGCTGAGAGCTCAGGTGGACCTGGCGCTCAAACGGCAGATAAATGTGCAGTACATAGACACGCATATGGGCACTGCCAGGGCGACTCCTGAACTCCACGCCATAGTCAAAAGAATGTCATTGGATTATGGAGTTCCCATCTCGCAGGGATATGAAGGTGACCGATTGAGCATTTATGAAGTTCCTTATCATCAGAAGGAAAAGGCTCTTGCCGAGATGCTCAAGCAGTTAGGACCGGGATTATGGCTGTTGATCGTTCATCCTGGGCTGGATACACCTGAAGAAAGAGCTCTGGAGGATGCAAATCCAGAGGGTTTGAAAAACATTGCTCTTCACAGGGCCGCCGTTACCGAGGCTCTCACGAGTAAAAAAATCAAAAAGATCGTCAGGCGGCGCAACATTCGATTGACAGATTACAGGAAACTGTTTGTTCAAAAAGAATCCCGAAACGATTCCTGATCCGGGATTTGATGCAATGAATAAAATTCTGAAGGGAAACGTCGTCCTTGCGGACAGGATTGTCGAAGGCGGCATGGTGAGGATCGAAGGAGATAAGATCGCCGATGTCTTTCCCCATCAACAGAAAAGGAATGCGGCAGAAGACGGATGCACCGATTATGGTGAGGCGTTCATCGCACCGGGCTTTATCGATCTTCATCTCCATGGAGCTTTGAAAAAAGATGTTATGGATTGTCGGGCAGAGAGTCTGGAACAGATAGCTCTCCACCAGTCCCGATGCGGAGTGACCGGATTTTTGGGATCGACCATGTCGGCCCCCATAGAGGAGGTCCTAGAGGCAGTGGAAGTCATCAAAAGGGCCTCTCAGACTCAGGCCCGAATTGGGGTGCCTTCCGAGTTGTTAGGAGTTCATATCGAAGGTCCGTTCTTGAGTGAACAGAAAAAGGGGGCTCAGGATCCTTCTGCTATCAGGGCAATGGAAGAGCCCGAAGTGAGTCGCCTGATAAATGCTGTTCAGGGAATAAAAGGGATCATTTCGCTGGCTCCTGAGGTTGGCGATAACAGACGTTTTATCTTGAAGTTGAAGGAGGCTGGCCTGGTTGTAGCCATAGGACATTCCAATGCCTCCTATGAACAGGCACTGCAAAGCTTCAGGGAGGGAATCAGTCATGCCACCCATCTTTTCAATGCTATGAGAGAGTTCAACCACAGAGAGCCGGGTGTTGTGGGCGCTGTTTTGGATTCCGATGGAACCTCGGCTGAGCTGATCGCCGACGGCATCCATGTGCACCCTGCGGCCTTGCGGCTGGCTGTCGCCAGAAAAGGTACGGAAAAACTCTGTTTGATCACGGATTCCCTGAAAGCTGCCGGAGCAGGGGACGGCGTCTTCCAGTGGGGGAACAGGGAGATCGATGTCAGAGGCCTCAGGGCGATAATCAAAGACAGCGATGTTTTAGCCGGAAGTGTATTGACCTTGAATCGAGCCGTGAAAAACATGGTCGGCTGGACCGGAGTCACTATCAACCAGGCGGTAAACATGGCCTCTCTCAATCCTGCAGAGGTTCTGGGTCTGGGAGGGGAAATCGGAAGCATACAATCGGGAAAAACAGCGAATTTGGCCGTACTCGATCAGGATTTCGAAGTCATCGAAACAATCCTTCACGGCAGACCTGTGTTTACCAAAAAGTCATAGATTGGCTTTGTCTCAAAGTGAAGGGAATGAGGTATCGTCTTAAGAAGCAAGGAAATGTCTCCGCTCTAGTTCAGATTTTTAACGCCATTCATTCACCGTCCTTCTCGGCGCCTGCGGAACTGCGCATGATCCATCCAAACTTTGGACTTTATCTTCTGTTAATCCGGTTCTTAAACCTTTGGAATCGTCGTGCTCAATACATCCTCGGCGTCCGACAAGGTCGGATTCCCCCGAAGGACGGTTCGGGAAGGCTAAATCTTCAATGCCGCTCTGACATTTCCTGCTCCTTTATTCCGATTTTATTTCCCGTCACTTTGGGACAACCTCCATAGATTAATAAGGAGAAAATCATGAGTGTAACCGAGAAAAAAAGTCTGATCCCATGGTTGATCGTTTTTCTTTCTGTACAAATGATCCTGATCATTTGTGGCAGATGCCGGCTTCATGCCAGCCAGGAAAGTATAAAGAATCGACTCCGGAGTGATTACACGCAGCTCCTGATGGAAAAAGGGGTCTGTGATGATCGAGGAGAGGAGATCGAAGGGCGGATCGAGAAGCTCATTCAGGAAGCGAATAAAAAGGGGTTGAAATCCGGTCCGCAAGTGTTGAACTATATACTCGGTAAGCTCAATTATTCGAAAACAAACCTCGGAAATTTCCCTCCTTGTGCCTTTGACCGCCCGATAGGCTACAAATTGAGGGAATTCGGTCATACGGTCGCTCCGGATAACATCGACAACCAGGCCGAGGGGAGCGCCTGTCCCGTCGGAGGCATTGGAGCGGGTTCTTTTGAGTGGACCATAAGCGGGAATTTTCGTTACTGGTTTTTGAAACCCGGTTGGATGGTGGATGACACTATCTGGGCAGATCAGTTTCATGTGTACATGAAAGGCGGCGATAGAGTCATTATCCAGACCCTTTCGACCGATATCCCTCCTTCTGAGTCTGGACTCCAGAGCTGGAAATGGAACTATCCTGAGGGGAAAGGGAGTTATTACGCCCTGTTTCCCAAATCGGGATTTTCCTATGAGGCGAATGAAGAATTTCCGGCCAAAATCGCTGTAACGCAGTTTTCCCCTATCATCCCGCACAACTACAAAGAGACGAGCTATCCGGTAGCTCTCTACAAATGGATCGTGGAGAATCCTGGAAAACAGCCTGTTGAGGTCAGCGTCATGCTCACTTGGCAGAACATGATCGGATGGGAGCCGATTGTTCAAAATCCCCGGATTCATCCAACAGATTTCATCTGGGATCGGAAAAGTAATGGAAATTTCAATCGATTCATCCAGGAAGGGGATACGAGAGGCATTGTGTTCAGCAGAAGGAACATGGATATCAGGCAGGGAAATGCATTAGCGGGCTCCATGTGCATTGCAGCGCAGGAGATCCCTGGAAAAACCGAGGTTTATTATCACACCGATTTCGATCCTCAAGGGTCGGGAAGCGAGGTGTGGGAATCCTTTTCCAGAGACGGAACTCTTTCCAACTCCACAGATTCCCGAACCGCAGAGAAAGAAGATTCTTTAGCTGCTGCCATTGCTGTGAAGCTTACTTTAGGCCCTCAGGAGCATCTGGAGTTTCCGATGGTGGTGGCCTGGGATTTCCCTTATTACGAGTTTGGAAGAGGAGTGAAATACAGGAAAAAATACACCCAGTTCTTCGGGTCGGAAGGGAACAACGCGTTTGATCTCGCTGCTGGAGCCTTGGCTAAATACCAAGAGTGGGAATCCCAGATAGATAGTTGGCAGAAGGAGTTCACCGCAAATGAGAATCTGCCCGACTGGTTCAAGCAAAATCTTCTCAATGAACTCTACGTCCTTGCCGAAACGAGTATCTGGGATGCCTCTACCAATCTCCATACTTATCTGGAGAGTGTGGATTACCTGATGTACGGCACCTTTGATGTGGATGCCTATTCGTCCTGGCACTTTTTGAAGCTGTGGCCAGAGCTGGAATTGAACAACATGAAATTTTTCGCCCAGACGATCGATCGGGAGGATCCTGCATACAAGATGTACACTTATCCACTCGTTTTTCCCGACGAGGTTCCGAAAGATAAGTTGCACTACTACTGGAGCACCAATAAAGTCTATGGCATGATCCCTCATGATATCGGCTCACCCCGAAACCGCCCTTGGGTGGTGCTCAATGCCTTTGACTGGCAGAATGGAAACGCCTGGAAAGACTTGAATCCCAAATTCCCTCTTCGCGGATTCAGGGATTTTCTATATACCGGTTCGAAAGACAGCGATTTTCTCCGGAGAGTGTTCCGAACGTCAGTGATTGCTCTGGACACCCTGGAAAAGAGATTCGGGGACCCTGAAAGCCATATTCCTCTGAATGAAGGGATCCCCGACCAGACCTATGACACCTGGAAGATGAAAGGAGAAAGCGCATATGTGGGCATCCTGTGGCTTGCGGCCTTGAAAACGACCTATACTATGGGACGGATCTTGATCGAGCTGGGAATTTCTGAAGTGGATGGAAACGCTGTAAACAAGGTCATCAAAAGATATATGTCTTGGTACGAAAGAGGTAGACAATCACTGCAGAAGTTGTGGAATGAAGGAGGAGGATACTACAACATCGATAGTGACACCGACGATATCATGTCCGACCAGCTTTTCGGAATCTGGTACACCAAGTGGATGGGCTTGGAAGATAAAGAGAGTGAACGGATCATCCCTCCAGAAAATGCCAGGAGAACCCTAGAGACGATCTACCAAATAAATGTTTTGGACTACGGCAAAGGATTGATGGGAGCCGTAAACGGAAGGAAGGCGGATGGGTCGCAGCACTTCAGCCAGCAGGGGGATGAAGTCTGGGTTGGAACGACCTTCGCTTTTGCTTCCAACTGCATCCTCCATGGTTTAAAGGAGGAAGGGATGCATGCAGCCTACGGAGCCTATCATGTCGTCTATAGTCCCCATGGACAGGGCTATTTTTTCAAGACTCCCGAAGCCTACAGACACCCGGATGAATTCGTCTATAACAACCCAGAGAAAAAATACGGTGAAAATCTCTTCCGTGCTATGAAATACATGAGGCCCGGCGCAATCTGGGCCGTCTATGAGGCTCTGATGAAAGAATAGGAGCAGGGAACAAAAAAGGTAAGACGAACGGCAGTTTTTATTGCTTTGGAATGGTGCCAATTTTGGTAACATATATAATATATATGGAATATTAGTGTAAATACGAAAGGTAAAGTCAAAAACAAAGCTTGATGAAGAAGAAAGCTTACTGGCGTTGCGAGGAATGAAGTGACGAAGCAATCTCGTAAAAAAAAGGAAAAAGCCAAAATCATAATTCCCCTCTTATTGATTGTGGCTGTTGGAATAATTGCCGTTGTTCTCTATTTGATGTTTCCTCTAAAAAAAGACCCTAAAAAGCAGTATGCCTCACTCATGAACGAGAAAAGAATTGAAAAGCCTAATATCGTTCTCATCACCCTCGATACTACCAGAGCCGATCATCTGCCCTGTTACGGATATACAGGAGTAAAGACTCCTCATCTCGATGAACTGGCGGTGAAAGGCATCGTCTTTGAACAGTGCACATCTTCTTCTCCGTTGACTCTTCCTTCCCATGCCTCGATGATGACGGGTCTTTATCCCACTTTCCACAGAGTCAGGGTGAACGGTAACACGGCGGTCTCCCAGGAGCATCTCACTTTGGCCGAAGTGCTGTCAGAACAAGGATATCAGTGCGGAGCATTTATCGGAGCCTTTGTCCTGGACGGCCGCTGGGGGCTCAACCAGGGTTTCCATCACTATGACGATCAGTTCGATATGAAGAAATATAAACGCCTTGATCTGGCAATGGTTCAGCGTCCGGCCAATGAATTGATGGATGCCTCCATAGCTTGGCTGGAGGAACGAAAGGACAATCCCTTTTTTGCCTGGATACACCTGTACGATCCACATGCTCCTTATGAGCCTCCAGAGCCCTATTTTTCTGAATACAACACCGGTATCACAGGATTGTATGACGGAGAGATCGCATTCAGCGATGAACAGATCGGGAGGTTCATATCCTGGCTGAATCAAAACGGGTTAAAGGAGAACACGATCATCGCCATAATGGGTGACCATGGCGAAGGACTGGGCGACCATGGAGAGATGGCCCACGGCTACTACATCTACGAATATGCCGTCCAAGTTCCCTTTCTCCTTATCACACCTTTTGAAGACTTACAGGGAATTCGAGTCCATGCCCAGGTGAGAACCGTAGACGTTTATCCCACCCTTCTCGAAATGGCCGGGGCTCAGATTCCAGACGAAAATCAGGGACAATCCCTTTTGAGTACGATTTTTTTCCCTAAAAGCGGGAAGGAGGCTTACGCTTATTGTGAATCGTTAACTCCGAATATCCATTACGGATGGAGTCCGCTTCACAGTCTGCGGACCACCCGGTTCAAATACATCGATGCGCCTCGTCCTGAGCTGTATGATATGGTCGAAGATCCAGAAGAGCTGAATAATCTCCGGGATAGACTTCCTGACATGACGCGAGAATTCAAAGAGGCATTGGACCGGATCATCCGAGAGACCAGCCAATCCGCACCTCAGCCTGAAGCCGCTAACCTGGACCAGGATACTCTGAGACGCCTTGCCGCGCTTGGTTATATCGGGTCTCCTGTATCCAGAAGAACCTTCCAGGAAGAGGGTGAAATGCTGCCCGATCCGAAAGATAAACACGCCATCTATGAATCCGTACAGCGTGCTGGGGAATTGATCAACCAGGAAAAATACCAAGAGGGAGTCCAAATTTTAGAATCCGTCCTCGAACAGGAATCAGGAATTCCACAGGCCATGCTGCTGTTGGCAACGAGTTACGAGGAACTGGACCGCAGAGAAGAAGCTAAGGCCCAGTATGACCGTATTCTGAAAGATGATCCCAACAGCATTCAAGGCTTGATCGGAATGGCGAATTTGCTGTTAGAGGAAGGCAATAAAGAAGACGTGATCGCTCTCTGTCAACAGATTCTGTCGGTTGATGACCGGAACACCCAGGCATACACCCTCCTGGGGACAGTTTACATGGGTGAAGATGATCATTCACGAGCCCTTCCCCACCTGGAGAAGGCCGTCGAAATCCAGCCGAAGATGACCAGAAATCGCCTGAACCTGGCTGCTTGTTATGTAGGCCTGAATCGGTATGCGGAAGCAGAGATCATTCTGAAGGATATTCTCAGAGAGTACCCCAAGTTCCCGTTAGCACACTACCATCTGGCACTCCTCTATGAGGGACAGGGAGAGCTCCAGAAGGCCCGGGAAGCCTATCAAAAAGAAGTGGAACTCTATCCCAACTCGTTCCGTGCCCGCTTCAACCTGGGAAAGCTTTTGCTACAATTCGGAGACCGAAAGGGATATCTGGAGCAGATGCGGGAGGTGATCCGGATCGAACCAGAGGCTCCGGAAGGATACCTGTTCCTGGCTCGAGGGCTCCTGTTCGAATCTGTCGATCTGGATGAGATTCTGGATTTGGTCCAAAAAGGACTCGATTTGGCCGAGGATTCCGAACTCAAGGCTCTTGGATATTTCTTGCTGGCCGATGTATACAACAGGAAAAATATGCCAGCTCGGGTTAGAGAGGCTTTAGATAAGGCCAATTATTATAAGAATAAGTAGGAGATGGAATATGCATGACAGGAATTCTATCGGGTTGGTCCTCTTGTGTTTCCTTTGGTTTTTCTTGGCAAATCCAGGTCTGGGTCAATACCGGGAATATTATATTTATGGAAAGGTGGTGGATTCAGAAAACAACCCACTGGAAAATGTGGAACTGGATTTTCGAGACACATTGACCAGCCGGCGGTACAGAATTGAAACGGATGAAAAAGGGGAGTACAAGCTGATCGGAATTCCCCACGGGATATATGAAGTCACTGTATCGAAGGAGGGATACAGAACTCAGACCCTGGAGTGGGATTTCTCGGCTACTCAGCAGAGAATGCAAAAAATCGAGATGCAGAACATCGTGATGGTTTCAGAAGAGGTGATCCAGCAGGTTGAAAGAGCCAAACAGGCCCAGGAAGAATTCAATCAAGCCAGAGAGAAGATCAGCCAGGGAGATTTCGAAGGGGCCATCCAGATTCTGAAAAAGATGGTTCGGGATAATCCCGATGACCCAAACGCCCTTTATCTTCTCGGAATCAGTTATCAAAGAAGAGAGATGTTTCCGGAAGCGATCTCGGAGTTTGAAAAAACAGCGGAACTGAGCCCCTCTTTTGCAGGCGCCTACCATCAACTGGGATTGATCTATCAGCAGCAGGAGGAATGGGCCAAAGCACTCGATTTTTATGCAAAGGCGGTCGAACGCGATCCCGAAAGCGTGGAAAGCTTCTACAACAGGGGACTCATTCTGTTCGAGCAGAATAGAGTGGAGGAATCTTTGGTGGAATTCGAGAAGGCTCTGGAGCTGAAGCCGGGTGATCCTGAATTTCTCGAGATGGCCGGCCGCTGTTACATCCATCGATCCGAATTTAAAAAAGCGATAGAGTATTTGGAAAAGGCCAAAATGAATTCCTCTGATCCGACCAAGATCGAATTTTTAGACGATTTGATCTCCAAACTGAGAGAGCAGATCAAAAAATAAATCCCTTCCGGCAGCCTTCTTCAGAATCTTCGGGATGTACCGGAGAAATGATCACAGAAATAATGCTGCTTTCCTGGTACGGAATAATACTTGACAAAGAAAAGCAAGTGATTTTAAATGTTTATTGAGATACCGGAAAATCAAGCAAAAGAAGGAGGTGGTAATTAAGGTAAATTCTAAAAAAAGTTCGGGCGGTTTCTCCCTTTTCATGGGGAGAAGCCGGAATCAGTTTAAGAAACTTAAACCAAATGGAGGAACCAGATGCACACCATAAAAAAAAGTGTGATAGCCCTCAGTCTTTTTGTGCTTGTCCTGGGTGTCCTGTCCAATCCTTTTGCCTACAGCCAAACAGTTTTCGAGGGGAAGCTGACCGGTGCAATCACCGATGATACAGGAGTGCCCCTGCCAGGAGTCACGGTAGAAGTTACGGGAGAGTCCCTGATTACGGGTTCCCGTGCCACCGTCACCTCTATGAGAGGAACGTACGTCTTCCTCAATTTGCCGGTAGGAAGATACACCCTTCAGGCGACGCTGACAGGTTTTAAAGCAGTCATTCAGGAAGATATTGTCATTTCGGCCGGGAGATCCATAACGATCGACCTCACCATGGAGCCTGGTGCCATCGAAGAACAGGTGCTCGTAATAGGAGCCAGTCCAGTGGTGGATTCTAAATCGTCCACGATTGCCACCAACATCATGGACGAAATGCTGGAAAAATTGCCCACCGGCCGGGATGCCTTCTATGACCTTTCTTTGACCACTCCCGGGATGGCTCCCCAGGGTAAGGACGCCAGTTGGCTTCCCAGCCCCACGGCTTACGGCAGCACATCCAATGAAAATGTCTTCTTGGTCAACGGAGTCAACACCACCAATCCCCGCCTGGCCGCGTCAGGGTCTCTGGTCCAGGTCAATTACAATTCTATCGAGGAAGTCCGGGTGATCGCCCTGGGTTCCAAGGCCGAATATGGAAACTTCACCGGGGTGGCCATCGATGTCTTGACCAAGTCCGGAAGCAATGAGTTTCACGGAAATGCCGCCCTGTACACCAATTTGGGCGATGCGGCGGTCAACCAGCCGGGAAGAGAGGATTATGATACCCTCCCCTCTGAGAAACTCATTCTCGGCAGTCTGGGTGAAGAACAGCTGTTCATAGGAGCCGGCGACGATATTCTGAGTTATACCAAACAGGAGTACGAAGGCAACTTTACCCTGGGAGGCCCGATCATCAAGGATAGGATCTGGTTTTACGGCGGTTTTGATTACGTCCAGTCGCAATCAAAGGGCCCTTTCTGGGATGTATTGAATAATTACAAGGGTCGTTTCGGCGATATCAAGATCACGGGCGAGCCGTTGACCAACCACAGAGCCTGGGTGGCCTATCACTATGAGAACAATGACGGCGATGGCTGGACCTGGAATCCCCACTGGGATAATACCATGACCTATGGCCAGGCCGCCATAACCCATTCCGTTTCCTCACAGTGGCAGTGGATGGCCAGCGGAAAGACGATTCTGACTGCGAAGTATTTGGGCTTCTGGAGGGATGACCAGCCTCATATTCCGGATGATGCTCCGGACAATCCTGGATACATCAACTGGTGGAAGTGGAATGTCTTCGGTGTCAACGGCGCCTTTCCCTATGTCGAGGCTCAAAAATCCAGCCGAAACACCATTCAGGCAGATGTCTCCCATTACGCCGAAGATTTTCTGGGAGAGCATGACATCAAGTTCGGAGTCCAGTACACCACAGGACGGGGAAACTGGCAGGGCGGATATTTTCAGGGTTATGCCAACTTTGCCTATCCTGCTCCCTGGACGCAGAACATCAACTACATGAAGTCCTGGTACGGCGCTACGGGATTGATTTTTTACAACCGGCAAACCCATCTCAATCCTTTCCTGACCGTACGGACCAGCGACTCCCTGGGTCTGTTCATCGATGATCAGTGGACTCCCACCAGACGCCTGACCTTCAACTTCGGGCTGCGTTACGATCGAATGACTGCCAAATACGGCGAAGGAAAGGTCTACGAACAGCCTTCCACTCCGGAAGGAATCAATGATCCACCTCCTGTGATCCGCGATCGTGAAGGGACCGATAACATCTTCGATTTTGAAACCTTGGCACCCCGTATCGGAGTCACCTTTGCCTTGACCAGCGACTTGAAGACGGTCTTCAGGGCCAATTACGGCCGATACTTCATGCCGCTTAATACAGAATATTTGAGGCGGTTCGGTCCCGACATGCCGGAGGCTGAATACCATTGGATTTACTATAATCTTCCTTTCGACCTCGTGGATTTGAACGGCAACAACTATGTGGATCCAGAGGAGACCACCGAAGCCGCCAGATTGCTTTACGGTGATCAGTATCGGGACGACAGCCTCAGGCCTTCATGGCTCCCAGCCGTCGAACCCGTGGATTATTCCTGGCAGCTGAACGTCGCCGATAAATTGGATGCCCAGTACACAGACCAGATCACAGTGAACCTGGAACGGGAGCTTTTCGCCGATTTTTCAGCCAGCCTCACCTATATCTACAAGCACACCAATAACATCCTCGTCCAATGGCCCATCATCCGGGGGACTGGTGGTCAGGAATGGCAGTACGAGAGAGTGCCTTACACCACTCAATACGGAGAACAGGTCGACCTGTGGGGGATTCAATGGCTGGACTACAACGGCGACGGCGTGGTCAACAATGCGGATATCGGCTGGGTCGGCACCAATACGGACCGGGAAGTGAGGAATATGCCGGATATCGACGGGAAAAAAGCCCGCCGGGTCTATCAAGGGATGCAGCTGACATTGAAGAAGCGTTTCTCCAACCGCTGGCAGATGCTCGGCTCTCTGCTCTATTCCACATCCGACGGAATGGCAGCCAGATCGATCCGTCAGGATTTCAATGTCGAAGGCCCTATGGTGTTCGACACCAACTGGCTGGCTGGTTTGAATCAGACCATCAACACCATGGAAGGACCTCTGCCCCATACTCCCAAGTGGGAGTTCAAGCTCTCGGGATCCTACAGAATTCCCTACGTCGAAGCTGATCTCGGTGTCCGCTTCCGGTTCAACAGCGGGCGGCCCTTATGGCCTCTCGAAACGATACCAGCAGCCACTCAATGGGGTGGAAAGCCGGAGGGAAGCGTTATCAATCTAGGTGACAATTATATCGTCAGCATCGATCCCAACGACCCCTGGTATCTTCCCTCACAGAAGGTTCTGGATCTTCGCATCGACAAGGGCTTTGCTCTGAGTGATTTTGGCACTGTGCGGATCGCACTCGATCTGTTGAACGCGCTCAATGAAGATGCCGTAACCAATGCGGGATACGGCGGGGCTCATGAGCCGCAAATCGGCCGTGTCTCGGGTGTCACCTATCCCTCCCGAAAAATCAGGCTGAGCCTCAGTTTTCAGTTCTAGCAGAGAAAGTTGAATTCTGCGCCTGGGGGGCACTGCCCTCCAGGCGCTTCCTGTGTAAAAAGTCTTAAGTCAAAAAGGACAGGGCTATAGCTCTACATAGAAAAAAGGATTCGGCTTTCATCCATACCTCTATAAATTTCAATCACTCATGCCAATTCAATCAAAAGCCCATGCTTTTTCTGGTGTTCTGAGTTGAATGATATATTGGTGAATGACATATTCGGATCCTCTGTAAAAAAAGAGGCTACCTATGGTTAATTTCGCCTTTTTGGATTGGTTCTGGCTGGTCGTTTTCATCGTTCTCATGATCGTTTGCGGAGCCCTGTTCTACAGATTAGGTAAGAGGTCCATGGCCGATTTTTTTCTGGCCGGACGGGGTCTGCCCTGGTGGCTTCCAGCCGCTTCTGTCTATGCCACCCATTCCGCCACCGACACTCCGATGTGGATCAGCGGTGTGATCTACAGGTACGGTCTCAGAGGAATCTGGTACACATTTTTTTCTGCCTGGTGCGCGATTTCAGCCTTTGCCTCCACCCGGATTTTCCGCCGCTCCCTGGCTTATACTCAGGCGGAATGGCAGACACTGCGTTTCTCGGGTTTGGGCGCCGAGCTCCTCAGAGGCTGGATTGCGGGCTGGCAGGTGTTCATGAACATGTTTGTCCTGGGCTGGGTGGGAATAGCCATGGGAAAACTCTGCCATTATCTTTTCGGCTGGCCGGATTGGGTAGGATTGATCGTCTTTTCCTCCATCTGCGCTATCTATGTCTTGACAGCGGGATACTGGGGTGTGATCATGGCGGATTTCCAGCAGGGCGTGATCGCTTTTTCGGTGATCGTTATCGTATCCATCTGGGGGATCGTGGCTGCAGGCGGTCCTCAGCAGATCATATCCAAGCTGGACTCTCTGGGTCAGAGCTGGCGGCTCAATCCCTTTGCCTTCACCGGATTGACTTCTGGTGAATTTCCTCTGGTTTGGTTTTTAACCATGCTGGTCATTGCGGTGATCGGAGGCTTCGGGATGGGCACAGCCATCGACTGGTATCCTGAAGCTCAAAGGATCCAATCTGCCAAAACCGTTCGCGATGCCAGCTACAGCATATGGGCCGGCTCGGCTTTAATCGTTGTCCGGAACTCCCTCTGGGCTGTAGCCATCCTGGCCTTTTTTTCTCTCTATCCAGCCATAAAATCTACGGCCGATTATGAGATGGCCTGGTACCGGCTGGGATTCGAATTCCTCCCGGTGGGATTGGTGGGTTTTTTCTTTGCGGCTGTTGTGGCCATCCACTTGTCGACCATTTCGACACACCTCAATCTGGGTGCTTCTTATGCCACCCGGGACCTCTATCACCATTATTTCAAGCCCAAGGCCAGCGAAAAAGAACTGGTGTGGGTGGGAAGAATTTCCACCCTGATCTTGCTTCTGGGGTCCTTCGTTTATGGACTGATGATGCAGGAGATCACCCAGTGGCTCATCTTTGCCCTTTGGATCATGGCTGCCGGGATCTGGCTTCCGTCCATCCTTCAAGTCGTCTGGTGGCGCTTCAATTCCTGGGGCTACCTCTCCTCCTGGATCGCCAATTTAGGCCTGAGCTGGCTGATCGTTTGGATCCTGCCTGAGTTCAAAGTCATTCCCCCCCTGCCCGATTACCTCCAGTTTTGGATCATGATGGTCTTGGGCGGGCTGATCTATATACCAGTTACATTCCTGACCCCCCCAGAGGATATGGACCGCCTGGTGAAATATTATGTGATGTCCAGACCTCTTGGCTGGTGGAAGCCGGTCCGGCAGGAAGCCGAACAGCGAGGGCTGCTTCGCTATGAGGAACAGTTCGAAAAAGGAGGCACTTAAAATGGGTTGGATCCAGACAAAATGGACAGCGGAGCAGGCGGACAATTGGACCAAAGAGGATTATCTGAGTTTTATCCTCTCTCCATTGATCTACTTTTTACTGGCCCTGGGAGTGGCACTGAGTCTTTTGCTGCTTTGGTATGGATGGGTCATCCTCGGAGTGAGCATCATCCTGTTGGTGGCCATGATCAGGATTATCGATCCCAAGCTTAAAGCCATTTCCCGGGACTATGAAGCGAAACAAAAGAAATATCTCGAAGAGCTGGAAAGAATCGAGAGATGGGAGGAGTGAATGAGTCAAGGATTTGCTGTGGTCATAGGGATGTCTATTGCCTATTTCGCATCGTTTCTGGGCCTTCTTCTGGCATACATTTCCTACCGGAAAAAGCATAAAAACAGGAAGGATTAGCCATGATTGGGATATGGATTCCGCTCATTATACTCATGACTTCCCTTGTCCTGACCATCCTTCTCTACAGACACTTCTCCAAAAAATCTTGAAATATATTCAGCGATTAAGCTGATGTTTTAAAATTAAGCCTAAAATTAAGAACCGGTTTAAGACTCTTGTGAAGGCCAATAGGGAAAATCAGGGTGTTTTGGAATCCGCTGGCTTAAACAGGCTTTGAAAGAAAATACAGAAAAGATTAAACTATAGTATGAGGATCATGAGAAGAAAAAACTGGGTCTTTCTTGTATTGTTCTTTTTCATCCCTTCATATGTTGAACTAGAGGGACAAAAGACAGGACTTCCGGATCGCTACCAAAAATGGCTGGAGGAGGAAGTGGTCTATATCATCACGCCCAAAGAAAAAGATGTCTTCCAAAAGCTGGAGACAGACCGGGAGAGAGATCTGTTCATCGAGGCTTTCTGGAAGCAGAGAGATCCCACCCAAGGGACGCCCCGTAACGAGTTCAAAGAAAAACATTACCGCCGGTTGAGCTATGCCGACCAACACTTTGGAAGGGGAACTCCCAGACCTGGATGGAAAACAGACCAGGGCCGGGTGTATATCGTGTTAGGCCCCCCCCAGAGCATTGAGATGCACGAAAATATCATGAATGTGTATCCCGCCCAGGTTTGGTCCTACCTGGGTGATCCAGCCTACGGTCTTCCTCCAGTGTTCAATATCGTATTTTTCAAAAAACAGGGGACAGGAGAATACATTATCTACTCTCCCTCCGAACATGGCCCCCAGAGCCTGATCGCCGATTACATGCAAGATGCCCCCGATACCTTGGCTGCTTACCGCCGGCTGTCTGAACTGGCGCCTGGCCTCGCCAATCACACCCTCTCTCTCATTCCAGGAGAGAGATCTATGCCGGGTCTTCTCTCTTTGGCATCTGATTCTTTGTTCGGCTCCATTTTTTCCTATCCTCACAAAAAAGTCGAAGACAATTATGCTGAAGCAATCCTCAAATATAAAGACTTCGTGGAAGTGGAGTATACGGCGAATTACATCGATAACGAGGCAATGGTCAACGTCCTTAAGCACGAAGCAGGATTCTCTCTGGTCCATTATTCGGTAGAGCCGAAAAAGCTGTCAGTCGACCGATTTGAGGATACATACGGCGTCAACTTCGAGCTGGATGGAAGAGTGACCGATGCTCAGGGAAAAACCGTCTTTCAATACTCCAAACAGATACCTATGAATTTCAGCCAGGAACAGCTCCGGGATTTGGGAGGGAAGACCTTTGCTATCCAAGACGTTTTTCCGCTCATACCCGGCCATTACACGTTTGACCTTCTGTTGAAAAATACGGTCTCCAAGGAGTTCACCTCTTTTGATAGCGACATCACGATTCCACAGAATCTGTCGATGCCGCAGATGAGTTCTCTGATACTGGGATTTCGCGTGGAAAAAAGCGATCAGGAATCCAGAGATATCGTGCCTTTTAAAGTGGGAGATACCCAGATAATATGCCAGTCTCAAAAAACGTTCACCAGGAAGGAGCCCTTGTTCGTGTTCTTCCAGCTTTACGGTCTGAGTGAAGAGATGAAATCAAGAGGAGAAATTCGCTACACGATCTCTAAAGAAGATCAGGATTTTTCTTCACACACCAAGAAAATCAATGGGTATTCTTCCGGCACGGATTTTATCGAAAAAATCACCATGGAAAAATTCTCCCCTGGCTATTACAGCATCAAGGTTTCTGTTCTGGATGGAGAGGGGAAGGAATTCCTTTATGAAACCGATAACTTCGAGATAACCTTTGTGCCGGATGTCCCGAGGCCGTTAATTATCTCCAAGATCACGCCCTTTTCCCGGATGGAAGAATACGATTACAGTCTGGGTATCCAATATTTCAACACCGGGGACATTCAGAATGCAAGGATACTTTTGCAAAAAGCCTACCATAAAAATCCTCGACAGGAGAATTATGCTTTGGGCTATGCCCAGGCGCTTTTTGTAAGCCAGAATCATCAGCAGGTGATAGATGTTTTGACACCCTTCTTGGATAGCCCGGAGGAAAGCGAAGGTGTGCTGTATTTTCTCGGGAAGTCTGTTCATTCTCTAGGAGATTTCCAGCAGGCGCTCTCCTTATACCAGAAATATCTCTCCCGCTTCGGTATGAATCTGGAGATATTGAATTTGACCGGAACCTGTTACTATCAACTGGGAGATAAATCAGAAGCCCTGAAGGTGTGGGAGAGATCCCTCCAAGTCAATCCGGATCAGCCAGAGATTGAAAAATTGATCGCATCACTCAAGCGTGAGTGAATGTAGGAATTGGGCACACTCAAATCCCTTTATGCAGATGCTTTTACTTGACTTTTGTTTTGCTTGGAAGTACGTTTTGTGAAAAAAAGTGGAAAGGATGGCAGGATGATCCCAAGCAAGAGATTACGTCTTTCTTTATTTCTTACATACTTTACCATATTTTTACTGCCCTATTGTCAGACCACACCCAGTTCTGCTGAGGAGTATTCCATGCTCAATTTGATGCCCTGGCCAGCAAAGGTTTCTCTTAAGTCTGGAAAATTGAGAATAGAGACGGGTTTCCAGGTGTTTCTAAAGGGACATCCAGGTTCCCGGTTGTCAAGAGCCGTAGAAAGGTTCAACCTACGCTTGAGCGATCAGACCGGAATTCCCCTCACTTCGATAGAAGAAGCAGCTTTTGGTAAGATCCCTCTAGAGATCCACTGCGAAGGTCCTGGCGAAAAGGTGCAATCCGTGAGGGAAGACGAATCCTATACTCTCAACGTGAATACTTCACGAGTCGTACTGAAAGCTCCCACTACAGTCGGGATTTTGCGCGGATTCCAAACCCTGCTGCAGCTTCTCGGATTGGATAGCGAAGGATTTTATATGCCTGCTGTTCAAATCCAGGATGAGCCGCGCTTCCCCTGGAGAGGATTGCTGATCGACGTTTGCCGCCACTGGATGCCCATGGAAGTGATCAAGCGCAATCTCGACGGGATGGCTGCCGTTAAATTGAATGTCCTTCACTGGCATCTTTCCGAAGATCAGGGTTTCCGGGTTGAATGTATGAGCTTTCCCAAACTCCACGAAATGGGATCGGATGGAAACTATTTCACCCAAGATCAGATCCGGGAAATTATAGAATATGCCAAAGACCGGGGCATTCGGGTCATTCCTGAGTTCGATATGCCCGGGCACACCACATCCTGGTTTGTGGGTTATCCAGAGCTGGCAAGCGCTCCAGGCCCCTACACTATCGAACGCCACTGGGGCGTGCACGATCCCTCTATGGACCCGACTCGAGAAGAAACCTATGCCTTTCTGGATTCCTTCATAGGTGAGATGGCTCGGCTTTTCCCGGATGAGTACTTCCACATCGGTGGGGACGAGGTGAACGGAGTTCACTGGAACAGCAATCCTGATATCGTCGCGTTTAAAAAAGAGAAAGGCATGAAAGACAATCATGACCTTCAGGCATATTTTAACCAGAGAATTCTGGCTATTGTCCAGAAGCACGGAAAGAAAATGATCGGTTGGGATGAGATTTTTCATCCTGATCTCCCCAAGGATGTGGTTGTACACAGCTGGCGGGGACCCAAATCTCTGGCTCAAGCGGCACGGGATGGCTATATGGGAATTCTTTCCAACGGGTATTATTTGGATCATATGTTATCGGCGGCACAGCACTATCAAGTAGAGCCCCTAAGCGGCGAAGCGGCTGACCTTGGCCCAGAGGAAAAAACACGGATCTTGGGGGGGGAAGCCTGCATGTGGGGCGAATTTGTGATACCTGAGACCATCGACTCCAGGATTTGGCCGAGGGCCGCTGCTGTAGCCGAGAGGTTTTGGTCTCCCCAAAATGTGAATGATGTGGCAGAAATGTACCGAAGGCTCGAAATACTGGATATCAATCTGGATTGGCTCGGGTTGACCCATAATTCTCACTATCCCCTGATGCTGCAGCGCCTGACAGGGGCGAACTCATACGAACCGCTTGAGGTACTCGCAGACATCGTGGAGCCCGTGAAATATTATACGCGCCCTGCAACGCGCGAGTACACACAGATGACTCCGTTGAACCGGTTGGTAGACGCAGCCCGTCCAGAGAGCCAAACATCCCGAAAATTTCGTAAAATGGTGGACGGATATCTGGCTGATGCCCCAGATTACAGCTCCAGGAGAGAATCGATGAGGGAATGGTTGAGAGAATGGAAAGACAACCATCAGGTTTTGAAACCCATCCTCGATGAATCTGCCCTCTTGACCGAAATCATCCCTCTTTCTGAAAGAGTGGCTGCTCTGGCAGAGGCTGGGCTTCAGGCCGTGGATGCTATGGAAACGGATCTGGAAGCGCCGATGTCCTGGATGGAGGGTGTGCTGCCCCTTTTACGTCCTCCCCAAAAACCGGAATATGAAATGCTCGTCAGGATTCTGCCGGCTGTCCGGAACCTGGTCGAGGCTGCAAGAAAGCCGCTGTTCAGCGATGATTTCGAGGATGGCGAAGCCCAAGAATGGGAACCGAACATCCCGGAGAATTGGCGGATAGAGGAGGAGCAGGGCTCGTTGTGCTATCAGCTTACATCTCCGGGGGAACCGGGGGAGGTGAGGGCGCCCACCTCGTGGTCGCTTTTAAAGGATTTTGATGTTTCCAGTTTTATTTTCACCGGACGATTACGGTGCAAATCGTCCATGGACAATCCTCACCGCGACATGGTCATCGTCTTCCACTATCAGGATCCCACTCATTTTTATTATGTGCATTTCTCTGCATCGAGCGATGAAAATCACAACATTATCGGATTGGTGAACGGGAAAGATCGGGTAAAGATCAATCACGAGCCGCCCGGAGGATCGGATGCCCGATTGACGGACATGGGATTCCATGACTTCAAGGTGTCTTACCATGCAGAAACCGGGGAGATCAAAGCTTATCTAGACGATATGACGACACCGATTATGACCGCAACTGACAGGACATTTGGACATGGATTAGTGGGGGTAGGTTCATTCGATGATACCGGAAGTTTTGATGATATCGAGTTATGGGGTACAATACACAAATAACAAAAAAGGAGATTCCCGTGAAAGACAAACCCATACAAAGACGTGATTTTCTAAAGACCTGCATGACATCAGCGGCTGCACTCGGTGCCCTGTCATTCAAGGGGAGGGTTCCAGCTAGACCTGTGACAAATTACGATGCAAAGGGGCTGCCCACAGTTGTCTACGGGAGGACCGGAGCAACCGTTCCCCGAATGGCCGTAGGCTGCGGAAGCCGGTTCTGCAACGTCAAGGATCCGGAAAAAAGTGTGGAGTTGCTCAACCTCGCTCTGGATCATGGATTCTATTATTGGGACACTGCCCATGATTATGTTTTTAATGATGTGGTCAGTGAAGAGCGATTGGGGCTCGTACTGAAGCACAGACGAAAGGAGGTCTTCCTGGCCACAAAGGTCGGAGAGCGCACCTATGATGGTGCCATGCGGCATATAGAGGAGAGCCTGCAGCGGCTGAAGACCGATCATCTGGAGATATTACGCATACACAGCATCCAATCCCTGGAAGATGTGGAGAAAATAAGCGCCAAGGATGGAGTGCTCCAGGCCATCCAGAAAATGAAAGATGAGAAAGTCGCAAGATTCATCAGCTTTTCCGGCCACAGCGATGCGGAAGCCATGGCGGCAATGGTCAATCGTCATGAGTTCGATACCATGCTCATCGCTTTGAACCACTACCAGGAACGAAAAGGAGACATGGAAAATCACGTGATCCCAGAAGCCGCCAGGAAAAATATGGGGATCATGGTGATGAAAGTGATCCGTCCCAGAGAGACAGTCGAGAGTTTGTCTCCAGACGACCTGATTCGCTACGCCCTCAGCCTTGAGAAACCTCATGTCGCTGTTATCGGTATGGACAGTCTTGAAGTGGTGAAGAAAAACAGGGAATTGCTTATGAATTTCAGCCCTATGAATCCAGACGAGATGGAGAAAATAAAAGGTGCTCTATCACCTTTGTTTGCCAGTCGGAATTTGTCCTGGATGCGGCCCGGTTACAACGATGGCTGTCGCGCCTAAAAGAGCATCTATCAAATCTGTCGATTAAGTCCGATTGTAGCTGTCCAGAAATCATATGACATTCAGGATTTTACGTGATTTTTATTCCGCGATTTCACTAAGCCTTTCTTTTGTTCTTGTAACATGTGTTTTTTGTTTCTCGGGGACCTCTGATCTGAGTATTGCATCCAGGACCTTTAGATATGATTCTCATATGTGTCTTTATGATCAGGGAGGAATCATACGTGGTCCGACATTCCAGAAAAAGATGGCCTTGATTTTCACCGGGGATGAATTCTCGGATGGCGGAGATTTCATCCAGAGTGTGTTGAAGAGCAAGTCCGTTAAAGCAAGCTTTTTTTTCACCGGAAAATTCTACCGGAACCCTTCTCATTCTCGACTCATCTCTCGGTTGGTCGATTCTGGACATTATTTAGGCCCTCATTCGGATAAACATCTGCTGTACTGTTCCTGGGAGAACAGGGACACCCTGCTTGTAACCAAAGAACAGTTTGTTTCTGATCTTCTCGACAACTACAAAACAATGGAGAGTTTCGAGATAAAGAGGGGGAGGGCTGCCTATTTCATCCCGCCCTATGAGTGGTACAACAGACAAATCGCGGCCTGGGCCAAGGAGCTCGGCGTGACTCTGATCAATTACAGTCCGGGTACCTATTCGAATGCGGACTACACAACGCCTTCCATGTCCAATTTTAAATCTTCGGATTCGATATTTAGAAGCATCGTGAACTACGAAAGATCCAGTCCGGAAGGATTGAAGGGATTTTTATTGTTGCTGCATATCGGCACCCATCCAGACCGGAAGGACAAATTCTACTCTCGGTTGGAGGAACTGATCGATACTCTGAAACTCAGAGGATATGTATTCGTAAGGGTGGATCAATTACTCAGAATGTGTCAGAACGAATAAGGAAAATGACGGGGTTGTCGGGGTTCATAAAACTGGCATGCCGGATTTTTTTATTTTTTTTAATTCTCTTTCTTCGTGGATTTTAAGAATCCTATACTGCTGGTCGGTGAAATCCGTTTGGGCTCCGTAAAATTTCAAATCGAATCCTCTAAAGACTCTTTTGAAGATATGTTTCACCCGCTTCATGTGAAAATCTGAGGACACGATGATCAAGGATTTCACTCCGTGTTTTTCGACAGTCGGCTTAGCGAACAAGGCATCCTCGGCTGTATTTCGGCTTTCCGCGATTTCCAGAATATCGGTTTCTGCCAATCCGCTCTGAAACAGGTAATTTATTGCGTACTCAGCATGGGGTTTGTCCGTAGTATTGAAATGTTCTCCAAATCCTCCTGTGCACAATATTTTGTATCCTTTGCGCTGCCGATACTCCTGTAATCCCCGCCTGAGCCGGCTGATGGCGATATTGGATAAATTCCCACGCTCATCGTTCGGCGATCCCAATATGATGATGATACCGTTCATTTTTTGACCATGACCATGTTACTTCATAATGGATCTAAATACAAAAGCGAGAATTGACATCTTTATCGTCACCACATATATATTAAAAATAAACAGAGGTACAGGATTTCACGTCAGTGGAGAGCTTTTAGAGTTGGGGCAGGATTCGAATAGATGAAGGAATTGTAAAGAGTGCCTGACCATTTTTTTGGAGGCAATATATGGATAAAATGAGATTTTTGGCTTTTGTTGTTCTTCTATCCCTCGTTTTGTTTTCTTGCGCCCCAGTTGATCCCGATAAGGAGATGATAACGACCGAGACTCTTTTCTTGGATATGGTCGACCTGGTGAACCTTACTTATCATCCTGAGCCAGCTTATAAAACTGTCCAATTTTCCTCTTTTGACCGCCGCAGCAACCTTCCGGGTGGGCCTGACTGGTTCGCAAATTCCGATGGCTTCGGTGGGGAACCCATCCCTAATTTTGAAGATGTCCTCCAAGAGCCGGACGAAGATGGCATCGGAGAATATTTAATCGCCGATGTTCAGGGTCCGGGAGCAGTCGTCCGTCTGTGGACGGCTGCTATCACGGGACAGATCAAGTTTTTTATCGATGATCATACGACACCGTTGTACGAGGGCCCTGCCCAAGACTTTTTTCAAAAGCCCTATGACAGTTTTCCTGAAGTTGAAAACTTGGATAGGGAGTTGCTGGAAAGAACCGTCTACCAGAGAGATGCCTCCTATGCTCCGATTCCCTTTGCCAAGGGCATCCGTCTGGTATGGATAGGAGATGTGAAAGAAATTCACTTTTATCAGATGGGGGTGAGAGTGTATGAGAATGGAACACGCATTCAGTCTTTCTCGCCAGCCGATTTAAACGATTACAGAGAAACAATAAACAATGTCCTTTCTTCCTTGTCTGATCCGGATAAATACCTGGAGCCTCGTTCAAAAGACAAGCGGTTGAGCTTTTCAGTCGAACTCGGTTCTTTCGAAAAAAAGGAACTTTTTTCGCTCGAAGGACCCAAGGCCATCGAGAGACTCGAAATTCAAATTGCAGCCCCAGATATGGACCGGGCGCTGAGGCAGACGGTTTTGCATATCCTGTGTGATGGTTATCCCTGGGGCCAGGTACAGTCTCCAGTAGGGGATTTTTTCGGTACAGCTCCTGGAATCAATCCCTATCAGTCCCTTCCATTTGCCGTACAACCCGACGGACTGATGATCTGCCGCTTTGTGATGCCCTTTAAATGGAATGCGAGGGTCATGGTGGAAAACCAGGGGGAACAAAACATTGAGGTTGCTGGTTCTGCCCAGTTGATGGATTATTCATGGGACGATGAAAGGTCGATGCATTTTCGTGCTCTATGGAGGGTGGATCACGGCCTCATAGCATCCAACAAAGCGGTGCAGGACCTTCCCTTTATCCTAGCACATGGTAAGGGAGTTTATGTGGGAACGGCTTCTTATCTTTTAAACCCCAATGATGTGCCCACTCCATATGGAAGCTGGTGGGGGGAAGGAGATGAAAAAGTCTTTATAGACGATGATCCTGTTCCTTCCATCTTCGGAACCGGCTCCGAAGACTATTATAATTATTCTTGGTCATCTCCTGATATCTTCTATTTTCCTTACTGTGGGCAGCCCCGGAATGACGGGCCTGGGAACCGAGGTTTTGTCACCAATTTCCGATGGCATATCCTGGACCCGCTTCCCTTCAAGAGCCGGATCCAATTTTATATGGAGCTCAAAAGCCATGAACGAACACCGGGTTTGAGCTATGCACGAATGGGCTATCATTATGCCCGGCCAGGAGTGAGCGATGACCATATGGCGATCATGCCGGAGGATCTGCGTCCTCTCGAGCTTCCTGAAGGTTGGCGACCTGCTGCGAGGATGGGCGCCCGAGATTCTGTTTTTTATGAGGCCGAACAAATCATCAGCGATCGCATCCATACGCGCAGGATCGAGGGAAGATTATGGTCGGAGGCAAGGCTGCTTGTTTGGCGTCCCCGAAGTGTTGGAGAGAGCAAAGCGTTTTCTTTCCGGATCCAGGAGAAAGGTATGTACCGTGTCCATTTTGCCGTGGCTCTCATCCCGAATTCCGGAAGGATCTCTTATGCCCTGGATGACCGGTTTATGCCTTTGGCCAACGGTCAGGAAACACTCGATCTGCAAGAACCCCACCGGAATCTTCTTCGCAATTTTACCCTTCCTTCAATGGAATTGGAGCCAGGGTGGCATACATTGATCATGAGATTTGAAGGAGCATCCAGCGAGATTGAAAATCCAGATATTGGGATCGATTTTATCTGGATTCAAAAGACCGACCAATAATTTGGGAACAGCGTACGCAATTACTTAATTCGATGGGCTGTTTCATTTTCATGCTTTTAGAAATTTATGGAGCGAAAGGCTGATTTTCAGTCCCGATCGACTGGATTTGTAAGGTCTTTCAACATATCCACGATGTTTTTCACTCCCCCAAATATGACAATGACGACCAGAAGTCCATATCCGCAAAGCGTAAAAATCAGCACGGTTTTCCAGAGCAGCGTCCAGTTCATCTTTCCCCCTCCTCTGTTTTGATGCGGTCAGGAAACAAGAGCGAGCCAATGATCATTCCCAGAAATGCAACCATGAAAGTCATGACTCCTATGAACTTATCCGTTAGATAAAAAGGAACGTTTTCCCAGGTGGTCCAGGGGCCGATTCCAAGGATGGCCAAGAGCCCGGCATAAAGGGCGATTTTAGCCCCGGTTTTACTGGCTCTCTTCCAGTACAAACCTGCGGTTACAACGGTGAAAGCCCCTGCTAAGTAAATGGTGCCAGTTACTGCCATATAATTCCAGAGAGAGACCGGCGCCTCGAACCAGAGCCCCCAGATAAGCAGAAAAAGCCCGATGCTGACGATGCAGATTCTTGTGATGAGGAGGCGGCTTTTATCCGAGAGCCTCTCTCCCTTTAAAGGAGCGACGATGTCCTGAGTGATCACCGAACTCCAGCTCAGTAAATAGCTGTCATGGGTGGACATAAAGGCTGCGAACATCCCTGCAGCAATCAGTCCCAGAAACCCACTCGGCAAGACTTTGGCTATGAACAGGGGCATGCCGTACTGGCTGTTCAGCGCATCAGGTCCCTGGAAGGCTGCCAGAAGCTTTGGGGTCTGAGATACAAAGACAAATGCGCAGATTCCCCATAGCATGGGGATAACCCGGCGGGCCAAGTAGGAGAGAGAGCTCCAAGTGTAGAGCTGTTTGGCGATCTTGGGCGTTTTTGCAGAAAGTGCCCTGAGTGTTCCCGATTGCCAGAGGGCACCGGCAGAGAAAGTCAAAACCACCATAAAGATAACATAGATCGAGCCGAAACCCGATCCTTCACTGATAGGGTTGAACCAAGAAGCGCTGTCAACTGTGCTCGGCGCTTTGAAAAGATTTTCCCATCCTATTTTTGATATGGCGAATGCAGACCCTATGAGCATGCCAGTCGATAGAACCACAAACTGCATGAAATCATTCAGTACGACGGAGACCATCCCTCCCATGACGGTATAAATCAACACCATGATCAACATCACAGACATGAAAAGCTTCAATCCTGAAGGATTGCTGTAACCTGTCACTCCCATCATGAAACGAGCTCCTGCCTGGAGGAATAGACCCATGTTCAGGATCCCTCCCAGGGCGAGAATGATTCCGCCTACGATGCGCACATTTCTTCCGAATCTTTTTTCATAGAATTCGGGGATAGTCATGACCCTGAGCTGCCGCAGCTTATAAACGATAAATCCAGTCAGTCCGATCGCCAATATACAGAGGGTTTCGATGATTCCCACATGGAAAGCCGACATTCCGTGTTTGAAGCCGAGTTCGGCGTTATACATGACTGTCACTAAGCCCAGTTCGGTTCCTGTCAATGTCGCGATTGCGATAAAAAGTTTCAGAGAACGTCCGGCTACGATAAAATCGCTCAATTGCCGAATATATTTCTTGACAATGATTCCGATCACAACAGGGATACAGATATAGACACAGACGATTATCCAATCGATGGTGCGAAAATTTGTGGCAAAAACATCCATCAGCTGGTGCCTCCTTTTATATCATTCATCCTGGTGTTTTGAATTGAATTTGAGATGGCTTTCATTCACGATTTTGGCAAATTTTACACCAACCCATGGTTTTTTCCAATGAAATTGTAAAAGAGAGGACAGCTGCCCTTTTTTTATAACAACCAGAAACAAGATTTTCACGCATAATTCTAGAGTCATTTTGGCATGATTTTTGCACTTGTTGTAAAGTTTTGATGGAAATATTGAATGTCAAGATGGAATAAATTAAGATGAATATGTGTCCAATTAGTAGAGCGGAAAGAAAACATCCATCAGTCGAGAAGTTTGCGTGCAGGAAAAAGTTTTGAAAGATCCCGCAATTTTGCAACTTTTTGCATCCAATAAATGTTATAATGTCTATAGGAATTATAAGAATAGAGCAAAAGAGAAAACAAAAAAATGAGGAGTAATACGATGTCTCTCAGACTTCTTTCAAAACCTTTGGTGATATTCACCCTTTTCCTGGTGGGAATGGCCTCGACTGCTTCTTTCGTGCATGCACAATACTTTGGGCGGAATAAGGTGCAGTACGATACATTCGATTTCAAAATTCTGAAAACGAAGCATTTCGACGTTTATTTCTACCCAGAAATGGAGCAGGCAGCCAGACAAGCTGCCCGCATGGCCGAACGCTGGTATGCCCGCCTTTCCCGTGTCCTCAACCATAAACTCAAAGGGCGGCAGCCTTTGATTCTGTATGCAAGTTCCGCTGATTTTCAGCAGACGAACACGATATCAGGGACCATAGGCGAGGGAACCGGCGGGGTGACTGAATCGTTCAAACGCCGGATCATACTGCCTGTGGGTGGCTCTCTTGAAGCCACCGATCACGTGATCGGCCATGAGCTTGTCCATGCCTTCCAGTATGATTTCACCTCACAGGGAAAGACCAGCTATGCTGGACCGAGTCCAGGAATCCAACGGCTTCCGTTATGGTTTATTGAAGGATTGGCAGAGTATCTATCCATCGGTGCTGTCGATCCAGAAACATCCATGTGGATGCGGGATGTAACCCAGAGGAAAGAGCTTCCCACGATAAAAAAGCTCGAGAATCCATACAAATATTTTCCCTATAGATACGGTCACTCAGTCTGGGCTTACATCACAGGGAAATGGGGAGATGATTCTGTCTCTGCTATCCTCAAGCAGGTGAGCAGGACTGGAGAACTGGAGCCTGTCCTGAAAAGGGTTTTGAATGTCGATTTCAAAACTCTGACCAAAGAATGGCACGAATCGATGACAGAAACATACGATCCTATCGCGCAGGTGACTCGACTGAACGAAGAAGGCAGCCGTCCTCTGTTCGAGGGGACAGAAGAAGCCAGATATAATCTGTCACCGGTCCTCAGTCCTGACGGAAGCAAGGTGGTTTTTCTTTCCAGCCGTGATCTTTTTTCCGTGGATATGTACTTAGCCGATGCTCGGACCGGAAAGATTTTGCGCAAGCTCGTCAAAACAGCCGTGGATCCTCATTTCGAAAGCATCCAGTTTATCAAGTCTGCAGGTTCATGGAATGCTGAAGGAAATCGTTTCGTTTTTGGAGGGATTACAAAAGGAGAACCAGTGCTCGTTGTGGTCAACACAGAGGATGGGAAAAGAGAAAGGGAAGTCGTTTTCGAACACTTAGGGGAGATCTTGAATCCCAGTTGGTCTCCTGACGGACGTTATATCGCTTTTTCTGCACTGGAGGGCGGCCTGACTGATCTTTTCATGTACGACCTGGGAACTGGAGAACTGACGAAGCTTACCGATGATTTTTACTCTGATCTCTATCCCGCCTGGTCACCGGATGGAAGGACGCTTGCCTTTGTCACAGATCGTTTTTCGTCTGATCTCTCTCTACTCGATATCGGCAATCTGCAGCTGGCACTGCTTGATCCAGAGACAAAAGAAATTGAACAGCTCCCAGGATTCAGAGGATCTAAAAATATCAATCCTCAGTGGGCTCCTGATTCGAAAAGTCTGTTTTTCCTGTCGGATCAGAACGGGATTCCCAATGTATATAAAATAGACCTCACTGACAACGAGATCTATCAAGTTTCCAACGTCTATACGGGAGTGAGCGGCATCATGGCAGAAAGCCCTGCCCTTTCTGTGGCTCTGAAAACGGGTCAGATAGCTTACAGTATCTTCCTGGAGGATTATTACAGCATCTATGCCATCGATTCTCCGGAAAACTGGTTGGGCGAAAAGCCAACAGATGAGTTCGGAGGCATCTCACCATCTGTACTGCCTCCGAGAAAACAGAGGGAGGGAGAAGTCCTCGCTCTTCTCAATAATCCCCTGTACGGTCTTCCTGAAGAGGCGGAATTTGAGGTCCAAGACTACAAACCCAAACTCGCATTGGATTATGTCAGCCCTGCTCAGATAGCGATCGGCATGGATCGCTTTGGTACCTACTCTGGCGGTGGAATAACGCTTCTTTTTAGCGACATGCTCGGCTATCACAATTTGTTTACCGTGGCTCAGGTCAGCAGCCGCGTTGAAGACTCGGCTTTCCTGTTGGGTTATCAAAATGCGCGTCGAAGACTGAACTGGGGTGGGGCTATTCAGAGGATTCCCTATGTCTATGGAGGATATTCCATAGGATACGGAGATTATTTTGGTCAAGTGGCTTGGCTTGAGGAGGAATATATTTTCAGGCAGGTGAACTATCAGGCCTCCCTTTTCGCTTCTTATCCTTTCAGCCAGGTGCAGAGGTTCGAGATTTCTGGAGGTTACAGGCTGATCGACTATCAGCAGGAAGTCCGAACCAATGTTTACACGCCGGATAGAGGATTCCTGGTGGATCGGCTCAAACAGGAGCTGGACGCCCCGGACAGCCTCCAGTTCGGATTCGTCACAGCAGCTCTCGTGTATGACAGCTCTTTCTTCGGTGCAACAGCCCCTGTACTCGGACAAAGTTACCGGATAGAGGCCACTCCCTACATAGGTTCTCTCAACTTCTACTCGCTTCTGGCTGATTACCGCCGCTATTTTATGCCGGCGAGACCCTTCACCCTGGCATTTCGTTTTCTTCACTACGGCCGCTATGGAAAGAACGCAGAAGACAATCGTTTTTACCCTCTCTTCCTGGGATATGAAACCCTCATCCGCGGATACAATTCATCCTCTTTTAGTGTGGATGAACTGGATGTATACAGCCGGCTCTTCGGCTCCAAGATGCTCGTGGCCAATGCTGAGCTGAGATTTCCGTTATTCGGTGTGTTGGGGATAGGAAGAGGATTCTATGGGATTCTGCCAATGGATTTTGTAGCCTTCTATGATGCAGGAATCGCCTGGGGCCTGGGTGAAGACGATGGTGATGAAGCGAAGCCTTTTTTCCTGGGCGGCGATCTCAAGCCCTTGACCAGCGCAGGGATTGGAGTACGAATGAATATGTTCGGATACCTGGTCCTGGGATTCAACCTGGTCAAGCCTTTTGACAGGCCGAATAAGGATTTGGTCTTCCAGTTCACCATCATGCCGGGATTTTAACCTAGAATTTATCGGACTGCAGCCGGCCTTCCCGTGATTCCACGAGGGCCGGCTGCTGCTGCATTCAATCTTTCCTTTTTTTTCCTTATTTTGACATCTTTTTTTTCACAGTTTCTTCTTGTTTTTTTCTGAACTCGGTAATTTTTCTTTTCGTCAAATTGATCAATTTTGTGACTTTTATCCCTCTAGGGCAGACCCTGGTGCATTCGAAGTGATTTTCGCAGGGCCAAATTCCATCCGGATCATCCAGCTCAGGAAGTCTTTCCTCAAATCCCTTATCCCTGTTGTCATCGATGAAACGAGAGGCTTGAACGATGGATGCCGGTCCTAGGAAATCGGGGTTTTTTTCCTGCTTGACAGGGCAGGCCGAAAAGCACGATGCACAAAGAATACACCTTGTTGCATCATCGAATTTTTTTCTTTCCTCCGGGCTCTGAATGTTCTCTTTTTCGCTGACAGGATCCGGAGTGATTAGATAAGGTTTGACTCGGCGGTAGTTCTGAAAAAATGGTTCTTGATCGACCATAAGATCCTTCTGAACGGAAAGGTTACGCAGAGGTTCGATCCTTAAGATGGAGCCGTCTTCCTCGGCCACATCTTTAATCAGAGTTTTGCAGGCCAGACGTTCCTTTCCGTTTACCACCATGGCATCCGAGCCGCAGACACCGTGAGCACAGCTTTTACGCATTCCCAGCGAAGGATCATTCAAACGCTGTATTTTCATCAGGGCATCGAGAAGACGGTCGGTGGGTTCCGCCTCTACTTCGAACTTCTGAAAATGCGGCTCTTTATCCCTGTTAGGATTGTAGCGTTGAATCTCGAGAAAAATTTTCATCTTATCCCGCTGCTAATATTTTCGAGGCTTCGGCTCCCATACGGATACGTCCACCGGTCTACACCCGAATTCGATTTTTTCTTCCTTAAGCCAGGCGAGAGTGTGTTTCAACCAATTCTTGTCATCTCTCTCGGGATAATCCTCCCTGGCATGAGCCCCTCTGCTTTCCTGCCGGTTGAGCGCGCAAGAAGATGTGATATAGGACAGGTCGAGAAGGTTGCCCAATTCCAGTATTTCGAGCAGATTTGTGTTGAAAGACTTGTTCCTGTCTCGGAGTCTTACCTCTGAATACAATCTCCGCAGCTCCTGGATTCGGTTGACGGTCTCCAACATTTCCTCCCTCTTCCTGTAGATGCCCACATTTTTCATCATGAGATCCTGCATGTTTTGGCGGAGCTCTTCGGGCGGTGGTCCTTTTTTCCCATCTACGAGTCTAGATAAGAGCGCCTGAGTATTGTCGACAGCATCTGCTGGAAGAGGGGAGGAGTCAACGCTTTTCACATAATCTGCCATATGGAGGCCGGCCCGGCGCCCAAAGACCACCAAGTCCACGAGGCTGTTCGTTCCCAACCGGTTCGCCCCGTGCACGGATACACAGGCGCACTCTCCAGCAGCATAGAATCCTTCATAGAAGTTCCCTTCGCCGTCCGAAAGAATCCTGCCGTGCTCATCCGTTGGAATACCGCCCATAGCATAATGAGCGGTAGGATGGACAGGCATAGGTTTTTCTGCCGGGTCGATCCCCAGATAGGTGCGTGAGAAATCAGCGATTTCCGGCAATTTGGCTTCGATAGCATCTTTTCCTAAGTGTGTGGCATCCAGCAGGACATAGTCGTCGATCGAGACATCCCCCTTTATCCCCCGGCCCTCTCGGATTTCTGTCAGAATGGCCCTTGCAATCATGTCACGGGGTGCAAGATCTAAAAGCTTGGGCGCGTAATGCTTCATAAAGCGTTCACCGCTTCTGTTGCGGAGAATTCCTCCTTCACCTCTGACTCCTTCGGTGATCAAGATTCCAAGGCCCCGGATTCCAGTGGGATGAAATTGAAAAAATTCCATATCTTCCAGAGGAATACCCCTTCGGGCGGCAAGAGCAGGTCCATCGCCAGTATTGGCGAAAGCGTTTGATGTGGTGCGGAACATTCTGCCAAATCCTCCGGTTGCGAATAGAACCGCTTTAGCCTTGAAGATGTGGAGTTCACCTGTTGCCAGTTCTATGGCACAGATGCCGACACAGGTTCGCTTTTCGATAAGAACATCCACGACCTGGAGTTCGTTGAAAAAAGATACATCGTTCTTGATGCATTGTTGATAGAGAGTCTGGAGAATCATATGTCCTGTGCGATCTGCCGCATAACACGCTCTCCGCACAGGTGCTTCTCCGAAATTCCGGGTGTGCCCTCCGAAGCGCCTTTGATCGATGCGGCCCTCAGGGGTGCGGTTGAAAGGCAGTCCTCTGTTTTCCAGATCATACACAGCCCGGACGGCTTCCTCTGCCAGCAGACACGCTGCTTTCTGGTCGGTGAGATAGTCTCCGCCTTTCACAGTATCATAGGCATGCCACTCAGGTTTATCTTCCTCCACATTCCCCAAGGCAGCTCCGATTCCCCCCTGGGCTGCTCCGGTATGGGAACGGATGGGATAGAGTTTAGAGATCACTGCTGTTTTGGCTTTTTTGCTTGCTTCAAGCGCTGAGTACAATCCCGCACCCCCTGCGCCAACAATCACAGCCTCGAATTCATGAATCAAGGATATCCTCCTTTCCCATGGATATTTTTCTCAAAAACTTGCCAAAGGCTGACCTAATTGTGGTTTTTCACCAAGAGAGTGAATATTCATCGTCTTAAAAAAGACCGAAGAGTTTGAAGGCCATGATGGTGATCGCAGCAGCGAGGATGATCCGGATAATCCTTTCGCCTCCTTTTACCGCAACATGAGCGCCCCACCAGCCTCCGAAGGCATTTCCAGCTGCCAGAACCAAACCGAACTTCCAGTTCACATTTCCCGAAAGCATGAAGATGATAAGAGCGGGGAGGGTGTAGATGAGTATGATAAAAACTTTATGCATGTTGACGGTAACCAAATCAACCTTGAGGAGATGATACAGGGCAGCCATGAAGAGAAATCCCACTCCGACTTGGAGAAAACCTCCATAAAAACCAATTCCAAAAAGCGCTGGGTAGATCAGCCAATTTTTTTGTTCTTTTTGGCGGGAACTTCTATCTCTATAAGAACGAGAAAAAAAAAGGGAAATCACAATGAAGATCAAAACCCCGCCTAATATCCGCTCGAACAAGGCGCTACTGACCCTCACGGCGAGAACTGCACCCAGTACCGCTCCGGGAAGAGTGAATAAAGAAAGCTCAGAGCTCGTTTTAAGCTGAAACATCTTGTTCTTCCGAAAAGAGACAACAGCAAAAATGTTTTGGATGAAGATAGCGACTCGATTTGTACCGTTTGCCAGGGCTCCCTCGAGTCCCATGAAAATCAATGTGGGCAGAGTGAGGCTCGAGCCGCCTCCCGCGTTCACGTTTATAAATCCAGCGATGGCTCCGACACCGAAGAGCAGTACCAGATTCCAATAATCCATCCGATGTCCTTGTTCAGGTGAATTTCTACAGAATCATACCCATTGTCGAAAAAAAACGCAACGAATAAGCCTCCATATTTTTACGCCTTGCACGACTCTATGCATAGAAGAAACGAGAAAAAAATGATATATTATTAGCTCAGGTGATCCTTTGTCTCCGGTTGTTTTTTAAAGGGGAAGAGCATGAAAAAGACAATTTTGGTTCCGGCTTTGGTCCTTATCCTAATAGGAATGGTATCGACTTTCCTTTATCCTTGGGGCTCGGCAACTCATGTGTACGTCGTTGAACAGATCGGGAAGACATTTGACCTGGGAAACATCAATGAGATCTATGGAGCTCTGTCCTCCGATGTATTCAATTACCTGTTTGGCGCTGTGTATCGAGGATATTTGCACAACCAGACCCATGGCGTTCCCGGCGACGAATCTTTTTTAAAGCTGTGGTGGGCGGCAAAGGAAAGAGGCTTCCAAAAACCGCTGGCCTATGGATTCGTTTCCCAAAATGATGTCTGGGCAGCCGATTTCACAGCTCATCATGAGGCTCGAACCCTCCCTGATCCCGGCGTCCTTCCAGAAGAATACGATCCTGGCTGGGTGACCGTTCAAGCCTTCGATCTGAACGCCATTTGGGGACTGGCCGAATATCTGTGGTCTATCAAGAAAGAGGGAGTCCCGGACAATGCCGTTTTCTCTTTCGCCATTGAAATCTGTCACCATATCATGGAAACTGCAGGAGATATAGTCGTGAAAGAGAAAGATCCGCTGCTGGGTATGAAATTGTCTTCGTCGGCACTTCTCAGAGATTCCAGCTTTCACGAGCTTTTGGTGGAAGCTTATGCCGATGATTTTGCCTTTCAATATGACATGACCTTCGAAACCGCTGCTCAGGTCATAAGGGAGGCGGAGAAGGAATTTAGAAGGACGATGGTTCTTTATGGAACGGCCTTGATGCAGGACAAGGAAACAGCCAGAAGGTTGCTCGCCCAGCAGATGGCCGATATCGCCCCGGAGTATCTGCAAAGACACTTTAACCTGCCATCTTATAATGAGATCTTCCTCAAGGTAGATGAAGGCCTCGCATATGCCATTGACCTTTGTGAGGCTGGCGATAGCTATCTGAATGAAATCCGGGAAACGATCAGATTCGTTCGCTACAATCTTCTTCTGAACGGTATTTATTATTTTTAGAGTTTTGATTTGGGAAAAAACTGAAATAGCGCCATATTAAGGATGGAGATGCATCCGCTCTTAGATGAAGATAAACAGAGGCTTGCCAGACAATACGAAAAGGAGAAGAGGCTTCTTGGCCTGGCCAGTTTAGGAGTTTCCCTCGCGGCCCTCTTGGGATTCTATTTCAGCGGCTTGAGTTCACGACTGGCTAACCTCGCCCTCGATGATTCCATTGTATGGACTTTTTTGATCTATGTATTTGTCTTTTACGCATTCATGGCTTTGCTCGGATTGCCTTTGAGTTTTGTCATCGGATATGTCCATGAGCACAAATGGAATTTTTCCAACCATACCATCAAAAGCTGGCTGTGGGAGCAGTGCAAATCTTTTATAGTCGGTCTGGTCATTGTTAACATCGTTCTCGGCCTGCTTTTCTGGATTATGGCACAGACTCCCGAATGGTGGTGGCTGTTGGCAGCGCTGGCCATGGCACTGGTGAGCGTTGTCTTTGCGGCACTCTTTCCTGTGGTCATAGCCCCCATTTTCAACAAGTACAAATCAATCAAGAACAAGGAACTCACCCAAGCTTTGCGCAGGATCCTCTCTCGTGGCGGGCTGAAGAGCAGCGGTTTTTTCAAGGAAGATATGAGCCGTCAAACCAAGAAAGAAAACGCTTTCCTGGCAGGACTGGGAAAAACACGAAGAGTTGTGCTAGGCGATAATCTCCTGGAAAATATGACCACCGATGAGATCGTATCGATCATTGCTCATGAGGTCGGTCATTACAAACATCGACATTTGTGGAAGAATATGCTGGTCGGAGTCGCTCAACAGTTAGTGGTGTTTTTTATCCTGAACATATCCATCAAGGAGATCTTCCCCCAATTTCTCACGTCAACTCGATGGAATCTCAGCCTCTTCCCTGTTTTTGTCCTATCTCTTGGTTTGCTCTCTGGTCTCTTCATCGGACCCTTGAATAATGCCCTCTCCCGGCGTTTCGAAGCTCAGGCCGATAGGTATGCTTTGAAGAACATCGAGGAAAAAAAATCCTTCAAGACGGCACTGGCAGGTTTGGCAGACCGCAACCTTTCTAATGCTTATCCGGAATGGTGGATGAAGCTTCTGTTTTACTCCCATCCTCCGATAGGTGAACGGCTCCAGATGGCAGAGGAATTTGAACAGTCGAGTGGGGGTGAATTTTTTTAAAGAAAAATCACCCCTAAAGAGGATTGTTTCCTTCATCATTTATTTCCCATAATATTTACTGCACAGCAGGCATTTCTTTGAGGAATGATGCTTGAATCAAAAAAAGACCGATTAAATGAACGAACAAAGGGGAAATGAATGAGGAATAAAACTCAAAACGTATGGGGCCTCTGTTTGATGCTTTTGATTATAGTGTCCTTACCTTCGGATTTCCTTTTCGCCAATGACAAGAAACTCAGAGTGAGTGTGGATAAAGCATCCGTCCATTTGGACCCTGCCAGAAAAAGCCCCGTTGTAGCCACTCTAAACCAGGGAACCATTCTGACCTTACGCAATGAACGGAAATACCGGAAGTATTGGAATTATGTCTATTTTCATTCAGAAAAAACCGGTCGAATAAAATCAGGCTATATTCTCGATGACTGTGTCGAGAAGCTCTATCATAAGACAAAAGTGTTGACGATCCAGGGGGAGGGAGTGAAGTCGCAAAATCCAGAGCATATTAAAAATCATTTCAGGAACACCCGGTGGGGAATGAGTAAGGAGCAGGTTGTAAGGATCGAAGGGAGACCAGATCATCTGGAAAATTCCAAAGGATTAGATTTTTTTCAATATCCACAGAGAGTCCTGAACATGGACTGCTTGATAGGGTATGTGTTCGCGGAGAATAAGTTGGCCAAAGCAAAGTATAGCTTCTTGGGAAGACTGGGGGATAAAAACAACTACATCCAGGAATTCGGGAAAATAAAGGAAATATTGACAAGAATATACGGAAAACCTGTAAACGAATGGTCGGTTTGGCACGATCCCCAGTATCAAAATGATCGTTCGAGATGGGAAGCCGCTGTAAGCGAAGGTCATCTTGAAATGAACTCCAAATGGAGAGACACAGAGACAGAAATCCTCCTCCATTTATCAGGAGGAAACAAGCGATTATCCCTGGTTGTCGATTACTCTGGGCTCGAATATACGGAGCTTGCCAGAAAGGCTCAAGCGGAAAGCCTTCACGATATCTGGTAATTACGCTTCTTCATTTTATCCACTCTCTAAATTTCTGTTCCGTCCCAGCAGTACGTGCAGACTCTCTCCTTTGGCAATCCGATAGCTTCAACGAGGTGCTCCAGCCTCTGGTAGCTCAAGCTTGTCAAATCCAGACGAAGTCTGATCCTTTCTACCATAGCTCGGTATTTTTCCGTGTCTTCTCTGGCATATTCGCTGAGGTCTTCAATATGATCTCCCTCCAGTTCGCTGATAGATTTTCTGGCAGCGAGGTCTAATTCTGATTTAGACCTGGAGAAATTTAGAAATTTACAGGCATAAACAAGAGGAGGACAGGCCGGTCTCATATGGACCTCCAGAGCTCCTGCTTCATAGAGCCTTTGGATGGTGTCCTTGAGCTGGGTTCCCCTGACGATAGAATCTTCGCAAAAGAGCAGTTTTTTTCCTTCAATAAATTCTTTGACCGGTAGGAGTTTCATTTTTGCGACCAAATCCCTTACACTTTGGTCCTGAGGCATGAAGCTCCTGGGCCATGTCGGTGTATATTTGACAAAAGGCCTTTTGAACGGGATTCCGGATTCACTGGCATATCCCAAGCCGTGTCCGATGCCAGAGTCAGGAATTCCAGCCACAAAGTCCACCTTTATGGTGTCGCGTTTGGCCAGCTTTTCACCGCAGCAGTTCCTCACACTTTCGACATTGATGCCTTCATAACTGGAAGCTGGATAACCGTAATAAACCCAGAGAAAACCGCAAATTTGCAGTTTATCTTCAGGGGGCTTTACTTGTTCCATCCCATCTTTCGTTAAAAAAACAATCTCTCCCGGACCCAGGTATTTATTTATATGATATTCAAGATTAGGAAAGGCACATGTTTCAAGAGTAGCTGCGAAGCTCCCTTTTTTCTCTCCGATGACAACCGGTGTTCTTCCCAGCTTGTCTCTCGCTGCATAGATTCCGCTCTCTGTGAGAATAAGAAGGGAGCAGGAGCCCTCGATGACGCTCTGGGCATATTGGATTCCATCTGCAAAAGTCGATTCTTGATTGATCAGCGTTGCAACCAGCTCCGTGGGATTGATCGCACCACCGCTCATATCGGAGAAATGGATTCTTTTCTGTATAAATGCTCTTTTAACCAATTCGTCTGCATTCTGGATGAGTCCTACCGTGACAATCGCATAATTTCCAAGATGGGAACGGATCAGCAGCGGTTGATCGTCGTAATCACTTATCACTCCTATCCCCATGTTTCCGTACAGTTTGTCCAGGTCGGTCTCGAATTTAGACCGAAATTGGGCATTCTCGATGTTGTGGATGAATCGGATAAAACCTTCAGCATTTTTCACGGCGAGGCCGCCGCGTTTGGTTCCTAGATGGGAATGATAGTCTGTACCGAAAAAGAGATCATTCACACAGTCTATCTCAGAAATAACTCCAAACAGACCGCCCATCTCTACCTCCTAAGCAGCTCTGAAAGAATCACCGGAACGAAATTCGCCTCTCCAATTTGCTCCTCTATGGTTCACTTCAGTCCCAGATCTCTCTTAGTCCCAGGATGATCTGGAGTCGTGAATAATCCAGGCACAGCATCACTTTCCCTTAGGTGTTGGAGAAGACGATATCTTGCAGGTATACTCATCGAAGAGAACTAAATATGACAAAAAATGGAATGGGATTCAAGAAAAAATCATTATTGCTGCCGTTTTGGCAGTGCTTATGATTTTTTTTAGGAATTGTTGGAGGAAAGTCGTATAATAGTAAGAGCAGAAAAGGAGGAACAATGAGGAAGCTATTCATAATCATGCTCATAGCAACGATACTCTCGCTTTGTTCATGTTTCTACATAAGGGTCGATTATGAGGCTCTGGGTGGGATGGCACCTATGGGAGATTTCCATGAAGTCGTTCCTTTTATGCCCGGTGGGACCTTGTCGCTGGAAAATATCAACGGAAATATCGAAATCCGAGGATGGGAAAAGGAGGCGGTCGAAGTTTATGCAGAGAAAAAGTTTCGTCTTCCGGATCAGCCGAAATTCCATATTTTTCCGAAGAGAGATTTTGATCCTCGAATCGAACTAGACAGATTTGAAAATTTCTTGAAGCTCAGAACAATGGATGTTTCACCAGAAAATCAGGAAACTTTCGTTGATTTTTATATAGATGTACCCCATTCCATCAATCTGAGAGACATCACCGCTCAGAGAGGGAATATATATGTATCGGATTTGTATGGAGATGTCTATATGGATTTGATGAGTGGAGAAATTGTGATTGAAAATTTCTCCGGGTCTTTGACGACTTCAGTGATGTATGGTTCTGTTAGCGCCAGTTTGTATGACCTGCGAGAAGAAGACGAAATCATCATTACGGCGAAAGAGGGGGATGTGACCGTTTTTCTCGAAGAAGATATTCAAGCTCATATTGAGGCTTCGGTTCCTCAAGGTGAAGTTTTTTGTGATTTTGAAACTGAAGAGCCATCCGAAACAGGAAAAATCAATCTCAAGATCGGAGAAAATGGGGCCTTTCTCTCTCTTACTGCCATGAATGGTGATGTGACGATCAAGCGAATCAAAACAGGTGAAATGATTCAAGGAGGAGAAAAGTAAATGGAAGAACAAAAGAAAGTCCTGCTGGCTGGGATCATTTTTGTAGTGGTAATCGTTCTGGGAGCCGCTATCTATTATTTTTTCATTTACCAAAAACCCGAGCAGCCCGAAGACCTAAAAGAGGTGATCCAAGAACAGATCCCCGCACAGGAAAAAGTCGAGCCAGAAGAAGCGGAGGTCGAACCTCTTCCAGTCGATCTGGACGAGAGCGATGAGCTCGTCAGAAAATTAGCCGGAGAGCTCTCTTCGCATCCCAGGCTGGCTGTCTGGCTGATGACCGATGAGTTGATCCGTAATTTTGTCGCAGCCGTGGATAACATTGCCAATGGGCAGAGTCCAAAACCGCAAATCGATTTTTTTAAACCCGAGGGAAACTTTCTTGTAACGGAGGAGGGAGGAGATATTTTTATAGATCCGGAAAGCTACCAACGCTACGATGTTGTTGCAGAGGTTTTTCAATCGTTGGACACAAAAGGCTGTGTCACTCTCTATAAACAGCTCGAGCCGGCCATTCAAGAAGCCTATAAGGATCTGGGCTATCCGGAGAGAGATTTCCACATTACGTTGAAAAAAGCCATTGAAGAGCTCCTTAAGACACCCGTCTTAGAGGAGAGTATTCAGGTGGAAAAAGATGTGATCACCTACAAGATGGTTGATTCTGAGTTGGAGAGCCTGAGTCAGGCTCAAAAACACCTGCTTAGGATGGGCCCTGAAAATGTACGAAAAATCCAGGCTAAACTGAGGGATATTGCCCAGGCTTTAGGCTTTCAAGAAAAAACTCCCCTTTGAGCCGGGTCAAGGTTCAAGTCCAGAGAGGGCGGCGGCCTCTTCGGCGATTTTTTCGGAGGAAAAGAAGTCCATTAGCTTTTCCCAATCCGCCTGAAAACGAAGAAGTTCGTAATAAGGATTGTCGTTCGGGATAGCGTGGGTATTCGCCAGATAAATATTCATCATGCATTCTGCTGCACTTTTCGTATCTCCCTTGGCAATATAATCGATGGCCAGCATCTGGTTGGAACGGTAGATTTTCTCTTCCAGATCATCCTTAAGAAATTCTCCTGGATAGGGATCCAGATCAGAAGCTTGCAGAGGGTGGATACCTGGATATCCTTTTTGACCTTCCAATTTCTTTTTCTCAAAAACAAAACGGAAGATATCTTCTCTTACGCGCTCCCATGCAGGGGAGGTCTTAGGTGGGGCTGCATGTTTGATCGAAAGTTGATTATCCAGATAAACTTTATGCCCGAACATCCGGGCGTTGATTAAAAAATCGATATCTTCTCCCCTCGGGACAGACGGATCGAACGGAATTCTTGTGAACAGATCGCGATGAATCACCAGATTTCCCCCGAAGGCAAAGGGAGTGGCCTTAAGCCGTGGATCTTTTGCTATCACCTCTTTAAAGGCTCGGTTCATGCAATCGATCTTGTTCCAATAGGTCATCCAAGGAGAGATCTCCCTGTTGAGAAGAAAATCATCGTCCGGATTGATGTAATATCCGGCTACAGCCAGCATTTTGTCCCCATGTTTTTCCTTCCCGATAAACTCAATCGCTTTATCCATGAATAAGGGATCTTCGAATATTTCATCATCGTCGATCAGGACAGCAACGTCAGAACCCATGAGATGTGGAAGGAAAGTGCAGAGATTCCGTACATTGGAGTAGCCATCCAGCCGGAGAAGAGGGATCAGTTCTTCTTTCTTCTTATCTGTCAGGAACTGGTGAATTTTCCTGAGATGGGATAAGGAAAAAATGATTGGCTCAGAGTCCCTGTAATTTTTCCTAACAATACGGGCAACCTTTTCCTCCACCTCGTTCTGAATGTCTTCGGCAGTGGAGACTACAAGGACCGCAACGTTGAACTCTCTATGAGTGAGTATGGATAGGCTTTTCAGGAGTCTTCCAAGGGTTCCTTCTTCGTTCAAAGCGGTTGGATGGTCATAGATCGAATCCGTTGCTTTCCTTTTTTCTCCCTTCTTTCTTCCCCAGTAGCTGGGAATGACCATGGTGACCTTCATCTTTCCTCCCTTTCCCTTTGATTCATCGGTGATTTGTGCATCATGTGCTTTTCCTCCTTGAAAGATCGATTGGGCCATTCCTCTGAGAGTCGCACCAATCAAAACTCAGGTCCATTCAAAAGGATCGACGCGGTCAAAATCAGGCAGGAGATGCTCCCTGGGGTGGAAGGGTTCCGACTGGTAGAAAAGATTTTCAAACCCCAACTCAAAAGCTCGATTCAAAACTTTGAAATATTCTCCTGGATCCAAGGTCTTCTGCAGGCAGGAGGGGGCTTTAAAACGAGGATAGTACTGGCTCATCAGGCTGATCCCGACCCGACAAGAAAGTTTGCGCACTATCCATTCCAGGATGCGGAGCGAATCGTCACTCTGTCCGGGAAGGATGAGATGTCTGATTATGAACCCCTTCTCAGCCACATCCGAGTCATTACAGATCAGCTCCGGTTGTTGGCGAAACATCTCCTGGATGGACCTGGAGGCATGATCAAAGTAATCTAAGGCACCAGAGAATTTTTCACTCAAACGGGATGAAAAATATTTGAGGTCGGGAAGGTAGATATCCACGATTCCATCCAATTCTCGGATGACGGCCGCCTTTTCATAGCCACTGGAATTGAATACCAGAGGAAGTCGGAGGCCCTGTTTATACGCCTTTTCTAAGGCCTTTAAAATCGCAACAATAAGGTGCGTGGGAGAAACAAGGTTGATATTCAAAGCTCCCTTTTCTTGGAGATTGAGCATAGACATTGCCAATTCTTCTGAACGGAACTCGGTTCCCGTGTTGAACCAGCTTATCTGGTAATTTTGGCAGAACAGACATTTCAAGTTGCAGCCGGAAAAGAAAAGGGCTCCTGAGCCCTGTTGGAGTTGATTTTCCATTTTTCCTGCCTTTGTGCAATCATGATGTCCGCTGAGAATGGGCTCTTCACCATAGTGGAGGACAGCGTGTGAGAGAGAAGCCCGGTCTCCCTTTTGGCAGAATCCCAGTTCACCTGCGTTTCTGTTTACCCTGCACTCGCGGGGACAAAGGCGGCACTCCGTCTCATGTGGGAGAAGGTTTTCGAGGGCTGTTTGGATTTTTTTGAGTTTCTGGATATGCATGTGAGAAAATCTTCCATCAATTTCGTATCCTCTTCACTATAATCTTTTCCTTCAGAATGGTAAAGAGGCTCATTCGATTCCGAATTGACATTGACAATCTTTTTTTATCAGATATATTAGGTTCTGATGTTGAATGACTTCGTTGAGCTTCTGAAAAATTTTCACCTGAATCGGGAGTTGATCGTCCTGATCACGAGCATGATGCCTATCTTCGAGCTCCGAGGAGCCATTCCCTTAGCTGTGTTACATTTCAAAATGCCGGTCTTGACCGCATATATGATTTCATGGGTGGGAAATTTGCTTCCGATTTTGCCCATCATATATTTTTTAGAACCCATAAGAAGAGCTCTTTCACATATCAGGATCATAGACAGATTTTTCACTTGGTTCTATGCCCGAACTTACAGAAGGGGCGAAAAAGTCATGAGGCTGGGAGCGATCGGACTGACATTATTTGTGGCAGTCCCCCTTCCTGTGACAGGGGCGTGGACAGGCTCGGTTATGGCCATCTTATTCAATATCAAACCCCGCTATGCTTTCCCCGCCATTATTCTGGGCGTGACGATCGCTGGAATCGTGGTCTCTTCCTTTGTCTCTATTTTTTAGTCCCCAGGATTTCATCCTGTAGGGAAGCTAATATGTTGTTGAGGTTTTGGGAGCGTACCGATGCCGAATCAGTCAAATCCTTTTGAAGAGGCGTGATAGCGATATAGCCTTGTTTGGCAAGCACAACATCGCTGCTGTTGTCTCCGATATCTTGGGGATTTCCGGTGCCTATCCAGTAATAGTGTCTTCCCCTTGGATCCGTTTTTTCGATCACGCGAGGATTGTATCTTTTCTCTCCGAGCGAAGCGAGTCTCACCCCTCTTATCGGAGGGGTCGGGATATTTATATTTAGAGCGGTTCTCGCAGGGAGAGAATTTTCCACGAGCTTTCGGGCCAACGCATAAACAGTCTTTGCTGCAAAATCAAAAGGATATCTTCCTTTTTTATCGGAGAGAACCGAGACAGCCATGGACGGGATAGAAAGGAAAGCTCCTTGTAAAGCTCCTGCCACAGTCCCTGAATAAGAAATGTCCTGCTGTCCGAGATTCGGTCCATGGTTGAGGCCGGAAATGAGCAGATCTGGATAGCGAGGCAGCAATTTTTGCACGGCTAAATACACGCAGTCTGCTGGCGTACCATCTACGGCAAAGATATTTTTCTGGACGGATTTCACACGCAGAGGATGGTGGAGCGTTAAAGACAGCGAAGAAGCGCTTTTTTCTTGAGCAGGAGCGACGATGTAGGTTTGTCCCCAGTCCTGCAATTGGCGGAACAACGCTGATATTCCCTGTGAATCGAAGCCGTCATCATTTGTGAGTAAAATCAAAGGTTGATTCGAACTCATTTGCGTCCTTATGAATGATCACAGTGGATTCATGAATGAGAGGGCATTTTAACACGAGTTTGAGAATATGTGAAGAATGGTCGGGACGGGCGGATTTGAACCGCCGACCCCACGCACCCCAAGCGTGTGCGCTACCAGGCTGCGCCACGTCCCGACCCAGGAGTAAGAGAGAACGATACTATTTCTTTTCTAATGTCGTGGCGATGTCTTTGAGCGTTTCTCGAACGTCGTAAAGGACTTTTTTCAGATGATCGGAATGAACTGGTGTGGGAGTTTTCAGCCCGAATTCTTCTTCGATACGTCTTTTTGCTCCTGCCAGCGTGAGTCCTTCGTTTTCGATGAGTTCCTTCAAACGGACAATGATGGCCAGATCCCGTTTTCGAAAAATCTTTTCTCCCGTCGCTGTTTGACCTGCATGGATAAAATAAAATTCTCTTTCCCAGGTAGCGATGACCTTGGGACTCAAGTTAGCTATCCGGCTGATCTCATCCAGCCTATACACCAGCTTTTCCGCTTTATTGTTTTTCATCCGGATACGATCTTTTTTCTTCTGACTTCAGCCAGTAAAATAGCATGGATTCCAGAAAACGTCAAGATGACCCATCCCTGAATTCATCTGATGTGATCGGGCTGAGTGACTTTGCAGTCCAGCCTGCTCGAATTTGTGCCTTAAACAGCATCTTTCAATCTGCTATAATCTTATGAGAAAGCGAGACACGGGATGACGGAGAAAAAAGGCCACAGGCACGTCCCTTTGGCAGAAAGAGTGCGGCCCAAGACTCTGGAACGCTTCTATGGTCAGGAGCATTTGATCGGAGAAGGAAAAATCCTTTCTCAGCTCATAAAGGCCGATCATTTGGTTTCCATTGTTTTCTGGGGACCCCCTGGATCCGGAAAAACCACTCTAGGTTATATCCTTGCTCAGCAGTTCGACCTGCCCTGTTTGTTTTTCAGTGCCGTCCTCTCAGGAATAAAAGAGGTCAAGGAAGTCATGGCTGAGTCGGAAAACCACAGAAAGCTTTATGCCCAACCCACCATTATCTTCATCGATGAGCTGCACCGCTTCAACAAAGCCCAGCAAGGAGCCTTCCTCCCCTATGTAGAGAGGGGGGATATCATTCTCTTTGGATCCACGACCGAAAATCCATCTTTCGAGGTCATCGCACCTTTGCTTTCCAGGATGAAGGTTCTTGTTCTCCACCCGCTTTCCGAAAAAACCCTGGTCAAAATTCTGCAGGAAGCCTTGACGGATGAAGAAAACGGCTTGGGACACATGAAGCTTAAGGTCCAGAACCAGGCCTTTCAAATGATCGTAGATTACGCGAATGGCGACGCCCGTCGAGCGCTGAATACATTGGAAATCTCGGCCAATCTCTCAAAAGAGGGAAGAATCGCCACAGGAGAGGTGAAAGAAGCTCTTCAAAAGAGAATCCTTTTATATGACAAAAAAGGAGAAGAACATTTCAATCTCATATCCGCCCTTCACAAGAGTCTGCGAAACAGTGACGTAAATGCCTCCTTATACTGGATGGCGAGGATGATTTCTGCTGGCGAAGACCCTCTCTATATTGCCAGAAGAATGGTCCGTTTCGCCTCCGAAGACATCGGGCTGGCAGATCCTCAAGCCCTGACCATTGCTATCCATGCCAAGGAGGCATATGCATTCATCGGTTCGCCCGAAGGAGAGCTTGCTTTGGCTGAAGCGGTCATCTATCTGGCGTCGGCTCCCAAAAGCAACCGAACGTATACAGCTTTCGCTCAAGCCATGAAGGATGTGGAAGCCAGTCCCTTTGAGCCGGTCCCTCTCCATTTGAGAAATCCTGTCACGTCCCTGATGAAAAACATGGGCTATGGTAAAGGATATTTGTATGCCCATGATTTTGAGCAGATGACCACAGATATGGAGACCGTTCCTGAAAAATTCAGAGGAAGAAAATACTACAAGCCCGGAGCCCTTGGTTATGAGAAGGAAATCAAAAAAAGAATCGATTGGTGGGATGATCTCAAGAAGAGGATGAGAAACCGTAAGAGTCAGAAAAAAACGAATCCGCAGGTGGACTGAATTATTTTTTCTCCTTGCTCTCCTTGAGGAGGTAATAAATCTCCCAGCTCACTTCATCGGCTAAACAGCCGATACATGACTTGTCGGTTGTGGCAATTTCCTCATCAGCGATCTTTTCCTTCAGGATGTGTTTGACCCTCTTCCTCATTTTGTAAAGCAAGATGTAATTGATCATAGCCAACTTTCAATCGAATGATATCAGCTTCCTTTTCTGATGTAAAGATTGAGGTCCCCCTGAAAAAAATGCTATCATACGGTTTCTCAATACCAATGAGAAAAACGGCCATCGTTCTCTTGATTCTCGCTTTTTTGGGCCGTTGTTCTTTATTCAGAACTGGAGTTCCACCTTATCCTTCAGGAATCGTTTTTCCTCTGGAAAAGGATGCCGAGCTGACCTATGAAGGGGAAATCGTCACCCGTATTCGAAAATCCGAAAATCGTCTATACCTGTCCACACGAGGAGGAAAGGTTTATTGTATCGACGGTCGGAAACGGGTGATCCTCTGGAGCTACCATGCACCAGACTCTTTGGCCAGTGCTCCCTATCTGTGGAAAGATGTCCTCTATGTGGTGGATGAAAAAGACTCCCTGTATTGTCTCGGCACAGAGGGCCAGCTCCAGTGGAAAAAGCCGTTTCCAAACAAGATAACGAGTGAAATCAAAGCCAGCGACGGGAAGGTCTACATCGGAACAGATAACGGAGCATTCATTTGCTTGAGTTCTGAAGACGGGAAGGAGCTTTGGCAGTATCAGGCGGATGATGCGATCCGGACCAACCCGGTTATTTGGAAGAATCTAGTTTTGTTCGGATGCGATGACCATCACCTTTATTTCTTAGATCAGGAAGGACGGCTGGTCAGAAAGTTTGATACAGGAGGCAAGCTGAGAGCCTCGCTTCTCGTGGATGGGGATTCACTGTACTTTGGGACAGAAGACCGCCATTTACACTGCGTCGACTTGAACCACAGCAGAACGAGATGGAAGATTCGAACAGGCGCCGAGACCTTTATTCCCCCTGCTGTCGACAATAATAAAATATTCTTCCTCTGTTGGAATTGCGTTCTCTATTGTTTGAACAAGAACTCCGGTACCATATTGTGGTGGAATTCTGTGCCTTCCCGGAGTTATTACAGACTGGAAGTGATCAATGACAAGATTGTGGCTTCTTCGCTGTCATCGACGGTCGTCTGTTTCGGCCTTCGTAGAGGCGAGAAACTGGGGGCTTTCGATGCCTCCCAGCAGATAAAATCCAATCCAGTCTGGTTCGAGCCCTTTCTCTTGGTCAACCTTTACGATCGGGACACCGATACGGGAAAACTGGTTTTTTTAAAAAAAGAAGTGAAAGCGACACTCCTTCCATCCAAGAGCTCACCCCAGAAAGTAAACGAAGAGATTGTCATTACAGCTCGTGCTACAGGATTCCATATGCCGAATTATGAATTTTTCCTGACTCGATTTGAAAAATTCAGATTCTATCCTGATATTTCTGTCTTTTTCCGAGCAGACGAGAAAAGCGTGGTCCAGAAGAGCTCAGAAGATAACACATGGAATTGGTTTCCAGAGAGGGAGGGATACTTTTTCATCGGAGTCGAAGTCGTGGATGAAAGAGAGAGAGCAGAAACAGAGATCCCTTTTGTCATCGCAAAGAGAGAACCAAAAGTGTCTCTATCTTCTTCCCTGGAGTCGCCTCAGGAATTGGGCAATGAAGTCGTTTTTAGCGCGAGATCTGAAGGAATAAACAATCCTCAATTCGAATTCCGACTCGGCACCTGGATAAAGATGGCTGTACTTTCCGATTTTTTCTTTCTCTATAAAAAAGAAAATGTCGTCCAGGAGCTATCGGAAGAGGATTCCTGGACCTGGAAGCCAGAAAACGAGGGAACCTATGTGGTGAGAGTCATCGCAGTGGGTACAGAACAAAGAGTGGATTCAGAGATGACTTTTGCGATCACAATGAAAAAAGACGAGCTTAAGAAAGGAGAATGAACATGGATAGGAACCAAGCTTTGGAGTTGGTAAAGGAACATCTCAAGAACAAGAACTTGGTTAAACACTCCCTAGCCGTTGAAGCCTGTATGAGGGCGATGGCCCGCAGGCTGGGCCAGGATGAAGAACAATGGGGACTTGCCGGAATCTTGCATGATCTGGACTATGAAATAACAGAAAAAAGTCCCGAGCTGCACACGACGGAAACCATAAAGATTTTGGAGGAAAAGGGCATTCCTCAGGAGATTATCCGGACTGTCCAGGCCCATGCAGGACAAGTCGAGTGCAGGAACGAAATGGAGTGGTCGATATTTTCCATCGATCCGCTTACAGGATTGATCATCGCTGCCACTTTGATGCATCCCAGCAGAAAGCTCCGGAACGTCGATCTGGATTTCGTGAAACGCAGATACAAAGAGAAGAGCTTTGCCAGGGGAGCCAGAAGAGAGGATATCGAACAGATTCAAAATATCGGTATGGATTTGGATGAGTTTATTTCCATTTGCCTGGAAGCCATGCAGGGGATCGATAAAGATTTGGGCCTTTAGTCAGCGATCACAGGCCTCTCAAATGAAGCCTCTTTTTTTCATTGATGATATCAATGATTCGCACATTGCGAGAAAGACTGCCTGGGCTCAAAATCATTAGTGAAGTATTGGGATGCTTGATGTATAATGATTGCTTCGCGATCTTCAATATCAAATCGGGCGTCAAGCTTAACGAGGAGCTGGTAAAATATGTGAGCCTGAATATCGTGAGCTTGATTCCAAAAAAAGGAGAAATCATATATGAATGCGATTGTAAAGGTTCCTAGACCTCGAAATGAGCTAGTCTGCAGCTATGCGCCTGGAAGTACGGAAAGGGCTGCTCTTAAGGCTCGACTGAAAAAAATGATGAGCGAGACTTTGGAAATTCCCCTCATCATCGGGGGGAAGGAAGTGAAGACTGGGAATCTGGCGGACTGCCGATGTCCCCACGATCACAATCATCTTCTGGCTCGCTACCACAAGGCCGGGCCTGAAGAGATCGAAATGGCGGTGCAAGAGGCGAATAAAGCTTGGGGTGAATGGTCCGAGATGGATTGGATCTCGCGCGCTTCCATATTCCTCCGGGCTGCAGAACTATTGGCCACTAAATACCGCCCCATTTTGAATGCCGCCACCATGCTGGATCAATCCAAAACACCCCATCAGGCAGAGATTGATTCCGCGTGCGAACTTATAGACTTTTACCGGTTCAATCCTTATTACATGAACATGATATATACAGAGCAGCCAGATAGTTCGTCAGGAATTTGGAATTATTTAGAGTACAGGTCGCTGGAAGGATTTGTTTTTGCTGTAACGCCTTTTAATTTTACATCTATCGCGGGGAACCTCCCCACTTCTCCTGCCATGATGGGAAATGTGGTTCTCTGGAAGCCGGCCTCCTCTGCGGTTTACCCTGCCTTCTTCTTGATGGAGTTATGGAAAGAAGCGGGATTACCCGAGGGCGTCATCAATTTCATCCCCGGCCCGGGCCGGTATGTCGGGGACCCTGTCTTAGAGAAGGGAGATTTGGCTGGTGTCCATTTCACAGGAAGCACGGCGGTTTTTCAATCGATGTGGAAGACCATCGGTTCCAGCATCATGAATTACCGTTCCTATCCGCGCATCGTCGGGGAGACCGGCGGAAAGGACTTTGTTTTCGTGCATGAATCGGCCGACCCTGATGCCGTTACAGCCGCATTGATCAGAGGAGCGTATGAATATCAAGGACAGAAGTGTTCTGCGGCGAGCAGGGTATACATTCCCCAGGATATGTGGCCATCGTTAAAGGACAGACTCATCGAACAGATCAACACGGTCAAAATGGGAGATATCACGGATTTTTCCAATTTCATGGGTGCCGTGATCGATAAGGCTGCTTATGACAGCATCGTAGAGTACGTCGAATATGCCAAAAATTCGTCTGAATCGGAGATCATTGTCGGCGGTGGATACGATGACACCAAGGGATATTTCATAGAGCCGACCGTAGTGGTGGTCACTGATCCCAGGCATAGACTCATGGAGGAGGAGATTTTCGGTCCAGTGCTCACTCTCTATGTCTATCCCGGAAACGAATATCTCAAAACTCTCCAACTGTGCGACTCAACTTCCCCTTATGCTCTAACGGGCTCTATTTTTGCCAACGACCGGAAGGCTGTCAGCGAGGCTTATAAAGTCCTGAGGCATTCTGCAGGAAACTTCTACATAAACGACAAACCAACGGGTGCTGTTGTCAGTCAGCAGCCTTTCGGAGGAGCGAGAGGGTCGGGAACGAATGACAAAGCAGGGTCTTATCTCAATCTGCTCCGGTGGACGAGTGCAAGGGCCATCAAAGAGAATTTGAATCCGCCCAAAGACTATCGCTATCCATACATGGAAGAGGAATAAGAGAGAGGAGTCAGAAATGAAAGAAATTCTTGAAAAGCTTCATATCGAGGATGTTAATATCGGCGCCTGTGCGGGACAAGAAGACTGGTACGAAGATTCCGGTGCTGAAAAGCTTGTCTCCTATAACCCGACAACAGGAGAGCCCATTGCCGGGGTCCTTCAGGCCACGGAAAAAACTTATGAACAGGTCCTCAGCACGACCGTTGAATCGTTCAAATCCTGGAGAATGATGCCTGCTCCGAAGAGAGGTCTGGTGGTGAGGGATCTGGGAGTCGCCTTGAGAGAGTTCAAAGAGCCATTAGGAGATTTGGTAACCTTGGAAATGGGGAAGATCAAGGCAGAGGGGCACGGCGAGGTCCAGGAGATGATCGATATCTGCGATTTCGCCGTAGGACTTTCCCGTCAGCTCTACGGTTTGACCATGCATTCGGAGAGGCAGGCTCACAGGATGTACGAGCAGTGGCATCCTTTGGGATCTGTCGGCGTCATCACAGCCTTTAATTTCCCCGTAGCGGTCTGGTCATGGAATGCGGCCATTGCTGCTGTGTGTGGAGACACTGTTGTCTGGAAGCCGTCCTCGGACACTCCTCTGACGGCTGTGGCAGTTCAACATATTGCCAATAAAGTGATGGCCGATCATGGGCTGAAAGGAATTTTCAACGTCTCCATCGGACGAGGAGCGGTTGTCGGTGAACGCATGATAAACGACAGCAGGCTTCCTCTCATTTCTTTCACCGGTTCCACCCAAATGGGTCGACGGGTGTCCGAAACAGTTGCACGTCGTTTCGGGCGTACGATCTTGGAATTGGGAGGAAACAATGCCATTATCGTGGCCGAAGACACCGACCTGGACATGGCTGTGCGAACCATCCTTTTTGGTGCAGTCGGAACAGCCGGCCAGCGGTGTACGACCACACGACGCATCATCATGCACAAGTCCATCGCCAACGAGCTGACAGACAGAATCGTGAAGGCCTACCGACAGGTGACTATCGGCAATCCCCTCCAAGAGGGAATCCTGATGGGTCCTCTGGTTACAAAAGGCGCAGTCGAGGACATGATGGGGGCCCTGGAGAAAGTCAAGGAACAGGGGGGCGAGATCATATACGGGGGGAAACGTCTTCCCGATCACGGGGAACAGTTCGTAGAGCCCACCATCGTCAAAATGCCCTCCCAAACCGAGATCGTCCATATCGAGACTTTTGCTCCCATCCTCTATCTTTTGGATTATGAGGACCTCGAGGAGGCCATTCGTCTTCATAACGAAGTTCCTCAGGGACTATCCAGTGCCATCTTCACAACAAATCTCCTCACTGCCGAGAAATTTCTTTCCCATGAAGGCTCGGATTGTGGGATCGCCAACGTCAATATCGGAACATCAGGTGCGGAGATCGGTGGCGCCTTTGGCGGAGAGAAGGAAACAGGCGGCGGCAGAGAATCTGGATCTGACGCCTGGAAAGGATACATGCGGCGGCAGACCAACACCATCAATTGGTCCAAGGAGCTTCCCTTGGCACAGGGGATCAAATTCGGCGACTGATGGGTACTCGGATCACCCTGGATACTCAGATCGAAGACCTGGTTAAAGAACATCCTCCCGCTGTCGGTTTCCTGACCAGGAATGGAATCAGATGCATCCGTTGCGGCGAGCCCCTTTGGTGCACTCTTGGCGAATTGCTCGAAGAAGAAGGCGTTGAGAACCCGCTCCAGCTGGTTGCGGATCTCAATTCGTTCTTGACGAAAAAAGACTGAATTGAACGTTTTCCTGATATAATTCGTATTTTTATACGGGAGTAAAAAATGGCGAAAAAGCTTTTCCGGTCCGAAAAAAATAAAATGATAGGCGGCGTCTGTGCTGGACTTGCTGAATATTTCGACATCGATACTTCCCTGGTCCGACTCATCTTTGTGGCTCTCGCAATGGTAACCGCGATATTTCCGATGGTGATTTTTTACCTCATCGCCTGGCTCGTGATTCCGCTTCCTGACGCGACTCCGAAATCGACGAAAAAACGTGCTGTTTGACTTCTCCATGAATATTCGATATTTTTAAGCTGTCTTCAGGTACCGAGATACTTTAGAACAGAAAGATACGACGAGGGAAGATGCCGACCAAGCATGACATCACCTTCCGGCATATCGCTATCGAAGGAGTCATGAAGTCTGGAAAAACACGATTGACGAACACCCTCGCTCGGGCCATCGGTGGCAAAGTTATCTTCGACAGGATGGAAAATCCCTATATCAAGGATTTCTATGACGAGAAGGAGGGTGCGGCCTTTTTGGCTCAGCTCGTGTTTTTAGTGAACAGATATCACCAGCAGTCGAGACTGCTCCAGAGGGACCTCTTCGAAGAAAGGGTGATCTGTGACTATCTGTTTGAAAAAGATAAGATTTACGCCTATCAGACTCTTACCGATGACGAGCTAGTGGTTTATGAAAGGATTTTCAGCATTTTCTCGGAAAGAATCGGCAAGCCCGATCTGGTCATCTATCTGCAAATTTCATTTCCCACGTTGATGCGAAGGATCGAGAAAGAGGGGTCGGAGCTTGATAAAAACATCTCTGAAAAGTATCTGGAAGACATCGTTGGAGCTTTTGATTATTTCTTCTTCAACTATCAAATCGCCCCGCTTCTTGTGGTAAGGGCTGACGAGCTGGACTTCGATAGACAGGAGGACATCGATGATCTCATCGATAAGATCATACAGATGAAAAAAAGTCCTTTGTATTATGTCCCCCTCAGCAGCTCTGCCAAAGGCTCCAAGAAAGAAAAATAAAATGTGAAGACTTTACCTCAATCTCGATATTTAAGGCGGGATGGGGAGAAAGGACAGGATATGCCCCGAAACACACTTCCAAAAGTAACCATTCCCTATCTTCAGACTAAAAAAGATGAAGGCGAAAAGATTGTCGCCCTTACAGCCTATGATTTCCCCACTGCCAGGTTGATGGATGAAGCAGGGATAGATCTCATTCTGGTGGGGGATTCATTAGGAATGGTCGTGCTTGGCTATAAGAACACCATCCCGGTGACCATGGATGAGATGGTGCATCACACCAAAGCCGTAGCCAGAGCTGCTCAGCGGCCCATGATAGTGGGAGATATGCCCTATTTTTCCTTCCACCTGTCTGTGGATGAGACGATCCGTAACGCCTCCCGTTTTCTCAAAGAAGCTGGGGCTCATGCGGTGAAGATCGAAGGAGCGTCCGAGAAAAGACTGGATCTCATAGAGTCTCTGGTCGAGGCAGAGATCCCGGTCATGGGGCATGTGGGTTTAACTCCCCAGTCCATCCACCATCTTGGACAGTTCAAGGTCAAAGGAAAGGAATTTGCCGAAGCGAAGACAATTATAAGGGACGCCTTGAACTTGGAGAAGGCGGGAGCCTTTTCTGTGGTGCTGGAATGTATCCCGATGGAACTAGCTAGAGAAATTACAAAGAAGCTCAAAGTTCCCACCATCGGCATCGGAGCAGGGCCATACTGTGACGGTCAAATTCTTGTCTTCCATGACCTTGTCGGCTATGCCAACGGCTATCTTCCAAAGTTTGTCAAGAAATATGCTGATCTCCATGGGAGCATAAGTAACGCGCTGAGGGAATATGCCGATGATGTCAGGGGAGGGAGATTTCCTGATGACAGCCATTCCTATCATGTGAAAAAAAAAGAAGTTCTGGAAGAGGTATTGAAAAAAGAGAAAATCGGAAAAAAATGAAAATTTTTACCACCATCGAGGACGTCAGAGAAGAAATTAAACAATTGAAATCCGGAGGACAGTCCATAGGATTCGTTCCGACCATGGGATTTTTACATGAGGGACATTTGAGCTTGATAAGGGAATCCGTTCGAAAGACCCAAGCGACGGCGGTGAGCATATTTGTCAATCCAACCCAGTTCGGGCCTCAAGAGGATTTCAAAGAATATCCCAGGGATCTCGAACACGATTCTGGTTTGCTCGAAAAAGAGGGGGTGGATGTCCTGTTCGTGCCTGCTCAAGAGGAAATGTATCCTGAGGACTTCAGGACCTACGTCGAGGTTCATAGCCTACAGGACAAGCTCTGCGGCCGCTCACGACCCGGGCATTTTAGAGGAGTGTGCACGGTTGTGATGAAGCTCTTCCACATAATTGCCCCGGACACCGCCTATTTTGGACAGAAAGACGCTCAGCAGGCGATCATCATCAAAAGAATGGTCCGAGACCTCGATCTGAATATCGACATCGAAGTTCTGCCTATCGTCAGGGAAGAGGATGGGCTGGCCCTGAGCTCCCGTAACAGTTACTTGAATAAGGAAGAAAGGAAGGCGGCTGGTTGTCTTTTCAAGAGCCTCCAACGGGCCGAGCGGATGATCGGAGAAGGGGAGAAGGACCCGCACCGAATCATCCAGGAGATCAAAAGAATCATTCAATCAGAGCCTCTGGCCCGGATAGACTATGCCGAGATCGTGGATTTGGATTATCTCGATCCTTTGGATAAAATAGAAGGAGATATTCTGATTGCTCTTGCCGTGTTTATTGGTAAGGTCAGGCTGATCGATAATACGATTGTAAGCCTTACGGAGTGAGTTGAAATGAAAAGGATAGTTTTGAAAGCGAAAGTTCAGCGTGCTACGGTGACCGAAACGAATATAGACTATGAGGGAAGCCTCACTTTGGACCAAAAATTGATGAGTGCAGCGGATTTAGTTCCTTTCGAACAGGTTCATGTATACAACATATCGAACGGGGAGAGATTTATCACTTATCTCATAAAAGGACAGAAAGGTTCGGGTGTGGTCGGGATAAATGGAGCTGCCGTCCACAAGGCCTCGGTGGGAGATAAGCTGATCCTTGCATCCTATACCCTTATGGATGATGAGGAAATCAGTTTCTATGTTCCCAAAATTATTCTTCTCGATGAGAAAAACAACTTGAAAAATATTAGATAAACGGGAGATGAGAAAGACGCAGAAAAACTCACCTGACTCATCCTTTCAAGTTTGTGTCCCCAAGATATATTCGCATGAATGACTGTGTCATGCTGGGAATATGAGTCTTTGAAAATCTGAGTCGAGGAGCCGACCCATGAGAGGGAAGACAAGAGACGAAAGGGATTCCTTGGGAGAAATCTCTGTGCCTGAGGAGGCTTATTACGGGGCTCAGACTGTTAGAGCCTCTGTAAATTTTCCGATCAGCGGTCTCAGGCTGCATCCCAAAATGGTCCAGGCTGCGGTGTATATAAAAAAAGCCGCAGCGCTGGCGAATGCTCAACTAGCCAGATTGGACCGGAAAAAAGCAAAAGCGATTTCAACAGCCTGTGATGAAGTCTTAGTCGGCAAATACCATGATCAGTTCATCGTGGATGTTTTTCAAATGGGAGCAGGGACCTCTTTTCATATGAACTGCAATGAAGTTTTGGCCAATCGGGCCGAGGAGATCTTGGGAGGAAGAAAAGGACAGTACCATCTGGTCCATCCGAATGACCATGTGAACATGGGACAGAGTACGAATGACGTGTTTCCCACAGCCATGCGCCTGTCATGTCTTTTTCTCTCAGAAGAATTGATCCGTTCTTTAGTGGAAATGGAAGGATCTTTTAAAGCAAAAGCACAAGAGTTCAACGGTGTCTTGAAATCGGGGCGTACCCATCTTCAGGATGCAGCTCCAATTCGGCTGGGGCAGGAATTCGCTGCTTACGCCAAAACACTGGCTAAAACCCGGACATATCTGGAACACACCGTCCCATCCCTTTTGGAAGTGGGCATTGGAGGATCAGCTGTTGGCACCGGTTTGAATACACCTCCTGGATACGCTGAGCTCGTAGTGAAAAACCTGTCGGAATTGACGGGAAAGAATTTGAAACTCGCCGACGACCTCCGAGAGGCCATGCAGAGCATGAGACCCATGGCTGAGGTTTCTGCGGCCCTCCGTAATGTCGCAATGGAGATGAACCGCATCGCCAATGACCTTCGGCTGCTGTCTTCCGGGCCGCACACCGGTTTGTCAGAGATTTCCCTTCCTGCTGTGGCTCCTGGATCGTCCATTATGCCTGGAAAAGTCAATCCCTCCATGCTTGAAATGATGAATATGGTATGCTGTCAGGTCATCGGCTGTGATCATGTGATAAGCGGTGCTGTTCAGGCCGGGCAGCTGGAGTTGAATGTGATGATGCCTGTGATCGCATTCAACCTGTGCTTTATGATCGAGATTCTCACCCACGCACTCAATCAGGTTAAAACACGATGCATTGATGGAATCGAAGCGAATGCGGAAAGGTGCAGAGAGTATGCGGAGAAGAGCGTTGGTCTGGTGGCGGCGCTCTCGCCTCACATTGGCTTTCTCCAGGCTGCAGAAATTGCTAAAAAGTCCCTGGCAGAAGGAAGGCCCTTGGCCGAACTTGTTTTGGAAAAAGGGCTGTTGACTCAGAAAAGAATCGAGGAAATACTGAATCCGAAAAAGATGACCGAGCCCAATCTATGAGTTATCTCGTCGCCCATTCCTTGAGTTTTTCGTAGGCCATTTCTCCACAAATGATATCGTTTGTCTCTGTATTCATGAAGGTGGGGGTTCGAAGTTGTCCCCCACATTTTGGTTCGATGATATTTCTGTAAGATCGCATCAAATCTGCATTTTTTTCGTTGTGCCAGACTTCCAGCCGTTCGATGCGAATCCCTGTTTCTTCTTTCAGCCTGTCTACATGAGGCATCATAACCCTGCAATGGGGACACTCGCGTCCATGAAACATGATCAATTTCTTCATTGTTTTTTTCTCCTTACAGGCAGTTCGTACCCCCATTCCCTCTCTTATCCAGCTTCATGAGCATATATTTTAAACCACCTATTTTCACGCTTGAGGGCATCCCAAGATATACGGGATACCTGAATTTTCCCCCATTTCTTCGCCCGTCAATGTTTGGTGAATGATAGAATTCTGAGTCGGCAGAGTTTCCCTTGAATTTTTGATCGAAGCTTTTGAATTACCTGTAATTCAATCTTTCTGAGAGGCCGCCTCCTCTAGCTCATCTTAGCTATTTCCTGTTCCAGTTCCGATTTCCTGGTGCAGTAGAATCCGTTCTTCAGTCCCATTTCCTGGTAAACCGGACACTGAGGACAGTTGCAACCCTTTTCTTCGGTAATGATCTCACTTTTTCCTACAAGAGCGTGGCAGAAGGCCCATTCTGTTTCTTCGGCGACATAGGTGGGGCAGGTTTTACAGATGCATTTTTCTTTGATCATGGGGAGTTTTTCTTCGAAGTCAGCGATCATGGCATCTGCTTCTGCCTCTGTCATCCCCTTATTCTCGACGAGCAATTTTTTTACCACATCTTTCCGGCTCATCTCTTCCATAGGAGCTGCTTGTTCTGGGGCTTGTTCCTGCTCTTGAGCGGCGGTTTCGGCTGTTTCGGTTTCCTCCTCTTTCTTGCAGGAGGCCAGTCCGAAATAGGCCATCATCATGCCGATGGCACCACAGCCGGTTTTTCCAAAAAAATCTCTCCTCTTCATTACTCCTCCTTTATTCCATTTTATGGAATGAATTTGTATCCATTTTAGGAAATTGAGTCATCTCTGTCAATTTTTTCGTTCATTTCAGTAGGAAAGACTATCAGAGGGTCTTGAGATATTCCAGAAGATCTGCGACATGTCCGCGGCCTTTTCAGGTTATTCTGCCGCGCCGATTTCGCAGTAATACAGCTTGTCCAGGTCGAACTCCGAAGTCAGGGGACAAGCGCCGCACAAACATCCGTTTTTGACGATTTCGCAACTGCTTTTTGTACGCGCACAATACAGAATCTCTTCTTTATCTCTCATACATTGATCGTATGAAGGGCAGCCTCCACAGATACATTTTTGTACATTTTCTGGTGTATCTGGAATTCTGGCCATCTTTGCCTCCTTATAAATCGGTCTGTGGGCAACAATGGGATAAACGTAACCGTTTCCGTTCGATCTGTCAAGCCTTGGAAGGCTCTGTTACGAAAAGCGGGGACGTGCCTCTGGAATCCATATGGATTCGTCACAGATGTATCCACAAACAGTGCATTTCCACTTCTTCATTTTTATCTCCTAATACCACCGCGCAGGGATGCAATCTTCATTTGCAGTGTTTCATTCTGCTCAGAGAGACGAGCACGGGAAACCTGGACGGCTCAAAAGGATGAGTCCCTCCACTTGAATCACAGAAGTACGAAAATATCAGACAAAATTCAGTCGAGATAATAATTCGGAGCTTCTTTCGTGATCACGACATCATGGACATGACTTTCTCTCGTGCCTGAGGCCGTCACCTTTATGAATTTGGCCTTTTTTTGAAGCTCGGGAATGGTTCTGGACCCCGCATAACCCATTCCAGATTTAAGGCCTCCGATCATCATTTCGATGATGTGGGACGCACTCCCTTTGTAGGGAACTCTTCCCTCTATTCCTTCAGGAACGAGTTTGCTCTCAGTCAGCGCTCCTTCCTGGAGATACCTGTCACGGCTGCCTTCCCGCATGGCTTCGATCGATCCCATGCCTCGATATGTTTTATACGAACGTCCCTGGAAAATTACCACTTCGCCCGGAGATTCGTCTGTACCTGCCAGGAGATTTCCCAGCATGACCGAGCTGGCTCCAGCTGCCAGCGCTTTGGCGATGTCTCCAGAGTATTTAATGCCTCCATCTGCGATCAGAGGGATGTTTTTTTCTTCGGTTATACGATAGACATCGGCAATGGCTGTAATCTGGGGTATTCCTGCTCCAGTTACGATGCGGGTGGTACAGATCGATCCAGGTCCCACTCCTACTTTAACTGCATTGACTCCGAGTTCGATCAGCTCTTTGGCCGCTTCAGCCGTGCCGATATTTCCTGCTATGATTTCTTGATCCGGCATCTCTTTTTTCAGCATTTTGACTGTATCCAGCACTCTCTGGGAGTATCCGTGGGCTGTGTCGACCACCAAAACATCGGCTTTTGCCTGGATGAGTGCTTTTGCCCTCTCCAATGTTTCTTCACCCACTCCAAGAGCAGCCCCTACCCGCAGTCGTCCGAACTCATCCTTGGATGCATCTGGGTACTGGATTCGTTTGAGGATATCTTTATAGGTAATTAAGCCCTTGAGACGAAAACTCTCATCCACCATCAGGAGTTTTTCTATTTTGTGTTTGTGGAACAGCTTTTCCGCTTCTTCCAAAGAGGTCCCCAGAGGGACCGTGACCAGATCTTTTGTCATAACATTTTCGATAGGGATATGAAGGCGTGTTTCAAAGCGGATGTCCCGATTGGTAAGGATGCCCTTCAATTTGTTGTTTGCGTCCGTGATCGGAAGTCCCGAAATTCCATGTTTTTTCATGACTTCTTTGGCTTCGATGATTTTGTTCTCAGGCCTCATGGTGATCGGATCCACGATCATTCCGCTTTCGTGACGCTTGACTCTGTCCACTTCTTCAGCCTGTTTTTCTATGGCCATGTTCTTGTGAATGATGCCGATCCCGCCTTTCTGGGCCAGCGCTATCGCCATTTTTGATTCGGTTACGGTATCCATGGCCGAGCTGACGATAGGAATGCGGAGGGGGATGGTGCCCGTGAGCCATGTCGAAACATCTGCCTGGGCGGGTATGACATCCGATTTGGCAGGAAGGATGAGAACATCATCGAAGGTCAGACCTTCCTTTATTTTATCATCCAGCATTTTCCCTCCCTATCTCCTCTTTTTTTTCTTCTTTCTCTTTTTGGGTATCACGGACCTGGCCTTTCGGGACGCTTGAGCTTGCCCTCCTTGGGGCTGTTGATAGTACATCGGTTGTTCTTTTCTTTCAGGCAGTTTTTCTTCTGTGACAGGCTGAAGAAGAAAGAGATAACGTAAGGTGTCCTCTTCGATCCTGTCCATCATGGACTGGAACATATCATAGCTTTCCTTCTTGTATTCTACCAAAGGGTCTCTCTGGCCGTAGCCGCGGAGGCCGATTCCTTCCTTCAAATAATCCATGCCCAAAAGGTGGTCTTTCCACTGGGAATCGATGATCTGCAGCATGATGACTCTTTCGAATTCCCTCATCCTCTCGGCACTGAGGATATCCTCCTTTTCTTGATAGATCTGCCTGAGTTTCAAAAGGGTCTGTTCCCTTAATTCATCGAAATTTATGGTATCCCAATCGATTCCCCACTCGCTGACATCCACACCGAATTGGGCGCCAAAAGCCTTTTGAAATCCCTCCACGTCCCAATCATCGGGTGATTTTTCCCTGGGAGTGCTGGCTTCCATCAGCCAATCTGCAATGGCTTCGATCAATCCGGAGATATGTTCTTTGAGATTTTTTCCATGAAGGATGTCTCTTCTGAGGCTGTAAATCGTTTCCCGCTGTTTGTTCATCACATCGTCGTATTCCAGGAGATGTTTGCGGATGGTGAAATTTTGTCCTTCTACCTGTCTCTGGGCTCTTTCTATGGCCTTGGTGACCATGCCGTGCTCGATGGGAGTCCCTTCTTCCATTCCGATCCTTCCCATCAAATTGGAGATCCGTTCGCTGCCAAATATACGCATGAGGTCATCTTCCAGAGACAGATAAAAACGAGATGAGCCAGGATCTCCCTGTCGTCCGGCTCGTCCCCTTAGCTGGTTATCGATTCTTCTGGCTTCGTGTCTCTCTGTTCCGAGGATGTGCAAACCTCCCATATCAACCACTGTTTTATGTTCGAGTCCTGTAATCTTTTTTGCTTCTGAAAAGGCCTGTTCCCACTGCTCATTATGGTCATCCTCCGGATCGATGCCTTTTTTCTTCATTTCTTCTCGAGCGAGATATTCAGGATTGCCTCCCAGGAGAATATCCACGCCTCTCCCGGCCATGTTGGTGGCTATGGTCACGGCTCCGATCCGTCCTGCTTGGGCAATGATTTTCGCTTCCATCTCATGGTATTTAGCGTTGAGGACCACATGGTCGATTCCTCTCTTTCTCAAAATCAAACTGAGATGCTCTGAATTTTCTATGGAAATGGTTCCAACCAGGACCGGACGGCCCTTCTGGTTTAATTCAGTGATTTCATCGCAGACAGAATTCCATTTTTCCCCGGCTGTCCGGAAGACCACGTCAGGATATTCGTGTCGGATGAGCGTCTTGTTGGTGGGGATTTCGACCACATCGAGATTGTAGATGGATTGGAATTCTGTCGCCTCCGTAGCCGCTGTTCCCGTCATCCCGGCAAGCTTGTCGTACATACGAAAATAATTCTGAAATGTGACGGATGCCAGCGTCTGGTATTCTTCTTCGATGCGGACTTTCTCTTTTGCCTCCAGTGCCTGATGAAGCCCATCGCTGTACCGTCTTCCTGGCATCAGTCGGCCAGTAAATTCGTCTACAATGATGACTTTCCCCTCCTTGACCATGTAATCGACGTCTTTCCTGAACAACTGATGGGCTTTCAGGGCCTGATTGATGGCATGGATGAGGTCCATATGAGAAAGGTCATAAAGGTTGTCGACTTTCAAGTATTGTTCGGACTGAGCCACTCCCTCTTCGTTCAGAGCCACGGTTCTCGTCTTTTCATCAACCTGGAAATGCTGCTCCTTACGAAAGCGCCGGACGAGGTTATCGACCTTGTAGTAAATAGCTGTGGATTCCTCGGTGGGCCCTGAAATGATCAGAGGTGTCCGGGCCTCGTCTATCAGGATGCTGTCGACCTCGTCGATTATGGCGTAGTGGTGTTCTCTCTGCACCAGATCGGAAAGGCGGAATTTCATGTTGTCACGCAGGTAATCGAATCCGAATTCATTGTTGGTTCCATAGGTAATGTCGCTTTTGTATGCCTCGATCCTCTCCTGCTCGCTCATGTCGTGCTGGATGGTGCCGACCTTGAGCCCCATGAATTTGTAGATCGGACCCATCCATTCGGTGTCTCTCTTCGCTAGGTAATCGTTGACTGTCACGATATGAACGCCCTTTCCTTCCAACGCATTCAGATAAGCGGTCAGAGTGGCAACCAGGGTTTTTCCCTCACCTGTTTTCATTTCAGCTATTTTTCCTTGATGAAGGCTCACGCCCCCCATGAGCTGGACATCGAAATGCCGCATATTCAGAGTTCTTCTGGCAACTTCCCTAATGACTGCAAAAACCTCAATCAGCAAATCATCGACCGAAGCTCCCTGGTTGAGCTTTTCTTTGAACTCGTTCGTCTTGGCTCGGAGCTGATCATTGCTCAATTTTTTGACCGCAGATTCCTGCTCGTTGATAACAGCGACAAAGGGTTGAAGTTTCTTAAGATCTCTTTCGGTTTTCGTTCCGAAAATTTTTTGAATCAGCCACTTATACATTTTCCTCATTTGTAGCAGAAACGCCTGTCTATGTCAATTGAAGCCGATCGATGCTTCCTTATTGTGGAAATGCTTCGCATCGGGAGAGAGGTTGCATTTTTTCGAGGATTTATTTATCATCGTCTGTAAACTTTTCCCTGACTTCGATTTTAAAATAAGGAAGATACGTCCAAAAATGATAAGTTTGATCCAAGCACCCTGTGATAAACAGCTAAGGATTGTGAATATACAAGGAGGGCATGGGGTTCGCCGGCGGCTCCTTTCGTTGGGATTTCACAAGAACCATCTCATCGAACTGGATTCCAGAAGCATTTTCGGAGGACCTCTCCTGGTGAGAGATTTGACATCGGACACTTCTGTAGCACTAGGAAGGGGGATCGCCCGGAATATCATGGTTGAGATCGTTGACAAATAAGAATCGCTATCCCGATATCATATTCATTGGTCAGCCAAACAGCGGAAAGAGCACGCTCTTCAACGCGATCGCCGGGCTCAAGGCAGAAACATCCAATTTTCCCGGAACGACTGTCGAACACACCCACAGCAAGGTTAATGTGGAAGGAAAGATCCTGAACATTATAGATCTTCCCGGAACCTATACCCTCAATCCCTCTGAAGAGGTCGAGAATGTGGCCCTGAAACATTTATTCGTCGAAAAACCGGATTTGATCATAAACGTCCTCGATGCATCTATCCTGGGAAGAAGTCTGGAACTGACTTTAGAACTCATCGAGCTGGGATATCCTATGGTTGTGGACTTGAATATGATGGATCTGGCAGAGAAAAAGGGGATAGATATCGATAAAGATAAACTGTCCGAGATTCTAGGTATTCCCGTTGTCTCGACCATAGCTTCCCATGGCCGTGGAATCAAGGAGCTGCTCGAAACTGCCCTGAAGGTTCTGGCCAAGGCGGAAGCGGTAAAACCGATAAAATGGTCCAGGGATGTGGAAGACAGGATTTCGGAACTGGAGGAGATGATACCGTCCGATTTTCCGATTGTGCAGAACAAAAGATTTACGGCAGTTAAAATGATAGAGGCTGAAAAGCTCCTCTTCGACAAGATGCTCATGGAGATAAATCCTGAGCTAAAAAATGGCCTGGACAGCGTAAGGAAAGCCCTTGAGGAAAGACATAATGCTCCTGCTTATGAGGTCATCGCTGCCGAGAGACACCATCTGGCTTTCAAGATTTTTGAAGAAAGCAGCCGGGTTACAAGAAGAAAAGTCGGCTGGGCGGAGAGAATCGATGATATCATCATGCACCCCGTCTTGGGTTATTTCATACTCCTCGGTGTTTTTCTTGCCTTTTTCTTTATTATTTTTGAAGTAGGGAATCCTCTGGAAGAGCTCCTCCTCGGTCCGTTGAATAGCCTCAGGACACACCTGTCTGATGTTATGGGGAGGAGTCTTTTGTTTCACCTGACAGAAGGCTTGATTCAAGGGATTGGAGGAGGAGTCGCTATTGTCTTACCCTATTTCATACCGCTGCTTTTTTTGATGTCTCTGCTGGAGGATATCGGATATTTAGCCAGAGCAAGTTTTTTGATGGATACGTTTATGCACAAAATCGGACTCCACGGAAACTCTGTTTCCCCCTTTATTCTGGGTTTTGGATGTAATGTTCCGGCTGTGATATCCACAAGAATCCTGGAATCCCGCAGAGACAGAATCATCACATCCCTTCTCATACCATTTGTCCCTTGCTCAGCCCGTACCACAATCATACTTGCGCTTATTGCCTTTTATCTCGGTCCTCTCTGGGCACTCGGTTTCTATGTATTCAACATCTTTCTTATAGGCTTCCTGGGCCGTATCATCAGTCTTTTTTTCAAGGATCCCTCTCCGGGATTGATCCTTGAAATTCCTACCTTGAAGATGCCTTCTCTAAAAAATATGGCGAAGAAAACGTACGTCCAGCTAAAAGCCTTCGTGAAATTTGCCTGGCCCATATTGATTGCAGGGAGTGTGGTCCTGGCCCTCATGCAGTTTTTCAATCTTGACAGGTGGGTCAACCTTATTCTTTCTCCTTTAGTCGAAAAGGCCCTGGGATTGCCGCAGGAGCTGGGAGTCACTTTGATTTTCGGCTTTCTCAGAAAAGAGCTTTCTCTGGTGATGATGCTCCAGGCTTTAGGTGTGAATTATCAAGATTTGATGAGTGTTGTGAGTCAACAGCAGTTGGTCGTTTTCGCTGTTTTTATCAGTTTTTTCATTCCCTGCCTTTCCACCGTGGCTATCCTCTGGAGGGAGATCGGAAGGGGCGTAGCTCTGATCTCGATGGCGTTGAACACAGCCGTTGCTTTTATCATCAGCCTGATTGTGAGGCTGTTCTTCAAACTGTAGCCTTATCCTTCATCCCCCGCATATTTGAAGGCAAGAAAGGTCTGGTTCATTCAAATTTTTCGAGGATAACAAAGGCGAAGGCATAATCCTTGAGATGAGAAAGAGAAACGTGTGCTGTGTCGAACGGAAGAGGTTCTGGTGTTTTGACTACGAGCGCTGGCTTTCCAGAGGGCAGATTGACGACTCCGGCCTCTGTCCAGTGAATCTTTCTTCCCAGAGCTTTGAAGAAGGCTTCCTTGGCCGCAAACCGTGCGGCCAAATGCTGGTATCTGTTTTTTTTGGAATGACTGTATTCAATTTCTTCGTGAGTGAACACCCTCTGTAAGAAACGCGGGCTTTTTTCAGCCAGGTTTTGGATTCTTTGTACCTCGATGATGTCTGCTCCGATCCCTATAATCATGTCATGACTCCCATTTCACTTGTCGTTTCACAACACATAGGTTGTATAAAAAAAGTCAAGTCACTTCAAGACTTTGAGAAGCTCATGGGCTGTCTTCGGGCCGATCATTTTTGCCAGGTCTTCTGCCGGGGCCTTCTTGATATCCTGCAGGCTTTTAAAGGTGGCCAAAAGCCGGGATTTCCTTTTCCTCCCCAATCCGGGAATCCCATCCAATACAGATTCGAAGCTTTTTTTCTTTCTTCTCAACCGGTGGTAGGAAAGGGCAAAACGATGGGCTTCATCCCTGATGTGCTGGAGCAGTTTGAGCACCGGAGAAGTTCTTTCCAATTTAATGCCCTGTTTCTTGAGAGGAGTGAAGATGGTCTCCTCTCTTTTCGCAAGGGACACCACGGGAATCTCTGACAGCCCCAGATTATCCAGAGTTTTTTTTGCGGCATTGAGCTGTCCTTTTCCTCCATCTACCAGGATCAGGTCCGGCAGGGTTTTCTTTTCCTGGAGGAGCCGGCTGTATCTTCTATGAAGCACTTCCCTGAGGCTGGCAACATCATCGGGTTTTTCCACGGTTCTGATTTTGTATTTTCGGTAATCCCGTTTTCGAGGAAGTCCGTTTTCAAAAACCACCAATGAGCCCACAGATTCCTGCCCTCCGATGTTTGAAATGTCGAAGCCTTCGATGCGGATTGGAGAGGTTTTCAAATCCAATACTCGCTGTGCTTCTTTGAGGGGAAATGATTCTCCGGTTTTTTCCCGGAGGACAATCTCTGCATTCCTCTCAGCCAGTTCCACCAGCTTTCTCTTTTTTCCTTTTTCAGGGACTAGGAGTTGGACTTTCTTTTTCGCTCTATGTGTGATTTCCGCTTCCAATTTTTTCCGGTTCGACGGAGAGAATGGGAGCAAGATCGTATCCGGCCAATCATCCCGGTCCTGATAGAATTTTTTCAAGTGTTCGAACAAAACGACTTCCTTCAAGATCTCTTTTCTTTCAAGATACAAGAGATTCTCATACTCTTTGACTTTGCCCCTGCGCATGAGAAACACATAGAGGGCTGAACATTCATTTTTCTGGTTGAATCCTACGATATCCAGATTTTCCAGTTTCACCGAGATCAATTTTGGCTTTTCCTTTATATGATTCAAGGTGTGGATCAGGTCTCTCCAGAGAGCAGCCTGCTCGAATTCTTGATTGTTTGCTGCCTCATCCATTTTTTTCTTCGATATTTTTGCCAACCTGTCTACCTTGCCTTCCAGAAAGAGGAGCGCGTGCCCTGCGTTTTCTCGATAATTCTTCTCGTCGATATATTCTGTACAAGGTGCTGAACAGAGTTTTAAATCGTATTCCAGACAGGGCCGTTTGCGGTTCCCGGGAATTTTTTCCTGGCATGTGCGGATCCCGAAATATTTCGAGACGAGATGGATGGTCTTTCTCGCCTGGCTGGCGGGCGAGAAGGGGCCGAAGTATTTCGACCCGTCTGATACGATCTTCCGTGTGAGATAGATTCCGGGGAAACGGTCTTGTAGAGACACTTTGAGATAAGGGAAGCTTTTGTCATCCTTCAGCCTCAAATTGAATCTGGGTTGATAGTGTTGGACAAAGTTGTTTTCGAGAAAGGCGGCTTCTTTTTCTGAATCGGTGAGGATATAGTCGATATCCTCGGTTTCTTCCTGAAGAGTGGCCACTTTGGAATCTGGGCTGGGAGCGAGATAGGATTTGACTCTGTCTTTTAAAGAGCGGGCTTTTCCTATATAGATAACATTTTGATCTTTGTCCTTGAAGAAATAAATTCCCGGCTTTTTGGGAAACCCGTCGATTTTTTTTCGCAAGCGCACGTTTTTCTTAACCGACAAGTTCCAACTCCCTCTTTTTCAGCCTTTTGAGTTCATCCCTTAGAGCCGCTGCTTTTTCGAATTCAAGGTTCCTGACGGCCTGCTTCATCAGTTTTTCCAGCCGGTCCATTCTTTCCTTTCTCTTCTCGGGAGAAAGATAAATATCTTTGTCCTCTGATATCCTGAGATAGTCAAAGTAATCCCTTTCGTAGACACTGGTTAAAACGTCATCTATATGTTTCTTGATGGATTGGGGGGTGATGTTGTTGCTTGTGTTGTATTCTTGCTGGATCTTCCGTCTCCTGTTGGTCTCATCGATAGCCTTCCGCATAGATTCCGTAATGGCCTCGGCATAGAGGATGACTTTTCCCGATACATTCCTTGCGGCTCTCCCAAAAGTCTGGATGAGTGATGTGGAGGACCGCAGGAATCCTTCCTTGTCGGCATCCAGGACCGCCACCAAAGAAACCTCTGGGAGGTCCAGACCCTCCCGGAGGAGGTTTATCCCGATAAGGGCATCAAACTTCCCCTTTCTGAGCTCTCTGAGAATATGGACCCTTTCCAGAGTGTTGATTTCCGAATGAAGATAACGGACCCGTAATCCCAGCTCATGGTAATACCGGGTCAGGTCTTCGGCCATTTTTTTTGTCAGCGTGGTTATGAGGGCCCTTTCTCTCAAGCTGCTTCTTTTTTCGATTTCCTCCATAAGGTCCTCGATTTGTCCTTTGATCGGGCGCACTTCGACAACCGGGTCAATGAGACCGGTGGGCCGGATGATTTGTTCCACAACTTCATGCCGGCTTTTCTTGAGTTCGTAAGGGCCGGGTGTTGCAGAGACATAGAGGACCTTGGCGACCCTGTCTTCGAACTCTTTAAAATTGAGAGGGCGGTTATCCAGTGCCGAAGGCAGCCTGAAGCCGTGTTCGATCAGAGTCAGTTTCCGTGATCGGTCCCCGTGATACATCCCCCCGATCTGGGGAACTGTGACATGAGATTCGTCAATGATGGTCAGGAAATCGGATGGAAAATAGTCCAGAAGTGTATAAGGGGGGTCACCGGGCTTTCTCATACTTAGATAGAGGGAATAATTTTCTATACCGGGACACCATCCGAGTTCCCGGAGCAATTCCAGGTCGAACAAAGTCCTTTCTTCTATTCTGTCGGCTTCGATCACTTTGCCCTGTTTCTTGAAAAATTGGATTCTTTGCTCCAATTCTTTTTCGATCCTGATAACCGCATCGTCCAGAATGTCGCGCGGAGTGGAAAAAAAGGTTCGCGGATAGATCAAAAGCCGATCGAAATGTGTCTGCACGGTTCCCAACAGAGGATCGATCGATGAGAGTCGAGAGATTTTTTCTCCATCCAGCTCTATGCGGTAAGCAAAATCCTCATAAGAGGGGAAGATCTCTACGACGTCTCCTCTGACACGAAAAGTCCCCCTTTTGAAATCCGTCTCCTCTCTTTCATACTGGATATCTATGAGATTTTTCAGGATTTTCTTCCTGGGAATGGTTTGGTTCTTCTGAAGGGTAAAACTCATGGAATAATAGGTTTGTGGAGAACCGATACCGTAGATACAGGAGACAGAGGCAACGATGATGACATCCCTTCTCTGGAAAAGCGAATTGGTGGCGCAGAGGCGAAGGCGGTCGATTTCATCATTGATGGTCGCTTCTTTGGCAATATAGGTGTTGGTGGCTGGAATATAAGCTTCTGGTTGGTAGTAATCATAGTAGCTGACGAAGTATTCCACAGAATTTTCGGGAAAGAAATGCCGAAATTCCTGATAGAGTTGAGCAGCCAATGTCTTGTTGTGGGAAATGACAAGGACTGGCCGATTGATTTTTTGGATAAGGTTGGCCATGGTAAAGGTCTTTCCCGATCCCGTTACTCCCATCAAGACATGATGGGAGGTATTTTTTTGCAGATTTTCGCTCAGCTGTTTTATAGCTCCGGTCTGATCTCCTTTAGGTCGATACTCGGAATATAACTGGAAAGCCTTCATCATCCTCATTATAGCAAAAAATCGTCAAAGGAACTCAGCTCATAAGGAGGGCGAAAGGTGAGGGAATTTCCTCGTAAAAGGTGATTGACAATTCAAACGGCTGCGTATAATCTTGGACCTAAGGAGGAAGAAGATGAAAAAGCTCATTATCTTAACGGCCTTTGCTGCCGTTTTAGCCTGGACTTTCTCGTGTGCTCCGACTGCCCAGGTGACTTCGACGGGAGGACCTTCCATCAGCGAAGCTCAGGCCGAACGCTACGATGGGCCTAAAGCCAGGATAGCCGTGGGCGAATTCCAGGACAAGACCGCCAAAGGGGGCTGGAGTGGTGGATGGCTGGGGATGTTTGGAATGGGCTGGCCCCAGGTGGGGGAAGGCATGCGGGACATGCTGACCACAGCCTTATTCAACACCAACCGCTATATCGTCCTTGAAAGAGAACAGCTAGGGGAAGTTCTCAAGGAACAGGATCTGGGTGCTTCGGGAAGAGTGAAAAAAGGAACAGAGGCTCCGATCGGAGAAGTGTATGGAGCGGAGCTGCTCGTTACTGCAGCCGTAACCGAATTCGAAGGAAGCGCAAAGGGAGTCGGTGGAGGCACGAAAATCCTGGGTGTGACAGTCGGTGGAGGAGTGAAGAAGGGCCATGTTGCGATAGATCTCCGGATCATCGATGCAAAGACATCCCAGATCGTTCTTGCCACCACAGTCGAGGGCGATTCCACGAGCGTCGCCGTAGGCGGTGCAACCAATATCGGAGGAAATCTTCCTGTAGGCCTGGGTGGCTTTGCGAAAACTCCCATCGAGAAAGCGATCAGAGTCTGCATTCAGAAAGCCGTGGAATACATCGTTAGCCAAACCCCGACTGAATACTATCGACATAAATAAGATTCCGTAATAATCGGCCTTTTAGATTTCCCTTGGATGAAGGAGGTTTCTCGGCTGTGATCCGTCTCCTGCTGAAGTCGAGAACTTCCATCCTCACGCTCGAATCATTTAATTCGTTGATAAAATTTGACAAATCCAATAAAATTGAAGACCTTTTTGGATGAGGTCGAAACGAAATGATCCAGCTTGCAATCCCATGGGATTCAACCAGAACGATATTGTCTTGGTGTGCAGACACGTTGAGGAAGGATGATGAAGGCGGGTAATATTCCGGTCATAACCGTCCAGGCGGATACGATTCCTCAAGCTTATGAACAGGCGATAAAAGAGGTTTGGAAGACCGGTATAAGCGTTCGTACAGAATACGATCGTCCCGGCGATCCTCCCAGCCGGGACGCGACGGTCGTGGTCGTGGTCCATCAGCCCTTTGGCCAGCCCCGTTTCCATCGGTCCTTTGCCGACGGACTGGGAGGCCTTGCAGAATACGTGATGGAAGTGGTGTATGGTGCCCATGATTATTGGGTCAAGCCTCTGGAAGAGATTCTGAAAGGAACGGAAAGCGAGGATACCCGTTGGACCTACACATACCACGGCCGCTTATTCGAGTACAGGATCGAGAATGAGGTCATCAATCAGATTGACAACATGGTGAAGAAACTTTCTCAAACAGGCTTTACCCGACGCGCCCAAGCCATCACATGGAATCCAAAACTCGACCCTCCGACAGAAGATCCTCCTTGTCTGCAGCGAGTGTGGGGGAGGCTTTGCAAGGATGAAAAGGAAGGTTACATTTTTAACATGAACACCCATTGGCGGAGCCGAGATCTGTTTAAAGCCTGGTTTGAAAACGTTATCGCTCTCACGGCCCTTATGAGGAAGATCGCAGAGGCCATATCGGAAAAGGCTGAGAAGCCCGTTCGACTGGGCCGTTATGTGGACATCAGTGATTCTCTCCATATTTATGGATCTTACTTTCGTGAGATCGAGGGGGATCCGGAAAGAGGGATCAAGAGTTTCTTTGAAAAATTAGAGAGTCGGTCATTCGAGGAAAGAACTTGGCATTCGAATTTTGTGAAGCCCTATTTCATCGATGATGGCGTCGGCAAAGGACTGAAGCCTATGTTGAAGAGGGAAAAAGACATGCCCATTCCTGTGAAGAAAGCCATCCAGAAAGAACTCCGGTTGATGGAGGAGGATGATTATATTGTTTGAACGCTCAGAAGAAGAGCATTCAAAAGAAGGAGGATACCATGGCCCTATTTGAAGAGATAGCCCAAGAAGTCGTGAAAGGCCAGGCTGAAAAGGTCAAAGACCTGGTTCAAAAAGCTCTTTCAGAAGAAATTTCTGCTGAGGACCTGCTCAACAAAGGTTTGGTGTCAGGAATGAACGTCGTCAGCGAAAAATTCAAGAACAACGAATTTTTCATTCCTGAAGTGTTGGTCTCGGCAAGGGCTATGAACTCTGGATTAGATATTCTCAAACCTCTTTTAGCTGAAGCAAATATCAAGGCTAAAGGCACGGTTGTCCTGGGAACGGTCAAAGGAGACCTCCATGATATCGGCAAAAATATTGTGGGGATGATGCTCCAGGGAGCCGGGTTCGAAATCATCGATCTCGGAACGGATGTCTCCAAAGAAAAGTTCATAGAAAATGTCCAAAGGCAAGAGGTCGATATCGTAGGGATGTCTGCGCTGCTGACCACGACCATGATATACATGAAGGAGATCATCCAGGCACTGAGGGATGCGGGGCTGAGAGAAAAGGTCAAAGTCATCATTGGAGGAGCCCCGGTAACCCAGGCCTACGCCGAGCAAATCGAAGCCGACGGCTATGCTCCTGATGCCGCTTCTGCGGTCGATTTGACCGAAGAACTCATCAAACAATAAGTGAAGATTCAAGCCTCTCGCTTGAAAGTATGATAAAAAAGCTGCACAGATCACGCTCCGATAAAGACTTATCCTGTTACGGAATCGGGAAAGGCGGACCTGACCTGCTGATTTTGTCTTTTCTCAATTCTTCTCTCGATCAACCCAAGCAGCCCGGGTAGAATTATCCCTGTTGTCAAGAAACAAGCTCCGACGCCGATGAAGAGAGCTGCTCCGAATTGCCCTAAGGCAGGAAAAACGGAAAAGACCAGGGAGCCGAAGGCGAACATGGTGGTCAGCGAGGTCAGAAGGATGGCTTTGCCTGTGCTGGAGAAGACGACACGAATCTTCCCAAGGCCTTCGTGCCTCCAGCGATGCATGATGTGCACGCCGTCGTCGATTCCAATGCCGATAATCAGGGGAAGCCCCATAACGGCCATCATGGAGAGCTTCATCCCGGTGAGATACATCAGTCCCACCATCCAAAAAGCACCCAGAGCTAGAGGAATCATGGCGATGAGAGCATGCCTAAGGCTTTGGAAGTCTATCCACAGGAGGATAAGAACCACTCCGAGAGTCAACAGAATCGCATTGCGTCCGTCCTGGCCGAATATCCTGAGCAGGGCCTTGAACAGCGGTCCTGTGCCCGTGGCCTTGTTGCTGATTCTTTCCACGTCGTCAACGAACCGGTTCAAAAAATTGCCGTCGTAAATGCTGCCCGCTGGATAAACGGTGATCAAGAACAGATTCCTTGCCCTATTGCTGTAGCGGTCCAGAATGGATACGGGGAGATCGTCGAGATGGACCGGATCCGTCGAACTCATCCGGAGCACAGACTGCTTGAAATAGGGGGCAAATCTCTCTGAGAAGGCGGAAAGTCCTTTGGGAGCCGTAGGATTCTCTGTTTTCAATATCTCCAATAAATTCTGAATGATATTTATCGAGTCAGGATCGACCGGATCTCCCACGATCTGTTTACACTTGTTGTCTACTTTGTCTTTGCCCCCGATAAAGGCCATATCCTGCATCTCCATGATGTTCATCTCGAGTCTCTCGATTTCGCTCTTCAATCCTTCCAGCTCTTCTCGGCCAAATTCTGTCTTTGTCTCTACAGCACGAATCTTATCCCGGACGTCCATAATGTGCGGGATCCTTTTCTGCTGCTGTTCCGGGGTTGGCAGGAAAAGACTGATGTCCTCTGTTTGGGCCACTGTGCCCAGATCGCGATATTTTTTGGCGAGTCTGGAGGATTCTGCGATATCTTCTGTCAAGACCAGAGCGTAATCCATGCTCAGATCGAACTTTTCCATGATAACTTCCATGAGGCGCATCGATGTGATACCCCTGGGTTCCATGTTTTTGTAGTCATAATCCCATTCGATTTGAAACGCAGACCAGATAAGAATGGCACTTATGGAGATGGATACCAAGATGGTATAGACATACCGCTGGCTCAGCCATCTTCCGGTACGCCCCAAGAATCGGAACGAGATATCTCTGTAAATGACGGATTTATTCCGTGTTCTCTTTGCCAGCCATCTCTCTCTGAGGACAAACAGGATGGGAAGAAAGAGCAATGTGGCCAGAAGAATGGACAGCAGACCGGAGCCCATGACGATTCCCATTTCTTTCATTCCACGGGCGCGGCTGACAACCAGTGCAAAAAAGGCAAACGCGGTCGTTATTCCACCGGTCAAAATTCCCTTTCCGCTCTTTAAAAATGTCTGCTCCATGGCAGAGACGATGCTTTCGCCGGAAGCCCTTTTTTCGGTAAACACAGAAAAAAGATGGATAGAAAAATCGATGCCCAGTCCGAGGATAAGCACGGACATTGTCTGGGTAAAAAGATTGAGCTGCCCGACCAGGAGGCCGGCGGCGCCCATGGCCCAGGTCAGTCCCACAAACAGGTTGAGCATGGCGAAGAGGGGAGCCACCCACATCCGGAAAGAAACGATGAGGAGAATAAAAATGCCTATAAACGCGATGAGAGTGGTGTAGCCCAGGCTTTGCTGTGATGAGACCTGCTCGTCATGCTCTTTAGCGATGGATCCACTCAGACCCGCTTGAATATCCGGAAATTGTTTCAGGAGATCATCGACGATCGACTGCACCGCCTCGGTGCTGCTCATGATCATATCCCTGTCCATAAGGGAAAAGTATGGAATGGCATTCAGGATAAGGGCCGTCTTGTCGTAGGACAGAAAATAGGGCTCTCCGAAGAGAAACTTCTCCGCGGCAGCTTGAATTTCCGCATCTTCGAGATTTTCTCCGCTCGAAGCTTTCCGAAGGGTCAGAACGAGATCTTGGATGGAATCCAGAAAAGATACGGCTCCATCTTCCTCTTCGCGAGTCGAAAGAGCCTCCTCCCTTCCTGCATATTCTTTTTCCATGGAATTGTTGATGTTGGTGATCAAACCGAAGAGGTTGGGATCCGTAAACATTTCTTTCATGTTCGCAAGATCGTTCTCCTCGACCAGCATCAGCATATGATCTTTTAGGAACTCGACTGGAATCTTGTAGTCCACGCGCTGAAACATTGGAGATTCGTTTTCTCGGGGGTTCTTTATATCGAGGATGAGAGGGGCGAGTCGGTCGGCAAAATCTTTGATCCTCTCCTCCTCTCCCTGGACCACCACTACCAGGCTGGTGGATGTGGCGAATTCATCGATAATCGTGTTGAACTGTTTGACCTTTTCATCTCCTGAAGGAAGAAGGTCCGAAGTATGTGTGGATATCTCAAGTTGACCGGCGAAAACAGCGAAGAGTACGGTCAGGAGCGTCACGATGGACAGCATCCTCCATGGGCGGGACGCATGCCATCGCGCGACTTTTAATAACAATTTTTCTCTCATCTTCTTTCTCCTTTTCTCTCTCTTAGAAATAGACACGGGCGCGGAGCATCGCCCCGTTTCCCATGGTTTTGGCGAAGACTTTTCCTTCCTCTCCAAAGTTGAGATTCAGATAGGCTGCGATATCTACATTTTCCGAAAAGCTGTAATTGAGAGTGGGAATGAAAGCCAGGCTGTTATCGGAAATGCAGTACACGCTCTGGAGTCCCAGGTCTATAAGGTCTGCAATCGGATGCTGGATGAAAATGTAAATTTGATCTCTGGAGATAGACTTTTGTTCGGCGGTGAAAAATCGCACCCAATCATTGAGTGTGTAGTGTTGAGAGTCGGTTTTGCCGAGAGTGTTTCGATAATATTCCGCCATGACATAGGTTTGAAAATCGAAGGTATAATCTGTTCCTATGACCAGTTCATAAAAATCTTTGGATGATTCCATCCAATTGTAGGCCCCTTCTGCCCAGACACCCAGCCCCAAGAGTTCCCCAGCCGTGCAGGCTCCAAGGAGCCGCCGTTTCTCAGGCACTTCTAAAAAATTCATGTTCACCTGGTCAAATTGCCTGTAGTCGTGAAACCTCCAATCCTTTTCGATGGCGATCAGTGCATAGTCGAAGTGAAACAGCCTGCCTTTTAGCTGAATCAGTTTGGCCGAATTTTGCCATGTGTCATCCGGGGAATAGAGGGCCGTGAAGGTGTAGATGTTCCCCAGGGTGATGTCGATCCGCACGGCATTGTGTCCAGGCTGTTCATAGGTGGGGTCGACGAGTTCCTTGACGTTGAAGATATCCATCGGATTCCAAACATACCCGGTTCCCAGTGAAATTTGCTGCTTGCCAGCAGTCAGGTCGAAAGCTTTGAAGCTCAGCCTGACATAGGCGTTGTCCAGGAAGGTTCGATCGGAGAAGGGAAGAAGGTAGGAGGATTCCAATCCTTCGGGGACTTGAGAGAGAATATCCGGAGACAAAAAATCCAGTACGTTCCACTTCTTTTTACCGTGGTAGGTGATGAAGTCGAAATTGGCCGCAAAGGCGATGTTGTCAGACAAATCGGATTTCACATCCAATCTCAATTTATTCGAAAAAAGCTGATACAGGTCGTTCTTAACTTCCGTTGCCATGATTTGCGGTTCAAAATATCCAAAAAGTTCGACTTTTTTCTGGGCGCAGAGCGGGCACAAAACCGTGAGCAGGGGAACGAGAAGACACATCGCTTTTTTCATTTTTTCAAGCTCCTTTCCGTGAACAAATCGTCGGTCAGCGCGATATCGTACTTGACTTCAAGGAGTTCCATTTCAGTCTGGGTGTTGTCATTTTTGTTGAACATCACCACCCTTGTGGCAGTGGGAATGTCATCGATGACTCGAAAGTTGCTGGCAACCATTGTCTTCTGCAGATAGGTGGGATCGTTCTCGTCATAATAATCGATAACGATGGGCAGAAAATTTTCCTTCATGACCAACATAATCAACCTGGAATAGGAACTGTCGCTGTCTGGTTTGCGGGTGAGCTCCAGTTTATAACAGTCCTTTCCTTTTTTTTGTTCATCTTCGAGCCTTCGGGAGGTGAAATCCTCGATAAAAGCATCTCCACTTCCCATGTCCTCATAAGAAAAATCACTTCCCTGCATTTTTTGTTTTTTGGCGTGGGAGGCCAGCTTGCGGACGCGTTGGGTTCTCGGAAAAAACATCCAGATGTCGTCTGCGTGGTTCAACATCAAGACCGCTTGATCCTTGACGCGTCTTGGCTCTAAATACCTCACCAGATTTTTTTCTCCTCGGTCTTTACTCCAGGACTCTTGTATGAACGTCCGTTCCTGCCCTGATGTGGTGATGATGGTCATTTTCGACCTGACGTAGCTGGTTTCGGCGTTGAACAGGTCATTGGCCTTCTCGATGATGTCCTTACCCGTCAGATCCTGGCTGGACGATATCGGAGCAAGGAGCAAGACCGTCGATACCAAGATGATTGTATTTTTCATTTTCTTCCCTCCGAGTTTTTTTGCCTCTGTGTTCTGAATTTTCTCCGTTATGTCAGTTTTTTCCCTGGATTTTTTCCGGTTCACAGAGACCAGTGTCAGGTTCAAATCCCTGATGCGATGGAGCAACCCGTACAGGGCGGCCTGATCGGGCAAAGGGCCTGTAAGCACCGTCTGATTTTTCTGGTAGGAAATGACCATCCCCTCGAGCCAGTCGGCCCATGATTTGCCGAGTCGTCCCTCCACATTTATCCGGTATATTTCGGGAGAGGGATTCTTTTTCGTTCCTCTCATTTTCTTCGCTCCTGTAAAAAAATAAGCGAAAGATCAGAGGAAGTCATCACATGAAGATGTGATTTACAGGGGTGATTTTCAATGGATGCGGAGGTGCGGCAGAAATCAGATAAGGCCCAGCTTTTTAGCACGAGCCACAGCCTTTGCGCGGCTGTGGACATTGAGTTTGCTGTTGATGTTTTTTGTGTGGGTTCTCACTGTGTTCAAGGAGATGTAGAGTCTGTCGGCAATCTCCTTATTGGTTAACCCGGCTGAAAGGAGCTGCAGCACATCGAGTTCCCTTTCGCTCAGGGGATCTGCAAGAACAGCATCCTTTTTCAAGTCTCTCCTCGATTTAAAAGCCATCGAGATTTTCTTTACGTATGGGCTCTTCTTTTCGGATAAGATTTTTTCCAGCAGTGTTTCCACAGGCCGGCCTTCGGAAACAAAAACATTGATAAAACTCCCCGGTTCAGCTAAGGTTATGGCTTTCTTCAATTCATCCATGGCATCATCGTGTTTTCCCAGGGCCAGCAGAGCCGGGATCCTTACCAGGTGTATCTGAATCTCTGTTATAAGACGGTTTCCGGCCTGTGCATTTATTAAAAGTCTTTGAAGAAGCCGGTCGGCCTGCTCAGGTTTGTTCTGAGCGATTAAGATGCGGGCCAGGATGATGTACTCGGGTTCCACCCTGCTGGCAATTTTGTCCTGTGGACTGAGACCGCGCTCTTCGATCAACTGAATGGCTGAGTTCAATTTACCCGATTCCAGCCATATTTGCGCCTTATGTGCAGACACAGCATGAATCATCCAGGGAGGGAGGTTGAAGTCTTTGGCATCTTTTTCGATTTTTCGCACGATGCGGAAGGCCTCGGCGAACTCTTTCTTTAAAATCCATGCCCTCAACATGTTTAAGCGTACCCCTTGAAGAGCAATCACATCGCGGCTCAATCTGGCAATTTCAAGGCCTTTTCGTAGAAGCGGCAGACCTTGATCGAAGTCATTTTTCTCACAGAGAATTCCTCCCTGGATTGAAAGGATCGATGCAGCGTTTCCAGTTTGACTCATCCCTGATTCTTCAGCGATTTGCAGGAGTTTTTGGCAGAGCTCTTCTGCTTCCCTCATGCGGCCTTGATAGGTTTGGATGCCAGCCAGGGCGAGCCCGGCAAAAAGATAGAATGAGATATTGCCTGCCTTCTGGCTTATGGATATGGCCTCAGAGAATGCCTGCTCAGCCTTTTTCATATCCCCATCTCCAGCCCATCCGTGGGCCATGCCCAACATGGTGGTGACCACACCACGCCATGTCAAATCTTGTTTTGGAAGTATGGCAAGAGCTTCCTTCGAGTGATGGATCACTTGAGCGGCTTCCCCTCTATACATGGATAACAAGGCCCAAACTGCAGAAATCTTTCCTCGAAGCTCCTCTCTGTCGAATACATGCTGATAACGGGAGCCGTCAGGCAGAAACTCGATGATCTCATTCGAAGGAGATTTCAGGATTTGTTCAGCAGCGTGCAGGCATTTTACAGCCGTTTCTTGCTTCCCGCTCATAATCAATGCACGAGCATCCAGGACACAGAGCAGAGGACGGGATGAGAGGATTCTTTCGGGAAGCGAATCGAACCATTCCACCAATTTGACCTGCTGGCCGCGGTCCCATACAGATTCGGCGATCCCTTCGAGAAGATAAGCAGCGCGGTCGAAATCACGAGCCTCCAGCGCGTGTTCGACTGCCTCCATTTTGAATCCATTCTGCTCGTACCAATCACAGGCACGCCGGTGCAGCTCGGGAACCTGTTCACCGGATGATTGAAGGAGCCGCTGGCGCAGCGAATCGGCAAATAATCTGTGGTAACGGAACCAATTGCGTTCGCTATCTAAGGCGAAGATAAAAAGATTTGCCTTCTCCAGCGAGATCAGCACCTGCTGACTGTTTTTTTCTTCTGTTACTGAGTCGCAGAGAGGTCCGGATAAGGGATCAAGGAGACAGGTAGACAAGAGAAAGGTTTGTATGTTTTCAGGCAGCCGGTTGAGGACTTCTTCCATCAAATAGTCCACGATGTACCGGTTGTCTCCCGTAAAATCAGCGATAAAATCTGAAAGGTTATTTCGTCCTTTCATGGAGAGAGCGGCCAATTGTAATCCGGTTATCCATCCCTCTGTTCGAGACTCGAGTAAAGCGATCTCCTCATCAGGGAGGTTTATTTCCAAATACTTTTGCAGGTAAAGAGAGGTTTCTTCGGAAGTGAAGCAGAGGTCCGCTGCTCTGATCTCGGTCAGATGTTGATGACTGCGAAGTCTGGACAGAGTCAGGGGTGGATCGGAACGCGAGGAAAGAACCAGATGCATCCTCTGAGGCATGTGCTCCAGCAAGAAGAACAGTATGTCATGAATGGGTTTGGACTCGATATGATGATAGTCATCCAGGACCAGAACGAAATCCCTGGGAAAAGGAGTCAGGCTGTTGATCAGGGCCACGACAACGGTTTCATAGGGCATAAGTTGGGGAGAATAGAGAAGCTGAAGGGAGGTTTGACCGATGCTTTCATTTATGGTCTGAAGAGCGGCTACGATATAGGTAAGAAAAGTGACCGGATCGTTGTCGGTTTTATCTATGGAAAGCCAGGAAACAGGATGTCTGCTCTGATGCACCCACTCGCTGAGGAGTGTCGTTTTTCCAAATCCGGCTGGTGCAGAGATGAGGGTAAATTTGCCCTTAACGCCGTCGCTGAGTTTTTGAATCAATCTGGGCCGTTTGACCAGATCATTGCGGAGGGGTGGGATAGCGAGCTTGGTCTTGAGAAGAGGATTATGCTTTTGCAGATTCACTCGAGGCCGCCGCTTTTCTTCCATTCTTGCCAGCCCTTTCTTTTCCATTCTATTCGAATTGGAAAAAATATTTAAGTCGAAAGTTGATGCCTTCAGAAATATATACGGAAAGAGGTGAAGAGCATATCTGGATAGGAGCCGAACTCTGACCTCAAGATAAGAGGATTGGGGGAGAGGGGACCGAGAACCCGCTCAGGATTTTCTCCGAGGCCCAGATAAGCACCTGCGGCCAAGTAGATGTTCTGGGAGATGTTGTATTCGATAGAAGGGGAGAGGACCAGAGACCAGTCACTGAGGTTTGCGATGAGCAAACCGGTCAAAGGCATGAGAGGGGAGAGCTGGTAGGTAGAGCCTATATTCATATAATGTTGTCCGAATAGGTAGACCGAGCCGTCCCGATAGGCAGGCGTTATGGTGAGACTGCTGTATTTTTCAGGTTGGTTCTCTCCGGCTGAATTGAAATGGTATTCGATGAAGCCGTAGGTTCTGCTGTTGAGGTTGTAATCCAATCCGATACTCGCCCGGAAGTAATTCTCTCCATTGGGATTTTCTTTTTCGCCAAAAAAATCCGGGATCACATAGGCAGCTTCGAGCCAAAAACCCGCTCCTCCTATAGCCCTCGCGACATCTAAGCCGATGAGCAGATGCTTCCTGAACGCGAGGAAAAGAGCGGAAATGTCTGTTTGGAATTTATAGGTCTTTCCTCTGATGAAAAATGCGCTGTTATCGGCTTTGAAATCCCTGCCCGCTACATATCCTACATCCAGTTCGTCCATCATGCCCAGTGGAACCCGCATCCGGATGGCATCCACACCCCACCGTTCCTCCTTGTCCAGCTCATTGAAAGCGAACGGAGCGATGACATCGGTAGGATTGATCACTCGAGCGCTCCCCCAGGCGATCGGCTGCCTCCCCACGTAGATGTCTGCAAAGTCGGTCTCAAGGGCTATGTAAAACCGGTCCAGATTGTGGAAGAGTCCAAAACTCGAGACCGGTTCCCCAGGCCGGGGATAGAGCCGGTCCCGAAAATCGTCAAACCGGTATTCTGCGGGCCTCATCTGCACAAAAAAGGAGTTTTCATCGAATAAGGCGGGATCTTGAATTTTGGGGGAGAGATCGTAGGCAAAATGGAAGGAGAGGAAATTCGCTGGATGACTATCCAGTTTGAATCTGACCCGGCTTAGGAGAGCACCCAGATCCGGATGGTCAACCGTTGTGTCCAGCAGTTTGTATGCCGGCTGCATGAAAAGAATGGAAAAGTTCTTGTAATACCCGCTGATCGTAAAAAGCTCCTCCGGCTGTGCCTGTGAGGAAAAAAGCAGCAGAAAAATTCCCATCAGGATGACTGTTTCCCTGAAAATATTTTTTTTCACTTCTGGCTTTTCCGGTCGTCTTGAATAACTTTGCCGTCTTCGAGAGTAATGACTCGGTCGGCTCTATCCATGACCATCTGGTCATGGGTGGAGAACAGAAAAGTCATACCTGTTTTCCTGTTCAACTCCCTCATCATGTCCAGAAGCTCCGCTCCCGTGGTTTGGTCGAGATTGGCCGTCGGTTCGTCAGCCAGTATCAGCTCAGGCTGGGAGACCATCGCTCTGGCAATCGCCACTCTCTGCTGCTGACCCCCCGAGAGCTTGGGGGGAAAGCGTTTTTCTGCACCCTCCATTCCTATCTCCTTGAGGATTTTGATAACCCGTCGGTGCCTTTCCTCTTTGCTGACTCCCTGAAGGAGCATAATATATTCGATATTTTCCTCGACGGTCAATACAGGGATAAGGTTGTATGCCTGGAATATGAACCCGACATAATCCCGCCGGAAATCCGCCAGTTCCTTTTTGCTCATCTCTGACAGCAGTTTATCATTGAGCCAGACCTTTCCCTCGGTCGGAGAATCGAGGCCGGATATCACATTCAGGAAAGTGGTCTTCCCGGAGCCGGATGGGCCGACGATCGCTGTGAATTCTCCTGTTTTGATGGTTAGGTCGATACCTCTGACTGCTCTGACCACGACCTCGTCATCTTTATAATTCTTTTTTACGTTCTCGGTTACGATGATATTTCTCTCTCTGCTTTCCATTTGTATCATCTCCTATAGACTTTTCCGTAAGGCATCGGATATCGGCATCTTCGAAGCCACAAACGCTGGATACAATCCGATAAGAAGGGTGAAGGCGAATACCGCAAGCGGATAGATGATGTACTGCTGGATGTGGATCACAGGATAAAGCATCTCGTGTATGGTCGTTCCAGCTATCTCGATTCCCCGGTAGTCGATTCCGACCTTGACAAAGATTGCAGTGATGATCGATCCGAGTAAGATACCCAGGACAATGCTCAATACCGACAGAGCGCCGGCTTCGAATACGATGAGCCTCCTGACTCCGCCTGGCCTGGTGCCTACAGCTCTTATCACGCCGAATTCGAACAGCCGTTCGTAAAGAGACATGAACAGGGTGTTGATGATGCCGAAGGCGACTATTCCGAAAAGGATGACCGCCATAACCAGCAGGGATATCCAGAATAAGCCCAGGATTGCTTTGAGCTGAGGAAGGAGTGTGGTCCAGCTCACGGCCTCGTTGTTGTGCGTCGAGTATTTTGACCAGAACGGATGATTCTCTGTGGAGGCGAATTCAATATCCTTGAATTTTATGGCGATCTCATGGACGTCTTTTCCGATTCCGAGCATGTCCTGGGCTTTGGATAGGCGTACAAAAGCCATTCCGGTATCCATTTCTTTTATGTTGAAGTGATAAATCCCAGAGATTCGAAACATCTCCTGGGCGAGATCTCCGCTTTCTGCCTGGGAAACGGTTATCACAACCCGGTCACCGAGCCCGACTTCCAAAACCTCTGCGAGCTCGCTTCCGATCACGATCTCCCGTTCCTCATCTCCTTTGAAATAATCTCCCTCTTGGATGACATCGTCGATTTGAGACAGAGTTTTTTCCGTTTCGGGCCGAATCCCGTAGAACATGACCGAGCTGACATTGGCTGGAGAGGTGATCATTCCGAAGGTGGCTGTGCGGAGAGTGAACTCCTCAACGATGTCTTCTTTCTCGAGATTCGAAGTGACCCATTCCAGGTCGTTGGTCGTTTTCTCCACTTCCTGGGTCAAGCGGAATTCCTCATGATGTATTTGTCCCTCCCCCAGAAATGATTTTGTGGCGGATTTGATCATGTTGTCTTTCATGCCGATCATCAGAGCGTCGGTGAAGATCATCGCAGCCAGTCCCACACCGATGGCCGTCCCGGCGATAAATGTCCGGCGCTTATTCCTGAAAATGTTCCGCCAAGCTAGCTTCATTTCAAACCACATCGAACACTCCTTAATGCAATCTCATGGTTTTCGCCGGTTCAGTTTGGGCGGCTTTTATAGAAGGATAGAGGCTGACCAGAACCGCACATATGAGAACGGTCACGGCTGGAATAATAAAACTTCGGGTATTGACCTCTGCATACATGGTATCGAACTTCATCCCTCCGTAAGTGAAGCCCTCGCCGTAATCGATTCCATGGGTGGAAAGGAAAGAGGTGGCTCCGAATCCCAGCCCGACTCCCAGGATGATGCAGATAGCGGCAAGGATAGTCACTTCCAGCAGGACAAGTTTGATGATTTGTCTGGGCTTCGTGCCCACGGCCTTCAATACTCCGTATTCGCGCCGTCTTTCCAGCACGGACATGAGAACCGTGTTCAAAACGCCCACTGCTACGATGAATACGATGATGACCAGCATGATCCACATCCCTTGTTTGTCGGCCTGCATGGCCTGATAAAAAGATTTTGCGAAGACCTGCCAAGGTTCGACTGCAAGGTCAGGATTCCCGATTTTTTCTTTGATCAGCTTATTGACCTCGCTGACATGATTGAGGCTGTCCACAGTCACTGCGATCTCGTGGACCCGTCCGTCGAGCACCAGAAGCTCCTGGGCATCTTTTAAATGGAGATAGAAGGACATGCGGTCGCTCATATCATCCCCACTGGAGGAAATCCCCACGATATCGTAGAGGTCGTTGGCGATGGATCCATCTGCCCCCTGAGATATGATGACGATCTCGTCGTTGACTCGTGCTTCGAGGATTTCAGCCAAACCTTTGCCTATAATGGCCTCATGTGAGGGATCCTTTGAGAAGGTTCGTCCCTCTATGATTTTTCTATCGAAATGGGTGGTTTTGGTTTCCTTTTCAGGGTCTATTCCTATGATTTGAACGCCCGCACTTTTATCGCCCACCGAAGCCAATCCTGCTGAGAAGATTCGAGGTGCCCATGATCGAACTTTTTCGATTTGATCGAGGGTTTCACTTATTTGGGAAATGTCGTCTATGGTCTTATAGAGAGAAGGACGGTCGAGATAGTCTTTCTGATGGATCTGGATGTGGCCCAGCCGGTTGGAAGTGAAAGTCCTGATGATGTTGTTGTACATGCCGTCTGCCCAACCGATGAAAATCACAGCCAGGACAAATCCCACCAGCATGCTGAGTCCGGTGAGGACTGTCCTGCGTTTATGACGGAAGATGTTCCGGAATGCCATCTTGAGTATCAACATGGCTTATAGACTCTTTCGCAAATTTCTCAAGGTAAAAATGTCATCGTCGAGCTGGATATCGAACCGGGCTTCGAGATACCGCAGTATGGTTTTGTGTCCTTCTTTGGTAACAGGAATCAATTCCATGACTGAAGGAATTTCCCGCTTCCCAAAGCTCTTGACATCCTTGAAGATCATATTCCTCATGAGCTTTCCCTTTTCGTCATAATACTTTTGCCAGAGCGGCATGTAATTTCCCTCCCTGACTGCGACCACGATATGCCCCCATACGATGGGCAGGCCTTCCTTGGGGATGCACTTGACATAGAGAACACCCTCTTCAGGATTTTCAGGGGTGGCCATCTCGAAGTTGTAGGATTCGAGAAAAGTAAATTCCTTGACGAGATCGTCATTGGTGAAGTCGGATCCCATCCAGGAACTCATCATCATGGAAGGAGGAATTTTCATCACTTTATTGGTTTTGGGAAGATAATTCCACATCTCGGTCCCGATCCTGAGGGTGGCAATGCCTCGTTCCTTTTTCGGTTCGAGAATGCGGATAAAGGTTTTTTCCGTTCCTTCGGTCCAGATTCTCATCTTCAGCGTTCGCTGCCAGTGGGGAGTGATGATCTCCATCTCAACCAGTGCCTCGCTGGTCGAGGCCCTGTATAATTCGTCGACTTTCTCAACGATATTTTTGGCCTGGTTTTCTTGTGCATTCGTTTGAGCCAGGGAAGGGGACACGAGAAGGCTCCCACACAGAAATCCAGCTAAGAGATAATGAAACCAAAGATTAGTCCTGTTCATTCTTTTATCCTTTCTTTTTCAATCCTCGCAGGATCAATTTTTCCATCTGGTCAAGGCTTTCTTCGATTCTGAGTACTTCGGGCTCGATGATCCATTGGAGCATCAATCCGTCCAAGGTTCCTAGGATGATGGAAGCGACTGCATGGGTGTTTACGGGATGGATTTTATCCTGGGCTACACATTCATCCAGGATGTTTTTAAGCATATCCCGGTTCACATCATAGATTTTTTTTAGGCTAAAAGTCGAGACATCCTGCTTTTGCCGGATGCCTTCGGCCCAGAAATCGAGCATGATCTCCATGTAATCTTTGAACTCGCTCTGCAGGATTTCATTCCAGACTTTGAGGTAGGTCACAAATTTTTCCCATGGATCCTCCAGTTTGGACAGACGCTGGGCGATGATACCTTCGGCCTTTTGTATCACGAAATAAAATGAGGCTTCCATGATTTCGTCTTTACTTTTAAAGTACTCGTAGATGGTCCCTTTACCGATCCGGGCAGCCTCAGCGATGTCTGCGGTTTTGGCTTTGGCCATTCCTTTTTTGGCAAACACCGATATGGCTGCTTCCAGGATTCTTTCTCTTTTTTCCTTTTTGTCGACGATCTTAGGCATCGGAGCTCCACGTTAATGACTGACCGTTCGGTCATTAATAGTGTAAATCATAGACCAGAGGATGTCAATAGTTTTTCTTCCTTATTTATTGCCGCTCATTATTTGACACTTTTTGTGTTCCTTTATATACTTTTCTCGCCTAAGATAGGGAATACGGCAATGGGAATCGAGTATCCCGAGTGTCGATCGAATAATCCTGAGACCGCGACTTTCTGTGCAGATTGCGGTAACAAAATGATCTCACCGAAAGGCTGTGGGAGCCATAGAAATCATGGAAATTCCAATGGTCTGTGCCAGTCGAGTTTCTCTGGAAGAAAGCTGATCAAGGAATAGCTGAGGCAAAAATTCAAATAGGGGGAAAAAAATGAGAAAAATAATATTTGTTTCATTGATGATTTTTGTATTGTGCACCTCTGTTTTTTCACAGAGTAAATTTATGGTTTCAGTTGTCGGAAATTATCTTAATCCTTCGGATTCTGGCTATAAAGATGTTTATGGAAGCAGTGTTTTTTATCCAGAAGTAAAAGCAGGATATAGCTTGTATAAAGGTTTTTTTATCTGGGCGGGATACGGATTTTTCTCGAAACAAGGGACCACTACAGCGCTAGAACAGGAAGCCAAATCTACCCAGCATCATTTTTCTTTCGGGATTGGGTATGATGGGACAGTTTCACAAAGGCTTGGATACAAAGCAGAACTCGGACTGTTCCATGCGAATTATAGAGAAGAAGCTTTGGGTGAGGAAGTGACAGGCAGCTCCCTGGGATTCGGTTTTGAGACTGGGATCTTATACAGAGTCTGGTCGAGTCTATTTATCAAGATTTCCGCCGGATACTTAAATGCCACTGACATGATGGAAGAGGTCGAGATCAAACTGGGGGGCCTTAAGGCTGGCATTGGTTTGGAAGCAAGATTTTAGGGGATAGAGCCAAGAAAATAAATTTAGGGGGTAGATAAATGAAAAAGACAATAATGCCGCTCATTTTATTGGGATTTATAGTAATTACTTGGAGTGTCGTCCAGGCGGACACATTTACGGTGAACACCACGGACGATACGGTAGATGTGAATCCTGGGGATGGAATTGCGGCTGATGTCAATGGAGATTGTTCTCTTCGGGCAGCGATCATGGAAGCTAATGCATTGGCAGGCAAGGATACTATTTTACTGCCTGAGGGTCTCTTTATTATCACCATCCAAGGCGCACAGGAAGACAACTGTTTGACCGGAGACCTGGATATTCAATCAAGCGTGGTGATCCAGGGGGCAGGATGGAATTTGACCGTTGTGGATGGCAATCAATTAGATCGCGTAATCCAGATCAAGGGAAACGTTGATGTTTCGTTCTTCGATCTTACCATACAGAATGGGAAAACTCCGGATGGAGGCTCACCCCCCGCCCTTACTGTAGGCGGCAGTGGTGGAGGGATGTTAAACCGCTTTGCGACATTAAACATCGAAAACTGTGCAGTTGTGAATAACCTGACAGGTAAAGGAGGAGAAAGCACCACTGGTACAGGCCCACCCGGTGGATATGGGGGAGGCATCTACAACAAACAGGGAACCATATTTATAAAAAACTCAGATATCAGCAATAACCGAACCGGACGTGGAGGAGACAGTGATCTCTACGGCGGAAGTGGAGGAGACGGGGGCGGTATATACAACGGCCCTGAATCCACTGTCATTCTCGACAATTGTACAATCTCTCAGAACTTAACTGGGACATATGGTTTTGGAATGGAAGAAGGCTATGGAGGAGACGGGGGCGGCATATATAACAGCGGCGCATTAACCGTCATTGACTGTACCATAAAGGATAACACTTGCGGTGACGGCGGATTTGAAGGCGCCGGAGGCTGGGGAGGAGGCATTCATAATTCCGGTTCGGCTGAAATATCAAAGAGTCTTATAACGGGAAATGTAACCGGAGATTCTGAGGAAATGCCTGCTGGAGGAGGAGGTGGCATTTCCAATAATGGGAAGCTGATCCTAAAGAATTGTACATTGAGCAACAATCGAACAATGCCGCATGATTATGGAGGCAATGGGGGTGGTATTCATAATTATTCTTCGGGTGATGCGACTCTTCTGAACTGTACGATTTACAAGAATTTCGGCCACGAGAGCGGGGGAGGAATTCATAACGAGCCATGGGACCCTTCTGCTACTTTCAGGATAAAGAATACGATTATCGCGGATAATTCTGTGGGTCACCCTTGGTCTGACGTGATTAATCCTGACGACTGCTGGGGAACAATAATCTCACAGGGATACAATCTAATTAAAACAACATCTGGATGCACTATAACCGGAAACCAAACCGGGAATATCTATGGTTTCAATCCCATGCTCGGCGTTCTGGCAGACAACGGAGGTCCTACCATGACTCACAAGCTGCTTCTTGGAAGTCCTGCTATAGATGCAGGACATCCGACTGATTTTGAAGCAACTGATCAGAGAGGAGTATTGAGACCCAAAGACGGCGACGGAGTGGGAGATGCTCGTTCTGACATCGGAGCATTCGAATTATTTGCACCCTCTGTGATTATAACATCACCCGGGGCTGCTGAGAGTATTTGCGGGACAGTCTCGATCAAAGCAGCTTCTAATACAGTTTATGTTGACTTCTTCGTGGGAAATGTTCTCCTCTGCGAGTCAGTGTCATCCCCCTTTTTATGTAACTGGGATACCACCCTTTATCCCAACGGCAGTCATTTAATAAAAGCAAAGGCATACGATATAAAGGATTCAGGGCTTGTAGTACAAGATCAAGTCAATATCACTGTAGATAATACATTGATCGATATCGACGTCTCCCAAATAACAGATAAGGCATGGATAATCAGGTGTGATTATGGAAGAGTGACTTTCAATGTCACTCACTTGGGCGCTCTACCAGCTTCGAAATACGTTATGGAGCGCAAAGAGGAAGGGAAAGCCTATGCTGTGATTGTAGAAGTCGATGAGTCAGAGCTCATTGGCAATTCATATACTTACAATGATCCATTGCCTGGCGGAAATGTCTTTTACACTTACAGAGTCAGGGCGGTTGACGAAACCGATATGACGGTGGGTCTGTCAGAGGAAGTGACCATTTAACTCAAGGACTATAAGGAAAGCTGTTATGCTAAATCCCTGCTAATTTTTCGTCTTCACTCCCTCGACACTTTTGTTGTATTCCGATCTTTCCATAGAAAGTACCAGGAACCCGTCCTCCGCAGTCAGCCAAACCTCCGCCAGCAAATATTCTGTGATATACTCCGTATAAGAAGGCTCGAAGTTCCCCACCATGTCGAAGACAAGGAGTGGCGCCTCGATCGGCGGGTCTGTCTGGGCCAGCTTCTCGATGAAAGGGATCAAGACTTCCTCGCCTCCTGTCTCCCTCCGGAGAGTGATTTTTCCCTCTTCCTTCTGTGCGATCCAGTAATTTCCTGGAGGGAATGACTGGCCTTCGGCCTTGAATTTGAACGGAATTTTAAATGTGGCCTGGCAGTAGGCTGTGCTGTTCCCAATAAAGAGCATGAACACGAGTGTCAAAACAGCAAATAGAGTCAGATGCTTCATCTGAGTCCTCCATATTATCGAAGATCCTTGTAGATCCAAGCACGGCATCAGGGAAGTTCTGCCCCTCCGCGCTGTAGGAACAAGGCTCCCTCCTGAACCACAATCGGCACGATTTCTTATTCGCTTGGGTTTACCATTAAACGAGGTATGGGCCATCCCATGTGCTGCCGCGGGCAGAGGCCTGTGTGGCCGGAACGCCATTCTTGATCGCATCTTCCATGGCCGTCACGAATGTGTCGATCTCCTCGAGGGTGGTGTAGACGTTCGGCGACACCCGTATTGCCTGATAATCGAAAACTGCATTGGGTGGAACCCCTCCTACAAGCGGAACCACGATGATTCTGTACTTGTCCATCAAAAACCGCGCCAGATCCCTGACGTCGATGCCATCGATATAGACCGCCGCCACTCCCCATGTTTGAGGAGGTTCGCTGATGTTAGATAAGACCTTGAACTCCGGATACTGTTTCAGAGCGTTGATGTACCGCATGGTGAGATAGCGCATCCGGGCCGCCTTGCGTTCGGCTCCTATTGCCTGATGAAAGGCCAGTGCTTCGCCGAGTGCTGCCCTGATGGCCCAAGGATGCGTTCCTATTGCCTCGAACTTGCGGATATCGTTCGCCTGCAAGGCTGGTGCTGCCTGCAGCGGCCAGAATTTCGGGATGCTCTCCCGGCGCACATAGAGGCAGCCGTTGCCGATAGGTGCGAGCAGCCACTTGTGCAGGCTTACACCATAGGCGTCGCATTCGAGATCCCGCAGCTTGAACGGGAAGTGCCCCAGGGCATGGGCTCCATCGACGATGGTGACGATGCCCCTGGAGCGCGCCAGCCGGGACAGCCGCTGGACCGGAAACAGCTGGGCCGTTAGGTTGGTGATGTGACAGAAATGGAAAACCTTTGTCCGCGGTGAGATGGCCTTCTCGAACCGTTGATAGAGATCGTCCCCTGTAGTCGGCACGGGGAACTGGAGACGGGTCACTTTGATTCCGTCACGCCGCCTGCGCTGGTCCCATGTCGTCAACATGCGGGGGTAGTCCTGCTCGGTGGTGATCACTTCGTCGCCCGGTTCGAGGTCGATTCCGTTTTGTACGATCTGCAGGGATTCGCTGGCACCGCGGGTGAGTGCCAGTTCTTCGGGCTCGCATCCGAACTCTTCTGCCATGCGTCTGCGAATCGTCTGGATATTCCGCTGGACCCTGCCCTGGTAGTGGACAGGAAGCATATTGATCATATCCATGTACCGCCAGCAAGATTCGAGCACGACCCGGGGTGTCGGGCAGGTAAAGCCGTTGTTGAGGTTTATCAGTGTACGGTCCAACTTGAAGCCCAATTGGATTTCTCTCCAATAGAACTCGTTTTTGGCCACTTCCTCGGGTGACTGGTCCGCGATAGACTGTGAGGCGGCCAGGATGCTTTCGAGGCCGCTGGCCTTGGCGGCATAAGCTGTCATCCCGAGAGCGGCGCTGCTGCGCAGAAAAGCGCGCCGACTCAATGTTTTAGATTTCATCATAGACCTCGTCAAAAAGAAATGAATTAAATTCAGGCAGATCCGATACTTGAAATTTTGACTTAAGAGGAAAATCCTTCATATTCTTCTTTTCGGCAGTTCAAACTTATCACGTCTTTTCCTTGATTTCAATAGAATGTTTTAAGGTTGGGTTTCATAAATTTCGTTCCCTCAGCAGATTTGTGAATATGCCCACTCCATTGTCTAAGACAAGCTGGCAGCATCTCTCCATTGACAGAGGTCGGATTTATGGCTATATTTCTGTTAAAAGAAACCGAGAGTGAGCGGGCATAACTCAGCGGTAGAGTACGAGCTTCCCAAGCTCGGGGTCGCGGGTTCGAATCCCGTTGCCCGCTCTTTCCCACCCTTAAAACCCACTTAAAACCTTGATAATACAGGTGTTATAGCAATTCCGCTTTCGCTTAATTTTACTTAGTTTGAGATGCTTTGGGCCGATTTCGACTCTAATTTTTTGGTCACAAAATGGACACAGTAGAAATAAGGGGTAGGAAAAAGATCTGATTTTAGACAGTGATCGCGAAAGTGGAGTAGCGTGGTCACAAAATGGTCACACTGGAGCCATTGACATTTATTCTCGATAGGATTATTTGTTAGATATATTTTTCAGGATTTCATCAAAAGCAAAAAAGGAGGCTAAGAATGAAAAAGCTACTTTTAATTTTGCCTTTGGTCTTTCTGCTTTGTTTTACTTTTGGCTGCCAGAAGGCTGAAGAGGTGGCAAAAGAAGTAACGCTCGATGAAGCAAAAAAATCTGAAATCGCTGATACTATTAAAGAACTTACAGCAGAGGTATTTAACGCAGGAAGTAGGGATTTAGATGAAATGTTCAGCTATTTCAGTGATAACACAATAACAATTGAACATGGGAAGATTGATTATTCCTGGGAAGAGCATAAAAAAAATGCAAAAGCTATGATGGCTAATATAGTAGATTATAAACACACTATGGGAGAGGTTGAAGTAGATGTAATCTCGACAGATGTTGCAATTCTTTATGGATTTTACAGCTATATGATGAAAGACACATCAGATAATATTTTTGAGGGGAAGGACGCTTGGACATGGGTCTTTGTCAATGAAGAAGGAAGTTGGAAAATCAGGCATGTTCATGTCTCTGCACCAATGCAGACAAATTAGACAAAAGGAGGAACGATGAAAAAACTACTCATGATTTTACCCTTAGCTTTGATTCTCTGCTTTATGGTCGGCTGCCAGGACAAGGCAGTAATGGCAGAGCTTGAAGAGTTCAGAGCCCAGGCAGCACTTGAGGAGCAGAATAAGGAGCTGGCAAAACGTTACATTGAGGCATTGAACGAGGGAAACTTCGAAGCTCTCAAGGAATTTTTATCTCCTGATTATGCCATCTACAGTCCATCAGGATATCC
>CAYFWF010000059.1:0-77244 GCA_964346815.1 uncultured Eubacteriales bacterium | reverse complement strand
GTTTGTTTTTTGCTGACACAGCCGGCAGATTTTTTTGCATAGAATAGTGGGAAAAGGGATTTTATTTTTGAAAGAAATGGGTAGGTATATCTACTGATTCTTCAACCCAGCCAGCCTCTTCCTCGCATCCCCCACCTCAGCTATACCTAAATCAGCGTCTATCCAGAGGGTGATTAATTTCTTAAACCATCTGCAGATTCGGAAATATCATAAGTTGCCCGAATTTAGCTGAAACGGAACACATGCAAAACAGAAGGTTAAGGCTGGATTATAAAGCAACGGAATCCGGACTGTTCTCTGCTTCAAAGTTGATAAGGGGAATATTGTTATCTGTTCGAACACGAACATTAAGTGTTAAATAATGATACACATTGTTTGAAACGCGTTTGAATATCCCAAATCATACTGAGGCGAGATCAATGGCACATTTATTGCCTATATTTGAGCCGAGGAGTGGAAGGGCATGCTAAAAAATTATATTAAAGTCACTTTAAGAAACATAAAAGAACAAAAAGGCTATTCTCTGATCAACATTGCCAGTCTGGCCATCGGCCTTTCCTGCAGTATAGTGATACTTCTTTTTGTCAAGTATGAATTCAGCTACGATAAGTATCATGAAAATGCCCCTCATATTTATCGTGTTCTGAGAGAACATCAAGGAGATACCACCTGGTCCAATTCCTCCGAACATCCACTGGCTGCGTCATTAAAAGAAGATTTTCCTGAAGTTATCAAATCGACGAGGGTGAAAAAGAATGATGAAGTTGGAGTGGTTGAGTACGGTGGAAAACGCTTCTATGAAGAAGGCATCTACTTTGCCGATCAAGATTTCTTGGATATCTTTTCATTTCCGCTTAATTCAGGAGAAATGTCTACTGCCTTGAAAGAGCCCTTTTCTGCACTTCTCACTCAGGAAATGGCTGAGAAATATTTCGGTAACGAGGATCCCATTGGCAAAATCATTCAGATCAAAGAATGGTACTCGGTTAAAAAATATGACTACAAAATAAGAGGTGTTCTGAAAAACATCCCTAAAAATTCTCATTTCACGTTCGATTTTTTGCTCTCTTATAACACGATGTATTCCCTAAAGAGAGGAGGAAAAGCTTCTGTTGAAACGTGGAGCTATTATGAACCCAAAACATATGTGAAACTTAATCCGCACACAGAACCAAAAGGCCTTGAGGGAAAATTTCCCGCATTCTTAAGAAAATATAAAGGCGAAGATTCGGAATCAGAAAAAATGCATCTCCAGCCTCTGCCAGATATTCATCTAGGTGGGAATATGAGGTTTGAGCTTGAAACGAACAGTGACATGAGACTCATTTATATGTTTTCAGCCATTGCTTTTTTCATCCTGATTATCGCCTGCTTGAATTACATAAACCTTTCTGTAGCCCGATCGGCAAAAAGGGCTGTTGAAGTCGGCATGAGAAAAGTTGTGGGGGCAAATAAGTCCCAGCTTGTCAGGCAGTTTTTAGGCGAATCTTTGATTTTTTCAATCCTTGCTCTATTAATTTCACTTTTAGCTGTCGATCTTGTGTTACCGGCATTCAGTTCTATGATAGAAAGGGACCTGACATTAAATCTTTTTCACAACCTGGATTTGCTGTTAATATTTTTGAGTATCACAATCTTCGCAGGACTCTTATCCGGAAGCTATCCGGCTTTTCTCGTTTCTTCATTTCAACCTATCCAGATCATCAAAGGAACATTGAGAATCGGTACCAAAAGCTCAGCGGTGTTCAGAAATTCTCTGGTCGTGGTCCAGTTTGTCGTGTCGATTATTCTGCTTGTCTGCACTTTTGTGATCCACAACCAGCTCAATTACATAAGAAACAGAGATCTTGGATTCGATAAAGAACAGATCGTCACAGTCTATACCATGGATATGAATCTGAAAAGAAATCCAGAGCCTTTTAAAAAGGAACTGTTGAAAAATCCCGATATACTGGGAATTACAGCTTCATTAGATTTGCCCACAACAATACGAAGATCCTCTACTGTTGAATGGGACAGTCAGGGGGAACGAAGGGCATCTGAAATGAATTTCACTTTTGTCGATTATGATTTTTTTAGTGTCTATGACATCAAGATTGAAAAGGGTAGAAACTTTTCTGCAGAGTTCCCCATAGATAAAAAACAGGCTGTTGTTTTAAATGAAACAGCAGCAAGAAATCTGGGTTGGGATGATCCAGTGGGAAGAAGGCTTTTTGTCCAGGGGCAGGAATGGACAATCATAGGAGTGACAAAGGATTTTAACTTTCAATCGCTTCACTGGAGGATCGATCCTCTAGTATTCGTCTTTTATGAAAGCAGAGGAATGGATTATTTTTCCGTAAAGGTCAATCCTAGCAATATCCCAAGGACCTTAGCGTTCATTGAAGAAAAATGGAAAACATTTTCGCCTGAATTCCCTTTTCAACCTGGTTTTTTGGATGAAAGGATTGACAAGATTTACAAAGCCGAACAAAGATTAGGGGAGAGTTTCAATATATTCACTTTTCTAGCCCTCTCTATCGCATGTCTAGGTTTGTTCGGACTGGCCTCTTTCCTCTTGGAACAGAAAAGAAAAGAGATCAGTATACGAAAAATCCTTGGGGCTGATTTCCAGAATATCATTGTCCTTCTGGCAAAAGAATATATGAAATGTTTAGCCTTGGCGGCAGTTATCGCCTGGCCGATTGGCTATTTCGTCATGAGCAGATGGCTTCAGAACTTTGTTTATAAAACAGGTATAGGAATCGAAATTTTCATCCTGTCGGGTTTACTGGCTTTTGTTTTTGCGCTTTGTACAGTCAGCTATCAATCTATTAAAGCCGCTGTGGCCAATCCCGTCGATTCCTTGCGGTATGAATGAATGACTGATACTTCACAAAGATACTGGCTTTGTCTACTTCACAAGGATGCTGTAATTTTCTCTCTAGGGATTTTAAATCCCTTATGTCTAATCATTAGACGCAACTTCTACACCAAGTACATGATATAAGATGTTAAATTTTTCTTTATAGGCAATGAATATATCTTGCATATGAAAGAGGGGATTTTATTAAAATAAAGAACCGCTGGGGGGACAAAGGGAAGTCTTCAAGTAGAAACTACAACCTAGGTATAGCTATCAGAAACCTGCATGAAAAATGCCAGTTTTAGCCCGGAAATGTGCTATATAGTGCTGTTTTCAGAGCAAACTATCTGGTACCTATATCTAACCATTAGCTGGAAGTTAATGCCTGCAAAATAGTACCTATTTGCACATTTAGCGGGTAGCTTGCTCCGTACCAGACATGGAGCAATCTAAGGTCCCTTCAACCCAGCCAGTCTTTTACGTGCGTCCGCTACCTCAGTAATACCAGGGTCAGCATCCTTCTAGATGGAAAGGAAAAGAGCAAGCGGCTTGATATCAAAAGCAACCAAAGTGCAACATTATGCGTTAACTTATTGGAGATGAGGAATTCAAAATCAAAGATACACATCTTCTTTACAGCCTTCATCTTTCTCTTTTGTCTTGCTGTTCTCTCATTGGCTCAGCCTCGATCCCAATCTTTCTCACTGACTCTTTCTGGAGGCTTTCTGTTCAATACGACATTCGGAAGGCTCAATCCTCTTCCTAACACAGCCGATGTCCCAGAAATAATTGTATCCCTCGAGAATAAAGGTGCTTCATTCGGACTGGCCTTGGGGTACATGATCACAGATCAAATCGAACTTCAAGGATCATTTAATTACAGCCGCTCAGAAATAATAAATGAAGTTGGGATTGGTTTGGCTGGCATCCCCCTGGGTAAAACCAAAGTCTCGGACACGGAAAGCTTTTATTATAGTGGAAACACCCTCTTCTATTTTCCGCTCAATCGGATCTCTCCTTTTGTGACAATTGGCCTGGGAGCAGTTACTTTGAGACCCACAAACCTTCGCTCCCGCACAAAGCTTTTTTTAAACTTCGGAGCCGGGATTAGATTCATACTCTCCCAGCATCTCTCTACGTTCCTGGAAATCAAAGACTATATGAGTTTTTTCAACTATCCTGAGGACTTCCAGGTGCTCTACCCCGCCATCTATTCCCCTGACTTCAAAAAATCACAGCATCGCTTGAGCATCCATGCCAGTCTGAGCTATACCTTTTGAGCGATCTGCTCTAGATAATTAGAGAGCTGGGGTTTCAATGCATTATTTCAATACTGCCAGCCTCTTCCTTGCATCCTCAACTTCGGCAATACCAGGATCAGCGTCCTTCCAGAGGTCGAGGAATTTCTCGAAGTGTTCGGTAGCTTTGGCAGTGTTGCCTTGTTCTTCGTGTATCTTACCTAACATGTAGAAGCTCTTGGCATAGATATCTCCAAAACAGAGTCTGCCAGTAGTGAGCTCTGTAATCTTTTCATATTCTTTGAGAGCTTTTTCTATGTTTCCTGTCTTATAATAAGCTAATGCTAATCCCTCAATATATAAGGCTTGTCTATCTGTTACGAACTCACTCCAAGTGGAATGCTGAAAAGACAGAAAAGACAAGGCTTTCTCAAAATTCACTATTGCTTCAGAAAAATTTTCTTTTTCAAGCTCCAGCTTTCCCGTCAGATGATAATAATGTCTGATGTCTTTCTTAATTATTCCTTCTTCGATCATCTTCTTCAGTTCGTTGGCTACTCTTCTGGCCTGATCCACAGAATTCATCTCAAGGAAAGCAAGCCCTCTAAGATGTAAAATGTTTTTTAATCCAGCTAAATCTTCTCTCTCTTTATAAATTTTCCAAGCTTTTTGACATTCTTCTAATGCTTCCCTGGGATTTCCTGCTGCCATATAAATTGCTACTATTCTCTCGCGGCTCCATGCTTCCCATAGTTTTTGATCGAGTTTTTTTGAATGTTCGACTCCCTGTTGAAATAATTCTTTAGCTTTCTCAAATTTCCCTTGGAGTTGATATACTCTGGCTAATCTCCACATGCCCATTCCCTGGCCTGCCGGGTCTTTACTCGTTAACATTTTTTGGAATTCCTCTTCAGCTCCTACCAAATCATCACGAAAAAAATAGATGTCTCCCTTCAGCATAATATTCATATAATCATCTGGTTTTAGAATAAAAGCTTTATCGATTTCAGCCACTGCAGGATCTAATTTTCCCTGGTGTATATAAGAAAGAGCCAATTCCTGATGAATTCTAGCATTATCTGAAAAATTCTCTAAGTAATACTCAAGAATTTCTTCTGCCTTCCTGTACATTCCTTTTCCTTTGTAACGATCCGCTAGTGCTGCATATGTCAGAAAAAACTCAGTATTATTATTTATAGCAACTTTAAATCTTTCTATGGCTTTATCCACTTCTCCTAAGTTCGAATACAATATTCCCAAATTGTGATTTCCACTAGCATCTTCTGGATAAAACTCAACGAGCTTTTCATATGCTTCGATGGCTTTACCATACGTTTTCTGTGATTCCCAATAATAATCTCCTATGATTTTTAATCGTTCTCTATCTGACAGTCGATTTGAAAACTCTAAAGCCTTTTGTATGTATTTCCTCCGCTCAGAGAAAAATCCTATATTGTTATAACTCAACGCCAGCGATCTGTAAGCCATGGCAAATTCAGGATCAATCTCTACGGCCTCCTCCATGAGGGTAATGCTCTTATGGTATTCTCCTTTACGATGATACTTCACTCCCTCAATGTAATATTTTAAAGCTTCAGGAGAGCTGGTGGTGATATTGCCCACTTCCCGGTCGATGTCATTAGCAATTTTTTCTTCAGAGAGCTGAAAGTTGGTCTTGATCCGCTTGGTCAGTTCATCCACCATGGTGAAGATATTCTCCTCTCCTTTGCCTGCGACTAACTCTGATCCAATGAGCTCTCCACTTTCTGCCTCCTGTAGGGTTACGTTGATCCGGAACTCATCGCCGGCTTTAGCATAGGCCCCCTGAAGGATATGGCTGACCTGTCCTTGAGCAGCTACCTGCTTCAATACATCTGATGAATATGTTTCTCCCTCTAACTGGTCAAGTTGGCTTAGGATCTGGAATAGCCTGTCTTCGCCCAGAACTCGAATGTGTTTGGACTGGGTGAGGTCGGCGATCAGCAGGTTGGAGAGCATACTCCGCCAGTGGTCCAGGGCATCGTCTCCGGTGTTGTTTTTAAAATACATAATGGCAAGGGATGGCTTATCCGATGGGATGGGAACCACTTCTTTTCGCGGAAGAACCTTCCAGATGATGACACCTGCAATGATTAATGCAAGCAATGCCAACGCCGGGATGAGAAGCTTCCTCAAGCCGAATGTCACGGTGATCTCTCTTGAGGTTAATGGCTTTCTTTTCGGCAGTACTTTTTCTGTAGTCGGAATACCTTTCTCAATATTATTCAGTTCAGAACGAACTTCTCCAGCACTCTGATAACGCTTTTCTTTGTCCTTCTCCAAGCATCTTAGGATCAAATGACTGAGATCATCGGGAATCTGTGTATTCAGTTCCTTGGGATTTTTAGGTATCTCACTTTTATGTTTGACTCCGATTGTGAAAGGAGTATCTCCTTCGAAAGGCACTCTTCCAGTCATCATCTCATAAAGGATAATTCCCAAAGAATAGATATCTGACCGCTGATCAACTTCCTTGCCTTCCACCTGTTCAGGTGACATATATTCTGGTGTTCCTATCATCACTCCTGCACCAGTTATCCCCTTTGCTTCAAGAGAGCGAGCAATCCCAAAATCCATAATCCGTACATTGCCCTCTTTATCGATCATGATGTTGTTAGACTTCAAATCACGATGCACTACTCCTAACCTGTGAGCCTCAGCTAATCCCTCGCATATCTGTTTTGCCATGGATATGGATTTTCCTATAGGCAGTTGGCCAAAACGTCTGATCGAACTTCTTAAGTCTTCCCCAGGGACATATTCCATCGTGATGAAATGAGTACCGTCCTCTTCCATGAGTTCATACATGCGACCAACATTTCTCTGGCTAATCTTTCGAGCCAGCTTCAATTCGTTGTGAAATCTCTCTAGTGTTTTTTTATCCTTAGCTATTTCAGGCTTAATGAGTTTAAGGGCTATTTCTTCTTTAAGCTTCTTGTCTAGTACTCGGTAGACCTTCCCCATGCCCCCTTTTCCCAGCTCTTCAATAATCTGATACCTACCTGCAAATGTAGAGCCAGTAGTGAGCTCTTCCTTGGGTGCTTCTATAGTTTCAGTGACTTCGACGTCCTCAAGGGAGGGAAGTTGGGTCCCACAATCGCCACAGAATTGCTTGGTGTCAGGATTATCAGCGTTGCATTTTGGGCACTTGATAGCCATTGATGACCCTTATGCTGTGAAAAAGAATATCAAGTAAAGAGAAACATGTCAATTATCCGTATGACAAAAAGCTATAGAAAGTATAGTGTAGATATGTCGATGAAACACTTCTCCTGCCCTTGATAGAAAGGGGGTTTTGGGTGATAGGGGTTTTTGTCAGAGAATTAAGGATAGTTTTTATTTTGACATCTTCTAGGATATTGTTAGACGTCTAATACGTTAGACGGTTATGCATTTGAACCATAAATAGACTTATCCCCATGTGACGCATATGTGCCAAAAATTGTTTAAAATAGCTGAAAATACGGGTTTGTAGTATAAAAGACAAAAACAAAGAAAAGGCTGATTTTCAGGGGATACCCCTGGTACGCCCGGAGAGATTTGAACTCCCGACCTTCTGATTCGTAGTAAGAAGGTCGGGAGATGTTTTTTCGACTATTAAGTAAGAATCGCTTGTAACTCTCCCATCGTATAAGATTCAGCAAGCCGGTTCAGAGTTGCGACTATTTTTGACATAGTATTTTCTTTAACAGTTATACAGGTTTGGGCATCCCCAAAAGCTAAATTTATCATGGAAACAGAGATGCTTTCTCTCGGGACCCGTTTATTGACAAAGTAAGGTGAGATGGTATAATAGGATGACTTTTTTAGAGAGAAAAAAATGATTGTAGACATTGATAGATTACCTAGAGAAGGACTCAAGATAAGCAGAGATTTTGAGTTCTCCAATATAGAGATCATCGAAGAAAGTGCGGTTTTCTTCCAGCCCGTTCACTCGGAGATATCGGTCAGGAAAGTTGGGGATGAGGTTTATATAAAGGGAAAGATCAAAACCGTCCTCAGCTTTGTGTGCAGCCGGTGTCTGGTTCCATATGAATTTCCCGTTGATTCCTATTTTGATCTCGTTTATCTTCCTGAGGAATTAGAGTTGGCAAAGGATGAACTGGACAGCGAGGATCTGAACACTTCTTTCTATTACGGCCGGAGAATAGATCTCAGGGAAGTAGTCTTGGAACAGTTCAATCTTACTTTTCCTGTCAAGCCTTTGTGTTCTGAAAGCTGCCAGGGAATTTGTCCTGTTTGCGGCAGAAATATCAACAGCGGTGAATGTTCCTGCGTAAAGGATGACTCTGACATCCGGCTCGAAAAATTAAAGATTTTTTTGAAAGATAAGAGATAAATGGCCAACCCAAAAAGACGACACTCACATTCAAGAAAGGGAAAACGAAGAGCGCATGACGCACTCGAAGTCCCTCCCTTATCTCTTTGTTCTAACTGTGGAAGCCCCAAAATGCCGCATCGAGCGTGCCCGGAATGCGGCTATTACAAAGGACGACAGGTGATCGAGGGAGCCGAGGAATAGCAAGAGGAGGCTATGCGGGTCGCGGTTGATGCCATGGGAGGAGACTTCGGCCCCAAGGTCATGGTTGAAGGCGCTTATAAGGCTGCGCAGGAGTATGAAGTCGAAATCCTTCTTGTGGGGGCCGAGGAACTGATCAAAAAAGAGTTCAAGAAATCTCCCCCCTCCAGCACAAAAGTGTCTCTCATCAATGCCTCCGAAGCCATCGGAATGGGCGAAGGATTGCTGTCTTTCCGGCGAAAAAAACGCTCTTCTATCCGCGTGGGAACCCAATTGGTTAGAGATGGAAAAGCGGATGCTTTTGTCAGCACGGGAAATACAGCCGCTGTCGTTTATATCTCAAGAAATGTTTTGGGAGCGCTGAAGGGAGTGGAGAAACCAGCTCTTTCTCTTCTTGTTCCCACTCTTAAGGGACTGACCTTGTTGGTGGACGTAGGAGCGAATGTCAATTGCCGTCCCCACGACCTGGTTCAGTTTGCGATCATGGGCCATATATTCATGAAAAATGTTTGTGGCGTCGCAAATCCTCGTGTTGCCCTGATGAGCATCGGAGAGGAAGAGACCAAGGGAAATGAGCTCATTAGAGAAGTTTTTGAGAGGCTTCAAATCTCGCCTTTAAATTTTATCGGGAATGTTGAGGGAAAAGATATTTATTCAGGGAATGCGGAAGTGATAGTCAGCGATGGATTCACTGGGAATATTGCTCTGAAAGTCAGCGAGGGCGTCGTCGAAACCGTTTTGAGTATGGCCCGGACGGAGATCATGAAGAATTTTTTCTCGAAAATAGGATTTATCCTGATGAAAAGGAACTTGAAAAAGCTGTACAAAAGAATCCATTATTCTGAGTATGGAGGGGCCCCTTTATTGGGTTTGAATGGGGTTTGTGTCGTGGGTCACGGGCGGTCGAATCCAACAGCTGTAAAGAATGCCATTCGGTTAGCCAAAGATTTTGTGTCCGGCCGTGTCCTGGAGAAAATTCAGGCAGAGATCGCCGTGTTCTCCCAGGGGGCGGCTCCTTAGGGGAAAAGGATGGATCTTTCAGGAAGGACATCGATTGTTACAGGAGCCTCTCAGGGTATCGGAGAGGCCATCGCTCGTGATCTTGCCGAGCACGGGTCTGAAGTTATCCTTGTCGATATCCAAAAACAGAAATTGGATGAAGTTGCCCAAAAAATCAGGGAACGCAATGGCAAAGCGGATGCTTATGTGGTCGATGTTTCGAGATTGGATGAGGTGGAAGGAACCATACAAAAAATGATCCAAGATCATGGGGCCATTCATCACCTGGTCAACAATGCAGGGATCACGAGAGACAATCTATTGATGCGCATGAAAGAGGAGGAATGGGACCTGGTCATGACCGTCAACCTCAAGGGCGTTTTCAATTTTTCAAAGTCTTTGATTAGACATATGATCAGCAGCCGTTACGGCCGCATTGTGAATATTTCCTCTGTGGTCGGGCTGATGGGGAATCCCGGACAAACAAATTATTCAGCATCAAAGGCAGGAGTCGTCGGATTTACCAAATCTTTGGCAAGAGAGGTCGCGTCAAGAGGGATTACGGTCAATGCCGTTGCTCCCGGTTACATAGAGACTTCGATGACGGATAATCTTCCAGAAACGGCGAAAAATCAGTTCCTCGAATTCATCCCTATGCGCAGGTTCGGGACGGCCCAAGAAGTCGCCCAGCTTGTGAGGTTTCTGGTTTCCGATGAGGCTGCTTATGTCACTGGCCAGGTTATCAACATAAACGGCGGGATGTATATGTAGCCCCGTTAATTTGAAAATAAATAAAAAGAGGAGGACAAGATGGAAAGAGAAGAGCTGCTGAAAAAAATAAAGGCCATCGTCTCCGACAAGCTGAGCATCGGTGAGGATCAAGTCACTGAAGATGCCTCGTTTATTGACGACTTAGGAGCCGATTCGCTGGATACGGTAGAGCTCGTTATGGCCCTTGAGGATGAATTCGATATGGACATCCCTGATGAAGACGCAGAAAAGATGACCACAGTCGGGAAGGCGATGGATTATGTCCTAGAGCATCTGTCGAAAAAATAAGTTCCAAGGCCTTTTGATGACACATTCCAATTTTTCCACCAGACAAATCTCTTTGCGGCGAGTTGTTGTGACTGGGCTGGGCCTCGTCTCTCCCCTTGGTGTTGGCATGGAGAGAAATTGGAGGGCCTTCTTGGCAGGCGAGAGCGGAATCGGTCGTATCACCAAGTTCGATGCATCTGAATTTTCCAGCCAGATTGCAGGAGAGGTCAAGGAGTTCGATCCTCTTTCCTTCATCGACAAAAAAGAAGTCCGGAAGATGGATCCATTCATCCAGTATGCCATCGCAGCCGCCCATTTGGCTGTTGAAGATTCAATCATCCCGAGAAATATGCTGGAGGGAGAGAGGACCGGCGTGTACATCGGATCTGGAATCGGGGGTATTGGAGCGATCGAGGATCAACATACGATTTTGCTCGAAAAAGGACCGAGCCGGGTTTCGCCGTTCTTTCTGATCTCTTCCATAATCAACGAGGCCGCCGGCCAGATTTCCATCAAGTATAAGGCTATAGGACCGAACTCAGCAACAGCCACAGCCTGTACGACCAGCACCCATGCTGTGGGTGATTCCTTCCGCATAATAGCCAGAGGAGATGCAGATGTAATGATCGCTGGCGGAGCAGAGGCACCTATAACTCCTTTGGGGCTGGCGGGTTTTTGCTCTATGCGGGCGCTTTCGGTGCGGAATGACGCACCTCATAAAGCCTCCCGTCCCTTCGATGCCCAACGGGACGGATTTATTATCGCAGAAGGAGCCGGGGTTCTCATCCTTGAGGAATTGGGAATGGCGTTGAAACGGGGAGCCCGGATTTATGCCGAGATTGTCGGCTATGGCATGAGCGGAGACGCCTATCATGTATCAGCGCCCAGATTGGATGGAGAAGGAGCCTATCAATCGATGAAGAGAGCATTGGAGGATGGCGGCATCCATACGGAGGAAATCGATTACATAAACGCACACGGCACATCCACTCCTTACAACGATAAGATCGAAACCCTTGCCATAAAGAGATTATTCGGCGGCCACGCCTATAAGATCGGGGTGAATTCTACCAAATCCATGACCGGGCACCTCCTCGGTGCTGCAGGAGGTCTGGAAGCAGCCGTCTCGGCACTCTCTCTGAGAGAGCAGATCATGCCGCCGACCGTCAATTACGAGAGTCCTGATCCAGAGTGCGACCTGGATTATGTGGCGAACAAATCTCGTCCTGCTGAAGTCCGATATGCATTGAGCAATTCCTTTGGTTTTGGAGGGACGAATGGATCTTTGGTGTTTAAACGCTTTGATGAATAATGATTAGGGATCAGCATTTTACTTTGGGCATTTTTTCTGATTAAGAATCGTTTCAAACGGTGTTTGTATATAATATCCAAAGTGAAAGATCAATCCAGATTTAAGGAGGACGTATTGAATGTATTCGTATTTGTTAAAAGGGTTCCTGATACAGAATCAAAAATCAAAATAAATCACGAGAAGAAGAGTATCGTTGAAGAAGGTCTGAACTTTGTCGTGAATCCGTATGACGAGTATGCCGTTGAAGAAGCCCTGCGGATCAGAGAAGCAAAGGGAGGCCAGGTGACGGTGTTTTCGGTCGGCTCCGAAGAAACGAAGACGATATTGAAGAAATGCTTGGCTATGGGAGCTGATGAGGCAGTTCTTATCAAGGATGATAGCGGAGAAACATATGATGCCCTGCATACAGCCAAGATCATTGCTCAAGCTCTTACCAAAAAACACCCGGACTACGATTTGCTTCTGTTCGGCAAACAGTCTGTTGGTGCAGACAGTGCTCAAGTCCCGTCCATGGTGGCCGCTCTTCTGGATTTACCTCAGGTAAATGTCGTGACAGAGCTCGTGCTAGAAGGGAACTCTGGGACAGCTCATAGAGAAATCGAGGGGGCGGTTGAGAAAGTCACTTTTCCGCTGCCCGCTGTGATTAGCGCCCAGAAGGGATTGAATGAACCCCGCTATGAGACCTTGAGGGGAATCATGGCGGCAAAAAGGAAGGACATTCCTGTGATCACTCTGGAGGAATTGGAGCTTCAGCCAGAGGAGATCGCTCCCCAATTGGAGATGGTCAACATGGAAAGTCCACCCACGAGACAGGCAGGACAAATCATCGAAGATGAACCGGATGCGGCGGCCAGAAAGCTTGTAGAATTCTTACATAAGGACGCCAAGGTTATTTAAGAGGAGGACGTGATGATACTTGTATATATGGAAGTTCGTGAGGATAAAATCAAAAAATCTTCTTTGGAGGTTTTGTCAGAGGCTCAAAGAAGAGGGGAAAGTTTGGGGACGGAGACGGCTGCGGTTTTGGTTGGCCATGGCTTGGAGGACCTTGCGGCCGAAGCTTCCCGCTTCGGGGCTTCCAAGGTCTATATTCTCGAGAACTCTCTCCTCAGTCACTATTCTCCTTCTGGATATACACAGGCTTTTCTCTCTCTAGTAGAGGAAATAAAGCCAGAGGTCATTCTTTTTGCAGCTACCTCCATGGGAAAAGATCTGGCACCGCGTCTGGCCGCAAAATTGGGCGTCAGCCTGGCTTCAGATTGCACTCAAACCAGCATAAAGGATGGAAAGCTGGAGGTGGTTCGGCCGATCTTCGCAGGTAAAGCGTTTGCAAGTTTTGCCTTCAAATCCACCCCTCAAATGGCCTCCTTAAGGCCTAATGTTTTTCCCCTTAGCGATCCAGTTGAAAAGGGAGGAGAAACCATTAAAAAGGAGGTTGTGGTTCCTGAAGCTCAAATCAAGGATAAGGTTGAAGAAGTGGTTAGAGCAGAAGGCGGTGAACTGGATGTGACTGAAGCGGATATCATCGTCTCAGGAGGAAGGGGTATGAAGGGACCTGAGAATTTTGACATGTTGCGAGAATTGATCTCTCTCCTTCCCCATGCCTCACTCGGAGCATCCCGGTCAGCGGTGGATGCCCAATGGATCGATCACCAGCACCAGGTAGGACAAACAGGAAAGACGGTCTCTCCGAATCTCTATATGGCTTTTGGAATCTCAGGAGCCATACAGCATCTGGCTGGGATGTCTTCATCCAAATACATCATTGCGGTAAACAAGGATCCTGACGCCCCCATCTTCAAGGTGGCAGATTTCGGGATAGTCGGTGACCTTTTCCAGGTCATTCCGCCCCTGAAGGAGGAGCTGAAAAAAGTCCTCTCCGAGTGAATCGTTCTAGAGGAGTCCTCTTTTTTTCAGCAGGGGTTCGATTTCAGGTTCGGACCCCCGGAAGCGCAGATAAAGGATCATAGGATCTTCTGTCCCTCCCCGTTCCAGAATGTTCTCACGGAAAGAATGGGCGGTTTCCCGGTCAAAAAGACCGGTTTCCTTGAACGCCTCGAATGCGTCAGAGTCCAAAACCTCTGCCCAGATGTAGCTGTAGTAGCCAGAGGAATAGCCTCCGGCGAAAATGTGCCCGAAGTAAGTGCTTCTCCATCTGGGGATGATCTCTGGGATGAGGCCGATTTTTTCCATGGACGCGATTTCAAATTCTGCGCAATCCATTTCTTTGGCTTGGCTCAGAGTGTGCCAGTCCATATCCAGAAAAGAGGAAGCCAAGTATTCGACCGTGGCAAATCCTTGGTTGAAATGGCTCGACTTTTTTATCTTCTCGAGCAGCTCATCCGGGATTGGTTCGCCGGTTTCGTAATGCCGTGCATAGGACTTGATGACCTCTGGTGCAGAGGCCCAATTTTCCATGATTTGAGAAGGAAGTTCTACAAAGTCCCGAGACACATTTGTTCCCGATAGTTTTTCATAGGTGCAGTCGGAAAGAAGTCCATGGAGGGCATGTCCGAGTTCATGGAAAAGAGTCAAGGCATGATCGAAACTGATAAGGGAGGGGGTGTCTGCGGTAGGCTTTGTAAAATTGCCGACATTCACGATCACGGGACGGATATCCTTTCCATTCACCCGGAACTGTTCGCGATAGGCGTTCATCCAGGCACCGCCCTGTTTGCTGGCCCTGGGAAAATAATCCACATAAAGGATGCCGATGTGAGAACCATCGGCATCCCTGACTTCCAATACCCTTACATCCTGATGATACTTGGGCATGTCTTCGAGTTCGTGGAAGGTGATACCCCAGAGTTTATTCGCCACCTCGAAGGCGCCCTGTCGGACATTCTCGAGCTTGAAATAAGGCCTTAAGGTGCTGTCGTCGAGGTCGTATTTGGCTTTCTTGACCTTTTCCGCATAGAACCACCAGTCCCAAGGCCTTAGTTTGAAATCACCCCCCTCTTTCTCGATCATTGCCTGCAGTTCTCTGGCTTCTTCTTTCGCCTTGGCTAGGGCGGGCTTCCATATCTGTTCGAGAAAAGCATAGACCCTGTCGGCATCCTTGGCCATATTTTCTTGCAAGATAAAATCAGCGTGGGTTTGATATCCTAGAAGATGAGCCCTTTCTGTGCGGAGAGCGGCTGTCCTGGAAACGATCTTTTTGTTGTCGAACTCGTTATCGTTGTTGCACAGATTAGCAAAGGCCTTGAACACTTTCTCCCTGAGGCTTCTTTTTTCGGAGTACTGGAGGAAGGGAATAAAACTGGGTTTATGAAGAGTGATGACCCATTTTCCATCATGTCCTCGTTCTTCTGCTGCTTCGGATGCGGCGGTGATGACCGATGGGGGGAGCCCGGCCAGGTCTTCTTCCTTTTCGATCACCAAATCGAAGATGTTGGTCTCGTCCAGGACGTTTTTGTCGAACTTCACAGAGAGGACGGAAAGCTCTTCGTTGATTTCTCGAAACCTGAATTTCTTTTCATCGCCCAGGTTCGCCCCCCCTCTGACAAATTCCTGGTAGGTCTTTTCCAACAGCATGCTCTGTTCGGGATTCAAACCAAGGATCTCCTTCTGATTGTATACGGCCTTAATCCTTCGGAACAGATTTTCATTAAGATTGATATCGTCGTTGTGCTGGGCCATCAGAGGTTTGACCTTTGCCTCGACTTCTTGAAGTTCTGAATTGGTATGGGCACTGGTCAGGTTGTTGAAAACGTTCTCTACTTTGGTGAGGAGATCCCCGGTTCGGTCTAAAGCTTCCACAGTGTTTTCGAAAGTTGGGGGATCGCTGTTGTTGACGATGGCCTCTATTTCCAGCTTCTGCTGTTTCATTCCCTCTTCGAAGGCAGGCATGTAATGCTCTTCCTTGATTTGTTCGAACGGAGGGACTCCGAAGGGCGTTTCCCATTCTTCGAAGAACGGATTGAAGAGAGCCGTTTCCAGAGGTTCCTCCTCGGATTCTTTCGAACAAGAAAAAAGAAGCAGTGCCACGCAGGCCAGAATCAAAGCATGTTTAACCATGTTCACACTCCTCATATTCGATAAAGGATCCATGAGTTTCTATAATCATAAATCATATCGCATGTATTTCAAAATATCCAATCGGGCAGCATGCCATAGAGGATCATTCGTGCAAGTCAGGAAAATGATAATATTTTTTTCCGAAAATCGAGTATATTCAATCGAAAAGAAAAGAAGACGAAAGGGAAATGAAGACATTCGTCTCCGCCGGGATCGGACTTTCCCTTTCGCCAGAAGACAATATCCTGATTTCAGGAGCGACAGAAGAAGGAACAGGATGTATATCTTATTGACTTCTGGACAAGGAGGGGAAAGCTCTGCTCAAATGAAATAACGGACTCTCTAACAGCGGGCGGTTATGTCACTGTGGAAGGAATACCTCTGTCTTCTCCATACAGATGCCTGAGCAGGGATAGGATCGTTTTTGAAATATCATGCAGAAACTCCACACCTATTTCATAGAAGTCCTCGCCGCTCATTTTTTCTACCCATTTGACTTTCCCGTCGACTTTGACAACCTGGTTTGATTTTTTCAGATCGATCCTGATTCTCAAGACCGTATCTACGGGAAAGGATTTTTTCGAGTGGATTCTGGCTCCACTTATGGAAAGATCGAAAGTTGTTGCATTGATCTCTTCGTAACGGCTAATCTTTTTTCTGTCAGCAGTATACTGGATTACGACTTCGTTCTTTTCTTTGAACCGTTTATCCCTGCGTCGGATCTCCATAGAATTCTGCCCTTTTAATATGTTATCGCACGCATAATCATGCTCATTATGGTGAAATATCTCATAAGAGTAAATAGCCCTTAAGGGTGATTTTGACGGTGATTTCATACAGCAACCGACTGAATTACTCCCTCACTGATAAGGACGCCTAAGAGCTCCAAATGTTTTCACTCTTTTCTGTTCTTATTGATGCACCTTATGAAAAAGTGCGGTGCCGAACGCATAGAAAGGAATTTACTTGATGTTTTCGGATGAGGTATACTTTCATGAAATGACTTCGAGAGAGAGGATCCTCGCTGCCTTGTCAAATGTTGAAACAGATAGAGTTCCCATCGATTTTTCCGGACATCGTTCCTCGGGGATTGCGGCTTTGATTTACCCAAAACTCCGCCAGCACTTGGGCCTTCCTACTATGCCGGTTCGGGTTTACGATATGATCCAGCAGCTGGCCATCGTAGACGACGACGTGCTGGATTTGTTCGGGGTGGATACCATCGAGATGGGAAGAGGATTTTTGCTGGAGGAGAAAGACTGGAAAGATTGGATCTTGCCGGATGGAACTCCCTGTAAAATTCCCCGCTATATTAAGGTTGATCAGCGAGGCGGGGATTGGCTGCTTCTAACAGAGGAGGGAAAGGAGCTAGCTGTTCAAAGAAAAGGATTTCTGTATTTCGAGCAGACATATTTTCCACTGATGGACCGGACGTTTGCAGATGATGATTTTTCGGATTTAGAAGAAGTCCTCTCCCAGACAGTCTGGACCGGCGTGGCCAGCCCGGGCGGACATCTGCCTTTGGATGAAGAGGGACTCGCAGAAATGGCCCTTCGAGCCAAAAATCTCCGGCAATCGACAGATCGGGCCATCCTCGGACTTTTTGGAGGGAACATGTTTGAGATCCCTCAGATGCTGTTCAGAAACGATAATTATTTGATGTATTTGGGCCTTTTTCCTGATCAGGTCACCCGTTTTTCTGAAAAACTCTGTGCCCTGCATCTGGAAAACCTGGAAAAATGGCTGGGGGCCGTGGGTCCTTACATCGACATCATCGTTTTTGGGGATGACCTGGGAGGGCAGACCGGCCCTCTGATATCTCCCCATATGTACCGTAAGATGATCAAACCGTACCATCAGAGGCTTTGGCAGCGCTCAAAAGAGCTGGCCGATGTCAAAGTCATGCTTCATTGCTGCGGCGGAGTCCGCGAACTGTTGGATGACCTCATCAATGCGGGCTTGGATGCTATCAATCCTGTCCAGGTCAATGCAGCGGGTATGAATCCGGCCGAATTGAAAGCAGAGTATGGCGGGAAAATATGCCTTTGGGGTGGCGGATGCGATACGCGTGATGTCCTGCCTCGTGCATCTCCCGATCGAGTCGCTGCCCATGCCGAAGGGCAAGTGATGCTGCTCAAACCAGGAGGCGGATTCGTATTCCAGCAGGTGCATAACATCCTGGCTGATGTACCCCCAGAGAATGTTGCCGCTATGTTCGGTGCTGTTAACAGAACCTCCTAATATTGAGAGAGAACATGACGATTTTAGATGCGGGCATCATCGTCTTCTATTTCGGGGTGGTGATAGGATTGGGCTTCTGGTACAAAAAGCGGGCCTCCAGAAGTCTCGACTCTTACTTCTTAGGGGCAAAGAAATTTCACTGGCTGTTGCTGTCCATGTCTGGCTCGGTATCCAATTTTGACATCACGGGCACCATGTGGATCGTTTCCATCCTTTTCGTTTTGGGAATGAAATCCATGTGGCATCATTGGATGTGGGGATTCCTGATGGGAGCTTTTTTCCTGTCTTATATGGGAAAGTGGGTGCGCCGCTCGAACGTGATGACCGCAGCAGAGTGGATGAAGATACGCTTTGGCGATGGAACAGCAGGTCGAGTGGCCCGCACCGCCTATGCTTTGATGGCTATTCTTACTTTAGCCAGCTTTATAGGCTACGCTTTTCAAGGGATCGGAAAATTTGCCTCTGTTTATATCCCTCTGGAGTCTTTGGCATCAAAGGTAGAGAATCCCTGGATTTATGCCCTTTTAACGGAACACAAAGCGGCGTTCCTGGCAATCATCATCATAGGCATTACCACACTTTATGTGGTTTTAGGTGGTCTCTTCAGCGTTGTCGTCACTGACGTAGTTCAGACTGTCGTTCTCACCCTGAGCAGCTTGATTATCGCTGCCATTGCTTGGGCCGAGCTTAATCCTGAGGTTTTGAGCCATCTGCCCGAAGGCTTCGCTTCTTTACATGTCCCATGGCGGATTTCGGGTTTTGCTGGCACGGAGAATGCCCAATTCGAATTTTTCGGTGCGCTTGTCATCATCTGGGTGCTGAAAGGACTGTTGATGAATGCAGGCGGACCGGCGCAGATGTATGACTTCCAGCGTTTCCTGGCCGCCCGAGATGACCGGGATGCAGCCAAAGTAGGTGCTTCATGGAGTGCCTTTCTTATCGTGCGCTGGGCCATGGTGATGGGGATCGCGCTTCTTGCTTTAACTGGAGTGCTCGGAATCACGGATTCTGAGAAAGTGATGCCCCTTGTTCTGCGCGACTATCTCCCTGTAGGAATAAGAGGAATCGTCATTGCAGGGCTGCTGGCCGCTTTCATGTCCACCTTCAGTTCCACAGTCAATAGCGGGGCATCTTTCATCGTGCGCGACATCTGGCAGCCGTACATTCGTCCCAGTGCCACAGAGAAACAAGCCGTTCGATTCAGCTACCTGGCCACGGTATGCCTGGTTGTATTGGGTTTGATCATTGGCTTTCAGAGCCGGTCGATCGCCGAAATTTGGAACTGGATGATGGTCACCCTGGGTGCAGGAATCGTCATACCCAATGTTCTCCGCTGGTACTGGTGGCGGATGAATGGTTGGGGGTATGCGTGGGGCACGTTGGGAGGAATGTGCCTTTCCATAATGGCCCTGTTCTTCGATACATGGCAAGCCTTGTTTGTGTTTCCTTTTATCGTCATCGTGTCTCTTCTTTTGAGCATTTTTGGATCCCTCCTCACTCGTCCGGTCGAGAAGAAAGTTCTTCTTTCTTTTTACCGATCGGTCCGCCCCTTTGGCTTTTGGAGGCCGGTCAAGGGAATCTCGAGAATTCTTCCTGGAGTCAGCGTTTCTCGCTCAGAAAATGTCTGGATCACCATTCTGAATGTTCTTTTGGGAATGATTGCGATAGCCTCCTTTTATCTATTCCCGATGTATCTGGTGGGGCATTGGTATAACAACTCGCTGATCTGCCTCGGCATTGGATTGACTGCTGTTTTTATCCTGCGGATCACTTGGTACCGAAACCTTCCAGACTCGAGCCGCTCACAACTTGATAAAGCAGAGGATTCTCTCTGGATTAAGTCATAAACAGGAAGAGGATCTTTCCTGTCTCCGGCCATAGGATCATTGAGCCTTTGGTAAAGTCGAGCTCAATACATCCTCGCCGTCCGACTTTGTCGGATTCCCTCGAAGGACGACGGCGTTTGGAGAAACGTTGTTGGGGGTTCCAGGGGGGTATGTTCCCTTGGTCGCAGGGCGAAGCCCGAGAAGGGGAGGCAGCGAGCGGAGGGAGCGTTGGAAGGGGGGAGTCAGTTTCCCCTCCAAGGAGAATCGGGAAGGCTAGATCCTCAATGCCGCTGCAGACATATCTGATAGCTTTTTCCATTAGAGTTAACCCGCACAAAATGGAAGAGAGCCGCATAATTTTCCGTTGACAAAGTCAGTTATCTTAGCTACGATTATTGACTCAATTTTAGGGAGAAAAAAATGAAAGGAAAAAAGTACCTTATGGTTTTCCTCCTTTCGATCTGTATGGTCTCCGCTATACACGGCGAGGAAAACCTTTCCAAATCATCAAACGAATCTGTCCGTCCCACGGTTGCCGTGAACCAGAACGGGATCGTTCTCGTCGTTTGGTGCGAAAACACCCAGAAGAATGCCGAAAGCGGTAACCTTTATTACAACGTCTTTGAAAACAGCCAGTGGTCGGGCCCAAAAAATACAGGCATAACAAAATCTGAGGCATACACTCCTCAGCTCGATGTGGACTCTAAAGGAAACTTTCATCTCTGTTATGCGGATGGTTCTTCGGTTATGGACAGAGAAATCTATCATGCCGTCTACTCACCGGGGACAGGATGGTCGAATGCCACGATGATTTGGCTGAGCGAAGACAACTCTGAATGGACCAGAATCGATATAGAAAACGATATGATCCATATTTTATGGATGCATCAAAACTCTCCCCCCTACAGCGGGTCGGATATTGTCATGCAATATAAGAAAGACACCGAGACTTCATGGCTCAGCCTCTACGAACGCATCTCCTGGAATGCGAATGAGGCAAGCAAAAATCCCGACTTTAAAGTCAAGGACAACAGGATATACTGTTGCTACATGCAGGGAAGTCCGTTTGCAGCCCCCTGGAAACTCTATTACAAGGAGGGGGATAGGGGAATCTATTGGAGGCCTTTCAAGGAGACCACGGTGGCTCCCTCCGCATATTATCCCGAGTTGGAAGTCGACAAGGATAACAACGTGCATATCGTTTGGAGCGATGAAGATGGGAACCTTTATTATAGAGAGAAGCAAGGAGAGAACTGGAAAGCTAAAAAGATCATATCGAGCGGAAATGCTCCTCTGCAGATGTCTGAGCTCTGCTACCTCAGCCCTTCATTAACAACGGTCTTTACTCAGACAGATAACAACAAGGATACTCTCTATTATGCGGTCAAAAAGGATGGCGAAGACTGGGAGCTGCCCGTCCAGGTTTCTCCTGCCAAAGAGGGAGCCGGACATCCTGGGGTATGGATCGACGAAAACTATGTGATGCATGTTGTTTGGGAAGACGGCGGAGGGATCGGCACTAATCGTGAAATCTGGTACGAAAGGGTTCAAGCCCTCCAGCCGGTCAAGGCCCCGCAAAATTTCACTGGTCAAGTCCTGGAAAACAGAACACTTTTCTACCGGGAACAGATCCACCATCTTACCTGGCAGCCGAATCCGGAAAACGAAAATATCGTTAAATACAAGCTGTACGAGATTGACGGCATCAACCGTCTTCTTGTCGGCGAGATCGATGCAAACACATTCGAGTATTACAGGCGATTCGCCACTCCCAACAAGACCTACACCTATGAGCTGGTTGCGGTTGACGATCAAGATATCGTCGGAGAGGCAGCGACTCTCACCATCCAATGATAGAAGGGATGCAGTATCGGTAGTCCTTGCCGAGTTTCGTTTAGATCCCTCCTGCTGACAGCCGTTCTTCAATAAAGTGACTGTACGTACGAAATGGGGCGGTTTTGAGTAGGCGATACTCCGGATTTATTGACCGCAAAAGGCAGAAACGGTTAGAATTGACGGGGACAATTCTCGAGTTTGTCCAAGATTTATGATAGGAAATGCGTTTTTTAAACAGAAAAACGTTTTTGAAAGACTCATTCCACTCCTTTTTATTCTTACTTTCTTGGTTTTTGTCTATTCTTTTTTCTCCCCCTCCCTTCCCCGGTTTCGTCCTTCTCTCTCCCATATCAGGAATGAATTGTCGGCCCTTCTGGTCGCGCTGTTTGCGGCCCTTGTTGTCCTGAAGAGACAAAAATGGAAATCGGCCTTTTCTAACCGAACGAAAACGTATGTCTTTTATTTTTTTGCCACGTTTATCCTCGTTCTCCTCACCAGGCTTCCCTATCTCGTCTATCATTTAACCCTTCTCAATGCAGACAAATCTGTTACTCTTCTGATGGTCAAAAATATCGCCCAGGGAGACAGCTTTCCGATTTATTTCTATGGCCAATTCTATCAGGGAAGCCTTCCCGCCTATCTGTATGCTTTTCTCTATAAACTTTTGCCTCAATTGAATCTGTCTGTACTGGCAGCGAATTTTTTGGTGTATGCTCTTTTTATTTCTTTTGCGGCTCTGCTGATCGGCAGAGTCACAGGCATAAGATCTTTTTTCTATCCCATCGTTGTTCTGTCTCTTCCTCTCGCTGGCATGAATCTGTTTACCAGTGATATGGTGCGGGGAATCCCGTTCATCATTTTTTTTGAATTCCTCCTGCTGTACCTTGTCTATGGGGTCATATTCGAAAAGAAAAGATGTTTTTTCCTGATCGGAGTCATTGGAGGGATTCTCTACTGGATGTATCTCCCTTCTATCGGTTTCATTCTCATCGCATTCGGTTGGCTTGTTGGGTATCTTCTGGTTCGAACAAAAATCCAGATGATTCTACGATCGAGCGGATCTCTTGCCGCGGGTTTTTGTGTGGGAAATTTTCCCCACATTTTGGCCGAGATCAATAATTACTTTATAAACACAAAATTTCTTATTTTTTCACCTCGCACGCTGGACGATTCGAAAATTTTTGACCTCGCTTCTTTTGCCAAAATGTTCGAAAGCATCTTTTTCGACCTCGATGTAAACACAGCCGTTTCGTTCTGTATATTTTTATTGTTTGTGCTCAGCTTTGGTTACATATTGTTTCTTTTTTTTAGGGAGAAGGATTTTAAAAAGACCTATCTTCTGATTTTTTTCCTCGGAAGTTTGGTTTTCCTGTTTCTCTCAGGGTATCCTCCCACCCCACGCTATCTGATCCACTACCGGGTGTATTCGCTCTTTCCTCTTGTTCTAATCATCCAGGCCCTCCAAGAGATGAAAATATTCCAGAGAAAAGGGGCCAGAGTCTTTTTTTTGCTTGTGTTTGTAAGCGTGAGCGTTTGGAAAACAGGGATCCGTTTCCCGGAATTGAGAGAAATTCACAGAAAAAACAAACAGGAAATCGCTGCCTTGGATAAGACAGGTCCAAAGGTTATTCTCGGGAATTATTGGGATGTCATGCGGTTAGACCCGTTTGTTAAAAAGGACAAACTCTTGATTACCGCTCCATCGGCCGGACGGCCTGCAGGAATATTCACCTTTTCCAAGTATTATCCCGCAGCATTGAAACTCGGAGATCTCTGGGGGAGGACATCCAAGGCGTTTCTCGCTCCTTCTTCAAAGTCAGAGCCGGCCGATCTGCTCTTGGATGATTTTGGTGTTACATACGAGAGAGACGATATCCCTCCAGGAAGGTACACGCTTTACTCCAATTTTTCCATCGATTTATCCCCTGTTTTTTATGAGCTTTTCAAATCAAATTTAGAAAACAGATACCTGTCCAAAAAAAGGAATCTTTTTTTATTTTTCAAGGAGAAACTTGCAGACATTCCAGAACCCCTAATCCAAAACGGCCATATCCGAATTTTCAACCCTCTTCTCAACGAAGTAAAGGATGAGAAATTCAGCATGAGAGATTTGAGAGACTGGCGTTATGTTTTGAAAAAAGGCAGTCACCGAATCAGCTTTCCGCTCGATTTTTCAAGAGAGAACACGACATTCGCTTTTCCAGAGTTCCTGGCTGTCCAAGGAGGAACATACGAGAAATATATCTATTTTTTAAACATGCCGATATTTGACTTCGGGGAGATAGATATTGGCAAGGACTTCCAGGAAAAGCAATTGATCATTTCGGATGTGCGGGACTCCCTTGTTTTTACTCCGATGAGAGACGAGGAGAGACAGAGCGTCAGAGGCCTTCCTCTTGAGCAGTTGGAAATGACGGTTTTAGATCCTTCCATCCATACCGTAGAATGTGAACTGTATTCCTTTTTCAATTTCCATACGACCATATGGACAAATCGCTATGAGCAAGTCGTTTATGTGAACGGCACAGGCCATCTTCTCATGCCTGGTGAGAACAATCTGACGGTTTCGGTAAGAGAGGAAAAAACCTTGCGTTTCGACACAAAGCATAAGTCACTACTACTGGCAAAGGACTCCCGCGGAAATATCCACTTTCCCAATACCGGCGTAGTATTGGAAAGGTTGAAAGTGTACAGGGAAGATTCGTCCTCGTTTGTCGTGCCGTTCTTGAAAAAGGGGATTGAAGATTAATGCACGTATCCCAAAGACTTCAATGCTTCTATGAGATTTTTATCAAACTCCACTGGCTTATCTTTGCTTTCGAGATTGTTCCTTCCCTTCTGGACGATGATTTCAAATAACTCTCTGTATTTTCTGATTTCAGCAATCCGAGATTCATAAATATTTGTCTTTTCTCTAGGATCTTGGAGCAGGTTATAATATTCAAACTGATGATAGGGAGGAGGGGGAGTGCGGAAAAAAGCGAGGGTTTCTTCTGTATACGGCAGATTGAATATGATTTTTCGATGGTTTTCAATCCTTGAAATTTTAAAAGGCAGGCTCGGAATATAGAAGCCGCTGGTCAGGGAGGATATCAGAATCCGATTCCGCCCCTTGCCTCTTATGACCGGCATCAAGTCTTTTCCGTCTACGGCCTTCTCGTCAAAAGGGATATCGTAGTAATTGAGAATAAAAGGCATGATATCGATCAATCCCACTTCGGTTTCGAGCCGTGTGCCTTGGAACCGGTTTTGGGGCAATTTAATGATGAGCGGGACGCGGATGAGTTCATTGTAAAGGGAATGGGTGTGCCCCCATCCTGCATGATCGAAAAATTCTTCACCGTGGTCAGACATGAATATGATCATGGAGTTGTCGTAGATATTTTGTTTCTTTAAATAATCAAGAAATCTGCCGAACCATAGATCAAAGACAAAGATTTCTGCGTCATAAAGATCGATGTAAGCGTCGACCATTTCTTGGGGGAGTTGCTTGTACTGTTCCTTATGGTTGGAACCTACGGTCGGGGCTGAGAGATAGGTATATTTGGGAGCCGGATTAAACCGTTTGAGATGATTCAGAGGAGGATTATAGGGACTGTGGGTTTGGTAGGTGTGCAGAAAATAGAAAGCATGGAGAAAGCTGGTTTTATTAAGATCATTTCTGGCCAAATTGAAGAGTTTCCTCGTTGCCTCGGGAGAATACTGATCGTGAGGAATGCTCTTGAAGAGATCGAAACCACGGAAAAAACCAAAATTCGAAGAGACATAGATTCCGCCGTTAAAGCTTCGAGTTGAAAATTTTTGAGCCAATTCTTCAACCAGATAATGAATATTTGGAGAGATGATGGTCCCCCGTTTTATCCCATGGTTGAATTCGTAAAGGGCTGTGAAAAGTGACATATGAGAGGGAAGCGTCCAGGGTGCTTGGGCATAAGCATTATAAAATACAATGCTGTCCTGGGCGAATTTGTCAAGAAAGGGAGATGTTTCTTTTTGGTATCCGTAGGTTTGGAGATGGTCTGCACGCAGCGTATCCGCACAAATCAAAAAGACATAATTTCTTTCCTCTTGGGCTGTTTTCTGGGAAAGAACCAGATCGCCGACAACGAGTGCTCCTTTCCCCTTTACCGAAAGAGTGATTTTGTCCGATTTCGACAAAGAGAGATCTGTCAGGAGTGTGGTGTGCTGACTCTTTGACAGGAGTTTATCCACAAGGAGGGAGCTGTTTTGGTAAAGCCGAAGGATTGTTTGATCCTTGATTTTGGCGAACAATTCTAAGTGGAGCTGGAAATCCCCCTCCTTTTTTGGGAGATAGGTTATCTTTTTGATTCCTGAGTCCAGAATTATGGCATGGCCTTTTAGCGTTGTTGCCTCGGTTGTGAAATACGTGGACTGATAAGCCGGGTGGGTTTTGATATCATTTGCACTGAGGAGGGAAGGATCGGTTGGTTCCTCGATCTGAGCAGAAACGTGATGAACTCCGCTGCTCTTTTTACAGGAGAGATTAGAGAGGAAGAGGAGGAATAGCATGCAGATGAGTGAGAGAGCAAACTCACCCGGGATACGTTTGCTTTTCATAAAGCTCTTATAGCATATTTGCCTCATATTTTTAAGGGCAGTCAGCCAAGCTGCGCGGGCATTTCTTCTGAATGCGGCTTCCTGAGGAAGAGGTCTGCGGGCTCGATGGCAATCCTTTACAGGCGTCTTTTCTAAAATTTTTAGCGCAGGTAGCCGAGCGCCTTGAGCTGCTCCAACAGGGCCTCATCCATTTCCACCCTGTCGGACTTTCGCTTCGTTGCTTGAGCGAGGGCCTCATTGATGAGACGGATCAAGCGGTTGGATGTTTGCACCCTATTATCTGCAATATTGTGTTTCTCGAAAGAGCTTTCATCAAGGTTATAAAGTTCGATCGGAGATAAAACTGGAGGGGGCGAATCAAAAAAATGGAGCTGCTCATCGGTAAATTTTTTGTTCAAAATGAGTTTATCTGTTCCCTCGTTCATTGATATTTTTTGCGGTATATTTGATTTCAAGATGTTGTCAGCCTTGTACGCAAGGAATCTCCTGTCCCTTGTTTCTTTATTTAAGAGGAGAGGCATCAGGCTTTCTCCGTCGAGTTTTGAATACTTTTCGCTTATCCCCAATTTATCCAGCACTGTGGGCATGATGTCAATCAACCGCACGATGGTTCGGATTTGTGTTCCGGCGAATTCTGAGCCAGGAAACTTGATGATAAGGGGGACTTTCAGGAGTTCATTGTAGAGAGTGTGGCCGTGTTCCCATCCCTGATGATCGTAAAATTCTTCTCCGTGATCGCTGGTCAGGATGATCAGCGATCGGTCGTAGAGCCCGGTCTCCCTTAACTTATTCATCAGTGGTTCGATCAGCATGTCATCAGTGTACCGAATTTCCGCATCATAGAGACTGATGATGTTATCGATTTCTCTTTCGGGGATATTTTTGAAAACACCTTCTTTACCCCCGAGATATTTAAGAATATCGATTTCCCTCCATTCGGCATTTTCTTTTAAAAACATCGTATTGTAGGGTGATGGACAGGAGAAAGGATTGTGAGGCTGGTAGGTATGAATAAAGAGGAAAAAATCTTTATCCTTGTGGTGATCGATCCATTTCAGCACAGAACGCCCGATCCACTCTGAGGCGTCCTTCTGGTGTATTCCCTGTGAAGACTGCCCGTAGGAATCGAATCCCTTAGAAAATCCGTATGCTGAGTTGACAAAACCTCCCCCGGTGTACGCAGAGCAATAGAAATATTTTTGTCTCAATACGTCAGCCAGTGTGGGAATGGAGTTATCCATCTTGTCATATTCGTAATTGACCTGGTGGTGAAGACAGTGGAGAGACGTCAAGAGCGAAACATGCGCAGGCAAGGTCCATGGTGAAGAGCTGAAGGTGTTCCAAAAAAGAGAGCCGTCCTCAGCCAGGGAATCGATGGCCGGACTGGTTGCTCTTTGATACCCATAACATCCCAGGTGGTCAGCCCTGAGTGTGTCTATGGAAATCAGGATGATGTTGGTCCCTTCTTTTTTCTTAGGGTAGAGAATTGGATTCAGCCAGAATGAATAGTCAGGATCTTCTCCGGCTGTGGTGAACGCAATTTTTGCTTGTCCACGGAAAGAGGACATATCGATTGTGTGCGGTTGGTAAACCATTTTTTGGTCATCCCTGGAGAAAGCGTGTGTTTTTTGGAGAAGAATTTCTTTGCGTCCTTTGATGTCGATTTCTACGGTGAAAACGGTGGGTGTCGATTTTTGACCTTTGACGATTCCTGTCCCGAGTTCCAGAACTGAATCTTCAGGGATGTGAAGAGCGAATACGTACCGGCTCTTCGGTGGCGCAAATAGAACGTTGCTGTCTTCTGCCCTTATATTCAGCTTTCTTTTTATGCCGAATGGATTGCGACCTGATCCCATGTCTAAAACAGGATAGGATTTCACAGGAAACAGGGGGACTTTTTCTTCTGGGTTTTCGGCGGTGTCAATCATCGGAGAGAAGGCAACGTTCTCTTCCTCTAAATGGTCGATGAAACGGTAGAGTTTCTGCTCCGGAGGAGGAGAGGTCCGACAACAGATCGAAAGCAAAAGGCCGCTTATAAGCAGCATCCCTATTTTCATCCGGCTCATTCTTTTGAGATTGTACTCGACCGACAGCATGAGATCAAATCACTCCTTTTTTGATTATATCCTTTTTTGGGGGATAAAAACACACATTGTCATTTCCTCCGATGAATTGGATGATTCATGTTGAGGGTTTCTGAGTTATCAGAAAGGACAGGAAGCCATTCGTTCTGTTTGCCGGGGAAGGTCAATGGGAGAGAACTGCAGAAGGGACCGTCTGTTTGTTGATGCCAGGTCCGGAATAAGAGACCCGAAGTTCTTCACCCCCGCTTGCTTGGAAAAAATCAACGCGAATGGGATGGAGGCCCCTCTCGAGGATAATCTGGCCCATTTCTTCGGCTGGTCCATGCAGGCCGTCATTATCGACAACGAGCTGGTCTCCGATATACAGACGGCTTCCGTCATCGGATGAAACGTAGAAAGTGTACAGGCCGGTTTCGGGCACCCTGATAAAGCCGTTGAATTGGAAGGCAAAGTATTCTTTTCGGGTTTTTGGAGAGGTGTCGAATGTCTCTATTGTGCCCTGTGCCTCAGGGCTGAGGCTCTTATAGTCAGGGAGGTAATCCCATTGGCCATGATAATAAGTAAAGGTCAGCACGGGCTTTCCTTCGGTATCCTGCTGAGCGGGTCGTGGAGGGACTTTTCGGTAGGTTCTCTCTACCATATCACTCACGGCCTGACCGTTTCGGAAAAGTTGGGCCTTGATGGTGGTCGTTTCGTCGATCTGAAGGGCATCCTGGTAGATCAACGAATTCATGTTTGGAGTGCTTCCGTCAAGGGTATAGCGGAGCTCCACAGATTCGAGATTGCTGTATAACGTCACTTCCAGATCCTGATAAAAAATATCGCTTCCAGCGCTCATGTGCGGAGACCGGACAACTTCCGGTTTCTCTGAAAACTCCAGCCTGATGACAGATACGTACGGGTCAGGCGGGTCTTCCGGCAAAGAGATCACTGCGCTTCCGTTCTGATAGTCCAGGCTTAATTCCGATTGGGGATCCGCGAGCAGATAGGCCTTTCGGGCCTTGCTGATCAACCCAGGCACAGAGAGCTTTCCATCTTCCGGCCAGTCGAACACACACAAAAAGAGTGCATTTCCCTTTGTCGTGCTCCGCCCCCAATTCAGTTTTTCGAAAAGGCTCGCCGAGGTTCCATAGATGCATTCACCGTTGGTTCTCATCCAATCTCCCATGGTTTTGAGCCTTTTCACGCTCGGCTGCGGAAACAAACCTTCGGCAGTGGGCCCGACATTCAACAGGAAATTTCCTCCCTTACTTGTAATGTCCACCAACTTCTGGATCAATTCCTCCGCAGATTTCCAGTTGCGATCGTTTTTGTTGTATCCCCAGTGGGCATTCATAGTCATACAGGTTTCCCAGTCATATGCGAGCCCTGTGTCAGGAATTTCCTGTTCAGGAGTGCCGAAGTCTCCAGATGCTGTCTCGGGATCATAAGTCCCTGTCATTCCTGCCCGTCCCTTGCCTACTCGGTTGTTGATGATGACTCCGGGTGCGATTGACCGGACATACTTATACAGATCTTCTCCTCTTTCCTTCGTCCAGGTGTGTTCCCACTCGCCATCAAACCACATCACCCCGATCTCTCCGTAATTGGTCAGGAGTTCTTTGACCTGTCCTTTCATATAGTCCACGTACCGATCGAAGTCCGCTCCTTCAGCCGAGCGTGTTTCCCAACTGCGCCGAGGGAGATAATCGGGATGATGCCAGTCCATGATCGAATGGTACCAGCAGATCTTTATGTTTTGTCTGTGACATTCCTCCGCGAGTTCTTTCAGGACGTCGCGTCCGAAAGGAGTGGCATCCACTACGTCATAATCTGTCATTCTGGACTTGAAGAGACAGAATCCGTCATGATGCTTGCTTGTTATAACTATATATTTCATGCCAGCATCTTTGGCCGTTTCCACCCACTCCTTTGCATCGAACTTTTCTGGATTAAATTGGTGCGTAAACTTTTCATAATTTTTGACCGGGATCTGAGCCGTAGTCAGTATCCATTCGGCATGATTGGTCTCTTCCTTCCATTCCCCAGCAGGGATCGCATACAGTCCCCAATGAATGAACAGCCCGAACCGGGCTTCCCTCCACCAGGCCATGCGCTTTTCGTGCTCTTCCTTGGTTTCTTCCTCCACTGGAGTCCCCAGTTGCTCTAATCTTGAAGAGGCATCTTCGGTTCTTTTGCAGGAAAAAATACCGGAAAGAAGAAGGAGAAGGATTCCTATAAGAGGAATCAGAGTCATAAGATTTTTTTTCTTCATTTGTTATCCCCTCTAAATGAAATGATTTCCTCTTTTTTCGATTCAGCCGAGACCAGAAGTTCTCAATCGCATATCCATCTGGCCTTCCTTATGGAGAGCCCAAAAAAGGATTCGAAAGCCTTTAGATGAAGTTAGCTTTTATCACTGGATTCGGGCTCCTGTCAATCCTTTACTGCTCGTTCTCCATAGAAATATTCAGGGGAGGGCTCTCTCCTTTTTTATCCTTTCCTACGTAAAGAGTCACATGCGGGAAGGGGATCTCGATATCTTTCTCGTCGAATTTCTTCTTCAGCCGTCGGTTGAATTCCCGGCCAATATTCCATTGTTTGATCGGTTTAGTGGTGGTGCGCGCTTTGATGATAACTGCAGAATCCGCAAATTGGTCCAGGCCTAAAATTTCGATTGGTTCCAGGATATCCTGTTTGAAGGCGGGATCGTTTCGCAGTTCTTTATCCACCTCTTTCACCAATTCAATGACCTCATCCACGTCCTCACGATAAGCTACTCCTATGTCGAATACGTAGCGCGAGTATTCCCTTGTCATATTCGTGACTACATCTATGGAGCCGTTTGGAATGTAATGAACATTTCCAGCCAGGTCGCGCAATACGGTCATCTTGAGATTGATCTTTTCGACGAGCCCTCCTTTTCCCGCAATCTGAACCACGTCGCCGACACGAATTTGATCCCAGATCAGAATGAAAAATCCGTTTATGATGTCTTTGACCAGGCTCTGTCCTGCAAAACCGATGGCCAAGCCGATGATACCGGCAGCAGCCAGGAGGGGACCGATTTCGACTCCCAGCTGGCCCAGAATAGTCATCAGAGCGATCACCAGGATGACGCTGTTCAGAACATTGCGAATGACGGCGGTAAGAGTCTGGGTCCGTTTTCTGTCTTCCTCATCCTGAGCCTTCTGGAGAAATAAACTCGAAGTCTTCGATGAGACCACCCGTGCGACTTTCATCACGATCAAAGTAATGAGAATGACAAATACGATTTTCAATCCGGTTGATAGAAACCAGATTTTGATTGTCTCAAGCAAGTCTGCAAAATTCATTGGGAAAACCTCCTTTCCTAAATCATATCAAAAGATCTCTGGATTTGAAAAGTGACCCGAGGAGACAGGGCATCCACTTGAACTGCCAGGGAAGATATGTTATTCAAAATAAGGTTGTGATACGATATTCTAGCCTATTGGATCATTGATGTTGTCCTTAGAGCACTTCTTACGATTGATTTTCAGAGTTTCTTCCCCTTTTTTAGACCGGACACTTAAAAAATTATCTTCCAGTCAAAAAATTCTTCATCTGTTGGAGACGAGGGAGAATAAGCACTTTGGTAAGATCCATGGACTGAAAAGGATCTTGATCGTTGCCGGAATCAACATAGGGGATGCACTTATGGCCCAATCCTTTATTGCTCCATTGAAAAAATCCCATCCAGAGACAGAGCTCAGTTATCTCTATCAGCGAAGAGGCTATCCTTTGATCAAAGCCAATCCTTACGTCGATCGGCATTTTCCTTTGATCAAAAGTATAGGATATCCTTCTAAAAGAGACTTCAAGAATTTGAGAAGCGTGATAGAACTGCACGATTTTGATCTTATTTTTAACTTCTGCCCCTATTTTTCCTCCAAAGACTTTAGGTCTGCGCGTACGGTTGTCATTTATCCGACCCGGCTAATAGCCAATGTGATCGATGCATATGCTTCGAACAAGAGCAAGGCTCAGGTTCTTTTTCAGATGAATCGGTTTGCCAATGAATGCGTGAATCAGATTTCTGGTAATATGCTGGATGAGGTCAAAGACAGCCCGGACTTCTCTTCCCCTGTCATTTATGTGACAGGAGAACGTATGATGAGAGCGGAAAGACTTATGGAGAGACTGGAAATCGATCGCCGCTCGAAAAAAATCCTTTTTAATCCGGACACTTCGTGTTCGTATACACGTATCCCCTTTAAGTTTCAAGTAGAGCTGCTGAAAGGGATTCTTTCGGTCGATAATATCGATCTCCTTCTTAGCTGCGGATTCAGTTTTCCCAACATTGAAAAAGAACTGTTCAAGGCAATTTCGCCGGTGTTGACAAAAAAAATCACTGTCATTCCCAAGGATACGCCGATCGATGTCTTCGCGAGTTTGATCGATCGCTCTTATATGTTCATTACCGGCGATACCGCACCGCTTCATATTGCTGCCGCAAGGAGAGTGGCGGTGGATTTGGATAATTATTTTCACAATTCAACGGCTGTAGTCGGGATTTTCGGAGCCACCAGCGGAAAAATATACGGATATGATTCCTATTCCGACGGATACCTCCCAAGCGCTCAAGACGCGCCCTCCAAAATTTTTGAGGCTTCGCCCGAGTGCAAAAATTTGACCTGTATCGATAAAATCTTCAAGGCCTGTCCGAAGGTGAGATGTTTCGATGGGCTGGAGTCTGAACCTGTCGTTGAGTATATCAGAAATTATCTGTCTCGAAATCTTAATCCATATAACCGAGGCCTCGAAGCTTCTTTTTGATTTTTTTTTCTTCTTTTGGATCGGTGGCCGCGGTGGGCAAAGTATCCTCTGAAAGCCCCTCTTCCAGTTCTTTTTGTCTTTTTTCCTCCAGGGTTTTGTAAAACACCTCCAGTTCTTTACGCATCTGCTGTGCAGTGCTCTTATCCTCTTTGACAATATTGGACGTTTCTTCTGGGTCTTTTTCCAGATCGTAGAGCTCCTCTGATCCGCCATGCACGGTTTGGCAGTAATTGCACAGGCCATGGCCGTCCGGCGCATAAATATACTTATGTTTGTGAGTTCTCAGGCCGATCTTTCTCTGCACATAAGATTCCTCTTGGAAGCAGTGCGGTCGAATGTCTTGTTTTTCGCCCCGGATTAGAGGGATAAGGCTTTCCCCGTCAGGCTTATGAGGAACAGAATCGATTTGGAGGAGTGACCACAAAGTAGGAACAAGATCCACATGTTGTACCAAAGATTGAATTCTCCGAGGTATGGGGAAGGACTGGGGGTGATACAGGATAAAAGGAACATGCATTGTGGCGTCGTAGAGGCCGTGATGATCGAAAAAAATATCGTGTTCGGTCAGACTCTCTCCGTGATCTGAAGTGATAATCAGCAAAGTATCGTTCTCCTGGTTTTCTTCCTCGAGCACATTGAATAACCGTCCGATCTGCTGGTCGGCATATCGAACGGCTCCTTCATACTTGGCCAAAAGTTTTTCTTTTGAGGATGCCCTCTTTTGTTTCTTGATAAAGTGTTTCCTGGGACAGTAGTAGGGCGTATGGGTATCCCAATAGTGGAGAAAGAGAAAATATTTTTCTTTTCCTGATCTCCTCACGATTTCCTCTGCGATACCGGTAACGATGTTTGCATCCTGAACTCTTGCCAGCTCAAAAGTAAAAAAGAAAGTGCTCAATACGTCCTTGATACTTTTCCACAAGGAAGAGGTGGAGAACTTTCCTTTCTTTCTCTTCTTTAGATAGATACCGAGAAGCCCAATATGGGCAATCATGTATTTTATGTGTATGTAAGGAACGACAAAAAAGGTGGCGATGATCTTTTTGAATAAAGGCTTTTCGGTTTTATATCCATAATAATCAAAGCCTTTTTTGAACCATCTTCCCATCCAGTCTACTGCAAGGGTTTTGTATCCTAGAGGCTTCAAGACCTCTGAGAGCAATTTTATATTCAGCTTTTCGAATATTAGCCTGTCTTCGGTCTGAACCTTGTCTCCGTGGTGGATGATCCCGTGGGTTCTGGGGTATCGTCCTGTGAGAATCGTGGTGAGGCTTTGATCCGTTGTGTTCCATGCAGAGAAGGCGTTTTCAAAGAGAATGCCCCTGTTGGCAATTTTATCGATATGGGGAGTGGAACCTCGCTTTCCTCCGTAGCATCCGAGATTTTTGGCTCTGAGGGCATCTATCACTATCAGAATGATATTCGGATAGTCTTTTTTCTCCATTTCCTTATAGTCTTTTTTCTCCATTTCCTTGGGGTGTGATCAATTAACTATAATTATCAGTGAAAGACTTTAACTTTTGCCCCCGACTCGGGCTTTTCAATTTTCTCTTTGCTTTGGCTTCTATCTGTCTGATCCTTTCTCGAGTCACCTTGAATTGCTGCCCGATTTCTTCCAATGTCTGTTCGTTCCCACTTCCGATGCCAAACCTCAACTTTAAGACTCTGGCCTCTCGTTCAGAGAGGGTTTTTAAAGCTTCTTCAATTTGTTTTTTGAGATTGTTTTTAATCGTTTTGTCCTGAGGAGAGAGAATTTTTTTGTCTTCGATAAAATCCTTTAGGTGACTGTCTTCTTCATCACCGATGGGTGTTTCGAGAGAAAGAGGCTGCTGGGAGATTTTTATGATCTTTCTGACCTTGCTGATGCTCAGATCCATCTTTTTGGCGATCTCCTCATATGTCGGTTCTCTCCCGCTTTCTTGGACAAGAGCCTGAGAGACCCTGCGGAGTTTGTTTATGGTCTCCACCATATGAACAGGAATCCTTATCGTTCTCCCCTGGTCAGAAACAGCTCTGGTGATGGCTTGTCTGATCCACCAAGTCGCATAAGTGGAAAACTTATATCCCTTTTTGTAATCGAATTTATCCACTGCTCTCATCAATCCGGTGTTTCCTTCTTGAATCAAATCGAGGAAAGGAAGTCCACAGTTGATATATTTCTTGGCGATGGAAACCACGAGCCGCAGGTTGGCTTCTACCAATTCATTTTTCGATTTGTCCCTGTCCTTCCTCGCCCCAGATATTATACGCAGGATCTTTCTTAAATCCTGTGGATCGAATCCTATTTCCCTCCGATAAGACCTCAACAGCGAGTTGATTTTATTCACTTCTTTTTTCAGGGTGATCTTTGCCTTCTGGCTCCTCTTTTTTTTATAAGATAGGGTGAGCTCTTCTTTAGTTTCTTCGAGATGGTTGACAGCCTGCAGCTTCATCTGGAGATCAGTGATAATGTCCTCCCAGAATTCCGAACAAATGTTCAAGCTCCTGAGGATTTGACTCGTTTTGACCTTGAGTCGCCTTTGAGAAAAGCTGTATTTTTTTCTCAACGGAAAGCTTTCGAGCTGTGAACCGAGGTTTCTCAGTTCTTGGATTTTTCGGCTTATCTTCTTTTTTCTTAACTCTAATTTTTTCTCAGAAAGTTCTTTTTCATACAGTTCGAACATTTCGTCTATGATATTTGGCACTTCTTTGGATTTCTCCTCCAAATAAAGGACTCGATCGAGGGCGGCTTTGGTCTTCGAGAGAGCCTTTATGACTGTCAGTTCACTCTTTTCTATTCGTTTGGCGATGACAAGTTCTCCCTCTCGAGTAAGCAAAGAGATATCCCCCATTTCCTTTAAATAGAGCTTCACAGGATCGTCTGTTCGCTCGAGTTCATGGATAGGAGTCAGATATTTTTTCCCTTTGATTTCAATATCTCCTTCTCCGAACGGTCGGTCAGCCAATTGATATGGACTTTTACAGCTATTAAAGTCTTTATTTTCATTCAATTGCATTCTCTCATATTTGAAAAAACAGGTCAAATTTGTCGCTAGGCGTAACTTATTTTTCCCAGCTATCCATAGGTCTTATCGATAGCGTTTGGTATGATTTTGCCCTCCCGGAAGTCATATCCTCTTCCCTGAAAAATTGCCTCTTATGGAAAAACATGAGGCCTTTTTGGGCCACTTGGAGAGAGATAATTGCCGTTTGCGATTGACGCTCTCTGCGCCGCATGTTATCTTATGAGTATAAGGGTTGTGTACTCAAACCGATGAAATGTTCGCCACGTCGGGGTATACAGGTCATCACTGCTGGATTATCCAGGGTATCCAGCATCTCCCCTTGAGAAGGTTCGATAGAATGAGATGCCCCTGGATTTGAAGATGCTTTATCGACGATTTGACTTAAGCAAAAAGGAGGGGGACAGCCCATCATGAAGACAGATCCATCCGGGAAAAAAAGAATCCTTATCATCGCCAACAGGCTGCCTGTTTCGATAAGCCGAAAAGGAAAAAATCTTAAAGTTCGAGAGAGCCCTGGAGGTCTTGCCACAGGCATCCGGAGTCTCGAAAAGATGGTGGAGCCGGTATTGATAGGCTGGCCAGGCCTTTGGCCGTCGAATAAAGGAGAAAAAAGAAAAATTGAAGATGAGCTCATAAAATCCTGCCAAAGTTTTCCGGTGTTTCTCTCTCCGACAGAAATTGAGAAGTATTATTATGGTTTTTCGAACAGAACAATTTGGCCACTGTTTCATTACTTTTCGACATATTCCACCTATGAAGAATCTGAGTGGAAAGCCTACGAAAAAGTAAACAAGAAATTTTTGCAAAAAATTGAAAAGACAGCCAGTCCCCAGGATGTTTTTTGGGTTCATGATTATCATTTGATGCTTCTTCCCAGGTTGATAAAAGAGAAGTTTCCTCGGAGCTCTATCGGTTTTTTCCTCCATATACCATTCCCTTCTTCTGAAATATTCAGGCTTTTACCCTGGCGGAAAGAAATTTTGGAAGGACTTCTGGGTGCTGACCTTATAGGATTCCATACCTATGAATATGCCAGACATTTTTTGAGCAGTGTTTTGCGTTTGTTGGGACATGAGCACGAATTTGGCACGATTTTTTTCGGGGAAAGGGTGATCAAGGTAGAGAATTTTCCGATGGGAATAGATATTCAAAACATTGAGTTCCTTTGTCAACAGACTTCGACACAGAGAGAGATCAAAACACTTCAGGAAAGAATGGGTGTGCCAAAGAGAAAAATCGTCCTCTCCATCGACCGGATGGATTATACCAAAGGCATACCTGAGAGATTGAAAGGCATCGAATATTTCCTGCAGAGAAATCCCAAATGGCACAAACAGGTCATTTTTATCATGCTGTGCGTGCCTTCCCGCACCAAGGTCAAACACTATTCTCTCCTGAAGGAAGAAGTGGATAAACTCGTGGGGAGGATAAACGGCCGTTTCGGTATACCGGGATGGATTCCTCTTCATTATATGTCCCGTTCTCTTCCGTTTAAAAAACTTCTTCCCCTGTATTCTGTGGCCGATATCGCCCTTATCAGTCCCTTACGTGACGGAATGAATCTGGTAGCGAAGGAATATATCGCTGCCCGCACAGATAAAAAGGGTGTCCTAATTCTTAGCGAAACCACAGGAGCATCAGCAGAACTAGGAGAAGCCATCCTGATAAATGTAAACAACAAGGAAGAGATAGCCGAGGCTCTTCATCAGGCTCTGCGGATGAGCGAGGAAGAACAAATACAGAGAATGGAGCTAATGAGGAAGCGTTTATATGAATACGATGTGTATCGATGGACCAGAAGTTTTATTGAAAGGATTGAGGAAATAAAGAAGATTCAGATACGACAGGAACACAGGAAACTGAGTCATGAATGGCAGCAAAAACTGCTCTCTGATTATAAAAAGAGCAAGCGGCGGCTTCTTCTTTTGGACTATGACGGTACGATCATCTCCTTCTCCGACGAGCCGGATCGAGCAAAGCCGGATAGAGAATTGATACGGTTGCTCTTGTCCTTGGCTGAAAACGTCGAAAATTTCCTTGTTATCATAAGCGGCCGGAAGCGAGAAACGCTTCAAAAGTGGCTCGGAAAAATCCCCTGTGGCCTGGTTGCAGAGCATGGAGCTTGGATCAAAAAACGGCCCAATCTAGAATGGGAAAAGCAAATGAGCCCCTCCTCAGGTGAATGGAAGGCGCAAGTAAGGCCAATCCTTAAAACTTACCAAATGCGTGTCCCCGGCACTTTGGTGGAGGAGAAAGAATACGGCCTCGCGTGGCAATACCGGAAGGCCAATCCGGAATTGGGGCAACTTAGGGCCGACGAACTATTCGATTATCTCAATGAATTTCTTGCCAACACCAATCTTCAGGTCATGCATGGTAACAAGGTCGTCGAGGTAAGGATGCGGGGTGTCGATAAAGGAGAGGCAACGCAAAGATTTTTGAAGTGGAAAAAATGGGATTTCTTGCTTGCCCTCGGAGATGATTGGACCGATGAGGATATTTTTAAAGTTTTGCCTTTGTCTGCATATTCGGTGAAGGTCGGGTATCGTCAGACTCTTGCCCGATTTTATCTGGAATCTCCCCATGCTGCGAGAAAATTGCTCCGACAGCTTTCCGATAGTTGATATCGGTCTGCCCCCTTTTGGCCAGAGACACGTTGCATTTCTTCATTCATGATGAGATGAGTCTGCTCAGGAGGGAATTCCTCGATGAAATGAGAAGAAACATCTGTCTGTACAGGTTTGTGGATTCCGGATTATTCGATGGCCAAGTGATTGAGAGGTGGATAGATCTTCAGGCTCCCATATCTGGGTTGATGCTGGATAATATTTCCGAATCTGTCAAGCATCGGGAAATGCCTTTTGTATCCATAGACCGAGAGAAAATTTCTGAGAGAGAGATCTTTGTAGAGGACCCTGATCAAGTCAAAGGCCAAAAGAATGCTGTCAAGCATGTGCCATATGGCCAGGTCCTTTGAACGTTGGTGGGAGTGAGGAAGGCCCTTGATATTCAGCACCTGTTGTTCCTCAAAGGCCTTATCACACATGGCTTGCATCAATAAGCTGATTTCAAGGGCATATCCTCCGAAGGGGGAATATTCCAGCCATGCATCCAAAGGAGCTCCTTGGTCTCCGTGTAAGAGAAAGGTGAATTGTCTGAGCCACCGGCAATGGCTTTTGTGGCTGAGGTAGCGCAAGATTCCCTCGAGGCGCTGGGTGACCCGTCCGCCTCTGTAGATATATTCACGCCAAACACTTTCCAGACGGTCGTTGAGTTTCTCTCCTAGGAAATACGTTCTGTTTTGAGGAGCAAAGATCTGCTTTTTTGTTTTGATTTTATTAAGAATTGAAAACAGCTCGGAAACTTCTTCCCTTTCTTCACCCAACCTCAATCGGTTGTGCTCGATGGCCAGCTCCAAGATAGCCCGTGTGACATCCAGATAGTCCATGGTTTCGAGGCGCCCATCGACGATATGTCCTTGAAGTTCATAGGGCAAGATTATCCTCGGGCAACCGCTTTTGATGAAGCTGACTTTGTTTATTTTTCTGACAATTTGATCGATCTCTTTGTCTCTTGACTTTTTCTGAAAGGAGAGTACCCAGGGAGCAAAAAGCATGAAATAATTGATCCAGTGATATTGGGTGTAATCGTCATCCGCGAAGATGACCAAGACCTTTTCAGGAGTCAATCCATTCTCTTTCGTTTTCTGTTCGATCCATTTGAGACTTTTGATGACGTTTTCTGCCTTTCCCGGTACCTTCCTGGGAATGACCACATCTTTTCCGACTTTTGAAACCAGTTGATAGCGGTCGACAAAGAGAACGTCGATGTTTCGTCTCTTACACCAGCTGCAAAGACTCGATGGTCCGGAGTCGCCTTCTTGATAACTCAAGAGAATGTCACAAAGGCCCTTTTTTTTAAATCTGAGCAGGGTGTTCAGCAGATGACTTCCCGTCCAAAGAGCCTGATCCCCCCTTCCCCACCAACTGACCATAACGAAATATATCTTCAGCCTGGATTTCTGAATAATTTCTTTGACCAACTCGATCAGATCCTTCCTGAACCTGTGTTTTTCATCCAGGAAGAGAGAATAATCCACCTGAACGAGAGGATTTTTTCTCGATGTGCTGCGGATAAATCTTTCCCTTTCATAGAGTTGGATATTGCGGAGTTCTAAAAATTGATCGAGTCTGGATAACTTTACTGTCAACCGCAGCTCCTTGGTTAAGAGGCTTCAGGTTTTTTCGAGAAAGTGATTTTTTTCTCTTATTCAGGCATTTTTTACAAAATGAGCATGAAGAACGGCTTTCCTCTTCCCTTTGCGGTCAAAATATAAGCATTTGAAGAGCGTTTGTCAATTGTTGGTTTCTAGGATTTGATTGTGAGAGGCTTTTTCGTGGCCTTGGTTGAGTGGAAGAAGACCGCGCGCAGTGTTTATTAATGGATGACTGAAGAAGATTCGGTGGAGGATTTGTGGATGTAACCCATCACGATGAACCCGGCTTTATCTGGAGGAAGCTTGATCTTCAGCCATTCCTCCAGCTCTTCTTCCACTTCTAACAGGGCGCCCAGAGGCAGCTCTTTTATGACGGTGCCCTCGCTGCTTGGCTTTACCCTGAGGACAGCATTCTTTTGGATAACCCTTACAGATTTATCTCTTTGAACGGGTTCTGGAGTCAGTTGATCTGGTTCCTTTTCCTCAGAATTCTCCATTACAGGATTTTCTTCCGAGGGCTGCTCCAACTCAGCTTTCATCAATTCTCCGAATAACTTTACGGCCCTTTGACCGTATAACTCCTCTTTGACCTGGAAGGAAGGATTGTATTTCAGAGCCTTATGGAAGGAATCCTTTCCTCGGTCCGTTCGATTCCAGCCCTCTAGAAAACACAACCCGGATAAAAAATGTATTTCTGAAAGGATCTCTCCTTTTGTGTCGACGGCTTCGTCTGCTTGGATCTGCTTTTCCAATGCGGCAAGAATTAAAAGAGAATCCAGATGGTCCCCTTTCAGGTAGAGTTTTCTCGCCTTTTCGAATTCCTGATCGTAATCGAGGCTTCCAGGATAGGAGGTCAGGTGAGCAGGAGTTGTTCCATACCCAATGAGAAGTGAGAGAAACAGAGCGATCGCTATCCTTATATGATATTTTGGCATTTTAGCCTCCTTTTATCTCGGGCATTCATGCTTATTTTGTGAGACGCAGTCTTCCCATCCCATACATGTTATCTTTTCCGCTGGAACCAAGGTCCAGTGCTCTCTCGAGGAGGATGCTTTCGATCTGCGGCGGCGGAAAAGGTGCTTTGGTCAAGAGAAGGGCGAAAGCTCCTGCAACATGAGGGGTGGCAGCGGATGTCCCGAAGAATCCCGATGTTCCATATGTGATTCCAGAGACGCCAGAGGGTGCGACCAGGTCAGGTTTTATCCTTTCATCTGCTGTCGGACCTCTAGAGCTGTACATATGATAAGAATCATCCTGCCATGAGGTGGCGCCTACTGCAAGAACATGCGAAGATTCTGCTGGGATGACGAGGCTTCCGTGGAGTTTATGATATTCAATGGGAGCTGAGCTGTTGATGACATGGGCATTAAACTTAATGTTTTTATTGGCTTTGTACCTTCTGATGGCGATTCCCCATGTGGATGCCTGGTTCGGGGATTTCATTGCGATAGATTCTGTAGGCCACTGGGTTCCTGTTTGCCGGTTGATGGATTTAGCTGCTAGGATCCAGGATGAGCCACTCCAGCGGTAGAGATACAGGTCGAAGTCTTGGTCCGAACCGCTGTAGGCTGAGCCGTTCCAGGTTCCCCAGTCGTTCCAGCTCAAGAATATTCTTATGGATCGATTGGCGCTGACAGGAAAGCTCAAAATCTCGTCATTGGAGAGGAAGTTGTGCCATAGGTCGCCGTCAGAGTCTTTATAGACATCTCCCCAGTGATCTTGAGCCTGATTTCCTGCTGCTGAAACCCAGATGATTCCGTTGTCTGAAGCCCTTTTGACGTCCTCGCAGATGGGCCCAGTCCCATCGCCGGCGCCAATGTTGAACCATCCGATGGAGTAAGAAACGATATCCACACCCTGGTTGATGATCCAGTTCACTGCATTATGATGTTCCACATCGGTATCGAAATTCACCAGCCAAAGCCTGGCTTCTGGTGCCATATCGTGGACGATTTCTGCACAGGCTGTGCCGTGTTTGTCGGGATTGAAATTTCCGTCTCCCCTGAACGATCTGATTTCTACCGATGGGGGAAGCTCCTCGCCAAGAAGGGCTTTGTATCCGGAGAATCCGACATCGAGCACGCAAACCTTGGGTTTTTCTTCCTTTCTGTATGAGGGCAGAGCTTGCCATTGATTGGCTCCTGTTCGAGCTACGCCTTCACTGGTCACCATGGGAAAAGGCTTCAAAGGAAGTCTTATGTATTCCACAGTTGGAGCTAACAAAAGGTTTTCCAGAGCCCCGAGAGGAAGAATGCTCTGAACATGGCCGTTTGCACAAGCTTCCACTCTGCCGCCCAATGCTTCGATCTGAGAGCTTACCATTCGAGCCATTGCTTTGATGTCCAGAAACAGACTTGAAGCTCCCGCCTGGGCGACCACTCGAAGACAGTCGCCTTGCATTTCGATATCATGGAGGCTGGCGAATTCTTTTGCCTTTTCAATCCCTTGGTTGATGTAGATATGTAACATTCGATAGAGCACCGATTCCATCTTCGAACTCCCTTCCTCGTGTTCTGTGAAAGGAGGAAGATCGGTTAAGGCAGGGGCTTCTGATTCCCATTGGCTGAGGCTGGGTAAAAGCAGCGTCAATAGGACAAACAGGAGAACTGATGTGCTTAGGAACCGATCATGTTTTCTTTTATTCTTCATCGTTCACTCCTTACCTGTTGAAAAAAAACTTCATGCTTATCCCTGCTTGGATGGAATTGAGTTCTATGTTACCGATGGGTCCGGTTGTCTCTACTTGAGTTATGGTATCGGTTAGGCGCCAGTTGCCTTTCAGTGAAGCCGTGTAATACCTGACATCCAGATTGAGGGCGAGGTTTCTCAAAATGAACATGTCTATTCCTCCGCCAAAGTGAAATCCAAATGTGTGGTCGACATGCTCCTCGATATCAAAACCCAGGACATTCCAAGAATTCACGATTTCGTTATCTAGAGTGAACGTATTCAAATGGTAATCTCCTCCTCCGACAAGGTAGGGAATGGCCAGGTTCTTTAGGGGATATCGGGCCTGGACACTCAAGGTGCACGAAACAGCTTTGAACTGGCCTGCGCTTAGTCCTTCTATTGACCCGGAAACATTGCTCTGGTAATAGGGCACTCTCACTTCAACGGCCAGATATTTTGTGATCCCGAAACCCAGGGTTCCACTAAGGTTCAAGCCTTTTTCAAAATTGTTCTCAGAAGGCATGGTGTAGCCAGCTCCTCCTCCCACCCAGAAGGAAGGGAGTGTTTTCTCTATCCTTTTGGCAGGTTGAATTTCTTGGGGTGGTTCGGGAGCCGGCTCAGGTTCCTCCTCAGGGATTTCCGGCTCGCTCTCTGAAGGTTCTTCGGGTTCTGGCAGAGCTATGGCTCGTTTTTCGAAGGTCTCGTTCACTATGCTGTCATGGATATATCCAGAAAGTACGAATCCGTCTTTATCGGGAGGGAGGTTCACCCGATACCAGTTGTCCGATTTGGCCAATGGTTTGAGTTCGATTCCAAAAGGCAATTGATGGATGACGTCGCTTTTTAAGCTCGGCATCAGTCGAATGTTCGCTTTTCTCACTTTGATGGTTATTTTGGTCAGTACTTCTTCGAATTTATCTTCTGCCGGATGTGCTTTTTGTTCCTCTTCAGCCAATTCTTTTTCTTCCTGTTCTTCCTTGATTTCTGCCTCTTCTTCAGCTCTTGGGTCCTCTTCCTCAGCTTCTTTTCCAGATTCCTTCTCGATCTCTCTGGGCTTTTCCCCCTTTTCGCGTATTATTTTTTGAATATCCGAGAGCTCTTTTTCGGCTTCGGTTGACTTTTCTTCCTCCAGCCTGGCTTGTAATTGCGCCTTTCGGGCCTCTTCTTTTTCTTGGTCAGTGCTTCGCGCCTCAGAGTGGGAGGTTAGGTCATCCTGCCTTTTTGTGACCGGCTTTTCTTCAATTTCCTCTGATGGTTCAACGTCTGGCTTTTCGCTTACCATTTCAACCAGATTGATGTCAATGAATCCTGTCACCTGGGCCAGTCTTTTGTTTGAATAATAGGAAATGTAGAGCCATTTCTCATTTTTTCTGCCTGTCTGGAATAAGGTCACAATCGTCCCTCTGCCGACGGTGTCTACCACAAAGCTGTAAGGGTTGGACTCCAGGTAGATGGGTGCGTTATCCACAATGACTCGAGCTTTTTGCGTCTGCGGGGTTTCCGTTTGATCTTGAGCTGATATGAGAAGAGGCGTCAGCAGTAAAATCAGGACATAAAGAAAGCCTATTTTTTTCATGTTATTTCTCCCTATCTCTCTCATGATTTATTATTCTTACCCATAAGGGTCAATCGCCCATCAGGGTGAAAACAGGGGTGATATTTTCTCACCTTGAACTTCTAGGGCTGGCTTCTTTGGGCTGACTTGAATAACCGCAGGAACTGTGTTAAGCGGTAGGATTCAAAAAAGAAAGAATGCATTTAGTTTGGGGACAGAATACGCGATTACCAAATTGTTTTGGCAGATACTTTGTAAGATATTCTGCAAATTTGGTGATTGAGTATCCTGTCACCAAATTCAAGGAAGAATAGCAAAGACTCGGGCTGGGGCACCCGTTCCTTCCTTGATCAGCATTGGAATAACATAAAGTGTGGCCCCCGAAGATGGCAGCTTATCCAATTTGGCAATATTCTCAAGGGCGAGTTTATTCGCTGCAAACAGAGCTCGATGTACTCTGAAGTCCTTGGATTTGCCGTAATCGATGCTGGGTGTATCGATGGCAATCCCAGTTATATTCCTGTTTTTCAAAAGAAACTCCACTGCTTTTACAGAGAATCCCGGAAAGCTCAGCTCTGGGATGGCGGCTTCGCCTGTTTTTTCAGTGCCCAGGACTTTTTTCTTATCCGGATAATATTTGGCATCAATGCCTGTGTACATAATGATCCAGGCACCTTCAGGCATTTTTCCATACTCCAGTTCCCAGCCTTTGATGTCTTCCTCGGTCAGAAGGTAATCGCGGTTTTTTTCGCATTTGTCTGTCACATCTATCTTGACAGCAGGGCCGATCCATTCCTCCAGAGGGATCTGATCGATAGTCCGACCGTTCTGGGCAAAATGGATCGGCGCGTCGGCATGGGTTCCTCCATGCTCGGAGGCGCTGAATTCATTCGAAGCATACCACCATCCACCTTCCGAGATTCCCCAGGACACTTTTTTTAAATGGAAGGACTTGGCAGTGGGCCAATAGATAGTATCCTCGTCATAAGGATAAGTCATATCCAGCAGTTTGGGCTGAGGTTGCTGGGAGAGGAGAAAGACCGCAGCCACTAGACATACCATGAGTCCCGAAAAGCATTTCTTCAAGGTTGGGGATGTAAAATCCATTTCGAAGCCCTCCTTCAGAGGTATGTAACCCCTGACAAGCTGTTTTCTCGAGCGTATGCCGCAGGGATACGCTCGATGCGAATTTTTATTTGAATCCAGAGTTTCCTGCAGCTATGAGCTCTTGAGGGCGATAACACGCCTCCGTGCGTCTTTGACCTCCTCTATTCCGGGATCAGCATCCTTCCAGAGTTCAAGAAACCTTTCATAATGTTCGACAGCACGTTTCCTCTGGTCTTTTTTTTCATGAATCTTACCCAGCATGTAAAAGCATCGAACGTAAAAATCCCCCTGGCTGAGCCGGCCCAGATGAAGGGTGAGCACGTTTTCGTATTTTTGCTGCGCCAGCCCCAGATCTCCTGCCTCGAAGTATGCCTCTGCTAAGGTGCTGATAAACCATGCCTGAATTGGAGGGAAATTGCCCTCGGGAGCATATAAGGACAGCTCAGCTTTTTTCAGGAAGCTGATCGCCTCGGCCGTCTCTCCTCTTTCCAATTTTATCGTGCCCATGAGATGATCGTAATACCTTGAGAGCTTTTTCTGCATCCAGGGCGGCAGCCCTGCTTTCAGTTCATTCGCTATTCTCGAAGCTTCGTCAAAAGATTTCATATAAGCATAAGCTACCCCTTTTGCGTGCAGAAGCCGCGTTTTATTCGACAAGCTTTCCGTCTTCACAGCGCTCTCCATGGCAGTATCGAACTGCCGAAGTGCCTCCTCAGGCTGGCCAGTCCTGAGGAGGAAATAGCCCAGGGATTCGTGGAGAACCGGAGTCGTGGAAAGCTCATCTCTCATCTGTTCAAATTTGCCCTGATGGAGTAAGAGGTTCGCCGTATGGAATCTTCTGTCCGGGCTTCCTTCAGGCAATTTTTGGAATTGTATTTCAGCAGATCTCATATCGCCTTTCAACAACGAAATGATACCCATATGTCCGTCGTAGGTAGGCTGAATCTCAGGGTTTAGAGAAAGCGCTTCATTCAGTTTGACGATGGCGAGATCGTATTTCCCTTGATAGAGGCAGCTTCGGGCCTGCATGAGATAGAAACCCATTCGGTCAGGATTCCTTTGGAGGAAGCTTTCCAGCGTTTCGAAGGCTGAGTCGTACAACCCCATAGCCTCATAAGTTTCTGCAAGGTTCGAGGTCGCGAGCACGTCATCAGGATTGTTCCGGATATTTCTCTCATAATGCTCAATGGCCTTATCCCATTCTTCCAGTTCAAAATACAATATCCCTAGATTGGTGTTGCCGATTCGGTCATCCGGATAGAGCTCCAGGAGGCTTTGGTAGGCCTCCATCGCTTTGTCATAGCTTTTTTCCCATGATCTGTAGTAATCCGCTTCGATAACATACCTTTCTCTTTCCGAGACCCGGCCCCTTAAATCAAAAGCTTTCTGAATCGCATTGATCTTTGCCGGATTCACACCGAGATTGCTGTAGGACATGGCAACCGATCTCCAGGCCATAGCGAATTCAGGATCGATTTCCAGAGCTTTCTGCATGACAGAAAGGCTTTTCCAATAATCAGCCTGGAGATGGTGGGTTCTTCCCTCACTGTAAAGTTTGTAAGCTTCTGGTGAGCTGGTGGTTATGGTTTCTATCCTGCTGTCGATATCTGCAGTGATTTGTTCCTCAGAGAGTGCAAAATGGACCTTGATTCGTCTGGTCAGCTCATCCACCATGGCATAGAAACTTCTTTCCCCTATTCCTTCCACGCTTTCCGAAGCGATGAGCTCTCCTGTTTGTCCATCCTGGAGAGTTGTGTTGATACGGAACGCATTTTCGGCCCTTGTAAAGTTACCCACCAGGATTTTATCTGTTCTCCCCCGGGAAGCGACTTCCTTCAGGATTTCTGAAGAATAAGACTCGGCATTGAGTTGTCCCAGATTATCGAGAATGTTGTAAAGAACTTCGGCACTCATAATCCTTATGAGCTTCGATTGGGAAAGATCTGTAATCAAAAGGTCGGCCAAGGCAGTCCTCCAATGATCCAAGCCCTCATCTCCGGTGTTGTTCTTGAAGTACATGACCGCGAGAGATGGCTTGTCGGAAGGGGGAAGGATAGCCTGTCTTTGTGGCAAAAGCCGCCAAATGACGAATCCAGCGATGACGATAGCTATTGAAGTCAAAACTGGGAGGAGAAATCTTTTTACTCCGAAGCTTCCTGCGATTTTTTTTCCAGTGGCTCCTTTCCTTTTGGGAATGATCCTCTCTGTTGTTGGCAGAGTCTCCTCATATCGTTTCAGGACTGTAAAAAATTCCTCTGCATTTTGGTATCTTTTTTCTTTCTCTTTTTTGAGGCATCTCAGGATTATTCTGCTGAGGTCTTCGGGAATCTGGCTGTTATACTTCGTGGGATACGGGGGATTCTCGCTCTTGTGTTTCATGGCTATGCTTATGGGGGTTTCCCCCTCAAAGGGCACTCTTCCTGTGAGCATTTCGAAGAGGATGATCCCCAGTGAATAGATATCCGATCGTTGATCGACATATTTTGATTCGGTCTGTTCTGGAGACATGTACTCTGGTGTGCCAATCATAGCCTCCCCAGCAGTGGTTCCTTCCGTTTCGAGTGAGCGAGCGATGCCAAAATCCATAATTCGGGCGGTGCCTTCTCTGTCGATCATGATGTTCTGAGGCTTGAGGTCGCGATGTATGACTCCCAACCTGTGGGCTTCGATCAGTCCTTCACTGATTTGCTTTGTGATGTTTACGGCTGTTCCTGGCGTGAGCTGCCTTGTCATTCTGATCACATTTTTCAAGCTTTCACCAGGGACGTACTCCATAGTGATGTAATGGGTGCCGGAATCTTCGCTGAGATGATACATGCGGCAAACATTTTTGTGGGATATCTTCCGAGCTGTTTTCATTTCGTTGCCAAAGCGCTCGATCGTTTTGCTGTCAGCGATTTCAGGCTTTATCAGCTTTAAAGCCAGCTCCTCGTTTATTTTCTTGTCAAGGACTCTGTAGACATTCCCCATTCCTCCTTTTCCCAGCTTTTCTATGATCTCGTACCGGCCGGCAAAAATCGCGCCTCTCTCCAACTCTTTGATGGGAGTTTCGAGAGTCAATGTTTTGGCCGATTCGATTTCTCCGGCAGAATAATAGAGCGGCATTCCACAATTGCCGCAGAACCGGGTGCTGGAGGGATTTTCATGCTGACATTTTGGGCATTTCATTCTGGGATAGTCCTCGTTATTCTACTGTTTATGTGTTCATAATAAACGGTCAAGCTGTATGTGTCAAAATCAACGCGGCGGAGAAAGGCTTTTTTTATGCAGCTATGCGATTAACTCTCCTTAAAAGTGTCTTTATTGAGTCGTTGGGCCCTTTGTACAGGTGACTCTGTCGAGGCTTATCAGTTCATTTTAAAAAAAGAATCTTCTAGGCCTGTGTTGAACTTGATCTCCGTAAGAGAGATTTTCATGTATTCTGCGCCGTTTTGATATGATGTAACCGCATGAGGAATCATCATACCGTTGACTTTCTTGTAGTCTGAAATAGACTGTTCGAATTCCACTTCTCCCATTTGGGTTTTCGATATGCCTTTGGATTTTGTGGCGAGATAGGTTTTGCTGTCCAGGTATAGAGTAACCTTGAAGCCGTCAGGGTAGGTTTGTTCGAGGACAAAGTGATCTTTTCCTTCAATTTGCTCTTTGCCTTTGAGAGCGTAACTGAGGCCATATTTTTTGGGATTCAGGATAGCGACACTGGGCATGCTCTCTCTCTTCATGCCCGCAGCTTCTGTCACAGGCATTTCCTCGGTTGCTCCAGTCTGAGGATTGACCCACCAGGCCATCGATCCGTCATAAGCTTGGGTGATGAGCATGCCCATTACTTCCACATCTACACGCCTTTTGTCCGGTTCCTTTTTATAAACAGTGATGGTTCCGTTCAAGCCCATCTGAGCGAGTTCTATCGTGCCGCTCATAGTGGTATCTTCGATACTTTCGAGAGTTGTTTTCCCGCCCTGATTTTCGATCATTTTCTGCAGGATGTCTTCGACCGACTGAGCAGACCCAGAAGAAGCTGCCAAACTGAAAAGAAAAATACTCAAGAAAGAGAATGTGATCATTTTTTTCATGATATAAACCTCCTTTGAACAATCGTCTTGATATACTCTTTTCTATTACGTTTTTATTCCAAAAAAGTTTAAGATGTCTCCCTCGAACCAAGAATTTTTTTTATGGAGGAACAATTCAGTGAATGAGTATACTGTCCCTAAATTATTTGCAAAGCTTTTTGTTTATATCAGCCAGCCGTTCGGGATTCATTTTGATGATTGCGCGGTCATAGGTCATCAACCCGTTCACCTCTATTTCTACATCGGTTGTTTGGGTATAGACTGCAGCAGATAATCCTCCTTTTATCAGATATTTCAATTTCTCGATAAGACCTGCGTAGGCATTGGTCAGCTCTTCGGGATTTTCATAGGTGCGGTATCCCCAGTTTTTTTCATCCTGCCAGGTATGTCCTTTTATCGGGAGGCCCAGGCCTCCGAACTCTCCCAACACGGCCGCACGACCGGGCTCGTTGGGAGGGGCATCGGGGCCGGGATAGGAATGGATATCATGAACATCACCTGCTCCTCGGTCGGCCCACCCGCTGGCGTTGTCGACCAAACGTGTGGGATCAAGCTCCTTAATCATTTCCACGATACCCACCGTATCATACTGTCCCCATCCTTCATTGAAGGGAACCCACATCACGATGCAAGGGTGGTTGAACAATGTTTCGATCATACCTTTCAATTCGAGTTCGAATTGCCGGGCCGATTCCGGAGAGCGTATGATATCGTCTGCCCCTTTCCCGACATGAGCATCGCCGTTTGGCATGTCCTGCCAGACAAGAACGCCCAGTGTGTCGCACCAGTAATAAAATCGTCGAGGTTCGATCTTGACATGTTTTCGCAGCATATTCATGCCCAGTTTCTTGATCACTTCGAGATCGTAGCGCAAGGCCTCGTCTGTGGGCGCTGTATAGAAACCGTCAGGCCACCAGCCCTGGTCTAAAGGGCCGATCATGAACTGGGGTTCATTGTTCAGAAAAATCCTGGTCACCCCTTCATCATCCTTTCCGAGCGATATTTTTCGCATGCCGAAATAGCTTTCTATACGATCGGTTTCCCTGCCCCGGCGGTCCTTCAATGCAATGACCAGATCATACAGGAAAGGAGAATCTGGGGACCAGAGTCTGGGATTATGGATAGGAATCGAGATTTCTCTCCCTGCCAAGCCTGTAGCCTGTCCTTTCATCGTTCCTTCTTCTTGGACCTCGATCTCCAATCGATATCCCGGTGTTTCATCCGTACAAGAAACCGAAATGCGGACTTCTTGGGTATCGATGTCGGGATAGACTTTGAAAGACTGGATGCACTTTTGATCGACCGGTTCAAGCCATACGGTCCGCCATATTCCTGTGACCGAAGTGTACCAGATTCCTCGAGGTTCTTTCACCTGTTTTCCGTGGGGCTGGAAGCCCTCATCGATCGGATCCCACACAGAAAGAACGATTTCCTGGGGTCCCTTTTTTTTTATGAAGTCGGTGATATCGAACGTAAAAGGATCGTATCCGCCACGGTGGAATCCCAGCTCTCTATCGTTGATCCAGACTGTCGTCTCCCAATCCACAGCTTCGAAATGCAGGAGAATGCGCTTTTGCGACCACCTTTCAGGAATACTGAATGTCCGCCTGTACCAGAGACGGTTTTCCTTTCCCACCGGTTTTTGCACCCCTGAGAGAGCGGATTCGACGGGAAAGGGAACCAGTATGGGTCCGTCGAACTGTTCTGGAGCGCTCTTGCTTTCAGGAAGAATTGCATATTCCCATAAGCCGTTGAGCCCCATCCACTCCTCCCGCACCATTTGGGGGCGGGGATAATCTGGATGAACGTCGGCCGGGGAAACATCTTTGGCCCAACGTGTCATGATACGCCCCTCGACCGGACGCCATTCCATATCAGGTTCTGATGTTTTTTTGGTGCAGGAGACTGCCGCTAAGAGGAAAAATGTTATCAGAATAAGCGTTGTGATCTTTTCGATAGGCGATTTTCTTGTCATTCTGTACCTCTCGGCAACCTGACGAATCTGTTCCTGAAGAGAGTATATTCTGCAGGACAATAATTCAGTCGAAGATCTTTTCCAGATTCTGGTACTTTGTATGCAGATGATCGATTGCTTTTTCGATGGACTCCTCATTTCCCTGCTGGCAAGCTTCGGTTAAAGATTTCGAAGAAGCATACAATTCCTGGGCAGCGGCAGTGAAATCTTCGGCCTTGGATTCAAGCCTTTTGGGAAGCGAGGCTTTTGTGACGGCCTCTGCTTTTTGTACCAGATCGTCAGCCACAGACTTTATGCTGTGGAATTCTTTTTTCGGGAGATATTTGTGGTAGACCACGTACAGAACTTTGTGGAATTCATCGACCTCTCTGAGAGCAGGTCTGATGATTCGAACCAACATCTCGAACTTGGAATGCAGTTCTTCGGCCGCATTCAAAAGGGATTGGTTGTCATCGCCGGCAGCTGCTTTGTTGTATTCCTCCACGACTTGTTTGAATTCCTTAATCCCTTTCTCCCATCTGGTTTTCTTGTCTCTCAGGATTCCAGGGAGTGTGGCTCTGTAGAGATCTCCAGCCAGACGGTTGATCTCCGGGACATAACTTCGCAGGGCCTCGTAGTCTTTTTCCGGGTAGGCAGTATGCCAGATGGGATAGATGATTTCGTGAAAGGCCGTAAGTTCTGGAACTTTGCTTTCTGTTTCCTCTGTTTGGCTGGCCGTGATGTTTGTTGTGCAGAGAGTCAAAACCAGAAAGAGGAATATTGAGATTTGAATAATTTTCTTCTCCATTCTTACCTCCCGATAATAAATATCCATTTTCCTCGATAATAAAATTTTTATCAAGTATGAAAATCATGGAAAAAAGTCAGCAAAGATTTGATAAATGCCATCACGATTTTGGAAGAGAAAAAACATACTGGCAAAAAAGGTTGAAAAAAAGGATCATCGTGATAGAATAGGCAGTCAAATCTTTAGTTTTCCTATAATTTTAATTTAGGAGTTAGAATGGGACACAGAATGAAGAGACGAGAATTTATCGGAAAATCAGCCTTCGGACTTTTCTCCGCAGGTCTTGCGACTCCATTTCTCAACAAAGAAATCGTCGGTCAAGAAAGGGAGTCCAAAATTATCTACCGCACTTTGGGCCGCACAAATCTGCGGATTCCGATAGTCAGTTTCGGAGTGATGAACTCCGACAGCCCGGATTTGATAAAAAGGGCGCTGGATAGGGGCATCACACACCTGGACACAGCCCATGTATACTTGAGAGGAAACAGTGAAAGGGTTATAGGTGAGGTGTTGGAGAGGAACGGGAACCGGGAAAAGGTTTATGTGGCGACCAAGATGCGCTTCGCTCGCGATAATGAAAAGCGCGTTTTTCTCTTGAGAGGAAGTGCCCGGGAGCCCGGGGCCACCGCAGAGAATCTTTTCGAGCAGCTCGAGACAAGCCTTCAGAGGTTGCGAACGGATTATGTGGACATCCTTTACCTCCATAGCTGCTACAGCCCCCAGATGGCGACCTATGAGCCGTTGATGAATGCCCTGGTCAAGGCAAAAAAACAAGGGAAAGCAAGATTTATTGGAACGACCACTCATGCAGATATGGCGAATGTCATAAGAGCGACTGCTGATGCAGGGATTTATGACGTCGTGCTTACGGCCTACAATTATGTCCAGGAGGAGAAGGAAGAAGTAAAAAAGGCCATCCAGTATGCGGTGGGAAAAGGCGTAGGAGTGGTTGCCATGAAGACCCAGGGAGGAAGACGGCTGCAGCAGGATCCGGATGTGGAGATCAATCATCAGGCAGCCTTGAAATGGGTGTTGAATGACGAAAACGTGTGCACCACCATCCCCGGGGTGACCACTTTTGAGCAGCTAGACCTGAACCTGGGCGTCATGAATGATCTGGCCTTGACCGGAAAAGAACAGAGAGACCTTCAGTTAGCCGGATCCATGAGAGGTACGCTTTACTGCCAAAACTGCCGTTCCTGTATTCCTACTTGCCCCCGTGGAGTCGAAGTTCCGAAGCTCATGAGGTCCTACATGTATGCCAAAGGCTACGGAAATTATGTCCAAGCAAGAACGACAATTGCCGAGCTTCCTGAAAATCAAGGGCTCAACGTTTGCCGGGAATGTTCCCCCTGCACAGCTTCCTGCCGCAGAGATATCGACATCGGCTCGAGGATAAAATCCCTGATCGATGAAGATCTCTATCTGGGATGACAAAGGGCTCTGCACTCAGAGATCTTCATTAAGATTTTTTTCTTACGTAACCTATGGCTTGGAGCGCTGCCACACATCCTTCACCAGCGGCAGATACGATCTGAAGCCCTCCGCAGGTCACATCTCCCGCTGCGAACACTCCCTCGAGATTGGTCCGTTGAAAGCGGTCCACTTTGATACACTGCTTATGGTCTAACTCCACGCCAGCTTTACCGAAGAGCGATGTCGAAGGGATGTCTCTGAAAATAAAGATCGCTGCGACATCCAGATCTTCTTCCCTCCCCTCTCTTTCGATGACCACTTTTTTAACTCGATGGTCACCATCGATTTTTTTGATCGCTGTCCTTTCGAGAATAGGGATGCCCTTTGCCCTGATTTCTTCTAAGAGATTGTCTGAAACCTTGATCTCATCCGCGCCAGGAATCCAGCGTACGTCGGATTCCATTCCTTTGAGCGCCAGGATGTCTTCGGCCGCTTCATCGGTGTTCCCTAAAGCCACGACTTGTTGGCCGCGGAAAAGAGGGCCATCACAGGTGGCGCAATAGCTCACGCCCGTCCCCAAGAACCTTTCCTCCCCTTGGATCATCCTCCCGGGAGGAATGCCTCTGCCAGTAGCAATGATGACGGCTTTGGCCTCGATCAGGGTGTCTCTGGTCGTGACATATTTCGGGTCGGTAGCCAGGCTGAAGTTGATGGCAGCCCCTTTCATAATCTCTGCTCCAAAGTGTTGGGCGTGTTTTCTCATTCTTTCCAAGAGTTCTTGGCTGTCGATGGAAATGAAACCAGGGTAATTTTCCAGTCCATACCCGATGGATAAACGGGATGCCACTCTTCCTTCCAGGATGATTGTTTTCCTTCCCGCACGTGATGTATATAAGCCGGCGGTCAGGCCTGCCGGCCCTGATCCGATCACTACGATTTCAACCGTTATATTTTTTATTGCCGATGCAGGTTCTCCCATTTCATCCTCCTTGTTTTAGTTTTCTCTGGTCGATAAGAGTGTTTTCGAAAAGACTTCTTGTTTCCTCCAATTCTTTGAAGGGAACGGATTCTCTATTATATCTTTTATGAAAAATTATGTCTCGGTCTTGGCGCCATTTTCGTGACTTATGCTGGATCGCTCTTTTCATGACCTATTCATGCTATTCATCGGAGAAGATTTTTTTTAGGATGGACAGGGATTCAGGGAAGAGTTCATCGAGTCCTATGTAGGCCCACTCTGCATATCGAATCGACCAACGGCCCTCTTTTTTTATGAGCTTGATCTTAAAACGGTAGTTATCGGTCGATACTCTGATCAACTTACGAAACGCTCGGGCCGCTCCTGAGGAGAGTGCCACATCACACTGAATAGAAGCCTCCTGTGCCTCGATCTCCTCGACCCTGGTGTGGAGGATATGGATGACGATTCCTCGGAATTGACTGAAGTAGGACTGGACCATGCCCTCGGTTTGGCTCTTGTTCCTCCCGTGGAAGTCCGAGTAGTCGTCTTCCAGCAAGTTCAGAAGACCTCTGAGGTCTTTTTTCTCCAAATGATGGCCTACCTCCTTCATCAGCTCTCGGATCAGATCCTCATCTGTTTTTTGACCGCAGGCGGTCATTAAAAAGAATGGAGTCATTATGAGGAGAACAACGTGTTTTTTCTTGACCGACTTGAGCATTCTTTCCTAATGAACCTGAATGAGTTATAAAAAAGTAGCCAGTTACTTGCGTTCGAAGCGAAGATTCCTGACGCGTCCTCCAGTCAGCAGGAATCCTGCGATTTGATCTGTTTCGTCCCTCACGAATTGAATCTTATGGAAAAACCATCGTCTTCCTGTAAACACATCTTCTTTAGCCCTGACCAGAGGTATGTCCCCATGCCGCCTGTGACTGGCTAACATTTTATCGTGCTGAAGGACGATTTTGTAAGTCGTGTCGAGTTCCTCGCTGTAATAGTCCCCGGCATACTCTCGCAGCTGTTCCAGGGTGAACTCCTCGACCTTGCTCCTTTTACCCTTTATGGTCTTTCCCTCTGCGAATACGGTTAAACGCTCGACATAGCCGTCTTCTTCGGGATGGAAGTGCACCTGGACATCCGCTGTCTTCAAGAAAAATTTAGCCATCGACTCTGGGAACAACTGCATTTTTTCTGGTGCATTCGGATGTTCGGCCACCAGGCAGTTACCCTCTTTGATAAGAGTTAAAATGCTTCCGTCCTCCAGCTCGTATCTGCCCTCGTAAACCTCGAGTACTGAAGGGGGGATGTTCGCTACTCTGCGTTCGGAGGGCTTTTCCTTGCTCGTTCCCTCATCCAAAAGACCACCCAGATATACTTCGGCAGTTTGCCTGGCCAGCTGTGCAGGATTCATGGACCCGCAGTTGCTGAGGACGGCCACTGCGAATCTTTGATCGGGAAAGAGCAGAAGATGGCTGCGGAATCCTGCGTCCCCTCCACTGTGCGATATGGTTTTCAATCCTTTGTATTCACCGATGGCCAATCCGAAGGCATAGTCGATTTTTTCCCCGCTGTTGAGAACACCCTGCTGTTCCATCTGGGCTATAACTTCAGGACCTCCCAGGCGTTTCTCGAAGAAATTATCGGCCCATTTGGCCAGGTCTTCAACCGTTGTGAACAGGCTGGTCGCTCCTACATTCGCATAGCTCAAGACCCTCTTTTTGAAGCCCCCGTTCTCCTCGGGAACATAGGAATAAGCTCTATTTTTTACGATCATCTCATGATCGTCATGAAAGTGGGTGTGGATCATACCCAGGGGTTGGAACATGTTCTTCTTGGTCCATTCGGAAAAGGGGTGTCCAGACAAGCGTTCCACGATTTCAGCAAGCAGGGTATAGCCTGTGTTGCAGTAAAGATACTCATCGCCTGGTATGAAATTCAGTTCTTTTTGGTTTCTGACCGCTGTGAGGATGTGTTCCTTGGTGATCACATCGTCGAGTCTCCATCCTGCTATGGCCAACATCTCCCATTGGTCGCGGAGTCCGCTGGTATGGTGGATAAGATGCCGGATGGTTATCCTTTTTCCAAAATCTGGCACCTCTGGAAGGTAGATGTGGATATCGTCATCCAGAGACAACTTGCCCTGGCCTGCCAGCAGTGCGATGGCGAAGGCGGTAAACTGCTTGGATACAGAAGCGACATGGAAGATCGTGGAAGGAGAGATCGGAATGTCATATTCCAGTTGAGCGTACCCGTAGCCTTTTTTATAGATCACCTTGCCGTCCTTGATAACGGCCAGTGCTGCACCCGGGGTGTCAGGTTTATCCCACGGCCTGAAGATTTTGTCCACCTCAGAAATTGCCGCGTTTGTTGCCGATGCTGACTCTGTCTGGCATCCTATCTCTGCAAGGCCGAGGATCAGGAGCATACACAAAACCGGAACAGATGGAGATTTTTTCATGATGGTCTCCTTATTTTCACTGAAGCATGTTTTTATCACAACACACCAAAAGGGTCAAATCTCATATGGTTCGAGCATGTTCGAAACCATCGGCAGAAAAATTCCCGGTGGTTATTCGGATTGATCTTGAAAAGCTAGAAATTTGACAGGAACCGTTAATGCCGGGTAAACGTTTCGATTGAAAGTACCGTACACTTCTAGGGAGAGAGACATGTTCAAGAAATCAATGCTTTTCGTTTTTGTCCTGGTTCTTATGACGGCCGTGGCTTTATCTGCATTCAGGGCTGAATTCAGAGATGAGAAATCGTTGTCGGATGAGGAAGATAGAGTAACCAACGCCATTGAGGTGATCGAGGAGATGGTCGAGATTCCCGAGGAAGGCATTCCTGAGGCTCTGTTGAGCAAAGCCTATGGCATTGCTATCATCCCGAAAGTGATCAAAGCTGCCTGGGTAGTAGGGGGGCGTTATGGAAAGGGCGTTCTGCTCGTGCGGAAGGACACAGGAGAATGGAGCCAGCCCTGTTTCGTAAGGATAGCGGGAGGAAGCGTAGGCTGGCAGATCGGAGTTCAATCTACCGATATCATCTTGGTGTTTAAACGTAGGAAAAGCATCGATTCTATCACAGAAGGCAAGATAACATTGGGGGCGGATGCAAGTGTGGCCGCAGGCCCTGTGGGAAGGCGGGCAGAGGCGAGCACAGATATCGCGCTGGAGGCAGAGATCTATTCGTATTCCAAGAGCCGTGGATTGTTCGCAGGAGTCTCCATCGAAGGCGCAGCCATTCAGATCGATGAGGAGGCCAATACTCATTTTTACCGCAGAGATGACGTGACTCCTCGAGATATTCTGTATGGAAAAAGAAGGTTAAGAGCTCCTGCCATTGCCGAAAAACTCCGAAAAATCCTGACCGAATACACAAGCACCTACCTTTAATTTTTTAGTGCGGGAACAGTATACGCAATTACCGAATAGAACGCACTAAGAGGAGATATGGGAAGCTTACCAGCGATCAGTCCTGAATGGGGAAGCGGGAAGTCCTCCCCTGTTTCCTAAGTTGGGTTCGGCAAGCTGATGCCATCCGAAGCGGACAGCCACGGGTGCCGCGGCCTTTTCGCTCCACACCAAAACAGAATCCCCTTTGATTTCCGCTCTTGCCTTATAAAATATCCTGTCTTGGCCAGCGATTTCGAACCAGGTTAAAGGACGGCTGTCCAAGGAAATGAGACCGCTTCCGACGTGGTCGAATCGGACCCTGATTTTATCTCCCTCCACAGTCATGGACTCGTATAACGGTCCAGAATAAACTAAGTTTTTCCAACCGTATGTTTTAGCCAGTGCCCAGAGAGCAAGACGGTGACCCACATCCTTCTTATTCCGAGGATGTATGTCATACAGATTACCGATATCTGTGGTGACTGCCATACCTGTATTCGGAATTTTTAGGGCGTTGAGCTGTGCCTCCCATATCAAGGGGAGACGGAGGTAGTCAGGGACACTGCTTCCTTCCTCTTCAGGTGTATAACTGTAGTTGTAAGGAGCCAGCTGGACATAATAAAAGGGAAAATCGCCCAATCCCCAGGCCTTCCGCCACCCCTTGATCAAAGCCTCCATTTTTTTGGTATAGACCAGGCCATCATTTCTGTTGGATTCTCCTTGATACCAAATAGCTCCTCTGATGGCAAATGAGATGAGAGGATGAATCATCGCATTATAAAGAGCAGTTGGAGCTTGGGGATCATGCTGAGGGTGCAGTGGGAACTCTGGTTCAAGGGGAAGTTTGTTGCCCTGCGATAGAGCCAGTTCAGTCTGTTCGATCCATTTCTTGAGCTCAGGAAGCGATTTTGTCAGGGTTTTGCGGTATTCTTTCTCAGCCGCCTCCGTTTCGCCGAGAATGTGGTGCAATTCCGGGATCCTTTCAAATCCAGAGGGAGGGGTCCACGGTTCAATCCGGGTGCCTCCCCATCTCGCGCTGATCAATCCTACAGGCACTCCTAATTTTTGGTGGATTTCACGACCGAAATAGTAAGCCACAGCCGAAAAATATCTGGCTGTCTCGGGACTACAGACTTTCCATTCCGCATCCACATCTTCCATCGGCTGAGTGGAGATCTTCCTGGGGACATGGAACAGGCGGATCAGAGGCACATCGGCACGCTGGATTTCTGATGAAGGGCTATGAGTTCTCCAAAGTTCCCACTCCATGTTAGACTGCCCCGAGCAAACCCAAACTTCACCCAAAAGGATATCATTCAGGACGACAGGTTGGCTCTGTGTGCCGCTGATGGTCATCTTATATGGGCCTCTTCCCTCTGTCATAGAGTCCAATGTGATTTCCCACTTTCCCTCGCCATCGGCAGACGTTTGGGCTTTTTGGTCTGCGAGCATCACATTGATTCCTTCTCCAGGTTCAGCCCATCCCCATAGCTGGATGGGCATTTCCCTCTGGAGCACCATATGATTTCCGATAACAGCCGGAAGCTTGATGTCGGCGTTTCCGTTCGTCACGATGAAAAACAATCCGACCAGAAGACAGCAGGAATATCTCAGCCCGCTTATTTGAATCGATCTCTCCATTCTTGTCCCTCCGTTTAAAAATGCCTAAGGGATTTATTAAAACCGATGGAAAGAAAATTATCAAACAGTTTTGGACTTCTCGTTTTCAGGAAAATTCCGTACTGAGAAAAGGACTCTTTCCCATCCTGGATTTTCGTTGTTGAATCCATCCCTAAGAAACATTTGTTATTTTTTAAAAAAAAGACTTGACAAATTGTCGTTCTGACTGTATATATAGTATATATACAGTAATGACAAGAAAAATTTTCGAACAATGAGGAGATTGATCGGATCAAAGACAAGAGCCAGAGAGCAAAGTCAGTGTAAGTGTAATGATAGGGGCAGAGGTAGAGGTAGAGGTAGAGGTTGGAGAAAAGGGGTGTGAAGATGCGCACGACAAAAGGTTTTGTCAGGTCAAAAATCTTGATCCTCATCATTGTTTTGATCTTTATTATGCTTTTTTTCTTAGGATAGTCATGCTTCTCCATTTAACTGATCTCTCGAACGAGCCATTGCAGAGCCAGATCGTACGGCAAATCCGGGCCAAGATTCTGGCTGGAGAGCTAACTGCCGGCTCTGATTTGCCATCGATCCGGAGGCTGGCCAGAGAGCAGCACGTAAGCGTCATCACAGTGCAGCGTGCCTATGAAGCCCTGGAGCATGCGGGCCTCATTCATTCGAGGCGAGGAAAGGGTTTTTTTGTGACCGAATTATCCGAGGAGACGAGGAAGGCGATGGCCAAAGAGAGGCTTCGAGAGATTTTAGAGCCCAGGATCAAGGCTGCACTTGCCGAAGGTCTGGGTGAAGAGGAAATAAACAAAGTGATACAGAATATTTTGAAAGGGGTTTGATCGAATGAATTCTCGAGGAGGAAAATCATGGAAAAAGCTTTCCAATACAAAGATGTTGTAAAGACATTCCCGGATTTCAAACTCGGTCCGATTAACCTGGAACTGGAACCTGGTACTGTCCTCGGTCTAGTCGGTCCTAACGGAGCGGGCAAGACTACGTCAATTCAATGTCTGGTGGGGCTTTTGCGAGCGGATTCAGGAGAAATGAGGATCTTCGGGCGCCTCAACGGTCTCAACAAGCCGGAATGGAAACTGGATATCGGTTATGTGGGTGATGTTCATGTTTTTTACGAAAGGTGGACAGCCGCACAAAACCTTCGTTTCCTTTCTCAGTTCTATCCTGCCTGGTCGCATCAGAAAGCCTCTGAGCTTGCCGAACGCTTTCAACTGCCTTTGGAAAAACGAGCAAAGGATTTATCGACAGGCAACAGGGTGAAGCTTTCCTTGGTTTCAGCTCTCGCACACTCACCCAAACTGCTCCTGCTGGATGAACCTACCTCAGGTATCGATCCGGTCGTAAGAACGGAAGTGCTGGATGTACTGTTTGAGATCCTCGAGACAGGAGATCGGGCCATCTTTTACACCACTCATATTCTTCCGGAAATCAGCCGACTCGCAGACGAACTGGCATTCATCGATAACGGACAAATCTGGTTCCGTACACCCAAAGAAGATTTGAACGATCGTTGGAGAAAGATGACTTTTCGTCTTGCTAAAGGAGATGTCCCCCTCAAGTCGGTTGTAACCCATCGTAGAGAGGGAGACGATCATCAGATCATCTCCTCTGATTTCGAAGTGACCCTGCGTCAACTCAAAGAACTGGGCGCTGAAAATGTCCAGGATATGCGCATGAGCATCGAGGAGATTGCCGTTCAAATCCTCAAAGGAGGCAAGGGTGTGGCGCCTGCTTAAGGCTGAGATTGTCTACAATACTCCGGTATTCAGCTCCATTCTGCTCACCTCTCTCGTGGGATTTCTCGGACTGCATTTTTATCCGATGATTTTTCGCCAGACACTGGCAAACATGAATACGGGATTTATTTATCTATCCTTGGCCTATTTCTTCTTTGTCATGGCCCTTCTGGCAACTCCTTGGGCCAAAGAGAAAAGACCACGACAGCTTGCGTGTCTTCCAGTTTCGATAAGACGAATCGGAAAGGTCCATCTATTATTGCACTTGATTTACTGGCTGGCTATTCTTGCCCTGTTTTTCCTGTGGATCGGAATATCGAAATATTTTTCGTTGGGTCTTTCTGTGTTTCTTGCACTCGGTGTTCTGACCGGCGTCTCCTTTTTTGTGTATTCTTTGATTGCTTTTATGAGTTGGTTTAAGGAATCGGCCGGATTGAATATTTTGCAAATGGGCCTCATCCTTCTGTTTGGGTTCGTCGTTGCAGCAGGAACCGTGCACACTTACCAGGGAAAGCAGGATTCCCACCTGGTTGACAATTTATTATCCTGGACATTCCGATCACCGATAAGTGCTCTGGTGTGGTTGATTCTGGGTCTTGGATCATCGATTCTGATGATATCTTTATCCAGGGCTAAGTCATATGGGGGGTGAAAATGAGAAACAGGTGCAGCGGAAAAGAATTCAAAGGAAGGAGCAAAGGGAGAAGTACATATGTGGCGCATTCTTAAGGCAGAGATCAGCTACGACAGGCTGAGAGTATTTGTATTCTTTGTCTTTTGTGCGGCTGTTTTTTTGACCATCTGGTTTGGCGTCAAATGGGAACGGAACCGAATTCCTATGACGCTGTTGATGATAATGATTTTATCCTTGTCAGCCGTGTATGCCGGAGAAAAAAAACGAGTGATTCAAAAGAGAGATCATCTGCACGTTTTGCTGCCAGCCAAGCTGTGGCAAATTGGGATTACACACCTGCTTTACCCCATTATTGTTTTGCTGTGCATTTATCTCTTGTTATTCCTGAGCGCTCTCGTTGTACAGCCGTTTGTAAGGGATCCGCTCACCTTGCCTTCCCCCCTGCACATACTCACCTTGACCGGTTTTGTTCTGATCGTCAATGCCGTGATTCTTCTTTATCGCGATTTGAGAATGACCCTCACCAAGATACACCAGAGAGCCTTTGTCTTTTTATTATGGGTTTTAGTCTATATCGGGGCCCTTTTGCCTTTCTATATAATAACCAATTTTTTCGGACTGTTCGGAGAGAACACGCCTGCCCAGAGATTCCTCGCCGGATTACTGGAGTCTCCTGCTGGATTCCTCCTTTTCGGCGTTTTTCTTTCCGTGGTGAGTTTAATCGTTTTTATGAAAAGAAAATCCTATGTTGAATCGTGAACAGAGCAAAGACAATTTCAATCGGTCACATTTGAATATTGAAAGGAGAGCAAGATGTGGAGAATGATCAAAGCGGATATCGCCTATAACAGAGTCTTATTTATTGTTTTATACAGCGTGATATCTGTTGCTGTCGTAATAAACTCGATCCGGCCAGGCTTTGCAGAAATTCTATCCAGCCTCATGTTTTTCTCTGTTGTGATGATCGGAATCGTGGCCGGTATTGAGGAGGTCAAGACCAAGAGGGTCAGATTTTTTTCTGCTCTGCCTGTAGCTTTAAGACAGCTTGGAATCCTGCGCTACCCGGTATTTGTGGCTTACTGGTTGAGTTTGATGGTTTCGCTTTACCTGAGTTCCTTGTTGAATCGTCAGGGCCATGTGGGCCTCGACTATCTGTGGTGGATTCTCACCAGGACCGGGTCGATGTTCATAATGGTCGCATGTATGGATTTGGGTCAAGACCTGACCTTTTGTGTTAAAGACAAGGGTTCTGGATTGGCCCTGAAATGGATCGCCATTCTGTTCGGGATTTTGGGAGGGCCGTTTGTCTATTTTGCCACCAACCCAAGAAGAGAATCTGACAAAATCTTCAAGGCGCTCTCCGAGTTTTTTGAGACTTCCGCAGGTGCAATCGGCTTGTTGTTGCTCAGCCTCGGTTTGATGGCGCTCAGCATCTGGATCTACGAACAGCGCAAATCATATGTGGAATGACCTTTACCAGCCTCTTTTGTTCAAGAGTTCGGCGGAATTGGCCTCAGAGAGAAATAGAACCATCGATGATATGAACTGCTTTTTTTGATTTTCACTTATGGTATTATTTTAGCCATCGGATGTTCTTGAATTTTAAATGCTCGGCGAGCTCATCTCTGCGACGTAGAGAAAAGGTTGTATTTGGGAGTTCGGATTGTTAGAAGGGAGTGTGCTGATGAAAGAAATTCAGAATAAACTGGCTTTTCAGCTCGGGCCTTATGAACGGGCGGTGGAAAACCGTGTTCAAACCTGGCGTGACCAGGATTTCATCCGCAGGTTTTGGGCCAAAGATCCGACCCTTTGGTTTCCAGAAAAGGAACCTGAAATCGTGGACCGTATGGGATGGCTGCATCTTCCCGAGATGATGCAAAAAAAAATCGACGATCTCACTCGCTTTGCCGAAAGGATAAGATCGGAGAGAATAGTCTATGTCGTTCTCTTAGGCATGGGTGGTTCGAGTCTTGCTCCAGATGTTTTCCAAAGATCCTTCGGGAATACACCGGGCTATCCAGAACTGATGGTTTTGGATACCACGCACCCCGATGCTGTCCGGAGTCTGGAAGAGCGGGTGGACATATCTAAAGCACTGTTCCTTGTCTCGAGTAAATCTGGAACTACCCTCGAAACCCTATCCCTTTTTCGCTATTTCTGGAAGCGGATGGATGAGTCGGATATTCGTCCAGGACAGAACTTCGTGGCCATCACAGACCCAGATTCCCCCTTGGATAAAGTTGCACTCGAACGGGAATTTCGTGCCGTCTTTCGAGCTCCGACAGATGTAGGAGGCCGTTATTCCGCGTTCACCGTGTTCGGACTCATTCCTGCCGCACTCATTGGTGTGGATATCCAGCGCCTCCTCGAATCAGGCTGTGCGGCAGCAGAAAAGAATGCCTCTCATCTGGATCCTGGTAACGCCTCAGGATTTCTTCTGGGAGCAGTCCTGGGAGAAATGGCTGGGGAGAGGGATAAGCTGACCTTCCTGACTTCTCCGGGCCTCGGGGGTTTTCCCGACTGGCTGGAGCAACTCATTGCCGAAAGTACCGGAAAAAGCGGAAAAGGACTTGTTCCAATTGCCGATGAGCCGGTTACTGCTGCCGAAGAATACAGCCGGGATAGAGTGTTTATCGGATTGTTTGGGCGAGGAGAAGATACTCGAAGCCTGGAGGGTCTTTTAGAGGATCTAGGAAAATTAGGACACCCAGCCGTTCGGATATGGCTGGATGACAGGTATGACCTTGGCTTGGAAATCTTTCGGTGGGAGGTGGCTGTTCCCTCGGCAGGAGCGATTTTGGGGATCCATCCCTTCAATCAGCCCGATGTTCAACTTGCTAAAGAGTTGGCAAAACAATCCATGAGCGGGAGACCAGCCGATGAAGATAGAGACCGGCGGGGAGAGGGGATCGGAATCAACGACAGGGCAATACTGGAACAAGAATTGGAGAGCTGGATCAGCCAGGCTCAGGAAGGGGATTACTTCGGAATCCAGGCTTACCTAGCTCCAAATCCATCGGTCACAGAAGCCCTCCAGTCCATAAGGCACGCACTTTTGAAAAAGACCCGGCTGGCGACCACTTTGGGCTATGGTCCCCGCTTTCTCCATTCGACGGGGCAGCTCCACAAGGGGGGTCCAAACTCCGGGCTCTTTCTCCAGCTCATCGACGAGCCAGAGCAGAATCTCGCTGTCCCAGAAACAGATTTCACTTTCGGAGCTCTGATCCAGGCCCAGGCGCAAGGAGATTTGGAAGCCCTGCGACAGCGGGATCGTCGGGTGATCCGGGTCAACCTCAATCAGGATGTGCAATCGGGTCTGCATCGGATTGAGGAAATCGTTCTAGATTTTTAAGATTTTAGCAGCACCTGGAGAATTTCGCTCTACTCAGTCTGCGGAAGAGCCTTTTCTAACGGGCAATCCAGGTTTTGAAAACCATCAGCGGGCGGTCTCGAATTCGACTTTCCAGGAGATGGTGGCATCGATTTTGGAGAGGATTGTAACCTGCATCAAACCTCCCTTTTTTTGGATATTTGAGATCTCGGCTCCTTCACACCAAGCGTTTTTGAAAGCAAATCCCGATGGTTCGGTTAGATAGAGAACGTAGCTGTCATTACCGACCAGCCTGCTTTTCCCGGATAAGGTGTTGTTAGCCCAGCGGACATCTTCGAGGTCATAAGCACCGCAGGTGATGTGTCGATTCGTGGCCATGACCTGGGGGTGGTCCAGTCTCTCTCGAATACAGAAAAGCTGGCAGTTGTATTTCGGATCGATTTTTCCGGGAGGAAAACTTCCGCAAAAGTTTCCTATCAACCGTTTCGACCAAAATTCGAAGACGTAATATTCCCTGTCCGAATCCGACAGCCATCGATGATGCCGATCAGCTTGGGCCGGATCCCCCGACTCCCCAGCATAAAATGCTCCTTTCCTATCTCCTTGAGAAAAAATTCTTTGTTTTTCTGGGCAAATTCTTCCTGATCGAAGGATACATTGGTCCAGATGCCGGCTTTAAACCTTTGCTCTTTATGTATTCTGCCAGATGTTTCAGCCCCCCCCTGGAAATTTCTGGTTGGGCTGAACCCAGAATTCCGGAAGCCCCTCTGCTCTCTGGTAGCCGTCGTCGATCTGAAGATATTCGTACCCATAAGGCAAGAGGACCTCGGAAAGAACATCAGCGGTTTTCTTGATGTTCTCTTCGCTTATATCTGTAAAATAGGCAAACCAGGAACACCAACCTACCACGGGGTCTGGCCAAACTGTGTAGCGCCAGGGCTCGAAGTATTCAAGACCTCGATGCCTCTGGTAGAAGAGAGGCCGGAATCGGATGATGATTTCTGGCCCGCGAATGGAGATGTCATAGGTGCGTCTTCCTGAGCTCTCCTCTCTAGGCATGATCCTGACTTCAGGGTTGTGATCTACCGAAAGAACCCAATCCCGGTTCCGGTCATAAACTCCCCGGTTCAGTAAGCTGTGGCTCGGGCCGTAGAAGTGACGGACTATGGCTATCCCATGATCTCTTCTATCTGCCTCGCAGGGAAAGGATTCATGGCTTCCTGCAATGGTTCCGGTGACCTCGATCTCGTCCCTAAAACTCTGTGATGTCAGGATCACGAGCTGAGTCATGCACCCCTTACTCATCTCGGTAACTCTGTTCACCCTGAATTTTTTCCCCGAGGCTTGAATTTCGGCCCTAAAGAGCGGTTTGCCCTCGTATTCCATCGAGATTTGTCCATCCTTGATGGTCAGTTCAGCTGACTGGTTTGGCGGAGGTTGGGGATCCTGTCCGGACGACAAGACCCTAAGAGAAAAAAATATGACGAGGATTTTGAGCATGAAAACATATCGTTTTTTCATCTTCCTTCAACCTTTCGTATCATTTATGTGCGGTTTGCCTTTTCTTCCTAAAAGAAAACCTCGAAAGGCATTCGCCTTCTTTCCAATTCTCGAACAAGCTGGTCCTTTTTCTTATGGAAAAAATCATCGGTCAAATATTTTTTTAATCCCAGATGGCGATAGAATCCCCGGATGGTGCTAACATAATTCATCCTGTCGATGTACACATAGTCGACTTTTCCCTCCAATTCACCCACGAGCTTCTCAGGATTTCCAGGGAGAAGAGGTCCGATAAAGGCAAAGGTTTGGATTCCTGCATCATGCATCCGTCCCAATGCGTCTATTCTATCTTTTATTGGAGAGGCCATGGGTTCGAAGAGTCGAGCCACTTTCTCATCATCCGTGGCGATGGTAAAACCCACATCGATGACTTTAAATCGTAAAAACAGATCCATATCCCTGAGTACTAGCTTTGATTTCGTCTGGACATTGACTGGAAATTGCTTTTCCAGGAGTTCCTTCAGACACTGCCTGGTGAGCTTGTACTTCGCCTCGAGAGGCTGGTAAGGGTCACAGACCGAGGAAACCCAGACCGTTCCTATTTTTGCTTTTTCGAGCTGTTTCCGGAGGAGTGAGGGAGCATTCACCTTTACATCCACGAATTCACCCCAGGATTCTGTGTGGCCTGAGTAACGCCGCATGAACAGGCGGGCGTAGCAGTATCTGCAGTTCATCTGACAGCCGGTGTAGGAATTGAGGCAGTAGTCGAAGATTTTCGATTTGTTCAGGATGCTCTTGGCGTGAATCTCCTTGACGATCATTGTTCTCGGCTCTTGACTCTGGAGTCGTTTGGTTCAATAGGGATTCTATTATACAATGTTTGAAGTTCGGGAAGGAGCATAATCCATTTGAAATGTGCATATTTCCGTTCCCGCTTGCCTCCGGATGCGGTTTGCCTGACTCATAAAGAAGATATCATGGAAATAAAGATATTTGTGAGCCGTGCAATAAGAATTTACCCGGCACTACAGTAGAATTCTTTATTGCAGGTGTAACATCTATACAGAAAGACTTTCAGATCCGGTGACTCGGGTAAAGGACAGGCCTCTGCGCCGATCCCTCCTGTTTTAAAGACAAATTCAGATTGGCAATGAGGACATTTGTCATCATCGGATATGAGAAGCTTTTTTCCCTTCATGGATTCTTTTTCCTCTATTTTTTATAGACAAAAATAGTGTGCAGCGTGCCGTCTCCTGTTGTGATCGCCTTGTAGCCGATCTCTTTCAGCTCCCAACCGGGCATATGGTAGTTATGTGAGACCACGCGTGCCCCGGGCTTGAGCTGTTCTTCCAGAAGCGGACGCAGTAGGGCATTCGATTCCGGTAGCAGGTAGAGGGTGACAACTGTGGCCCTGGATATATCGGCCTTCATGGCATCCTGGAGACGGAACTCGACGAGATCTTCCACTCCAGCTGCGCTTGCATATGCTTTGGACTCCTCGATCCGTTCGGGATCGATGTCGATTCCTACTCCGCGGGCTCCGTATAATTTGGCGGCCAAAATCACGATCCGGCCGTCTCCACATCCGAGGTCATACAGCACATCCTTCTCTGTTATTTTGGCCATCTCGAGCATCTTTTCGACCACCACCATCGGAGTCGATACGTAAGGGGCAAGATCTGCTGCATCGGTCCTGCTGTGTGAGCCTTCGTACAGCTCCAGGTCTCCGTTTTCGTCATACCGAAAGGAGTAGGCTCTTCCAGGACTAAGCTGGTAGGTGATGGTTTTTCCCTTCTTCTGAAAGGAGATAATCAACGGAATTCCTTCTGAGAATCGATCGAGGTCACCCGCCCACAGAGACATCTTCTTAGATTGGGTGCTGATATGAGACTCTTTGACGGTATAGTGCACCATCTCTCTGGTCAGATTTCGTATTGCGATTTCTTTCGATTGGGTGAAAGTCCCTTGTGAAAGAGTGTAGGTAGTCCCATTGAGCAGGATTGTTCCCAGGATGAAGACGAATAGACAAAGTCTTTTTTTCACACTAGCTACGGAGCCTGTACTATCCATAAAATATGCCGATGCCTTTTGTCATTCCAGTGCAAATATCACATATACCAAAGTTGGATTTCTCAGTCCAGCCTTTCTTCAATGGAGGTCGAAAGAGAGGCGAGAATTTTTTTCTGTATCAAAAATTCGCTTGAAATGCAACGAATAAGATGGGAAAATAGTTACTATTATGTCTATAGGAATTATAGGTGATAGAGAAATGTCATTTGAGCATAAATCTTGGGATAGCGATATCATGCCTCTTTTAACGAAAGAGACCGTCCAGTCCTACCGAGACTACCGGCATTCAGAGAGCAAAGAGGATGGTTATTCTTGGGAAGTCGGTGAGAATCAGGATGTGACGAGTCGCAGGAATGGGACTGCGGCTTGGAAAAAGCAGGCAAACGATGTCCAAAAAACGGGAGCCCTGCCCACTCAGGACCCTGTGAGGCTGTATTTGAGAGATATGGGAGGTGTGATGCTGCTCACCCGGGAGGGAGAGTTAGCTCTGGCCAGGAAGATCGAGCGAGGGCAGAAGGAGATAATCCATGCCCTTGCCAAGACCAGATTTGTGATGGATGAAGTCCTTCTCTTAGCAAAAAAGGTGCATGAGGAACCGGAAATCGTCCGGGTGTTTTTTGAATACACCGATGAACAGCTTTCTGCTGGAAAACTGAAACGTGTGCAGATGAATGTTTTAAAAAAAATAGAAGAGATCAAAAGGCTGTACAATGAGTTGTGCCTTCTTCCTTCCATCAGAAAAAACACCTTCGCCAGAGGGAGGCTGGTCGTTAAAATAAGGAAATGTATCGAAAAACTGAACATCCGGGAGTCACAGAGAGAAAAAATCATAGAGAAGATACACAGCAAACTCAGGACAGCTCACAGATTGGTAGAGACCGAAAAAGAGCTCAAACAGTTAGTCAAAAGAGCCCAGGGAAGAGCTGAAGCGGAGGAACTGAAGCGAAAACTCAGGGAATTAACCGGAATGGTCAAGGCTGCGCGGAGAGATACGCATCTCCCTCCAAGAAGGTTGGAAGAAATCCTCTCCATGTTGGAAGGGGGAATACAAAAAAGAGACAGAGCGACAAAGGAAATGGTCGCAGCCAATTTGAGGCTGGTTGTCTCGATAGCAAAAAAATATCAAAACCGAGGTGTTGACCTCCTGGACCTCATCCAGGAAGGAAATATGGGTTTGATGAGGGCTGTGGAAAAATATGAATACCGCAGGGGGAACAAGTTTTCCACATACGCCACCTGGTGGATCAGACAGTCCATAACCCGAGCGATCGCTGACCAGGCACGTACGATAAGGGTTCCAGTTCACGTGACCGAAACATTGCTCAGGCTAAAAAAAGCGGCCCAAGCCATTGTCAAAAAGAGAGGAAGAGAACCCACCTGCGAAGAACTGGCTGAAAAGGCGAAGATGCCTGTAGACAAGGTGAGGGACCTGTTAAAGTCCACTCAAGAACCCCTCTCGATAGAAATGCCTGTGGGTCAAGGAGGAGAGAGTCAAATAGCCGATTTTATCGAAGAAAGGGATGTTCCTTCCCCTCCGGACACTGTAATACATGCCGACCTCAAACAAAAAATAAGGGAAGCGCTGAATAATCTCACAGACAGGGAAACGAAAATTTTGGAATTAAGGTATGGTCTGAAAGATGGCCGGGAGCATACTCTGGAAGAAGTGGGTCAAAAGTTCAATGTAACCCGCGAGCGTATCAGGCAGATCGAATTGAAGGCGATTAGAAAATTGCAGCATCCTTCTCTAAGCCATGCACTCAAATCATTTACCTAAGCGTCTACTTTTCCTCTATCTTGTATTCGTAATACTGCATACCGCGCATGCGGTCCAATAGATAGATCTCGTCCTTTTCGATGTGGATGTCATCTACGAATCTGTCGAGCTGAATGGAACCTAAGAGAACACCGTCAGAATCGTATATCTCGAGTATATAGGCCTCCGTATTCCTTTCATCTGTATTACCTGATACGGAAAAATTCATAGATCTTTGACCACCGCTCATGGAAACCATCACATTTGATCGGACCTTCTCATCTTCTTTGAGCTGTCTTTTCAGTGTGACTACCCACACCCTCCCCTTGCCGTCGACGGCTATGCCGCTGGAGACTCTATTCATCTCTGGCATACGGATGGAAACTCTGCCTCCGCTGCCTGTCCTTTCTCCCCTGGACTTGGGTGTTGTCACATCGTAGTTCAGCGGCCGGTCTGACCTCCAAAGGAGCCGTCCATCTGGAGAATATTTCTCGATTCGGTTCTGATAATCGAAAGAGACATACACATTCCTTTCTTCATCGACCGTGAAATGATACCGATTTCCCATTCTGTTCACGAGGAAGTCATTATAATTTTTCTGTTCGCAAAATTCTTTCTGGACCTCAGCCTTCTTGTTCAAGACTTTTATCAACATCGGCAGTTCTTGATCCTGGTCCATTCTCCCCATTCCGATACTAAAGACAGAGGCTCCTTGTCCCATGATCATTTGGCCAGTTCCCAATTTAATGATACCGGGGGGTTCTTCTGTCATCTTGATTTCTTCAGACAGAGAGCCATCTGGTTTCATGATCTGGATCTTCTGATTTCCTGAATCCGAAATATAAATATTTCCATCCGGATCTAGATCGATCGATTGGGGATACTGGAACTCGCCCGGTCCCTGGCCCTGTCTTCCAAAGGAAGCGAGAAAATTTCCGGCGGGATCGAATTTCTGGATTCTGTGATTGCCGGAGTCCAGCACATAGATGTTGCCTTGATTATCGAAAGCAATGTCTGACGGCAGATAAAAGAGCACATTATCGTCCTCCGACTCCAGATCTCCGATGTTTTTTACGTATTCCAGGGAGATCTTGGGCTGTTTTCCCCATTTTCCGGTTTTCTCATTGTGCACGAGACGAATCCCGTCTTTCACTTCTATTTGTTGGGAAAAGGATAGAACAGATATTAAAATCAGTACAATAACAACATATACAGTCCCTCTAATATCCGTAATCATCTTCGGCCTCCTTAAAATCTATTAACTTTTCAGAAGAGAAGAATGTTGCATTTCCCTTGAAAGGATGAATATCTTCTTCTACGGCTTAAAACAAACAAACATCGGCAAGCACTCTTCATCGAGGAAAGTCGAATGCTCAAAACTGAGCTGCTTCACTTGGAATCCTGTCTCTTCCAGAAGGTCTTTCCAGGTGCCTATTGAGAATAATCCCCAGAGGTGAGAGTCTGGATGGACTTCGAGCAGCCCTCTTTTACGGACCAGATAGATGAATGTCATTTCGAAGTGTGTATCTGTAGGATCTGGATCGAAACTGTTCTCGATAAAGGTGACGTGCACATCGCCTCGAGAATGGGTGGAAGCAATCGTCCTGTGCTGTTTGAATCTCTCTCGATCTTCTTCCACAATCGTAAGAAAGACTCCTCCTGGACGCAGATGCAGGATGGCCGTCTGGAATGTATGACGGAGATCTTTTTCGGAAGTCATGTAATTGATGGAATCGAAGGCCGCAACAGCATCGAAAGTTTTTTCCAGTTTTATCGATCGCATATCTCCGGAGATGTAACTCACCTCTGGATTGAGTTCTTTGGCGATTTCGAGCATCTCTTCACTGATATCGACACCGGTGACATCGAAATGTCTTTTGAAGGTGTAATCGTTCCTGCCTCCTCCGCAACCCAGATGAAGGAGTGTTTTTACTTCAATTTTTGCATGTTCTTTGATGATTCTGCAGAAAGACTCAGTCTCTTCAACATAATCCTCAGGAGGACTGACGATGGGCCAGATCCAGCTCAGGTCATGGTACAGACGGCGGGCATCGTTTGGATTTATAAAGCTCAATTCCTATTCCATGAAAGCGAGAAATCTTGGCAATACTCAGCTCACTTCATCAAATTCAGGAGGGTACTTGATTGTGCCCTTGGTTTTCTCCAAAACGCCTGGGACCAGCTCGAGGACCATGAATGCTTCATCTGGTACCGGAAATGGGGCCTCGAGTCCTTTCCGCTTTGCTGGGACAAAACCGAAACGTGGATAGTAGCCAGGGTGCCCGATGACAACCACGACTTTCGATCCAAGCTCTCGGCATTTCCTCAGTCCCTCTATGACCAGCTTCGAGCCAATCCCCTGATTTTGGAAGTCGGGATGCACCGCCATGGGAGCGAGGGATAAGGCCTGTTCATTTCCGTATGGGCTTTCGATAACGATCCCGCTGAAGAGGATATGGCCGACGATTCGTCCTTCCTGGGAAGCGACCAGAGAGAGTTCCGGAATAAAATGAGAGGAATCCCGAATTCTTCGGATGAGAAGAGCTTCCTCTTCCTGACCAAATGCGAGCCTGTTCACTTCATGGATGGCTTCCAGGTCTTCTTTTCGTTCAGAGCGAATCACAATCATAGCGGAAGACAATTTTATCAAATAATTCGGTGGCAGTATACGCGATTACCGAATTAAGAGGTTCCGCGTCAGTCCTTCGCACCTCATATCGATCCTTTCGTCATAAAGTCCGATTGCAGATGAACAGTCTTCATCTCCTTCAAAACCGGCCACAAATATTTTGTCAGAAATGTCTTTAAAAAGAAGCAATGGTTTGGTAAACTTTCTCCTGGCCGTTTCCACTACTCTCTGACTCTAAAGTATTATAAATCAGTATTTTACAAAGGAAGACTGTTTTTATATGAAGTGTTCAGGTTGATTCAATTTTATCGCCGAGAGGAGAGGTAATGAATATCAAGTTTTTCCGCCTAATTCTATTATTTATCATTTTTCTGATTTCCACCAATCATACAGATGCCTCGAATCTCGATAACGGCGATGAAAACAGCTCTGTCTATCAGATAAAATGGATTTCAAAAACGGATTTACCATTCCCCATCGAAACGTAAAGGCTGCTGCATGCGGAGATAGAATATGTTTTATGGGCGGATATTGTCCGGTGACAGAAGAGGCGCACGAGACTACAAATTATGAATATGATCCACAAAAAGATTCCTGGACGGCGAAAGCAAATATTCCTGTCGGCAGATCGAATTCTGTAATCCAGCACATCGACTGTGCCAGAATCTGGAATAAGATTCATGTGATCGGAGGTTGCGATAAAGAATTTAAAGCATAAGATAGCGTTTATGAAGGAATATTTATAGAGAGGAAAGACCTGGAATGAAAAATTTGACCTGGAAGATCGAAAATTACGACCTACAATTCAGGAGAGACCATTGAAAAAACTGAAGATTGCCGGCATCGTACTGATTGCTTTGATAGTGCTCGCCGCCATCGCTGGTGCTCTTTTCGTTCGATCCGTTTCACAGAGAGGGCTTCCAGATTATGATGCGACCATAGCGCTCTCAGGCATATCCCAAGAGGTCATTGTGTACCGTGACTTCCACGGGATTCCTCATGTCTATGCCAAGACCGAGGAAGACCTCTACAGAGCGGTCGGATACTGCATGGCACAGGACAGGCTCTGGCAGATGGACCTCCTCCGCAGGGTTTGTACCGGACGGCTTGCTGAAATTTTCGGGGAGGAACTGGTCCAGACAGACCTCCTCATGCGATCGCTGAGAATACCCGAAAAATCCCGCCTGGTGCTTGAAAGGACCGATGGTATCCATGTGGATGCCTTGCAGGCCTTTGCAGACGGTGTGAATCAGTATATCGAGATGCAGCGCAAGAGGCTTCCCCCAGAATTTTCGATCCTTAGGTATGAGCCGGAGAAGTGGCTCCCGGAACATTCACTCCATCTTGTAGGATATATGGCTTGGGATCTGAGTCTCTCCTGGAGCACAGAAGTCTTGCTGGACAAAATAAAGAGACGATTCGGTGACTCCAAAGCCAAAGAGTTATTACCCGATATGACTTTCTTCCCCACTTTAGTGTATCCCGCATTCGAATCGAAGTTGGCGCAGATTGACTTCGACCGCACCTTGTTGAATGCCAACCGCCGCCTCCAAAAAATCGGACTCGAAATTTTCAGCGGGAGCAACAATTGGGCTGTGTCCGGAGACAGGAGTGTGACGGGAAAGCCCATCCTCGCAAATGATATGCATCTGGGCCTCAATTCGCCAGGCATATGGTATCAGATGCACCAGTCAGTAGAGGGAGGACTGAATGTTACCGGAGTCGTCCTTCCGGGTCAGCCTTTTATCGTGGCCGGGCACAACGACCGCATAGCCTGGGGCTTTACCAATGTGATGGTGGATAATGCAGACTTTTATCTCGAAAAATTCGATCCTGATCATCCCGACCATTATGAGCTGAATGGAGAATGGAAAAAACTGCAGGTGCAAAAAGAGGAGATAAGAGTCAAGGGAGGAGATGCAATCCAGGAGGCAATCCGGTTCACTCACCGGGGTCCAATCATCTCCAGATTCCACGAGATTGACGATGCAGCAATCTCCATGCGGTGGACCGGCAATGAATATTCCGACGAGCTGCGGACCATTTATCTCCTCAATCGGGCTGGAAATTGGGATGAGTTCAGAGAGGCGATGAGAACCTTTATTTCTGTAAGCCAGAATACCGTTTATGCGGATGTCGACGGCAACATCGGGCTCTACTGCGCTTCAGGCGTTCCCATTCGTAAAGGCGGAGAGACCTGTGCGATCCTTCCCGGCTGGAAAGATGAATATGACTGGCAGGGCATAGTCCCTTTTGAAGAGCTTCCTCACAGCTTTAATCCGGAAAATGGCTTTGTCTCGAGTGCCAACAATAGGACCGTGGGCGATGAGTTTCCCCACTATATAAGCCGCTGGTTTGAACCGCCATACCGCATCGACCGCATTCGAGAAATGCTTGCGGAGAAAGATAAATTCTCGCTCGAGGATTTCGAGCGCATGCAGACAGATCAAAGGTCGAAGTTGTTCGAAATGATTCGAGACTCTATTTTTTCTATGGTCGATGAATCAGAGGATTTGAACGATCTGGAGAGAAACGCCCTGGAGATGCTGTCCTCATGGGATGGAGTTCTTGCGCCCACCTGTCCCGAAGCTGCTGTGTTCGAAAAATATTTGGGTTTACTCCTGAAAAATTTATTATTAGATGAACTGGGCGAAGAGCTTTATATAGATTTTGTCTCTTCCCCACAGCTCTGCGAATATGCAGTCCATTATTTCTTCGAAAAAAAAGGCACTCTCTGGTGTGATGATGTAAGAACAGAAGGAGCCAAGGAGACGTATGCATCTATCGTTCAGAAAAGCTTCAAAGATACAGTTGCAGCTCTCAAAGCCGAGCTTGGGTCTAATCCCGGAGTCTGGCAGTGGGGGACGCTCCACCAGCTCACACTCAGTCATCCCCTGGGAAATGTCAAGTTGTTGGACTGGCTGTTTAAGTTCAACCGAGGACCCTACGAAGTCGGAGGAAGTTATCATACGGTGTGTTATAATTTCTATCCTTTCAATGATCCTTTCGGTGTCACAGCCGGTGCCTCCCAGCGTCATATTTATTCTCTTAACGACTGGGATGAATCGCTCACTGTGATTCCCACTGGCGTATCAGGCATACCGGCCAGCCCCCATTACTGCGACCAGACGAAGCTCTACGTGGAGAACCGGTATCACTCGGATTATTTTTCCAGAGAACTGGTACAGAAGAATGCCAGGTACCGGATGGCCATAAAGGGCAAATGAGTCCTGGATCAGAGTCCAGCTTTTGACTATTTTGAAAGCACATCTGTTTCGGCGGCAGCATATTTTGAAGGCAGGTAAGCTGGTTAAGAAGCCTTCCGGCAAGCTGGTTAAGAAACTATCCCGAACTGAGCAGGCCTCTCGAGTTAAGCATGATGACTCTGCCATTGCGAATTCCGGAGGACTGAAGCCTTGTTGCGAGCGAAGCGAAGCAA
>CAYFWF010000058.1:0-13666 GCA_964346815.1 uncultured Eubacteriales bacterium | reverse complement strand
GTTTTTCCGAAGCGATCCGGATTGGAATGGAAGTCTACTACAAATTGGGCAACATTCTCGAAAAGGAATGGGGCCGTCACTCTCTGAATGTAGGTGCGGAAGGAGGCTATACTCCGCATGCCATGAATGACCCTAGAAAAGCGCTGGATGCGGAGTGGAAAGCTATAGAAGAGCTCGGCTATCAGGATAAGTTCGTCATGTCCCTGGATGTGGCCGCTTCCCATTTTTATGATAGACAAGAGGAGAAATACAAATTCATGGGAAAGAAAATCACTACAGATGAGTTTATTGAGTACTATATAGAACTTGTCAATGATTATCCCATCGTTTCTATAGAAGATCCTCTTCAAGAAGATGATTATGAAGGCTATGCTAAACTCACTTCTGCTCTCGACATCCAAATCATCGGAGATGATTTTTTCACCACAAATCCTGAAAGGATAAAGAGAGGTATTGATGAAGGTGCGGCAAATGCGGTGCTCCTCAAAGTTAACCAGATAGGAACACTGAGTGAAGCCCTTGATGCCGCACAACTTGCCTTCAGAAACAATTTCGGAGTTCAAGTGTCAGAGAGGTCCGGAGAGACAGAAGACACCTGGCTGGCGGACCTTGCCGTGGCTATCAATTCAGGCCAGATAAAAACTGGTGTGACCAGAAGCGAAAGGACATGCAAATACAATCGGCTTTTAAGAATAGAAGAAGGTGATAAATCATTAAAATACGCCGGGCGGCATTTCAGACACCCCTGTTAATTTTGCTTTTCATATACTGCATACCGCTGAAAAAAAGTTGCTCTTTGAGTGCTGAAACAGCAGAGTTGCAACAGTCAATCCCTTTTGTTACTATGTTTCTGTAGGTAGAATGAAGTTGGAGATGGAGAAAGAAAAAAGTCGAGTTTGCCTGTGAGAAAGATTCTTCTCTTGAGCTGTTTTGTCTTGGGAGTTTTTTCATCTGCATTTCTAGGGGGCCCCAACCCAAAAGCTAAAAACAAGCTCAATGTCCTGCTCATCACAATAGATACACTCAGAGCAGACAGGCTGAGCTGTTATGGCAGCCAAAATCCTAAAACTCCAAACATCGATGCCCTTGCGGATAGAGGGATGCTCTTTGAAAGAGCCTTTGCCAACACCTCCACAACTCTTCCATCTCATGCGAATATCCTCCTTGGCGTAACTCCTAACTATCATGGCGTTCATGAAAATCTAAATTTTGTTGTAAACGAAAAGTTATTGAGCTTAGCCGAAAACCTCAGGAACAGTGGTTATGCAACAGGGGCGTTCGTGGGCGCTTATCCCCTCGATTCAAGGTTCGGGTTGGCCCAGGGTTTCGATACTTACGATGATCACTACATCCGTACTCACACTAAAATTTTTGCCTCTTTAGAGAGAAGTGCCGAAGATGTGATCAAGGGGGCACTGGAATGGCTGGAAGGTCGAAAATCCCCTTGGTTTCTCTGGATCCATTGTTGGGATCCGCATGTCCCATATGATCCGCCGGAGCCATTCAAAACTCAATACAAAGAGCATCCCTATGAAGGGGAGGTGGCCTACGTCGATTTAGCCTTGGGAAAGCTCCTTAATCATATGAAAGAGAACAGCCTGTTCGATTCGACTCTCATCATCTTCACGGGAGACCACGGTGAATCATTGGGTCAGCACGGTGAAAAAACTCATGGTTTTTTCGCTTACAACTCGTCCATCTGGATTCCCCTCATCATTTCCTATCCGGAAACCGGCCCGAATCGTGCAGGGCATTATGTCAGTCATATCGATATATTCCCGACCGTATGTGATGTCCTGGGAATCGCGAAGCCTTCGTTCCTCCAAGGAATCTCTCTCCTCCCTGCTTTGAAGGGAAAGAAACTTCCTGAAAGACCTGTCTATTTCGAATCTTTATATCCTTACTACAGCCGGGGGTGGGCTCCGATTGAGGGCTATATTTTCGAGCAGAAAAAATTCATCGACTCTCCCATTCCTGAGTTGTATGATCTGGAGCTTGATTTCGATGAGCTCAACAACCTGGCTGAGCGAAAAAAAATACCCGAACTCAAATCCCAGCTCAAAAAAATCAAGGATAATCTAATCCCGACCGAGAAAATCGATGCGGCTCAAAAAGTCGACCGGAAAACCCGGGAAAGGCTGGCAAGCCTGGGTTATATCTCCTATGTCCGGGTTATAAAAAAGAAGCATTTTGGCATCCACGATGACGTAAAGATTCTCCTCCCCTATATCAACAAGGCAGAGGAAGCTTGGGAGCTGTATAAGGGAGGAAAAGGTGATGAGGGAATCAAGCTATTGAGGAAAATCATAGAGGAAAGAAACAATATGGATTTGGCGTATAAAAGCCTCGCTCTTATCTATCATGAGAAAGGAAACACAAAGGAAGCGATTGCAATCCTAGAGCAAGGACTCGGTGTCCTTCCCTCAAACTACGGAATATTCATCGAATACATGGAGTTGCTCCTATCTGCCAAAAAGTATGACAAAGTCATCACCAGTTTCGAAAAAATTAGGATCAGAGAAGCAGAATATGACCCTGCAATTTGGAACAACCTCGGAGTCGCCTATGCCAGAAAAGGGAATTTTGAGGAGGCGATCAAAGCTTACGAAATGGGTCTTTCTCTCGATGATGATTTGCCAGGGCTGAACAATAACCTCGCCAATGCCTATTATTTGCATGGTCTGCAATTGAATGATTCAGTCGTCTTTTCTCAATGCTTTAAATACTACAAAAAAGCCATAGAGCTCGATTCTCTGTATGCAGCTCCTTACAAGGGCTTAGGTCTCGCATACAGACAAGAGGGAAATCTGGAAGGCGCTATCTACTGTTGGGGCAAATTTCTGGAAATGATTCCAGATTCTAGCCAGGTTGTTATCGATCTTGCCCAGGTCTATCTGGACACTGGGGATAAGGCTAAGGCATTTGACGTGCTGAGTAACTATAAAGAACAATACGACCATCTCATCCCTTCTGTCGAGAGAGAAAAAATAAAAGCCCTCCTTGAAAAGGCCCGGAAATGATTTCGTATGATTTCGTATGTGAGCCTGGGATTCTAACTCTGGGGGTGGTACAATGATTGGGGGCAGGTCATCTATACAAAGCGCAGATTCAAGAACATGTACAAACGAGGAAGGTAATAAATCGGCAAAATCGTCGCGCATGCCTCCAGCTCTTCTATGCGGATAAGCGCTTTTTTTGTTAAAGTAAAATTATGATTATTAAAAAAAATCCTATTTTGCTCCTTCTATTACTGATACTTCAAATAAATTTTCTCAATGCAGCACAAGAATTGGACGATTTCTGGAAGGCTTGGTTTGAGGAAGTGGATCCGATAATGACTGAAGCTGAGCGCTCAGTTTTCAAGAATCTTCCGACAGAGGAGGACAGAAAGAGATTTCGGAATCTCTTCTGGCAGGTCCGGGATAACACTCCAGGGACATCCGAAAACGAGTTTATGGTCGAATATTACCTGCGTAAGCGTTATGTAGACACTCGCTTGGGGGGAGCTCATTCTGATCAGGGGCGTATCTATCTCATCATGGGTAAACCCGTTGAAGTAAAGAATTATGCCGGATTAGAAAAGGTTGTCGATTGTGAACTGTGGATCTATCGAGCTGAGGGCCGCTCCGGATTGCCACCTTTGATGTATCTGCTTTTCTACAGACGCGACAACATCGGTGATTATAAGCTCTATTACCCAGGACCTCACTCGAGTCTTGACATCCTCTCGACACGCTATAATCGAGACAGAATCTCCAATATCAGAGCTTACAAAATCATCCGATCGAGTTTTCCGCAGTTAGCAAGGGCGACTCTTTCTGTCATCCCCGATGAAGCCAGTGTTACATTCGCGGGCGGAATCAATTCCTCGGTGCGTGTGATCGGACAAATCCACACCCTCCCTGAGAAAGAAGTGGAGAAACACTATCTTAAGAATTTCGGCTATCCCGCTGGCACTGTCGATGTCAGCTATTCGACAAAGCAGATACTAGGGAAGGCAATGATTTTTCTGACAGAACGTCAAGGAGTCAAATTTATCAACTACGCGCTCATGCCGGATAGAATCCAGACTTCTAAGACCGATGATGGTCATGAAACAGCCTGGCTTGTTTTTCATTTACGGATTGAAGACAAGAATGGGAAAACAGTCTACCAGAGAGAAAATGAGATCCGCCTCAGACTTGATGAGGCCAAGAAAAAGGCCATGCTCGAGAGAAAGTTCATATTCAATGACTTTGCTCCTGTTATCGAAGGAGAATTCCAGATCAGACTGACCTGCTCGAACAAAACCAGCGAAGAGTTTTTCGTGCATGAACAGAAAGTCGTTGTGAACGATCATACGCTGCCGATTGTTGTAGGTTACGAAGTCAAAGAAACAAAACCTGACTCAATAATACCGTTTAGCCTTGATCCTTACAAAGTCCTTCTAGACCCTCGCTCACTCTTTTCCTTTAAAGATTCCATAGAAGGGCTGATCCTTTCTGATGAGTCTCCTGAAATCTTTCTCATGAAAAAAAACGGGGAAGGCCCAATGAAGAAAGTTCAGAACGTCTCAAGAGAGGGAGGCTTAGTGATTTTCCGGCAGCTGCTCGAAGGCTTTAAACCTGGCTTCTATGATCTTATTGTGAAAAGAAACGGCGCTGAGGTCTTTCGTTGGAGTTTTTCCGTGTTGTCTTTTGAAGTGGCAAAGCCTCTCGAATTTGAGAGAGTCGAGCCCCTCTCCTTTCAAGAAAGCCTGCCTTTCATCATCGGCCAGGAATATCTGAACAGTGGCCAAGCGGGGAAGGCCCTTGAGTCCTTTCAACAACTTCCTGAAAACCTATGGAATAATTCAACGCTGCCTGTGATAGCACGCGCCCATTATTTCGAGAAGGATTATGCGAGAGTGGTTGAACTTCTCGAAAGAGACACGATAGAAAAAAACTATCCTGTCCTGCTTCTGCTCGGTAATGCATCGCTTGAAATAAAGAAACTCGACAGAGCTGCCATCTACTTTGAAGAGATCCGGAAATACGGAGATACAGCCGAAGTCAACAAAATTCTGGGAGCCATTTACCATACGATGGGAGAAAGAAGTAAAGCCAAAGTGTATTGGGACAGAGCAAAGAAGCTGGAAAAGGAGTCAACCATAAAGAATCCTTAAAAGAACGAGAAAAGGAGTTCTTCATGAATACGATCAAAAAGATATTTTCGCCTGCAATTCTCCTTACTCTAGTTTTTGCTTTGCCCGGCCTTCAAGCTGACACTACAGGGGCTGTAGATGGCTTTGTCAAGGATTTGAAAACGGGTCAGCTCCTTGAAGGTGTTAAAATCACTCTGATTTCAGAAAAAACCCAATTGGCCTTTGAACTGAAAACCGATAAGAGAGGCCATTTCCACAAAAGTGGCCTCATCCCCGGCAAATACAAAATACTCCTAGAAAAGGAGGGCTACATCCCTCAGGGAGGTTCGATTCGGGTTTTTCTCGCGAAGACCATCCGTTTGGAATTGAAGATTGAATCCGCTGAGAACTCAAGCCTTGATGAACCTGCCTCAGCAGAGCCAGCAGCCAGCGGTATGGAATTGATTTCGGCAGGGAAGTATGCGGAGGCCATCACGAAATTAAGCAAAATCATCGAGCAGGCGCCGCTCAATCCTGTGCCGTATTTTTACAGAGGTCTTGCTTATGAAAGATCGGGATACAGCGAGGAAGCTCTAGAAGATTATCGGAAAGCAACAGAGATCAAGACCGATTTTATACTGCCGTACACTCGGTTGGGCATCCTTTGGGCAAAAAAAGGAAATTTCGAGATAGCAGCCCAGTTCTACAGGAAAGCCATAGATTCCAACGACCAGGACTCAACAACGCATTATAACTATGCCGTCTGTCTCATAAATCTTGGGAAGAGCGAAGAGGCCAGGGTCGTTTTCGAAAAATTGCTTTCTCAGGATCCAGATTATGTTGATGTCTACTATCAGCTTGGTATTCTTTACATAAGCGCTGATGAGATAGCAAGAGCAAAAGAGTTGCTTGAGATGTTCATAAGCAAGGATCCGGAAAATGAGAAAGCTTCTTTAGCCAGAGAAATTCTAAAAAGCCTTAACAGGGAGTTTTAGGATCCGGTCAGTCAGTTTTTTTACCCTTGATTTTCTGTTCGAGCGCTCTTCCTTTTTGGAGTTCTGAGTTGTAGTCTTCCTGCCTTCCAAGTCTGCTGTAGATATCAGCCAGGATATAATGACCCAGGGGAGCTGATTCGGCTTCGGGATCGAGCTTGAGTCCTTTTTTGGCGAGATCGATCGCTTCTTCGTAATTTTCATTCAGATCGAGATAAGCTTTTGCCAGAAAGAGATAAGCCCGGGCATATTTCTTGTTCGAATCGATCGCATCTTGGAGTTTATGGACCTGTTCCCGAAGCATTCCCATTTTTCCGTAGAGAAGAGCAAGGTTGAAGTGAGCGGGGTAGGCATGGGGATGGATTTCGATCTCCTTTTTGTATTCCTTGATTGCGCTCTCTCTATCACCTTTTTCTTCATAGAGGAGCCCCAGATTATAATGCGCATCGGGAATGCGTGGCCTCATCTCCAAAGCCGTGTGGAGTTCTTTCTCGGCCGGCACCAGCATCTTTTTCTTCAAGTAGGCTGCGCCCAAGAGGTTGTGCGCCATCGAGCTGTGTTCCGGATCGATGGCAATGGCTTGTTGGAGATGAGAAATGGCGCTTTCGAAGTCTTTGATGTCTATATAAACTGACCCCAAATTGACATGAGGTTTTGGATCTCTCGGATCGATCTGGATACTCCTGTTAAATCCGGCTATGGCCTCTTCGAATTTTTTTAGCTTTTTGTAAGCCCGGGCAAGAGTAAAAATGGCAGCGTTGTATTCTGAATCGATCTTCAAAGCCTCTTTGCATTCTTCGATCGCCTCCTCGGCACGCTCGAGCTGCATGTAGACATTGGCACGCACTTGTCGTGCTTCTATGATTCGCGGGTCTTCTTTTATCACCTCATCCAGCTTCGCTAACGCCTCATCGTATTCTCGGTTCGACGAAGCTCCTTCGGCTATTTTGATCTTGTTATAGAGGATGATCTTGTCCTTCGGGTCCGCAAGATTTTCTGTTCTGCTCAGCTTTGCATCAGAAGTGAAACCGCCGATGTAACCCAATGCCATCAATTTTTCCCTTGTTTCGTCATCCAATTGTTGAGGACCTTTGTCCTCTATGCCTTTCTGGGACATCTTCTCTTCAATCGTTTTTAGCTGTTGAGCAAACTCGTTGCCCAGAGATCTGTTCTTGTTGAAGATATTATTCTGTTCACGGGGATCCAGATCCAGATCGTAGAGTTCAGGTCGGGGCGCCAGAATGTATTTGTATTTTGTAGTTCTTAGGCTCTTGAGTTCGCTCCAACCGTAGTGATAACGAGGATAATAAGTCTCGCTGTAGGCTGGTGGTTCCTTCTTCAGCTTCCGGCCCATGATCAGAGGGAGAAGACTTTGTCCCTGAACGGTCTCAGGAATTTGAAGATCCAGGAGTTCACACAGGGTGGGCATGATATCAACGTTTTGCACTTGGGTCGCAATGGTCTTCCCTTGGAGGTGCGCAGAAGGAATACGGATAATCAAGGGAACAGAGACGGTGGCATCATAGATGAAGAATCCATGGGTGTTCTCATGGTGCTCTCCCAGGCTTTCTCCATGATCGCCGACGATGATGATCACGGTTTTTTCTAAAAGATCTCTTTCTCTGAGGTTCTCCAGGACCTTCCCGATTAAAAAATCAACATATGCGATCTCTCCATCGTAGAGACCCCATGGCTGTTTTTCATACTGACTTTTGTAAGGCTCGGGAGGCTCATAAGGCGTATGAGGATCATAGAAGTGTATCCAGCTGAAAAATCGCTTCTGGGAATTCCCTTCGAACCACTCAAAAAAAGCCTTGATGACTTCGCCGCCCTCTCTCTGGACAGAAGCAAGGGAGATCTTCTTGTATTTGGCAAAATCGAAATTATCGTAATAGTGATCAAAGCCTTGATTGACGCCCCAACGGGAATCGAGCACAAAGGCTCCGATAAAAGCCCCAGTCGTCCATCCTTCCTTCTGAAGGATTTCGGCCAGAGTCACCTTGTCTTCTTCGAGATAGAATCCACCGTTATCCCTGACGCCATGAAGAAGAGGATAGTTCCCCGTAAAAATCGATGAATGAGAGGGTAGAGTTAGCGGAGATTGCGCCGTTGCATTTTGAAACAGAATTCCTTCATCTGCCAGAAAGTCAATATTTGGCGTGCTGATCCTCGGATAGCCGTAGCATCCGATATGATCTGCCCGAGTTGTATCCAAAGTAAAAAAGAGGACATTAAGATCCGAAGGCTTCAGAGGAGCTATCATTTTTCTGATCTCAGACGATATTTCTTTTTTGCCATAAAACAAACCTTTGGCTAGGGTGAGATAAAAAAGAACGGCGAGAGCTGCTATCCCAGCGAAGACCACGAGAGAGAATGTAACCTTTCGGCGAAAAGCCAGCTTTGATCCTTCGCTTTCTCTCTGGATTTGTTGAGTCTTGACAGGCTGGGAAGCCGATTTTTTGGTAGAATCGTTTCTGATATTTCGCCTTTTCTTCTTCGAGCGATTGGATGCCATTGTCAATTACAGGATTGCTTCTTTGTGATGTTTTATTCTAATGGCCGTGAAATGAGTTGTCAATAAGGCGCGCAATCATTACTTCTTCAGGCTCTCCAAGATCTCTCTAACTTGGGAAGCTTGAGGAGCATTGGGTTCCATTTGGAGGAAGGCCTCAAAATATTTGATGGATTCCTTTCTGTTCTCTTTTTTATAGTATGCATAACCCAGCAGATAGCTCGTGTAGGAGTAATCCGGATTGTAGGAATAGGATGCTTTCAATTTTTCCAGGGCTTCGTTGATTCTATCATCTTGAAGCAGGGCTTTGGCTTTTGCGAAATTGATTTTCCCAAGGATCTCTTTCGTTTTAGGTTCCTCGGGTTTCAGCTCTAACGCTCTGACAAGAACTCTTTCGGCCTCTTCGTCCATGGCTTGCTGAAAGAGTAGGATTCCCAGGTTGATGTAAGCCTCAGCAAAATCCGTCTTAAGCTCCGTGGCTTTCCTGAAGGCCTTGACAGCCTCATCTGTTCTGTTTTCCTTTGCCAGCTCAATACCCTTTTGGAAGGAAGAAAAGGCTTCCCGTTGATTTTTTTCGTCAGAGCTGAGTTCGTCAGCCAGGGTGATCTCGAATTCCTGCCTGGATCCGGGCTGAAGCTCCACGTCCATGCTGTAGCTCTTGTATCCCTCTTTTGTAACCGTCAAGACATACTTTCCGGCGAACAACATCCGGAAAGCGAATTCTCCTTTTTTGTTGGACTTTGAATGAAAAATCCGATTTGTGGCTTGATGGTTGAGCTGGATCTCCGCCTGTGCAAGGGGCATTTTCTTCATATCCAGAATTTTTCCGTCGAGCCGGGCATGTTCTTCTTCCAACGGCTGGCTAAAAATGAGGCCTGATAAGATGAAGGCGCATAAAAAGCCAACAATCCAGATCCTCTCAATCTTTTTCTCTGTGTTCATTCTCTCTTCCTTTGTTGATGAAATTTCAGTATGCAGTTTCATTCAATAAAAGAAAAAAATAACACAAATGTTTAATTATTATAACATAAACTCCTTTTATGCAGAATCCATTTCAGAGATGCTCTCGGTATGAACTCGGAAAATTTTTAATGCTCAGAGCCTGAATCGCAGACTCTCCTTAGTGCGCTGTTAACTTTTTCCATCCGTACAAGCCAACAGGACTGCGACTGTGCAGTGTGGTCTGTTGGGCAGGAAAAGCTTGTCTATTAAAAGGAGAAAACGTTCATAAATACAAAAAATAGCACATTTTTACAAATAAATAGCTAAATCATACTATAATTACTCAAATGATAAATATCTAATGTTAAACCAGAATAGGCATTCATCAATTTACAGTGGAGAGAGGGATTTCACTAGGTTAAGCCCGGATAAAAGCGGTTGACTTAGTGCCTCAAAGTAAGTATGCAGGAAACAGAGTGTGACCTGGGTGTTGATATTACACTATTAAGGTATGCGAAAGCTTAAAACATTTGTTGTCGAACACTTTGAAGGGAATCTCCTAGCTCTAATTTTTTTGGAATCCTGGCCATTGCATTTCTTGTTTACTTACGGTAGAGAGAAAGATTTCACCCAACTCCTCCACGCTTAAGGAGGTGAAGCAAGAAGTACTGCAAAGACAAAAAAATCTTAGGTTCTTTAGGAAATAATTAGAAAATTCCATAAATTTTAGAAGGAAGGAGGTTTTATCATGAGAAAACTCTACGTTTTTCTTCTGCTATTGCCCCTGGTTTTCTTTCATGCTGGTTTGGCCTACAGTCAAAGTGGATCAACTGGAGCCATCGAAGGCAAAGTACTCGATGAGGAAGGAAGCCCACTTCCTGGAGCTGAAGTCAAGCTCAGTTCTCCAGACTTGATCGGAGGAACCCAGTTCAAGCAGACGACAAAGGAAGGAAAATTCAGGTTTGTAGCCTTGTCCAGAGGCACATATGTAATTGAAGCATCTCTCCCTGGATTTACCACAGCCAGGAGAGAGAATATCAGGCTCTTTGTCAGGCAGACCATCACCATAGACCTCATCCTTAAGATCGGAACACTTGAAGAAGAAGTAACGGTCATAGGTACTGCTCCTCTCGTTGACGTGAAAGATACTATGATCAACGCTACGAACCTTGATAAGCAAATGCTCCAGACTGTGGGTGCTGAAATGCGATTTAAAGATGTATCACTGCTCATCAATTTCGCCCCTGGTGTGCAAGATCGTAGCGCTATGGGTGCACCCGAAAATGTCAGCAATCAATGGCAGATTGACGGCCAAGGCCTTCTAACATACGTTGGCTCTGGCGCTTACTGGAATGCTCCCGACATGAACATCATAGAGGAAGTCCAAATTTCAGGAGCCGGGGCTAACGCAGAGTACGGCGGTTTCACTGGAGCGCTAATGAACATGATCACCAAAAGCGGAGGTAACACTTTCGAGGGACTGGTTGAGGTATCGTACTCTCCTTTGCAATGGAACTGGAAAAATTTTGATACGAATGAACCTAAATTTTCTCTTTTCGAGGATCCGCCCCGCAACCGGTACTTTGATGCCCATTTCGGACTTGGCGGGCCTATCATCAAGGATAAGCTCTGGTTTTATGTCTCCGCCGGATACATCCAAGGGGACTTTGAGCAAAGGGCACCAGATATGAGGTCCGAGCGAATTCTCAAAGGTTTCGGAAAACTGACTTGGCAACCCACTAGCAAAGACCGGATGACCGCTTGGGTCGAATATGAAGGCTGGAAATGGCATAATGTAGGCTTGAGTCCCACGAGACCAGTGGAAGCGTGTGACTTTGAGGTCGGACCTGGGGTTCCGGCGGCGATTGACTGGCTTCATACATTTTCCGAAAGCACCTTTACCGAAATCAAGGTTGGGCGCTATTGGAGCTATTGGGACTATAGGCCGCAAAGTGGGCCCGATGTCCCCCAGCGATATGACAAGCTCACAGGTGAATATAGCGGCAACTATGGCTGGATGGCGGATACGACTTCCAATCATACTACTGCCAGTGCCACTCTCACCCATCACGCTGATGAGTTTCTCGGAGGCTCCCATGACTTCAAGGCGGGCGTTGAATTCTTCGGGGGCTTCGATAACGCAAAAGCAGGTTATCCTGGCGGATACAACTATGTGGATAATTACTATTATTTTAGTTACTACCGTTACTACGAACTATACGAATACTATTACGGCTACTTAACTTTTGCCTATTCGTATGGTTATGACGTAAAGGCCAACGGTAGGAGGGTGTCTGTCTTTGCCCAGGATTCTTGGAAGATTAGCGATCGCCTGACCATCAATCCAGGTGTCCGCTTGTCGATGTACAGGGGATACCTTCCCAACCTACAGGATGCAGCTGTCTTTAAGCCAAAGAATGCCCTCGAATTCCGCTTAGGGTTTACCTTTGATGTTTTTGGTGACCACACAACAGCGATCAAAGCCCATTATGGAAGGTTCCACGAAACTTTTAAGACGTATTACTTCAACAGGGCCGAACCCAATTATGAAGATTGGGTCATGTATGAGATCACGCCTGCTGGTACCAAATACGAAATATGGAGAGAGAGTTATACTACAGGAGCCACGATAGATCCCAATATCTCGATGCCCTATTCTGATCAGTTCACTTTTGGAATCGAAAGGGAATTGATGAAGGACATGACGCTTTCCCTAACCTTCGTGCACCGCATATACAAAAACTTCATCGCCCTTACCAACATGGGTTCCCAATGGGAACTGGTGCCCTGGACATTCACAGATGAAAACGGGCAGCAACAGACGATGGACATTTACAGGAGCCTCCCAGGTTTCTCAGAAGATTACATGATCACCAACCCGAGAGAGGGTATGTCTCCCTCTGTGATCTTGACCCCAAAGAACAAGTACACGGGATTCTCCATATCTTTGAACAAGAGGTTCTCAGACGGCTGGATGTTCCACATCGACTACACGTACAGCGTGGCAAAAGGAAATCACGTTAATGACTATAACAGCGGATCATATGGAGGATATTATTATCAAAATCCCAACAGACAGATCAACCGCTATGGACCTCTGGAATATGACGCGCCTCATTATCTCCACATCTACGGAACAGTGAATCTGCCTTTAGGATTAGTCCTGACTCCCAGGGTCCGGTTCCGGAGTGGTTGGAACTGGAATAGATGGCGGAGAGGGCCCCCAGTGGCAGGATCGCCTCCTATCCAAATCGAAGAGAAAGGATCTCGAAGATTTCCATCTATAACCGACTTTGACCTGAGGCTGGAAAAGGTCTTTATGCTTACAGGGAGAATGAGAATCGGAGTAATCTTCGATATGTTCAACGTTTTCAATACCGGAACTGAAAGATGGGCTATTACAAATATCACTAACGTTAACTACGGTAAGGCTACTGGTATTACTGACCCGAGATATATCCGAGTCGGACTGAGATTCTACTTCTAGTTCTGAATGATAAAAAGGGGGAGGTAACTCATCTCCCCCTTTTTTTTCTATACGTCAATACCTAGGCCTTTCCTGACTTTACTAAGGTAATTCACAGCTTCAATCATACACAAATTTTTTCGTTATATTATCCACAGTACACGTAGCAAGCAAACCCGTAGAGTCAATCTCGAAATCGATGACGTCCCCTGTTAAAATATAGTTAGGTTTTCATAAGAGAAAATCTTGGAGGTGTGATATGTTTTTCAAAAATATCTATCTCAGGCAAGTTTTATTTACGATTGCCCTGTTAATCTTATTTATTTTTACCGGCTTTGTGGCTTTAAGTTATTCTCAGCAGATAAGCCCTGAGATTTACAAGCAATTCAAACACCGTCATATAGGCCCAATTGGTAATCGAGTCATCGCAGTTGTTGGAACCCCTGGTGATCCAAATGTATACTATATTGGTGCAGCTTCAGGAGGTATATGGAAATCCATTGATGGAGGTATCAATTGGAAGCCCATTTTTGATGATCAGCCCGTTTCATCGATCGGTTCATTAGCTATTGCACTCTCAGATTCCAATATAGTCTGGGCAGGTACGGGTGAAACCTTCATCCGCAGTAACATTTCTCAGGGGATAGGTATCT
>CAYFWF010000057.1:0-332265 GCA_964346815.1 uncultured Eubacteriales bacterium | reverse complement strand
CCCAGTAACTGGAACGGGAATAAATACTCCCATTTCACAAAAATGGTTGAAAAGCGTTGAAAATATGGTACTGGGATTGAAAGCCTAAAAACAGAGTAAGTTGCTGAAATCGGAGGTTTTCCCTGGTACGCCCGGCAGGATTCGAACCTACGGCCTTCTGATTCGTAGTCAGACGCTCTATCAACAAGGAAATTTCATTCCAAGTGACAAATACGTGACAGGTTCAGTTGATTAGCGCTGACGCTATGGTAACACGGTTGAAAGTCAAATATGGGATTCCCAGGGGGAAAACAGAGAAATCAGGCTGGCTGGGAAGCAGGGATTCGAACCCCGATTCCATGATCCAGAGTCATGTGTCCTATCAGATTAAATTTTTCTTTTAATACTCAATCGTCTCTTCACAATACAGAATAAAGTTTATTTAAAAAACATGCCACAATACCCACTGCTCTCTTGTGATGGCTGGAGAGAGTTCCCTTCTTTTGGTTCCCATCGTCGGTTCGTTTTTAGCTGATAGCAGCTGGCGGTAGCCGTAGCGACCGTACTGGCTTGCCAGGGATACAATGCGCTCCACAAGCTGCTCCTCCTCATCCGGGACTTTTCGTACATGCCTCTGGGTGGAACGCGGCTGGCCCAGCACCTGGCAGGCTCTCCGCTGCGACACCCTCAACTCTCTACACACATGGTCAATAGCCCGGCTTCTTTTGGCCGGGCTCAGAAGTTTCCCCGGCTCACCTCCTTGAGGATGGCGTTGTCCAGGGAAAGATCAGCCACAAGTTTCTTGAGACGGGCGTTTTCCTGCTCAAGCTCCTTCAGCCGCTTAGCCTGATCCACCCTCATGCCGCCGTACTCTTTGCGCCAGCGGCAATACGTCTGGGCTGAGATGCCCAGCTGTCGGCAGATCTCACTCATCCTCATGCCCTTGCTGTGAAGCACTTCGGCTTCGCGAAGCATGGTGATGATCTGTTCAGGCGTGTACCGTTTCCTGCCCATGTCCCTCTCCTTTCGTTCAGCCAAATTTTAACTCAAATACTGGAACGATGTGAGGGGGTCAGGTCAGTCGGGGCGGATTCGTTTTGGGCCGAGGAGCATTTCCGAGCGCCGGGGGCGAGAGTCCATTCCACCGTGAGAGATATGGCGCTTTTTTCCATCGGGGTTATAGAACATACGTACGTGCCGCCGGATATGTTCTATGAGGAAATGATTCAACATTGGAACGGCCCCGCCGGGATGGGATGGGGGATCACCCATTGGGGCAGCCCGGACCTGACCGTGTTTCACGGTGGATCCAACGGCAGGCCGCAAGCTTATCTCATGATCAAGCCGAAAAAGAGGCTGAGCGTTTCCATCCTGGCGACGGCCAAAAGCGGCGCTTATTTCGACCTCACCCAAGTATCCCGATATGCTTTTAACTCAATAATACTAGGTTGCTTAACAAAAGCAGTTGTCTCATCCTCAACTGTATCTGGATTATCGGGAATCGTTGCCTTAAATGAGAAGTCAGGTACAATGCCCTCCTTTTATGGCGGTGTCAGAATGGAGTAAATCCTGAGAGGACGAGTTTTCTTCCGTATGAAGTCTTCCCGGTTTTGCTCCTCTTCCCAAACAAAACCAACACCATATAATAAAATTACGAAGAGAATCAGAAGCTGTATGTTAAGCCGCCTGTGAAATCAGCGATTGTTCCACTCCATGGATCAACAGATCTGATGCGTATCTCTCCTCGCAGGCCAAAGTTCCGTGATGCTATAACCCGCAGCCCGAAAGCAGTATGCAATGTGAGCTCGGTGTCTTTGGGGCCGGATACTACCGTTGAAATGCCGGCGCCTACTCCCAGGTATGGCTGCACGGAACCCACTGGGATGAACACTTGAACACCTATTTCCGGCATGAGAATTCGATAGTTGATGTCAGCCTGGCTCTTGTACTGAAAGTAGACAAGCCTGGCTTCCCATATCACCGGTTTTAGCGGTGAATACTCCGCGTTTACAGCGATGACGAATGAGGTTCCCGTACCGGATAGATCATATGAAGCCGGACCTGCTGCCACTCCCAAAGCGGGCCGGCGCAGCTGTTGGCTCTCCATCAGAGAGGGCATCATGGCCATTAAAACCACTGTCACTACCTGCGTGATTCGATACTTAAGTGTTTGGGTTGACACGTGTCAATTCCTCCTAAGATATCTTTGTATTATGCGGTTCAATTATAGCAATTGAGTTTTTTCATGTCAAAATATGGGGGATTTTCTACCCAGTATGAACAGCAAGCATTTGCTTTCCGGTGACGATGGCTTCATGCACATTGTCGCTGCTGCTTCGCCATTTTCAGAGCGAGGCGATAGTCTTTTTGCGGATAGCAAGTCAAAACTGGCAACAGCGGGAAAGCATCTCTGTTTACACGTTAAAGAAAATGTCATAGCAGCTGATTCTACTATCTTAGCGGCTTATCGATACCGCTTGCATGATGTCCACGCTAAAGTCAGATACCGGTATCGCCTGCAGCCTGGAACCGGATTCTCGATGTCATCACGCATTCGCTCGTTGCTACGAATTCTCGGACAGCACGTATTAATATAATAAAATACAGGCATTTCAGGGAAAAGAGGCTATGCGTATCCCCGCGATCACCGCCTTTGTTGCGCTTTGTGAAAGTCGAAAAGGGAGCCTCTAAAGAAATTATTTCACCTAAACGTCACGCGAAGAACTAAAACCTGATTCGCCCGTCAGGATTCAAGCCTGCGGCTTTCTGATTCGTAATCAGTAGGTCGGGGTTAGTTCCTATTAACCTTTAAGCTACCAACTCCGATAATTGACTCAGTTGACAAGAAATCTCATTTTTTCTTGTCACTAATTTTTTGATGATTGTTTCAGGTTGGGCGTACCCAAAATTTTCTACAGGAATTCCTTCACCTATGATATTCTCCTCCATATCCCTTGGAATTCAGACAATAAAACGTTCAATGGATTTCGCTAAATCTAACAATTTGCGAAATTGGGCTGAAGATAATTTTGGGCAAGGAATGTCATAATACGGTATTCGTGCCTCAGTACGACAGATCAAAGACCCCATCGTCAGTTATTTCATCTGCGTGTTCTCGAGACGGCTCTTTTTTTCATGAAATTTCAACCTGGAAATTGTCTCAACTTCCAACGCTAGATAATTATGGGCAAATTTCAATTAAAATAACTATTTTAATTAAAGATCAGCCACCATTCCCCTGGAGTCCTCTGCGATCCGGGAGCGATAGATGTAACGAATTAATTAAGAAGCTTGATTCCAGGCCATAAAACACCATCTAGTGGGAGAAATAAGCTTTTCTTGACGGCAGGACGCAGACATTACCCAGAGCCGGATATCTGGCATTATTTGCGACTAATTATCTCACTGACTCCGAGAAAATTTTTCTGCACCGGATACCGCTGAACCCATCGTCCTATTAATCTCTTTATTAACCCCTTTCCCGAGAAGGGTACTATATCAATGCTTAGATTAGTAACCACCGCTTTCTCTCAATCTTTTCTTTTTCAAATCGCTCAGAAATTACCACAATTTCTCAAAACTGAATTCAGCGAATTCACCCTCTTTTGCCTTTCTTTTTGCTTGTTTTCCTGTAATATCTTTATGTTTTATCTAAATCCTTCCAAATCTTTTCTTTTTTCACCCTTCTTGGAGATTTTTTCCTATTTTTTCATTCAATGGAATTGGGATAATTTTCACCCGTTATTAGCCTTGTCTTAAAACTTGACTGATACTGTCAAGTGATGTCTAATGTTCTCATCAGAAAGGAGGAGGTTAAGATGAAAAAACTACTCACAATCATTCCTTTGGTCTTTCTGCTTTGTTTTACTTTCGGCTGCCAGAAACAGGCAACAGAGGAAGTTCCTGAGGGAATTACTGAAGAGGAAGCCAAAGTTCTCCTCGATAGCTTTATGTCAATCAGTGAGAGTAACTTGGCTCTAGCCGAGGAAATTATCGACCCTGAGTGTGTGCTACGCTATCCTATTTTACCTGAACCCCTTGTTGGCATCGAAGCTTTCAAGACTATGATAAGAAATAATGCAATTTCGTTCTCTGATTTTAAGGGTACAGTTGAAGAACTAGTTGTAAAAGGGGACAAGATTTGGTGTCGCTACACAATAACAGGAACAAATACAGGTCCTCTTGGTGACCTGCCGCCAACTGGCAAGACCTTTAATATAACTGGGATGGCTATGACTCGTGTAGCAGATGGAAAAATAGTGGAGGATGAGACTTTTTGGAACGTGCTAGATTTCTATCAGCAGCTCGGTTTTACACTTACTCCTCCACAGCCTCCAGAACTGCCAGAAGAGAAAAAGTAGCCAACCATAAACCAAGTTTTTAGATAGGGGGAAGCGATGAAAAAACTTTGCATGATTCTACCTTTGACCCTGATTCTATGCTTTATGGTTGGCTGCCAGGATAAGGAAGCGATGGCAGAGCTTGAAGAGTTCAGAGCCCAGGCAGCACTTGAGGAGCAGAATAAGGAGATAGTCAATCGTTACTCGGAAGCATGGTCAAAGGGAGATTTTGAGACTTTAAAGGAAATCCTTTCTCCTGACTATGTTAGGCACGTATCTGGAGGATATATGTCCCTTGAGGAAACGATAGAATCTATTAAACGGCAAATGGAAATGTTGCCTGATAGGACTAGTATAGCCCAGGATATAATCGCTAAAGGAGACAAAGTCATTTCGAGATTAATTTTAAGGGGAACTCATGAAGGGGACACTGAAGGTTTGCCTGCAACAGGAAAGACGATAGAAATTGATGGCATCAAAATAGTACGAGTTGAAGATGGAAAAATTGTTGAGAGTTGGGAAGTAGGAGATACATTAAGCTATGCTCTTCAACTCGGCATGGAGCTAAAGCCGAAGGAGGTTAAGTAGATGAAATCTATATATAAAAGAGGATTTCATGACTAAGGTAAGCAGAAATACAGATTTTAGGACATGGATTATACAGAGGGTCGCTAGATGGATAAGCACTTTATCTTTTGTATTTATCTTGTTGATATTTATTAACACTGTCATAGCCGGAGACCAATGGAGGGAAGCTCCATTGTCGATAGTTCTCGATCTGTATTTGTTCGCCAGTTATTTTGCGGCACTAGCTGGTTGGGCAATCGCATGGCAGAGGGAAGAGACAGGCGGGGTTTTACTCGTCATAGCTGGAGTGGCTGCAACTATTATGCCCCTACTGCATAATGAGCCAGCGCTGATGATAGTTGGCGTACCTTTCATGGTCAGTGGTATTCTTTTTATTATATGTTGGAGAAGAATAAGAAAGATGAATGTAACACAGCTTTGAGCTTAAACCAAAGGGGGGGAGAAATAAATAATTACTCTCTGAGTAGAACTTGATTTGACACCTTTTATTTTCTTTTCCCTTTCCAGTAATTAAAAATGTCTTTTGGCTGGGCCGACTCCCGGAGGCCCAGCGTGCCTTCTTAGGCACCTTCCTATTTTTTCCATTTTTTCCTTTTCTACCTAATAAAAGAAAACCTAAGTAGCACTCGGGGCAGGGTAACCCCTAATCCCTTATTAATTTCTGGTCCTCTTACCTTTCTGATGAAAAAATGCCAACAAGTTTTATCTCCTTTTCCAGTTGGTAGCATAGGCTTTGCGATGAACCCTTTTTCGTACAGAATATCAATTAATTTTTGGCAACTTTTTCGCCGTTTATATATCTGTTGCTTTCCCTCAATAGGCCATTTCCATCCTACAACTCGGCTTATATATTCCATATCAGGATGAACAGGTGTTTTATTTCCCCACCAGCGTAAAGATTCGTAAAGCTCCTGGGCACGTCCATCCAGCTGATACATTTCAAGGTAATGAAGTCTACTGCCTTGTCTCTTCATTGCGCTTTCAACAAATGCTCTTCCTTGAAGATTGGAGAAAATTAAAATGAACACAGGCTCTTCTCTCTCTCCGATTTTTTTAATGCTTTTTAAATCCGATTTTCTTGGCCTTCCTCTAAGTTTTTTTTCCATAGATCGAATGTCCTCAAGAGTTGGTTGTTCTGAAGCGATCATTACGCCACAGATATTGTCACTGGCAAAAACTATATCTCTCCATTCACCGCCGATATTCAATTTGACTGATCCATTTTCTTTGCTAGACTCGAAAATAATTCTTGGCATTGATTTGAATATATCTATGGTCTCCTGTACTCTCAGGCCCCTTTTGCCCACATAGCTCTTGAATTTTCGAAACGGAATTATCACAACATAATAATCTTTCAATCTATGAAATTGGTGATCACGAATAGCAAGATTTTCACTCATTAAAGAGAACCATTCTTGTCTTGCTATCATGTCCGATGCACAATGGAATACCCAAATCCTCTTATAGTCCAAACGCTGCCCAGTGTTTATGACGTTTCCCTTGCCGATCTCAAATAGCACTTTTCCAAAACCTTTTTCAACAATACGTGCTCCAGCCTCTATTGCGGCAAGAAATTTCTTATCTCTTTTCTCAATCGCTTTTTCGTTCATTCGTCCTCCTGTTTGATTCTTTCAGAGAAATAAATTTCTGCTAAAGATAAATTCCAACTCTCCAAAAGTTTGATGCAAGCAAATTCATATGGGATTTCTACGCCAAAATATTCCAGACCATGGTCCCAAGTGGTGTCGATGACCTCATCATTCAAAACATTAAACGAATGTGGATAGAAAATTCCCTGAAATAATTTGGTGGTCGCATAACCTGTATAGAATTTCAAATCACGATCTCTATTGACTAGAATTGCCAACAAAGAATTGTGTTGACATTCTTTCTTCCGAGGCTTGATCGAAAAATTTTCGATAATCGATTTCGGGTCTCCTATCTTTTTGAAAAGCCTTCCATTTTCCATGAACCATCGCTTAAATTCTTTTCTCTCTTTCGGATCATCTTCACGGATATCGAAAATACTTCCCAAAAGATCGAGCAGTCCTTCATCTTTAGACATTAAGCCTCCTCTCACTTAGATGTTATGTTTTTCCTGTACGGAATCGTGGCCCAAACTCTGCTTCCGCAGATTCCATAGCATAGGTTCTGGATGAAATCCTTCTCTTGATCGGCTGAAAGATAAACCGCTTTTTCTGTACCATACCAGCGTTTGTCCAAAAATTTCTCCTTCAAAATCCTCTTCCCAACTTTTTTTCCTTTAAGGATTTTGATCCTGTTCCGCTTTTCGTCCCATGCTAATCTGCAAATAGTCTTGGTCTTTATCGGTTCAATTTTTCTCAAATTAATGACGTCAACGATGATCATGATTAGACTCCTTCCAGTATTTCTTTGAGTTCGGAAATGGCAGGGAAGTCGGCGAATTTCTTCAGTGCCGAAATGATTTTGTTTGGCTTATTTTTCTTTAATTGTCTCGTATACTCAGGTATGCCTGATGTCTTTTTCCATTAAAGCTAACCCATTAAGATAGAAAAAGAGCCAAGGATTTATCTTTTATCTAGAAATAGGTAGAATAGAGGGAAGATGGAAAAGAGAATAAGAGCCGGTGTGGTAGGGCTGGGAAAAATGGGAATCCTCCATTCCGCACTGATCAACATGATTCCGGAGGCAGAGCTGGTTTCCGTACACGACACCAACAGAAAGCTGTCCAAATATGCCGCAAAATCGGGCATGGATGTCACCTTCTACCCTCGTCTCGATCAAATGCTCGAAGAGATGGATTTGGAGGCGGTTTTTATCTGTACGCCTCCGTTTACTCATTTGTCCGTTGCTCGAACGTGTCTTGCCCGTAATCTGAACCTGTTCGTCGAAAAGCCCTTGGCTGAGTCCCTCTCGTCTGCTCAAGAAATGGTTGCTCTGCTGAAAGATAAGGATGTCCTCCATGCCACCGGCTTCACTCTTGCCCATATCCCCCTTTATAGAAAGGCGAAAGACCTGCTGGAGGATGGGCTTTTAGGAAATGTCTTCTCCTTTACTGTTTCCGTCTATTTCAGCCAGGTTCTCAGTAAAAAAAAGGGATGGTTTTATGATAAAAACAAATCGGGAGGGGGGGTGGTTATCGATATCGCCTCTCATTTGATCTATTTGGTCATTTGGTATTTTGGCCTGCCCCGGAGAGTCTACGGTCGAACGATAAATTTTTATTCCCAAGTCGAGGATAGCGGAAGCATCCTCTTCGAATATGCCAACGGAATGAACGGCGTCTTGGATGCCAATTGGAGTCTTCCAGGGTATCGGCTGGCGACCATCGACATTTCCATAGAAGCAGAACAGGGATATATGGAAATCACGAACGATTATATCAAGCTGAATCTCCATCAGGACTCCGCCCCATATGAAGCAGGATGGACAACCATCCATAAAATCGATTTAGGGAGCACATCTCACTTTGACCTGGGAAGCGAGGGTTTTTACGATGAGGACAGACGTTTCATTACGTGCTGTTTGAAAGGGGGAAAGCCTGAAGTCACCTGGAAGGATGGACTCGATGTCCAACGGATCATCGAGGCTGTCTATTTGTCCTCTGAAGCCCGCACACCCGTAGAGATCGATTCGCTTCGCTAAGGGCTGAGAAATGCAGACTTGGCCACCGAAAGCGTATGATAGGTCTCGGAAAGAGAACCCACTCCTAGAACGACGGAACCGATGTTTTTGTTCAGCAGATAGGGAAAAGCCTCTTCGGGAGAGAGCCTTCCTCCTGCCATGACTTTTTTCGCGATGATATAATAATCGGTCTTCTCCAGCAGCTCTTCACACTCCCCCTGAGTGGGCTTCATGATGAATCCCTTTTTGTTGAAAGACGCCAGAATCGGAAGTTTTATTTTCCACTCCATGAGCTTGGGAAGGAGTGTGCCGAAGTTGTGTGTAGCCAGGATAGGCTGGGCTTTATATCTTTCCTTGACTATCTCTTTATAGACATCAAATATCTCCCTGTTATCGGAGGAGAGGGCCAGATCTGTTACCTGACCGTGAAGAATGACGCCGGTGACATGGTGAGAATGGAAACTGGCCATCTCAAAGTCCATCAGGTTGGTAAGCAGGGTCAGCAAATCCTTGGTTACGATCCCTTGTATTTTCCGGAGCGCCCGAAGTCCCATCCTGACTTTACGATACAGATCGATTTCTCTGGCTCTGCTGAGTATGGTCCCCAATACTCCCTTTTCTGTCGACTCCCGTGCGTATTCGTAGGCATTGGGGATCACAGCAAAAATTGACAGATCTGGACTATTTTTGAAGCCATCCAACGCCGAGAGGATGTTCGAATTGTTGGAACACATGAAACTTCTTATGCCCAAATTGAAGCTCGCCTCCAGGATAGGGATGATGTTTTCTTTCTTGCTGAAGAATTCCAGATAGTGACGGGTTTGTGCCCTGGAAAGATAGCCGACGCCTTCGAAGGAATTGGAGCCCAGGATGATTTTATCGATTTTTTGCATCATTTTACCTCGTTTATGAGAATCTCTCTATTCGAGTGCATCGAGAGCCGCGCCGCCTCAATCAGTCTCATAACCTCAAGGCCATCTTCCCAACTGACTGCCGGACTCTTTTTCTTGAGACAGCTTTCTATAAAAGAACTGTTTCCCTCATAGCAGCCCTGATCACAGAGAAAAAAACGGGAGGGAGAAGGAAGGTCCGACACATCGATCGTGGTCCACCCTTTTTCGACGTCACCCTTTTTCCTGTAAAGATAGAGTTTGAGACAGTCATCGGAGATTTCCAATGTCCCCCCTGTTCCTTCCACAGAAACCTGGACTGTGGGAAGAGGATATCCTGGACGACTCCACGAAATGTCGACAATCCCTGTCAAGCCAGATGAGTGATCCAGGATCAAGGAGTTCCCGCTCTGGCCTCCGATGGAACCACGGGAACTTCTGGCGTACAGGCTTTGTACCGGCCCAAAAAGCCAGCAGATCAGAAAAAAAAGGGCGGAAATTCTGTTCCTGATGACTCCCTCTAAGCTTTGAAAGGATCTGGTAACGGACCAGTACAGGGATGCTCGAAATCTTTTGGCTGTATCCAGAATTCCATCATCCAATAAGGCTTTGGCCTTTTGGAAGATCACCTTGAAGGGGAAGGAATAGCCCAGAGAGCAAACAGAGCTTCTACCGGCTTTCAGTCTTACCATTTTCTCGGATGAGGCGAGAGAGTCTGCCAAAGGAGTCACGACAAAAACATTCAGGTTCCTTTGAATCAATTCTTCAGCCAGTGACAAATGACTCTTCTCAGGCGTACAAATGAAGACCGTGTCTAAGTCAACCTGTTCGAGCATTTTGTCAAGATCAGAAAAGAAGGGGGTATTTGGATAGAAATTTTTCATGATGAAGAGGAGTTGTTCATCCGTATCGCAGACGGCTATCAAATCTGCTTGGGGATTGATGTTCACGAAGGAAGCGTGCAGAAGCCCTCTCTTCCCGATTCCTATCAGACCGACTTTCAACTTTTTTTCTGACATCATCCTCTGTACATTCTGGGACAAAGATTAGACCTCAAGGCATTCTCTTGGTGATGAATTTCCAGAGGTACTCTTTGGGAACGCCGAGGAATCCTTCCCTCCACACGCGGTCACACCGAGAACAGGTTTTGAGCTCCTCGATACTCCCTTCAGAGAGTTTTTTTCTGAGATAGCGCATCCGCTCACCGTTCCAGATGTCTTTCAAAGAACTCTCCTTGACATGCCCTACGATGAAATCGCCGAAAAAATCCTGGGTGCAGGGAAGAACATCCCCATTCCAGTAGATGATCAAGGCATTCCATGGAAACGGACAGACCGAATACTTTTTGCCATGCTTTTCTTTTTCGATCCGGCCAGCCCAATTGTGCATCTCCTTCAGGACAAAGTTGTCCAAAGGAAGGCCGCTGAATCGATTCAGAAATCGGTCCTTTTCCTCAGGAAGTTCTCTTTCGCGCCGGTTATCAACAAAATCTATGACCTCGATGTTTGTAACCGGCTTCTTGGAACGAGCCTCCTTCTTTATTTCCAGGAATCGCACAATGTTCGCAACCGTTTTATCGAAGTTTCCCCCTCTTCGTATTCTCTCATATGTCTCCTTGCCATAACCATCGAAGGAAAAGGAGATCCGATCCAACCCGGCATGAATGATTTGTCTTGAAAGACTCTCTGACAGCAGGGACCCGTTGGTGTGAAGCCGTGTGAAAAGCTTCTTGTTTTTGGCATACACAATAGCCTCGACAAGGTGGGGGTGCAGCAGAGATTCTCCCCTGTGAGCCAGGTTGATGTCGAAAACAAATTCCCGCGCCTCATCTACGATTTTTTCATACAGCTCCAAATCCATGAACCCTTTATCTTCCCTTTTCAAATCCTTATTGGGACACATGACGCATCTGTAATTGCAGCTGCTGGTCAGCTCTACCCAGAGCCGTACAGGAAAATAGGGAAGCACGTTCGATTTCCGCCGATAGTGGAAAAACATCCTGGCTAAACGGCTCCAGTAGTTCTTTAGGCTCATTTGATACCCATTTTTCAAAACTTATGGATGACCGACTATGATATCCTCTTCGTCAGCCTTAAGTCAATTTCAAGACCCTTATGGAAGGAATTTTTATGGTGACATTTTCTTGAAGGTCAGGCAACCAGGCGGGGAAGCCAACCATGGTCTCGGTACCAGGCAACGGTTTTTCTCATCCCCGTCTGAAAATCTGTCTGAGGAGAGTAGCCAAGTTCCTGCTTCGCCTTTTGAATGGAAAGCGGTTTGGGATGGATAAAGAAACCCAACTTCCCCCGTGATAAAGGGGCTTCACGTTTGAAAAGATAAAAAGCTTTTTCCATCTTCCATGCTGCAAATCGTACAGGCAAAAGCGGTAGAGAGAAACGGGGAATCTTCGATTGCGTCGATTCTGCAATGGCCAATACCATCTCCTTTACCGATAAGACCTCTTCTCCGGCCAGATGATAGATCTCGCCTCTGCGTGCCTTTCCGACACAGAGCAAAACACCTTGGATGAGGTCATGGATGTAGACAGGCGTGTGCCTGGTCTTTCCCTTCGTCACAAGTATGAACCGTTTTTTCGCGATGGCTTTTATGAGCTTGAAAGTCCGCCTGTCCCCAGGACCGTACGCCCAGCCAGGCCTCACCAACACTATTTCCATTCCTTCCTGAGCAAAACGCAGAGCAGCCCTTTCTCCCTCCAGTTTGGTTTTATCGTAGATATCCAGGGGATTTGGGGGGTGATCCTCTCCGACCGCTTTGTTTTTCCTGACAGAGCCCAGCACTCCTGCTGAGCCGAAATGGATAACTCTCTTAACGCCTGCTTCCTCTGCCGCTCGCAAAACATTTTCGGTTCCTCCCGCGTTGATCCTGAAAAATTCTTTTTCGCTGATGAGTGAAGCCCCGAGTGCAGCGGCCAGATGAAAGAGAACATCTGTTCCTTGAAGCGCTTCCCTGAGGAGCGCTTTATCTCCGATATCGCCCCGATGAACCCGGATCTTCTCATGTTCGTATAAAGGCCGTTTGTGAAGGAGAACGCTCACGTCCCAGTTCTGCCTGAGGAGTTCCGAGACAAGATGAGTGCCTATGAATCCCGACGCTCCTGTGACAAAGGCTTTCATGAGTCCGGACGTCCTTTTTTATGGTTGGCTAGAGCTGTTTCAAGGACCTGGGTGATTTTTCTTTTGTAGTTGGCGAAGGTGAATTCACTCTCAGCGAAAGCCTTAGCGTTGAGAGCGCGTCGATGCGCATCCCTATCAAACAGGGCAAACATCAACCCTCGGGCGAGGCTGCGGGGATCCGGGTCGACAAGAACAGCGGTCTTTTCGGTGAGGACCTGGGTATGGGTCCAGAGATTTGTTGCCACCAGGGGCTTTCCGGATTTGAGGAATGAATAGATTTTAAGAGGCGTATTTGTCCCCGAGATACGGGGGGAAACCAGTGCATCCGCTATGGAGAGATACAAAGGAATCCTGGAGGGAGCCACCTCTCCGGTGAAATGCACCCTTTCTCCAATATCGAGCCCCTCCGCCTTCCTCCGCATGTCTTCCACATGAGAGGGCTTTCCGCCTACCAGAAGCAGAACGACAGGCCTCTTTTTCAGCTCAGCTCCTGCCTCGAGCAGCAAAGGGATACCCTGGTAGGGCTCAAAATTCCCTGCATACAGGACGATTTTTTCTCCTTTCGGGGCATACTTTTCCCGCTCCTGCTGGACCTGCAGCCGGGAATATGCAGGATAATCGAAATCAAGGAAGTTTTCGACAAGAATTCCTTTATGGGCGGCTCTCTCCTGTTCGAGACGCTGAAATAAATCCAGGCAAATGACGATTATGCTCTGGGAGTTGCGGAGAACATATCTTTCCAATACAGCAAAAATCTCCTTAAGAATCCTGGAGCGGGAAAACCGAAAATTTTCCAACTGCTGGGGAAGACTGGAGTGCATATCATAGACATGTGGGATCCCCCACATTCTCGCCAGGACAGTGCCGAACCATGCGGCCTCCTCATGAGAGAAAATGAGGTCATAGGACCTGGAAAGCAGCAGCCGCGCGGCTCTGTAAAAAAGCAAAAAGTCCAGCGGGATTTTGGAAAAGGAAGGTCCTACTTTTATTTTCTTAATGAAAAAAAGAGGCGGGATTCTGTGAATGTCTAAGTTTTTTAAGCTTTTATTCTCGCCCAAGTGGTAGGTCACGAGATCGACTTCATGGTCTAAATTTGAGAGGGCTTTGATTCTGAAATAGACACTGATGGGCGTTCCCCGGGGTTGGAAAAAGGGTTCAGGGGCGAGCATCAAAATTTTCATGGGCTCAATGGTCTGGCCCGTCTTTTCTGGCTTCAGCCTGAATGATTTCCCTTACGGCGTAGATTCTCTTTTCCGTGGATTCGTGATAGGCGCGAACCACGATTTCAGCCAGGAGTCCGAGGGTGATGAACTGAATGCCGATGACGATGAGAAGGATTGAGAGGAAGAGCAATGGACGGCCGCTGATTCCCTGCATCAAAATAAGGCGCACATAGCCCAGCCAAAGCAGGAGAACTCCCCCTATTATCCCGCAGATCAATCCAAAAACGCCAAAAATCTGCAGGGGACGTGTGGAATAGCTCAGAAGAAATTTAACGGTCAGGGTATCAAGAATGACTTTCGGAAACCTCCACACCCTGTACTTTGATTTTCCGTGACGCCGTTTGCGGTGGTTCACTCTGACTTCAGCTATGGAAACTCCGATATTGCTGGCAATTGCTGGAATGAACCGATGCAGTTCTCCGTAGAGCTTGATCTGTTTTGTCACTTCCTTTCGGAACGCTTTCAGAGTGCAGCCGTAGTCATGAAGCCTCACCCTCGTGATGAAGGATATCAGCCGATTCGCGATGGCGGAGGGAAGGCGGCGAGAAAAAAACTTATCTTTCCTGTTGACCCTCCAGCCGCTGACGATGTCGTGTCCTTCATCTATCTTATCAAGGAGAAGGGCAAAGTCGTTGGGATCGTTTTGCAGGTCCGCATCCAGGGTGATGATGATATCTCCCCGAGCATAATCAAATCCAGCCGATAAGGCTGCTGTCTGACCGAAATTCTTCCGGAGGCGTATGATTCTGATCCGGGGGTCCTCTTTCAACAGCCCTTTCAGTACAACGAAAGATTCATCCCCACTCCCATCATCCACGAATATGATTTCATAAGGCTTTCCCAGCTTTTCACAGGAAAGGGTTATCTCTCGATAAAGTTCAGGAAGATTTTCTGCTTCATTGTAAACGGGGATAACAAGAGAAAGGTCGATCTTCTCTTCCTTTGTCATCCCCGCCAATATATCACAAATAAAAAAAGGAAAAAAGAGGAATGCCCCTCGATTGACAATCAAGGAGGTTATATTCTAGAATTGAACAACCAGCGATGTCGGATAAAAAAATCTTGATCGTAGATTACGATTCGAAAAATCTCGACGATATGACGGAACTCTTTTCCGGACAAAAACTCGAAATCATCACGGCAACCGATGGCCAGATGGCGTATGAAAAATACCAGTCTGAAAAACCCAACCTCCTCCTTATTGAAGCCATGCTTCCCAAGCTTCATGGCTTCGATCTCACTCAAAAGATCTTCAAGGAAACCAAAGGAGACGTCCCGGTGGTCATTGTCACCGGTTTGTACAAGGGAAGACAGTACAAAAATGAGGCCATGCGTTCTTTCGGAGCTGCTGCTTATTTTGAGAAGCCGGTCGACACAGAGAAACTGGTAGAGTCTGTCATGAACCTTCTTCATGACGAAATGGATTTTGATGAGGAGCTTCCTGACCCGGAGGAAGTGATAAAGCTTCTTGAAGAAGACGGAGAATAACCGCGATCCCCGAGCCTCTTCAAGATTGAGAATCATTTTAAAAGAGAAGCGATGGAAAACATATGGACACGATGCAACAATTGCCGGCGCATCCTCTATAGACAGGACATCCTGGACAATCTTTTCATTTGTCCCGAATGCAATTTTCATTTTCGTCTTTCAGCCATTGACCGCCTCAATATGCTCTTCGATCTCGGCCAATTTGAGCTGTTCGATCATGAGATCTCTCCCCACGACCCTCTTTCTTTCAAGGACACGAAGCGCTACTCGGCCCGGTTGACAGAAAGCAGAAAAAAAACAGGCCTTCCCGATGCCGTTCTGAGTGCTACGGGAACGATGGGGGGATTAAAGGTCATCATATGTGCAATGGATTTTGCCTTCATGGGAGGAAGCATGGGATCGGTAGTCGGAGAGAAGATCACCAGGGCTTTTGAGCGGGCCCTGGAACAGAGTGTTCCGATCATCGTGATCTCCAGCTCAGGGGGAGCCCGGATGCAGGAAGGGATTTTTTCTCTCATGCAGTTGATGAAAACGAGCGCAGCCATCGCCCGGCTGGAGGAGGCGGGCATCCCCTACATCTCTGTCCTGACAGATCCGACAACAGGAGGCGTAACGGCAAGCTTTGCCATGCTGGGAGACCTCAATATCGCAGAACCTAACTCCCTTATCGGCTTTGCTGGACCTCGAGTCATCGAACAGACCATAAAAGAAAAGCTTCCCAAGGGCTTTCAGCGTTCGGAGTTTCTCCTTCACCACGGAATGCTGGACGACGTGGTAGAGCGGCGGAACCTCCATGCCTATCTCATTCGAGCTCTTCGCCTTCTCTGCAGCCAACCTCACTCAGAATGAACCACCAGGAGTGTTTGGAGTATCTGGAAAAAATTCAGAATCTGGGAATCAAATTCGGTCTGGACAATGTGCGGGAAGTCCTTTCTGCCTTCCATAATCCTCATCTGAAATATCCCTCGGTTCTGGTAGCCGGGTCGAACGGAAAGGGCTCTGTCTGCGCCATGCTCTCTCGAATTCTGACCCTTCATGGACTGCGGACAGGTCTCTTCACATCCCCTCATCTCATAGATGTGGAGGAGCGCATTCGCATCGGGGAGGATCCCATACCGAAGCGCACTTTCTGCCGGCTCTTAACGGAACTCCGTGAAACAATCGACCGGCTCATCGAAGAAAAAAAACTGCTGAATCCCCCAACCTATTTCGAGCACATCTGCTGTCTGGCCTTTCTTTATTTCGAACACCAACGGGTCGACATCGCTCTTTTGGAGGTGGGAATGGGAGGCAGGTTCGATGCAACCAACGTCGCCCATCCCCTTGCTTCTGTCATCACGACCATATCGGCCGAGCACCAGAAATTCTTAGGGGAAAGCCTGGATCAGATAGCTTCAGAAAAGGCAGGCATCATCAAACCTCTGGTCCCCGTCATCTGTGGTGTAAAAGACAAGAAAGCCCTTCAAACAATCAAGAGGAGGGCAGAAGAGCTTGAAGCTCCATTACAAAACATCTTCGACCATCGGGGAATTTTCAGCAAGAAAAAGGCTGATACAAAGTATGTCTTCCGCTTTAAAATGGATGGAGAAACGTACACCTATGAGACCTCCCTCCCTGGGGAACACCAGGGGAAAAATGCGGCTATAGCCATTGCTGCAGCCCGGACGCTCAGTCAAAGGTGGAAACCTCTGGAAAGAGACAAGATCTTGGAGGGTATTCGAACAGCCCGCTGGGAGGGCAGGCTGGAGACCATGTCTCATCACCCCCTGATTCTCTTGGATGGCGCTCACAACGAAGAGGGAGTCACTGCCCTGCGAAAGTATGTGGAGGACTTTCTCACTCCACCCCTTATTCTTGTTTTTGCGGCCATGCGGGATAAAAAAATCGAAAAAATCTCCGATATCCTTTTCCCTTTATCTGAAAAAGTCATCCTCACCCGCTTCCCTTATTTTCGAGCGGCAACCCCGGAGGAACTGAAGGAAAAAGCGCTACCTCACAAACACCGTCTCATCCTGGAGCCCGATGTCGAGAAGGCCTTTAGATTGGCCGTAGAAATGGCAGGACCCGAAGGCACGGTTTTGATCACTGGTTCTCTCTTCCTGGTCGGCGAGATCAAAAAAATCATATCCAAAAGCAGACGTGTTTAAAATCCGAACTCAAGCGGAAGACATGTCCGGCGGCTGAAGAAACCTTGAAATGATCCCGCACTAAATGGAACGGAACCTCTCGCCAAAAACGGACATTAACGAGGAATCTGAAACCTCCCTTATTCAACATATGCAGTTGACTTTGGGATATCTGGATGATAAACATGAATCATGAGATCAAAAGGATTCTTTCATCTAGCCTGCGGGGCACTCATCCTCATTCTTTTTACATATGGATGCACCCGGGAAAAAAAGAGTCAAGACCTCAATATCATCATCATCACAGTGGATGCTCTCCGAGCAGATCACCTTTCTGTTTATGGTTACCCTTACGGGACATCTCCCCACATCGACGAATTTGCGAATCAATCCATCGTTTTTGAATATGCCTACTGTCCCATTCCTAAAACATCTGCCTCTCTTGCTTCATTTTTAACAGGCCTTCATCCCTTTGTCCATAAAACGAAACCCAATCGAGACTATCTGGACGAAAAGTACATCACGCTCGCAGAAGCACTCAAACTGAAAGGTTTTTTCAACTATGCAATCGTAGACAATGCGAACTTATCCCAGAATTTCGGTTTTCATCAAGGTTTCGATGTGTATAAAGGAATATGGAACCATATCGAGAAAAAGGTCGAGTCCACGCCTTTCATAACAGAGGCGGTTCTGGAATTTCTCAGACAAAACACAAAAAGCCCCTTTTTCCTATGGGTCCACTATATAGAACCGCACTCTCCCTATCTCCCACCCGACCAGTTCGTGGATGAAAGACCTCCTAGAAGACTGATCAAAGACGTGAATCCGAAAATCGTTGCATCCCAGAGGAGATACATGAACGAGGATTCGACCGAAGGGGATTTTCTCGCTCGATACGACGGAGCTATTCGGTACACAGACTCTGAATTCAAAAAAATACTGGACGTGATTGCCCAAGAAGGATACGACCAGAATTCCATCATCATTCTCAGCTCCGATCATGGAGAAGAGCTGGGCGAATATAATTATTTCTACAACCATGGCCCCCTCACGTTCAATTCAGGAACGAGAATTCCCCTGATCATGTATATTCCAGGGGAAAGAAGCCGGCGGATCAGGTATCCGGTCAGTTTGATGGATGTCTATCCTACCCTCTTGGAAGAAGTGGGGCTCTCTCTCCCATATGAAATTCAGGGAATTCATCTCTTTAAAGAATCCGAGGAAAGATTTCTTTTTATCAAAGGACATCTGGGAACCCGCTCCATCGTGTACAGAAATTATCACCTGGTGAAGGTCCTTCCTTCTTTGATGGAAAGACTGAATTTACAAAAGGAATATTTTTTCGATATCCACAAAGATCCTTTCGAAAAACAGAATATTTCTTCCAGCCATAAAGAACTGCAGAATCTCATGGACCGCAAGTACATGGAATTTTATGACACCCATGGTTACCTCCATGGGAAAAAAGCACAGAAAAAAAAGCCGCCGCTTTCAAAAAAGGAACTGGATAACCTCAAATCGCTGGGGTACATCCGCTGACACTTCCCTCCCTGTATCAAGACGCTTTTTGAAATTCCAGAAGTGATCCTCAACGCATGGGCAGCGGTTTAGCCTTTCTCCATGATTTCTGGTATAGTTTTCAAAGGAGCTGAACCTATCGAGATGGCCGCGACATGAACAAATCCAGAAGAAAAGCGCTGGGACAGCATTTTCTGACGGATCGAAAGGTTCTCAAGAAAATTATCAGAGTCATCGATCCAAAGCCTGAAGACCTTATCATTGAAATCGGCGCAGGAAGAGGAGTGTTGACTCTTCCCCTGGTCAAAGAAGGGATTCGAGTCATCGCCATCGAAAAAGACAGCTCCCTGATTCCCTATCTGAAAAGACAGGCGTTCCCCAACTTAACGGTTCTCGAAACAGATGTTCTCCAGGTTAATTTCGAAGATCTCGTTCAAAAAAAACAAGCAAAATTGGTCGGCAACCTTCCCTATTCCATCTCCTCTCCTCTTCTCTCTAAGGTGATGGAAAACAGAGAACTTTTCTCCTCATGCATATTCCTCCTCCAAAAAGAATTCGCTCTCAGACTCTGTGCCCAGCCTGGGACTAAAAAGTACGCCCCTCTCTCCATCCTCTTCCAGAATATTTTTTCCATTCGGCTGCACTTCCAGGTCTCACCTTCTTCCTTCTTTCCAGCTCCTCAGGTAGACTCTGCTCTGGTCTTGCTTAAAAAGAGGCCGCATCCCCAATTTTTCATCTCCGATCAGGAACGTTTCCGAACATTCCTCCAACAAGCCTTCAGGAGCCGAAGGAAAAAACTCTTGAACAATTTAAAAAATATTCCCATCTCTGTATCCGATATAAAAGAGGCTCTCTGCAAATGTGGAATCGAAGAAGGAAGGCGGCCCGAAGAGGTGTCCTTATCACAGTTCGTGGCCCTTTTTAACGTACTCCGATCTGAAAATATGATATAATTTTGGCTATGGCAAAGAGGAAGAAAAGAGCGAAAACCGGAACTCCCAGAAAAACGAAAAAAAGAAAGCAAGTCAAAACTTCAGAGATAAGCGGGACTCTTCTTATCCTGACCGCCCTTTTCCTCCTGATCAGTCTGATCAGCTACGATTCTCAGGACCCTTCGTGGGCAAGCACAGCGTCCAGCCAAACGAAGGCGAAAAATTTTGCCGGAAAGGCGGGAGCCTCCTCTGCTGAAATTCTGCTTCAAATTTTTGGCTTCACCTCTTTTCTCATCCCAATCCTTCTGTTTTATCTCGGCGTTCAAGCATTCTATCCTAGAAAACAGAAACGCATTCTCGCAAAAACGGGAGGCGCGGTTTTCCTTCTTTTTGTCCTCAGTGCCCTGTTCACAGTTTTATTCCCAGAAACAAATTGGCGGGGTGCCGAAGTTGTATCGGGAGGATTGGTCGGAGATATTCTCTCCTCATTTTTGATCCGTTTTTTCAACCACACAGGGACAGTCCTAATTCTTTTTGGCCTGGTCATTCTGTTCCTCATCTTCTCCACCCATCTTTCCATAAGCAAGATCTTCACCTTCATTGCCGGTGTCTTCCAGTTCATCTTCAAGGAAGTCAGGTTGCGAATCATCCGCTATAAGAAGGACAAGCGCCGAGAAAGGATGAAAAAAAGAGTTTTCGAAAAATATGCGGCACCCAAGTCAGATGAGAAAGAAGAAAAAAAAGCGGAGAAAATAAAAAAGCGGGAAGAAAGAGAACAGAAAAAAAAGGATAAAAAAATACCCAAGAAGGCTGCTGCCGTCGAACCGCCGCCCCCTTCTCGGCCCCAAGAAAAGCTTCTTTTTCCTGAAATTGAAAAAAAGGGAGATTACAATTTCCCTCCGCTCAGCCTGCTGGATTCCGGCAAAGAATCTGAGCAGATCGACAAGAACGAGCTGTATGAAAAGAAGCAGACGATCGAGGAAAAACTTCAGGAATTCCGGATCGAAGGAGAAGTCAAAGAATACCACCCAGGACCAGTGATCACGACTTACGAGTTCTACCCCCAGCCCGGCATCAAGGTGAGTCAGGTGGCCAACTGTGCAGAAGACCTTTCCTTGGCTCTAGGAGCCGAATCGGTAAGAATTCAGAGGATCCCTGGACGGTCTTCTTTAGGAATCGAGGTCCCGAACAATAAGAGGGAAATCATTAAAGTCCTGGACATCATTCAAACCGAAAAGTTCCTCAAGTCGCCTTCAAAACTGACACTGGCTTTGGGAAAAACCATCCATGGGGAACCCTACGTTTCGGATCTCTCCATAATGCCTCATCTTCTCATCGCGGGAGCGACAGGAACGGGAAAAAGCGTCGCCCTCAACTCCATCATCACCAGCATCCTTTACAAAGCCAGCCCCGAGGAGGTGAAGCTCATCTTGATCGACCCCAAGCGGCTTGAATTTTCGATATATGATGGCGTCCCACACCTCATCTGTCCGGTGGTCAGAGATCCCAGAAAAGCAGAGGCTGTGCTCTTGGATTCCATCAAAAAGATGGAGGCTCGCTACCACAAACTGGGAATCCTGAGAGTGAGAAACATCGAACAGTACAACCAGCAGGTGAGAAAGCTTCAAAAGGAGCAGAAGGGAAAGCTGACAGAGGAAGAAAAGGAAACTCTCAAGCCTCTTCCCTATCTTGTCATCATCATCGACGAGCTGGCTGAGCTGATGATGATCGGAGCTCAGGAAGTCGAATACTGCATCGCCCGGCTTGCCCAACTGGCCCGAGCAGTTGGCATCCATTTGGTGATGGCTACTCAACGGCCGTCTATCGATGTGATCACCGGCACAATAAAGAACAATTTTTCGAGCCGGATTGCCTTCCGTGTCCCTTCAAAAGTCGACAGCCGAATCATCATCGATACATCAGGGGCCGAAAGACTTCTCGGGATGGGGGACATGCTGTTCATGCCTCCCAATTACCCTCGCATCTTGCGGCTCCACTGTTCTTTCATTTCTCTCCCTGAGATCACCCGCCTGGTGAAATTCGTCAAAGAACAGGGAAAACCGAGTTATGACGAAAAAATCATCCATGTTCTCAAAAGCCCGACAGCCCAACTGGTACAGGAATCAGAAGAAAGGGATCCCCTTTTCGAAAAAGCCGTTGAGCTGATCCTCCTGACCGGACAAGCCTCCGCTTCCTATCTCCAGAGGAAACTCAAGTTGGGGTATGCGCGGGCTGCGCGCATAATCGATCAGATGGAACAGGAGGGGATTGTCGGCCCCTCGGAAGGGAGCAAGCCCAGAGAGATTCTGGTCAGTGCCGATGCCTATCTGAAGAAGCACGGCGGGGGGGAATGATTGCTCCGCCGAAGACGAAAAACAAAAAGGGTCAAAAAGGCACTCGGCGATGCAAACCTGCAGGAAGCTCTCAAAAAAGCCACCTCACATCACTTCACAAAATTCGAGGCCACCAAGAACGAAGTTCCCTGGGAAGAAATAAAGGAAAGAGCCAAAGCCATCAGGCGCGATTGCATCGAGCGGCTTCCCGAACTCTTGGAACGGTTTAGCCAGGAGGCAGAAAAGGCAGGGGCCTTTATCCACCAGGCTGCAACTCCACAGGATGCCCTTCAAGCGATTGAAAAAATTCTTCAGAAAAAAAAGGCCAAGACGATCGTCAAATCCAAATCCATGGTCAGTGAAGAAATCGAACTCAATCGTTTTTTAGAAAAAAAGGGATATAAGGTCGTAGAAACGGATTTGGGGGAATGGATCATCCAGATTGCCGGGGAAAGGCCTTCCCACATCACAGCCCCTGCGCTCCACAAGACCAAAGAGGAAGTGGCTGAACTTCTCAGTGAATACCTCAACCAGGATGTTCCGCCTGATCCGAAAGCAATCGTAAAAACAGCCAGGAAATATCTTCGAAAGAGTTTTATCGAAGCCGATGTGGGAATATCCGGTGCAAACCTGGCCGTGGCGGAATCAGGGACATTAGTACTGGTGAGCAACGAAGGAAATGCACGCCTCGTAACTTCCCTTCCGCCTGCCCACATCGCCCTGGTGACAGTAGAGAAGTTCGTCGAAACCCTGGAACAAGCAGCATCCCTGATCAAAGCCCTGGTCATCGCCTCCTCCGGATCAAAATTGACCTCTTACGTGTCCTTCATCACAGGAATCAGCCGGACTACAGACATAGAGAAGGAATTGGTCGTGGGAGTACATGGCCCAGAGGAGCTGCATATCATTATCCTGGATAACGGGAGGTTCGAGGCAAGCAAAGATAAAGATCTTGATAGTATCCTCTCCTGCTTGAAATGTGGAGGGTGCATGCTCGTCTGTCCTGTCTTTCAATCTCTGGGGGGTCATGTCTACGGAGGCCCTGTCTATCCGGGCGGCATCGGACTGTTGATCACGGCTCTGACCCATTCACTTGAGGAATCCTCAGAAGGATGGGACTACTGTGCCGACTGTAAAAAATGCGAAGAATTCTGTCCGGTCGGAATTCCTGCCGGAGAGCTTATCCTTCAGCTCAAAGGGAGGAAAGGAGCCAGGTTTTGGGAAAGAGGGCTTTCATGCCTTTTCAGAAATAAATATTTGATGAATACAGGGGCGAAACTCCTTTCCCATCTTCCTCCGCTCTCCTGGAGCAGGGCAAAATCCTATTCATCTTTTGAAGCAGAAAAAAGCCCGGTTACAAAACACATCGAGAGGAAAAAGATCTATTTCTTCCAAGGATGTTTGGCAAGATTCCTCTTTCCCGAAATCAGAGAGGCGGTTTTCTCAAGCCTATCCCGGATTGGCTTTCAGGTTGTTTCGCCAGAGGACCAGGTATGCTGCGGGGCGCCCAGCTATCATATGGCCCAGCACAAAGACATGGAAAAATTGGCCGAGAAAAATTTGTCGTCTTTTTCCAGAGAAAAGCCGGACTTCATTCTCACCATATGTCCAACTGGACACGCCATGCTGAAGAAAAAATACCCCAAAATCTTTCCCGAATCCTCTGTTTGGACAAAAAAAATCTTCGACTTCACTGAGTTTGTGGTGAAGAAAGGCCTGCTACCCGAAAAAGAAGGGATCGAAGGTCCGTCCAAAATCTTCTATCATTATCCCTGTCATTATCTGAATGAGTTAGGCCTTAAAGAAGAGCCTTTAAAACTTCTCAGATCTCTGGGCTTCGATCCTGTCCTCGAAGAGGCTCCTTTTTCCTGCTGTGGATTCTGTGGAGTTTTTTCCTTCAAGAATCCAGAAATCTCCGCCCACATGTGGGAAAGAAAAAGCCAGAAAATCAAAAAGAGCGGTACGGCGTTGATCGCGGCTGACTGCCCGGGTTGTCTGTTCCAGTTGAAATCCCGCCTTTCAGGTAAGAAAAAGAACTGGAAAGTTTTCCACCCGGCAGAATTGTTTGCTCTGATTTTGAGGAAGGAAAAAGCGGAAAAAAAAGCCGGTGAGCCGTTTAATGGGCGGTGTGCATGAAGAAGGATCTTTCGGGCACTGATTTAGCTAGCTGCCATTTTTCCTCGGGTATAGAGAAAAAGGCATCCACGATATAGGGATCAAACTGGGTCCCCCTTCCTTTTTCGATCTCATCAAAAGCCTTTTGGAAGCTCTGCCCTTTTCGGTAAGGGCGGTCCGAGGTGATGGCGTCCAGCGTATCGGCTATGGCGAAAATCCTCGCTTCCAGAGGAATTTCTTCCCTTTTCAATCCATAGGGATATCCCTGACCATCATAGTTTTCATGGTGGAAAAGAACGATCCGCGAAGCTTTGCTTAAAAACCGGAACTCCTCGATCATCTCGTAACCCACTAGAGGATGTTCTTTGACTATTTCTCTTTCCTGAACGGTCAGAGGGCCGGGCTTCCTCAGTATGGACTCAGGGATTCCGATCTTTCCGATATCATGAAGCAAAGCTCCCCTTTCGATATTCCGGCAAAAATTCCAATCGTCGATCCCCATTGCCCTGGTTAAGAGAAGGGTGTACCGGGCCACAAGCTGTGAATGCCCCACCGTATCTTCATTTCCATCGGATGCTGCGATCAAATACAAGAGGCTGGAATTGAGAGAGAGGTCGTGCTGGAGAGACCTCTCATGGCGCTTTCCTATGTCATGAAGAAATTGCCTTACCGACGATATCCTGCCGACCGCTTCTTGTGCCTGCATCTGACCGCGGGAAAGGTTTGTCTCCTGAATAATTTTTGGAGAATAACAGCTCGAACCATTCCACACCAATAGGGGATAATAAGATGTCTGTCCTCCATGGTCATCTTCGATGACCAAAGCCTTTGACGGCTCGGAGAACATTTCTTTTTCTGAGTAGTTCTTGTTCATTCTGGTCCACTCGTCTCGCATTCTTTACGCGGGCACAGTTTTAGTCGGCAGATTCTGGTAAAAATTGAAACTGTCCTTTTAGAGAGAGCACCTCTCGCTGCAGAGGCGCCGGCATTTTTTATGAATCATTCAGGCAGGCGATCAAGCAAAACGGCTGACAAATCGATGCACCATCCTGTCTTTTGGCTTCTTTGTCCCTTGGCAGCTCGATGTCTCCAACACTTCAAATCCCTGCTCCTTCATTTTCTTCTCGATCAAGTCGAAAAATTCGAATTCGCTTTTCAACATTATCGGTTCCCGAACCTTGGCTTCCATGCTTTCCTCCATGTCCTTTCCTCCACCGCTCCTCAGGCAAGAGTATTAGTCGCTAAAATCCCATAAATATTGAAACAAGACGATGATTTTTGTTACTCTTCATAGACTTGTCATTCAGGGCAACTGGCTATATAATGGGACAAAAGTGGAACAGAAAAAGCCTGAGATCGACACCAAAGAAATCATCGCCAAGTACAGGCCTATCGTCAGCTTCAGAGTTAAAAAATCAATCGGAGCTCAAACTCCGGATTGGGAAGATGTGGTGAACGAAATCATGGTCAATGTTCTCGAAAAACTTAAAAAGGGGGAATTCCGGGGGGACTCGTCGATAGGAACATTCATCTATACCATCACTTCCCGCAGGATTATCGACCACATCAGACAGAAAAGCAAAGTCCTGAGGCATGCTCCTGAACCCGACCCTTACCTTTCTCCACAGGAGCATATCGAAAACAAGGAAAGGGCAGAGTGGATCGCCAAAGCCATCGAAAAACTCAAACCTAAATACAAAGAAGTCCTGTATCTTTACTACTACCAGGAACTCTCTCGGGAGGAAGTGGCCAAGAGGTTGAATATCACTTCCCGGCGCGTGAGCGAACGAGTCAACTATGCCCAAAAGCTTCTCAAAAAGGTCATGAAGCAATGAATTTTTTTCAACTTTTTTGGAAAAAAGCGACTAAATCAATGAAGTCCAATGGAGAGGAAAGTACGATGAAAAATTGCATGTTCGAAGACTTCATTGACGATTATTTGTTCAATAGACTCGATAAAACGCAAAGAGAGGCATTCGAAGAACATTATTTCAATTGCACTCATTGCTTTGAAAAAATGGCTGAACGAGACGAACTGATCACGGTCGTCAAAGCCAAAGGGAGCGAGATTTTCCGTGATGTCTATGCTCCCGAAACAACCGAACGTTCCTGGCTGGAAACAGCCGCTGCTTTCCTCACGCCCCGGCAGTGGACCATAGCTGCAGTTTCGGCTGCTCTCATTCTGATTGTAGCCTTCGGGATTCTTCCCAGCCTGAAGACAGAAGCACCTGAATTCTTCATCAATGAAGACCTGGTCAGAGGATCTTCCATAAAACTTATCTCTCCTGTGATCGATAACCTTGTCCAGATTCCCTCTGCATTCAGGTGGGAGAGTCTTGGAGAAAACATCGAGTACAAACTCTTTATCTACGATAACGGGAATCTCCTCTGGAGCACAACCACAGAGGACAACTTCATCACCCTTTCCGAGGATACAAAGAATCTTTTAATGTCTGGAAAGGTATATTCCTGGCAGGTGAAAGCCTTCTCCGCAGAGGGCATTCTGATCGCTGTTTCGAGCAAAGTTCAGTTCAAATTCGCTTCGAAATAACAAGCCCTTAATCTTCTTCGACTTTTTCCTCTTCTGTATACATCCGACCCCGGGTCTCTTCCTCGAAGGCAAGACAACACATCAGCCTGCCGCAAAGCCCTGAAATCTTGGTCGGATTGATGACGATCTGCTGTTTTTTGGCTTTCTGTATAGTGACTGGCTCGAAATTTTTCATGAAGCTGGAACAGCACAAGGGGCGTCCGCAAACGCCCAGGCCTCCGATCATTTTCGCCTCATCTCTTACCCCGATCTGGCGCATCTCGATGCGCATTTTGAACTCTTTGGCTAAATCCTTCACCAAAAGCCTGAAATCGATTCGACCGTCGGCTGTGTAATAAAAGATGCCTTTCTTTTCGTCGAAAAAATACCGCACTCTGACAAGCTTCATGGGCAGCTTGCGCTCTTTGATCTTCTGGAGACAGAAGTTGAAGGCTCTCTGCTCTTTTTTCTCGAGCCAGGCGAATTTTTTCTGGTCATCTTCTGTAGCTTTCCGTATGAGCTTTACGGTATCCTTGGCCATTTTGGGTGATGTGCAAATTTTACTGGAGACATCGATGACCACTGCCAACTCTCCATCCAACTCGGAATCGATGATGACAGGGTCATCCCTTTTCAGCTCCACATCACCCCTCTTGATTCGATAAACTTTCCCCGAGCGTTCTGCTAACACACAAACTATATCAGACATGACTCCATTCCAAAAAATTTGAGAACATCGCGCTGAGCAAAATATTCACATTGAGATTTTTCTTCAATCCATTGGCTGCAAACTCGACTCTCGAAAGGATCTCCAGAGCTTGTTCCGAAGTCATCGAGCTCTCAATCTCTATAAGATCCTCTTCGAAATCAGGATTCAGCAACAGCTCTCTACTTGCCCCTTCCTTGATCAGGATGACATCCCGACAAAAGGAAGAGAGAATTTTGAAGACAGATTCCAATTCCTCTTTTTTAATGGTCCGCGAAGAGGAAAACTGGCTCATTAGAGGAGAAGCCTTCTCCTTCCTCAAGAAAGCGAGAAGAAGATTCCAGGCCTGTTCTCTTTGTGTCTGGACCTCTTCCCATTCAAGGACCAGGGCCTGTTTCAAATTCCCGCTCACAAGAAGAGAGAGTATCCGAGCCTGGTCCTCTCCGTATCCTCTAGACGCCAGCGCCCTCTCGATTTCATCTCTCGCTATAGGAGTGAACATGAAGAGCTGACACCTCGACTTAATGGTTTGAATGATTCTATAGGGATTGGAAGTGACAAGAATAATCTGGGAAAACACAGGGGGTTCCTCCAGCACCTTCAAGAGAGAATTTGAGGCTTCATCATTCATTTTCTCGGCTTCTTTGACGATAAAAACCCTCTTTCGGCCAGCCATAGGCTTCAAGTATGCCGTGTCTTTCAGCAATCTCATCTGGTCGATTTTGAGCACCTCCTTGGTGGGGGATAAAACCATGACATCAGGAAAACTCCCGTTGTTTACGGCCCTGCAGTGGATGCATTCCTCACAGGAATCCGCCGTTTGTTTCAAGCAGTTCAGAGCTTTGGCGACAACCAGGGCTGTCTCTTCTTTACCGATTCCCTCCGGCCCGGCAAACAACAAGGAGTTGGGAAGCTTCTTTTGCTCGAGAGCTTTGCCGAGAATTCTCTTCACTCCGCGGTTTCCGATAATATCTTCGAAAGCCATTATCCTTTAAACACACCTCTCTGCATCACGTGATTTTCACTTTCATTATACCTCAATCATTCTTCGTAAAAAACGTCCCGTATGAGATTCTTTCATCTGGATGATCTCCTCGGGAGCGCCCTGTGCAACGATACGACCGCCTCTTTCTCCTCCTTCAGGTCCTAAGTCGATAATATGGTCTGCCACCTTGATGACATCCAGGTTGTGCTCGATGATCACAACGGAATTGCCCAGCTCGACGAGCTCTCCCAAAACATCGAGGAGCTTTCTGACATCATCAAAATGGAGCCCTGTGGTCGGTTCATCAAGCAGGTAGAGAGTTTTTCCGGTGTTCTTCCGGCTCAATTCCTTGGTGAGTTTGATCCGTTGGGCTTCTCCTCCGGAAAGCGTGGGCGCAGGCTGACCCAAACGAAGATAGCCCAAACCCACCCGTTTCAACACCCCCAGCTTCCTTTTCAAGACCGGGTGTGCCTTCAAGTACTCATAAGCCTCAGCGACGGTCATGGCCAGATATTCGGCAATATTTTTCCCCCGGTATCTGACAGCAAGAGTCTCGGTGTTGTAACGTTTACCTCCACAGCGGTCACAGGTGACATAGACGTCGGGGAGGAAATGCATCTCAATCTTTTTGGCTCCGGCTCCTCCGCATTCTTCGCACCGGCCTCCTTTCAGGTTAAAGCTGAAGCGGCCCGGCGCATACCCCCGTATCCGTGCCTCCTGGGTCAAAGCGAAAACCTGCCGAAGCGCCGTGAACAGTCCAGTGTAGGTGGCAGGGTTGGAGCGAGGAGTGCGGCCTATGGGCTTTTGGTTCACAGAGACGACTTTGTTGATCTTTTCTATTCCCTGAATGACCTCGTGTTTCCCCGGTTTCTGCTTAGCCTTGTAAAAGACATTGAGAAGACTCTTGAAGAGAATATCGTAGACCAGGGTGCTTTTCCCGGAGCCGGAAACTCCGGCGATCACTGTGAGAACAGATAAGGGAATAGGAACATCGATGTTCTTTAGATTGTGCTCGGCCGCTCTTTTGATCACGAGCCACCCTTTCGGTTTCCTTCTTTGTGTTGGCAGCGCGATCGATTTTTCAAGCCGCAGATACTGGGAAGTCAAAGAGTCTCGAGCGCAGAGGACCTTGGCAAGATTCCCTTGGGCGACCTTATATCCTCCATGTTCACCGGCCCCGGGTCCCAAATCCAATATATGATCGGCAGAGCGTATCGTCTGCTCATCGTGTTCCACCACGATGATGGAATTCCCCTTGTCCCGGATGCCTCTCAACAGCGATATCAGCCTCGAGTTGTCCCTCTGGTGAAGGCCGATGGTCGGCTCATCCAGAACGTACAGAACACCCCTCAGCTTGGCACCAACCTGGGCTGCCAGCCGCACCCGGCGGGCTTCCCCTCCCGAAAGGGATGCCGTCGTCCGGCTGAGTTGAAGATAATCCATTCCCAGATCCTCCATGACCGTAAGCCGGGAAAGGATTTCCTTTCGGATGGGAGCCGCGATCTTCTCCTGGATCGGATCGAATTGAAATCCAGAGAGCGCCTGCACCAGCCGGTTGATCGATAGATCGGTCAGCTGATGAATGTTTCTCATATCGATCTTCACGGCCAAGCTCTCTCGGCGGAGTCTGCTTCCCCCGCAGGAAGGACACAGCTCATCGGTCAACACAACTTCCCCCCACTCATCCAGGACCGTCCGATAACCCAGTCCATGACACCGGGGACACGCGCCGTAGGGGCTGTTGAAGGAAAAAAAGCGGGGTTCCAGCTCCGGCAGGTTGATCTCGCAGTAAGGACACAAGAGGCTCAGGGAATAATAGGCCTCAGCTCCGTCCGGTCCTAAAGTGAGGAGATCGCCGTCTGACATCTCCAGTGCTTTATCTACTGCCTCGACCAGTCTCGACCGGGCGGCATCGGAAATGTCGATTTCGTCTATCAGGATCTCTATGGTGTGCTTCTTCATTCTCTCCAGTTCGATTCTCTCATCCAGCTCTCTGATTTCTCCGTCTATCCGTGCCCGAACAAAACCCTTTCTGAACAGTCTCTCAAAAAGACGGAGGTATTCCCCTTTTCGTCCTTTAACCACAGGGGAGAGAATCTTCACCTTCTCTCCTGATGAAGAATCCAGAATTCTGCTTACAATCTTCCGAGGTGTCTGAGAAGATACCTTCCGGCCGCACTGCGGACAATGAGGGATTCCCACCCGGGCATACAGGAGTCTGAGGTAATCGTAGATCTCTGTGACCGTTCCCACGGTGGAACGGGGATTGGATGAAATGGTTCTCTGGTCGATGGAGATAGAGGGAGAAAGACCCTCGATGGATTCCACCTCCGGCTTTTCCATCTGTTCGATATACTGCCGTGCGTAAGCAGAGAGGCATTCGATATAGCGCCTCTGTCCCTCTGCGAAAAGAGTGTCGAAGGCGAGAGAAGATTTGCCGGACCCACTCGGTCCGGTGACCACGATCAGTTTATTTCGGGGCAGCTTGACATCGATATGCTTGAGGTTGTGCTGCGAGGCCTTTTTGACATGAATCTCTTTGAGCATAACCATTCATTTTAAACCTTTGCTCCATCTTTAACAAGAAGACACCACCTTCCAGAATTGACGATCATAAATGTCATGGCGAGCGAAGCGTGGCCATCTCAATATGACACTGAAATATGCCCCATTGTCTGTTTGATTGACAGCTTCGGCCAGCCTCCCCGAATCTGGAATCGAAGAAGTGAGCATCGGGGAATGATTTGTTTGATTGACCCGTCCGGAACAAAAGGCTAATATAGGCATTGACCAAAAACGTTGAGGAAAGGATGATGTCCAGGGAAGAAAATTTACATAAATCTTTGGAAGTGTTGAAAGACATCGGGGTGAAAAATGATTCCATCACCGCCATAAAACACATTCCTGCCCGGGAGGGACGATTCCGTGAATACCCTGAAGAAATCCATCCGGCTCTCGTAGAGGCATTGAAAGAGAAAGGATTCGAGAGGCTCTACACCCACCAGTACCAATCCTTCGAGCATCTCGAAGCAGGCAGAAATATCGTGGTGGTCACGCCCACAGCCTCGGGAAAAACTCTGTGCTATAACCTTCCTGTTCTGGATTCCCTGCTCAAAAATCCTTCTTCCAGAGCGATCTATCTTTTCCCCACCAAGGCCCTCTCCCAGGACCAAAGGGCCGAACTGGACGCGACCATAAAACTGCTACCCGATGAAATCAGAATCTTCACCTATGACGGTGATACCCCGCAAGATGCACGAAAGGCCATAAGAGCCCGCGGCCACATCATCCTCACCAATCCCGATATGCTCCATACAGGCATCCTCCCCCACCACACCAAATGGATCAAGCTGTTCGAGAACCTCAAATATGTGGTCATCGACGAGCTTCACAACTACCGCGGTATATTCGGGAGCCATCTGGCCAATATCTTGAGACGCCTGAAAAGAATCGCTAGTTTCTACGGATCTGCTCCCCAGTTTATCCTGTGCACGGCGACCATTGCCAATCCTCTGGAAATGGCAGAGAGGATGACAGAGGAACCAGTCACCCTGGTCGATGACAACGGAGCTCCTCGCGGCGAAAAATATTTCATTTTTTTCAATCCTCCTGTGGTGAACAGACATCTGGGGATACGCCGGTCCTATGTCAACGAGTCTCGCCGGGTGGCAAGAATTTTTCTCCAGAACGACCTCCAAACCATTGTTTTCGCTCAAAGCCGCCTGGTGACCGAGGTTCTTCTGACCTATCTCAAGACGGATGTCGAAAAAACGATTCGAAAGGAAGGTCTCGTCCGAGGATACAGGGGCGGTTATCTTCCCCTGAAAAGAAGGGAGATCGAGAAAGCCCTCAGAGAAGGAACGATCAGGGGGGTGGTCTCGACAAACGCCCTCGAACTGGGGATCGATATCGGAAGTCTGGATGTGGCTGTGCTTGCCGGGTATCCGGGAAGCATTGCCAGCACCTGGCAGAGAGCGGGACGGGCGGGGCGGAAGACCGGGAAAGCGGCCGCCGTGCTGGTGGCCACCAGCTCTCCGATCGATCAGTTCATCGTGAACTACCCGGATTACTTCTTCTCCAAAAATCCAGAGCATGCCCTTATCAACCCGGACAACCTCTCTATCCTGATCAGCCACGTCGAGTGTGCCGCTTTCGAGCTTCCCTTTCTGGATGGCGAACGATTCGGACAGGTGGACATCGGAGAAATCCTCGACTTTCTGGAAGAGGAGAAGCTGGTCCATCACTCCAAGGACAAATGGTTTTGGACCTCTGATGCCTACCCGGCCGATGGTGTCAGCCTGCGGAGCATCAGCTCCGATAACTTCGTGGTGGTCGATACCACCGAAAAATCCCGCGCCATAGCTGAAGTCGACTTCACCTCAGCCCTGACCGCTCTCCATCCCAAGGCCATCTACATGTGCGAAGGGGAACAGTATTTCGTGGACAATCTGGATTTCGATCAGAGAAGGGCCTACGTGAAAAGAACGGATGTGGACTACTACACCGATGCGATCGACTACACCAAGGTCAAGATCCTGGACATTTTCAAGCAAAAGAATCTCCACACCTGCAGTCTTTCCCATGGGGAAGTGCATGTGGCCACTCAGGTGGTGGGATTCAAGAAGATCAAATTTCACACCATGGAGAACGTGGGTTCCGGAGACCTGAGCCTTCCCCAAAACGAAATGCACACCACAGCCTACTGGCTGACCATCCCCTCGGAAGTGTTCCACGCCCTCTCCTTTTCTTCCGAGGAAAAGGTCAACGGTCTTTTCGGCCTGGCCTACTGCATGCACCACGTGGCCCCGCTTTTCATGATGTGTGCTATCCACGACGTCGGTGTGTCGATCGGCGACAACTCCACAGGAAAGTCTCTCCCTCCCCGCGGGGTTCCCTTTCCCACCAAAGAGGAAAAGGACCTACCTCAATTTTCGGAAACCGATTTTGAACCCAACATCTTTATCTATGACAATTTCCCGGGAGGTATCGGGCTGAGCCCTTCGCTTTTCGACCTGGAGGCCGAGCTCCTGGAGCGCTGCCGCAAGACCATCAGTGCCTGTCCCTGCGAGGAGGGATGCCCGTCCTGTGTGGGGCCCACCAAAGAGAGCGGGAAACAGGCCAAACAGGTCGCCCTCGAGATTCTGCTTCGGGTTTTGAAAGGCGGTTAAAAAAATCCAAATACTTGAATCAAACCCAAATAATTGGATTTATGATCCAAATTTTTACTTTTTTTTTCAGGTCACAAAAACAATTTTTGATCAAGGTCTGATTTAATATCTTGACAACCTCTTATCTTTGTGATACTTAGAGTAGAAATCATCCAAAAAGAGAAAATACGCCGGGAGCCTCAAAGAACAGTTACCAAGATGGCACAAAACTTGCTCAAAAATTCGACGGATAAAAGGATGAAAAAAAACAGACTATCAAGGAGGTGCAAACCGGATACAGAAAAAGATTGAAGGATATTTGGTTAGAGTGAAGCTTTTCACTCTTGGGAAAAACGAATTTTACCCTTTATAAAGGGAAAAAGGAGGACAACTTGAAAAAAGTCTTTACTATTGCTGCACTTTTGCTGCTCGTCGGTGTTTTCGTCTCGGCACAGGAATTCGGAGACATTAGAGGCACAGTCAAAGATGCAGAAGGCAATCCTCTCCCTGGCGTAACCGTCACTCTTACGGGTGCCAAGGTCGGCACCATGACAGCCATTACAACCGAGAGGGGAAGATTCCGGTTCGTCAGCCTTCCTGTCGCATCCGACTATGCTTTGAAGCTCGAGCTTCCTGGATTCAAGACCGTTATCCGGGAGGAGCTGGTGGTCTCATACGGCAGAGACGTTATCCTCGAGTTCACCATGGAGATGACCACTCTCGAAGAGCAGATCACCGTGGTGGGTCAGACACCGGTCATCGATGCCAAGAGAACCCAGGTGGGCGTGAACGTGACCGAAGAGATGATCATGAGCCTGCCCACGGCCCGAAATCCCTGGGTCATCATGCAGATGCTTCCCGGGATGCTGATCGACCGGGAGGATGTCGGCGGGAACGAGGCAGGTCAGCAGTCATCCTACTACGGCCACGGATCGCCGGACAGTGACAGCACCTGGAACCTCGATGGAGCCAACATCACGGACAACTCTGCTCTGGGTGCGGCCCCTGCATATCTCAACATTTCAAGCTATGAGGAAATGCAGCTCAACTATGGAAACAACGACATCAAGACACAAACTGGCGGAGTACAGCTCAACCTGATTACCAAGCGCGGAGGAAACGTCTATTCAGGCACCTTCTACCTGGATGTGGAAAGGAATGCCTGGCAGGCCGACAATGTTCCCGATGGCCTCAAGGATATCGGGTACTCTGCCGCAGGGATTAACAGAGTCTATCTGTACGGCGCTAACTTCGGCGGCCCGATCATCAAGGACAAGGCATGGTTTTACGGCTCATGGGGCATCCAGGACATCGACGCCCTGACCCTGGCCGGAACGTCGGACAAAACCTGGCTGGCTTCGGGTTACGGCAAGGTCGACTTCCAGATTACTCCATCCACAAGACTGAACGCTTTTGTTCAGTACGACAACAAAAACAAATGGGGCAGGGCTTGGTACGGCTACACCGTCCAGGGTCCTGAAACCCTCTGGAACCAGACAGGCCCGGGTTATTTCTGGAAGGGCCAGTTCGAGCAGATGTTCGGCAGCCTGTACATCGATGCCAAGTACATCTTCACCAATGGCGGATTCAACCTCCAGCCTGTACAAGGAGTGAGAACTGGAGATGGTTCCGGAAACTACATGGTGCGCCAATATTATCCAACCTTCTTCATGTATGGAAACGTGGATGACTACGGCACGGACCGTGACCAGCACTACCTCAGTGCATCCGGCAACCTTTTCCTGGAAGACGTTCTGGGCGGAGACCACGAATGGAAATTCGGATTCGACTATGTGGTCTCAACCACCACCACATTCGATTACTACGAAGGGAACCTAACTCTCGCCTACTTTGGCCCTGATTCCAGTTTGCCCAATGGAGAATGGTGGGAAGCCTGGCTTTTGAGGGATTATCTGATCAACTACTGGTTCAACCGCTACTCCTTCTACATCCAGGACACCTTCTCGGTCGGCAGACTGGCCCTCAACATCGGTATCCGTTATGACAGGGAAGCATCCATGGTCAAGAATGCCGACATCCCTGCCTCACCCTGGTTGTCACAGTATATGCCAGCCCTGCAGCTCGATGAATTCGATCCCGGAGTGTCCTGGAATGTTTGGTCCCCGAGAATCAGCCTGAGCTATGACCTTTTTGGAACAGGCAAAGACGTGATCAAGCTCTCGGCCGCCATCTACGGATCTCAATCCGGAAACGGGATCGCTGCTTTCATCAACCCGATCGGCTGGACCGAGATCGACCTGCTCTGGCAGGATGCCAACGAGGATGGGCGCGTAACCAGCGATGAGCTCTGGGGATATGACTGGGGAACTGGCGAACTGAAAGACCCCACCGATCCTGATTACTGGCTCTGGAGCTCGAGCTCGGTCAATCCCGATGATCCCACATCGGTGACAGCCAATAACATGTTCGACCCGGATTACAACTCTCCGAAGCTGTATGAGTTCAGCGCCTCCTACGAGAAAGAACTCTTCACCGACTTTGCCGCCAGGATAGAAGGATATTACAAGGAACGAAGGAATGGCACATGGGATATCGGCATGCTCTCGGATGGCACTCTCGAAACGCCGGACAATTACTACTACGCCGGCACGGAAACAGAGTATACAGGTTACGACTATTTTGGCCGGACCCAGCGCTTTCCTTATGAGTACAGGACCAACTATTCGAACAGATTTGACAGGTACATGGCAGCACAGTTTGTTGTGACCAAAAGGCTTTCCAACAAGTGGATGCTCGACGCCTCGTTTACTCTATCTGACTGGACAAGGCATTATGAGGGCGACACCATCGACCCGATGAACGACGAGTACTACGACGGAGGTGTGGTTGCTCCGGAAAGCGGCGGTTCAGGAGTCCAGGACATTTTTGTCAATTCCACCTGGATGTTCAAGTTCTCAGGCCTGTACCAGCTTCCCTACGGCATTAATGTAAGCGGAGTGTTCACTGCCCGACAAGGATATGTCTTGCCGACATACGTCCAGGTTTACAGACCTGGTCTCGGTTATAAAGATATCTACGGCAGTCCAGGGGGCGGAGGAAAGTTCGGCGACGAAAGGCTTCCCAACTTCTGGGTATTGAACCTTAGGGTGGAGAAGGTCTTTATGATCTCCGACACTGCATCCGTAACCGTTGCTGCGGATGGATTCAACATCACCAACTCTGCACATGCACTGAAACAAGAGGCTAGAATGGATGCGGACAGCTTCCTGCAGGATCAACGGATTCTCAACCCCAGAGTGTTCCGGTTCGGCATCAGGTTCAACTTCTAAGCACCAGCACAAGAACGCACACAAAGCCCCTTCCGCGTTGTCGCGGAAGGGGCTTTTTTTTATCTGACCCTCCAGCAAATCCCGCTTAAAACATGTCTATGAATAATCCAGGGGAAATGCTAGAATAAAGAAGCAGGTTTTTGATGAAAAGAGCAGGTTCGGTTCTACTCACAATACTTCTTGTATCCACGGCCGGGTACGCCCAGGCCTATAAAGGTCAGGGCAGGATCAGTGGAGTTGTCACCGACGAGCAGGGAAATCCTTTAGAAGGAGTCAAGGTCAAGCTTTACCTGGAGAAAGTGCAGTCCGGGTTCGAGACGGAAACCGATAAAAACGGCGAATGGAAGGCCTGGTGGATCAGGGGCGGAACCTGGAAGATCGATTTCGAGAAGCCGGGCTACATGCCCCATAAGCTGAATGCTGAAGTCAACGAATGGTCCAAGAATCCTCCCATCCTGGTGACCATGAAAAAAGTGGAAGGAGCGGTTTTGAGCGAGGAGCTGATGGAGGCGCTGAAGGAAGGAAACCAGCTCTATGACCAGATGAAGTATGCAGAAGCCATATCTTTCTATCAGAAGATACTCGAAGAGTTTCCGGATGCCACCATTATCAACAAAAACATCGGAAACTGCTATTTTCAAATGGAAAAATATGCGGAGGCGGAAGAATATTACAAAAAAGTCTTGGAAGAAGACCCGGATGACCAGGAGATCATGATGCTCATCGGAAACACCTATACCAACCGCGGCGAAAGCGAAAAAGCATCGGAATGGTACCAGAAAATCGACTTCGAGAAGATCTCGGACCCCACCGTACTGTACAACATCGGGTCGAACTTCTACTCCGGACAAAATTACGAGGACGCGCTCAAATACTACCAGAGAGCTGTCGAAATCAACCCTGACTTTTTGGACGCCCTCTACCAGTTGGGACTGGTGCATCTGACGCTCGGAAATTACCAGGATTCCATCCAGGTGTTCGAGAACTATCTTGAAAAAGACCCTGATTCGGAACGTTCCGTTCAGGTGAGAAACTTCATCGAATTCCTGAAGACCAAAATCAAAGGATAGTCTAAAGAAACATTAAAAACGGATTGAATTCTCCATATTCAACCGTTGAGGACGTTATTCATCAAAAGGAGCTTATACATAAAAGATGAGATGCTTCCAAGATTCAGCCAAACGTCTTGTATCTCTACTTTTTATCGGTTTGGTCTTTCTGCCGCTTTCAGGAAGCCCGGCAAAAAAGTCCAAACTCAATTTTCTCCTGATCACCATAGACACCCTTCGTCCGGATAGGCTGAGCTGCTACAGCCAGGACTTTGCCCAAACCCCGAACATCGATAAGCTGGCTTCAGAAGGAGTCCTGTTCACCAAAGCTTATGCCCACACACCGACCACCCTCCCTTCCCATGTGAACATTCTTTTGGGAACCACTCCTCTGTATCATGGAGTTCATGATAACGCCAACTTCATCGTCTCTGACGAGTTCCTGAGCCTGGCCGAACACCTCAAGGCCCAGGGGTATGCGACAGGCGCTTTTGTGGGTGCTTTTCCCCTGGACTCCCGGTTCGGACTCACTCAAGGATTTGACGTATATGATGACAACTACGGGAGCAAGAGCGACCAGGAATTTTCCTATGTTGAGCGGAGGGCAGGGGTCGTCGTCGAGGAAGCTTTGGACTGGCTCGAAGTCCAAAGTCAGCCCTGGTTTCTTTGGATTCACTGCTTCGATCCCCATCAGCGATACGATCCCCCCGAACCCTTCAGAACCCAATATGAAGGCCACCCGTACAATGGCGAGGTGGCTTATGTGGATTCGGCGCTGGCGAACCTCTTCGGATATCTGGAGAGGAAAAACCTGAATGAAAAAACCCTGATCATCTTCACCGGAGACCATGGCGAATCCCTGGGGGAGCATGGTGAGAGCACTCATGGATATTTCGCCTACAACAGCACCCTTTCGGTACCGCTGATCATCCGGTCTCCCGGAATCAAGCAGAGACGGGTTGAACAGAGTGTTTCCCATGTGGATATCTTCCCTACGGTTTGTGATGTGCTGGGGGTGGAAAAACCGCCGCATCTTCACGGCATTTCTTTGCTGCCGTCTATGGAAAAAGGCAAAGGCCTGCCTGAGAGAGCCATCTATTTCGAATCTCTTTACCCTCACTACAGCAGAGGGTGGGCACCTCTGAACGGATACATTGAGGAAACAGAAAAGTTTATCGACTCTCCCATTCCTGAATATTACAATCTCGAAAAAGACTCTTTCGAGCTGGACAATCTGGCAGAAAAAAAAGATTTATCCCCCTGCAAAAAAAAGCTGGAGCGGCTCCTCGAACAGCAGTCATTTAGAGAAAACAGGCAGGACAGACGAAAGATGGACCGGGAAGCGGCCGCAAAACTGCGAAGCCTGGGATACATATCGAGTCCCCAGACAGCTCCAAAAAAAACCTACACAGAACAGGATGACCTGAAGGTCCTTCTTCCCTACCAGACCAAGCTCCAACAAGCCATGGGAGCCTACCACAGCGGCAGGATCGAAGAGGGCATTTCGCTCTTGAAAGAAATCACCGTCGAGAGAAAAGATTTCGACCTCGCCTATTCCTATCTGGCCACTCTGTACAAAGAACAGAATAAATACAGGGAGGCTGTCGAAGTTCTCAGGGAAGGATACACCAACAATCCCAACAATTATAAAATCATCGTGACCTTCGGGATCCTCCTCACCGAGGCCGGTCAGTTCGATGCAGCCATCGACATCCTGACCAAAGGCCTGGCTCTGATCGATTACGACCCGGAACTGTGGAATTATCTGGGTGTAGCTTTCTGGCGAAAGGGAGAATTCAAGAGTGCAGAGGAGGCCTTCGATAAGGCGCTCTCTCTGGACAAAAATTACCCCATCGTCCTTAATAATCTGGGCTCTCTTTATCTTTCGCGTTTCGGAGAATCGAAAAATAAAGACTTCCTCCAACAGGCCATCTCTCACTTCGAGCGGGCGTTGAATTTGGATCCCGATTATGCCTCTGCCCATAATGGACTGGGCAGCACATTTGCCCAGGCAGGGAACATCGATGCAGCCATCTCTTCGTGGGAAAGAGCGGTGGATCTTAAACCTGATTTTGATTATCCCCTGTATAACTTGGGCCTGGCTTACTTGGCAAAGGGAAACAAAACTCAAGCCTTGAATAATCTAACAAGGTATAAAGAATTGAAGTATGCCTCTCTCACTGCCGAAGAAAAAAGCAAGCTGGATGCTTTGATCCAGCGATGTCAGGAGAAGCGATGAAACACATCAATGCAATGGTCATGGTCTTTTTTTGCCTGTGGCTTGTGGGCTGCGGGCAGGGCCCTGAAGTCTCCCTAGATCCCGAGAGCCGGGATTTTTATGAGACCGCCCGCCTGGTTATGACAAAAATGGAACGGGATATCTTCAATCACCTCCCGGATAAAGAATCCAGACAGGAGTTTATCCAGGAATTCTGGTCCAAGAGAGATCCAAATCCCTCTACTGAGGAGAACGAATTCAAGAAGGAATTTTCCCGGCGCATCGAGTACGCGAACACTCATTTTATCGAAGGAATTCCCGGATGGAAAACGGACCGGGGAAGGATCTATATCTATCTCGGCCCTCCTGATGTGTTCCGGGAATTTCCGATGCTCAACTCTCCCCGTGCCAAGGGCCTCCTGTATTGGGGCTATTATGATCTCAGATTCGGGGTCGAGTTTATAGACAGGCGGGGAGACGGGACGTACAGAATCAACGAATACCGTGGGGACCTCGGAGGCCTGAACTGGGCCATCGAACAGGCAAAGTTCGGACAGATCTTCGACAGGGATGGAGTGGGAAAAAAATTTACCGATTTCAAACTCCGCTACGACAAGTCATCCCAGGAAATCATGGTCACCATCCCCATCGATTTTTTCCTGTTCGAAGAGGAAGGAAAAATGCTCAGGGCCAGCCTGACATTCGAATTCTTTATCTATGCCAAAGACGGCCAAAAGAAAGACAGGTTTCAAGAGACCAAAGCCTTCGAGATGACCGAGGAGGAACTCCTTCAGCTGGAAGAAGTCCCCTTTCGTTTCCCGTATGATTTGAGTGAGGGAAAATATTATCTGGATGTGATCATCCGTACTGATCCCGATGTAGGAAGAATGAGAAAAATTTTTGACATAAAAATCTAAAACTGGAACGATATTCGCTTCTCCCCGGTTTCAAGGATAAGGATAAGGAACGAACCATGAAGAACAAGCTTTTCCATTTTTTTCTTCTCTGTCTCTGTACCACTGCTTTATTGTTTTCTGGTCAGAAAATCAAAGAAAAGGACCTTCCTCAGAAATACCAGGAGTGGCTGAAAATCACCCGCTACATCATCCTCCCTGAAGAGAGAGAGGTCTTTTTGAGTCTCTCTTCAGACCGGGAAAGGGATCTCTTCATCCAGACATTCTGGAAACAGAGGGATCCCACACCCGGGACACCTCAGAATGAGTACAGAGAAGAACACATGAAACGGTTCCTGTACGCCAACACCCAGCTCAACAGAGGAACGCCCCGGGAAGGATGGATGACGGATATGGGAAGGATTTACATCCTTCTCGGGCCTCCGGTCAGCATCGAGAGGTACCCCAGCTCGGCCGGCGTCCATCCCTGCCAGATTTGGTATTATTATGGGGACAAGACAAAGGGCCTTCCCACCTATTTTTCCATCCTTTTTTATCAAAGGGGAGGATCGGGTGAGTACAAACTGTACAATCCCGCCACAGATGGTCCGGCTGCCCTGCTGGTACAACCGGAGATGGTCGATGCAACCAATTATAAAGCGGTCTATGAAAAGATCAAGGAGCTGGCCCCGGGAGTGGCCATAGCATCCATCACCATGATTCCCGGGGAATATCCTTACAATTTTATTCCCTCTCCCCGCAACACCATCATATTGTCCAGCATCTATGATTCGCCCAAAAAGGACATCAATCCCAGCTATGCGACTCATTTTCTCAACTTCAAGGGCGTGGTGAGCACAGAGTATTTGACCAATTACATCGAAAGCGCCGCCGATACGGCATTGATCGTGGACCCCATCCTGAACATCCATTTTCTCCACTTTTCCATAAACCCTAAAGAGGTCTCCATCGACTATTTCGAGCCCAGAGACCAGTATTACTGCAATTTTCAGCTCAACGTGAGCGTGCGAAAAGATCAGGATCTTGTCTTTCAATACTCCAAAGACTTCCCCTTTTATTTTGCGCCGGCAGAAATCGATAATATCAGGGCAAACGGCATAGCCGTACAGGATTCCTTTCCGCTGATCGAGGGAGAGTATGCGGTTGACATTCTTATCCAGAATTCTGTGGGCAAGGAATTCAGCGCTTTTGAGGGTCGCATCTCAGTCCCAGAACCTTCCAGCCAGCCGAGGATTATCGGTCCCATCCTGGGCTATGAACTGCAGGATTACGCCAGTCATCTGTTCATTCCCTTTAAAACCATAGACAAGAGGCTGCTCATCGATCCCAACGACACATTTGCCGCAGCAGAGGAGATCGTTCTCCTCTTCAACATCACGGAAACTTCGAAAGATCTCTGGGAGAAGGGAAAAATAGAGATCATTGTCAAGGGAATGACAGCCAAGAATCCCACAGAAAAATTCTACACCCTGAATCTGAGCGAATCCAGCTATAACAGGATAATGGGAATGACCTACGTGATTCCCGAAGGGGATTTATCTCCGGATTACTATCAACTGAAGATGGCGCTCAAAGACCCCCAAGGCAGAGCGGTGGATGAGCAGACGGCGGAATTCATCGTGTCCCCAGAGGAAGCGGTGCCGCATCCTGTGATATTGGCCAAGTCTTTCCCCCTCTCCAACAGCTACCTGTACCTCTACTCCCTGGCCTATCAGTATGACAGAATCAAGAATTACCCCAAGGCAGAAGAATTCTATGAGAAAGCCTATTCTCTCGAGCCCGAATACACAAGAGGGGTCGCGGAATACGCACAGTTCTTGATCAAAATCAAGAAGCATGATGCCGCCTTGGACCTGATAGAATCGGTCAAAGGAGACCAGGATGTGCGGTTCGAATATTATCTGATCAAAGGCCAAGCCCTGATGGGAATGGAGCAGTATTTCCAGGCTATCGAGAATCTTCTGGAAGGAAACAAGATCTATAACAGCAACACCCGTCTCCTCAATTCCCTCGGCTTTTGCTATTACAAAACGAACCAGAGAAAAGAAGCGGTCGAAGTGCTTCGCGCCTCCCTGCGCCTGAATCCCGAACAAAAACAGGTAAGGGAGCTGCTCCAAGAGATCGAACTAAACCAAGATTGAAAAGCACATCTATCTGGGCAGGAAAAAAGCGGAGGAGGTTCAGGAACTCCTCAAAAAGATCAAATAAGGTATGATTCCGGAAGGGAATCAAAATCCATATCTCGGTAAAGCTTGCTGATCGAAGCAGAGATTCTCTGGATATCCTGGTACAGGTGTTCAGGGATAACGATTTCGGCTTGAGCGATCCATTCCTCATAGACATCACCATACAAATATTCGGGGATGCTGCCTTTATAGAAAATGTCCGCCTCCCAGGATTTTTGGACAATTTTTTCGATCTTGAAATCTATTTTCGTTATTTTCAGATCATCTCCAGGTGCGATGAAAAAACGGATTCCATGATTGGAGGTGAGCTTTTGGGACAGACTGGCAAACATACAGAGGAAATGACCCATGAAGGATGCCGCCCGAATGGACAACTTATAAGAACCGATGCTGCTTTCCACATAGGGCTGCATGATAAATGCGTTCTCTGAAAGACCCGCTCTCCTGAACTCCTCTCTACCCTTAATCAACACAAAGCCCTTCCCTCCTCTTCCGTATCTTTTTTTGAATACCACAGGAATTTTTCTGGATAGAAGTTCCATGACTCTTTTTTCTTTTTCTGGTAAAAAAATCTCTGTAGGGATCATCGGATAGCTCTTCGATAGAATGAGATATTGGATCCACTTGTCTTCCAATCTCAAAGCCTTGTCCGGTCTTTCTGGAAAAGGTCCTTTTCCGTCCATCCATATCTTCAGTAACCTTAAATCATCCATGAAGGGAAGTCCCTGCATATATTCGCGGAAAGTCTTCCCGAAATATCTTTGAGCGAGGGATTCGATGCGTTGAAAGACGCCTGATGGCTTTCCAAACTTCATGCGGTACACAAAATCATATTCCTGTGCTCCTGCCGGAATGCCCGTGTTCACCTCACTCAAATAAAGCCTCGAATCTCTGTCCACCAAAAAATCAGCACCGATGTACATTTCTTTACATCCCTTGGGATATTATAGCTGAAATCCCACCGGATTTCTGAGTCAAACTTGACTAATGAAAAGAAGAGTGCTATTAATATGCGTTCTTTGCAACTGCAAAAACGATGGGATACCTTATGACCGTAACGCGCGTGCTTTAGGAGTCATATCCCAGAAAGGAGGCACGTTGGGTGCGAAAAAAATGCTTTATTGTGCACTGGCCCTTCTCCTCATAATGAATCCGGTTTATTCCCAGCAGAAGCGGTCCAAACAGGAGGAGAAGGAAAAAATCAAAAAAAAAGAAAAAATAGAGGAAAAAGAAGAGCGAACCAAGTATTTCCAGCTCGATACCGTGGAAATCGAAGTCGTGGAATACATAAGGGATATCGAGATACCCAACATGTCTGTGGTCAAGCCCGAGCTCTTTCCTCTGAGCATCGGGACAACTTTAGACAGCGCACTCGAGCGCCAGCCAGGAATCGATGTCCAAAGAATCCAAGAGGTGGGAACGGCCGTGGATGATGATTCCATCAAAATTCGAGGCATGGGCTCCCGCCGAATAAAAGTGATGAAAAACGGCCGCCTTCTGAACACATCCGGAGTGGCAGGCGGGTATTTCATAGACTGGACCATGATTCCTCTAGGCAATATAGACAGGATTGAAGTGGTAAAAGGAGTAGGAGATCCCCGTTACGGTAATGTCCTGGGAGGCATCATCAATCTTGTGCCGCGAAGATTCCCCCAGGAGGCACCTCGGACCGAGATCCAGGCCGCTGTTGCCAACTTCGGAACCTCCCGTTTCAACATCTATCATGCTTACAAGCCTGGACCTTTGGAATACTCTCTGGCTGTAGACATCGCAAACAGCAGCGGGTACCTGAAGAACGGCAATCTGAATTTTGGGAATTTCGATTTCCACCTTGGCTATGACTTTCCGTTCGGCGGCCAATTCGCAGCCGATATTACCTATACCCGGATGAAAAAAGGATTCATCGTTGGAAACAGAGCATCCAAGAATTATGAAGATCCTGACTATTTCGTGCCCCTGGATTCCAGTTTTCCTGCATCCGATGGGGAGTACATGTACGGTGGAATGGGCGCCTACCCAGAACCGGGAAGCTTTTGGGAAAAAAAGAAATGGATGTTCGATTTCGGCTACCAACAGGCATTCCGGAACTTCGGCTTCCTGAATCTTCGCTACTGGCAAAACCATGGCGACCGTGAGTCCTACAACACCCGGGCTAGTTTGGATAGAATCTTCCACAAGACTTTTTATGACGATAGGTCCCGAGGTTTCTCAGCAAGTTACAAGCACTTCCTGCCCAGCCAAACTATCACTGTTGGGCTCGACTACAGCCATCTCAAGGATGACGGAGACGCCAATCTTTCCGACGATTTTCGAGCGCCTTTCCGCAACGGATACTATGTTGCGGCAAAAAACATCGATTTTTTCCTCATGGATGAAATCCGCCTTTTGGATGAAAAAATCCTCCTCGTTCCCGGAATACGATACCTGTCCTATGATGGATTATCAGGTCCTTCGGGTGAATTCGAACAGATCCCCGAAATCGATATGGAGGGCTGGGCACCTTCTGCTAAACTCATATACAGTTACCAGGAAAACAGCCTTTTCTATTTCAGCCTGGCGCGAGCGCTCAGGATGCCAACACCGCCTGAACATTATTGGCATTATGACTTCGACGATGCAGGCGTGGACACCAGTCAACTCCCCTTTTATCGAGAGGACGGCTTGATGATCCAGGGAGGATGGCGGGCGATTTTCCCCAGTCGAACGAAACTCGAGATTGCACCCTATTACTATCATATCGATAACTACATCCAATTTGACCTGATCAATTTTGTCGCCTATAACATCGACAAGGCTCTGATTTACGGTATAGAGTTCGAGATCGCTCAACAGTTTTCCGGGGGTTGGTCCGCTTTTCTGAACTATACCTGCCAGAAGAGCCGGACAAAGGGCGATCCGTTCGTCGATTTGTTCGTGAATTCAGGGGACAGGGATTTTGATGAGATCCCAGGCCTGCCCGAACACAAAATCAACATGGGACTGCAGTTCAAAGCCCGAAACAATGCCAGTATTGCCCTGTTCCTACAGGGGATTTCCAGCCACCAGATCATTTACAACGACAACACCCTCTGGAACGACAGCCTTAGAGTCCGGACACAGGGATCCTACTTGAGGCTGGACTTAGAGGGCCGGTATCCTCTGAGCCAGTTCTTTGATCTGGGTGTGTTCATCCGGAACATCCTGGACCAAGACTACCAGGAACGATTCGGATTTCCTGCTGCGGGAAGAAACTTGGGGTTTTCATTGAGAGCCAAATTTTAGACCTTAACTGAGCGTTCTGGTTTATAACTTCCAGTTATATATTCTTTGAAAAACTGCCAAAACTTTGCTGAAAGCAAAGGTATTCAGTTTTAAATACATTCTAAGATAGAGGTTGTCCCAAAGTGACGGGAAATAAAATCGGGATAAAGGTGCAGGGAAATGTCGGAGCGGCAACGGAATGGCGCTAAAAATCTGAACTAGAGCGAAGACATTTCTCCTCACCTTAGATGGATACTTCATCCCCGTCACTTTGGGACAATGCCCTAAGATAAACAACAGGGGAAGGAGAAAGTTAGCGCTTATCGATCTTGTCGAGCTGCTTCTGCTCTCCCATCAGAATCAGGATGTCACTGTCCTTGATCACAAAATCGGCGGTGGGAATAAACGTGGTCCTCTCCGGGATGATTTCTTTGATGGCGATGACCTGGATCCCGTATTTGTTTCTCAAATCCAGTTCCCTCAGACTCTTTCCGATGAATTTTTCAGGAGGGGCGATCTCTTGGATATCGATTCCGCTGAGGAGAGGAAGGTATTCCAATACATTGGGATTGCTCAATCTGAGGGCTGTTTTGATAGCCATATCTTTTTCCGGATAGATGACTTCTGTCGCTCCGACCGCATCCAGTATCTTGCCGTGATCTTCGGTCAGGGCTTTGGCGACAATGCGCTTGACGCCCAATTCGTGGAGGTAAAGCACCGTCAATATCGAAGCTTCCATCTCCGGTCCCAGACTCACCACCACGACGTCCATCTCTCGGATATCCAAAGCATGAAGATTCTCCTTGATGGCAGCATCCGTGTGCACTGCGTGGGTCACATAAGTCTTCATCTCTTCGATCTTCTCCTTACTCTTATCCACAGCCATGACCTCATGCTTTTTCTCATAAAGTGTCTTGGCCACATTTCCGCCGAAGCTACCAAGGCCGATGACAGCAAACTTCATTCCCGATATCTCCTTGTTTTCTCCCTACCTCTTTTTTCCCTTCCCACCCATTCTAGCCAATCATCACGCTTTCTTCAACATACTCGAACTTACCGAGGGCTTTTTCGCGGCTGAAGGCATACAACAGGGTTAGCGGCCCGATTCTTCCGATGAACATCGTGAGGATGATCACCACTTTGCCGGCTGCTGTGAGTTTCGGGGTGATCCCTAAAGACAGGCCGACCGTCCCAAAAGCCGAAAACACCTCGAAAAAAATCTCTTTCATGCTCATTCCGGATTGGGTCAGAAACAGAGCAAAAGAAGAGAGGAAAATCAATCCGATACTTAGGGTGACAAGTGTAAATGCCCTCATAATCAGCTCCAGAGGGAGAGTCCTGTAAAAAAGACTGACCGATTCCCTCCCCGCTATTTTAGACTTCATGAAGGCGAAAATGACTCCGAAGGTGTTCGTTTTAATCCCCCCTCCCGTGGAGCCGGGCGATGCCCCGATAAACATCAGCAAAATCAGCAGAAATATGGTGGAAAACCCCAATGTATTCAGATCTATGGTATTGAATCCGGCGGTACGGGGAGTGATCACCTGGAAGAGAGAGGAAAGGATCTTTTCCTTGACTGAAAAATCCTTCAGGGAATTGTCCCATTCGATCGAAAGAAACAGAACGAGAGAAACAACGATCAAGAAAAGGGTAACAATCCACACCATCTTGGAATGGAGGGACGTTCTTATTTTCCGGCGGCGCATCAGGCGGGGGAAAAAGTGGACAGCCTCGCTGAGCACCAGAAATCCCAGACCGCCCAGTACGATCAAAAGGATGAGGATGACGTTTATCCACAAGTCTTCTCTGAAGGAAACGAAGCTGTTGCTGAACAGCGAAAATCCCGCGTTGCAGAACGCAGATATGGCATGAAAAAGGGAGCGAAACAGACCTTTCAGTCCAGGATATTTGGTGTGCCAGCACAGGAAAAGCAGGCCCGTTCCCGCACTCTCGATCGCGATGGTGTAAAGAAAAATCGTTCTGACCAGGGATTTCACATTCATCCCAGAGGTCGGGTGAAACCCTTTCTGCAGGATGATCTTCTCCTGGATGGAAACCTTTCTGCCAGCGACCAACAGGATCAGGGTAGAAAAAGTCATGATGCCCAATCCACCCATCTGGAAAAGAATCAGGATGATGGTCTGTCCAAAAGGTGTGAAATAGGTGGCTGTGTCCTGCACGATCAATCCCGTGACACATACCGCCGAGGTAGATGTGAACAAGGCATCGGCCAAAGACAGGTGCTTGGAATAGGTACTGAAGGGCAAAAGCAACAGGACCGTCCCCAAGAGGATTGCAATCAGAAAACTAATGGCCAGAACCTGGGCAGGCTGGAATCTTCTCTCGCCCTTGATCTTCTACTCCTTATTGCTCAGTAATCGTTCATGAACTAATCATTTTTACCAATCTATTACTTCTCCAATCCTTTGTCAATCGACTAAGCGGCTCGAAACATTGACTTTAGCCCTGGCATGTGCTACTTTTTGAATCAGGTAGCATGGACGTTTTCAAACTGATCCTTCAGGCAAGCTTGGTTGTTCAACTGGTTCTTGTTGTGCTCCTCTTCTTCTCTGTCTTTTCATGGGCCGTAATTCTCTTCAAGAGGAACACACTTAAGACCGCATCCAGACAATCCAAAAAGTTTCTCATCGTCTTCAGAAAAAGCAAGAATTTGCTGGAAGTTAACGAGGCGGCCAAAAAATTCAAAGCCAGTCCTCTGGCGACCCTGTTCCGGGCCGGATACAAGGACCTGGCTTTTCACACCAAATCCAATCCCAAATCCTCCGTAACTCCATCGACACTGGAAAGCATCAACCGTGCCCTGATCAAGGCCTCGAACAGGGAGGTCACCAGGCTGGAAAGAATGATGAATTTTCTGGCCACCACAGGAAGTGTCACCCCTTTCATCGGCCTTTTCGGAACGGTTTGGGGAATCATGAACTCCTTCCGAGAATTGGGCATAGAGGAAGTCAATACCCTCCAGGCTGTGGCCCCAGGAATAGCCGAAGCTCTGATCGCCACTGCACTCGGACTTTTCGCCGCCATCCCCGCAGTCATCGCCTACAACCACTATCTTCACCGCATCAAAGAGATCATCACAGATATGGAAGATTTTTCTATCGAATTTCTCGGAATCACAGAGAGGCTTTATGGCGTTTAAATTTCGCTCCATTACCAAGAGAGAGGTAGGCTCGTCCCTGTCTGAAATCAACGTGACCCCCCTGGTGGATGTCATGCTTGTCCTTCTGGTCATCTTCATGGTCACGGCTCCGATGCTGAAGATGGGAATCGGCGTAAACCTTCCCCAGGCAGAAACCCAGTCCGCCCCTGCGGAAGAGGGTTTGACCCTGACGGTAACGCCGGATAGGTACATCCACGTAGAAGGCCAGCCGACGAACATCTTTCTCTTAGAAACCAGATTGAGGCAGTATTTTTTCAGAAAAGATAAAAAGGTCATTTTCATTCAAGCTGACGAAAATCTAGACTATGGCTATATCATCCAGATCATGGACATCGCGAAGAAGGTTGGGGTGGAAGTTATCGGGCTGTTGACGGAACCGCCCGAACCGGAGAAGAAGCGGTAAAATGGTATCTTTTATCAGAGACAACCCGGTGTTCAAAAGATTTGTATACATTTCTCTTACCGCCCATATCATCCTCTTCCTCCTGATCCTTCTCTCACCAAAACTGCCCGACTTCAGACGCAAAAGGATGGTCCATTACGTGAATTTTATCTCCTTTGGGGGCGGAGGAGGTTCTTCAGGTGGAGGAGCCGCAAGAAGAAGCTCCCCTCCTGCCGAGCAAACAAGCGAGGAGCTCGCTGAAACCCAGGTCCCGGCCAGAGAAACCTTAAGAGATCTCACCACTCCGCCCAAACTCGAGGAACAAAACCTTTCCACCCTCAGACATCCAGTGGAAAAGCCCAAGAGAGAGAGGACGCAGCCAGCAGAGAAAAAAGCGGCCATCCGAAAGCAGGAGCCCCCGGCGAAGAAACCATCCGGAGGCACCGAGTCCGGCACTGAAGAAGGGACAGAGTCTGGATCGGGAGTAAGCCTCGGTGTGGGTCCGGGCTCTGGAGGCGGATTAGGTTTTGGCTCTGAATTTTCTTCCCAGATCGGGCTTTCAAATTTTCCTTACACCTATTATCTGGAGCTGCTTTTGGACCGGATCTCGAGCAACTGGCTCAAATCCCAGCTCAGTTCAGGAACATCCGAGGAACGGTTCACCACGGTCTATTTCAAGATCTATAAAGATGGCAAGATCTCGGTAGTGGAGATCGAGGAGAAAAGCGGAATTCGTGCTCTCGATATGGCGGCCGTCCGTGCCATCCAATCCGCTGCCCCCTTTCCTCCTCTTCCCTACGAATACGATGAGGAGTATCTGGCCATACATCTCAGATTCGAGCATAAAAAATGAGAAAAACGGGAATTTTTTTTTACGGAATTCTTTTGCTTTTCCTGGTCCTCCTCCTGTCCGCACAGCAGGAAGTCTACCTGAGCATCAAGGAAGGAATGCCGGCCATCCCTTTGGCCATACCGCCCTTCGCCGTCCATGAGTCTTCACCGAAAACCCAAGAAGCTGCCGAAATCCTCCATCAAACTCTGGCTTCTGATCTGAAATACAGCCGCATCTTTCAGGAACTTCCTAAAAGCTACTACAGCTATATCCGTCCATTAAATCCGGAAAAGATATACTTCAAGGATTGGGAAACCATACAAGCCAAAATCCTTTTCGTTGGTGAGATCTCAGACGGTGATGGAGAAGAAGTTGTCTTCGAGGGCAAAGTCTACGACGTGAAGGCTGGACGGGGGATATTCGGAAAACGTTATCAGGCTGACCGGTCCCTCCTTCGTCTTGCCGCTCACAAAATGGCCGACGAACTCCTGCGCATGTGGGGAGAACAGCCGTTTTTCACTTCGAAAATCGTTTTCACCTCCAACCGTGACGGCAACTGGGAGCTCTACATGATGGATTACGATGGGCATAACCAAACCCGCCTGACCTTCAACAGAGTCATCGATTATATGCCGGCCTGGTCGCCCGACGGAAGGACCATCGCCTATACTTCGTACCAGGGAGCCAATGCCATCCTGTATCTGCTCAAAGTCTATGAGGGAATACGGCTCGAAGTCACCAGCAGGGGAACGAGTTTTGCCCCGGCTTTTTCTCCTGACGGAAGAAGACTGGCCTTTTGTTCCCAAGAAGAAGGAGGAAATTCGGAGATCTACTTATGCACCAGTGAAGGAAAAGGTGTCCGGAGAGTGACCTTCAACAAGGCCACCGATACCGCTCCGACGTGGTCACCTACCAGCCGGCAGATTGCCTTCACCTCGGACCGCGGTGGAACCCCTCAGATTTATATCATGGATGCCGAAGGGTCCAATGTCACCCGGGTCAGTTTTGGGGGCACCTACCACGATGCTGCTGCGTGGGCGCCCACAGGAGACAGGATCGCCTATGTTTCTCGAGTCGACCAGATCTTTGACCTTTATGTTTTGAATCTCCGCACAAAACAAATCATCAAACTTACCGAAGGCAACGCGCGCAACGAATCTCCGTGCTGGTCCCCCGACGGCCGGCACCTGATCTTCTCCTCGAATCTCCATGGAACCGTACAGCTCTACAGCATAGATTATGACGGGAGAAATCTTCAAAGGCTCACATCGAAAGGAGAAAACAAACTGCCCGATTGGTCCCGTCAATAAGAACGAAATACCGAGAGAGGACTTTTTTCGATAATTCGCGATGACCCTGTTGACAGAAGATATGTTTGATTGTATAACAAAGGCGCAAGGTTCAATAAACCAGGAAGGAATATCCTTCAAAGGAGGTCAAATGAAAAAAATCCTAATCCTATCGCTGGCTTGTGTACTGGTCTTTGGTTTCATGCTCTCCTGTGCGAAAAAAGTCGAAGAGACGCCTCCCCCGCCACCCCCGCAGGTCAAAGAACAACCCCAGGCTGAACAGGTTGAAGAACCCACTCCTCCCAAAGAGCCGGAACTGACAGAAGAGGAAATCTTCATGCGCAAATCTCTGGAAGAGATCAATCAGGAAGCACCTCTCCAGATGATTCACTTCGACTTTGACAGGTACTTCATCAGGGATGATGCCAAACCTGTTCTCGAGCAGAATGCAGCCTGGCTCAAAAAATGGGATTCCGTCCAAGTCTTGATCGAAGGCCATTGCGATGAGAGGGGAACAGAGGAATACAACCTTGCATTGGGAGAAAAAAGGGCAAAGAGCACCTTTGACTACCTGGTTTCTCTCGGACTCTCTCCCAGCAGGATGAAAACCATCTCGTACGGAAAAAGCCAATCCCTCGATCCGGGGCATAACGAAGCGGCCTGGGCGAAAAACAGACGCGCAGAATTCACCATCATAGCCAAGTAACAGCAAGTCATATATGATCAAGAGACATTCTTTAAGGATAGGTCTTTTCCTTCTGATCCCTGCGCTGCTTTGCGGGACAGATAAAGAAAAAAAAGCTTATGAATTGATCTATAAGGACGTTCAAACGCTTAAACAACAGGTCCTCGAACTGGACAAGAAAATAGGGAGAAATCAAGAGAATATCAACACCATAAAGCAGCAGATGGGAGAGCTTCTCTCTCTGATCGGACAGCTTCAAACCCAGCAAGCGAGTCTTCGAGAAGACCAGAAAAAATTACCTGCCCAATATCAGGTTTTGCTCGAAAAACTGGATGCGATCAGCCTGCAGCTCTCCCGGTTTTCAGAAGATCTCATAGACATTAAAGAATCCTCCCTCCCTGTTCTTCAACGGGAACTGCAAACCTCTGAATCAGATGAGGAACAGGAGGAGGCTCAGGAGCCGCCGCCCGAAAAAAAACCTGGAGAGGAAATACAGATGGCTGAAGAATCGGAGGAAATGCAGAAATCACCCCTTCCCCCGAACCTTTCTCCTCAGGAAATCTACAACATGGCTTATGCGGACTATTTAAAAGGAAATTTCCAGCTTGCCATCGATGGCTTCAAAATCTACGTAGACCATTTCGCTCAAAGTCCCTTTGCCGACAACGCGCTCTACTGGATAGGCGAATGTCATTTCAGCCAAGAAGAATATGAAAAAGCCATCGATCGGTTCAACGAATTGATACTCACTTTTCCTCTTGGAGACAAAATTCCCGCTGCTTATCTTAAAAAGGGGATAAGTCTGGTGAACCTGGATAGAAAGGCCGAAGCTTTGGCTGTCTTCAAGCTCTTGGTCAGCAAGTATCCTCTGGAAGAAGAAACAAAGATCGCCCAACAGAAAATCAAAGAATTGACATCATAACATATGAGAGATATCAATAGCCTGAATAAAGTCATCCTTATCGGAAGATTGGGAAGAAATCCGGAGCTGAGATATCTTCCTCAAACAGATAGGGCTGTAGCCCGATTCACCTTGGCAACCAACGAACGGTTCTACAAGCCCAGCACCAACGAGAGCGACATACGCGCAGAATGGCATCGTATCGTCGCATGGGGAAAACTGGCAGAATTCTGTGAGAAGTTCCTCACTCAAGGAAAGCAAATCTATCTGGAAGGAAAATTGAGGACACGCAGCTGGCAGGATCGAGAGGGCAGCAAAAGATATGCCACAGAGATCGAAGCACAGAACATCATCCTTCTCGGCAGAAAAGATGATGTAGAAAGAGAGGAAGAAACATTCACCGAATCCAGATCCTCTGAATTCCCTTCAGAAGAGAGCTCTGTGCCAAATACTGAGAGTGAGGAGGATGACGAGGTTCCTTTTTAGCCGAACCCAGCTCTGAGGCCGGTGTTCAGAGTGGAAAGAACCCTTCAGAGCCATTTCTTATGCTTTCTATCTCATTCTGGATGGCTGTCTACACAAAGGTAAAATTTGTCAAATTTATCTGACGAAAAAAAAGAAACGGAACGCTTTAAAAAAGCGATTTACGAAGACATCAGGCCCTGGGGAAAATTTCGTTCATTTCCCGCAGCCCTGGCCAGCAGCATCAAGATAATAACGGTTCAACCCGGAGAGGCCTTATCTCTTCAATATCATTCCAAACGGAGTGAGTTCTGGTTCATCCTGGATGAAGGTCTGGAGGTTACAGCAGGAAACCGGGTGTGGAAGCCAAGCGAGAATGAGGAAATATTCATATCCCGCAAGGTACCACACCGAGTCCGCTGCCTGGGTTCAAAACCTGCCCGAATCATGGAGATATGGATCGGTAAACCGGATGAATCGGATATCATCCGCATTAAGGATATTTATGGAAGGAAATAGGTGAAAAGAAAGATACTCATTATAGACGATGACCGAGTCACTCTCACCATGCTCGAAATGATTCTTTCCCGCCATAAATATCAGGTTCTCAGTGCCCAGGACGGATCGCAAGGATTAGAACTCATAAAAGAAGAGCGCCCGGATGCAGTGATCAGCGACATGCTGATTCCCAAGACACATGGCCTCGAGCTCTGCAAGATGATCAAACAGGATCCCGATCTCGCTCAAACCAAGGTCATACTCATGACCGCTGTCTACAAAGGAACGACCTTTAAATTCGAAGCCAAGGAATGCGGAGCCGATTTTTTTATCGAGAAGCCGATCAACACCAATGAACTTCTTGCGCTCCTGGGTGACATATTTGAAAATCCCCAGGAACAGGAAAATCTCACCTGAGCCTTGAGGGGGGGTCAACCCATTAGAAAGGCTTTGGGGTGCCTGAAAAGAATTCTTTCAATGATGCATTCTTCAATTTGCTGAGATGTCTTCAACGTCAATGCCTCTTGGACAACATCTTCAGCCGTCTTGTACTCTATCGAACGCAGGACATTTTTTATCCGTGGAATAAAAATAGGGTTCATGCTGAACTTTCGCAATCCGAGTCCAAGAAGCACAATAGCCGAAAGAGGATCGGCAGCCATCTCTCCGCAGACGGTAACTTCCTTCTTCTCTCTCTGGGCTGTTTCGATGATAAATTTGATAACCCTCAATACAGACGGATGGAGTGGCTTGAAAAGGTAGGAGACCAGCTCATTCGACCGGTCTACGGCTAAATAGTATTGGATGAGATCATTGGTCCCGATACTGATATAATCCACTTCCTTGACCAATATATCAGTCAGAGCTGCGGCGGCAGGAACCTCTATCATTACTCCCAGCTCAATGTCCTCATCGAAAGGAATTTTCTTTTCTTTGAGCTCCTCTTTGACCGAAAAAAAGAGCATTTTCACTTCTTCAATCTCTTCGAGTTCGGTGATCATGGGGATCAGGACCTTGACATTCTTTTGAACACTTGCCCTCAACACTGCCCTCAACTGAATCTTGAAGAGCTCTCGGTCTCGTAGAGAGAAACGAATCGCTCTCAGCCCGAGTGCAGGGTTGGGCTCTTTTTCTATCTTGAACTGAGGCAAATTTTTCTCTCCTCCCACATCAACAGTCCGGATATAAACGGGAGAGGGATAGGCATTCTCAGCAATCTGAGAATAAATCTCGAAATGGTCCTCTTCCGAAGGAAGAGAAGTGCTCTGAAGGAAGATGAATTCCGACCTGAAGAGTCCTATCCCCTCGGCTCCCATGGAGAACGCCATTTCTACCTCTCCGGGAAGCTCGATGTTCGCAAGAGGAGAAAAGGTGTGTCTGTCCAGGGTTTTTGAACTCAGCTTGGCAATCTTCCTGAGTTCCTTTCTGTAATCATCGTATTTTTGTTTTTTGCTGGCAAACTCTTTTTTAATGGCATGAGGCGGATTGATCAGGACTTCGCCATCTGTCCCATCCACGACTAGAACATCCCCGTTTTTTACTCTCTGCGATATGTTCCGTAAACCTACCACCGCCGGAATGTTCAAAGACCTTGCTAAGATCGCTGTATGAGATGTCTGTCCGCCCATATCAAGAGCAACTGCAAGAACATTTCCTTTGCTGAGCCTTAGGGCCGCTTCAGATGGAAGAAGTTCATGCGCCACAATGATTTTATTCTTTCCGTCTTCCTTCTTCCGCTTATCTGCAGGTTCCAAATTCCTGTAGATCCTGGAAAGCACATCAGATACGTCATACTTTCGCTGCATGAGATATTCGTCATCGAAAGACTCGAAAATCTTTTGGTATTTTTCATGGACGCGAGAGATGGACCACTCTGCCCGGGTTCTTTCCTTCCTGATGGATTTCTCGAGGCTCGAAAGAAGAGATTTATCCTCCAAAATGAGCAGATGCGCTTCAAAAATAAAGGAATGCTCCTCCCCGATTTTATTCTTTATATCTTTTTTGATCTCCACGAGCTGTGCTCTCGTGAGCTTTATCGCACGTTTCAACCGTTTCAACTCTTCATTCACCTGATCCGAATTTATGGTTTCTTTTCTGGTGGTAAAAACCACTTTTTCTGTCAGCTGCACTTCTCCCACAGCTATTCCTGGTGAAACGCCCACTCCTCTTAACCTTACATAATCCATCTTATGCTATTCTTCCTCTTCGAATTTGTTCTCAATCAACTTGACCAGAGCATTGAGTGACGCCTTTTCATCCTTGCCCGAAACTCTCAATTTGATCTTGGTCCCCTGTACCGCAGCCAAAGTCAAAATACCTAAAATGCTCTTACCATCGATCACCACACCATCTTTTTCTATCTCAACCGAGGATTCATATCGGTTCGCGATCTTTACGAACCTGGCTGCAGCCCTCGCATGCAGTCCCAGTTTATTTATGATCGTAGCGTCTTTCTCTACCATGGTCTCGGGAAGATCCTTTAAGTCAATGTTTGGAATTCAATAGGGCACTGGCAAGATGAATATTCTTTTTCCCCTGTTCGACCACTCTCTTCGCTACATCCTTAAGATTGTTGCTTCTCTGGAGCGAGACGAACTTTATGAGCATAGGGAGGTTGACTCCGGTTATAATTTCTATTGTATCGCCTTTCAAGAAGCTAAAACTTAGATTGGAGGGAGTACCTCCAAACATATCTGTAAAAACAAGCACGCCGTTTTTCTGGTCGACCCTTTTCAATGATTGATTGATCTTGCGCTTCGAGTCCTCGACGTCGTCGTACCATCCAATGGATATCGCCTCGATATTCACAACTTCACCCAAAATTATGGTAAGAGCATTGAGGAGTTCTTCAGCTAATTTACCGTGTGAAACGATGATTCCGCCGATCATGCTTCGTTATGCTCCGTTTTCTGTTCTTTGCCTGTTCGTACAGGATTGTCCGCACATATCCTTGATTTTACGGTACCTCTGTGTGTCCTCTTTCAAAGGCTCTCTTATACCGGACTTCGTTTCAAACAAGACGCTTTATATTTTACAAAATTCTATCACGATTTGGTAATATTCTTAAACTTTTTCTTGAGTCTGAAGTCGGGCGCAGGGAAGGAGATTTACTTGTGAATGTCTCTGTGATTAACCTTGACACTGTATTCACGGTTCCTGATGTGATCTCTCAATTGTTCTGCAAGAACGACGGACCTGTGTTTTCCTCCGGTACAGCCTATGGCTATGGTCAAATAGCTTTTCCCCTCTTCCTCGAATCTCGGAATGAGGTAATCGATAAATCTGATGAGTCTTAACAAGAAAGCCTGTGTTTCTTTAGCCTGAAGGACATACTCTTTTACCTTCTTGCTTCTCCCGGTCTTGTCTCTCAAACTATCGATATAATGAGGATTGGGCAAAAACCGGGTATCAAAAACGAGATCGGAATCGAGTGGAATTCCATATTTATAGCCAAAACTCACCACAGCAACTCTAAGCTCCAATCCTTTTCTTCTAAGCAGCTTGGTGGTTAATATGTTCCTCAGCTCGACAATATTGGTCGATGACGTGTCGAAAACTTCGTCTGCGAGTTTCTTGATCTCAGCCAGCCTCTTCCTTTCCAAGGCGATACCTTCCCGCAAGGATTTTGTTCCAGCTAAGGGATGCGGCCTCCGGCTTTCACTGAATCTCTTATACAGAACTTCATCGGAGGCTTCCAGAAATATTAAATAGGGTTGGACTTCTTTCTCTATGGACTCCAAAACCTCAGGAAACTCCGTTGAGAATCCAGCCTCTCTTATGTCCACCACCAGTGCAACTTTCTCGATTTCGACTTCTTTTCGTTTCCAAAGGTCCACAAATATAGGGATGAGTTTTGAAGGGAGGTTATCGATACAATAATAGCCAAAATCCTCCAGAAACCTGCTGACTACGGTTTTTCCTGAACCAGACAAGCCGGTGATGATCAAAAATCGGATGTCTCGCTTTCGGTTTGACTTCATCTTTTATCGAAGGGTAAGCACATGCTCCAGTTTTTTTGAGATATCCTCAGCAGCAAGGTACCCCTTTTTTTTCAAAAGGAAGACTTTACAGGCCACCTCGATAAGGGTGGCTATGTTTCTCCCCGGTGCTACCGGTATGGAAATTTTGGGAACAGTCCTTCCCAGAATATCGTGGCTTTCCGGGAATTTGAGTCCCAATCTATCGTACTCTTTCCCTTCTTCCCACCGTTTGAGTTCAACGACAAGATCGATCTTCGCCTGAGAACAAATGGAATCTGCACCATATATTTTTTTTATATTTATGATTCCCAGTCCTCTTATTTCCATAAAATTACGGGAGAGGGGGACGGCCGATCCCACGATCTCCCCCCTTTCATTTATGCGGACTCCCACTACATCATCGCATACGAACCGATGGCCTCTCGAAACGAGCTCCAAAGCGCTCTCGCTTTTGCCTACCCCGCTATCCCCTAATATGAGCAGGCCTATTCCGAATATTTGGAGCAGGCCGCCGGACAAGGTCTTCTGTGCCGGCATAAATGTCGGCAAGAGTTCTTTCAACTTTTCTCTGCACAGTTTTTTTGAAAGATCCGTTACAAATAAGGCCACCTTTTGTTCTCTGGCACGTTCTCTGAGCATCTCCGGCGCAGTTGATCCTTCAGAGAGAATGACACACCACACCTTTCGCAGCCTTTTCTTTATGCAGTTTTTCATATTCTCGGGAGAAAGCTGCCCTATCCGCTTGATTTCCTGTTTTCCCCAAACTTGGATCGGCTGCGAACGGCCCTGGGGTGATGAAGAGTCGATTCTCCTTGAAAATCCTATTTTTCCAGCGGCAGGACGGAGCTCCATGATAACCTTGGCCTTCCGGAAGAAGTCTTCGACTCGAAGAGAATTCTCTCTTCTTTCATTCATTTATTTTCTCTTCTTCTTCCTGGATGATCTCCAAAATTTCGGCGACGTTTTTGGAATCCAACATTTTCTTCAGAAGAGAATTGGCCTTTCGCACCAGATGGGCTATGGCAGCTAGGATTTGGAGGTTTAAACTCGGATTATCGGGGGAAGAAACGACCAAGAAAAACACAAAGGACGGTTTGTTATCGGCGGAATAAAAGTTGACACCTTTTTTAGACACAGCGAGAAAAAGGATGGGATCTTTCACAGCTTTGATTTTACAGTGAGGGATGGCCACCCCATCACCGATGGCTGTACTTCCCAGTTTTTCCCGTTGTATCAGTTTCTCGAACAGGTCCTTTTCTTTTGTGATCTTGTTTTTCTTTTTCAGGAAACCCACCATCTCCTTCAACACCTCTTCCCTGCTTTCTGACTGAAGTTCTAAAAGGACCATATCCTGCATCAAGAGATTGCTTATTTTCAATTCTATCTCTCTATCATTTATTAAAGGGGTTCCACCAAACCGTAATTGCCGTCTTTACGCCTGTAGAGGACAGCCCAATGTTCCTCCTCTAAGGTCCGGAACAGAAAGACCTCTTCCTTCCTAGTTTCCAACTGAACAATGGCCTCCTCGAGAGACATCGGCTTCATGCTGTAACCTTGACTCCTGACCACTTTTTTTGGTCTTGCCTCGGCTTCTCTCTCAGAAGAAAACATTTTGGATCCCTTGACCCTTCTTCGCTTCCTTTCTCTGAGCTTCTCCCGTTCTCTCTTTACCCTTTTTTCGAGATGATCGATTGCGCCAACCAGAGAGCTGAACATATCGTGGGTCTCTTCAACCGAATTCAAGGTCGCCATCTTGGTCTTGAGATTGATTTCCACCTTTTGTCTGTACTTTTCCACAGATAAAAGCACGTCCGCCTCAATGGGATGTCCGACAATCTTTTCCAGTGCTTTGATCCTCTTTTCACAGTATCTTCTTATATCCGGATTCAACTGTGTGTGACGAGCTGTATAGTTTATTTTCATCAGCTCTCCTCCATCCAATATTTTCGTTTTCTTATATGAGATGGTGGAATTTTGAGTTGCTTCCTGTATTTTGCCACTGTCCGACGGGCAATTCTAAAATTTTCTTTCGCCAAAATATCTCCAATTTCAATGTCACTCAGAGGGCTGTCTCTGTCTTCGCTTTCAACAAGCTTCTTGATTCTCTCCTTCACTCTCAGCGAAGAAATCTCCTCTCCAAATTCACCGGAAAGAGACTTGTGAAAAAAATATTTGAGAGAATAAACCCCTCTGGGAGTCATTATGTATTTGTTGGCCACCACTCGTCCTACTGTCGACTCATGAACGCCTATTTCTTGGGCCAATTCGATCAAAGTCAACGGTTTGATGTATTCGATTCCCTTATCTATGAAATCCCTTTGTTTGTCCGTTATGTATTTCGCAACCTTGTAGATTGTCTGATCTCTCTGATCCAGGCTTCTAAGGAACCAGAAAGCCTTTTTCATCTTGTCTTTCAAAAACCGATAGGCATCCGGATTTTCTTTGGCTGCCTTGGACAACATCTTCTTGTAAAAAGAGTTCACTCTCAGCCGGGGAAGGCCTTCGTCGTTGAGATTGACTTTATAATCGTCCCCTTCCTTGGATACTATGATGTCAGGGACCACATAAGTGGTCTTTTCCTGGCCGTATTTCCTTCCGGGAGTGGGATCCAATTCTTTTATGGCCTCGATATGGGGCTTGATTTCTTCCAGCGGAATTCCCAATTCCTTGGCCATCTGAGAAAAATCAGATTTTTCCAGTAAAAAAAGATATTGACTGACGATCTGTCGTGTGATTTCATCCTCTATTTCAAAATAATCCATCTGAGTCAAGAGCGCCTCCTGAACAGAAAGACTCCCAACTCCTACCGGATCGAATTTTTTAATCTTCTCTCTTATTTGATTGACTTTCTCTTCTGACGTATTCAAGGACGTCGCGATTTCCTGGATGGATGCCACAAGATAGCCATCCTCGTTGATGTTTCCGATGATATTCGCAGCGATCTCTTTTTCTTCTTCATCGAAGAACGTCAGGTTGGCCTGCCATTCGAGGTGATCCCAAAGAGAAGGACTCTTGGAAACGATATTTTCCAGCGGCACAGTCTCTTTTTTTTCTAAAGACAGGGAACGGAAGCCTTCATCAAAATACTGCTGAAAATACGCCTCTATCTCTTGATACTCCTCTTTCTCCTGCGAATCATTAAAGACATCCTCTTCGTTCTCTCCTCTTCCTTCTTCGAGCCTCTTGTCTCCCTCCTCTCTGTCAGTCTTTGCAGCCTCTTCTTCGGTTTTCCCCTCGGCTGTCTCTTCTTCAATTTCGAGCATCGGGTTTTGAGAGAGTTCTGTATCTATGATTTCTATAAGCTCCAGGTTTGTCAGAGGCAAAAGTTTTATGGCCTGCTGTAGGGCAGGGGCAAGAATGAGCTTCTGAACCTGTTTCTGATGGAGTTGCTGCTTTAAGGCCATCTGCTCGCCCTCTTAGTCTCCTCTATGATTCAAGATCGAACTCCTCTCCTAAATATGTCCTTCTCACCTCATCAGAAGAAACGAGCTGGGAGGGAGTCCCATGAGCCAAAATTTCACCTCTATCTATTATATAGGCACGATCGGTAATCTTCAGAGTTTCTCTTACATTATGATCGGTAATCAATACTCCGATTCCCTTTTCCTTTAGAGAAAGTATGACATCTTGGAGGTCTAAGATGGCTATGGGGTCTATACCCGTGAAAGGTTCGTCCAAAAGCATGTACTCGGGACTGGTGATGAGTGCACGCGCAATTTCTAGCCTCCTTCTTTCCCCTCCTGATAGGGTGTAGGCTTTGACGTTGCTTAACTTTGCCAGACCAAGTTCCTTGAGTACATTGTTCAGCCGGTCATCCCCTTCTGAAGGATTCCCGGAGACATTTTCTGCAATGGATATGAGATTGTCTTCCACACTGAGTTTTCGAAATGCTGAAGGTTCTTGAGGAAGAAGACACAATCCTTTTCTCGCTCGTATGTACATAGGCAATCCCGTGATGTCATCACTGTCCAAATAAATCCGCCCACCTTCTTGTGGAATGAGACCGAGAATGAGTGAAAAGCAGGTGGTTTTCCCCGCTCCGTTCGGACCTAAAAGTCCAACAACTTCACCTTTTTCAATCTTGATCGACACATTGTCGACCACTTTCTTTCTGTGGTAGCTTTTCTGCAATCCAACCGCTTCCAAACAACTTTTCATCTTTCACGATTTTATGACTGTTTCTGATCTTTCACTATCCTTATTTTCAACGACGATTCTACCATCGGCCATATAAAAAGTCAATTTGCTTCCCTCTATTCTTCCCTTATCCTTATCGATAAGCACCGGATTTCCGACAACGGTGAGAACTTCATTTCTTATATCATATTGAGCCTCATCACCCCTCCCCTCATAACTGCCCTGGACGATCTCCACTTCTTTCTGAGCGGTTACGGTCACTATTTTTCCGGATTCTTTATCTAAGGCAATAAGCAAGAGCTGTGCTCTTAAATTCACGTTTTCTTCTTTAAGCAGAACTTTGTTTCTATAGAGGATGTGATCTTTTTCTGGATCAAATTCCATTTCTTCGGCTTCTATACTCATTTTCTCTTCTTCCTGTCTTCCTGCTGGCTGATAAGGAAGAACGGACTGGACTCCTCCCCGGGCTTTGACGACTCCTCTTTCTACATCGAGACTGAGCACCTGGGTCATCACCATCTTTATGGCCTGCCACAGTCTCACTTTTCCACTAAATACAAAACGTCTCTGATTCTCGGAATATCTCACATCATCGGCTGTGATGAAAACAAGATTTTCTTTAGAAAAGAAACCGATCGGCCGGTCGGAATCATTCCTGGGAAAAAGAACAACTTCCGAGTCTTCTACGGATTCCAAATCGTTGCTCTCGAGAAAAAGTCGGAGGTGCCGTGCAGAGATCTCCGAATCCCGGGACCGTATCCTGGCCTTCAGATTCGCCTCGCCCTCGACATCAAGAACATTTCTATCCCCCTGGATGCTCAAAGCCTGGCCCTCTATGTATCTGGGATATCCTCTCTTTTTATCGTCCTCCGTAATCCTCGCCTGGCCGCGAACGGACAATTCCTTCAGTTTGCCTCCTTGATTCAGGGAAAATTTCAATTCTTCTCCTTCAAGGTGTGTAGAGCTGCCAGAATCAGAGATGAACTTGAAAGAACTCCCCCCCCTGGCTTCGAGCTTCTGGATTTGGGGCAAAACCACAAACCCTTGAGCATGGATCTCATCGGCCTCGATTTCACATGTGTCGCTGTAGAGGCGGATGGCCTCTTGATCGGAGAACGGTTCTCTTTTTGGAAATTCATCTCGAAGAGAAATCTTGACCTCCTCTCGAAAGAGCATGGATTTAATCTGTTCACGGCTGGCGGAAAGCTCAAATTCGATAAGGCCGGCCGAGGCATGGCTCATCCCATGAACAAGCTTTGCGCCTCCTTCTGCTTTTCCCTCCCCTTTCCCGACGAAATATTCAAAAAATCTCGTTTCTATAATAAGGGGATGATCCATTTCTTGGCTCGGCCTGAACTCAAGATGGACATCTCTGCGGAGAATGATCTTCTTTCCCTTCAATATATATCTGCATACCTTGGCAGTCCCCGAAAGCGTTTGGGAAAAAAACCGGATCCCTTTGTCACTCCAAAAACATCTCTTCTGGGCATCATATTCTAGAAGCGAAGATTCGATGGTAAGATCTTCGAACGCAATCGTCGCATGTCCTTTCAGCCAAAAATGTGTCCACTGCTGGTCGTGTACGATTTCCTCTCCTCGGAGGAAGATGTCTTCGCCTTCGCTCCGATCGAAAAAAGTGATCTCGACATTTCCCTCCATCCGATAGAGCCCATCTTCTCCAATGTAGTGCCTGTCGGCTTTTCCTAAGAACTTAATCTTTTCTCTCTCGAACTCAATCAGTTCCGCCTTTTCTTTCTTGTCGATTTTTTGTTCCTCAATTTTTTTTGGGACCTGTGGAAACCGCACCTGTCTTTTCGACCGGGTGACAAAACTTACGGCGATGGCGATAAGAACAGCCAAAAGCAGGACTGCACTGACAGTCCGGAAAAAATGCTTGAGTTGAAACTTCACTCTGCCCATCGACTTCAATTATACCATAAGGCTTTTATTAGGAGTGCCTGATATCTTCCAGAGAAAGATTGAGTTTTTCTTCACCCAGATATTCAGACATTTGCAGAGTATAGACGAGATCGACTCTGTCTCCCGCGAAAATCCGTTCAGCCCATTCCCCCCTGCCCCAACCAAGGGCCTCAAAAATCCTTCCATTCTTCTTGACGATGAATTTGCTGTGTTTGCCCTGGATTTTTTTGGGTTCACTCACGACAATGGCTTTTTCCGTCAAGAATAAAGGCTTGGGGTTTCCCAATCCAAATGGTGAAAGCAGGGCGAGGATTTCCAGCAGAGGAAAGTCGATATCTCCGAAATCAATCTTGGAATCTATGTGAAGCTTTCTTTTTAGATGATCCTGCGTTATCCTGGACGCGACAAAGGCATTGACCGCCCTTTTCAAAGGCCCCATGTTGTCCTGGAGCAGTTCACAGCCAACCGCCATAGTGTGTCCGCCATGGCTGAGAAACATTTCTTTATTTTTATCCAAGCAGTCGATCAGGGAAAAATCACGAATGCTTCTTCCTGAACCATATGCCCTCCTGCCTTCGTAGGCAAAGAGGATCACCGGTCGATAGAAGACCTCTTTGATCTTAGAGGCCACGATTCCTATGACTCCCCTATGCCATTGTTCACATCCCAACAAGAGAAGTTTGTAGCGTTTGTCCAGCCCTTTCCGCGTAATGAGATTCTTCGCTTGAGAAAAAACTCTTTCTTCCACTCTCTGCCGTCTGGAATTAAGTCTGTCTAATCGTCTGACGATCTCTTCTGCTTCCCGGGGAGTATCAGAAAAGAAAAGGCGTACGGCCAGATCTGTTATGCCCATTCGTCCTGCCGCATTTATCCGAGGACCGATTCGAAAACCCACATCCCCCACAGAGACTTCACGTCCCCTGATTCCACAGTTGTCCATCAGACTTTTTAGACCTATATTTGCCACGTCTTCCAAGGCTTTTAACCCGAACTTGACGAAAATTCTGTTTTCATCCCTCAACTCTACAATGTCTGCAACCGTGCCTATTGCTACAAGTTTGAGATAATGGGGCAGTTGCGCCGATTTGGATTCGACATCAAAGAGGGCTTGAATCAGTTTGAAAACAACCCCTATTCCCGCTAAGCGTTTGTAGGGATATTCTGAACCGGGGAGGGCGGGGTTCAAAACGGCAAGGGCCCCTGGCTGACAGGATCCAGGTTGATGATGATCGGTAATGATAACATCTATGCCATGCTGTTTTGCCTTGTCAACGAATGCAACGGCTTTGATTCCGCAGTCCACACTTATCACCAGATTTGCATGCCTTCGGATGACAAGGTCGATGTGCTTTGCTTTGAGCCCATATCCCTCCTTCAATCGATCTGGGATAAAAAAATCAACTTCTCCTCCCAAAGTCTGTAAGGCTTTAGAAAGCGAGACAACCGAAAGAATCCCATCTACATCATAATCGCCAAAAATGAGGATCTTCTCTTTCCGGGCGATGGCCTTCCTGATCCTGTCCACAGCCTCTTTCATTCCCTCCATCAAAAAGGGATCATAAAGATCTCCAAATGTCCCATGCAGAAACCTGTCGGCTTCCCCTATCTCATCGATTCCTCTATTGACAAGAATCTGAGCGGCTTCAACGGGTATGTCAAGCTCAGAAGAGAGAAGGTATGCCTTCTTATCAATATCGTTAAGAATCCAAATCGTATCGCTCATGTTGGACTTCCTTTAGTCGGTTGAATCATTCAGGCTAGCTGCTTCTGAAGCTGCATATTTCTCAAAAAGGGAATGATTGTAAAATTTGCCGCTCTCCTTGTCAATAAAAGAGATCGGAAACTCAGCATATCCAAAGCCGTGATCGTCCGGCTCTGCCGGATTCTCTCGAAGAACGACAGCGTTTGGAGAAGCGCTGTTGGAGACTCCAAAGGGGGTATTTCCTTTTGGCCGCAGGACGAAGTCCGGGCAGGGGAGGCAGCGAGCGGAGCGAGCCTCAGAGCCAGCCCACACAAAACGGAAAGAAGCCCCCGCTTTTCAGCAGAGAGCCTAGGGTGAATTGACTTTGGCCGAGGCTGAAAATATAATGGATTAACTATGATCGGTGACCTGAGAAAAAAACTCAGCCGGACTAGAGAAAACTTCAAGACCCGGTTCGATGAATGGCTCAGCTCTGGGAAGACAAGAGATGAGATCCTGGACGAATTGGAGGAATCCTTGATCCTTTCGGATGTCGGACTCCAGACATCTGAAAAAATCATCCAGCGCATCCGCGAAAAGAGCAAAAAAACCGACTCTTTCCTTGTGATAAAGAAGCTTTTAGAAAAGGAAATATTAGCCATTCTCTCCAAATTGCCGAGCAATCCAGATTTGAACCACCCTCCCTGCGTCGTCGTCATGGTTGGCGTCAACGGAGGAGGAAAAACGACTTCCCTGGCCAAGCTCGCCTATCGATATGAGCAGAAAGGACACACAATTCTCATGGTTGCTGCCGATACTTTCAGGGCGGCCGCACAGGAACAGCTCTCCATTTGGGGAAGAATGTTGAATATCCCGGTAGTCAAAGGGCAGTACGGAGCAGATCCAGCTTCGGTCGTTTACGATGCCATCCATTCCTTCAAGTCAAAACACAAGGATTTCCTCATGGTAGACACTGCTGGAAGGATTCACACAAACATAAACCTGATGAATGAGCTGGAAAAAATAAAACGAGTGATTTCAAAAGAAATCAAAGGCGCACCCCATGAAGTGCTGCTCGTCCTGGATGCCAGTATCGGTCAAAACGCGCTGATACAGGCCAAGGAATTCCTTAAATTTTCCGGCCTGACAGGCGTTTTTCTGACCAAGCTGGACGGGACGGCAAAAGGGGGAAGTGCCATAAGCATAGTGGATGAATTGAAACTCCCCATAAAGTTTCTAGGAGTAGGTGAGGGGGCCCAGGATCTTCTCGACTTTTCACCCGAAAAATTCGTCAATGCTCTGCTTTCATGAATACACACAAAGACACCGCATTCCTTGAAATGGCCTATGCCCTAGCGGAGAAAGCCAAAGGATGGGCCAGTCCCAATCCTTATGTGGGGGCCGTAATTATCAAAGGGAACATGATTGTAGGGACAGGATACCATGAAAAGCCCGGCAGGCCTCACGCCGAGATTATTGCTCTCCAAAAGGCAGGGTCATACGCCCGCAACGGCACAGCATACATCAGCCTCGAGCCCTGCGTCCACTGGGGAAGAACCCCGCCCTGTGTGGACAGACTGATTCAGGCTGGCTTAAAACGGGTTGTCATATCTGCGCTGGATCCCAATCCCCTTGTTTACACCAGGGGAGTAAAGAGGATGAGACAGGCAGGAATAGATGTCTCAAGCGGTCTTCTGGAAGAAAAGAACGCCCGATTGAACGAGGCTTACAACAAATACATACAGAAGCGAATTCCCTTCGTAACTGCAAAAGTCGCCACAAGCGTTGATGGGAAAATGGCCACCAAAACCTTTGATTCCAAGTGGATAACCTCTCGGATGACCAGGGAGTATGTCCATCTGCTGAGGGGAGAACACCAGGCCTTAATGGTGGGAATCCACACTCTACTCCGTGATGATCCACGGCTGACTGTCCGGCATCCTCTTTGGAGAGGCAAACAGATCACCCGTATTATCCTCGATTCGAAACTTCGTTTCCCTCTCCGGGCAAAGGTGCTCAAAACTCTGAATAAAGGAAAAATCGTGATCTTCACCCATCAACCATCCTCTTCACCGAAAGCAACAGCCCTGCAGAAAGCCGGGATTCAGATTGTTTCGTTTCCCGATGGTCCGTCCAGAAAAATCCGTTTAAAAAAGGTCCTTTCCTGGTTAGGTCAGAATGAAATTTCCAGTGTCTTGGTCGAGGGAGGAAGTCTTCTCCTCACATCCCTGCTCGAGAAAAATCTTGTTGATAAAATCTATATCACCCTATCACCCAAATTAGTGGGAGGTGAAGAGGCCCCCTCGTTTTTCGAGGGAAAAGGCATCTCTTCCCTATCTCGCGCCCCTTATTTGAAAAACCCGCACTGCTATGCCGTAGACAAGGATATTATCCTGGAAGGATATCTTTGATGTTTACAGGAATCATCCATCACACAGGAATTTTTAGGGAATACCGGTTGGGAAAACGGGAACTGGTGATCGAAGCTCCTGATTTGTCCGGCCGATTGGATAGAGGCGAGAGCCTGGCGGTCAATGGAGTATGCCTGAGCCTGATCCGGAGAGAAAAGAACTCACTGTTTTTCAACCTCACTAAAGAGACCCTGAGCCGTACGAATTTGGGGTCTCTGCGAAAAGGGGACCGTCTGAACCTTGAACTTTCCCTTACGCTCTCCTCTCCTCTCAGCGGCCACCTTGTTTCAGGACATATCGACTCCACCGGAAAGGTGTTGAAAATTCGAAAACGTGGAACCGGAAACAGGATCACGATCTCTCTGCCTCAGGAACTCAAACCTTATTTCATTCCCAAGGGCTCTGTGGCTGTCAACGGAGTCAGTCTGACTATCGCGGAACTCAAATCTGCCTCATTCGAGGTAGAACTGATTCCGATCACCATTGATAAGTCGAACCTGGGCCATCTGAAAAGCGGAGATACCGTGAACATCGAGTGTGACATAATCGGAAAATACGTGTATAATTGGGTATCAAAGCAAAAGTACTGAGACTATATCAGGCTTGAAAAATGGAAAAACCCAGAGGAAAAATCTCGGTCGAGCAAGCCATCAAAGCTGTCAGAGAAGGAAGGCTCATTATCATCGTCGACGATGAAGACCGGGAGAATGAAGGCGACCTTATGGTGGCCTCGGAAAAAGTGACACCGGACATCGTCAATTTTATGGCGAAACACGGGCGCGGTCTCATTTGTCTTCCGTTAACCCATGAGAGGCTGGAAGAACTCGATCTCCCTCTAATGGTCGCAGATAACACGGCCAGTTTCCAGACGGCCTTCACAGTTTCGATCGACGCAAAGAAAGGAACGACCACTGGAATCTCCGCTCACGACCGAGCCAAAACAGTCCTCGCCGCCATCGATCCAGAGACGAAACCCAAGGATCTGGCCAGGCCCGGACATATTTTCCCTCTTCAGGCAAAAGACGGAGGCGTGCTCGAAAGAGCCGGCCAAACCGAAGCGGCCGTAGATCTGGCAAAATTGGCAGGACTGAAACCAGCTGGAGTCATCTGCGAAATTATGAACGAAGACGGAACCATGGCCCGGATGCCTCAACTCGAAGAGTTTTCCCAAACGTACGGCATCCAGATACTCACCATTGCCGACCTCATCAAATACCGGATGAAAACCGAATGTTTGGTAAAAAAAGTGGAGGAGGTAGATCTTCCCACAAAAAACGGCAATTTCCGATTGATGGTTTTCGCAGACACCATCCACGGGGAAAACCACATCGCATTGGTAAAAGGGGAAATCAAAAAAGATGAACCCATCCTGGTCAGAGCACATTCCCAATGTATGACCGGAGATACATTCGGATCGACTCGCTGTGATTGTGGAGATCAGCTCCGTAAATCCATGGAGATAGTCAATAGAGAAGGGAAAGGCGTGATCCTGTATATCATTAACCAGGAAGGAAGAGGCCTCGGTCTGGTCAACAAGATAAAGGCCTACGCTATGCAGGATAAAGGACTCGATACCGTGGAGGCCAACCAACGGCTTGGATTCAAGCCTGACCAAAGGGATTACGGAATCGGAGCACAGATCCTGGTATCTCTGGGCGTAAACAAGCTGCGCCTGATCACAAATAATCCGCGTAAATTTATCGGACTCGCGGGCTATGGGTTGGAGATCATTGATCGCATTCCAATCGAAATCCCCCCCTGTAAAACCAACATCCATTATTTAAAAACCAAAAAGGAAAAAATGGGCCACATATTGGATATGGTCTAGAAGATAGATCGCCCAAGTGTACAGAGAGGGTTAGCGGATTTCATGGCTGACAAAAAGAGTGGATATTTATTTCCTGAATTAGAGCCGGCCACCAAAAAAACCAAGGGAGAAAAAACACCGATAAAATCCCAAGCTCAATCTGCACAAAAAAAGATTCAGGCCGCAAAAGAAAAACAGGAAAGATTCAGAATCTTAAAGAATATTGCCAGCGCCAATGTGGCTTGGGCAGACGAGGTGCTGATCCAGACCCTCCAAGATCCCTCTGAGGACATCAGGGATTTCATCGTCAAGGAACTGGCATGCAAGGAAAAGCTTGACCTCAAACAGCTCTATCAGAGGATCAACAAGCCTCCCTGGTATGTCAAAACCGGATGTCTCAGAATCCTTGGATTAAGGAAAAATCCATCATCGGTCAAGCATATGGAACCCTTGGTCGATGATCCAAATGTAGAGGTTCGCCGGACGTTGGCATTTGCTCTGGGGGAAATCGGAGGAAAAAAAGCCCTTTCACTCTTGACTTTGCTATCCGAAGACGACAGCGCTTTTGTGAGAGCTGCGGCCCGGCAAGCCTTACAGAAAGCCAGCGCTGCAAAGCCTAGCTGAGCGATTTTCTGTCCTGTAAGATAAATGTCACAGGCCCTTCATTTATGAGATGGACGTCCATCAACGCAGCAAAAACCCCTGTTTCAACATTCAACCCCGTCTTCCTGATCTGTTCGACAAAATAGTGAAACAAATGCTCAGCCCGTGATGGTTCCTCTGCTTTTTCAAAACTGGGTCTTCGTCCCTTTTTCAACGAACCTGCCAGTGTGAATTGAGAAACAGCGAGAACTTCTCCCCGAACATCTAGAAGAGATCTGTTCATCTTTCCATGTTCATCCGGAAAAATCCGCAATTCAGCGATCTTTTGGGCCAAATACCGCGCTTCCTCCTCTCTGTCTCCCCGATCAAATCCTACAAGAAGGCAAACACCCTGTCCGATCTTTCCAATGACTTCATTCTGAACAGATACGGAAGCCTCTCTGACTCTCTGCAGGACGACCTTCATCGGAATACCTTATTTTCTAAGGAAGTTTTCTCTGGAAAATACATTTCTCAAACTTTTTAGGTCGCTGTGGCCGAACAGCAGGTTCAACAGAATATAGACGACAATGCCTAGTGTGACTGCAGAGGCTAAAACGCCGAGCCTCTGGATGAAGACCAAACGGTCAAAATCAAAATATCTCATAAAATACCATACCAGCAATCCCATCGCAACCGAACAGATAGCGGATTTTAAAGCCGATGTGAATATTTCTTTCTTTTCGATTTTTCCGATCTTTTTCTCTAACAGGAAGAAAAGCACAACAAAATTACAGGCAGACGCGATGGATAGGGCCAAAGCGATGCCGCCTACCCGAAGCGGATTCATCAGCAGGAGAGAAAGCGAAATATACACCACCATGATAAAGGAGGCAACCAAAACAGGGGTCTTGATGTCCTTGAGGGAATAGAAAGCAGGGGCCATGATTCTCACACCGGAGATAAAAGGAAGGCTAATGGCAAAGAAAAACAGACAGGCAGCACTCATAGCTGTCGATCTTTCGTCGAATTCACCTCTTTCAAAAAGGACTTGGATGATGGGGCGACTCAGGATGAGCAGACCGACCGTGGCAGGAAATGTCACAAAAAAGATCAGCCTAAAGGAGTAAATGAGAGTTCTTTTCATGCCGTCAACATCTTGGCTGGCTGCCAAATCAGAAAATGTCGGAAGCAGGGCTATGGAGAGCGCAATGGAAAACAAGCCGAGGGTAAGCTCTTGGACTCTGGCTGAGTAATAGAGTGCCGATACGCTTCCTTCCTCGAGAAGCGAAGCGATCATGCGGCTTATGGCAAAGTTGATCTGATAGAGACCCGCCCCGAATATCCCTGGGATCATCAGTTTCCCCACCTTGCGAACGGCTGGATGGGAGAAAGAAAGCATGGGTTTGAAGCGCATTCCCTGACGCCACAAAAAGGGTACCTGGAAAGCCAGTTGAAAGACTCCTCCCACCACGACTCCAGCTGCAAACACGAATGAAGGTTCCTCCGCCCGGGCCGCAAAAACCACCGCCACTGTGATGATCGAAAGATTGAAAAGGACCGGAGTGAAGGCAGGTACGAAAAATTTATGGAAAGAATTCAGGATAGCCATGGCCAAAGCGGCCAGGCTGATAAGAAAAATATACGGAAACATGATGCGGGTCAAAGCCACGGTTAAATCCCATTTCCCTGCTATATCTTTAAATCCGATGGACAGGATTCTTACAAGAACAGGGCAAAAGATAATGCCAAGAACGGTGATCACGGCCATGATTAGAGTGAGATCGAAAAAGAAAATATGGGCAAATCTCCAGAGCTCCTCCCGTGACTTATCCTTCTTCTGCTGTGTGAAGACCGGGACAAAAGCCGCGGTCATAGATCCTTCTCCAGTCAGCCGTCTCAAGAGATTGGGGATGATATAGGCAATAGTGAAAGCATCCATACCCCTTCCCGTGCCCATATAAAAAGCCTGGATCAGATCCCGGATAAATCCAAAAATCCGGCTGAGAAAAGTGGGCACCGATACGGCCAGAGTGGATCGAACGAGTCTGCGGTTCTGCTCCCTTTGCTCCGTCATGGTTGACTTAAATCAGAAGATATCTTATCATACTTCTTCATTCGAGGAGAAAAAAATGGCTCAGCACAAGTCAGCAATCCGCCAAGAGAGAAGATCCCTCTACCGGAAGGCGGTCAATAAGAGAAACAAATCCATCCTGAAGACACAGATCAAAAAAATTCGGACGGCTATCGAGAATAAAGATAAGGAAGAAGCAGAGAGGCTTCTCCCATTAACTTTCTCCATAATCGACAAATCAGTAAAAAAGGGCACCATTCATCCCAACACAGGCCGAAGGTATAAATCCCGGATCAGCCAACAACTGGAAATGATCAATCCTTCACCTCCAAAATAGTCCGAGGATTCTTTCTCAACTGACAATAATGGAAAAGGAAGCCTTCCAGCAATGTCTGGGCAGAGAGATCAGATGTCTTGATTTTCAGGTCTATCTCCTCCAGTTTCGCCAGGAGTAAAGTCAACGTTCTCATCGAAATCTTATCCACCAAGGCAAAGAATTCCCTGAATTTTGTCGAATAAAAATTTCCGAACCTCTCCTGGATGTGAGGTCTCAGCTCCCTGAAAATGTCCTTCCTGTCCTTTTCTTTCTCTTTCAGCCAGAGTTTGGCGAGAAAAATGTCCCGGAAAAATTTGGCTGTTATTCCCAGAACATATTCAGGCCGCACTCCCTCTTTGAAAAGATTATCCAAAACCAATAAACCTTTCTCATAATCCGCCTTTTCCAGATTATCTACGATCTCCCATTCATAAAAGGACTTAACCCAACCGGAAACAGAATTGACATCATCCAATTCAATGATTTTCTTATCTCCAACATATGCCGCGACCTTTTCGAACTCATGGCTTATCCGGGCAAGATTGTTCCCCGTCAATTCGGCCAGCCTGGCCATGGCATCTTTATTGGCAACCTTCTCTAAATGCAAAAGCTTCCTCTCCATCCATTCGAAGAGGGCTCTATCCTTGAGGATCTTGAGTTCCTTTACCCACACCAAAGAGGAAGGGAGGGAGGAAAAAAGCCTGAAGAGAGGAGCTCCTCTCTTCAATTTTCCAGGATAAATGACGACAAGCACTGTGTGAGAAGATGGAGAGGAAAAGTAGTCTTTGATAATTTTTCCCTCTATAGATGTAAGCTTATCTCCCCGCCCTGTCGGAATGTTCACCACGATGATCCGCCATGAGGAAAACAGAAACGGTATGGTTCGAGCAAGATCCAAGACCTCCATCCAGGATTGTTCACTCAAATCGAATTTCTCCATATTCTGCTCTTGATCACCAAAGGAAAAAAGCGTCTGCCTGAGCTCACCGACGAATTCTTCAGCAAGAAAGGGCTCCTCTCCATAAAAAAAATAACAGGGACGAAGAGTCTTTTCATCCATCTCTTTTCTCAGGAGATAGCTGTCCACGCCCACTAAAATCCCTCCAATATGGCTACCACCAGGCTCCTGGCGAATTTCTCAGCGATTTCGTCGATGGCCTCGGTCTCAACCGATTCAAAATCAGATCCTTCAGGCACCTCATATTCACCCTGATAAACGAATGAAGGATTGGAATAAAGAACCTTTTTTTGAACCACGTCTCTCAATACGATTTTGGCAATCACAGTGATGCTATAACGGTCAGCAGTCGCCTCCTCTCCAAAAGCGATGGGGGTGGCTCGGAAGGCAACAATCTCCCCGATCAGTAAAGCATCGGCTGCATCCGCATTTCCAGTAATCTCGACTTTCCCTCTTGCAACCATCTCATCGATGACCTCCTGAGTGAGCTTCAAATCCAGCTCAAAACGTGTGGTTTGGTTGGCAAACATAGGGACGTTGATGACCTTGACGTGAGGTGGGAGAGAACTTCCGGTCCCCCGAAGATGATAACCACAATCCAAGATGGCCAGACATACGGTAAAGAGAAGGATGAATTTTTTCATGCACACCCCATGAAACTAAAGAACGATATTGATCAGCTTATTCTTCACATAGATCACGGTTTTCACTTTTCGTTCACCGATGATATCTTTGACTCTGTCCAGACTTAGGGCCTTTGCCTTGATCTGTTCCTCCTCTGTGTCTCGATCTGCTTCGAATCTCTCTCTCAGCTTCCCGTTAATTTGTACTACGATGGTCACTTTCTCTTCCCTGGCCAATTGAGGGTCAAACAAAGGCCATGGGAATCGTGCGAGAATCGTTCTGTGACCCATTCTTTCCCACATTTCTTCACATATATGAGGAGCAAAAGCAGAAAGCAGAAGCGCGATCGTTTCAAGTGCCTTTCTCAATAAACCCTTTCCTTCTTCGCTCTGCCTGAGTCTCTCCCTTTCTGCTTTGATCATGTTGAAGAATTCCATGATTGTGCTGATAGCTGTGTTCAGATGGCACCTTTTCTCGATATCTTCCGTGACCTTTCTGATCGTTTGATGCATCTTTATCCTCACCCGGCGAATCCTCCCGCTTTCCTCAGCAGCCGGAGAGGGACTCTCTTCCTCAAAAAGATCCACGTTTTCCTGAAAAAATGTCCAAAGCCGATTCAGAAACCGGAAACACCCCTCAATCCCCTTCTCATTCCAAGCAAACTCCTTCTCGGGCGGAGAAGCGAAAAGGATGAACAGTCTCAAGGTATCGGCTCCAAACTCTTTGACCATTTCATCCGGATCCACGACATTTCCTTTTGACTTGGACATCTTGGCCCCGTCCTTGGTCACCATTCCCTGGGCAAGAAGCCGCGGAAAAGGCTCATCGATTGTGGTCAGTCCAAAATCTCTGAAAAGCTTACAGAAAAATCGCGCATATATAAGATGGAGAATAGCGTGTTCAACTCCTCCTATGTAGAGATCCACAGGCAGCCAGTAATCCACGGGTTGTGGGTCGAAGGGCATCTTCTCCTCCTTGGGAGAACAATAGCGAAAATGATACCAGGATGAATCGAAAAATGTGTCCATGGTATCGGTCTCCCGGCGGGCCTCTTCTCCGCATTCGGGACATTTCGTTTGCACAAAATATTTTGCGGTCTCTAACGGAGAACCCTCCCCCCCGGTAAATTCCACATTTTGGGGAAGAGTAACCGGCAATTCTTCATAGGGAACTCCAACGATTCCACAGGTCTTGCAGTAGATGACAGGAATCGGAGTACCCCAGTACCGCTGGCGGGAAACACCCCAATCCCGAAGTCGATAGAGCGTGCTCTTCTGTCCAAACCCTTTTTCCTCAGCAAATTTTATCATCCGTTCTGAAGCTTCATCGGAAGGTAATCCGGAAAAAACATCGGAATTCACGACCATTCCTTTTCCTACAAAGGCTTCCTCCAGCTTCTCGGAAGGAGATTCTCCTTCAGGAACGATGACGACCTTGACAGGCAAAGAATATTTTTTGGCAAATTCAAAATCTCGCTGGTCATGAGCAGGTACGGCCATTATGGCGCCTGTGCCGTATTCCATTAAGACATAGTTGGAAACCCAAATGGGAATTTCCTCTTTCGTGAAGGGGTTAACCGCCTTTTTGCCCGTGTCTATTCCCTCCTTCTCGATCTCTTCCGGATCCTTTCGAAGCCTCTGCTCTTTTGTGCTCTTTTCAATCCAATCTGTCAATTCCCCGCATCGGTCGGAATCGGCGACCAACTCTTTGGCAAGAGGATGTTCAGGAGACAGGGCTATAAAGGTTGCCCCGAATATTGTGTCTACTCGAGTCGTAAAAACCTCGATACTCCTATCAGACCCTTTGATGGGGAAGATGATGCGTCCGCCTGTACTCTTCCCGATCCAATTCTTCTGCATCAGGAGGACATGTTCGGGCCATTTTTGCAGCAATCCGTGTCCCGAAAGAAGTTCTTCTGCATAATCCGTTATCCTCAAAAACCATTGTTCCATCTCTTTCTGCTTCACCTCCGAATCACAACGCCAGCACTTCTCTCCTATGACCTGTTCGTTGGCCAAAACGGTTTGGCAGGAGGAACACCAATTGACCCAACTCTTTTTCCTGTAGGCCAAGCCCCGGTCAAACATCTTCAGAAAAATCCATTGGTTCCACCTATAATACTCGGGAAGGCAAGTGTTCACTTCCCTGGACCAATCATAGCTGAATCCAAGTCTTTTTAGCTGCAACTTCATACGAGAGATATTATCGAGGGTCCATTTTTGAGGATGGATTCCTTGGGTTATGGCAGCGTTCTCCGCAGGCATACCCAAGGCATCCCAGCCTATAGGATGCAGGACATTGAATCCCTTCATCATCCAATAGCGGGCGATCACATCCCCAATCGTATAATTGCGCACCTGGCCCATATGGATACGGCCCGAGGGATAGGGATACATTTCCAAGCAATAATATTTTGTCTTCTGCGGATCCTCACAAAAAGCAAATGTTTCCCTCTCGTCCCATATCTTTTGCCACTTTTTTTCGATTCGATCAAAGTTGTATTCGTCGGTCATGACTGCCTCTAACGCTCCTGCCTTCTCCCCTTACATTCCTCTCTTTTTTCCTCTATTCCAACCTCTTGAATGTTAGGATTCTGTCAGAAAATGAAGCGGAGGATTAACGGACGCTCAATTCTAAATATTAGATTTCTCCTATCCAAAAGTCAAGGAGCTGCGGATGGCGTCTCTGTATCTTCTTCGATCAGGGCTTTGGAGATGCTCACATCATGGAGATAAAGATGCTTCTCGGTCTTCTCCCCCTTGACAGGCGAGAACCAAATGAAAAAGAATAGATAGCGTATTCATTCAGGTAAAGCTATGGCAATTTTGGAAGTCTCAGACCTTTGTGCAGGCTATGGAAATGGAAATGTCATTCATGACATCACTTTTTCACTGAACAAAGGAGAGTTTCTGTCCATCCTGGGCCGGAATGGATCCGGAAAAAGTACCCTTATTAAGGCTGTTCAAGGTCTTTTGAGCGGAGTGTCAGGAGAAGTCAAGGTCAATGGAAAAAATCTTTTCTCATTGAAGCCGCGAGAAACCGCCAGACTTATTGCCTGCGTTCCGCAGTTATTCACTCCTTCGTTCGCATTCACTGTGATAGAAATTGTTCTTATGGGACGCTACGTCCATCAAGGAAAAATCATGGGGGCTTCATCCGGGGATATGGATCTCATACAGGAGATCATGGATCTGACTGAAATCTCCCATTTAAGAAAGAAAAAAATCGCTCATCTCAGCGGCGGGGAAAGACAACGAGTCTTCATCGCCAGAGCTTTGGCTCAAGATACTCCCCTCCTTTTCCTCGATGAGCCCAGTTCCCATCTCGATATCAGCTACCAGATGGATATCTATCACATACTCAAAAGGCTTCAAGAAGAAAAGGGAAAAACTATTCTCGCGGCCGAACACAACATAAACCTCGCGGTTCCTTTCAGCCAGAGACTTCTCTTCCTCAAAGACGGCAAAATTCATTCTCTTGGACATCCTAGGGAACTTGTCACCAAAAAAAACATTAGAGAGGTCTTCCAGGCCGATGTGGATATCAGGGAACACTTGCATTCGGGTCTCCCCGAAGTCTCCCTCACGTTCCAGAAGCCAGAATTCAGATGAATCGATACAATATCTTTGTTTTCTTCCTGGTGCTGATACATTCCGCTGTCATCACCAGAGGTCAAGAAAGAGTCATAACCGATGATCTCGGTCATCCTCATGTTTTGACCGACCCGCCACAACGAATCGTCTCCTTGGCCCCCAACATCACCGAGATACTTTTTGCCCTTGGGCTGGAGAAGAATATTGTCGGAGTCACACGCTATTGCGATTACCCCCGGCAGGCTCAGAAAAAGGAAAAAATTGGAGGAATGGTAGATCCTGATCTGGAAAAAGTGGTCTCTCTCCATCCAGATCTCGTCATAGCCTTCAGAGGCAACCCTTTGAGGCTTATCCACCGCCTCGAGGACCTCCAGCTTTCTGTCTTTGTCTTGGAACAGGGATCGACCCTGGAGTCCGTTTTCTCTCTCATTCAGAGGATTGGAGGCATCACCTTTAGAGAAAAGGCCGCTGCTTCTCTTATCGATGAACTGAATAAAAAATACAGAAGAGTACTCGATCGCTTAGCGAGTGTTCAATATATTCCCAGAGTCTATGTGAATATACACGGGAAGGGCCTCTGGACCTGTGGCAGAGACAGCTTTCTGAATGATCTTGTCAATAAGGCCAAAGGATTGAACATCGCCGGTGATACACCGAGAGCATGGCTCGCTTATAACTTGGAAGAGATCTTACATCAGAATCCTGAGCATATCGTCATCATCACCAAGTCGCAGAAAAATTTTTCCGAGATTAAAAAATGGTTCATCCAGGAGGCACATCTCGAGAGCACTCTAGCGGTTAGGAGAAAAAATATCCATTACCTCGACGAGGATCTGGTCACCCGGCCGGGGCCTCGAATTTTCAGGGCCTTCGAACAGCTTTCCCGAATTCTTCATCCGAATTTTTTCAGGAATTTCCGATGAGGCCTCAGAAAAAAAGGCTGCAGCTGCTCTTCGTTCTTCTTCTCCTGCTGCTGGCTGGATTCTGTCTTTCGATGACGAAAGGATCGGTCGAAACAGGTTTTATAGATCTTCTGGATTTCCTTTTCCACTCGGATCAAACTCATGCCAAGATCTTCATTCAACTCCGGCTCTCCCGTGCCCTGCTGGCTTTCTTGGTCGGAGCAAGCCTCTCCCTTTCTGGAGCGATTCTGCAGGGTTACTTCCAAAACCCCATGGCGGGCCCCTTCGTGGTGGGGGTTTCTTCGGGAGCTTCCTTTGGTGCAGTCCTGGCACTGTTCCTAGGGCTTAACTTCACCCTCTTCGGCTTCTCGCTACAGAGTGTTTTTGCTTTCGGATCGGGATTCGCCATCGTCTCTTTGGTTTATCTCCTCTCGCAGAAGAAAGGAATTTTCAAGGTGGAAACCCTTCTTCTCACAGGAATCGCGGCCGGAGCCCTGGCTTCTTCCCTGACATCGTTTCTCATCTTTTTTAAATCAGAGTCCTTCGAACAGGCAGTCTATTGGCTCCTTGGAAGCTTCCAGCTCTCTGATTGGAGCCAAATACGGGTTGTTTCCTTCTACCTCATCTTCAGTTTCTTCGTTTCCCAATGGTATGCCAAAGATATGAATCTTCTCATACTGGGAGATGAAACGGCGCAGTCTCTCGGGTGTCCGGTGAACCGGGTAAGGAAAATTTTTCTGGCTGTCTCCACACTTCTGGCCGCATCCTCCGTATCCGTCAGCGGGATCATCGGATTTGTCGGATTGATCGTCCCTCATTGGGTCAGAATTCTCATCGGTCCCGACCATAGATATTTGTTCATTTATTCCTCTTTCACGGGTGGCGTTTTCCTGATGTTTTGTGATCTTCTCGCCAGAACCATCCTCTACGGCTCTGAGCTGCCGATAGGCATCATCACTGCCATCGTAGGCGCTCCCTTCTTCATCTACCTGCTCAACCAGCAGAGATAAATTCAGCCCTTCGGTACAGGATTTGCTTTCTTCCGCCATTAATAACTGATAGGATGTTCCCACCAGCTCGGCGAATTGATAAAATAGGTAAAAATGCGCTTTTTCTTTGTGAAAGACTACCGCAAAAAATACAGATATTTCTCTACCGAACCTGTTCATAAAATTCAGGTTAAATTTTCCCGCTGGAAAAAAATCTGGGATGAAGCCCGACAGAAACTCATGCTCCTGCCTCAGAGGACTCTGGTACAGGAGCAGGCATTTGAAAAGGTCCTCCATTCGAAGGACAAGTGTATCGAGATTTTACATTCTGGCCGCTGTGACGAACATAAAATAACGCACCGTTTCTTCTTCTACCTGCAGCGTCAGCGAACGAGACACATATTTTTCCTCATAGGAGAGGCCCTTCTCCTTCCCATAAGCGGACTGGCGGCTTTGCTGCCCGGTCCCAATGTCTTTTTTGGAGTCCTGGCTCTCATGATGGTCACCCACTGGCAGGCATTTCGAGGTGTCAACCGGCTGTTGAAAAAAGACTATGACTTTAAATCTTCACCGTCACTCAGGGAATGGGAGGAGGCTATCGAATCCAGAAGGGAGGAAGATTTTCCCCGACTCCTTGAAAGAATTGCCAATGAGCATGATCTTAGAAACGTTCAAAAAATTCTCTGGAAGTAAAGCAAGAACGCGTCTCCTTTCTATCATTTGACAAAATCGGGTTTTTATTTTATCTATGTATTACAATGCCGTTAACCCTCAACCAATTCTTATTTCTTGTCATCACCATCGCTGTCGTCGTCGCCGTCACTTTCCTGGTCATCTTCCTGATCCAGCTCCGCAAGACAGCCCGAGAGGCAGAGTTAACTCTCGTCGAGACAAAAGCTCTCGTCGAGAACTTGAAAGAAACGAGTCTGCGTGCCCAAGCAAAGATCGATGATGTGGGCGAATTGCTCGAAGCCTCGAAAAAAACAGCAATCAGTATTTCTGAATTCGCCTGGTTCCTGACCACGAAAATCTTGAGGCCTTCGTCGAAATACTGGCCTTTTCTTTTTCCATTGATCCGGCTGGGTTGGCGGAAAATGAAAAAACGCAAGGAGGAAAAAAATGTCAGATAAACCATCTGGTGCTTTAGAAGTCACGCTATCGTTCCTGTTGGGAACAGCTACTGGCTTTATCCTGGGAATCCTGTTGGCTCCGGCAAGCGGAGAGGAGACCAGGAAAAAAATCCAAGAGAGAGCGGCTCAGACAGGAGAAAAGGCGAAGGAAGGCTATGACAAAATAGCTAAAGAAGCGGAGAAAGGGATGAAAGTTGTCAGGGACAAAACCACTGAGGGTATAGATGCTATAAAAGACTTCGTCGAGAAAAAGAAGCAAGAGCTTGCCAAAAAACCTCAAGAAACGGAAAAAGGGGAAACAGAAGAAGGCAAGTAGTTATTGGACTAAACACGCGTGTATTTATTTGTAAACCGACTTTTCTGCAATAAATTTAGAATCGGCCAAACGAAATGTCTAAAACCACAATCACAGAAGTCAAAGCTAAAGAAATATTGGATTCAAGGGGAAACCCAACAATTAGAACGTGGATAACTCTCGCTTCGGGAGCGGAAGGAAAAAGCTCGGTTCCCTCTGGAGCCTCCACAGGCAAGCATGAAGCATTGGAGCTGAGAGATGGGGATGCGTCCCGTTATTTGGGAAAAGGCGTTCTCAAGGCAGTCTCCCATGTCGTGGACATCATCGCTCCCGAAATAATCGGATTGGATGCGCTGGGGCAGGAAGAAATCGACAGAAAGCTCATCCTTCTGGACGGCACACCAAACAAGAGCAAACTGGGGGCTAATGCCATTCTTTCCGTCTCTATGTCCATCGCCCAGGCTGCCGCATGTGAAATGGATATGCCCCTGTACGCCTATTTGAGAAAAAGGGAGGAATACGCTCTGCCAGCACCTCTTATCAACATCCTCAACGGCGGTTCGCATGCAGACAACAATGTGGATATCCAGGAGTTCATGATCGTCCCCTCAGGGGCATCGAATTGCACCGAATCCATCCGAATCGGTGCAGAGATATTTCATCATCTGAAGTCGGCTCTCAAAAGCAGAGGATACAATACGGCTGTCGGAGATGAAGGGGGATTTGCCCCAAACCTCAAATCCAACCAGGAAGCACTGGATCTCATCGTCGAAAGCATCCAGAAAGCAGGTTATGTTCCTGGAAAAGATGTATTTTTAGCCCTGGATGTCGCTGCTTCAGAATTTTACGCAGACGGAAAATATGTGTTCAAGAAATCGGATGGGTCACAAAAAACCATTGATCAGATGATTGCCTTCTATAAAGAACTCATCGAGAAATATCCCATCATCAGCATAGAAGATGGATTTGATGAAGATGACTGGGAGGGCTGGAAAATCCTGACCGAAGAGCTGGGCAAGAAGATCCAAATTGTCGGTGACGACATCTTTGTAACGAACCTGGACAGGTTCAAGAAAGGCGTGGAAAACGGAATCGGAAATTCCATCCTGATCAAGCTGAACCAAATTGGAACGCTAACCGAAACCATGAACACAGTAAAATATGCCCAGGAAAAAGGGTATACAGCCGTTATCTCCCATCGTTCAGGAGAAACCGAAGATACCTTTATCGCTGATTTGAGTGTTGCCTGTGATGCTGGCCAGATCAAAACGGGTTCCCTTTCACGAAGTGAAAGAGTCGCAAAATACAACAGGCTCATGGAAATAGAGCATGAATTGGGCACAAGAGGGCACTATTCAGGAGCACAGCCGTTCTCTAGGCTTATCAGCCAGGCATAACTCATAACACCCTCAGCTACACCATGAATAAGGAGAGAAAAGAAAAATTCCTCACTTCCTCTGGTTTCGAGGTCAAGAGCGTCTACACAGAAAAGGACCTCCTTGATATTTTTCCTGAAAAATATCAAAGCCTGCCAGGCGAATTCCCCTTTACCAGGGGTATCTATCCCAATATGTACAGGGGAAGGCTTTGGACCATACGCCAATATGCCGGTTTCGCAACCGCTGAAGAATCGAACAAACGGTACCGCTTCCTTCTATCACAGGGTCAGACGGGATTGAGCGTCGCTTTCGATCTCCCGACTCAGATCGGGCTCGACTCCGATAATCCTCTTGCAGAGGGAGAAGTAGGCAAGGTCGGAGTGGCTATCGATACGCTGAAAGATATGGATGTTCTCTTTGCCGACATTCCTCTCGAAAAAGTCAGCGTGTCTATGACCATAAATTCTACGGCGGTCATCATTCTCGCGATGTATCTGGCCCTGGCCGAAACCAGAGGGGTTCCTTGGGAAAGACTTAAAGGAACCATCCAAAATGACGTACTCAAGGAATATGTAGCCAGGGGGACCTATATCTATCCACCTGAGCCTTCTTTGAAAATCATAACGGACATCCTGGCTTTTTGTCATGAAAACGTCCCTCTCTGGAACACCATGAGCATAAGCGGCTACCATATTCGCGAAGCAGGCGCCACGGCTGTCCAGGAGCTCGCTTTCACCTTTGCCAACGCTGTCGAATACATAAAGGCAGCACAAAAGGCAGGTCTCGATATCGATACGATCGCTCCCCGTCTTTCCTTTTTTCTCGCCTCTCATAACAACTTCTTCGAAGAAATCGCGAAGTTTCGGGCCGCCCGCCGCATTTGGGCCAACATCGTCAAAAGCCGTTTTGGCGGAAAAAACCCTCATTCTTGGAGATTCAGATTCCATACTCAAACCAGCGGAGCAACCCTTGTGGCTCAAGAACCTGAAAACAATGTGGTCAGGGTAGCGCTTCAGGCATTATCCGCTGTACTCGGTGGCACCCAATCCCTCCATACCAATTCAAGGGATGAAGCACTCACTCTGCCCAGCGAGAAATCCGCTCAGATTGCCCTCCGCACCCAGCAAATCATCGCCTTCGAAACCGGTGCGGCAGACAGCGTGGATCCGCTCGGCGGATCCTATTTCGTGGAGACGTTGACCAACAAAATCGAAGAAAGTGTCCAGGAATACCTGAGAAAAATCGAAGATTTGGGAGGCATGCAGCAGGCGATTCAAACAGGCTTTGTGCAAAGAGAAATCCAAGAGAGTGCTTACCGCACCCAGAAACAGATTGAAAATAACGAACAGATCATTGTTTCGCTTAACGAATTTATAAACGAGACAGAAAGAATTCATTTCAACCTCTACTATCCACCAGAAGAGGTCGAAAAAAACCAGTTGGCCAGGCTGAGGCAGGTCAAAGAAGAACGGTCGGAGAAAAAAGTCAACCACCGACTCAAGCTTTTAAGGCAGGCTTCTTTGGAGGGGAAGAACATCTTTCCCGCTGTTTTAGGGGCAGTGAAAGACCTGGCGACCCTCGAAGAAATTGCCTCGGTTCTCGGGGATATATACGGAACATATCAAGAAAATATAAACATCTAGTCCAAAAAGATCATGAGCAGGAAGTCAGGGATCCGCATCTTCTGCCCCTTCTTTGTCACTTTCTTTGTCTTTGTTGCTGGTATGGCTTCGGATCAAAAGACAGCCCTTCTGATAGATAAAGAAATCAGGAAAAACGAAGCTGAAATCATAAAAATCAGACGATTTCTCCATATGAATCCGGAGCTCAGCAATCAAGAATTCGAAACGGCCAACCTGATTGCCTCAAAGCTACTTGCTCTTGGATTAGAGGTGAAAACAGGAATAGCAAAAACAGGAGTGACTGGTCTGCTGAGGGGAGAGATGCAGGGCCTGACCATAGGCCTCAGAGCGGATATGGATGCCCTTCCTATCCAGGAATTGACCGGTGTCCCCTATAAATCCTTGAATCCGGGGGTCATGCATGCCTGCGGCCACGATATCCACATGTCCATCGCCTTGGGCACAGCCATGGTCATGAGCGCTTTAAAAGACAGGATCAGCGGAAACATCAAGTTCATTTTCCAACCCGCAGAAGAGGGTGCCCCTTCGGAAGAGGAAGGAGGGGCCAAAAAAATGATCCAGGAAGGAGTCCTGGAAGCTCCTTCAGTGGGAGCCATTTTTGGTCTTCACGTTTGGCCCGAAGACCTGGGGAAAGTCCTTTTCGCCCCGGGCCCGATCATGGCGAGTTCCGACTGGTTCCAGATAACAATCCAAGGAAAAAGCTCTCACGGTGCGAGACCTCATGAGGGAATCGATGCCATCGCTCTCGCCTCTCAGGTCATAGTCAGTCTTCAATCTATCGTGAGTCGGGCAGTCGATCCCACCGATCCGGCGGTCGTGACAATCGGGAAAATCGAAGGAGGGACGAAAGCCAACATCATAGCTGAAAACGTCGTTATTGAAGGGACGATCCGGACCCTGAGTGAAACAAACAGACGAAAAATCCCTCGACTGATCGAAGATTTGGTGCGCGGCATCACCGATTCCTTTGATGCGAATTATATCTTCGAATACGACAAAGGCGCTCCTGCCCTCTACAATCACCCTGATCTGGCCTCGATTCTTATCCCCACTCTTAACCGCGTCCTGGGAGAAAGGAATGTCATGCCGCTCAAGCCTCAAATGGTCGCGGAAGATTTTTCTTATTTCTGCCAAAAAATCCCGGGATTTTATTTACTGCTCGGAATAAAGGCTCCCGATAATCCTGCTGCAGCTCCCCTGCACAGTCCGTTCTTCAATCCCGATGAAAGGACCATTCCCCTCGGAATCAAAATCATGTGTCACCTTCTCACCGATTGTTTTGAATACCAGAGACATATAGGTGAAGCCCCTCGTTAATATCTATGTCATGACTTTTCCCTTTTTCTTCCTGGCATCGGGTTTAGCGGCTGGAATTTTCATTTCATCCCTTGTCTCCTTGCCTCTCTACGTATGGATTTTGGCTCTGCTTTTCCTCCTGGCCTGTTCGTGGTTTTCCTTTTCTGTGCTGAGAAAAACATCCGTCTCCTTTGTCTGTATTCTTTTGACGGTTCTCTCTCTGGGTTCAGCCCTGTATACCCACCACAACGACACATATGAAAAAAACTCTCTCCATACCTTCTCTTCAGAAGATTACATCGACTTCTATGGTCATCTCTTCAAATCTCCTTCACGGGGTCAGAAGAAAGACTATCTCTATCTAAAAATAGACAAAATCAGGGACCAAGGCAAAGAAATAAGGATCCAGGGCAACCTCAGAGTCACAGTCTCTCACTCGGGAGAATCTTTTCCCCTGCCTGAACTGTACACTCTTGATGAAGTGAAGATATCTGCCCGGCTTTCTCCTCCTCAGAGGTATAGAAATTTCAACGTGCCCCCCATGGATAGGTATCTCAAATACCAGAACATCCACAAAACGGCTTTCACAAAAAGCCCTCTTCTGGTCGAGAAAGCGGCCAGCGGCAGCACACCCTCTCTCCTTCGGACCGTATCCATAATCAGACGCAAACTGCAGTTGGGGATAGAAAAACATTTTTCAAGCATAGGGAATCAAAATTTCTCCTCCCAAGGAGCGGTCACCGAGGCACTGCTCTTGGGAGAGCGAGGACGAATGAATCCCGCAGATTCTCGATCTTTTCAACATGCGGGAATCTACCATCTTTTTGCGATATCCGGAGCCCATATCGCCATCATTTCTTTTCTCCTTTTTTCCTTTTTCAGACTCTTAAGGCTTCCAAACCGGATGAACTACGCCTTCCTGATCCTCTTCCTGGTCTTCTTCGCTTTACTGGTAGAAGGGAGGCCTTCGGTGTTAAGAGCCGCAATCATGGCCATAGCTTTTCTTGTAGGAAAATTGATCTGGCGAAACGTGAACCTCCTGAATACTCTTTCCATCAGCGCGTTCATTCTCCTTTTGATCAATCCCTTCAATCTTTTCAGTCTTGGATTCCAGCTGACATTCTGCGCAACCTTATCCATCATACTTTTTTTCCCAAAAATCATTAAATACCTGCCCAGGTTCCCTCTAAAAATAAGCGAGATCTTTGCCCTGAGTCTCACTGCCCAGCTCGGAGTCCTTCCTCTGATCGCCGTGGCCTTCAACCGGGTGACATTTTCCTCTCTTCTTTTGAACATCGCCGCCGTTCCTCTCGTGGGCTTGATCATGGCCTTCGGGTACATTTTTCTGGTTTTTTCCCTAACCCTGTCGTTTATGGCAGATCTTCTCTCCCGGGTTATCCACCTCCTTGTCGATCTCTTGATGGCTGTCTCCGATCTCTTCGCCCCTTTCTCGGTCCTATCATATCGGATACCAACGCCTCCACTTTTTGTTCTCCTTGGATATTTTCTTTCTCTCGCCGTCTTTCTTCTCCCGAAAAAAATAAGAAGACAGAGGCTTATCACTCTATTTGTTTTCATCTCTTTCTTCGCGCTCCTCATAACCTATCCCTTTCCCTCTCACTCCAGCTCCCTCAAGCTGACTTTCATTGACGTAGGTCAAGGGGATTCCATCCTGGTCGAATTCCCCGGCAGAAAAAAAATGCTGGTGGACGGCGGAGGGATCCCAGACGAAACTTTTGACGTAGGAGAAAGGGTAGTCTCCCTCTTTCTTTGGAGAAAAGGCATAAAAAAAATTGATTATCTTGTCCTGACACATGCACACCCAGACCATATGAATGGCTTGAAAGCAGTGGCGAGAAATTTTAAGCTCGGGGAATTCTGGGAAGCCCTCACCCCTCAGGAAAATGATTCTTACGCCGAACTCAAGAGATTGATATCCGGCAAAACCATCTCCAGGAGAATGTTCAGGGGCAAAGAAGAGAATATCGACGGCGTAAAAATTGAAGTCCTCCATCCGGAGCAGACAGATCCTCATGTCTTCAGGGTTGACAACGATCATTCTCTGGTGATCAGGATCGTGTGCGGTCAAACATCCTTTCTTCTCACCGGAGACATCGGCAAACCGGTTGAGAATGAGCTGGTGAGAACCTCTCAACCACTTGAAAGCCAGGTCCTGAAATCTCCTCATCATGCAAGCGATTCTTCGAGTTCGGAGGCCTTTCTAAAGGCTGTCACGCCTCGAATCGTGATCGTCTCCGTTGGGAGAGGAAACATTTACAATCTTCCAGATCAGGCCGTCCTGGCAAGATATAAGCGAAATGAGGCAAAAATCTATCGGACCGACCAAGTGGGGGCAGTGGAGATTTCCTCAGACGGAAAGGAAATCTTTGTCCGAACAGCGGCATATTCCCGTTGATTTTGCGCTTCCTGTCGAATCGGAACGACTAAATAATTGAGGATGTTCACCAGAGGAGCACACAATTTCATTTGATGTTTGAAAGAATTTCCATTGACACGACTGGCATGAGATTGACAAGGCCTCGATCAATTCCTATGATTAATAGTGAAAAATGGGTATGAAAAGAACCGCAGGTTCAATCCTTCTTTCGCTCACCTGCTCTATCCTGCTCTCCTCTCAAAGTTTAGTTGACGTGGCCAAGAAAGAAAAAGAGAGGCGCGCAAAGCTAAAAGGGAAAAAAAGCATCGTTATCACCAACAGCACCCTCGAGAAAAACAAAATAGAGCCAGCTATATCCGTCCAAACTCTGAAATCACCAGTCCAAGAAATTCCGTCTGTTTCCAGGATTCCCGACAAACGCGCCCTGGACAACGTTTCAATCCAAGCACCGTCCGAAACGGATCAAGCGTCCTTCTTTGATATCGAAAACTTAGCAAATAAATGGAAGGAAGCCAATGAATATGTGGCTCTCCTCACCCTCAAAATGAATGCACTATGGCAGGAATTCTACAGCATGGATGATATGACTCCCAGGGACCATATCCAACGTCAAATCAGTGAAACATACCTCAAACTGCAGAAAGCGCAGAATGATGCCGAACAGCTAAAAAACGAACTGGACGAGGCCCGCAGAAAAAACAGAAAGAATTGATCAACGAAAATAGATGAAAGAAATCTGAAGCCCCAGTTCTCTTTCGTCGCTGGAATTGGGAATCTCCTCAGCCGGAACGAATGTTTTATCCGTCGCAACAGTCAAAAAGAACTCGTCACTTTCTCCCAACATTTCCTTTTTAATGGTATAGGTCTTCTCGAAGTGACTTTTTTCAGGAATAAATTCATCCAGTATCCTGTCGTTGATCATGAAAATGACCTTTTGATCCTTGAGTGCTTCGAGGTTCAATCCTCCTTTTATCACAAGAAGCGCATCTCGTTTGGGATTATCAACGATGCAGCGGGCTTCTTTGGCTGTCCAGCGCCAGCGCTCCAAATAGGCCTCAGGATCGATTTCCAGATCGTACCATCCCTCCTCATAAATAATCTCAGGGGTATCCAAGGGAGGAGGATAGACCTCCAGCTTTTTTTCCAGGACTTCCTGCTTTGACTTATTCGTTCTATCGTAAGGGGAAAAAAAGCCGATGGATAACCTCAGTGTCTCTTTCCCTTTGAATTCTGGGTCAAACTCATCAATAAACTCAGGAATAAATATTCTTCTCGAATACGTGTACTCTTGGTCAGGCTCCCAATCTGGGATAGGAACCTCTGGAATATGATCATCTTGGAAAAGAAGATTGTTCTTGTGCCAGAAATGAACAAAGACATTCATATCTTGATCCAGTGTCTGGAATGTGCTATCGGTCTTCCATTTGTACGTCATGTCAGTGATAAGGTAATCTGAAAGCCTTTCCTCGGAAAAGGTCACCTCGAGGGAGACTCCCTGAACCTGGCTTTTCTTTTTGCAGTAGGAAGAAATCAAGACCAATACCAGAATCAAAACGGCAGCCGCTGTTTTTCTCTTCATATCTGTCCTCCTATCATGAAAAATCAGCAAGTATTATAAAAAATCGACCTATAGAAGTAAAGATGCTGAACTGCCATGGAGAAAATCCGTGACCTGAGAAGAGAGGATCATCGCGAACCGGGCTGGATGTCGAATTTTATGGCCTTGCCCGGAAGCATATGGGGAATATTGTTCTCATTCAACAGTTTGTTCAAACGGGGGATACCTTCTTCTATGATCTTGTTGATCCTTTGGATCAAGCCGCCCAATTCCTCCTTCCTCTCCTTGATCTGAAGAACCTGGCGGCCGGATGGAGCAACCGTGTAGCTCTCTATCGCTTCACCCAGCATGCGGAGTCTTCCTTGAACAGAGAAACGCCTTCCCCGATAACCCAGCTCAGGATCACCTGTCAGTTTGATTTTTATCTCCTCCAGCTCTTGTGCGGTCGTCTCTATTTGTTCGGAGATCACCTCAGGCACAGAAGAGATTTTTTTCAGAGTCTTTTGGACACTGTCCAACTCTCTTTTCAAACTTTCCACAGCGCGACTCGCCGCGGATATATAAGGATAGAGGTAATGAAGCTCGAGCAGAGCATCGTGTTGGGCTTTCCTGTCCTGGAAAGGGATCTCGATCCTGGGATCTTCCTCGACCTTCAAAGCCCTGGTCATTTCTTCTTCACCCGTTCTGAATGTGACTCTGTACTCGCCAGGAAGCACCAGAGGTCCGCGGGCACCTCTTCTTCCCATCTCAGGGATATCAGGCGCACCATATCTCAGATCCCAGCTGATGCGGTTGAGGCCGGGATCCTTCGGTCCTTTGAATTCTTTCACCTCTCGCCCGTCAGCAGAAACAATGGTGAAAGTGGGAGACTTCTTTGCCGCCTCTTTCAGATAATAGCTGATCAATGCTCCGTAATGTGGATTGGGCGCGATGAAAATTTTGTGTCCCGTACTTCCCTTGTGATAGAAGAGCCGGATCTGTGCAGCGTCAGGAATATCAAACAGATAGCTGGAAGATCTCACGACATCTTCGGTCATCTGCTCCAGGGGAGTGATATCGTCCAATATCCAGATGCTGCGTCCGTGAGTGCCCAAAATTAGATCATTTTCTCGGGGATGTACGGCAATGTCGTCCACCGGAACGACTGGGAGATTGCTCTTGATTTTTATCCATTTCTCTCCACGGTCAATCGAGAAATAGGCTCCTCTTTCGGTTCCCACAAACAAAAGGTCGGGATTCCGAGGATGCTCTCTGATTACGTTAACAACGTTTCCTTCAGGAATATCGCCCGAAATGTCTTTCCAGCTCTCTCCGTAATCTGTGCTCGTGAATATATAGGGCCTGAAATCGTCGTTTCGATGACCATCCAATGCAACATACGCTGTGGATTCATCGAACCCGGACGCGATCACACGGGTGACATAAGTGTATTTCGGTACCCCGGGCAGCTTATCCGTCACATTTTTCCAAGTCTTTCCCCCATCTTGTGAAACTTGAAGATTTCCATCGTCCGTTCCGACATACAGGAGACCGGGCTTTATGGAAGACTCAGATATAGTCGTGATGTCCCCAAAATAGGCAATCCCGTCATGTCTAGAGAGTGTATTCTCATCTGTAAGAACACCCATCAGCTCTTTTTTTTCTCTATCCTCCTGCTTGGTTAAATCATCTGTGGCCTCCCATGTATCCCCTCTATCTTGGGATATAAAAAGCCTGTTCCCTCCATAATAAATGGTCTTCGGGTCATGGGGTGAAAGGAGTATCGGGCTGTTCCAGTTGAATCGATACGTTTCTTTGGGATCCTCTGGCTCAGGCCTGAGGGATTTGCGTTCTCCTGTTTTGAGATTCAGACGGAAAAGATTGCCGTTTTGAGATTCTGCGTAGATAAGGTCATGATCCGTTGGGTCGACTTGCGTGTAAAACCCATCTCCCCCTCCGATCCGGAACCACTCGTCATTGGAAATCCCTTGCGAATAATACGTTTCGCTCGGCCCTCCCCAGCTTCCATTATCCTGCAGCCCACCATATATATAATAGGGACGCTGCATATCAAAGCCTATTTCATAAAACTGTCCGAGAGGAAGGGAGTTGATAAAATCCCATGTCCTGCCTCTATCATAAGAAAAATAGATGCCTCCATCTGATCCAACGATCATATGATCACAATTTCCAGGGTTGATCCACATCGCGTGATGGTCGCCGTGGATGCGCGTCACAATACCGGTGTTGAAATGCTTTCCTCCATCATCGGAGAAATACATCCTTGCACCCAAAACCCATATCCGTTGATCATTGTTCGGATCGATACGGATCTGACTGTAATACATCGGCCGTGGGTTGGTGGAAGACATTCTCTTCCAGGAAATTCCCTTGTCTTCGGAGCGAAAAACTCCCCCTTGTTTGTGTTCCACGATGGCATAAACGATATGGGGATCCTTCCTGTAAATGTCGATCCCGATGCGGCCTGTGTTTCCACCCGGCAGACCTTTATCTAACCGAATCCAGGTCTCGCCGCCATCGGTCGTTTTGTAAAGTCCACTTCCTGGGCCCCCGCCATTGAATCCCCAGCCTCGGCGTCTCCTTTGATAGGCCGCCGCATAAAGGGTGTCAGGACTCTGAGGATCTAGAGCAACATCTACGAATCCGGTGTTTTCATCGATGAATTTGGTGTTTGTCCAGGTTTTTCCTCCATCCGTGGTTTTGAACAGCCCCCTTTCCTTGTTCGGCCCCCAGAGATGTCCTAAGGCCGCAACATAGACAGTATCAGAATCTCTGGGATGGATGACAATGCGCCCGATATGATGTGTGTCGCGGAGTCCCATGTTCTTCCAGGTTTTCCCTCCATCCGAAGATTTATATACACCATTTCCCCAAGAAGAGCTTTGTCTGTTGTTTGGCTCTCCGGTTCCTACCCACACCACATCTGGATTAGACGGCGCGACGGTGACATCCCCGATAGAGCTCGTCTCTTGATCGTCGAAAATCGGTTCCCATGTGATGCCGTTGTTGATGGTTTTCCATAAGCCCCCTGAAGCTGTCCCGGCATAGATGATTTGAGGATTGCTTTCAATAACGGCGAAGTCATCGATACGTCCTCCCATGTTGGCCGGTCCAATACATCTGAGCTTCAATCCTTCGAGAAGAGTTTCGTCCAGGACAGCTCCTGTTTCTCCATTTTTTGCGCCCACCAAAAAACAGAGAATAAATCCGACACTCAAAAATAGAAAAGTCTTCGGCCATGTTTTTCTTATCATTCTTTCCCCTCCATTTTATGGATGTTTCGGCTCAATGACAGGATTTATGCTCATAAAAAGAAAGTAAATTATCACACATTCCCGATGCAAGTCAAAGAATGGGTATCTTGAAAGAGAGTGCGAGATGGTGTATAGTCCTGAAAGAATGCGACGGGTATTGCCCCCTCTCTCTCTGGCTCATCAGGTTGGATGCTGGATGAACAACATCCTCTATGACCTGGGAATACGCAGGGCCTACAAAGCACCCCTCCCCGTCATCAGTGTGGGGAACATTGCCTTCGGAGGTTCGGAAAAAACTCCTCTTGTCATGAGCATCCTCTCCCTTTGTTTGAAAAACGGAATCAGACCGGCTCTGGTCACAAGAGGCTATAAGGGTCAGTGGGAAAAGACAGGAGGGATCCTTTCGGACGGCAGACAGAGATTTGTTACCTGGAAACAGGCGGGGGATGAGCCCTTTATGGTCTCCCTACGGTTTCCTCAAGTCGGGATATACATAGGACGGAACCGGCTGATATCCTGCCAGAAAGCTTTCCGAGAGCATTTTCAGGTAGCTGTCCTGGATGACGGTTTCCAACACAGAAAGCTGCAGAGAAATCTGGATATTGTTCTCTGCAACCCAAGCGAAAAAACAACTCTCAGAGAGCCCTTTTCATCTCTCAAGAGAGCGGACATCATTCTGATCAGGCAAGACGGAGAAGCCCCGGCAAAAAAAAAGATGAAAGAAAATTTCTCGAAGGCAAAAGTCTTTACATATTCTGTGGAAAATCAGGGATTTTATTCCTCTAAGGATGGCTCCCTTTATCCGGCTGCACTACTTGAGCACAAACGACTGCTTTTTGTCTCAGGCATAGCCCGTCCACAAAGATTCTTTTCCATTCTTAAAAGAGAGGGTTTGATTCCTGTATCCGCCCTCCAATTTCCAGACCACCATGCCTATCCTCCATCATCGATAAAAAAAATATCCCGGGAAATCCAGGAAATGGGGATTGAGGCCGTCCTTACTACTGAAAAAGATCATTTCAAGCTGAGTGCCCTGCAAAAAGAGCAAAATATCCCTCTTCTCTACAACAGGATAGAATTAAAGGTCGATAGCGAGTTTTATCAGGAAATTCTCCTTTCGCTGTCACGCAGCTGAAAGATCATATGGCTGAATTGAAAGATTCGATAGAATACACCTTTTTCAGGCTCCTGAAGCTCCCTCTTTTTTTTCTTCCGAGAGACCTCAGCCTATCATTAGGTGCGCTGTTGGGACGATTGCTCTATCACGTCGATAGAAAACACCGTCAGATTGCCTTCTCCAATCTGAACACAGCATTCAGCAATCGGCTTTCCCCTGGAGAGATTCAAAAAATCGCTCGATCCTGTTTTGAACACTTCGGGAGGGCTTTTGTGGATATTCTCAAAATTCGTTGGATGAGTCGCGAGGAAAGCGATAAACTCATGATTCTCGAAGGTGAAGAACACCTGAGGAAGTCTCTCGATCAAGGTAGAGGGGCTTTACTCTTTTCCGCTCATTTCGGAAATTGGGAAATCGCTCCCGTGTTTCTTTCCCAGAGAGGAAAGTTGAACGTTATCGCCCGGCTTTTGGATAATCAGTCGCTTGAAGAAGAGCTCTCGGATATCAGAAAAGAATTCGGAGCCTCGGTCATATACAAGCATCGAGCAGCGAGGCCCACCCTGCGGGCCCTCAAAGCTAACGAGATGGTTGCCGTTTTGATCGATCAAAACGTCATTCGCAGCCATGCTGTCTTTGTGGATTTTTTCGGGAAACCAGCAGCCACTACTCCCAGCCTGGCTGCCTTCTTCATCAAAACTCAGGCTCCGCTCATTCCTGTTTTTTGCTTTCCTACCTCCCATAAAAAATACTCTCTGCAAATACATAAGCCTTTAAATCCAGAGCTCACGGGTGAAGAGAAAACTGATGTGTTGAAAATCACACAGCTATGCACTAATATTATACAGAATCAGATAGAGAAATACCCGGAATTCTGGTTCTGGTTTCACGACCGGTGGAAAACAAGGCCGGAGGAAGAAAAGGAAAGTTTAAAATAGAGAAATGAGGGCAAACAAGCGGTCTTGTGATTCTCTGCGTCCGGTAAGCATCACTCCGGATTTTTTCGAATTTGCTGATGGATCCGCCCTCATCGAGATGGGAAAAACCAAAGTCGCGGCAGCTGCCTCGGTAGAGGAAAAAGTCCCCTCTTTTCTTAAAGGAAATGGAACCGGGTGGATAACCGCAGAGTATGCTATGCTCCCTTGTTCAACCGAAAAAAGAACTCTCCGCGAACGGGGGCCAGGCCGCCTCTCGGGCCGCACCCAAGAAATCCAGCGTTTGATCGGACGGTGCCTCAGGGCAGTTACAGACCTCGGCACCCTGGGAGAGAGAACAATCACTGTAGATTGCGATGTCATCCAAGCAGATGGAGGCACGCGAACGGCCTCCATCACAGTGGGATGTGTGGCTCTGGCTTTTGCCCTCAAAAAAATGATGGATGAGAAAATCATAGACCACATGCCCCTCAAAAATCTGGTCAGTGCAGTGAGTGTGGGAATTGTCGACAGAACTGTCCTTCTCGACCTTGACTATCAGGAAGATTCTATGGCTGAGATCGATATGAATGTCGTCAAGACAGATACCGGGAAAATCGTGGAAATACAGGCAACAGCGGAAAAATCACCCTTCAGTAAGAAGGATTTCACATCCTTGTTGAATTTGGCAGATAAAGGAATCCAAGATCTCTGCTCTGCTCAAAAAAATGTACTCAAAGAGAAGAGTCTTCTCTTCATGGCTTATGGATAATCCTTCATAAAGCCAGGTTTCTGGAGGATTGACTCGATGGCGCACACAAAAAAGGAGAGAAAATGAACCGCATCCTCATAACAGGCGGGGCCGGATTCTTAGGAAGTCATCTCTGCGAATATTTTGTTGGAAGAGGATCGGATGTCATCTGTGTCGACAATTTCTTTTCCGGAAGCAAGGATAATATCCGTCACCTCCTTTCTCATCCTCATTTTGAGCTTATGAGACATGATATCATTCATCCTCTTTTTGTCGAGGTCGACCAGATCTACCACCTGGCATGTCCAGCCTCTCCTATCTACTATCAAACCAATCCGATCAAAACTGTAAAAACGAATGTCATGGGCACAATCAACATGCTCGGATTGGCCAAAAGGATAAAAGCCCGAATCCTTCTTGCCTCTACATCAGAAGTTTACGGGGACGCGCAAGTCCATCCTCAATCGGAATCCTACTGGGGCTATGTCAATCCTATCGGTCCGCGGAGCTGCTACGATGAGGGAAAACGTGTGGCAGAAACACTGATGATGGACTATCACAGACAAAACAACATCGATATCAAAATCGTCCGCATCTTCAACACCTATGGTCCTCGAATGGCTGTGTCAGACGGAAGAGTCGTGAGCAACTTCATCGTCCAGGCTCTGAAAAGTGAGCCTTTGACTCTCTACGGTGACGGAACCCAAACCCGTTCCTTTTGCTATGTTTCCGACTTGATATCAGGACTTGTCAAGATGATGGAGACAGAAGATTTTATCGGTCCTGTAAACCTGGGAAATCCAGATGAATTCAGCATCATCGAACTCGCGAAAAAGATCATCAGCCTGACCGGAAGCTCCTCGGGAATCACCCATGAATCCTTGCCTCAGGACGATCCAGTTCGGAGATGTCCGGACATTTCCCTGGCAAAGGAAAAACTCGACTGGCATCCTCAGACGGCCCTTGAGGACGGGCTTCATGAAACCATCTCTTACTTCCAAGAGGTGCTGGGGGTGAGCTCTCGTGAGAAACCATGAAGCTTTCAATCGTCATACCTGTCTATAACGAAAAAAACACCGTCGAGGAGTTGATCCGACGCGTCCAGGGAGTGGATGCAGGCTTGAATAAGGAAATCATAATCGTGGACGACGGCTCCACTGACGGAACAGGAGAGATCCTCAATAGGATGAAACAGCCCAACATTAAAGTCGTCCGTCACAGCAGAAACCAGGGAAAAGGAGCTGCCCTTCACACCGGATTTTCCGAAGCGGAAGGTGATATCATCCTTGTGCAGGATGCAGACCTGGAGTATGATCCCAAAGAATTCCCCAAACTCTTGGAACCCGTTCTGGATGGTCGAGCGGATGCCGTGTATGGTTCTCGATTTCTCGGAGGACCTCACCGGGTGCTCTATTTCTGGCACTACATCGGAAACAGATTCCTGACCGCCTTCTCCAACATGCTCTCAAACCTCAATCTCTCGGACATGGAAACGTGTTATAAGGTATTTAAAAAAGATATTCTCGACCGAATCACCCTCAAATCTAAAAGATTCGGGTTCGAACCTGAAATCACACTCAAGCTTGCCAAACTGAAGGCAAGAATCTACGAAGTTCCCATATCCTATTCGGGAAGAGACTACTCGGAAGGGAAAAAAATCGGATGGAAAGATGGCCTGGCAGCCGTCTTTCATATCATCCGTTTCAAATTTTTCGACTAGCCTGAATTATGCACAAAATGTTCCCCCGCTTTTGATACCCTTTCGTTCTCTCGGACATTCCCCCTTCTATTTTGCTCTTGAAAATAATCTGACTTAAGGATAATATTTATTTTCACTTCGGAACATGAATCTATATAATAGTATTTCACCAATACGAATTTTCCTCTAAAGATCTTTATCCAAGGAGGTTAGGATGGATATTATTTCTCAGCTTATCATAATCGGTATCACAGTTGTTGTCTTGGCGCTCTTGATCCTTCTTTTTGCGAAACAGTACAGGAAGGTGGGCCCGAATGAAGCCCTCATCATATCAGGAGGAAGAAAACGGGTTACGATTGCACCGGATGGAACAAAAACAAAAATCGGCTACCGCTACAGGTTGGGAGGAGGGACGTTTGTCTTGCCGTTTTTAGAAACAGTCGATATCCTTCCTATGGAAGCGATCACTCTAAACATTAAAACTCCTGAAGTCCTCACCAATGGAGGAGTGCCTCTCATGGCGGAAGCAGTGGCTCAAGTAAAGATAGATTCCGCCGAGGCATCTATTCGCGTGGCAGCAGAACAATTTTTAGGTTTGGGAAAGGATGGAATTCGAGATGTGGCCACCACTGTACTCGAAGGCAAAATGAGAGATGTCATGGGGACTATGACCGTAGAAGAAATCTATAAAGGCAGACATGCGTTTTCCTCAAATGTAGCAGAATCAGCCATGGGAGACTTTTCCCGGATGGGACTCAGCCTTATGTCATTCGCACTCAAGGATATCAGTGATACCCAGGGTTATTTGAATGCACTGGGAAAGCCGCAAATCGCAGCGGCCAAGAGAGATGCGACCATAGCTGAGGCAGAAACCGAGAAAGAAGCGATCATCAGAGCCTCCGATGCGAGAAAAGAAGGAGAAATCGCCCGTCTTGCCGCAGAAGCCTTGATCGCCAAGGCCCAGTGGGAAAACGAGGCCAAAAAATCTGAATCTCAAATACAGGTGAACGAAAAGAAAGCCAAATCTGACTTTGCTTATGAAATCGAGCGATCCAAACTCTCCCAGGAAATAAAAAAAGAGGAAGCCAAAGTCAAAATGATCGAAAAACAGGAATCGATAAAACTCGAAGAGCTCGAAATCGCCAGGAAAGAAAAGGAACTCGATGCCACTGTCATCAAGCCTTCGGATGCCCGGAAATACCAGATGAAAGCCGAAGCCGAGGCGGAAGAATACCGCATCCAAACCGAAGCCAGGGGAAAATCGGACGCTTCAAAGCTCGAAGGCATCGCTGAAGCGGAACGAGTCAAACAACTCGGACTCGCCGAAGCGGAATCCATGTTGAAAAAGGCCCAGGCATGGGAGAGGTACAATCAGGCTGCCATACTTGAGATGTACCTCAAGATGCTGCCCGATCTGGCCAAATCCGTCTCCGAGCCTCTCTCCAAAGTCGACAAGATCGTTGTGGTCGGAGGAGAAAAAAGTCTAGGCACCACCAAAATCACCTCCCAGGTTGCCGAAATCCTGGCGCAAATGCCAGAAGTGGTCAAATCGCTGACAGGCGTGGATTTCAAAGACTATCTGAAAAAGAAGCTGGCCTCTGAAGAAAAAGAGAAAGACGAGGAAGAGGAATAAAGATCACGAAAAAGGGAAACTATGGTTTCAGAAAAAGCAAACAAGATCGGGGAATCCCCCACATTAAAAGTCACGGCCAAGGCTAAGGCCATGAAGGCCGAGGGTATCGATATCATAGATCTGAGCGTGGGAGAACCGGATTTTCCCTCTCCAGATAACGTCAAAGAGGCGGGGATCCGTGCAATCGAGGAAAATTTCACAAAATACACCCAAAACGACGGCATCCCTGACCTCAAACAAGCCATCATCGCCAGGCTGAGAGAAGATCAAGGTCTGATCTATACCAAAAATGAAGTCATGGTATCCACAGGTGCCAAAAGTTCTCTCTATCATCTTATACAGGCATTGATCAACGATGGGGATGAAGTTATTATTCCCTCTCCCTATTGGGTGACTTATCCCCATGCTGTCTCTCTAGCAAACGGAAAAGGCGTCATCGTATCGACCAAGGAAGAAAACGGATTCCTGATGACGCCCGATGAACTGAAATCAGCCATCACTCCGGCGACCAAAGCACTCATCCTGAACAATCCATCCAATCCAACCGGAGCAGCCTATCCCAGACACTCTTTGGAGTCCCTGGCTGACGTGGTTATGGAAGAGGATATTTTTGTGATCGCAGACGAAGTCTATGAAAAGCTGGTCTATGATGATTTTCGGTTCTACAGCTTTGCCTCGCTCGGTGAAGAAATCAAAAAAAAGACCATCGTGATAAGCGGCGTTTCCAAATCCTATTCCATGACCGGATGGCGGATCGGCTATGCGGCTGGACCTGCTGATATCATCGACAGTATGGCGAAGATTCAGAGCCATTCCACTTCCAACCCTTGTTCTATCTCGCAGAAAGCGAGCCTGGAGGCATTGAGAGGACCTCAGTATGACGTTTCCAAAATGGTTTCGGAATTCCAGAGGCGGAGAAATTATGTGTTGATGCGGCTCCAGAGTCTTCCTGAAGTCTCCTGCCTTAAACCGCAGGGGGCTTTCTACTTGTTTCCCAATTTCTCCTCGACCTATCAAAAAGAATTCAACAGCATGCCTATTCGAAACTCCTACGGACTCGCTTACTATCTTCTGAAAGAAGCAAGAGTTGCCGTTGTTCCAGGAGATGCGTTCGGAGCCGACGCCTGTATACGTCTTTCCTACGCTACGTCAATGGAAGATCTCGAGAAAGCTCTGGACAGGATTATCGAAGCAGTATCCCGGCTCAAAACGGCAAAAAAGGTCAAATATATCGCTTTGAACAACACCATAACGCGGGTGAAAAAATCGGTCCCTGTGGACTCTTCCGTCTCTCTGAGTATGAGAGATGCTCTCGTAGCAGAGATGGAAGATTCGCTCAGCTATGACAACTACTTCGAATGGAATGCAAATATCAACGGTGTTATCGTTCAATTGAGGACCAATGTCTCTCACCTGAATGACTTTTGGGTAGAAAATTGGTATCCGGCCCAACTGGAGGCCGATATCGAACCTCATGGTATCATCTATGCTGTAGATGGAGTTCCAGGAAGAGAATCCCGCGGTTTTTACAATTCTGAGACAAAAACAGGAGTCCTGGTCAACACAGACAATTATTCTCCTCTGCGAAGTCTGGCGCTGGGGCTTGTCACCGACGTTTCCGAGCGGCTCTTCAGCACCTATGCACTTCGCGGGATGTCCGGTGAGGTTAACGGTGAGGGGCTGGTGCTCATGGGGCCTAAAGGGACAAAAAAATCCGATATCTTCTACGGCCTTCTTCAAGATTCAGAGAATCGCCTGCATTCGACAGATATCCTGTTTGTCAGATTTTCCGGCGGGCGAGCTCTGGCTGACTCGGTGGAAAGAAAACTGCTCATCCCGACGAACACTGTCCAATTCTACCCGGAACTGGCATCTCTATTCGACAACAGCAAATGCGAAAATGTTATCATACGCAAGGAGAACTGCCAGGATACAGAATGCCTCCGAACCGATGATTGCCGACTCGATAGGGGCTCACCTTTTTGCTACAAGGCCTCCCAGAATTCTGTCTCTTTGCTCGATCCATACTGGATCGAGGGACCAGCCAAACACACCAAGCGGATCGGCATAAAATGGATATTCATCTTGAGATATGATACGTCCTCTCCTCCAGCCGTGAAGATGGAAGACGAAGATGCTCTTCGAATTGTCGAATCCGGGCAAAGTCCGGGATTGAAGACAGCCATTAGCCCGCCAAAAAGCCATCCCTTTTTCAATCCCCATCTCCTGGTGACCACGCCAGAAAGGCTCGAATACCAAAAAAGATTTTTCCGCCAGCTTTTCCAGCACGCAAAATGTTATCTCTTCAACAGCGGGATCGCCACAATCGACGACATCAAGCGTATTGTGAAAGGAGAGTCTCCGCCCGAAATCAAAGGGTAAAAACCGATGAGCAGTGCAGACCTATACAACGAGGAAGCCTATAAAAAATCCGCAGAAGAGATTTTGCGAGCTTTGAAGGGATCGAATATCAAAAGTGTGGACCTCAATTGGCTGGAACCGAGAGCAAAAGCCACCGGCGTGAAAACAAAATTCGGGTCTTACGGATGGAGGGCCGCCATCTCTAGCCGCATCGCTCCCAAAACCATATATTTGGGGAGCCGGGATGTTCGACTCACTCGACCGAGCGCAGAACAGCAGGCTTTGACCGCCAAAGCGCCGGAAGAACTGGATAGAGTGCTCCATCTTCTGCGTTCTCTACCCTTCTATCACATCCGAAGGCAGATGGGACAGAATGATTTTTACAATCCTCTCTGTAATCTGTACGTCTCGTCAGCAGATCTCGTCAATTATAGATTGGGATACATGTGGGGGACCACCTTGTTCAAACCTTCCAAACGTCCTGGGCCGGAATTTATCATGATCCATATTCCTGAAGAACACCCCTTGAGGCAACAGGTTCTCGTTCTTCCAGAATACAACATCAACATCGCCTTGGGAACAGATTATATGGGAGAAGACAAAAAAGGCTTTCTCCGCCAGGCTATGTGGACCGCCGATCAAAAAGGAATGCTGGGGCTTCATGCAGGGACCAAGATCGTCACAGCTCGCAATCCCGAAAACACACTCAAAACACACGGCATCTTTCTTTTTGGATTGACGGCTACCGGAAAATCCACCTGGTCCTGTCATCAGCTCGGTCTGGACCACAAAAAAGGAGAAAAAACGCTCGTCACCCAGGATGATATTGTTTTTTTGAAGAACGATGGATCTGCTTTGGGATCTGAAAACAATTTCTTCGTCAAGACCGACGTGGAAAAGGACTACCAGGAAGCTATGTACAACACCCTAACTGACAAATCGGCCCTGCTGGAAAATGTCATGATCAAAGCCAACGGAGAGGTCGATTTTATGGATGAAAGTCTTACCGCCAACGGAAGAGCCGTTGTTCAGAGGAAAAAGCTGCGTGTCGATTTAGAGGGCAAAATAGTGGATATTTTTTCCAGGTCCATCGACCTCCCTCCTCTCGATGACCTGGATGGACTCATCTTCGCTTTTATTACCCGTCGAAACACCATCATGAGTTTTTCCCAACAGCTCACACCCGAACAGGCTGTTTTGGCCTATCTGTGGGGAGAAAGCACCCATAGTTACGCCAGCCAGCCCCTAAAGGCCGGAGAATCTGTTCGAATAGTCGGTACAGATCCCTTCATCATCGGCTCCCGGGCAAAAAAGGTCAACCGTTTCTATGAAATCATCATGACTCTAGTCGACAACTATCCAGGAAAACTGAAATTTATGCAGTACAACACAGGAGGAATCGGCGAGATCATCGAATCCACGGAGCAAGACGGTCAGATAAAAAAAAGGCTTGTTCGCAAAGTAAAGCGCGTCCCTATCAATCTAATGGCTCAGATCCAAAGGGGCGACCTGCGGGAGACAAACAGTTACGAGCGGGGAATACTGGGGACAAAGGAAATCACACGGTGTGAAGGAAAATCTCTGGATGAATGGGATATTCGTCGCTTCTACTCTGAAGAACAGATTCAAGGATACATCAAGGATTTGGTAGAGGGCCGGAGAAAATTTACGGAAGAAATCGCTGAAGAAGGTCTCCGTCAAGAAGTTCTGTATGCAGCGGAACGCTCCTTCCAGATCGACAGAAGTGAAAAAAAAGCCCGGATCTCTGTCCCCGAAACTCCGGAAAGAGAGCAGGAAGTCCACGAAAAACCGGTCTTCCACACAGAAAGCAAAACCAGACCCCGCAGGGAAAGGATCTGGAGGGGACGTTAATAAAGATTAGCTCATCAAAAAGCGTGACGAACCAGCCTGCCTGACTGTTATTGAGAGAGTCAAAAGAATGCAGCTATTCAGTAACGCCTTCTCGAATGATATTCTGGACTCTGCTTATGAGGTCAGGAAGATTTTTCTTGTCGTATTCCTCGACTGAGACCGGAGGGTGGAACACCACCCTGATGCTCCCTTTTTTCACGAAGAAACTAGCTTTTGGCATGAGTTCGAATGTCCCCTTAATGGAAATCGGGACTATGGGTGCTCCGCTGTTTAAGGCCAGAAAGAAACCTCCGCGCCGAAAAGGCTGAAGTCGGCCGTCCAAGCTTCGCGTGCCTTCTGGAAAAATCAAGAAAGAATATTCCTTTTCTTTTATCAACTGAACGGCTCGGTCAATGCTTTTTTTTCCTCCTTTTATCCCTTTCCGGTCTACCGGAACGAAATTGACCTGGCGCATGCCCCACCCAATGACAGGAATCTTGAATATTTCTTTTTTCAAAATCACCCGGACAGGTTGGGGAATGATTAAAAAAAGCAGGGGCCCATCGAGAAAACTCAAATGATTTGACATAAAGATGTAAGGCTTGCTCTTCTCTATTTTATCGGCCTCAGTGACTTCAATACGGACCCCGAGTATTTTCGGAGCCATTCTTAGTGCCTGTTTCCCTGCCCAAATAAGAACCCGGGAACATCTGAAAATCGAGCAGAAAATGAGGAGAGGGATGAGGAGAAGAGTGATGAGGACACTCAAGGCTAGCAGGATTATCGTCCGCATGAGCGAGTGCCATCATTATAACAAATTGAATGGACGGGATTCTATTATTTTCTCGCAGCTGGAAGCATTTCCCGCCTCTTTTTCTATAAGAGAAGAAGGAATGAACGATAAACCTGATTCGCAAGAAGGAAAAAAAGAGCGGAAGAAAAGAAAAGGGCGACACGCTTGCTTTGCGTGTCGCCCTTTTCCTAATAAGGATGAAATTAGATCAAGCTTGCTTATTGCACAGCGGTTCTTGGAGCACGAATCCATGATCCAGACCAGCTGACCAAGTCGTTCCTAAAATCATCCATGGAGTCTATGATGTACATTCCATTGGTGGGATCAGCAGCATCATAGGTCCATCCATCGGCAACTCCGTCACGAGCATAAGACTCAACGATGAAGTCATCTTCGCCGACATCAAGAGGATCGATTGATCTTATTGCAGCGGCAGCGCCAAGCCAGACTTGAAACGGACTACCCCAGTTGTCATTGACAGGAACGATCTTGATGTAGAATGGCGCAAGTGCTGTAAGGAATGCATCCCCCTGCGCGAGCGGTCCTGCATGGACAACAGGTGGATTGGCGTTGCTCCATGCACCTTGGTCTGTGATGAAGTCAGCAGCTCCGGTACAAATGGTGGTGATATCCTTCATGGTGCCTTTCTGTTTGGATTTCTGGATGGCCGTAATCGCATTTGGAATCAGAAGAGCAGCAAGAATTCCGATGATAGCCACAACAATCAGAAGCTCGATCAGTGTGAAACCTCTCACCTTTTTTAACATTTAAAACCTCCTTTTTTATTTCTGGCGTTTTTGTTCATCCACCAGTTAATTACGGGGATCAATATTCATAGCAACTTTTGTGCCAAGCCAACATAAGCCTAACTTACTGTAATTAAGTAAATTAAATATGCCCATTATCTGAATATTCATGGTTATTGACATTTTTTGTCAACCTGCACCAAATATTGACACTTCGAATGAACCGCATATTTTCCCTAGATATTGTTTCTGTGCGACCTGTTCGCATCTTTCAATCCATGTTTTTCGATAAGATATCTCAGCGATCTGTAATTGATTCCCAAAAGACTTGCGGCCTCTTTCAGGTTCCCTCTCGATTCTAGGAGGGCCTTTTGGACATAATGATTAGAGATTTCGTCCATCTTCGCGTTGAGGTCAAATCCGGGCTGAAGAGAGAGGGAAACATCCTGTCTTTTGGTGGGAAGCAGCATTTCCTTAGGAAGGCTCTCTTTCGTAATCGTCTCCCTCTCTTCGATCGCCACGACTCTCTCAATCGTGTTTTCAAGCTCTCTCACATTTCCTGGCCACGGATAGGATTCAAACACGTTAAACACTTCGGGAGCTATACGTTTAACCGGCCGTCCCATTCCCTTACAATATTTTTCGAGAAAATGCGAAACAAGAAGGGGGATGTCTTCCCTCCTTTTTCTTAAAGGCGGCATTTCAAAAGAAATCACATGCAGCCTGTAGAAAAGGTCCTCTCGAAACTTCCCTTCGTCTATTTTCTCCTGTAAATTCTGGTTTGTCGCTGCGATGATTCGCACGTCCACAGGAATCTCTTCTGTCCCTCCTACTCTTCTTATATTTTTATCTTGTAGAGCTCTGAGCAGCTTGACCTGTGTCCAGGGAGACATCTCACTTACCTCATCCAAAAACAGCGTGCCTTTCTCCGCAATCTCAAACATCCCTTTCTTGGTGGCCACAGCTCCTGTAAACGATCCCTTCACGTGACCGAATAGTTCGCTCTCAAGGAGGTTCTCAGGCAGAGCCCCACAGTTTAAAGAAACGAAGGCCCGGTCACGGCGATGGCTGAGAAAGTGAACCGCCCGCGCTGCCATCTCTTTTCCTGTCCCGCTTTCTCCTGAAATCAGGACAGTGGAATCCGTAACGGAAACTTTCTCGATAAGGTTGTAGATTTCCTTCATGGTCTTACTCTTTCCGACCATGTTTTCGAAATCGTATTTCTTCTTGAGCTCCTTTTTCAGAAAAATATTTTCCTCTTTCAGCCTCTTTTTCTCTAACCCTTGAGCCACGATGATTTTCAGTTCTTCCACATCGAACGGCTTAACCACATAGTCCATAGCGCCCGCTTTCAGGGCTTCTACAGCTTGCTTGATCGTGCCATAGGCCGTAATCATAATGACAGGAATGTCTGGCCTGTTCTCCTTCACATATTTTAAGAGTTCCATACCGTTCATCTTGGGCATTTTGATGTCGGAAATGATCAAGTCAAAATCTTTATGGCCCATAAGATCGACAGCCCTGGTTGCCGCAAGGGATGTCTCTACATGATATCCTTCTTTTTCAAAGACAACGCTTAAAAGATCGAGAATGCTTTTTTCGTCATCTATAATGAGTATTTTCTCCATTTTCCTTCTATAAACTTACTCTAGAGTTCGTTTTCATTTGCTGCGGAGGCAGGGTGATAATGACCTCAGTACCTTTATCGTACTCAAAGAGCACGCTTATTTTTCCGTTATAGTCGTCGATGATCCTGTGTACGACGACCATCCCGATGGCTTTTCCAGATTCGAATCCTCCTTGAAAGGATTCCATAAGGCATCTTCTCTCTTCGACACCCATTCCATTTCCCGTATCAGAAATTCTCAACTTGATGCCGTTCTTCGGATGCTGTTCAAAATCGATGGTAATCGTTCCTCCTTCTGGCATCGTTTTTATCGAGTTCCGGATGAGGTTCCAGAACATTTGCTTGAACTGATTGGAATTTCCGAAATAAGACGCTCTCGAATTCTTGAAATTTCCTTCCACCCGAAATTTCTCAGTCAGTTCACCGCTTGCCTCCAGCAGCACCAGCGTTTCATCCACCACAGAGCCCAGATCTACGTCCGAAAAAGTGTGTTTGCCAGGAGAAACCAGGTTGAGAAACTGTTCGATGGAATGGGAGACTTTCTCGGATTGTTCAACGATATTATCCATGAGGTCTTTATATCTTTTGTCCAGTGCGGCCTCTGTCCCGAGGACTTGAACCGAGCCAGAAATAACGGCCAGAGGATTCCGGATTTCATGAGCCAAGTGGGCAGAGAATTCGCCGGCGATAGCCATTCGCTTTTTGATATCGAGTTCTCTTTCTGCCAGCCGGAGTTTTTCCGCTGTCCGGCGTAATCCTTCTGTCATGTAATTCATCAAGAACGCAACGAGAAAAAACACGCTCCAGGAAATAACGATATTGTTAACCACCGATCCTGGAGAAAGCTCCGGGGGCTGATCATACCCATAGTAGGGAATGAAGCCTAAATGCATCCCGTTCACGAGGACACCGAAAAAGACTCCAGACAAAGCTGCTGTCAGGTAGGCAGCCCGCTTGGAAAGGACAATGCTCGCGGCGATGATTTCAAAAATATAGAGAAAATAGAAAGAGCCCCTCAATCCTCCGGAAAAGTAAACAAAGGCCGTGATCAAAAGGAGGTCGAAGAAGATCTGGACATAGACAAGAACGGTCTGATGCTTTCCCCAATAATACACCAGAATGTAGATGAGAGACAGAAGGTAGGCGAAAATAATCAGGTAGTAGAAGAGAACCGGCAGAAATGTGGACGTGCTGTACTGGATGACCACCGCAGAGACCACCAGAGCAGTGACAATGATCAACCGCAGGAGTATCAGCCATAAAACGTCTTTTCTTTTTACCACCTTTTTATTCCTCTCATGTATGGTTCTGGAATCGTCTCATCCCGCGATGTTTTTCCTTTCCTGTCTCTCCCCGAATCCTCGCTTTCCTTCAAAATTTGTTCATGAGATCAAAAATTGGAAGATACATCGAGACCACGATGCCTCCTACGAGGCAACCGACAAAAATGAGCAGGATAGGTTCCATAATAGACAGAAGCGATGCCACCGATGTTTCGACTTCCTCATCATAAAAATTGGCCAGCTTTGTCAGCATCTCATCCAAAGTTCCGGTTGCTTCTCCTACTCCTACCATCTGAATCATCATGAACGGAAATCTTCCTTTCTCACTCAAAGCTTCTCTCAGGCTCGTCCCTTCAGCTACCATGGATCTTGCCTTCATGATGTGTTCTTCGATGATGACATTCCCTGAAGTAGACGATGTGATCTTGAGGCTCTCCAACATCGGAACCCCACCTGAAAGCAGAGTGCTCAAAGTCCGGGTTACCCGTGACAGCCCCACCTTTTCGAGCAGCTTTCCAAAAAGAGGCACCTTGAGCAAGAATTGGTCCACTATCCGGCGTCCAGAAGGTGTTTTTCTCCAATACCTGAAGCCGAAAATGAGAACGACAATCCCTATAGCAAGAAAAAGGATGTAATTCTGGATGAAGTTGCTGAGGTTTATCACGATTTGCGTGAGAAAGGGAAGTTGCGCGCCCAGCTCGAGGAAGATCGCCGCAAACACAGGGATGACCTTCCACAGCATGAATATCACCACCACGACAGCGAAGGTTAGAACAGCGGTCGGATAGATCATGGCCTGCCTGACTTGCGCTCTCAATTTCACGACTTTCTCTAAATACTCGGCTAACCGTCTCAGCATGACATCCAAAGAACCACTTTGTTCTCCCGATGCCACCAGGTTACAGTACAGGTCATCGAAAACTTTAGGGAACTTTCGTTTGGCCTGGTTCAGGGTGGATCCCGCTTCCACATCTGCTCTGATGTCTTTGATCACACGTCTGAAGTATTTATTCTTTGTCTGCTCGGCCAAGATGTTGAGACTCTGAATCAACGGAAGCTCTGCATCTATCAGCACAGAGAGCTGTCGACTGTAGATCGCCAAATCTTTCAGCTTCACTTTCTGTCTCTGGAGAAAAGGGATCTCGATTGTTTTCCTCTTGGAGGAGATGTCCATGACCTGGATTTGCTCCCGCTGCAGTGCTTTGGATAATTCATCCACACTGCGGGCCACCCGGACTCCCCCTACCACATCACCATAGCGATTTTTTCCTTTCCATTGAAATGTTGGCATTTTTTCCCCTTTCTATTTTCTCATTTGTCCTGGAGAGAAATTCTCGGCGGTCACTTTGAGCCCTTCTCTCCTCTGAAGGATATCGGTTAACTCCTCCGGCTTGGATGTTACATTCATTGCCGTTTCGAAGGTGATAGCCTTTTTAAAATACAGATTGGCCAAAGACTGATTGAAGGTCTGCATCCCGAACTTCTCCTGCCCCATCTGCATGGAAGAATAGATCTGGTGGATCTTGTTCTCCCGGATGAGGTTCCTGATGGCCGGATTTGGGATGAGAATTTCCATGGCCAGCACCCGTCCTCTCCCGTCTGCCCGAGGCAGAAGAGACTGGGTGATCACAGCTTCCAGACTCATAGACAGCATGATCCGAACTTGAGCTTGATACTGGGATGGAAAGATGTCGATAATTCTCGAAATCGTCTCTGATGCAGAATTGGTGTGGAGGGTGGAGAAGGTCAAATGTCCTGTCTCGGCAACCCGGAGAGTCGCTTCGACTGTCTCCAAATCCCTCATCTCTCCGACCAGGACGACATCCGGATCCTCCCGGAGAACCGAACGAAGAGCATTGGCATAAGAGAGGGTATCCACGAACAGCTCTCTCTGGTTGACGATCGATTTTTTGGGTGTGAAAAAATATTCAATGGGGTCCTCGATGGTCACGATGTGCACGCTTCTTTCTGTATTGATATGATCGATCAAACACGCCAGTGTGGTGGACTTTCCGCATCCTGTGGGACCTGTTACCAGAACCAGTCCTCGAGGCAGGTAGCACAATTTGCCAAGCCTCTGAGGAATACCAAGTTGAGAAAAACTCCACATGATTGGCAGAAATCTTCGAAAAGCCGCTGCCACAGCTCCTTTCTGCATAAAGATATTTCCGCGGAACCGACCCATCTCTTTGATGCCGAATGAGAAGTCCAATTCGAACTTTTCCTCGAATTGCTTTTTCTGCCTGTCTGTCAAAAGACTGTAAACGAGATTTTTTGTCTCAGAAGGTGAAAGCGGCGGATAGTCCAGCGAAACCAGAGTCCCGTGTATTCTTATGCGTGGTGGAATGTGAGTCGTGATGTGTAAGTCACTTGCATCTTTCTCAACCGCAATCTGAAGTAATTCTTGAATTGTTATTGCCATATTAAACCTCCATATCCTTTACGGTTTCTCTCAAAACTTCTTCGACCGACGTTATGCCTTCCATTATTTTAAGAAGACCGCTTCTTCTCAAAGTGACCATTCCGTTCTCTAGAGCTTTCTTTTTGACATCCTTGGACTGGGTACGGTTCAGAACCAAATCCCTGATTTCATCCGTTACCTCTAAGACTTCGAACAGGCCGGTCCGTCCTTTATATCCGGTGCTGTGGCAGGCATTGCAGCCGGCTGGCTTGTAGACTTTGACTTTTGATGCTTCCTCCTCGGTGAACCCGATGTCAACGAGCGCCTCGGGAGTCAGATTGTGCTTCGAACAGCATTTTTGACACAAGCGCCTGACCAGTCTTTGGGCCACCACCAGAACCACTGAATCGGCGATCAAAAAGGGTTCGATGTTCATGTTGACCAATCGAAGGATGGTGCTCGCAGCATCGTTGGTGTGGACAGTTGAGAATACCAGATGCCCTGTCAGGGCCGCTTTAATAGCGATATCCACAGTATCGAAATCCCTCATCTCTCCGACCAGCATAATATCCGGGTCTTGCCGGAGGAAGCTTCTCAAGGAATTGGCAAAGCTCAATCCGATTTCATCTTTGATGTTGACCTGATTGATTCCCGGCATATAAAATTCGACAGGATCCTCAGCCGTCATGATATTCTTTTCCATGGAATTCAGGTTGGAGATAGCTGAATACAGCGTGTTTGTTTTCCCACTTCCGGTAGGACCTGTGACAAGTATGATCCCCCAGGGCCTGATAATGTTCCGCTTGAAGACCTCAAGAGATTCCTGTTCGAAGCCCAACTGGGTCATATCCAGCTTGAGCATAGACCTATCCAGGATTCGAACCACAACCTTCTCTCCGAAAATGGTAGGAACGCTGGAAACACGCATGTCGACATCTTTTTTGTCGCCATTTTCCAGCTTCACTCTCATCTTGATCCGTCCGTCCTGAGGCAATCTCTTCTCGGCAATATCCATGTTGGAGAGTATCTTCACGCGGGAAGTGACCGGATTCTTGAACTTGAGGACTAGATTCATCATTTCATGCAGAGTCCCATCCAGCCTGTATCTCACCCGGAAATTTTTCTCATAAGGCTCAAAATGGACATCGCTGGCTCCCTTCTTTATGGCATCTATAAAAATGGTGTTCACGAGAGTGATGATCGGGGCTTCTTCAGTGGAGTGGACAAGCTCCTCGATATCATAATCTTCCTCTTCCTCCTCGATGATGTTGACGCTGGTGTCCTCGGCCTGCTCGATTTCATCGACAATCTGTTTCACGCGCAGAGCGTCGGATGATCCATAATATTTGGATATGGCATTCATAATCCCCGATTCGGAAGCGATGACAGGCTGAATGCTCAAACCCGTCCGGAATCTGACGTCCTCGATGATATCCAAGTCCGTCGGATCGACCATCGCCAGGGTCAGAAAAGACCGGATCCGATGGATAGGCATAATTAAATATTTTTTTGCGATCTCGACCGGAATGAGGCTGATCACATCGGGATAGACCTCGAACTGGTCAAGGTTGATATATGGATAGCCCAATTGACGGCTGAGCGCTTGAGCCATTTCCTCTTCGGAAAGGTATCCCAAACTGATGATGGCCGTTCCTATGCCGACATCATTTTTCCTATGGTAATCCACAGCATTTTTGAGCTGACTATTGTCCAGCAGTTTCTCTTGGATAAGAAGTTCACCTAGATTCGACGCCATGGATACTCCTCAGCAGGATGAATACGCGGGGCCTTTCAGAACCAGAACTATTGACATTTTTTGTCATATCGGACCATTCGTTTAAAAGTGACGTTCGGACAGCAATATTTTTCTCTCAATTTATATGTCATCCAGTCACAATTTTTCATCGCGATCAAAATCGCCATTTATGTTCTCAGACATCCCTGGGAGCGTCAATCACCGTATGGGAGGAATAACGAGGTGATTTTTACAAAAATTGTCTCACCTCTAAAGGCTATATTCCTCCTTGAATCCGCCAATGACGCCCTTTCAAGTGACATTTTTTGTTACTCGTTCTTTTTTAGTCGGATCACCACCATGTTTTGAGATTTCCTTGTTAGGGTTATTTGACACAGATTTGACATTTGACATTGAAAATAACTCAAAATGGCATAAGCTGACTGAAAACAAATCCTGAGGAAAACGTTTAAAATAAGGCGCTTGGCTGGCGCGCCAGGGAGGACTCGAACCCCCGACCCGCTGCTTAGAAGGCAGCTGCTCTATCCTACTGAGCTACTGGCGCGTAACATGGTTTGAGTCCTCTCACTATAACGCAAAGCTGCGCATTTTTCAATCTGATCCGTAAACACACCTTTTTCTGTGGAAGAGAGAAATTCAGGCGAGTCGATTTTTCAGCCCGTAAATTTACCCAACGAGAAAATCAGCCCCCTTGGCTCGCCCGCCTCCGGATGGCTTCCTAACCGACATGCCTGATTCCCAAAGGAAATGTTAAAGATATCGATGCTTCTTTCAATCTCAGCGGCCTTATGCTTCGATGCGAGCCGATCGGGGAGAGCGGATTCGAACCGCCGACCTCCTGCTCCCAAGGCAGGCGCGCTAACCAGGCTGCGCCACTCCCCGACGAAAGAACCGTATAAAAGGAGGTCTGATGAAGGAGACCTTTCGATTGAGAAACATATATATTACATTTTTTTTGGCAAATTGAAAATATCTAAAAGAGACCGTCCTCTGAAAATCCATCCATCGGGTATTGTTTACAGTAGAGACGGTGCTGTTATCTGCCGATCTCTTTCTCGATTTTTTTCCGGTCCAGCTTGAGAAGAACAGGACGTCCGTGAGGACAAAGAGACGGGTTCGATGTCGCAAACAGCTCTTCCACAAGATAACTCATCTTTTCATAGGGAAGTGGCTGACCTGATTTCACGGCGGTCTTGCAGGCTAGGGTCGCCAAGAGCGCCCTCTTCTTGTCCTGTATTTTTTCCTCGCCCATTTCTTCCAGAAGGGAAAGAAAAATCTTCCCAGCCTCTTCTTCCTCGAATATATCGGGATATTCCTTGAGAGCGAAGCTGCGTCCTCCCATGTTGTCCACTCGAAATCCTGTCTCTTCCAATAAATCTTGGTTCTTTTCAAAATTCAGCACTTGTGAGGGAGAAAGATCGAAGACTGCAGGCAGCAAGGTCAGTTTTCGCGGCCACTCTCTCTCCCGATCGATCTCCTCGTATTTTTCAAAAAGAACCCGTTCATGTGCATTATGCTGATCGACGATCAAAAGGCCTTCCTCATCTGCCATAACAATATAAGTATCCAGATATTGTCCTAGAACCCTGCGGCCCGTCTTTTCTTCTGATTCTGCAGTGTGCATTTTCAATGTCTGAATCTCGGCCTCCCCCTCTCTCCTCACCAGAGGAGGCTGAAGCGTTTCTTCTATCCTCGGGCTCTCTCTCGTTTCGGACTGATCCGGATAGACCTCTTTTATCCCGATCTCCCTGGAGATGGACCGGGCTATTCCTCTTTGGACAAGACGAAAAATGGATGAAGAATCCCGAAACCGAACTTCGGCTTTTGTGGGATGGACATTCACGTCGACCTCAGATAAGGGAAGACTGACAAACAGAAAAGACTCAGCAGACAGGTCCTTTTCTATATAGCCCCCGAACCCCTGATTCAGCGCAGCCTGTAACATCCTATCCTTAACCATCCGCCTGTTCACATAGAAAAGCTGATGGCTGCGATCTTTCCGTCCTGAAGGAGGACGGGAAACATAACCTTGAACCCGTCTTTCCTCATCCTCATAATCGACTGGAATGAGATTTTCCAGAACAGCTCTTCCATAGACTTGATAGATCCTTTCTTTTAAACTGGAGACAGCAGGGTAATCGAAAATCTTGCGGTCACCATGATAAAGGGAAAATTTTACATCAGAGAAGGCTAGAGTGAAATGCGTCAGTAACTTGACTATCTGCGAGAGTTCCGCTCGATCCGAGCGAAGAAACTTCCTCCTGGCTGGAAGATTATAGAACAGATCTCTGACTTCGACACACGTTCCTTTCGGAAAAGCGATTTCATGTGTTCGAAGGACTTTTTCTCCTTCTCTTTCGACCTGGATTCCTTTTTCGGAACTCACGTCCGAAGTCTTCATGGTGACTCGGGATACCGCTGAGATACTGGGGAGCGCTTCACCGCGGAAACCCAAGGTCGCGATCTGTTCCAGATCCTGTTCTCCGGAAATCTTGCTCGTTGAATGTCGTTCGAAGCAAACGAGTGCATCTTCATGATCCATCCCGCAGCCGTTATCCAACACCTTGATCAGCTTCTTTCCGCCTTCAACGACGTCCACTCTTATATCCGTGGATAAGGCATCCAAGGCATTCTCCACCAGCTCTTTCACTACCGAGAAAGGTCTTTCGATGACCTCGCCTGCTGCGATTTTCTGGAAGACTTCAGGCGGAAGGCGAACGACTCTTTTCATCTCAATTCTTCAAACTCATTCAAAACAAAGTTCTCCCCCGGTGAAATCTGCTCCTGCTTCCGTAATCCTGACCTTCACCTCGCTTTTTTCATCCACTGAACAGGAAGGGACATGAACTTTTATATAGTTCGAAGTAAGGACTCGCGCCCCTTCATCTCCTCTTTTTATCACGATTCCTTCACAGACTCGCCCCTTCAGCCGCTGGCGAAAGCTCAGGTTTTTATTCATGGACAATTCCCTGAGTCTCGAGGCCCTTTTTTTCTTTACCCGTCCATCCACTTGCTCCCATCTGGCTGCCTCCGTGCCCGGTCTCGGTGAGTAGGAAAAGACATGAATATAATTGAGCGGAGACCGCTTGACAAAGCGGAACAAGGTCTCGAAATCCGCTTCTGTTTCCCCTGGAAACCCGACGATAACATCTGCTCCCAGGGCAGCGAATGGGCTTTTCTGTTTCAACAAGCCAAGTGTGCTTCGAAAGTCTTCCGGACTTATCTGCCTTCCCATGAGATGGAGAATTTTCTCCGAACCATGCTGAAGGGAGATATGAAAATGAGGGCAGATCTTCGGGCTCGAGGTTATGTGGTCGAGCAAAGCCCGATTTAAAAATCTCGGATCGAGTGAGCTCAGCCTCAACCGGCCGACCTCCTCCACGCTCTCGATATCCTGAAGAAGATCCAACAGCCTGTAACCTGGCGTTCGATTCATTCCATAGGAACAAATATGGATGCCGGTCAGGACAATCTCCTTGAACCCTTGGCGGCTGAATTCTCTGATCTGAGAAAGGATCTTGGCCTTCGGAAAGCTTACGCTCCCGCCTCTCACACTCGGTATGATACAAAAGCTGCAGCGAAAGTCGCACCCGTCTTGTATTTTGACCAGGGCACGAGAACGGTAGGAACGATAGTTCTTGTTTCTCTGGGATTTTAAGGATGAGAGAATTCTTTCTGTTAAGGACTTTTTCTCTTCGTTGAGAAAAACCTGCCAGACATGGGGGTGTTTTTTCAATTCTTCCCTGTTTCGCTCTGCAAAACAGCCTGTGACGACGAGGCGGGCTTCTGGATTTAGCCTGGAAACACGATTCACGAATTGCCGCACATCCCTATCCGCACGTCTGGTGAGTGTGCAGGTGTTGATGAGGACGATATCGCTCTGAAAAGAATCCTCAAGGTACCCCAGCCCATGATTCTGGAGTTCATGAGCCCACGAGAAGGCTTCGGCTTGGTTTACGCGACAGCCGAAGCTCTGGATAGAAAATGAAATCATCGATTTTCCCGGATTCTCTTTGAGGCTTCCTCGACTTTGGAAGCCATCTGACGCCGGTATGTCATCATCTTCTCCTTCAAGGATGGCTCCCTCAGGGCAAGGATCTGGATGGACAGAAGGGCCGCATTCGAAGCTCCGGATTTCCCTATTCCCATGCAGGCCACCGGAACTCCTTTTGGCATCTGAGAGGTGGACAAAAGAGCATCCAATCCGCCAAGGCTTGAACTCTTGACCGGAACTCCTATCACTGGCAGGACAGTATGTGCAGCGACAACCCCCGCAAGGTGAGCAGCTTTTCCTGCGACGGCGATAAAAATCTCGACTCCCTGATTCTCGAATTCTTTGATAAGATTCTTGGTCCGATCTGGAGACCTATGAGCGGAGGTTACCTCGAGACGGAATGGAATTTCAAATTCTCGAAATATCCGGACCGCATCCTGTACGACTTCAGAATCAGATTCACTCCCAATAAAGATTCCGACTTTCATTCTCCTTCTCCTATAATGCCGATGTCACGCCTCCAGTGCATGGCCTCAAAAAAGACTCTGGAAAGCGCCTTATAAATTTTATTCATCGTCTCTTCCAATGTGTATTCCGATCCGCAAACATTGAGCACTCTTCCTCCGTTCGTGTAATACTTCCCATCTTTGAATATCGTTCCTGCATGGAAAATCACGACGCCTTCAATGGAGGCAGCGTTATCCAATCCCTCTATCAGCTTCCCCTTCTCGTACTTAAGAGGGTATCCCCCTGATGCCGCAACCACACACCCTGAAGTTTTGGGGCTCCAGTTGATTTCTCTTTCCAGGACATTTCCCTCCACCGCGGCTAGCAGAACCTCGACTAAATCTCCTTCCATTCGAAGAACCTGGGGTTGAGTCTCAGGGTCGCCGAACCGGCAGTTGTATTCTAAAACTTTGGGTCCCTCATCGGTCAGCATCAGGCCTACATAAAGAACTCCTTTGAACCTCCTCCCTTCCTCCAGCATGCGTGTTACAGAGGGAAAAACGATGGTGTTCATGATGCCCTCAAACATTTCCTGGTCGATATAAGGAGAAGGAGAGATGGCTCCCATCCCTCCTGTATTAGGTCCCTTGTCCCCATCGAAGACAGGCTTGTGATCCATGGTTGTCGCCAGAGGGAGAATTTTGACACCATCCGAAATCACGATGAAAGACGCCTCTTTACCTTCAAGAAACTCCTCCACAATAACCCGATCTCCCGCATCCCCAAATTTTTTCTCTTCCATGATAACATGAAGGGCTTCCTCTGCTCTCTTGGCGTTCCTGCATACTATGACTCCCTTGCCAGCAGCTAAACCATCGGCCTTCACAACTAATGGATAGGAAAATCTTCCCGAATTCACGATTTTTTTTGCCTGCTCCACCGAATCTGCAATTTCAAACTTGGCCGTAGGTATTTTGTGCCGTTCCATGAATTGCTTGGCAAAAATTTTGCTGCCTTCCAGTTCTGCCGCATTTTTTTTGGGTCCGAATATCTTCAATCCTCTCACCTCGAACTCATCCACTATTCCCAGCGTGAGCGGAGCTTCCGGTCCGACGACAGTCAAGTCGATCCCTTCCCTGGACGCAAAATCCACAAGCCCCTGAATGTCCTCGGCCTTCAAGAGGACATTTTCGGCTATGCTCATCGTTCCTGCATTGCCAGGGGCACAAAACAATTTTTTGCACAGCGGGCTTTGGGATAGCTTCCATGCCAAGGCATGCTCTCTTCCTCCTGATCCTGCAACTAATATTTTCATTTCAGTTCACCTCGCCGGACTTCATCAGGGTCTTCTCGAGACTCTCGCTGAATACCTCGGCAAACGCGGGATGAGGAAAAATGCTCCCAAATATGGAACTTGCCAGTGGGACGGCTTCCTGGGCAGAAAGGCAGTATTTCATCTCCAGGAAATTACTCCTGAATTTTTTGACTTCCTCCCTGGCGTTTCTATTCTTCAGGACAATCTCGGCAATCAGCCCGGCTAACACATCGAAGTCTTCGCCGCCCATACCGAAACGGGTCATTTCCTGAACTCCCATCCGTATCCCGCTCGGTTCCAGGAAGGTTTCATCATCAGGAAGAGCTTGATAATTGGTCAGAATGTTATTCTCTTCCAGACGCTGTGCAATATCCATCCCGTTTCCAAATTCTTTAATGCGGATGAGCACCTGATGCGTTTCTGTGAAACCGTCGTTTTCATCCCCTTCCACGGGCACACCTTTATCTCTAAGGGCCCTGGCAAATGCTTTAGAATTCGCCCGTACGTGCTCCTGATATTCCTGTTTGAACTCACTCATCTCATAAGAGGCCATCAATAGGGCGAGCAATGTGCCCAGATGATGATTGCTGGTGGAGCCTGGAAACGCCCGACTCTTGATATCCAGCCATAGTTTGCGGAAGTCAGATCCCTTCGGAAAGTTTCCTGCTACAAGCCCTCTCTGCGGGCCGAAAAATGTTTTATGGGTGCTTCCTGTAACCACATCCGCTCCCTCCTGTAAAGGCTCTTGGAATGCACCGTACAGGCCAAGCACATGGGCCATGTCATACATAAGGATAGGACGGTCTTCCCAGTCCTTGATCAAATCTGCGACAAACTTGATAGGCTCCTGATAGATGAACATGCTCTTCCCGAAGATGACGAGCTCTGGTCTATGGTGTTCCAGAAGTTCCGCAAGTTTTACCAGATCAGGCTTATAAGGATTCTCTTCCTGAACAGGAAAATTGACCACCCTTTCTTTTCCAGTGGTGGGATCCTCGTCCACAAAGTTGAAAAGAGCTCCCATGGGCTGAGAACTGAGATGCCCTCCTTTATTCAGAGCATTGTTCATCACCAACCTCATTTTTCTCATGGCCTGCCCTTCGGGCCGGTCGCGATTGATAAAACGGACCATGGCCTTGAAAACGACTTCGTTTGCCATCTGGCCACTGACTGGACGTAGTTCTATCTCTGAACACCCAAAAAATTGCCCCAGCTGTTGTTGGGTCTCTTTCTCGACGTCCCTAATAAAATCCGTTCCTTGATAAAAATAAATCTCCTGTCCCTTCATGGTCCGGTGTTCAGCGTATCTCCCTGCCGGATCAGATATTTCGCACATTTTCACCAGAAGAGAAGGCGTGGATTCAGAAGGTATGAGATTGAAGGATTCACTCTGCCGCCATGTGTTGTTCCTGATAATTCTTTGCGAAAGGGACTCAATTTTTTCTTTGAATGAAGACATGGTCATTTTCTCCTTCTCTCATGTTACAAAATTTCTCTCTTCAATTTTTGATATTTTATCCAGCCTGCGCTGATGCCGGCCTCCTTCATATTCTGTATTCAGCCATATATCGACAAAAAGAACCGCCTCGTCCAAAGGAATAATCCTTCCACCCAGAGTCAAACAATTAGAATCGTTATGGCTTCGGCCTACATCTGCTACATATTCATCCCAGCAAGGTGTGGCTCGAATTCCTTTGTGCTTGTTCGCTACAATGGCCATTCCCAGTCCTGTCCCACAGAAAAGGATGGCCCGGTCACACTCACCTGAAAGAACGGATTGGATGGCTTTTTCACCATAATCCACATAGTCCACTCTTTCGCCAGGACCGCATCCAAAGTCTACGACCTGGATTTCTTTTTCAGTCAGATAATCCAGGATTCCCTTTTTGAGGTCGAAGCCAGCATGGTCAGATGCTATCGCAATTCTCATCCCTTTTTCCTCCTCAAAACGACGACACACGCAAATGAAAGTTCACGTCATTATAACACAATTGGAGTCAGGACTTTAAAATTTGATAATCCACGTAAGCATCCTTATTTCCGTGATAATATCTTAGTAAGTCAGGCAAGCTGGTTCGGAAGCCATCCGGAGGCGAGCAGGCACGGAAAGCAAGCTTTACTGGCAGGTAGGGAGAGCGAGCCGAGGAACAAGTGGATTTTCCTCGCTAGGGAAAATCCACGGGCTGACGAATCATCTTGCCTGACTTTTTCTTTGTCACGGAAATAAGGATGCTTCCTAATCCACTTGCCGCATTTCTGAGGGCGATGCTGCGCTCCGTCTTCGTTTGCGCTGAGATAGGCTGCGCCCTTAGGAAAGATTATTCGGCTGTTATGGAGGTTACTCTAAAGGTATACGTTCAGGGAAAGTCTTCCTGAACGAGCGCCACGGCTTCAGGCATCACATCCATGGCTTTCAGAACAACCCGATCGGTCTTTCGGTATGCTTTGATCCCGCTTTCTATTCCCCAAAAGGCAGAGTGGATCTCTCTCTCCAATTCTCTCTTTATTTCTTCTCTGGACTCTTCAAATGTGTTTTCATCAAATTCCATCTTCTCGTTTCTCAGAAAGTTTTTAAAATCATCGACAATATCCTGGCCCACAGTAAAATTCTGATCGATCTTTTTCCTCTTTGGATCTCTGCCTGCTGCTGTTTTCTCATCAGGAAAGATATAATTTTTAGAAACAGTTCTCATCTTTTCCTTGAATTCTTTTGCGTAATCAAAAAAAGTTCCCTTGATGGCCATATTATAGACAAATTCTTCAAAGGAGAACTTGACTTCATAATCGGGAGAGATACCTCCTTGACCGAGGACCTTCCTCCCTTTAGCTGTGTAAGAGACTTCTCTTTCATCTTCGGGTGTCTCTTTTCGATAGATGTAATAATCCTCATAGTTCGAGTAATCCCTCTGGATGGAGCGTCCGCTGGGCGTGTAGTATTTCGCCGTAGTGAGGGCGACCGCTGCATTGGGAGCCAATGGAACAATGGTCTGAACCAGTCCTTTGCCCCAAGAATCCTCGCCGACGATCAATCCCCGGTCGTTGTCCTTGATCGCTCCGCCCAGGATTTCAGGGGCACTGGCACTTCCCCGGTTGATCAAGACGACCAAAGGAATTTTTTCGTACTGATTGTTCTTTTCGGCAAAATATTTTCTATCGACGACTTTATTCCGCCCTCGCGTGGAAACAACCAGAGTGTCCTCAGGTAAGAAAGCATCCGAAAGCTGGATGGACTGAAAAAAATTGCCTCCTGTATTTCCCCTGAGATCCAGGACAAGCTTTTTCATTCCCTGCTCGATCAACATCTCCATTTTCTCTTGGAATTCGTTTGTTGTGGTCTCAGCAAAATTGCGGATAAATATGTAACCGATATCGTCTTCAAGAATAAACGCATAGGGAACACTGTGAAGAGCGATTTCCTCGCGAACGATGGTCATGTCAAAGGACTCATCCCGGCCCTCGCGAACGATCGTGACTGTGACTTCTGTTCCCTCCTTCCCTCGAAGCTTCATCATTGCGTCAGTGGATGTTATGGGTTCTGTGGTTTCCCCATTGATATGAGATATGACATCTCCCGATCTGATACCGAGTCTGTACGCAGGCCCTCCTTCTATCGGAGAGACCACCACCAACTTCTTGCCGTGCTTTGTGATCATGATCCCCAATCCATAATACTTTCCTTTATATTCCTCTCTCACCCGGTCAAAATGGCTGGGATCCAGAAAATATGAATGGGGATCCAAAGTCTGAAGCATTCCCTTAATCGAGGAAAAGGCAAGTTTCTCTTGATCGACTTCTTCAAAATAATTTTGATCGATCAATGACATAATAGATGAGATCTTGTTCATCGAAAGAGTCCAAACGTCTTCCTCCCACGAAGGGAAGGACACGAGAGCAAAGAACAAAATGACAAACAAAAAACTCTTTCTCTTCATTTCCCTATCCAAATTACAATCTTACCAGACCCCTTAAAAATTGTAAAGATTTATCGAGCTCAGACCTTGTGAAATTTCATATCCGGCAAGGATCCTCGTAAATCTCTGGAACCGGCGCAAACACCGGTGTCTGACCCTTAAGTATTGACTTCTGGTCACCGAAGGGCTATAGTTTTCTATCATTCTCAAAACATAATGTGAGACAATGTTCGGAAGCATAGGTGTCCCGGAACTAATCGTCATATTGGCCATTGCACTCCTTATCTTTGGCCCTAAAAAACTTCCTGAGGTGGGTAGGTCCATAGGAAAGGCCCTCAGAGAATTCCGCAAGACTTCGGACGAAATCAAGGAGAAAATCGAGGAGGAAATCCAGGCCGAAGAATTTAAAGACATAAAAGAAGAGCTCAACAAAAAAGTTGGAGAGGATGAGGAAGGGAAAAAAGGCCCCTGATGAGATGACCTTCCTCGAACATCTGGAAGATCTCAGAAAAAGGCTCTTTTATTCTTTTGTTGCCCTTTTCGCAGGTATCATCCCCGCTTGGTTCTTCCACAAAGACCTGTACAACATTCTGGCCATTCCTGTGACCAGATACCTCCCTGAGGGAACGAAACTCGCTTTCACCAAGCTTACCGCTCCCTTCATGCTTTACATCAAGGTCTCCTTTCTGGCAGCGATCTTCTTCACATCTCCATTTATCTTTATTCAGCTCTGGATGTTTGTGGCTCCTGGTCTGTACCAAAAAGAAAAAAAATATGTGGTTCCCTTCGTACTGTTCACCACCATATTTTTTATGGGAGGAGCTGTCTTCGGATATTTCGTTGTCTTTCCCTTTGCCTGCCGATTCTTTCTGAACATGGGATCGGATTTCCAGCCGGTTATCACAGTGGACGACTACTTCAGTTTGGCCCTTCGCGTGCTTTTGGGCATCGCTCTCGTGTTTGAACTTCCCACCTTGATCTTTTTTCTCTCCAGAATGGGGCTCGTCACCGCTCAGTGGATGATAAAAAAATTCAAATACGCTGTTCTCGCCATATTTATCATTGCAGCCATTATTACGCCGACTCCGGACATGGTCACGCAAAGCATCATCGCTTTCCCGATGCTTGCTCTCTACGGCTTGAGCATACTGATCGCACTGATCTTCGGCAAAAGACGGGAGAAGAGGAGCGAGGACTCCGATGACAATCTCGCAGGATAGGATGGGTAGAGAAGAGCTCTAAAGGGAAGGTAAGTGGAACCATGGACGGAAAATTGATCATCGGAAACGAAAGAATCGAGACCTCTGAGAAAAAAGCATCCTTGAATCCAGCCACTCTGGAAGCAGTTGGAGAGGCCTGCCTGGCATCCTCACGAGAGTGCCGGGAAGCCGTAACGGCTGCCAGGGAGGTTTTTCCCTCCTGGAAAGCCCTTTCTTTCAGCAGGAAACGAGCGATTTTTCTCGAAGCAAAAAAAATCCTCCTCACACGCGGTGAAGAGGTTGCCCGGCTCATCACTATGGAAAAAGGTTCTCCTCTTCTGGAATCCTTTTCTGTAGAAGTTTTCAGCAGCCTGGGAGTCCTCGACTACTACGCCAGAAATATCGAGAAACTTCTAAGGCCTCAGCCTGCGAAACACTCGGTTTCTCTCTTCTTTCATAAAAAGAGCTCTTTCAGCTATGAGCCGCTTGGTCCAACTCTCATCATTTCGCCCTGGAATTTCCCTTTTTTGATCGCCCTTTACGATGTCATGAGTGCCTTAACCGCAGGCAATACCGTCATCCTCAGACCCTCATCTTCTACACCGTTCACGGGACTCCTTCTCGGAGAAATTTTCAACGAAGCCGGGCTCCCTGCGGGTGTGTTGAATGTCTTGAATTGCAGGATTCCCCAAGCCGAAGAGATGATCACCAATCCCGATGTACAAACGATCATGTTCACCGGAAGTGTTCGAACAGGCAGGAGGATCGCGGAGCTGGCCAGCCGAAACCTAACCAACATCACCCTTGAGCTCGGAGGTAAAGATCCTATGATTGTGTGCAAAGATGCTGATTTAGAGAGGGCTGCAAGAGGAGCTGTTTGGGCAGGATTCATGAACTGCGGCCAGAGTTGTGGGGCCGTAGAACGAATTTATGTGGCTCGGGAAATAGCCGATGAATTCACCGAAAGAGTGGCAGATCTGACCAATAAATTGAATGTCGGCAATCCTCTCGAGATGGATATAGACCTTGGTCCGATGGCTACCCCCTCTCAACTGGAGGTCGTGGAAAATCACATCCGAGAGGCTAGAGAAAAAGGTGCCAACATAATCTGCGGCGGAAAGAGAATCAATGATCTCCCAGGTTATTTTTTCCAGCCCACCGTGCTCACAGGAGTTGATCATTCCATGAAAATCATGAGAGAGGAAACCTTTGGGCCGACTCTTCCTGTGATGGCCTTCACCGGTCCCGAAGAAGCGGTCTCTCTGGCAAATGACAGTTCTCTCGGGCTCACAGCTTCTGTCTGGACCCGGAGTAAAAAAACGGCCGCTTGGATGACGGACAGAGTCGAAGCTGGAACGGTCACCGTGAACGATCACATGTTTTCTTTCGTGGAGCCGGCTGCTATATGGGGAGGGATCAAGCAGACGGGAAAAGGCCGTTCTCATGGATCTTTTGGACTTCAGGAACTTGTGAACGTCAAGTTCGTTAGCTTCGACTTCCTCAAAAAAAAGACCCAGCTCTGGTGGTTTCCTTATGAGAAGAGACTCTACCCTCTCTTAAGGAAATCCGCAGCTCTTTTCCACCACAGCCGGATCCTGGAAAAATGGAAGACTTTTTTCTCCCTATCTCCTTTTTTTAAGCGGATCTTCGAAGGAAGCTCCCTAAAGAATTACGTGAAGAGTCTCCCCCGCTTTTTCCGGAACTAACGAAGAGACTCATCCTGTTTGGCTCGGTCATATATTGACTGGAAAAATAAAAAGGTGTAAATTTGAAGACCATTTCCGGATGCTCAGCACAGAATTCATCATGGTGACTCCGGAAGGGCCATCGAAGCCAACGTCACACAGCCCGATGGAGTCCTCACTGCCGAGAAAAATGAAAAAAAAGGCTCGTCTCATCGGATTAACAGGCACCAACGGATCAGGAAAAGGGGAGGTAGCTTCATTCTTTGTGAAAGAGGGATATGCTTATTTTTCCCTCTCTGATATTATTCGTGACGAGCTCAGAAACCAGGCACAGGATATCACAAGGGACAATCTGATCAAAATGGGAAACACGATGAGGAAAAGATTTTCCGCGGACATCCTTGCACAAAAGATTATGAAAAAAGTCAAAGGGAAAGCGGTCATCGACAGCATCCGCAATCCAAAAGAGGTCGAATACCTGAGGAAACAGGATGGTTTCCTTCTTTTGTCCATAGATGCCCCTCCGGAGATCAGATATGAAAGAATCAAAAAAAGAGGAAGAGAGGAATCCGTGCTGACCTTTCAGGAATTCATGGCCAAGGAGGCTGAAGAGATGTCCACAAAGGAAACAAGCCAGCAGCTTGAGGTCTGTATGAAGATGGCAGATTTTATGATCCAGAACAATGGCACACTCCATGAGCTCCACGAAAAACTGGAGAAATTCCTATGACTTCAAACAGGCCCACCAAAGATGAATACTACCTCAATATTGCCAGAGAAGTCTCTCTTAAAAGCACCTGTTTCCGCCGGGCCATCGGTGCGATTATCATCCGTGATGACCAGATCATCAGCACCGGTTATGCCGGCGCGCCGAGAAAAACCAAGGACAGTCTCGAACACGGATACTGCCTGCGGGATAAGCTGAACATACCACACGGACAGCGTTATGAGCTCTGCAGGAGCGTCCATGCCGAGCAGAACGCCATCATTAACGCAGCCCGTGCCGGTGTGAGTCTTCTCGGAGGAGACATGTATCTGTACGGAAGCATTCCAGGAAAAAATCAATCCATCAACGCCTTCCCCTGCTTCATATGCAAAAAGATGATCATCAACGCTGGCCTCAAGCGCGTGATTTGTTCTACCGAAAAAGGGAAGATGAAAATTTTCCTGGTAAGCGATTGGATCAGAGATTGGCAGGAAAACGATATATTGGATGATAAGCAGCAATATGGATAAGAAGCACTTCTTTCTTGTGACCCTGCTCATTCTTTTCCTCTTGCTTTCGGTGCATGCTTCCTCTACCTGGGATGGCTGGGCCCCTCGACAGAAAAGCCTGTCTGTCTCTGAAGAAAAAACCTCTCTGTTGAAATTTCTTGGCCTTATCCCTTCTTCTGAATCTATTGATTATGTGCAAAACAAAACTCAATTTCATATGCATGCACTCCTGACCGAACAGCGGCATCCCAAAACTTGGAATCTGCGTGATCGGATCGATCAGGATGTAGAGGCGGGCCTCCAGATGCTCTTTTCCGTCGATGAAGACATCACCGCCAGGTTGAAATCGCTTGGGCAAGAGGCAGGCATCCTCGACCAGCTCATCCGGTCTATCGAAGAGGCCATTCTCTCAAAACGAAAAATCTATATATTCGGGAGCGGATCATCGGGATGCTTCGCCAAGCAGATAGAAAGCGTCATCTGGCGGCCTTTCTGGACGGCCGTAAAGCAAAGGAAAAAGATCTGGTCCAAGGTCAGCCTTTCAGTGGGAGATTCGATCGAGGAGCGTTTGATAGGAGAAATGCCTGGGGGAGATCAAAGCCTGATGAATTCCTCCGAAGAATTCGCAGACCTCTCGATCCTGGGGCACATGCACCTCCACGACCACAGAATCGAACGCGGAGATACGGTCCTCTGTATCACAGAGAGCGGAGAGAGCCGATCCGTCATCCATACCATCCTCTCAGCTTTGGACCAATGGAAGGACGAAGACTCGTACGATGCCCGACAGGCAAGAAAAAAATTATATTTTATCACCAACAATCCTGAAGGAACGCTCCTAAATTTTGATCACATCCGGAAGGTCCTAGATGAACCGGGCATCTCTAAAATAAATCTCGCTACCGGTCCTCAGGCCATCGCCGGAGCGACGGGAATGCAGGCAGCGACTATCAACAGCTTCGTGCTGGGCCATACCATCCAGATAGCTATCGACCGCTCTCTGCGCCGGACTCTTACTGAAAAGGAAATGGCGAAGCTGGGTTTCGATGACCCGCTCACTGTGGAGGGGGCGCTGAAAGGTTTTGCCAGCATTTTGATACAAGCCAAAAAAGAGACCCCTGCGCTTTCCAAATGGATTGAGTTAGAGGCAGATACATACAGAAACGGCCATTACTCCACTTATTTGGCTCAGAAGGCATTGTTGACAGTGCTCACCGATATCAGAGAACGGAGCAAGTCTTTTCATACCAGTTATCTGGATACAGTCAAGGATCAAGAGAGGAGAAGCTGGGCGCAAGTCTGGACACCAGAGGACAGCCTCGAGGATGCATGGAAATTCTTATTGGGAAGACCGTTTCGCGGGCTCGCATCACCGGTTATCCAGAATCCGCCTGCAAACGAAATCGATGGTCCTCATTATGAACAGGATGCGATAAAGCGAATTATTAAATCTGGAGACAAAATCCAATCTCTGTATGACATCTCTTTTTCGGAATTCAACCTGCATAGCCGGGGACCTAGGGGGGGAGACCTGGGGGTTTTCATAGGAACGGGTGCTGAAGTCCTTCGGATGAAAGATGAGGAATCGGATTTTTTTAAATTCCTTGTTCATTTCCAGGAAAAAGAAGCCCGTATCGGCATTGTGGCTGCCACCGAAGAACCCGAGAAAAAAATTGCGAAGATCATCCGAAAAATTCCCGGGTTCGATCCTGAGGGAAAAGATGTCCAGGTCACCATTCCCATCCACACCCGAAATGATCCCCTCGGTTTGAATCAACTCATTGCTCTGAAAATTATCCTGAATGCGCGATCTGCTGCTGTGATGTCTCGAATGGGGAAGGTTGTCGGAAACACCGCAGCCGATATCGTGCTTCACGATCTTAGAAACATCGGCCGCGCGACCTATTTGGTCCTGTCCCATGTGAACGATGTCCTTGGCCGTCCCCAGTGGGTCAGACTTCACAGGGTTCATAAGCCCGTTTCTTTCGGAGAAGCCAATGCTGTTTTGTTCGAAGCTCTTTCCTTCTTAGAAAACAAAGAAGGAAAGAGCCATGGAGAAGGCGTGGTGGCTCTCGCCATAATCCGCATACTGGAATCTCTCCGCCTGGACAGGCCTCTCTCCCTCAGCGAGGCATCTAAGTTAGCCCGAGAAAAGGGACTCCATCATTATCTCAAAACCATAACTCCCTAAGCCATCCTGGGCTATATATGCTAGTGGCTGCGGACAATTTCTTTAACCCGCATGAGCTGTACCTGATAAGACCGTTCCATTTCCTCGAGGCGGCTGGATATATATCGAATGGTCTCCTTAATACTGGGAATGAGAATGTGCTCCAATGCATTGACCCGGCGGCGGGTCACTTCGATCTCCCGAGAAAGGAGTTCCACGGCTTTCCAAAGACGAGCCATCTCCATCAGATCTTCGAGAAGCTCTTGAGTCTTTTTAATCCCGATGTCCAATTCGCTTTCTGTGTTCAGGAAGTCGTAGTCGGAAATGACCGACTCCTTGATTCTGAATCGGGGGATGGCAAGATTGAATACTTTTTCCTCGGTTACATCCAGAGAAAGCAGCCCTTCAGGAAGGATGCGTTCCAGGTCTTTTTGGGAGCTGCGGCATCTTACCAGCGCAAAAGAGAGAAACACCTTGTTCCACTTCGTGGAGATATCTTCGTGAATATCGTACAGCCTGCGCATAATCTCCAAAAACCGCCGCATGATCTCCTCGAGTTTGTCTTTGAGGAGCTTATGTCCTCTTTCGGCAAGGACAAGCCTCCGTCGCAGCCTGAGGAGCTCCATCCGGTTGGGATTGACGTTTAATCTCATCGATCCTCGGGATAATATTTTTTTTGAAACTCAGGCCTGATACGTTTGAGTTCGGCTCGTGGTATGGTTCTGAGCAGATTCCAACCGAGATCGAGAGTCTCTCTGATGGTACGGGCTCTGAATTCACCCTGTTGGACAAACTCTTCCTCGAAAAGGTCAGCAAATTTCAGGTAAAGCTTGTCCATATCTGTCAGGGCCGCCTCTCCTAAAATGAGAGCCAATTCCCGGGCCTCTTTTCCCCTTGCATAACAGGCAAAAAGCTGATTGAGAACATCGGCATGGTCCTCTCTCGTTTTTCCTTCTCCAATTCCCTTATCTTTGAGCCTGGAAAGGCTTGGGAGCACATCGATGGGAGGATAGATCCCCTTGCGGTGGATTTCCCGGCTGAGCATGATCTGTCCCTCTGTGATGTATCCTGTTAAATCCGCAATGGGATGGGTTTTGTCATCTTCGGGCATGGTGAGAATCGGAATCATGGTGATCGATCCTATTTTGTCTTTAATGCGTCCAGCCCGCTCGTACATAGATGCCAAATCTGTGTAGAGATAGCCAGGGTAACCCCTTCTTCCTGGGATCTCTTTCCTAGCTGCGGAGATTTCTCGCAGTGCTTCGGCATAAAAGGTCATATCCACAAGGATAACAAGCACATGCATGTCCAGATCAAAAGCCAGATACTCGGCGCAGGTCAATGCCAGTCGTGGTGTGGCGATTCTTTCGATAGGGGGCTCATTAGCGAGATTCAGAAAAAGAACCGCCCGCTCCAGCGCTCCCGTGTTTCGAAAATCTTCGATGAAAAAATTCGCTTCTTCAAATGTAATTCCCATGGCTGCAAAGACAACGGCGAATTTTTCTTCCTTTCCCAAGACCGTAGCCTGACGGGCTATCTGTGCCGCAATCCGAGGATGAGGAAGCCCGCTTCCAGAGAAAAGAGGAAGCTTCTGACCGCGGACCAGGGGATTCATGCCATCGATGGAGGATATTCCTGTTTGGATGAACTCAGAGGGATAGTCTCGTGCTTGAGGATTGATCGGGTTCCCGGTGATATCGAGCATCTTCTCGGCGATGATCTGGGGTCCTCGGTCTTTGGGGCTTCCCGACCCGTCAAAAATGCGGCCGATGATTTCTTCTGAAACACCGAGTTGTTGGGAACGCCCCAAAAATCTGACCCGGGATTTGTCCACATCCAGGCCAACAGTTCCCTCAAAAACCTGGACGATGGCTTTCTCAGTCGAGATATCCAACACTGTTCCGCGGCGCAGCAGGCCTTCTCCTGTTTCTATCTCCACCAGCTCTCCATATTTGACCTCCCGAATTTGCTCTACAATGACCAATGGTCCGACGATGTTGGAGACAGTCAAATATTCTTTATACATTTGGTGTCCTCATTCTTTAGCTTTAAGCGACTCTTTGAAAATCTTGTCGATTTCTATATAGACCTCGAGAAGTTCAGCCTCGTCCTCGGGCAAAAATTTCATTTTTGAAATTCTCTCTCTCACTTTCAAGGCAAGAATTTCCTCCAGATCCACTCCCTCTTCCAGGGCCTTGACTCCAAGGTTATGAAAGTGAACAATGGTTCGCAGCATCAAATACTGTTTTCTCAAGGATGTATATGTGTCCTGGGGATGGAAGGCATTCTGATGCAGAAAGTCCTCTCGAATGGAACGAGCAGATTCCAGCACAAGCCTCTCTCTGGAGGAGAGCGATTCCACTCCCACCAATCTGGCGATCTCTTGAAGCTCTGACTCCTCTTCCAAAAGCTGCATAGAAACCTGTCTGAGATCTGCGAAATCCTCTGCGACTTGATCCTTCCAGTAGTCCTTGATGTTCTCTGTGTAGAGAGAATAGCTGAGGAGCCAGTTGATGGCTGGAAAGTGGCGCATATTTGCCAGACGATCATCCAAAGCCCAAAAGACCTTGACCACTTTGAGAGTGGATTGGACCACCGGATCCGACAAATCTCCGCCAGGAGGGGATACCGCCCCGATCACGCTCAAGGCTCCCTGTCTCTTGTCAGAACCCTGACAAACAACTTTGCCTGCTCTCTCATAGAATTCTGCAATCCTGCTGGCCAGATATGCCGGATATCCCTCCTCCCCGGGCATCTCTTCCATGCGACCAGAAATCTCCCTCAGTGCCTCCGCCCAACGGCTGGAGGAATCGGCCATCAAAGCCACGGAATACCCCATATCTCTGAAGTACTCGGCAAGAGTCATTCCTGTATAGATGGATGCTTCCCGCGCCGCCACGGGCATATTTGAGGTGTTGGCGATAATGATGGTCCTTTCCAGAAGAGGACGCCCGGTATGGGGATCTATCAAATCCGGAAAGCTCAGCAGCAGGTCTGCCACCTCGTTCCCCCTCTCTCCACAGGCCACAAACACGATGATCTGAGCATCTGACCATTTGGAGAGTTGGTGCTGGACCACCGTCTTTCCGCTGCCAAAAGGGCCGGGCACACAGGCCGTTCCGCCCTTTGTAAGGGGAAAGAGCGTATCGAGAACTCGCTGTCCGGTGGATAAGGGTTCATCGGGCATCAACCGTTCATAGACCTCTCTGTTTTTCCGGATGGACCAGGTTTGGAGCATTTTGATTTCTCGGGTCCCGTTTTCTGTTCGAATATTCGCTACATTATCTTCCACAGCGAACTTTCCCTTCCTGATTTCCACGACCTTTCCCGCTGCCCCGGGAGGAACCATGATTCTGTGTTTGATCAAAGGCGTTTCCTCGATCTCCCCAAGAAAATCTCCAACCTGGACAGCCTGTCCCTCCTTGACTAGAGGCGAAAACTCCCATTTTTTCATCCGGTCCAGAGCCGGTACCTCCACACCCCGGGTGACAAAATCTCCCTCGCTGCCTCTTATGATGTCTAACGGCCGCTGGATGCCATCGTAAATAGAACTGACCAATCCTGGACCCAGTTCCACGCTGAGCGGTTTCCCGGTCAAATAGACGGGTTCATCAGGTCCGATGCCAGTGGTATCCTCGTAAACCTGGATAAAGGCCCGGTCTTCCCTGAGTTCGATGATTTCACCGATCAAACCGAGCTCTCCTATTTTAACCATGTCGTACATTTTTGCACCGGTACAGCCGGATGCAACCACCAGAGGTCCGGCGACGCGTATGATTTTACCTTGTTCCATGGTTTCCTCTTCTCTTTACCAACGATGCTGATCCTGTGGCTTTCACAGCCATATCTCTCATCATCTTATCCAGGTGATCGGTGATTTTTCTGTAATCGGAAAATCCCACCACCACCGGAGTGAATTTCTTACCCAAAGCCTCTCTCTCTTCTTGTAAAGGCTCAAAGTAGGTTTGATGCAAAAAACAAAGGACGATATCTTCCTCCTCCAATTTTTCCAAGAGTTTCCTTGCCTCCTCCAAATTTCGAGGAGCATAGATTTTGATGCCCAGGGTTTTCAAAGGATAGACCAAATCCCGATCCCCGATCACAGCCACTTGTCCAGTCCTCTCAAACATATGTCTCGCTTATCCTCTCTTTCAGAATCTCAGGGGGAACCTGGTTGATCTTACCTATGCCCAGAAGTCTCACCAGCTGCAGCTCTCTGGTTTTGCCCAGAGCATAGGCAAAGATGGGTTCAGGACCGAAAACGACATGCTTGGCTTTTCTCAGGTAGATCATGAGGAAATCTTCGAACTCTCTTTCCATATCTACGAACGTCTCTTTCTCTTCCAGGGCGTCTGTTGCATTTGCCCAAACCTGCTGGTAAGGCGAGGCATACAGGTTCTCTTCCAATTCGGAGAAGGATAGGTCGAACCCCCTGATCAGGACGTCCCGATCCAAAAACCCTCCCTTCAGCAGGAGAGAGGAGAGCCTTTGCGCAGGAGAACCGAGGTATTTGATTCGACAAAACATCTTTATATTGCCCAGGTCGATCTTGTGCCGTATATAGTCTGTTATTAGAGAATAATTCAGCCTCTGGGATAAAAAAAGCATCTTCTCGAGGTCATCCGCTTCATTCAGGATCTGTAAAATGTCCTCTTCGAGCACCAGTTCTGATAACAGCTTGGACAGCTCCTGCTCTTCCCTCTCCAAAAACCCGTCCAGTTGTTCAGAGCCATGAAGCTCGATTGACTCATCAAAGAATTGCCCGGCATCGAAAATGACTTTCAGGGTGGAGGGCAAATCCTTCTCCTCTGCCGCTTCTCGAAAAGCGGGTTTGGAAACGAGTTTATTCTCCAACGCACGCACACGGCCCACCGCATAGGCATAATCGAGACGGGAAGGTTTTTTCATAATTTTAGCACCTCTGCTATATCCTTCTCCAGATGTGGGCGAAGCTCCTGTTTCAATTTTTCTTGATCAAAAGAGACCTCCTTCTCTCCATCCTTCATGACGATTTTCTGCATAACTCCCTTATCGGCAAGGTTTTCCTTTTGGAAAGCCCTATCCAGCACCTCGCCGATCAGCTCTTTTTTGCAGGAGAGTATTTTGATTCTTTTTTCAAGACGAGCCTGTGTGACCAGACGGCTGGCTTCCATTTTTCCCTGCCGGTCGACCTCATCAAGAAGTGCCTCTGCATGTTTTCGGCCTTCCATCCGCGCTTTCTCTCTTATATCGGCAGCCTTGTCGCGGCCTTCCTGGATAATACGATCCGCTTCTATCCGGGCTTCCTCCAGAATTCTCTCGATAATTTTTTCTAAGCTCATGATCTTTGCCCTCGTTTCTTGCGCTCCTTACAAAGATATGCCGTTGAGAAGAAGTATGGTTATGAGCAGCCCTAATACCGCATATGTCTCCACCAGGGCGGCCATGATCACAGGCTTCATCAAGTCCTTGGGTTGTTTGGCCACCATATACACGCCAGACGCGCACACTTTACCCTGGTGAATCCCTGAAACAAGACCTGTGAAGGCCACAGGCAAACAGGCGATCATGATTTGCCATCCTTGAAAAACCGTGGGAGCAGCCAATGTTCCTCCGGTTAATCCCAACTTGAGGATGACCAAAAAGGAGCTCAAGAATCCGTAGATGCCTTGTGTTCCTGGAAGAGCGACGAGCAGGAGAAGGCTGCCGAATTTTTCCGGATCCTCGCTCATCACGCCACTCGACGCTTGACCCGCCAGCCCCACCCCGATGGCCGAACCTATTCCACCCAGTATCACGGCAAGAGCTCCTCCCAGTATTGCCAATGTTAAACCAAGAGCCATATCATCCACCTCCTTTATATAAACTCCACATACTTGCTTTCTAATTCAAAAGGTTTAAACGGTTTGCCTCCGGATTGGAAAAACTTGCTGAAGAACTCCACGAACTGAAGACGCATAGAATGGACAAAACCGCCGAGAAAGCTTATCCCCAGGTTAAACAGATGTCCACCCACAAAAATCAATGCCGCAAAGAGCCATCCCAACCAGGGAATGCCGAGGGCTGTCTGGCAAAGCGTATTCACGACCATAGCGATGACACTGGTTGCCAATCCCAGCGCCAGGAGGCGGGAATAGGACAGCACGTCGGCCAAATATCGGGATATGTCATATAAGCTGTATAATCCGCCGAAGAAACGGGCAAAGGGATTCCGGCTCGGGGAAGCGAAGAACACGATGCCAGATGCGCCGACGAGAGTGAGAATGCCCCAAACGGAATGCTTGATCAATGCATACATAACCAAAGAGGGGAGAAGGACGAGCCATCCTCCTTGGACAAAGATGGCCTGGAGATAATTTTTGTTCTTGATTGCTGAAATCATGTTCAGAAAGGTCCCGAACCAGACTTGAATGAATCCGAGGCCAAGAGCCAGAATAAGAAAAGAGACCGGGTCCTCGAGAGGATCCAATACCATCAGCTGCCTTACCGGAAATCCAAACCATCCTCCTACCAAAGTCCCCAGAATAACGGTAGCCACACCCAGAATGGACAGAAGAGTCAAGAACTGTTTCAATCCTCCTTTGGGCTTGGCAAATCGAATATATAAAAAACTCAACAGCGCAACCAGCAGCCCATACCCAGCTTCGCTTACGGTCAGACCGACGAATAAAAAAAAGAAGGGAGCCAGAGGAAGCGTCGGATCCAGGGTGCCGCGCTGAGGAAGTCCATAGAGTTTAGTTACCAACTCAAAAGGTTTTCCCACCCTCGGATTCTCCAGTACGATGGGGGGATCTTCATCTTTCAGAGGAGGCCGGAAGTAGCACTGGATGAGTTCGGAATGAGGCTGAAGCTTGGCCTCAAGTTTGGGGATGTCCTGAGTTTTTATCCACCCCTCCAGGAAAAATGCCCGGTCTGTCTCTCCGAGGTGACGCAAGGAGAGAAATTTCCCTCTCTCATTGAACAGGACATCGTAAATGCGCATCAGTGGTTCTCTGTAAGCGGCCGCATCTTTTCCCTCTTTCTCCAGAGTCTCCAGTTTCGCCTTGTATACGGCTTTTTCCTTCCCCAGTTTTTCCGCAAGATCTTTGACAGTGTCTTGTGAATCAGCTCTTTCTAACATGGGCTCGGTAAAAAAAAGAGGATAGAAACTGAGCTCCTTGAAAAGGCGCTCGAAACGCTCTCTCTCACCTTTAAGATAGACCATAAGGAGATGCACCGTGCGCTTTCCTTGAGACAACACATGAATCCACAGGTCCTCTTCCTTTCTCGACGATAACTCTTTGTACGAAGATATGGGCATAGAACCCAGGATCACTTCAGTCGATTCGGTGGCAGACACCAGTTTGACGGGCAAATCCAGGCCCATTAGAGGAGATAAAAATTCTTCCTCTTTTTCTAAAAACCTTATGTGAGAAAGGGTATCATTCTCTGTCTTTTCGAGATTTTCTATCTTCTCCAGAAGTCTGGTATAATCCCACTTCAAAGCCTCTCCTCTTTCCTGACTCAAGATCTGGGGTTTCTGGGTAATCAGTTTCTTCGTGAATCCCTTCTCTTCCCACCGGGAAAGGTAATCCAGAGCATGGGACAAACGATGAAGAAGATGGTCCAAATGGGAAATTTCTTCTGAAGGATTGTTCAATTCCAGATTTGTGTAATCGACTTTTTCTATTTGAAGGATTCCTTCCTCTTGAAGAGAAGAAAGGACGTTGTGTTTCAGTCCTGAATGAGCAAGGATTCGGACTTTCTGAACTTCAGCAATTGCCATGGCTCAGAGCGTCTCCTTTTCCAAGAACTCTCTCAGTTTTTTTCTTGCCTTTTCCACCGCTTCAGACATTACAGATCTGGCTTTCTCGCGAAGCAAAGATTCTTCTTCTTCGGATTTTTTCCTGATCGTTTCCATCTCTTCTCTTGCTTTCTCAATGAGCTCCTTTTTCCTCTTCTCTGCTCTCTCCCTTGCTTCCTTGATGAACTTTTCTTTAATCTCCGACGCTTCCTTATGAGCTTTATTAACCATTTCCGAAGACGTCTTCTCCCTAGCCTCCTGTATGATTTCCCTTGCCTTTTTTTCGGCCTCCTTGATCCTCTGGATAGCATGAAAGGCTTCTTTATCGTGGGTTTCCTTTTCCATATCGAAAATCCTTCCCTATCCTAGGGCAAAACATCCGGATAAAGATAATAGGCTCTATAATCGATTGTTCTTCCTCTAGCTTTTTCCTCTAAAACCCTGAAAGGAGATTTAAAATCGAAGAGGGAAGATCTGAAAAGCACAGCAGCGCCTGCCTTCAATACATCATCCAGAAGAAAATAGGGAATCCCTTTTTCCCAATGGAGGACGAGATTTCCATCTGAGGAAGAGGTCGACTGGATAAGGTCTTTGACGATCGACTGGGCCTCTGTATCGGCAAGGCTAAGATCCGACATGTGAATCCAGGCGCCGTTTCGAGCTAGATCTAAAATCCGTGCTTCCAAGGATCCATGGTGATAGTACACAAGCCAGCTCCCTCCCTTTCTGCAGTTATAAGCCACCTGGGCAAGGGCCGAGAGATCTTTCTCGGCTTTCTTGTTGGAAACATGAATATACAGACCGCTTCTTCCTAAGTTCATCAGTTCGCTCAATGAGAGGGATTCCTCCCGTTCCTCCGCCCCTAAATCTCCTTCATAAAAAAGGGCGACCAAAGCAGATCCCCTCTTAGAAGAATCGATGATTAAATCCAACTCCTGGGCGTTTGATCGTGTATCATCTGAAGTGTAGAGATCTGCACCGCCTTCGGAGAGCCATTCAAGCTCAGAGGTGCTGAACCGGCCTGTATCGATCAATCGAAATCGATGTCTTCTGTATCGGAAAAGACGGACCGCATCCAGAAAAGCAGAAAATTCAAACTGGTCATCCCGCACGGTTATATCTTCGCCTTTCTCAACCATAGAGAGCAAATCAAAAGCATCCTCTGGCCGTGCACTCTTTTTCAGTTCCTGTTCTTCGTTATCCATCCGCCGCCTGATAATTGAGTTTAATTATGGGCTTGATAAGAATTAGCCTGGATAATCCAGAAATGATCCGAACATCCCTGATTTCAACGCATTCAGCAATGAAATTTGTTGAAAATTCTCTTTTTGAATAATTCAATAATTCAGGGTAAATAGTATGGCAAAAAAAGCAACCCAAGTAAAGCTCCCTTGCAAAAAAAAGCCCCTTCTTTTATCATCACCACAGGATCCATGGATATGGCACAGAGCCTCGTCCTCTTCTCAGGCGGCATCGATTCTACAACAGCCCTGTACTGGGCGCTTAAAGAGAAAAAATCCGTATCTGCTCTATCGTTCGACTATGGCCAGAGGCATAAGCTGGAAATCATCCTATCTGAAAAAATCACAGATGAGCTGGGTATCCCCCATAAGATTCTCAAGGTCAATCTCGATCAGATCGGAGGATCTTCCCTCACCGATTCTTCCCTCCCTCTTCCCTTGTTTCGACAACTCGAGGAGATCGAGGAAGGGGTTCCTTCCACCTATGTTCCCTTTAGAAACGGAATTTTTCTTGCTCTCTCTGCCGCTTGGGCAGAGGTTAATGGGATCCGGGAGATAGTCTGTGGATTCAATGTGATCGACTCGCCGAATTACCCGGACACAAGCAAATCTTTCGTAGAAACTATGGAGAAGGCAGTAAATGCGGGAACTCTTGCGGCATTTGGAGGAAAAAAAATCCGTATCCGTGCCCCTTTCTTGAATATGAAAAAATCCGAGATCATAAAAACCGGCCTGTCTTGGGGTGCCGATTATTCCTTTTCAATCTCCTGCTACCTTGGATCGGAGACACCCTGTCTGAAGTGTTCTTCCTGTCTTCTCCGCCAAAAAGCATGGAAAGAAGTCGGGAAAAAGGATCCGCTTATTTCAAGACTTGAAAAGGAAGGCAGACTATGAGTTGGATATTAAGGGTCAGGGATAAATTCCAGGCTGCTCACTTTTTGAAAGAATACAAAGGCAAGTGTGAAAAGGTTCATGGCCACACATTCCAAGTAGAGGTACAGATAAAAGTGACAGAATTGGACAACACAGGGATCGGTTTCGACTTTTCAGAAATCAAGAAAAGGCTGACAGAGATCTTGCCCGACCACACCCTCCTGAACGATATATACGAGTTCAATCCATCAGCCGAAAACCTGTCCCGGCATTTTTTCCAACAACTGAAAAAGAGTTATCCAATAAAATCCGTTACGGTTTGGGAATCCGAAGATGCCTCAGCCACATACTCTGAAGATATCTGAAATCTTTCCTTCCATCCAAGGAGAGGGGCTGAGGCAGGGAGAACCCACGCTTTTTATCCGGCTGACAGGCTGTAATCTGAAATGTGATTTCTGCGACACAAAATATGCGTGGGAATCCGGCAAAGGAATGACCGTATCCCGAATCATAGAAGAAGTAAGAAAGATTCATCGTATACTGCCGACAAAATGGGTGTGCCTAACAGGAGGCGAGCCTCTTCTACAAAACGTCGAGGAACTGGTCAGACGCCTTACATGCGAAGGTTTCAAAATTCAGATGGAAACGAATGCCACGATTTACCGCCCGTTGGAAGTGAGCTGGTACACCATATCTCCCAAACCCCCCAAATATCTCTATCGACCTGAGTACAGGACAAGAGCGAAGGAAGTCAAAATTGTTGTGACCAGAGGATTGGAACTCCCTGTGCTGGAAAAAATCAGATTGGAGTTCCCGGAAAAAACCCCTCTCCTTCTCCAGCCCCAGTCCAACCGGAAATGGAGTCTGAACCAAGCCAAAAAACTCCTAAAAAAATCCCTCGAAAAAAATTTAAATAACATAAAACTTTCGGTCCAGATCCATAGAATCTTCGGCTGGCGCTGAAGTGATTGAAAGCTTTACTTACTCCCGTACGGAAACCAACGGTTCCCTGCGCGTGTCAGATAGACTCCCGTCAAAAGAATTAAAGCACCGATGGCCTGGGAAAGGCTGATTTTTTCGCCGATGAAAAGATAAGCGAACGCCACGGTCATGATAGGGGTTATATTTCCGTAAATAGCCGTTTTGCTGTTTCCTATTCTTTTGACAGAGGCATACCAGGCGACATAGCTGAAAGCCAAGGCAAAAAGTCCTGAGTAAATGAGTATGGACCAGGCCTTTAAGGGAACTCGACCAAAGTCCTGCCTGGCGAAAGCCGGGATACAAAAGGGGAGATAAAACAGCGCTCCCAGAGCAAGAGTGAGCGATGACAATTTTAAGGGGGATATGCGTCCCAAAAGAGGCTTGGAAAAAACCGTATAGACAGCCCATACTATGTTACCGAAAAAGATCAACATATCTCCCTTCAGACTTTCCCAAGAAAAGTAAAAGGTCCCCGGCTTTTCGACAATCACTAGATAAAAACCCATAAAAGAAAGGAAAATTCCCACCCAAGCGATCCAGCGAAGCTTTTCGTGCTTGAGCAAGGAACTCAACAAGGCAACCGAAGCTGGTGTCATGGCCATGATAATGGCCGTGCTCGAGGCAGTCGTCAGATGAATTCCATGGATAAAGAACATTTGATAGATCGTGTTACCTGTGATGCCCAGAAAAATGAGCTTCTTTATGTCTTTTTTCGGAATCCCGAGTCCCTGCTTTCTGAGAAGGAGAAAACAGATCAAAACCACTGAAGCGAAAGGTAGGCGGATACCATTGAAGGCCAATGGCGAGAACTCATCAAGAGCGATCTTGATAAAGGGGAAGTTTATGGCCCAGAATGAAACCGTCATCAGCATATAAAGATCAGTGAGGCCAAATTTATCTTGATCTTGCATGGGATTGTAAGCAGACAGTATACTCGATCAGAAAAAAAGTTAAAACGGGAAAGGATCAGGACGAATGAGAGAGGCGTTTATCTCGTCGGGCTCTTGGATTTTTTTCTTCCTCTTCCTCTCGGAAAACGGGCTTCTACAACGGACCTTATCCCGCCTCTGGGATTGAATGCACCCGTAACGGTGGCTTGAATAGGCTGGCAGGCATCCACGACATCTTCTAAAATGCGATTTACGGCGTTCTCATAGAAAATTCCCAGGTTCCTGTAGCCGAGTAAATACATCTTCAGGGACTTCAATTCTAAGCACAATTTGTCAGGGATATAACGGATGTCGAGAATACCAAAATCCGGAAGCCTTGTCTTTGGACAGACGGATGTGAATTCGGGAACTTCGATTCGAATCTCGTAATCAGAAAATTGATTGGGAAATGTTTCTATGGCGGGCAACTCCTCCTTCAATCCAGCCATGGCTTCCTTGCCGGCAATACGGGATTCTCCCTTCTTAGTATCCATCTCTTTTTTCATTGTCTCCTAGTATAAAAGATCTCGATGGCGCTGGCAATCAGCGTCCATGATCTTCTCAAAAAATTTCCCGATAAAAAATATTTTTCTTGACAAATGGATCAATCTGTTCAAAATTATTATTGGAAATGATTTTCATTATCAAAAAGAGAGGACAGAATGCCAGGACCGCGTAAGTGGAGACACAGGCAGCGCCAGCACTTCGAACGTTGGACTGCCCCTCGTGAGGCTATTCTTGACCTTATGAGGCACACATCCAAACACTTGAGCGCCAAGGATATCTATGCAGCTCTATACAGGATGTATCCAGGGATCGGTCTAACCACTGTATACCGAACACTGGACTTACTTGTCCGCATGGGACTTATCAACAAGTTCTCTTTTGGGGACGGCCAAAATCGGTATGAATTCAGGTCAGAAGACAAAAGGGGGCATCACCATCACGTCATCTGTTCTGGATGCGGCAAAATCATCGATTACAGCGATTTTATGGAGGATGAGCTTGAACTGGTAAGAAAAACCGAAAAACGCCTCTCTGAAAAATACAACTTCAAGGTTGCCGGACACAATATTGAGTTTTATGGACTTTGCGAGAAATGCCGATGAAAGAAATATATATATATATCGGTCTCGGCTGTTCTTATGAATCAATCAGGACAAGAAAGGAGGTGACTGAGATGCCAGGAGGAGATAGGACAGGACCCTGGAGTGCAGGACCCATGACAGGAAGAGGCAGAGGCTTCTGTGCTGGATATCAAAGTCCGGGATTTATGTATCCTGGTCCAGGTCTCGGCTTGAGACGTGGTCTTGGAAGAGGATTCGGAAGAGGCATGGGCTTCGGCAGAGGATTTGGCCGCGGCATGAGTTACGGGAGAGGTCGAGGATGGCGATTGGGCGGCTTTGGTCCCTATTGGGATTATCCGCCGACGATGCCTTTCGGACATCCCTATGGAATGCCATATGGCTATCCACCCGCTTATGGCCCCTTTTATGGCCCAGGCTATGGAATGGATTACCCTGATACGGAGCCTTCAAAGAAACCCTCTCAAGGGAAAAAATGACGACTCTTGACCACCAAGAAAGGAGGTGAAGGAGATGCCATTTGGAATGGGACGTGCTGGTTGGTACATGTGGCCCCAGATGTCTTACTTGAGGATGTACGGACCTCCCTGGCTTTATGCTCCATGCTGGCCGTATTCACCTTTTCCATCTCGAGAAGACGAAGAACAGTTTTTGAAGGAACAGGCCAGCATCTTAGAAAATCAACTCGATCAAATCACCAAACGTTTAGAAGAATTGAAAAAGCAAGAAAACGAAAAGAAATGAGAAACAGACACCGGTGGATGTGCCATTTAACCGGCTTGCCAGGATGGATTCGGCTTGGTTTTTCTCCAGACAGGATGGTAAGGAGCCCCGGGGGATTGGGACCATGTACTCATTACTTGATGTATGGACAATGGCCCCCGCATCAAATGGCCGATTGGTGGCAACATGGATCCTCTCCTATCGAATCCCTGCCGGGATTTCCTCGTCCAGGCTTTCTTTCTCCCTATGATCCCTGGGGAGTTTCTGAATTGACTTTAGAAGAAGAAATTGACATTCTCAAAGCTGAAGCTGAAATGCTTGCGTATGAGTTTTCCTGCACGGAACAGAGAATCCAAGAACTCGAAGGAGAAGGAAAATGAAAATTATCATAACGGCGTCTGAGCCAAATCTCAACAGCCCAATAGATCCAAGGTTTGGACGCAGCCCTTATTTTATACTGCTCGAAACCGAGACCATGGAATTTGAGGCCATCGAAAACCCCAATATCTCCTCTCCAGGCGGCGCTGGTATCCAATCTGCTCAGCTCATAGCAAACAAAGGTGCCAAGGTTCTCCTTACAGGAAGCTGTGGGCCGAATGCTTACCAAACATTGGAAGCTGCAGGAGTTGAAGTCTTCACCGGAGTTTCCGGAACGGTGAAAGAGGCGGCACAAAAGTATAAAGAAGGAAATCTTCAATCTGCTTCAGAACCCAATGTTTCTGCCCATTTCGGCATGGGGATGAAGAGCACTCCCTCCCCAAAGCCCGGTTCTAACGCTGGGTTTCCTGGCGGCATGGGAAGGTGCATGGGCATGGGAAGGGAAATGAGATCTGGAGCAGGGTTCGGGGTGCCTCCGCCAGGATCAGGATGGACTTCACAATCTCCAGAACAGGAACTTGATAACCTCAAGCAGCAGTCCGATTTCCTCAGACAGCAACTGGAGAACATTGCAAAAAAAATCGAAGAATTAGAGAACAAGAAATCTTAGCTACAGATCTAAAAATTCCATTTTAGCAAGGAGCTGAACATGAAAATTGCGATCTCTTCAGATCGAGGATTCGTTTCCGCGCACTTTGGCCGATGTCCATCCTATACATTAGTTGAAATCAAGGAAGGTCAGGTACTGAAAAAGGAAGAGATTCAAAACCCCGGCCATCAACCTGGTTTTTTGCCTCAATATCTGTCCGAAATGGACGTTGACTGCATCATCGCTGGAGGCATGGGACACAGAGCCCAATCCCTGTTTGCCCAAAAAACATCGAAACTATCATTGGCGTCCAAGGTCCCATAGATGAAGTCATTGGAAAGTTCATTAACCAGGAACTGGAATCTGGCGAAGATCTTTGTGACCACAGACACAGAATGGGAAAACATGCAGAGCATCCCTTTCACGGCGGACACCTTCACAACGAGGAAGAAATAAGCCGCAGAACCAAGGAGAAAATTTGTTTTACCTCCCAAGGGAAAGACTTCAGTTCGGAATTGGACCCAAAATTCGGACGGGCGAGCTATATTCTCATCATCGACCCCCATACCTCACAAATCGAAGCGGTCGAAAACCCAAACAGAGAAGCCGTCCAGGGAGCAGGAATCCAGACGGCACAGTTTATCTCTGAAAAAGAGGTAGGCATTGTGGTTACCGGTCGGTGTGGACCGAACGCAAAGAAAGTCCTGGAATCTTCGGGCATCCGGGTGGTGGAAGGAGCTTCTGGACAAATCGATGACCTGTTCGAAAAGCTTAAAAACGAGGTGATAGGATGACAGCGAAACAAGACAAGGCCGGCGGAGAAGACGAGATCAAAGTTTCTCTGGCACTTTCCCGGATGAAAAACCGGCTCCTGGTGTTCAGCGGCAAAGGAGGAGTTGGAAAGAGTACCGTCGCCGCAAATCTCGCCTTGGCACTTGCCCAAAGGGGCAATAAAGTTGGACTTCTGGATGTGGATATTCATGGTCCCAATCTGCCCAAAATGCTCGGTGTCGAGGACAAAAGATTAGACATCTCGTCAGGGGTAATAAAGCCTGTAGAAGTAAAGGAAAATTTGAAACTTGTATCCATGTCCTTTCTTCTCCAAGATGCCAACCTTCCCGTTATCTGGCGGGGCCCGATGAAGATGAAGGCTATTCAGCAGTTCTTGGGTGATGTCAAATGGGGTGAGCTGGATTGGCTGGTGATCGATTCCCCGCCAGGAACAGGAGACGAACCTCTCTCCGTGGCTCAACTTATCCCTGCAACAGGAGCCATCGTGGTCACCACTCCACAAGAGGTCTCGCTGATGGATTCCAGGAAAGCTGTGGCTTTTGCTCGAAAGCTCAATTTAAAAGTCCTCGGAATCATCGAAAACATGAGCGGCATGGTCTGTCCCCACTGCGGGAAAAGAATAGACCTTTTCAAAGAAGGAGGGGGACAAAGGGCCGCCCTCGAACTCGGAATTCCTTTTTTGGGCAAAATTCCGCTCGATCCCGAGGTTGTTACCCTAGGAGATGAAGGAAAGGCTTTCATCGACATCCACCCTAAATCAGATGCAAGCAAGGCTTTCATGAGCATTGTCGATAACATCGTAAAAAATACCACTCAGTCTTCATAAGGAGCCTTTATGAAAAAAATCGGAATAATCATTTGCAAACGCTATCAAGAATGCGGTGGCGGGAAGTGTTTCAGAGCCCTCAGGGAGAGAGTGGGCGGTTTTTCCTCCTATACTGAAGAAAAAAAAGTGGAAATTGTGGGATATTCCTATCGAATACCTTAAGACTCACAATAAATTATCTTTTTGGGAGAAGATGAAAATGGAGGAAATCGCTGGAGGCCTGATGGCCGAAGACAGAGAAATCATGAAATCTTATAATTAGAAGAGGAGGCTGACATGCAAGGTGGAGGAAGAGGACAAGGTCAGGGCCAAGGACGCAAGGGGGGCAGAGCTGCCGGCCCAGGAGGCTATTGTGTCTGTCCATCCTGCGGACACCGTGTCCCTCACAAGAGGGGGATTCCCTGCAACAGGCGACCCTGTCCAAAATGCGGAACACAGATGACCAGAGCATAAAATTCATCATGCCTATCTATGAATACAAATGCCAGAACTGCGGGACGGTGTTCGAAACGTTTTTCCGGTCGCAGACTCCAAAGATTGATCTCTCCTGCCCTTCCTGCCAAAGCAAGAAACTCAACAAGATCTTTTCAATCCCTTCTTTTGTGTCAGGGAAAAATCCTTCTGTAAAGGGCTTGACCTGCTGTGGAATCCGTCAAGGGAAGCACGTTCTCGCTCTTGGTGACAGAGCCCACGCCCTTTGGCCTCAATGACCTTCAAATTTCGGTCGAAACATTGAAAGAATTGGATATCCCCTTGGGCGTCATCATCAATCGCTCTGACGGAAAAGACAAACTCATTCGGGATTACTGTCAAAAGGAAAAGATACCCGTATTGATGACCATACCTCAGGACCGTAGGATCGCGGTGGCTTATTCGGAAGGGGAAACAATTTTCGACACTCAACCCATCTACCATGAGAAATTCCTCAGTCTTTTTAAACAGATTCAAAGCTTGATCAAATGAAGCAGGTCGCCATTATCAGCGGAAAGGGCGGAACAGGGAAAACCCTCCTGACAGCCTGCTTTGCCGCGCTTATGGATAACAAAGTCCTGGCTGACTGCGACGTGGACGCTGCCAATCTTCATCTTCTCCTCCCTCCGGAAATCCAGGAGCCACATTCCTTTTTCGGGTTGGACAAGGCTAAAATCGATCCTGAAAAATGCACAGGATGTGGGGAGTGTGTGCAGATTTGCCGGTTCGACGCCGTCAGCAAGATTCTAGAGGGAGAGTTTCTGGTCGATCGAGTTTCCTGTGAAGGATGCAGGGTTTGCTCATTGAGATGTCCCCCCGGAGCGATCCGGATGGAAAAAGCCAAAGCAGGGGAATGGTACGTGTCACGAACCTCTTATGGATCGTTCGTCCACGCCAGGCTCGGAATCGGGGAGGAAAATTCAGGCAAGCTGGTGACAGAAGTCAGAAAAAACGCTAAGGATACGGCCGAAAAAAACGGCAGAGACCTGGTCATCTTGGACGGCCCGCCTGGCACAGGGTGCCCTGTTATCGCATCACTTACCGGTGCAGACTTAGCCCTGGTCGTCACAGAACCGACTCCCTCTGGCATACATGACATGAAACGCGCCGTTCAGGTCGCTCATCACTTCGGGGTCAGAACGGCCTGCTGTACCAATAAGTACGACCTGAACATATCCAACTCCGGTCAAATCCAGGAATGGTGTGAGAAAGAATCCATCCCCTTTTTGGGGAAGATTCCTTATGACGAATCTGTTTCCGCCTCTCTTTTACAGGGAATCCCTTTTGTGGAATATGCAGATAATTCTACGGCAAAGGCTATAAAAAAATTGCCTGAACAACTGACCTCGGTCATTTATGAGTGATTCGAGACAATAAACTTACCAGAAAGAAAGGAGAGAAGCATGAAAAAAGCCGATTGGCAGTATTTGGTGAATACCTTACTTTTTATTAGTGTCGTCGGAATCGCTTTGATCGGAATCCTCCTTGCCTTTTTCATTCCTAAGGGGCCTTCAGCCCCGGAAAGTTCCAAATATTTCCTCAATCTTCACCGCCACCAGTGGGGAAACATCCATCTTTATCTTTCTTTGACTTTTATCTTTCTGAGCGTCGTACATCTTATACTGGATTGGAAGTGGATAAAAACCAGAGCAGCAAAGATTTTCAAAAAAGGATGGAAAGCGGCCCTTATTTGCACAGCCCTGGTTTCCATTTTCGTGGTTTTTCTCTTCTGGCTTTTTTACCCCAAAGATCCTGGCGCTTACCAGGAGTATGGACGAGGAGCAGGGATCCTATCAGAAGGAAACAGAAGACGGCATTCAATTTCAAGAGGAATCCGCTGCTCAGCAAATTCACGGTCGGATGGAGGAGGATCAGACAGGTATCTTGATCACAGGCCAAATGAGTCTCTATGATATCGAGAGACAAACCGGTGTCTCCTCTCAAAAGATCATCGAAAGGCTGGGTCTCCCTCAAAATGTATCCAGACAGGAAAATATCGGAAGATTGAGAAGAAGATACGGTTTCACTCTTCAAAACGTGAGGGATATCGTGGCTTCCTTGATGAAAAAGAACTGAAGGATCTCGAACAGTTCAGCGCTGTCCCGGCATCTGTGTTCGGTGCACCCCGGTGTATCAGAATAGGCTATGCAGGTATGACCCGAGAAACGATCAGGAGGTTATCTCATAATCTTCAGACGGTTTTGGACCACATCCGGAACTGATGCTGGAATCAGATTTTCCGCTTCCAAAGAAATTATCAGGAGAAGAACGGCAGCCAAATCAGAGGAATAAATTGAAAAAATAACCGGCGTTTTTGGTATAATAGCAGGACAGCCGATGTCAAAAGTAAATTATATAGATAGTGAGGCTCAGGATGAGCGAGGGCGATGATCTCTAAAAATTTGCTAAAGAGCTCCAAGAACAGATTCTGGAGCAAATCAAGAAGCGATATTCAGCAACCGTGATCGAACACTGGCAAAATCCCAGAAACTTTAGCAAGATAGATCATCCTGATGGCTATGCTCAGGTGAAGGGATCCTGCGGGGATACCATGGAGATGTATTTAGAAATGAACGACCACACCATCAAGGAGTGCACATTCCAGACCGATGGATGCGGAACGACTATCGCCTGTGGCAGCGTAACCACCGAGCTGGCCAAGAATCCGACCTTCACCCAAGCACTCGGATCCATCTCTGCAAAAGAAATTTTAAAAAAACTCGGGGGACTGCCGGAATCCGATGTTCATTGTGCCCAATTAGCTTCAGAAACTCTTCGCCGTGCTCTCGCTGATTATCTCTACCGGAAGCGCTCGCCCTGGAAAAAACACTACAGAAAACTTTAGCCTGATTAAATAAGTCCAATCCATTTGGAGATCAATCATGAAAGAATGCCAAGAAAAACAAAATCTCCAGAAATGCAACTGCACCTGGGACCCCTGCAGCCGTAAGGGAATCTGCTGCGAGTGCCTTCCTTACCACTGGAGAATGAGAGAACTTCCAGCCTGTCTCTTTCCTGACGATGTGGAAAAAACATACGACAGATCTCTTCGGCGATTCATGGAAACCTACAAAGACAAAGCCTAGACATAAAGGAAAATGAAAGTGGGGGAAAAACACAGGTCCCACATTTATGGTCCTGTCCCCTCGAGACGCCTGGGTTTTTCTCTCGGGATAGACCTTCTTCCTTACAAAATATGTTCCCTCGATTGTATCTATTGTCAACTCGGGACAACGAAACGAAAAACCGTTCAAAGAAAAAAATACTTTTCCGAAGATGTTATCCTGCAGCAAATAAGAAAGGTCCTTGATTCAGGGCAGAGAATCGACTACATCACGTTTTCTGGCTCCGGAGAACCGACGCTTACCTCCTCTCTTGGCAGCCTCATAAAAAAAATCAAAAAAACCACTCCCATTCCGGTGGCTGTCCTTACCAACAGCACTCTTCTCACAAAAAAAAGCGTGAGAGAAGCCCTGCTCCATGCAGATTTGGTTGTCCCTTCCCTGGACGCAGCGACTCAAGAGGTTTTCGATCGAATCAACAGGCCCTATCCTTCCCTAAAAATCCAGGAAATCATCGACGGGCTGAAAAAATTCCGGCGAGAATTCAAAGGATTGATCTGGCTCGAGATTCTCCTGGTTAAAGGAATAAACGACTCTCCTTCGCACATCCAAAAACTCAAAGAGGTGATCAACGAGATCCATCCCGAAAGAATTCATCTCAACACAGTGGTCAGACCGCCAGCAGAAAACTTCGCTCGCCCTCTAAGTCTTCCAGAGCTGAAGTCCATCAAGAAAATCTTCGGGAAAAAAGCCGAGATTATCGCTGAATTCGACAAAATCCAGCATACGCCATCGTCGATCGATCTCAAGGATGTGGTGCTCTCAATGGTTCGAAGGAGGCCCGTGACCCTTTCGGATATGGCTGCGTCTCTGGGAAAGCATGAGAATGAAATTCTGAAATACATCGACATTCTTCTCAAAGAGAAAAAGATCAAGCTCGTCACACATAAGGGCCGTAAATACTATGAATCCTCTTCCTCCGGAAATCACACCCAAAAAAATCACGAAGGATTGTAATGAAAGATATCAAGGATTTAACGAAAAGAGAACTCCATGAACTTCTGATCGATGCATCCAAGAATTGGCTGGCTCACGACGGTCTCTGGTTCCGGGCCGTGGAGGACAGATTCGGCATCGAGGCTGCCATGGATCTCGATAAACAGGCATGGGAACAATTCACAGTTATCGAAGCGAAAAGAATCATGAAGAGACTGGAGTTTTCTCCTGGGGGAGGTATTCCCGCCCTTATTCAAGCTCTCAAATTCAGGCTCTATGCCCACATCAATGTCCAAGAGGTTAGCGAAGCGAGTGAAACGCGATGTGTATTCCGCATGAACCGCTGTCGTGTTCAGGAGGCCCGAAAAAGACAGGGATTGCCCGATTTCCCTTGTAAATCCGTAGGAATTGTAGAATACAGCGGCTTTGCCAGGACCATTGACCACAGGATCCAAACCCGATGTCTCGTTTGTCCTCCAGATCCTCATCCTCCAGATATCTGGTGTGCATGGGAATTTACGCTCCAACCCAGGAAGACTTGACCGGGATGTTTCGTGTCCCTGATGTCACCACCACAGTCTTCATGCCTTGTTTCAGACGGTTCGCGTTCACGAAAAATTCAGTTAAAAGATTCTTTCCATTTTACGAAATTTGTGGTAATTTAATGTTTCTCCGAATATTTCTAACACCATTTCCTGGTATAAGGACTCAGAAAAAGGTGAAAGAACTTCCTCCCCCTCTTCAAGTCACGTCCAGGCGCCAAAAGACTTGAATCGTTCCTAAAAGGAGTCATTATGTTTGATAATTCTCATTTCCCTCGAGCAAAAAAATTCTGGCACATGGGAAGATTCTACGACTGGGTAGAACCGAATGTTCATGCCATGAGCCATGCTCTCCATTATGGAACGTCTGTATTCGAAGGAATCCGTGCCTACAAAACGCCTAAAGGACCCGCAGTTTTCCGCCTTTCTGATCACCTCGAGCGATTTTTTTATTCCGCTTCTCTTTTAAAAATGCGTGTTCCCTACACCGAAGATGAAATCGCGGAAGCGATAAAACTCGTCATTAAAGAAAATCAACTGGAATCCGCATATATCCGCCCTCTTCTCTTCTATGCTTACGGAAATTTAGGGCTCGTGCCTAGATTTTCCCCAGTAGAGCTAATGATTGCGGCCTGGGAATGGGGGGCTTATCTCGGAGATAGAACAGAAAAGGGTGTGCATGTCTATCTCCTTCCCTGGAGAAGAATCCACCACAGCCAGTTCGATATGAAGGCTAAACTCGGAGGATTGTATATTCTATCCACCATATACGGCGCTCTGGCCCGAGAGAAGGGCTATGACGAGGCAGTGTTTCTGAACCTTGAAGGCAACGTGGCCGAAGGCCCTGGAGAGAACATTCTCATCGTCAAAGATGGAGTCCTGAAGACAAACGACGTTACGGAGTCAATCCTGGAGGGCATAACCCGAACGAGCATCCTTAAAATCGCGGAAGACTTGGGGATCACGACCACAATCGGTCCCATAACCAGGCAGGAGTTTCTTCAGGCCGATGAGGTCTTTTTTTCAGGCACTGCCGTGGAACTTGCCCCGATTGTCCGGGCCACAGACGCTTCTGACCCCGATGAACCCGCCGAGGAATACACCATCGCCGCAGGGCAAACAGGTGCCATTACCAAGAGGCTCATGAAGGCCTACATGGAGATCGTCACCGGAGAGAACAAAGAATATGAGTCCTGGCTTTCCTATGTAAACGATTGACCCAGAACACAATTCCTGGTCTTTATATCTCCGGCCGTAAGCACGAGTATCTAAGGAAATGAGACATAAGGAACATCCAGAACTGCTGAGATTTTGCACTGCCGATGTTCCGCTTCTAAGGGATGACAAGGGCACCTATATCTTAGTCATAAAGCTGGCCAAGACATACAGAATCAAGCCAGGAAAACTTCCGAAAACCGAATTCCGGAAGGGAATGTATCTGTACATCGGAAGGGCCAGGAAAGCGCTCCAGGCCAGGCTCAAACGGCATCTGAGCAGCCAAAAAAAGATCCATTGGCACATAGATTTCTTGCTACATAGAGCCCGGATTAAAGAAATCTGGATAAAGGAAAATTTTTTCGATGAATGTCAGACAGCAAGAACAATCAAAGGCCTTTTTCCTTCTGCTCAGCCGGCACAAAGGGGATTCGGCTCCTCGGACTGCCGCTGCCCTGGCCACCTTCTCTCTTTGCCAGACAGTCTGAACGAGCTAGAATCGTTAAGACAGAGCATTTTGTTTAAAATTGTGAAGCAAGATGGAAATCGTATTTAAACCAATTGGAGTCGTTCATTCTCCTTTTAAAAACAAAGATGAGATCAAGAAAGCCCGGTGTATCGATCCCAAGGGTTTTGATTCTGTTCAAGGCGAACTCGAGATCTTCCCGGAATTTTCAGAAGGCCTGAAAGACATCGATGGATTCTCTCATATCATTCTTATCTTTGCGTTCCACAAATCCGAGAGCCATTCTCTCCATGCCCATCCCCCTTTCGATGGCAGTGAGAGGGGAGTTTTTTCTACTCGAAGCCCCAATAGGCCCAACTCCATAGGCTTCACTGTACTCAATTTGATGGAAAGAAAGGGAAGAGTTCTGAGGGTATCGGGAGTGGATATGATAGAGGGAACTCCCATCCTGGATATCAAACCTTATACGCCCAAAGAACAAAAGCCAGATGCCAGATTCGGCTGGCTGGAACAATGGACCGTTCCTCCTCAAAACGTCGAACCCAAAACAAAAAAATGACCCAATGGAAATCATTTCTCAGAGCCAATCCACTGAATGGCTCCTAGAAAACGACAATCCCTGTATTTTTTATTCTTTTTTCAATAAATCCTCAGCTGTGGATTTGATCATACCCCAGGCTTCCTGAACATGACGCTCCTCGGTCAGCCGCGCAGCGACGGCCAGCCTCAATACATATTTCCCCCGCAGAGTGGTATGAGTTAGCAGCAGCTTTCCTGTTTGGTTGAGCTTTCCCAGGAAAATTTTGTTCAATTCGTTGAGTTCTTCTTCGCTTCTTCCATCATTCAGCCGGAAGCAGACCAAGCTCACGGTTACGGGGGCCATGATCTCAAATTGGCCGTGATTCTCGACCCAGCCTTTAAACATCTCGGCCATTCGGATATGTTCCCTTACCATTTTTTGTAACCCCTCAACCCCATAAGAGCGGAGCACAAACCACAACTTCAACGCTCTGAACCGTCTTCCTAATTGGATTCCCCAGTCGCGAAAATTCTTCACTTCGGCATCTACTCCTGTCTTGAGATATTCAGGATGAATCTCAAATGTCCGGACCAAGGTTTCTGGATCCTTGACAAAATAGGCCGAGCAGTCGAAATTGGTCAGCATCCACTTGTGAGGATTGAAAACAAAAGAATCCACCCGCTCTATCCCATCTATCATCCATCTCTTTTCAGGCAGAATGGCAGCCGTCCCGGAAAAAGCCGCATCCACATGCAGCCACACCCCATGACGCTCGCAGATCTTTCCGATAGGGTCCAGCGGATCCACGGCTGTGGAAGAGGTAGTCCCGACCGTAGCTACGACACAGGCTGGACGGAGCCCCTTGCTTTTATCTTCCACAATTGCTTCCTCGAGTTTTTCCGGAATCATCGCAAAATTCTCATCTGTAAGAATATGGCGAAGATTTTCGATGCCATATCCGGCAATTTTGACTCCCTTTTCGATGCTTGAATGTGTTTCTTCGGAGGCGTAGGCTGTGAGGCGGCCTTTCATTCCCTTTATATTCGTTTGGAAACCTGTGGTTTTTTCTCTGGCCGAAAGGAGGGCTACCAAAGTGGCCGTAGAAGCAGTATCTTGAATGACTCCAACCATCCCTTCCGGCAGCCTCAGCATCTTCTGCAGCCACTCCATCACAACCTCCTCCAATTCGGCCGCTGCAGGGGAGGTCTGCCATACCATACATTGGGCACCCATTCCTGCTGTGAGCAGCTCCGCCAAAATGGAAGGAGGACTGTTGTTGGCAGGAAAATAAGCGAACCAGAGGGGATGCTGCCAGTGGGTCATTCCAGGAAGGACGATTTCCTCGAAGTCCCGAAAAATCCTCTCCATAGGCTCTGCACGAAGCGGAGGACTTTCAGGAAGCCTCCTGCGGATATCTCCAGGACTCACAAGAGACTTAACGGGGAATTCATCGAGCCTATCAAAATAATCCACTACCCAATCCACAAATCTATAGCCGAACTGACGAAAAGCGTCTCTATCCATTTCTCAACTCCTTTGCGTTTTTCTCGCTTCATTCTAAAAAATATGCCCTGTCTAGTCAAAAATATGATCGGACTTTCGTGACCTTCCAGGATCTTTTTTCATTCCTCCCAAAAATCAGTGAAAAATGTCCATTTTTCGGCAAGAAAACTGTCCTTTACCAGAGGAAACCAGCATTTATGAGAAATTAAAAAAAATTTGTTGAATTCTGAATTATTTCTATGATATAATATTTGGGTAGTTGGCAAAGGGGAAAGATAAAAAGCCCAGAAAGAGTTTCATACTTCCCTATCTTAAGCTGAATCAACAGTTTATATTCAAAGAGTTTCTGCTCTGTCTTTTCGAGCGTACGTGAAGCCTGCGAATATCGAATCCAGAATATCCATATTTTTTCCGTTTTTCTGATCTTCCCATAAAAAATCAAAAAAAGCCTCAAATTCTTTCAAAATTCAGCAACTTTTTCACCAGAAAACGCGTATATATAAATGGAATGACGAAAATGAGAGAAAAAAAAGGATACACCACAAGGAACTCCCTCCTTTTTTACCCTCCTTTTAGCGAAGGATTTTACATAGATCCCTTAACCTCTTAATCCATCCCCTCAAAGGCTGCCTTAAGCACCAAAAAGGTTGAAGGCAGCCTCTCTCTATTCAAAAAAACATTCAGCTCACGGATAGCCTCTCCTCCGCATAGCATCAAAAACAGAACTCGAAATTTGAAAAAAGAAAAAAGAAAACAGATTAATCATTGTGTCCCAAGACTTACTGTGATAAACTTCTTATCTCTTTGAAAATTTAAACTCAAAAGTTTAAAGGGCAGGGAAGTCCGTGAGAAGCGGACACAGCCCCCGCTACTGTAATCGGGAACGGACTCCAGATCACGCCACTGTTCTCCTTTTGAGAATGGGAAGGCCTGGAAGAAGGATGATCCGAAAGTCAGGAGACCTCCCTTTAACTTGAAGAGCCCATCTTCGGGAGGAAGGTTGGGTCGATTTTTTTTACCTACACTTTCCTTGGAAAAAGAAGAGGGCGGGGATTCCAAAGATAAGGAGGCGACCAGTGCTAAAAAGATTTCTTGTTCTCATCCTCGCTTCGACTTTTTTTTCAGCCGTGTTTGCGGCTGAAGACCAAAAAACACAGACATTTCCTCTCCAGCATAAAATCGTCGTCACAGCTACCCGAATCGAAACTCCCATACAGGAAATCGCCAGCTCTATAACGGTCATCACCAAACAGGAACTGGAGCGGTCGAAAAAAACAACCGTTATCGAAGCCCTCCAAGAAGTCATGGGGCTGTCCATCATCCAGTCTGGACCTATGGGCGGATCGGCAACCGCGTTACTTCGGGGAGCCAATTCGGAACACACTCTGGTGATGATAGACGGTGTCGCACTCAACGACCCGATCACCCCCTCCAGAACTTACGATCTCGCACATCTTTCCGTAGATAGCATAGAACGGATCGAGATCCTTCGTGGACCACAGAGCACTCTCTATGGATCAGATGCCATGGCAGGAGTGATCAACATCATCACCGACAAAGGCGAGGGGAAACCCGAGATCCATTTTTCTTCCTTCGGAGGATCTCAGAGCACTTTTTCAGGAACTGGCGGAATGAGTGGAAGTTCGAAGCGAGCTCACTATTCTTTTTGGATTTCAGCCCTGCAGTCCCAGGGAATATCGGCTGCAAATACCCTGCTCGAAGGAAATTCTGAAGCAGACGGCTATAACAATCTTTCATTGTCAGGAAGGATAGGATATCAGATTTCAGAAAACCTCGGTCTTGACTTCTCTGCAAGGGCCCTCCAAACCAAGACTGACATCGACAACTTCGGAGGCGCTTTCGGCGATGACCCAAACAACACCCAACAATACGATTCTTTCTTCCTCAAAGGGCAGATTCGGGGACTTTTTCTCCAAAACCGGTGGGAGCAAAAGCTATGCTTCTCCTCTGTAAGTTACGATAGAGAAAATGAGAACCCCCCAGACGGTCTGCATCCATTTGACTCGGACCGCTCCAAGTACCGGAGCAAGCTTTGGAAAGTGGATTGGCAGCACAATGTTTTCCTGCACCAGGCTAACACCCTGACTTTCGGGGCGGGATATCAGGAAGAACAGGGCGAATCCGAGTTCCACTCAGAGAGTATAGAGGGATCTTATTCCAGCACATTTCCGCTCAAAAAAGCTTCCAACACAGGAATCTATATTCAGGATCAGCTTCGGCTGGCTGCACAGTTTTTCCTTACTACAGGGCTTCGGTTCGATATGCACAGTCAATCCGGCAGGTCAACCACTTACCGTCTTGCGCCTGCCTACTTCATCCAAAAAACGGGCACCAAGTTAAAGGCGACCTTTGGCACAGGATTCAAATCTCCTTCCCTTTATCAGCTCTATGCCCCGGGAACCTTTTGGGGGCCTATCGGAAACGAAAATCTCAAACCCGAAGAGGCAGTGAGCTGGGATGCTGGGGTCGAACAGACATTCTTGGGAGGAAGACTGCTCATCGGAGCGACTTATTTTTCCAGTCAGTTCGAGAATCTTATCGATTTCGATTACACGCTCGGATTCGTGAATATCGCCAGGGCTACATCCAAGGGGGCAGAGATTTCCATTCAAGCATCGCCCCTCGATAACCTTGCCTTTTCAGCCTCCTACACGAGAACAGAGGCCAAAGACAAAGAAAGAAACAGGGCTCTGCTGAGACGGCCGAAGGATAAATTCACTGCCAAATTCAGCTACAGCCATCTCGATAAGGCAACCCTTGTTTTTTCCTTGATCTACACCGGAAATCGTGAAGATATGGCCTGGCAAGGATTTACCTCCACTCGAGTCCAAATGTCCCCTTTTACACTCCTCAACGCAGCTTTATCCTATGATATCCTTCCAAATGTCCAGGTTTTTTTGCGGCTGGACAATATTCTTGATACAACATACGAAACCATCAAAGGCTACGGAACGCCTGGTTTTTCTGCCTTTGGAGGATTCGAGGTTCGGTTGTGAATTTGACATTTCCGCCTCCTTTCTCGTATATTAATTCCCAAGGGATTCGATGACCAGGAAATAAAGAAAATATTTCAACATTGCCTTCCTCTCTTTATTTCTTGGACTTATCCTCTCCATCAACTACATCCACACCGAAGACACCTTGCAGAGAAGTCATTCCTGCCCTGCCTGTCAGCTTCAAAATTCCACTCTCGCTACTGCCCAGATCGATTTTTTCCATCTTCCACAGCTTTTGGTACTGGAAACTCTCAAGGTTTTCGAGTCCTTTCATATCCAGCTTCTCGTATTTATCTCCCCTTCTTCGAGGTCACCTCCTCAAATCTGACCCCCTCTTTGTACCAGAGGAGAAGTTTTCACTTCTCTGGCGATTGAAATCTCTAACGAGGAGGTCGAATGACAAGAAGAAGATCATCCATCATTTTTTTAATCCTGTACCTTCCTGTATTCCTCATGGGTCAAACAGCGGAAAAGGAAGCTCTCACCCTCGATGAATGCATAGCCATAGCCATTCAACAAAATCCGCTCATTCTTTCCTCAATGCAGCAGTACAACGCTTCTCTGGCGCGTGTCAATATGGCGAAGGCCATCCCTCAGCCGTCCATCAACTGGGACTCGGATTTACAGCCTAAAATTTTCGACTTCAGAGGGACTGGAGAATGGTACTTCGGTATAAGCCAGTCAGTGGAGTTCCCCGGAAAAAGGTACCTAAGAGGAAAGATCGCATCCAAAGAAGCCAATGTGTTCCTTCAAGAGATCGAGCTTCTCAAGCTCGACATTGTCTTCCAGGTGAAGCAGGTCTTTTACGGGCTTCTCCTTTCTCAAGAAAAACTCAAATATGCTGAACTGAACTTGGAACTTGCCCAGGATTATCTGAAAAAAGCAGAGTTTAAGTTCGACGCAGGTGACGTGGCCAGAGTTGAAGTCTTAAGAGCCAAAGTCGAGGCCTCGAAAGCAGCCAACGAGGTAAGGATTACCCAGAACGATGTCAGACTGGCAAGGGCTATGCTGAATTTTCTCTTAGCGAGAAAAAAGTATGCCCCCTTGGAAATAAAGGGAGACCTCAAGAAAGCTCCCATCGACTTGGATGTGGATCATCTTGTTGAAAGAGCTCTGACCTTTCGCCCGGAAATGAAGGGAATCAACATCGCTGTCGAGAGGGAAAGGCTTTCCAAAAAACAGGCATATATGAATTATCTGCCCGATTTTGAACTGGGTGTCAATAAACATCGTGTATCCGGCGAGAGAGAGTGGTGGGATGTTACGCTCTCCTTTCCGATACCCCTGTTTTTCTGGCAACCAAAAAAAGGAGAAATCGCAGAAGCCGAAGCCAACATCAAATCTTTGGAAAAAGAGAGCGAACATCTGGGAAATGCCATCACTCTTGAGGTGGAAGAAGCCTACATGACCGCAGTTACAGCCAGTAACCAGATTCGCCTGTTCGAAGAGGAAATTTTGACTCAGGCTGAGGAAGTCTACAATATGTTTCTCTTCAGCTACCAGGAAGGCGAAATCGGAGGCATAGAGCTGATCGATGCTCGACGCACCCTGATCGAAGCCAGAACATCTTATGCCGATGCGCTCTTTAATTATGATGTGGCATTGGCTGCACTCGAAAAATCCATCGGACAGAGAATAGAAGGAGAAGGACAATGAAAAAATCGATCATATGTTTCTTCCTTGCCATAGGCATGATCGCCCTCGGCCCATCCTGCAGGGGAACAAGCCAACCCGGCGACAAGTCCAGCGAACAGACCGCCCAAGCCCAAGAAGAGAGTCCCCAGGTATTCCAAAAACCCAATGGAAAACAAAGGGGTCAGCCAAAAAGGCAGGCCGTCGGAAGAAAATTCGCCAGGCAAGGTTTGGGCAGAAACGCCAGAAGAGCATGGAGTCCGGGAGATGTTGTGGAACTGTCCGCGGAAGAGGAGCAGGTTGTCGATATCGAAACCATTAAGGCCTCCTTCAGACCTATGCGGTCCCACCTCCAGGCCCTGGGAAAAGTATTTGCCCATCCCTTGCGAAAGGCCATAGTCAGTTACCCGTTTTCTGCCCGGGTTGCAGAAATTCATGTCCTCATCGGCGACTGGGTCAAATCCGGACAAAAACTCATTACTCTCCAGAGTGAGGAAGTCGGAACGGCAAAATCCGATTTTTACAAAGCCAGGGCTGACTATGAGTTAGCTAAAGTGAACTACGAAAGATAAAAAAGACTCTTCGATCGAGGAGGCGGAGCACAGAAAGATTTTCTGGCCAGCGAAACGGAGTTTAAAGTCGCCGAGGCCAACCTGAACGCTGCCGAGAAAAAACTTCATGTCCTGGGATTCACCGAGAAACAGGTCACATCCATCGCAGAAACCCATCAGATCAATCCGATCATCACCCTGTACGCACCAATTGGCGGAAAAATCATCGAACACAAAGCGGTATTGGGAGCCATGGTCGACCAGGAGACAGAAATTCTTTCCATACTGGATCCTTCTCTCCTTTGTGTCCATGCGGAAATCTATGAAAGGGATATCGCCAAAATCCGCATCGGACAGCAAGTGGATGTTTCTGTTCCTGCCTATCCTGGAGAAACCTTCGGAGGAAAAATCTCCTACATCAGCGATGTTCTCAACGAGGAAACCCGGACCATAACCGTTCGCTCCGAAGTCGAAAACAAAGAATATAAGCTCAAGCCCGGTATGTTTGCCGACATAAAAATCTTCCTCAATCATCAAACTCAAGCGCTGGTCCTGCCTGTAGAGGCCATACTGGACGAGAGGGATGACAAGATCGTATTCCTGAAAATCCAAGGAAAATACCTGCCCCAAATTGTAGAAGTGGGCACTCACGATGCAGGCTACGTGGAGATCCTCGCTGGCATACAGGAAGGAGATGAGGTGGTCACCAAAGGCAATTACCAACTCAAATCCAAGCTGTATGACGAAATTCTCAAAAAGGCCGGCATCCACTGATGCATGCAGAACCGAACATGAAGTATTTGGTATCCTGGTTTTAACCACAGAATGGAGTAAAAGGAATGATCGATAAAATCATAGATTACGCTCTTAAACACAGACTGCTTACTATCCTGCTGGTTCTGATCCTCTCAATCTGGGGAGTCATCGCCTACATAAGGATGCCAAAGGACATTTATCCTGATCTCAATGCTCCTCTGGTCAAGATCATCACCGAGAATCCCGGCATGGCAGCCGAGGATGTGGAAAGACTGATCTCCTTTCCGTTAGAGAGTCTTCTGAATGGTGCTCCTCATGTGACCCGGGTCAGATCAGAATCGACCACAGGCGACTCTGTGGTGACTGTAGAATTCGACTGGGGCACAAATATCTACCCCGCCCGGCAGATCGTTTCCAGCAAACTGGAACTCATTGCGGGACGCCTTCCTATAGGTACGAGCCGTCCCATCCTGGGACCTGTTTCATCGAGGATGGGAGAGATTTTCGAGTTTGCGGTGGTCGGGGAAGGAACAGATCCTATGGAACTGCGATCTGTCGAGGACTGGACGATCCGGTACCGACTCCAGGGCGTATCAGGAGTATCCTTTGTGATCAATCTAGGAGGCTTTATCAAGCAGTTCCAGGTCTATCTCAAGCCCGAAATGCCTAAGCACTACGACATCACCATCAACGAAGTCAAAGAAGCGATCGAAAACAGCAACAGAAATTTCTCGGGCGGGATTATCATCAAGGGATCCCAAGAAATGTTGATCAAAGGGATGGGCCGGATCGAAACGATCGACCACATCAAAAACACGGTGATCACTTCCCGTAACAACGTACCTGTTTATGTCAAGGATGTGGCGGAGGTGAAAATCGGGCCAAAATTCAGAAGGGAAGCAGGTAGTCACAACGCTCAGGAATCTGTCTATGTAACCGTCGAAAAACAGTATGGAGGCGATACCCTGACAGCTATCAAAAATATCAAAAATGCGCTGGCTCAGATCGCCAAGCACCTTCCAGAAAAGATCAAGATCAAGCCGTTCTATGACCAATCCAAATTGATACTGAAATCGATCGAACACGTCGAGACGTCTATCTTGGAAGGGGCCATCCTTATTGTCCTGGTCATGATCTTTTTCATGTGGAATTTGCGCAGTTCGCTCATCGCCTCTTTGACCATTCCCTTCTCCATTCTCATCGCTCTGGTGTTCATGGCCATCTTTGGCATCGACCTCACTGTCATGTCCATAGGTGGACTGGCCATCGGTATCGGGAAGATCGCCAACGGATCCATCATCATGGTCGAGAATATTTACAGGGTTCTTCAGGAGAAAAAAGGTCAGGCGTCCACCCTTGCTCTGACCTCGGAGGCAGCCAAGGACGTAGGAAAATTCCTCTTTTCTGCCAACCTCATCATCATCCTGGTCTTCCTCCCTCTCTTGACTCTGAGAGAGATCGAAGGGGCCATGTTCAAACCCACGGCTTTTGCCGTAGCAGCCGCCCTCTTTGGCTCGCTTCTTCTGAATATCACTCTCAAACCTGTATTGGCCTCCATCTTCCTGAAAGATAAGCACCTGCAAAAGCGCAAGAATCCAGTCACGGAATTTTTGAATAAAAAATACCGCTCACTCTTAGAAGGTGCTCTCAAGCGCAAAAAGGCTATCCTCATAATCTTTGTCATCCTGATCATAGGAGCCGGGATTTCCTACAGTTTTTTGGGCAAGGAATTTGTGCCGCCCCTGGATGAAGGCGCCATCATGGCTTCGACGGTGATGCTTCCAGAGACATCGCTCGAGGAGTCGGTTAAGATGGGTATGCGCATAGAAAAGATATTCCTCTCCTTCCCGGAAGTCATATCTGTATCCAGAACAACGGGCACGGCCGAGGCTTCCGAGCACCTGCACCCCGTCAATCACAGCCACTACTGTATCGAGCTTCTTCCTCGTGAGAAGCGAAAGCGAGGATTCGAAGAGATCACCCAAGTCATGCGAGAAGAGCTGGGCAAACTGCCCGGAGTCGCCTATATCTTTGAACAGCCCATAGCCAACAAGCTCGCCGAGATGCTCACAGGAACAGAAGGAGAGCTCTCCGTAAAGCTTTTCGGTCAGGATTTGGGCATCCTCAACGACAAGATCGAAGAGGTCCGAAACGCGATGGCTGAGATCGAGGGGGTGGCTGATCTCCAGATCGAACAGACAACAGGAATTCCTCAACTGGTGGTGAGACTCGACAGAACACGGCTTGCCCGGTTCGGCATTGCAGTAGGAGATGTGGCAGACATCATCGAGACAGCCCTCAACGGCATAGAAGCCACCGACGTATACGAAGAGGACAGGATCACCTCCGTGCTCATACGGCTGCCAAAGGAGTACAGAAACGACGAAGAAGCCGTAAAAAAACTCTTGGTGAACGCACCGAGCGGGGAAAGGATTCCTCTCTCAGCACTCGCAGATATAAGAAGAAGCGAAGGCCCACAGACCATATTCAGAGAAAACCTGATGCGCCGCAAGATCATCCTGTGCAACGTGGTCGACCGCGATATCGGGGGGTTCGTCAAGGAAGCCCAACAGAAAATCGCAGATGAGGTGACATTTCCTCCAGGCTATTTTGTCACTTTTGGCGGACAGTTCGAAAGCCAGCAGAGAGCACTCCACCACCTGACGACCCTGATGTTCATCGTGATTCTGATCATATTCGTGATTCTTTTCACCTCTTTCGGGTCCATATGGCAGGCGCTGCTCATCATCATGAACATACCCACAACCCTGATCGGAGGAATTTTGGGGCTTCTCATTGCGGGGCAGACCTTGAATGTCTCGTCCACCATCGGTCTGATCGCCCTCTTCGGTATCTGTGTCCAGAACGATGTCATTCTGGTGGCCAAGATCAACGACTACAGAAAGCAGAGGTTCTCGCTCCACGAGGCTGTGGTGGAGGGAGCCTTGACAAAATTTCGCCCCATCCTGATGACGGATATGGTGATGATCGTGGGGGTCCTGCCTCTGGCCCTGATCGTCTCCACCGGAGCAGAACTTCACCGTCCCTTAGCCGTGGTCTACATAGGCGGGTTTTTCTTCGCCATTCTGCTCCGATTGATCATCGTACCGGTCCTTTACGAGACTCTCGGCAGGCTGGGAAAAAAGCAAAAACTTGAATTACCGCAGAGCTGAAAATAAAGAGGAAAGAGCTCCGGTTAAATAATCAGAAAAGGCTTGTCATTTTCCATAGATTATCCGGGATGTCGCGGTTAATAGAAAAGCAGAGACAAGGTCTAAATCCACGACATGTTTCCTTGGGCCAAGAAGCTTGTCTTTGAGCTTCTTCCTTAATTTTTTTAGTTTCCCATATGGAATAGGAAAATATCTCTGTATTGCCTGCCCATATTCTTGGCTGTAATACGATCTGTTTTTCCCTACAGCCTCTAAAATGAGAAGAGAGCAGTTCCTCAGAATAAGCTCTTTGAGCGTTTTTTCATTCGCATTCTGCACATCCAGTTTCACATCCACGACCTTCGCAATAAAATTGAAAAGCTTGCTGGCCAGGTTATCCAACGGGTATCTCCCTGCAGGAAGGGAAAAAATCGTGGCATGGTTGTTCTTTTTATCCACGACGATATCCTGTATATCATCTGCGAACTGGAGAAAAGCTCCGAATCCAAAACAGAAATCCGCCTCTTTCTCCTTCAAATTCCCGGCAACCAGATAACCATCTGCAAGGACCGAGGTTCCGCCTTTTTCGAAGCTGAGATCCAGGATATCGACCTCGAAGGGAAGGATGTGCCCCCTTTGCTGGATGAGGCTCCTGAGCTGGGCATTGAAAATGGAAAGCAGACTCTGGTATACACCGGGAAATTTATCCCTGTCATATTCCGCTTCTATCAGCTTGATCAACTTGAAAATCTTTTCTTCACAGGAACTTTCATAGTGTGTTTCCTGTCCTTCCAGCCATTGTTTCAGTTTTTCAACCATCAGGAGCTTTCTTTCCAAAGACAGCGAGGCATCATCCAAATAATTATCCATATACGGGTAGATCATGCTGTAGGCAAAAATGGAATCGCGGTACCTCACTTCTATGCCTAGATACATTTGAAGAGAATTCATGATCCAGGCATTTCTCAATGCCTGATACAAGTCTTCAATGGCAATCTGCGAATCGAATTCTTTGGCTTTGTCGATAAACATCTGGGTCGACCGGACATAGTCTTCCTGAAAAACCGCATCCAGATAAAGGTCGGACATCTCAAGAAAACTCTGGGCAAATTTTTTGATTTCCGAAAGAAAATCCTCCATCCACTCCTTTTTTTCGTCTTCGTCGGAGGGACATTCGTCGAGTCTTCCGGAGGCATGGTCGATAAACCGGAGAAGTTTCTTGGCCGTCGTCTTCTGAGTGCTCTTCTCATATCTCCGGCCCAATTGGGGCACCACTGCGGGCGTCTCCCACCACATGCGGATGTATTCTCTTTTGTACCTCTCAATATCCAGTTGGAGTTTTCCCACCTTGTCGGAATAGGGAAGACTGCCTTTCCATTCTTTTCTCATGTTTCTATGAAATTATACGAAAAAGAATGCACTTAAGATTGTTTCGTGAGCTATTTTGATAGCGACTGCTTCGTTCTCCAATACTGAGACCAAAGGATTAAGTGTGCTCGACAATAATTTTGATTCCAATCAGAATAAGAATCAATCCTCCCAACAACTCTGCTCTTTTTCCTGCAATCTGACCGATAACAGGACCTATTCTCGTCCCCAAAAGGGTCATTAAAAAGGCGACGATCCCGATGACCACCGAGGGGGAAAGGATGGGAATTTTAAGGGCTGCAAAGCTCAAGCCGACAGCAAAGGCATCGATGCTGGTGGCCACGGAAAGCAGGATCAATCTGAAGCCATTCGAAGGATCATCCGGCATTTTTTTCGTCCTCCTCTGATCTCTGAAGGAGTCGATCACCATTTTTCCGCCGATGAGAAAAAGCAGGCTGAAGGCCACCCAATGGTCGACATCACGGATATAATCCAGAAAGCTCTGTCCTGCGAGCCAGCCTATGATGGGCATCATGAACTGGAAGAATCCGAATGAAAAGGCCAAACGAAAACGCTGGTCCCATCTCTGCTCTTTTTGAGCCACGCTTATGCCCACGGATACCGCAAACGCGTCCATGGCTAATGCGAAGGCTACGGGAAGAACCAGAAAAAAGTTCATTTAAGGATTGTCCTCTAAATACCTCAGAGCCAGGCTGGCCATCAACAAGGTGGCCTGAGGCAGAGCGTTTTCGTCGATGTCAAAAGCCGGATGGTGATGGGGGTATTCCATGCCATCTCCCATCCCGAAAAACAAAAAGGCACCTGGGACTTTCTGGAGGAAATAGGCAAAATCTTCGCCTCCCATGACCGGATCGATAAATTTCACTCTTTCCTGTCCCAGGACTTCCTCGGTCACCTCTGCCACAAAATCCACCATGGCCGCATCGTTGACAACGGCCGGATATCCTTTCTCGTAATGAAGCTCTGCCGCCGCCCCGAAAGCCCTGCATGTTGCGTCCGAAATTTCCTTCAGACGCTTCTCAGCCAGAGACTGCACCGCTGGCTCGAAGCTTCTCACCGTTCCTGTCAAGGTCACCTCTCCAGGGATTATGTTATAGATGGTCCCGCCATTGATGGTGCCGAAGGAAACCACCAACGGTTTTAAAGGATCCACATTGCGGCTGACGATACTCTGGATGTTCATCACCAGCTGTGACGCTACCAGGATGGGATCCACTGTCTGATGGGGCATGGAGCCGTGTCCTCCTTTTCCGATGATCCGAATGGTGAACTTGTCGGGCTGAGCCATCATGGCTCCCTTGACCAGCCCGACCACACCTGTCGGGAGCTGCTGCCAGAGATGGAGCCCGAACACAGCCTCCACCCCTTCCAGGGCTCCCTCTTCGATCATCTGCTTGGCTCCGCCCGGAATCCTTTCCTCTGAAGGCTGAAACAGGAATACCGCATTTCCTTTCAAATCTTTTTTTCTCCGGGAAAGAAGCTCGATCACCCCCATCAAAACCGCCATGTGCCCGTCATGGCCACAGGCATGGGCTGCCTCGGGATTCTCCGAAATGTATTCCTTATCTCCTTCCTCTTTCAGGGGGAGGGCATCGATATCTGCCCGCAGGGCAATGGTTCGTCCTCCAAGTTGGCCTTCGAGCCGTCCACAGAGTCCTGTCTTGGCTACGATTTGGACGGGCATATCCAACTCTTCCATGAACTCCTTGAGCACTGCCGAAGTCCTGTGCTCCCGGTAGGCGATCTCGGGATGGCGGTGAAAATCCCTCCGCCAATCAATGATCTGGCTGGTTAACGCCCCTACATCTTTTTTCAATTCATCGATCATCCCTCTCCTCCGAACCAAAGAAAATTTTTCGGCATCTCTTCGAACTCATAGGAACCTACTTAGGAATGCCACTTTGTCATGGCGAGCGGCCAAAGGAAGGATGGCTTTTAGGCTTGACCAATAGGCAGACCGCAAGAGTGACCATGCTGTTAACCGCAAGGCCTACAAATCCCGCATTCATTCCCAATAACGGGTCATGACCTGTATAGATGAGGGCCACAACCACGCCAATCCCTACGATGAGGCCGCTCAAAACGCCACCCTTGGAGGCTCTCTTCCAGAACAAGCCCAGAACGACACCGGGAAAAAATTGGGTGACACCATCATAGCCGATGATCAGGAGGTTGACCAGCTCGTCCGGAAAACGGATGGCCATGACAAGCGCTAGAGTGGTGATGACCAGCACCAGGGACCTCGAAAGCCGCATCACCGTCTCTTCACTTGCCCGGGGATTGAAACCCGCCTTGTAGACGTTCTTGGCTAAAAGGGTCGAAGCGAACAGCACCAGGATGGATGAAGGAACCATGGCTGTCACAGCCCCTGCTGCGCCCACAAATCCCATGAACCAGGAGGGATAGGTCCTGTTGACCAGCTCCAGGAAGGCCATGTCTCCGTTCTCCAAGCTGGGAATGACCAGGAGAGCCGTAAATCCCACCATAAAAACGAGCAGAATCGGGATCTGATAGAAGGGCATGATCACCGCATTCCTCTTGATGATGTTTGCACTCTTGGCGGAAAAAACAGAGCCGAACACATGCGGCCACATGTAAAAGCCCAGACCGGTCAGGAGAAGCGTCGACATGACCCAGAGCACACCCATATGTGACGTCGCTCCGGGAAGCACCAGGTAATGGGGTTTTTGCTCGATCAGGGTACGGAACATGTTGCCGAATCCGCCAAAATAAATCACTGGCACCCCTATCCCTACCACTAAAACGGCCACGATCATCATGATGTCTTTGATGATAGACACCCACGCAGTCCCCCGGATTCCTGAGGTGTAGACAAAGACACAGGTCAAAACAAACGAAATCCCGATGGCCCACTGCGAAGAGACCGCCTGGTTGCTGGCCACCTCCACGATCAGTCCCAGACCCGTGAGCTGAAGCTGGAGATAGGGAATAATCGAAAAGACTCCTATCAGAGCCACCAGAATCCCCAGGGACCGGCTGTCATAGCGCTTGATAAAAAAATCCGGCTGGGTGTGGAGACCGTGGCGTTTCCCCACCTTCCACAGAGCTGGTAGGATAAAAAACGAGAGCGTGTAGGCCAGGGCTCCGTAGACCAGGATATAAAAAGTGGGAGCTCCTTTGGAATAGGCCCATCCGCTGGCTCCGAGAAAGGTGAAGGTGGTGTAGATCTCTCCTGCCATCAGAAGCCAGATGATGATGATGCCGAATCGGCGCCCTCCCACGGTCCAGTTCTCCAGGTTCATCTTGACGCGCCTTCCTGCATAGACGCCGAGAAGAGAAGAAAAGATGATAGTAGCGAAGATGATGATCAGAGCTGCGTTCACTCGTCTTCCCCTTCCTCAGGCGGGTTGTACTTCTTCTCGAGGACATAAGCAGTCATCAGAATAAAGGGAGTCAGCACCACCCAGGCCAGAAGCCAGAACAGTAAAAAAGGAAGACCCAGGACCACCGGCTCGATCCTGTTGACCAGGGGAAGCGCGAAAACCATGGTGATAAATGGAATCGCACCCAGGATCAGGGCAATTCGTGTTCCTTTCTGCATCCCGACCTCCTTAAGGCTTGCCATTATACCAAAATAAGCCCCATGCGTCTGTTTTTCTTCATCCAATACAATAATCTTAAGCCCCGTAAGTCCCTCTTTATTTCCGTTATGGGTTGGACACTAAAAGAGAATGTCATGGACATAAGGACGCTTACCTTGGCTGTATCAGAATTTTCTCTTTAGACAAACCGGTGTATAATAGAAAATCCGACTTCAAAAATCAGAGGAAATGCTGTTATGAAACAGGTCATCGCTCTCAGAGGCGTCCGGGTGCACAACCTGAAAAACATCGATCTGGATATCCCTCTGGACAGGTTCATCATCGTCACCGGTGTGTCTGGCTCGGGAAAATCCTCCCTCGCCTTTGATACTCTCTACGCCGAGGGCCAGCGGCGCTACATCGAATCCCTCTCTGCCTATGCCCGCCAATTCCTGGAAAGGATGGAAAAGCCGGATGCTGAACTCATAGAAGGCATTCCGCCGGCCATCGCGATCCAGCAGAAAGCCGTTACGAAAAATCCCCGTTCCACTGTAGCCACGGTGACCGAAATCTACGACTTCCTGAGGGTGTTGTATGCACGTATAGGGGTGGTTCACTGTCAAAAATGCGGCCAGCCTGTCCGCAGAGACACCATCGACGCCATCGTCGAGAAACTTTACGAACTCCCTCCCCAGACAAAGATCTGGATATCCTTTTCCTGGCCGCGCGAAAAGGGGCTCTCTTCACTTCGGAAGGATGGATTCCACCGCATCATCCAGAAAGATGAAATTGTCTCTCTGGATAAGGCCCGAGGCAAAAAGACCAAACACATCGATGTGCTCGTGGACCGCTTGAGCCTGGATGAGGAAGAGAGAGACCGGCTGGTCGATTCTCTCGAAATGGGTTTGAAAAGGGGCAAGGGAAAAGTCAAGGTACAGACAGAAGCCGGAGAAAAAGAAAACATCTTTCTTTTTTCGGATAAGCTGGAGTGTAAAAGGTGCCAGATCGTGTATGAAGATCCTTTTCCCAATCTTTTCTCGTTCAACAGCCCTCAAGGCGCCTGCCCTGAATGCCACGGTTTCGGTGACCTGGCCGCGATAGATGAGGACAAGATCATTCCTGACAGGACTAAGTCTCTCCAAGAGGGAGCAGTCGAGCCCTGGACAAAGCCGGTCTCAAGAGGGATGATGAAGGAACTGCTCGCAGAGGCCCGCAAACGCGGCATCCCCATCGATGTTCCCTTCAAGGACCTGAAAAAGGAATGGCAGCGGTTTATCATGGAAGGCGATGCCGGTTTTTATGGAATCAAAGGCTTTTTTGACTGGCTCCAGACCAAAAAATACAAGGTCCAGGTCAGAGTACTCCTCAGCCGCTACCGAAAATACATCCCCTGTCCGGCCTGCCGTCAAATGCGCCTCAATCCTCAGGCCCTGAGCGTTAAAATCAACGGCCTCTCCATCGGCCAGGTCGTCCAGATGACCGTCCAGCAGGGCTTCGATTTCGTCCAGAAGCTGACGCTTTCTCCCTTCCAGAAGCAGGTGGCGGAAAGATTGATCGATGAAATCCGGAACAGGTTAAAATTCCTCCTGGAGGTCGGCCTGGACTATATCACACTGGACCGGATGACCTTCACCCTGAGCGGCGGTGAGGCCCAGCGGATCAATCTCGCCGCTGCCTTGAGCGCTGCCCTGGTAGGAACCTTGTTTATCCTGGATGAGCCGAGTATCGGCCTTCACGCAAGGGACAACCAGCGGTTGATCGATATCTTGAGATCCTTGAAAGATATCGGCAATACGGTCATGGTGGTGGAGCACGATCCAGAGATCATCAAAGCCGCCGATTACTGTATCGACCTGGGTCCTTCTGCCGGAGAGGCAGGAGGGGAGATCGTGTATACGGGCACGCTGAAGAACTTTTACACATTCCCCCATTCCCTCACCGCTGAATACTTGAGAGGAGAAAAAGAGATCCCGGTTCCGGAAAAAAGGCGCACTCCGAAAGGTTTTATAACCGTCCGGGAAGCAAACAAGCACAACCTCAAAAACCTCGATATCCAAATCCCCCTGAATGCCTTCACCTGCGTTACCGGAGTCTCTGGATCCGGAAAGAGCACCCTGCTGTATGATGTCCTGTATCTTGGCTGGCAGGGCAAATCGAGCGATGGCTTCAAAGCGATCGCAGGCACATCCCGATTGGATAAGATCATCATGGTGGACCAGTCGCCGTTGAGCACATCTCCCCGCTCCATCCCAGCCACCTACACCAAAGCCATGGATGACATACGAGGCCTTTTCAGCCAGACCAGAGAGGCGAAGGCCATGGGTTACAAGCCCGGTCATTTTTCCTTCAACACTTCCGGAGGACGATGTGAAGAATGCAAGGGTGCCGGACAGCAGATCGTGGAAATGCAGTTTCTTTCGGACATCGTGCTGACCTGCGAAGCCTGCAAGGGAAAAAGGTTCAAGAGCGAAATCCTGGAGATCAAATACAAGGGGAAGACCATCGACGATGTTCTGCGGATGAGCATCGTCGATGCCTGCAAGTTTTTCTCCGACCGCCCGAAGGTTCGTAAAAAACTGTCTCCTCTGATAGAGGTCGGACTCGGGTACCTTCGGCTAGGACAGCCCACCACCACCCTGTCCGGAGGAGAGCTCCAGAGAATCAAACTCGCATACAACCTGGTCCATCAAAGGGAGAAGAGGATCCTGTATTTTTTCGATGAGCCCACCATAGGTCTTCACCCCGGTGACATCTCCGCCCTTCTGAAGACATTCCAGAAGCTGGTCGACCACGGCCACACAGTGGTGGTCATCGAACACAACCTGGATGTGATCAAATGCGCCGATTACATCCTCGACCTGGGCCCAGAAGGAGGTGAGATGGGGGGATGGTTGGTGGTCAAAGGGACTCCCGAACAGATCGCCCGCTCTAAAAAATCCCACACCGCCCGCTTCCTCCGCCAGCACCTCCCCAATACCTCATAAGACTCTTCAGACCCTCTGCTTGAAATTCGTAACATCTTGCTTTGAACCTAAATAGCGGCTTCTGGCATCAATGTTGGGAAAGGAGATTCTAACACTATTTTTTGGTCATCAGAAAGGCTTTGAAAACTTTTGCATCTAATAAAACCGGAGAGTCCTCGACTGGAGTTATTTGATCCATATTTTTTTGGGGGAACTCCAGTAAAAATTTCTATTGACTTGTACTGTCATAATTGATAAATAGACTGAATAGGGAAGAAAAAAGCACATTTAAATCTATTTAAGAACTTATGAAGGAAGGGAAAATGGCTAAACTCAATGTCTTGGACTGGATCTGCATGATCCTTATTGTCATCGGCGGGTTAAACTGGCTGCTGTGGGGAATATTTGAATTCAATTTAGTAGCCGCTCTATTTGGAACATTGTCTGTCATTTCCAGGATTATCTATATCCTGGTTGGTGTGGCAGCGCTTTATGTCGTGATTTTCATGCTCCCCAAAATTGGGAAGAAAGCAGTTGTGATTCCCTAATCCCGGCTTATTTTTTTCTGGCAGGCTAGTCTGAATCCACAAAGCACGGGCTCAAAACTGTGCTGGAAAGGATAGAGTCTATTCTTTCTTTAAAGAGAAAATTACTGTAAAAAAGCAAATCTTCTAAATACAGATGCAAATTTCACATCCTGCCTCAACTTTTGCCAGGTGGTTCTCATTTGATGGTAAAAGAGAAAAGCTGGCCATCTGATTATTAATAACTGCTGACTCGACAGATTCTTTGTGGAACACTTCAAATTTTTTGGTGCTACATTGACATAAGAAAGAGGCGGTGGTATATCTCTCTGAGTAAAAAATTGCCATGGACACCTACGGCTGGATTTCCATTCTTCCTCCTCTGCTTGCCATCTTCCTGGCCATCAAAACAAAACATGTCTACATCTCTCTGATCCTGGGAATCTGGCTCGGCTGGACCATCATCCACGGCTGGAATCCGATAACAGGACTGATTCATACCATCAATGCGCTTGTGGATGTGTTCAAAGATGCGGACAATACCCGGGTGGTTCTGTTCAGCGCGATGATCGGAGCAATCATCACCTTCACCCAGTATTCCGGGGGAATGAAGGGATTCGTCAACTGGGTGGTCGGAAAGGGCCTGGTCAGGACGCGGAAATCTGCAGGGCTTCTCGCCTGGTTTTTGGGATTTGTCATCTTCATCGAATCCAGCATTTGCGTGCTCGTCTCCGGAGCTGTCTGCAGACCGATATTCGATAAACTGAAGATTTCCAGAGAAAAACTGAGCTACATTCTTGACTCCACTTCTGCGCCTAAGTGCATTCTGGTGCCTCTGAACGCCTGGGGGGCCTTCGTGATCGGACTCCTGGCTACCCAAGGGATGGAAAATCCTGTTCGCATCCTGGTCTCTTCCATGCCGTTCAATTTCTATGCCATTATCGCCCTTCTTCTGGTCTTGTTCGTCGTTATCTCAGGAAAAGATATCGGCCCGATGAGGAAGGCAGAGAAGCGGGTGAGGGAAGAGAACAAGCTCCTCCGTGACGGGGCAGAGCCCCTCATTTCCGACGATGTCGTGACGATGGAAGAAAAGCCTGGAATTCGGCCTCGCGCCGTGAACATGATCATCCCAGTGGCCACCATGGTTGCTGCAATGCCCGTTGTTCTCTTCATAACCGGGAAGGGAAATCTGATGGAGGGATCGGGCTCGGTCTCGGTCCTGTGGGCCGTCATCCTCGGTCTTCTGGCAGGCGCCGTCGCCTACAGAGCACAGGGAATCATGAGAACTAAAGAAATCACGGAGATCTTCATGAAGGGTGTGGGCGGTCTTGTGCCTCTGGCCAGCCTGATGGTCCTGGCCTTTGCCATCGGAGACACCTGCGATGCGCTGGGCACAGGTCCTTTTGTCGCACAGGCAGCCAAATCCACTCTGAACCCGGGCATCGTCCCCGCGGTATTGTTCCTCGTCTCCTGCTTCATCGCCTTCTCCACCGGAACATCCTGGGGAACCTTTGCCATCATGATCCCCATCGCCGTTCCCATGATCCGCATCATCGGCCTTCATCCGGGCCTGATAATCGCTGCGGTTTTGGGAGGAGGCGTGTTCGGAGACCACTGCTCTCCCATCTCTGACACCACCATCATCTCTTCCATGGCCTCGGCAGCCGACCACATCGACCACGTCCGTACACAGCTTCCCTACGCCATGACCGCTGCCGCCATCTCCCTTCTGTTTTTTATCATCTTCGGATATGCAACTTAGTCATATAAATCCATCAAAACCAACGCATGATCGTCCAACATTTTCTTTTAACAGGAGCGAGATATCCATGATTCATCGAATGAAATCGATCTCTGTCTTTTCTCTGATATTTTTATTTTTGTGGGCCTTTTCAAGTCTATGGGCAATCCAGGAAGAGGCCATCGAGCAATCTCCTTATGCCAGACCCATAGAAGCCATCCATCGTTTTGTCAACGAACAAATGGCCTTCGATAAAACTCCGGGCCTTTCAGTGGGATTTTTGAAAGACGATTTCATTTGGAGCCAAGGCTTCGGTTATGCGGACTTGGAAAACAGAGTTCCAGCCAAGCCCCAGAGCTCTTACCGCATGGCCTCCATCACTAAGACCTTCACTGCTACCGCCGTGCTCCAACTGGTGGAAGCAGGCAAAATGAAGCTGGATGCCGAAATCCACACCTATGTTCCTTATTTCCCTCGCAAAAAATGGCCCATAACCATCCGTCAACTCCTGGGGCATCTGGGAGGAATCCCCCACTATGTCGACCGTGAGAGAGAACTTCACATCAGAGAGCACAAGAGCACCAAGGAGGCCATAGCCATCTTTCAAGATTATGACCTGATCGCTGAGCCGGGCACCAAATACCTTTATTCCAGCTATGGCTACAACCTTCTCGGTGCAGCCATAGAACAGGCATCCGGCCAATCCTACGGCCAATACATCCAGGATCACATCTTCGAACCTTTGGGGATGACAGACTCCCGGATGGATGATCCAACGGCTCTTATTTCTAATCGTGTCGAGGGGTATCGCCTGATGAACGGCATAGTGGTCAATTCCGAATATGTCGACATGTCCAGCCGGTTTGCTGCAGGAGGCACGCGCTCCACTGTGGTCGACCTCCTGAAATATGCCAGAGGGATCATCGACGGAAAGCTGCTGCGTAAAGAGACGTGGAGACTGATGCTCGAACCCATGTCCACCAAAGAAGGAATCCTTACCGGAAAAGGACTGTGCTGGAACATCAGCCCCTGGAATGGTCATTTCCAGATTTCCCACGGAGGCAGCCAGCAGGAAACAAGGACCTTTCTGGTGGTTTTTCCTCTGGAAAAATTTGCGTTAGCTTTGGCCTCCAACATGGAAAATTTCGATCGAAATCTGTATGCTCAAAAAATTGCCGGGTATATCCTGGAAGAAGACCTCGACACCCCAACCTATGTCTCCGACCAGCAGCAGGAGTCTCTTTACACTGCCTGCGAACAGGCCTTCTCCTACGGCCTGAGTCAGTATTACTGGCATAATGGTCCACTGACACGGAATACAGATGAGATAAAAAGAGCCTTTTCCTGCTTCAATCAAAATGTCAATCTAGCAGCGGTGCGTCGAAATCCTGAGGCTGCAAGAAACAAAATTTCCCTCGGCATCCATCCGATTGAAAATCGGGCTTTCATCAAGGTCGGCTCTTTCATGGCATCCGTTTTGGACAAAGCATCAGGTAGAGAAAAACTGCTCGGTTATCACAAAACCGGCCCTCTAGCCTTTTTCAGCGACTATGCCCTTCTCACTCAGACCTTGCCTTCTTCCAACCAGCCCTACAAGCTCTCTAAGCGGTTTACGGAACTGCTTTTTCAATGGAAAAAAGACTGGGAAAAAGTCTATACGAAAGACATGTTTTCCTTTTCCGCCTCTTTCAATGCCGATTTCGAAGAAATCCGTTCCCATCTGAAACAATCCTTTGCCGGCTCATCTTTGTACCCTGATTTCCATCAGGTCATGACTCGGGTCGCACAATACCATCTGCAGGATGAGAATCCTCAAAAGGCTCTGCTCTTCCTCAAGCTGGCTGTAGAGCTCTACCCCAATAGGGCTGATCCTTGGGCCAGCTTGGCCGCGCTCCAGCTCTGGACCGGAAATGGCAAGGAAGCGAGACGCTGCTTCATGAAGGCCTTCGCTAAAAATCCTGCCCATCCGGGAGTAAGCAGCTACCGGTTCAGAGAGCTGGCACGCAATCTTTTAAACGCCCAAAAGATCGACCAGCTTCAGGTACTTGCTGAAATCGCGACAGAATTCCACCCCAGTTCCTGGGAACTTTTCCGCGATTTGGGGGACACATTCCTTCGAATCGGGAAGAAGGAATCGGCTCTCCGTTATTACAAGAGGGCACTCAAACTCCATCCGAAATTCGAGGAAGGCCATCAGAAAATAAAAATCCTGGAAAAGGAACTCAAAAAATAGAATTCGAGAGGGGGAAAAATTGAAGGATGACACAGGCGATCGTTTTCAACAAGAGACAAAATATTACAGGGGTAAACTCCCCGGCCGTCCTCTGCTCTGGCAGGCCAAACCCAAGACACACAAGCATTACCCGAGCGCTCAAAGAATCAAACTGGGCCAGCCGTCCTCCGAGGAAGGGCAGCCTCTCTTTAAAATCATTCGGAAGCGCCGGAGCATCAGAAACTTCAAGGACCGGCCTCTGAGAAAGGGCCATCTCGCTCAGCTTCTCTGGGCCACTCAGGGAATCACGAAACGAGAGATGGGTTTTGAATTCAGAGCCTGCCCCTCGGCTGGCGCTCTCTATCCTGTCGAGACCTACCTCGCCATCAATAATGTGGAGGATATCGAACCTGGAATCTACCACTACAATGTCAAAAACCACGAACTGGATCAGATCAAAAAAGGGGATTTCCGTCTTCACATCGCACAAGCCGCCCTCGACCAGGATATGGCGTATTCAGCGAATGCGGTCTTTGTATGGACGGCCGTCTTCCAGAGATCGAAGTGGAAATACGAACAACGGGCTTACCGGTATGTTTACCTGGACGCCGGTCACATCGCTCAGAACCTGGCTCTGGCAGCGGTCAGTTTGGATTTAGGCACCTGCCAGATCGGCGCTCTGTATGACGACGAAGTCAACTTGCTTCTGGAAATAGATGGAAAGGAAGAGAGTGTGCTCTACATGAGCGTGGTCGGACATCCTCAAGGACTTTAAGGGGACTTTCTCTCTTCGGGTTTCTTCTCTTCGGACTTCTTCTCAGCAGCTTTCTCTTCAGGTAAAAGACCGACTTTCTGGCGGATCTCCTTGTCCAGCTGAGAAGCCAGCTTTTCATTCTCCTGGAGAAGTTTTTTGACATTCTCTCTGCCTTGGCCCAATCTTTCTCCTTTGTAGGAATACCAGGTTCCGGTCTTCTCGATCAGCCCTTCTTCGACTCCGCAGTCTAACAGATCCCCCTCTCTGGATATTCCTACCCCATAGATGATGTCGAATTGGGCTTCACGGAAAGGCGGGGCCATCTTGTTTTTTACGATTTTCACCTTGACCCTGTTTCCGATCACCTGGTCTCCGTCTTTGAGGGACGCAATCCTCCTGACATCCACTCTCAGAGAGGAATAAAATTTCAGAGCTCTTCCACCCGTGGTTGTCTCTGGACTTCCCAGAAAAAATCCTATCTTTTCTCTTATCTGGTTGACAAAGATAAAGCAGGTCTTCGAGCGGCTGACAATCGCGGTGAGCTTTCTCAGAGCCTGTGACATCAAGCGGGCCTGTAAACCCATATGAGCGTCCCCCATCTCTCCTTCAAGCTCAGCCTTGGGCACCAGAGCTGCCACAGAATCGATAACCACCACGTCGACGGCTCCGCTCCGGACCAGGACTTCTGCTATCTCCAAAGCCTGCTCTCCGTAATCGGGCTGGGAGATCAGGAGATTGTCTACATCCACACCGACACTGGCGGCATACTTCGGATCAAGAGCGTGTTCGGCATCGATAAAGGCTGCCTGGCCCCCCTTTTTTTGGGCTTCGGCAATGACGTGGAGCGCAAGAGTCGATTTTCCCGTTGCCTCGGGTCCAAAAACCTCTATCACCCGGCCCCTTGGAAAACCGCCAATCCCCAAGCTCAAATCAAAAGCAATGGAGCCGGTGGGAATAGCCGGAACATCCATGGCTGCATCCTTCTGACCGAGCTTCATTACCGATCCTTTTCCAAACTGCTTCTCGATCTGCAGGACCGCAGCCTCTATCGCTCTATTTCTCGAATCCTGTCTTTGCCCGGAATTTTCTTCTTTCATCTGACCCTCCTGAGCTTCGGGAAACGAAGCTCTTTATCAATCAAGACTTAATTATATACTAACTAAGTACTGTAGTCATAAAATCCTTTGCCGGATTTTCGACCCAAATAACCGGCGTCCACCATCTTTCTCAACAGAGGACAAGGTCTGTATTTGGGATCCTTGAATCCCTCATAGAGCACCTCCATGATGTGCAGGCAAACATCCAGTCCTATGAGATCTCCCAGGGCTAAAGGCCCCATGGGGTGGTTCATTCCCAGCTTCATCACAGTGTCTATCGCTTCCGCGGTTCCAACTCCTTCCATGAGGGCATAAACGGCTTCGTTGATCATAGGCAAGAGAATACGGTTAGAGATAAAACCGGGAAAATCGTTCGCCTCGACCGGCACTTTCCCCAGGGCTTCTGTCAATGATTTCACCTTGTCGAAGGTCTCCTGGCTGGTGGCGATACCTTTGATCAGCTCGACAAGAGCCATCAACGGCACGGGATTCATGAAATGCATGCCCATGAACTGGGAAGGCCGGCTGGTCAAGGCTGCCAGGCGCGTGATCGAAATGGAGGAAGTATTGGTCGTCAAGATGATATCAGGAGATAACACTTCATCGATCTCTTTCAGGACATTCTTTTTCACCTCGAAGTCCTCGAATACCGCCTCGACAGCAAAGTCCGCCTTTTTGAAGTCAGACAGCTCCGTGGTGGTTTCCACTCGATCCATTATGGATTCTTTATCCTCTTCGATCTTTCCCTTCTCTATCAGCTTGGTCAGGCTTTTGTCTATCCTGGCCGTCGATTTTTCCAAAAGTTCTTCTTCCACATCGTGAAGGATCACATCGAATCCCGAAGCAGCAGCCACCTGGGCGATGCCGGTTCCCATAGTCCCTGCGCCGACAACTCCGATTTTTTTTATATCCATCATCCCTCCATCCTTATACCGCTTCTACGGCCATGGCGATGGCATCCCCTCCACCCAGACAAAGGGCAGCTACGCCTTTTTTCGATCCCCGGTGCTTCATGGCATAGATCAAGGTAGTCAGGATCCTTGCACCCGTTGCTCCGATCGGGTGGCCCAAAGCCACTGCGCCGCCGTGTACGTTGATCTTTTCCCTTTCCAGGCCGAGCTCTTTGATCAGGACAACGAGTTGAGACGAAAAGGCCTCGTTGATCTCGAAAAGATCTACCTCCTGGATCGTCCAGCCTACATTGGCCAGCAGCTTCTCGATGGCACCTTTGGGAGCATACATGACCATCTCAGGCTCGAGCGCATTGGATTCTGCGGCGAGAATCCGAACCATCGGTGTCAGGCCTTTCTCCTTGACGGCTCGATCCGAAGCCACCACCACAGCGGCAGCTCCATCATTAAGACTAGACGCGTTTCCGGCTGTGACTGTCCCATCTTTCTTGAAAACAGGCCGAAGATTGGCCAATTTTTCGATGGTGGCATCCTTCCGGGGCCCCTCGTCAACGGCAAAAACAACCGGTTCCCCCTTTCTTTGAGGAATCTCTACCGGAACGATTTCCTCTTTGAGATAGCCTTTTTCTATCGCATGAATGGCTTTCTGGTGGCTGCTCGCAGCATACGCATCCTGTTCTTCCCTGCTCGCTCCAAATTTTTCGGCCACCACTTCTCCGGTCATTCCCATATGCTGGTTGTCGAAAGCGCACCAGAGCCCGTCATGGATCATGGCATCTTTCATCTGGACGTCTCCGAATTTGACTCCTCCCCGGACTCCCCAGACCATATGGGGTGCCTGGCTCATGCTCTCCATGCCACCAGCCAATACGATCTCCTTCTCCTCAAGCCAAATAGATTGAGCAGCCAAGTGGACGGCTTTGAGGCTCGAACCGCAGACTTTGTTCACAGCGAAGCTGTTCACTGTGTAAGGGATGCCGCCCTTTACAGCAGCCTGCTTTGCGGGTGCCTGGCCTATCCCGGCAGAGACTACGTTCCCTATTATAGCTTCACCAACGTCTCCGCCTTGAATACCAGCGCGGGTCAAAGCTTCCCTGATGGCTATCCCCCCGAGTTCAGGTGCTTTGATATCCTTTAGAGTGCCTAGAAAGCTGCCGATGGGAGTGCGGGCAGCGCTGACGATGAAAACATCTCTCAATTCGCACATGTATGATTCCTTTCTTATCGGATTATATGAAGACTTTCTTTTTTTATCACAATTGATGGGCACTGTAAACTCTCTTCCTTCGACAAGGGGTATTTCCTTTTTATCATCCGATAAACGCAGTTGGAGGATCAGAAGATGAGCTTGAGGCCGGATGCCATCTGAAGAAGAAAGTCAAACAGGCTTGAAGACCAAGCAGTGAAACGGTCAAGAGAGCCCCGTTATTTCTCCTTCCTCTGTGACATCGATTTTTTCAGCGGAAGGCGCCTTTGGCAGACCCGGCATGGTCATGATGTCCCCGCAGTAGACCACTACAAATCCGGCCCCTGAGCAGATCGAGACATCGGTGACTATCAAGGTGAAATCCCTTGGCCTTCCCAGGGCCTCGTCATCATCCGAGAGCGAATACTGGGTCTTGGCTATGCATACAGGGAGATTGCCGAATCCCAGCTTTTCTAACCGCCGAATTTTTCTCCTCGTTTTTCCCTCCATAGCAACGGAAGCCGCTCCATAAATCTTTGTGGCAACGGCATCAATCTTATCTTGAAGAGATCGACCCAGATCGTAGAGAAACTGAAAATGGCTCCCATTCTCTTCTGCAGCTTCGAGAACTTCCTGCGCCAGTTCTTCACCGCCCTCTCCCCCTTTACCGTAGACCTCTGAAAGCGCAACTCTGGCTTTTTCTCTCTGGCACAATTCCTTGACTTTCTCTATTTCTGCTTCCGTATCAGAGGGGAATCTATTCACTGCCACCACGAAGGGGATGCCGAATATCCTCATGTTCTCGATATGTTTCGCCAGGTTATCGAAACCCTCTTCCAGGGCTTCGATATTCTCGCTGCTTATATCCTCCAGCCTGACTCCTCCGTGGAACTTCAAAGCCCGGATGGTAGCGACGAGAACACAGACATCGGGAGGAGGAACATGTCCGGTTCTGACCACGATATCAAAAAATTTCTCGGCTCCAAGGTCTGACCCAAATCCTGTCTCTGTCACCACGTAATCAGACAGACCGAGGGCCATTCGGGTGGCGATGACCGAGTTTGTCCCATGGGCTATATTGGCGAAGGGTCCTCCATGGACAAGCGCGGGAGTTCCTTCCAGTGACTGCACCAAGTTGGGTTTAAGGGCTTCTTTCAGAAGAGCAGTCATAGCTCCTTCGGCCTTGATCGAGCGGGAAAACACCGGTTGTCTATCGGGGGAATAGCCGACCAAGATATTTCCCAGCCTCTCCTTGAGATCGCTCAATCCGTCAGCAAGGCACAAAATGGCCATCACCTCTGAGGCTGCGGTTATATCGAAGCCTGTCTCTCGGGCAATTCCTCTGAGCGGACCTCCTATGCCGATAACCACTTCCCTGAGCACACGGTCGTCCATGTCCATGACTCTTTTCCACTCCACACGGCGGCAATCCAAAAGCCCGCAGGATCCATCGAAATGGAGCCTGTTGTCAACCATTGCAGCCAACAGATTGTGAGCCGCAGTGATGGCATGAATATCCCCTGTGAAATGAAGATTGATCTCTTCTCTGGGCATCACCTGTGCATACCCACCTCCCGTAGCTCCTCCCTTCATCCCAAAAACGGGGCCAAGAGAAGGTTCTCTCAAGGCCACGGTCGCATTTTTTCCCAAACGGTTCAAAGCATCTGCCAGCCCGATGGAGGTCGTTGTTTTGCCCTCCCCGGCAGGCGTCGGACTCATGGCTGTGACCATGATCAATTTTCCTCTTTTTTCTCCTTTATGCCCGATTTTCTCTTCTATGATCTTCGCTTTATACTTTCCGTAACTGTCCAAAGCATCTTCTCCAATTCGCAATTTCTGAGCAATCTCCTCTATCGGTTTCATGACGACTTTTCCAGCAATTTCTTTATCACTCAACATCTCGACCTCCTCGCTAAAAGTTTACCTTCCGACCCAACATTTTACAAATGATTTCTCAACAACTGAGGCATTTTCAAAACCGTGACAAATTCAACAACAGTCAGGCAAGCTGGTCGGGAAGCCATCTAGTCTCTGATCCTTCTCTTTAAATCCTGGAAGAGAAACTCATAGTCTTCGATGAGGCCCCGATCTGCAAAACTGAAATAACAGTTGTTTCCGATGATGATGTGATCCAAAACCTTCAACTGCATCATGCTCGATGCAAAGACGAGTTCTTTAGTAATCTCCTTATCGCTTTCCGAGGGCTCGGGATCTCCGGAAGGATGATTATGGACGAAAATCAAGGCTGAGGCATTGTGACGAAGAGCTTCTATCAGGATCTCTCTGGGATAAACGGCGCTGGTATCCACCGTACCTTCGAAAAAAGTCCCCTCTTCCAGGATTTTGTTTTTAGCGTCCAGAAAGATCGCTTTGAATTTCTCTTTCTTCGCGTCGCGAAGAGTGTGATACAGGTAATCAAAGACTTCCCTGGAAGAATGACAGATAGGCCTGCTCATCATCTTCTCTTTGAGAAAACGCCTAGAGACTTCCTGAACGAACTTGATACCAAAGATGTTTCGGGGGCCGATCCCCTCTATCTCCTGGAGTTCCGTCTCGCTCGCTTCCAGGATCCTCCTGAGCATTTTAAACCTCCGCACGGCTTCCTTTGCTGGTTTTTTGCAGTCCCTTCGGGGAGTTCCCAATGCCAGAAGAAGCTCGACAATTTCATAATCGAGAAATCCCTTCAGCCCGCCTCTCAGAAATCTTTCTTTAAGCCTCTGGCGGTGTCCCAACGTCTTTTCATCAGAGCAGCGACTCTCCTTCATCATACGTCTCCATGCAGCCTATACACAAGACGATAAAACAGGCAAAAATTTCACACGGGAATTTCACCGAAGGAAGTAAGGGAGAAATATGAACGCTTCTGCCGACGAGGCAGAGGGCTATTCTTTTTCTCTGGAGAAAAATTCGATCCGATAAAGCCGGTCCGCTTCTTTAATTTTAAGGCGCAGAAAAAAGAGCAGCACAAAAATAGACAGCCACATCCAGGCTATAAACACGAATATGCCTGTTTCTTCCTTGATGCTTTGGGGGGAAGCGATGACCTTTTCGGATTCCGGCTCAGTCTGGGAAGTGTCTGCCTGGGATTTTTCAACCACCTCCTGGGCCAGGCCTGAAGGTGGACCAAGGGAGACCAAAAGGAGAAGCAGGGTGACAGTCAGGACAAGAATTTTTTTCTCCAACATCACAGAAGGCTCCAGACGCTCATCACAAGAGCATAAACGATCAGGATGTAAGCTGCCAGAGTTATGATTTTTCCCTTTCTCTGGAGAGGCTTGTTGTCGATTATGGGAAGAAAGAAGAACAAGATGCCAGCAAGAATCATCAAGAGGACTGCTGCGGCCTCCCCGCTGATGAAGAGCATATTGGCCGGAAAAATCTTCAAGGTTTGAAACAGAAAGAGAAAATACCACTCTGGTTTGATCCCTTCCGGTGCAGGCGCCATCAGGTCGGCAGCCCTATCCAGAGATGGAGGCAGAAAGATGGATACGCTGAAAAGAATGCCGACCAATAACAGCCATACAATCATTTCTCTGTAGACAAAATTGGGCCAGAAGGGAATCTCCCTTACCTTTTCCCCTTTTTCTTCTTTCTCGAGAGGAGGACTCATTCCCAGCTTTTGAACCAGATAGATATGGATGCCAAGAAAGATGAACAGGAACACAGGGAGTATGCATATATGGATGCCGTAAAACCGGGTCAAGGTATCTCCGGTCACGTCCTCTCCGCCCCGCAGCAGTTTCGTTATCCAGGCACCGACCACTGGGATAGCGCGCGGGATATCTGTGCCCACTTTGGTGGCAGAAAAGGACAGCGCATCCCAGGGAAGAAGATATCCCGTAAATCCGAAAAAGAGTGAAATCAGCAGGAGAATAACTCCGCTCATCCAGGTCAGCTCCCTCGGTTTTCGGTAGGATTTGGTGATCCATATGCTCATCAGGTGAACGAACACAAAAGCGATCATGAAGGACGCAGACCAACTGTGGACAGACCGTATGATCCACCCCAGCGGAACTTCGGTCATGATGCGGCTCACGCTTTGATTCGCTAGCTCCAGTGTCGGTTTGTAGTAAAGGACGAGCATGAATCCAGTGATGACCTGGATGGCGAAAAACAATAAAATGGCACTGCCTGTGTAGTACCAAACGGTGTGCTTATGCAGAGGAACTTTCTTATAGGTTAAAAACCGGGTGATTCCCGAGATTCCGAACCGTTCATCCAGCCAGGACCACATTCCGTTTTTCATGACACTCCTTCTGGACTTTCCTTTCTGACGATCAGATTTTCTCCCTCCAGAACAAGGGTCAGACGGCGGAGCGGCCTGGGAGGCGGTCCTCCTATATTCCGACCCCTCTCGTCATACCATCCATCATGACAGGCACAAAAGAATTTCCTTTGGTCTGGAAGATAAGAAACGTTGCAGTCCAGATGGGTGCAGACTCCAACGAACGCCCAATAGGACCCATCGTCATTTTTTTTCACTAAACCCAGTTTGCTTCCCCAGGCGAAGTTCTTTACCGAATTTGCGGGCATATCTTTGAACTCTGAAAAAGCCAGGATCACTTCATCAGGCTCCCGGTAAGGAGGAAAGATGAATTTGAGGATGGGGTATAAAAAGGAGGCAAGCAATGCTGCCAGCCAGCCTCCGATCAGGCCGTCTAAAAACTGGCGTCTGGTGAAAAGCGAATGTCTGAGTTTCATGATCCCCGCTTAAAAAGACGTTTGATTTTCTCCACCACCAATCTCCTTCTCAAAGCTTCAATCCCATCCGCTGGACGCACATCCTTTGGACAGACCTCATTGCATTTAAAGACCGTATCACAGCCCCAGACTCCTCCTTCTGTATTCACTCTGGACCAATTTGAGAAGGGCCTTTGGTCTCTGGGATCCCTGACGAAACGATAAAGTTTAGCCAAGGCAGCAGGCCCGAGATACCTTTCATCACGAGCGGTCACCGGACAAGCTGCATAGCAGCATCCACACAGAATGCAGTTGACGTACTGGAAAATCCTCTCTATCTCCTTGTCATCAACTCTGTGACCCTTCTCTGGAGCAACATCTTCTCCATGAAGATAAGGTTCGATCTTGAAGAGTGCCTCCCAAAAAGGATCCATATCCACCACCAAATCCTTCTGGATCTCCAAATTCGGAAGCGGTTCGATAACTACCGTGGAGGACTCCAGGGCCTCCAGATCGGTCCGGCAGGCCAGATCGAAATTTCCGTTGATCACCATGGCACAGGATCCGCATATGGCTTCCCGGCAGCTGTACCTGAAGGACAGTGTACAGTCCTGCTCGTTACGGATATCCATCAGGGCTTCGAGAACAGACCTTTTCCCCTCGACCGTATAGGAAAAATCCTGGAAATACGGATGTTTATCCTTCTTTGGATCGAATCTCAAGATACGAAAGGCAGTGTCCATTTCAGTATTTGCGTTCCTTGGGCTCATATTTGTCGACCTGGACATCTTTGTAAGAAATTCGAGGCTTCCCGTCTTCAAATGTGATCAAGGTGTGTTTCAGCCACTTTTTATCATCCCGCTTGGAAAAATCGTTACGGAAATGAGATCCCCTCGTCTCCTCTCTATTCAAGGCTCCCCGCGCAATCACCTCAGCCAGATCCAGCATGGACTCAAACTCGACAATGTTGACCAATGCCTGACTGTAGCGGAGACAATCTCCTGAAATGTAAACATTTTTATAATCTTCTCTGGCTATCGAAATTTCTTCCAACGCGTCGGCTAGATCTTTTCTGTTTCGAAAAATCCCCACTCTGTCGCTCATAATATTCTTTACCCGATCCAGCAGGCGGTGGACTTTGATTCCTGATTCCTTTCTCATCCATCCCTGGATCCGACTTTCCTGCACCAGGGCTTCTTTCGACAGAATTTTCTCAGCTTTTGCCTCCAGCCCGATCTGCCTCACACGCTTCGACGCCTCCTCGCCGGCGATCTTGCCGAACACAACGGTCTCCAAAAGCGAATTTCCACCGAGACGGTTTGCGCCATGCACACTCACACAGGCACATTCTCCGGCTGCAAAAAATCCTTTCACCTGGGAAGCACAATCCTCATCCACATCTATCCCTCCCATAGAATAGTGCTGTGCCGGTTGAATGGGAATGGGCGTGTCGATAGGATCGAGTGACGCAAAATTGATGCAAATTTCTCGGATACCGGGCAGTCTTTTTTTGATCTTTTCAGCGCCCAGGTGTCTCAGGTCCAAATGCACGTACTCATTTTCGAATCCTTTGCCTTTATCGATCTCTGTCTGAATGGCCCTGGCCACAATATCACGGGGCGCAAGCTCCATGGCCGACGGGGCATAATCCTCCATGAATCTTTTGCCCTCGTTGTTGACCAGATATCCCCCTTCCCCACGGGCTCCTTCGGTAATCAGGATGTTCTTTCCGAGGAGCGATGTGGGATGAAATTGAACAAATTCCAGATCCTTGATCGGAACACCGGCCTGGTAAGCCATTCCAACTCCGCTTCCGTGATTGATGAAGGCGTTGGTCGTCTTCAGATAGACTCTCCCGTAGCCTCCCGTGGCAAAAATGACGGCTCTTGCCTGAACGGGAAAGATTTCTCCTGTAGCCAGGTCGAAAACGACAACGCCCAAACACTGACCATCGTGGACTACAAGCCTCGTGACAAACCATTCATTGTAGAACTTGACTTTTTTTCTGATCGAGTGCTCGTAAAGGGTGTGCAAGATGACCAGGCCGGTCCGGTCCGCCGCATAGCATGTCCGGGGAAATCCTGCTCCGCCAAAGGGTCTCTGTGCAATGACACCTCCGGGAAACCGGCTAAAGGGAACACCCAAAGCATCCAGTTCGTAGATGGCAGGTATGGCCTTCTCGCACATCAGCTCAGCAGAATTCTGGTCAGCGAGATAATCGCTGCCTTTTATGGTATCAAAAGCATGTCTTTCCCACGTATCATCCTTGCCATCTGGATTGTTTCCCAATGCAGCGTTGATGCCTCCTTGGGCAGCCACAGAATGAGAACGCAGAGGATGGACTTTCGATATTACAGCCACAGAAAGGCAGGGGTCGCTGTTTAAGGCGGCCGCCAGCCCGGCCAGGCCACCCCCGACGACAAGGATGTCATGACTTATCATTCAATAATTCCTGGTGAAGTAGACAAGAAGCAGCGCAGCGCTCACTGCACCGCTGAGTAGGGTGAAAATCCAAAAGAGCAGCTTCTCTTTTCTCACCCCTAAATCGATGATGACCATACGCAATCCATAAAAAGCATGAAAAACAATCGACACGATGAGGATGGTGTCGATAAAAGGATTGGTGTGGAGAACAAGGGCCCAATCGGGCTTTTGTTCTTTGGTCATCAAGAAAAAAGATGTGAAAAATTTCACCCCTAAGAGGAGGATGAGCAGCAGTCCCGAGATCCGATGAAAAACCCAAACAAACATGGAACAAGCTCCTTTTCTGGAGGATATATTTAATTAAAGTCCGCCGCCAATGTCAAGAAATTCCAGAGCACCGTAAAATCGGGAATATTTGGAGACCATCGATGGTCTTATGAATATGGAGAGGATTTTTTGTGATTATTTTGGGAAGAGGAAATTGGATAGTGCGTCTAAAGGGTAAGGAAAATGCATTCATCAACAAAGGAGGAAAAAATGAAAAAGATGTATTCCCTGCTTTCTATTCTTGCTTTAGTACTGTTGCCGCTCTTATTGACTGCCCAGGAGGTCAATGTGACAGGAGACTGGGAAATAACGACACAATCCCCCCGTGGAGAGAGAACTTCGCCTGTTCATTTTGAGCAGGAAGGCGAAAAGCTGACCGTGACCATACAAACCATGAGAGGCGATGAGGTCACTGGAGAGGGAACTATCTCAGGCAATAAAATCGAATGGACCGTGACCATGAGCACCCCTAGAGGGGATTTTACAATCACTTACACCGGAACTGTAGAAGGCGATTCCATGGCGGGCGAAGCCCAAATGGGCGATTTCGGAACCATGGAGTGGACAGCAAAGAAAAAATAACTCTTCATCCAACTATTTTTTCATGGCAGCAGTCCATTCCAGAGCAGTCGTCTATCTGCCTGATTTTTCTTCTGCTCCTCTCACCGGACAATATTCATTCCAAAAAGGGAGCTCATCACGTAAAATAAGAAACCAGAGAGCTCTCTCTCGAGTTTATGGAATAAAGGAAGATTTCCCCGTTTCCTCCGTCTAAATGACGTACGGAGGACACGAAGAATTGAAGTTCTATGGAAGAGAACGAACTGGTCCAGCGGAGCATACAAGGCGACGAACACGCCTTCGGTGTACTGGTAAACAAATACAAAACAAAGGTGTTTAACTTGGCATTCGGATTAACGAGAGATCGGGATATCGCTGACGATTTAGCTCAAGAGGTCTTTATAAAAGTCTATTATGCCCTTGAGAAATTCAAATTCAAATCAGCGTTTGGAACGTGGCTGTACCGGATAGCTGTGAATCACATCAGGGATTATCTGCGCAAAGTAAAAAAAGTGAAGCATATCTCCTTCGAAGACATACACAAGGAATCAAAGCTGTCAGAAGAAGAGAGCGGGCGGAGAGAAAGCTCACAGGAAAAAGAGCGGAGGATTCAGCTCCTTCATCGAGCCCTTCAGACGCTTCCAGAAAAGCATCAGCTCATACTGACTTTACGGGACATTCAAGGACATTCTTATGAAGAAATCGCCAGCATATTGAAACTCTCGCCTGGGACGGTGGATTCCCGCTTACACAGGGCTCGAAAAATGCTCCGAGAAAAGATCGCGCCTTTCTTATCTCTAAGAGGAGGCACCTATGAAATGTAAAAAGGCAGAAACCTTTATGTCCAGGGCATTGGACGGCCTTCTGACGGACAGGGAGGAAGAGGCTCTCCAAAGACACCTCAAGGTATGTTCTGCCTGCCGGAAGAAGCAAGAAGCCTACAGCTATATAATCGATACACTGAGAGATCGAGAGTTTCCTCAAGTCAAACCGTACTTCTGGGAACGCCTGCACTCTCGGCTCAAAGAGCAGCAAAAATATGACGTGTGGTCTTTGTGGAGACGTTGGAGCCTCAGGGCTGTCCCCTTTTCCATCGTAGCCGTCATTATTCTTGCACTTGGCCTCCTGCTTTTCCTTCCCCAGCCGACAGACGAGCTTAGTCAGACAGAGGCACTTCTTCTCCGCGACCAGCTTCCCTATCCTGAATCCCTGACTTTTTTAGAGGAAGAAGGCGCGGAAAATAAAAGCATGCAGATCATCTTCACAGCCATGGAAGAGAAGCAGGATGCAAGGAGATATTTCCCATGAAAAACAGCAATAAACTCTGGATAATCCTTTCCCTGATCGTCGTTTTTGCCGCAGGAGTCATCGCAGGAGTTCTGTTCGAAGATCAAATCCTCGATAAAAAGACACGAAGGGGGGAAAGGCAGCGAAGCTCTGTCCGGTTCCCTACCCTCGAAATGATCACCGAGGAACTCAACCTGACTGAAGAGCAGCAGGAGAAATTCAGACAAACTTTCAGGAACAATGAGGAAAGGCTGAAAAATTACAGAGCTCAGATCCATGAACAATATGCTTCCCTGAGAGCACAGCTCAAAGAGGAGATTGACAGCATCCTCACAGAGGAACAAAGGGTCAAATTCCAGGCAATGATCGAAAAATACCTCTCTGAGAGGAAAAAACAGATGGAAGAGAGAGACAGACGCTCGAAAAATCGTGATCGAGATAAACGAGACAAAGGAGAACGTCGGTGAAAAAGAAAGTAATCATCGGAGCAGTCGTCATTGCCGTTATCGCAGGGATCATTTTTGGATTTACCTATTTCAACCGGAATGGCAATTCAGTTCCTAAATACGAAAAGGCTGTCATCGATAAAAGGACCATAACAGCTCTGGTGGACACGACGGGCACATTGAACCCTGTCACCATAGTGGATGTGGGAAGCCAAGTTTCAGGAAAGATCGATAAAATTTATGTGGACTTCAACTCGCAGGTCAAACAAGGACAGCTTCTGGCTGAAATCGACCAATCCCCATTCTTGACCCGAGTCCAGCAGAATGAAGCGAATTTTCTCAGCTCCGAGGCTGCAGTTGAAAAGGCCAAAGTCACCCTAGAAAACACAGAAAAACAGTATGAACGGGCGAAAAGCCTTTTCGATAAAAAGCTGATATCCTTCGAAGAATTCGAAACCACAGAAACCCAATACTTCGCTGCTAAAGCCGACCTTCTGTCGGCCGAAGCACGTCTGGAGCAGGCGAAGGCCCAACTGGACGCAAGCAGAGTGGACCTGGAATACACCATTATCAAATCCCCGATAGACGGGGTGGTGATAAACAGGAATATCAACGCCGGACAGACCGTCGCCGCCAGTTTCCAGGCGCCTGTTCTGTTCCAGATCGCAAACGACCTGACAAAGATGCAGGTGGAGTGCAGTGTAGACGAGGCGGATATCGGAAAAGTGGAGGAGGGTCAAAAGGTGAATTTCACTGTAGATGCTTTCCCCGACGAAAACTTCAGCGGAACTGTCCGGCAGGTCCGGTATTCCCCGGAAGTCATCCAGAATGTTGTCACTTACACCACAATCGTGGATGTGGAGAATCCGGAGATGAAACTCAGACCCGGGATGACAGCCACTGTGTCCATCGTGGTGGGGGAAGCGCAGAATGCCCTCCGTGTACCCAACGCGGCCCTTCGTTTCCAGCCTCCTCCTGAAGTGTTGCAGGCTCTGTTCGAAGAGATGCGCAGAGAAAGGCAAGCGGCCGGTGGCAGTTCACCGACAGCGGGGCCGTCCGAAGCAAAGAGGCCTGCACAGAATGCCCGACCTAACCGCCCATCCGGATTTCAAATAGGTTCTGGAGCCATGAGGGAAAGGATGAAGGATAGAGCCCGAGTCTGGATAGAGGACGAAAATGGAAAGCTCCGTATGGTCTTTATCCGGACCGGTGTCACAGATAATATCTATACAGAAATCACCGGTGGCAACATCGAGGAAGGACAGGAAGTCATTATCGGAGAAAACGGAGGAGGAAATTCGTCAAGCCGAAGCTCGTCCGACCTGAGGCGCGGCATGATGTTCATAAGACGTTAATCTGAAACTCTCTGAGCAGCACCGATAGGTTTAACAATGGAAAACAACACACTCATCCAAATGGAAGATATCGCCAGAATTTATAAAGTCGGGGAAAACCAGGTTCATGCACTCAAAGGAGTCTCTTACAACATCAAAAGGGGGGATCTGATGGCGATCATGGGACCCTCTGGTTCTGGAAAATCCACTCTGATGAACATCATGGGCTGTCTGGACAAACCCTCGTCAGGAAAATATTTGCTGGAAGGACAGGAAGTTTCAAAGATGAACAAAAACCAACTGGCTCAGATCAGGAACAAAAGAATCGGGTTCGTCTTCCAGAACTTCAATCTCCTTGCACGGACTACTGCCCTGGAAAACACCGAACTTCCCCTCCTTTACTCGGACGTCACCGCCAAGAAAACAAGAGAGATGGCACTGAAAGCCCTTGCCCAGGTGGGATTGGATGGCCGCGAGCAGCACAAGACCAACCAACTATCTGGGGGAGAAATGCAGCGGGTGGCCATTGCCAGGGCGCTGGTCAACAATCCTTCACTGGTCCTCGCTGATGAACCCACCGGCAATTTGGATACCAAGACCGGAAATGAAATCATGGAGATTTTCACAAAGCTCAACAAGGAAAACAACATCACCATCGTTTTGGTAACCCACGATCCTGAAGTCGCAGAAATAGCCAGAAAAACGATTTTCCTCAGAGACGGTATGATCGAAAAAGTGGAAGTCAACGGAGCATAAGACCATGAATATCATCAAGACATCGAAAGTCGCTTTAAAAGCTCTCAACAGGAACAAAATGAGGTCATTCCTCACAGCTTTGGGTATCATCATAGGTGTCGGCGCTGTGATTGCCATGGTCAGCATCGGGCAAGGGGCCAGGGTAGAAGTCGAAGAACGGTTCGAATCCATGGGGACCAACCTGCTCTTTGTCCGACCCGGCAGCCGCTCATATATGGGGAGGCACGGAGGAGGCGGGAGTTATACCAATCTGAAGGAAGCCGATGCCAAAGCCATCCTGGAATATTGCGATGCTGTAAAATATGTATCTCCGAATGTTAACGGCCGTGCCCAGGTTGTCTACCAGAATAATAACTGGAACACTTCCATCTACGGAGTCGGCGCCAGCTATCCAGAGATCCGAAACTGGGCTGTGGAGAACGGAGTTTTTTTCAATGAGAGTCAAGTGAGAACCGCCCAAAAAGTGGCCGTTTTGGGAAGCGAGGTCGCTGAAAATCTGTTCGAGGGAGCGGATCCCATCGGACAGGTCATCCGGATCAACAGAAATCCATACCGCGTGCTGGGAGTGCTGGAATCCAAGGGTGAGAGCGGAGGATGGTTCAACCGGGATGATATGATCGCCATCCCTTATACCACGGCCCAGAAAAGGCTCCTCGGGATCGACTATGTCCAATCCATCGATATCTCCGCCGTTTCCTCCACACGAACCGATGAAGCCATGGCCCAGATAGAAGAGCTCCTGAGGATCCGGCACAAGATAGCCCCGGGCGCTGAAGATGATTTTAACGTCCGTGATATGTCCGACATCGCAGAAAGCGCATCTGAAGCCACCCAGATCCTGACCATCCTGTTGGGTGGAATCGCTTCCATTTCTCTCCTGGTGGGAGGAATCGGAATCATGAACATCATGCTGGTTTCTGTGACCGAGCGCATCCGGGAGATCGGCATACGGATGTCGGTGGGTGCCAAGGAAAGGGATATCCTCCTCCAATTTTTGACTGAGGCCATTGTGCTGAGTGTACTGGGAGGCATCCTGGGGATTGTCCTTGGGATCGGCAGTTCACGACTGATCTCTCATTTTGCGAATATGAAGACGCTCGTTTCCCTGGGAGCCATAGCCTTGGCTTTTATGTTTTCAGGGTCGGTCGGAATCTTTTTCGGTTTCTATCCGGCCCGGAAGGCCTCGAAGCTGGATCCCATCGAGGCACTCAGGTACGAGTAATGCTCCTGGATGAGTTATCAACCGGGTAAATAAAGATAAGAACTCATTTTGACAAGAGGATAGAAAGATTAGATATTGAAACTCTCTGCTAATCTTTTCCGTATTATTTTCCGTAGTTAAAAGTAAGGAGGTTCCAAATGTGGAAAAAAACACTCGGAATTTTATTGATTGCCGGCTTGGCAGCGTTTTCCCAAGCTCAAGAACTGGAAAAAACTCTGCAACTCTCGCTCGAGGATTGTATCGTAAAAGCCATGAAAAACAACCTCGGAGTGGCTATCGAGGTTCTAACACCCCAAATCAGAGACCTCTCAGTACAAGCGGCCAATGAAAAATTTCTGCCATCCCTATCCTTGAACTACTATACCACTGACCAACAGCAAGCCTCTTACTCTTTCCTCGAAGCAGCAGATGTCCTCACAGCCGAAATCCAACTGTATTCCGTTGACATCACCCAGCAAGTTCCTTTCGGCGGAAATTTCAATTTATCCCTGAGCAACAATAAATACGATACAAATAGAACCGGGACAACCATCAACCCCAGTTATAGAAGCACTTTACGGTTTGATTTCACTCAACCCCTGCTTAAAAACTTCGGATACAAAATATCTAGAAGAGAGATCATCGTCGCACAAAACAATCTCAATATTTCAGAAAAAGACCTCCAGAGGACCCTCCAGGATACGATTTACAGCGTAGAAGAGGCCTACTGGAACCTCCTGGCCAGCATCGAGGCGCTCAAGGTCAGCCAGCAGTCTCTGCAATTGGCCCGGGATTTCTTGGAAAGGCAAAAAAGAGCTGTGGAAGTCGGAACCGAGGCTCCCATCGAAATCCTTACCGCTCAATCCGAGGTGGCAAGCCGGGAAGCGGATATTCTCGCAGCCGAAGCCCTGGTCAAAAATAATGAGGATCGCTTGAAATTAATCATCAACCTTGCCGCAGAAATCCCCGATGCTGAGATTCTTACCATTCTCCCTGAGGAGCTGCCTGAATTCGAAAAAAAGGAAATCAACCTGGATGAAGCCATCGTCACAGCTCTGCAAAACCGACCAGACCTGGAATCGACCCGGATCGGGATCAAAAACAGCGAGCTGAATCTCGACTATGCCAAAAACCAGCAGCTTCCGACTCTAAACCTGAATGCTTCTTACTGGAGTCCCGGCGTATCCGGAACTCAAATTATATATGGAAATCGCACTCCGCAGAATCCCTTCGGAGTCAAGGTGGGTGAAATTCCCGGGGGCATCTCAGATGCTTTTAAAGATGTCTTCGGATTCGAATATCAAAACTGGTCGATCAGCCTCAGCCTGGACGTGCCCTTGAACACTGTCATCTCCAGGGCGAACCTTGCTCAGGCAAAGGTCGACCTGGAACAAGCCACCCTTCAACTGGAAAAACAGAAACAGGATATCTATCTCGAAATCAAACAGGCTGTAAGAGCTGTCGAGACCAATTATCGGCGTGTGGAAGCTTATAAAGTCGCCCGTGAGCTTCAGGAACAAAAATTGGAAGCAGAAGAGGAAAAATTTAAAGTCGGGCTGACCACACCCTATCTAGTTCTTCAATACCAGAGAGACCTTGCAAACTCACAGAATCAGGAGCTCCAATCCATTGTGGATTACAATCTCTCGTTGGCCAGTCTAGAACGAGCTCTGGGAATCAGCCTCAAAGAAAAAAACATCTCCATGGTTGACGTTTACAACAGATAAGCTTCTATAACGAGAACGAAAAGTTTATAATAAGGTTTCAATCATCAAAATAACTGTATAGCCTTTAGCAGAGTCCAGATATGAAGAAGACAATCCATCTACAGCTGACTGTAACTGTTCTTTTTCTGCTTCTGCTTGTTACTCTCTCATTCCCAAAGGATAACGGGAGGAATTACCATGTTAGAGTCCCTAGACTCAATACGCCTCCAAAAATCGATGGCGAGCTAGAAAATCCACTCTGGGAAAAAGGAGCTGTGCTGGACACATTCACCCAGTATGAACCACAAGAAGGAGCACAACCCACAGAAAAAACCGTAGCCTTTATCGGTTATGACAGTAAAAACCTCTACATCGCCGTGAGATGCTATGATTCCAATCCCAAGGCTGTCCGGGCCTGCCTCACTCAAAGAGATAAGGTCATGGGCGATGATGGCATCACCGTATATCTGGACACATTTAATGATAAAAAGAGAGCTTTTGCTTTCCAGGTTAATCCCTGTGGCGTCCAAGTCGACGGCATCTATACAGAAGAAAGGAGAAGGGGGAGAGGCAGAGGAGGATTCTTCGGTTTTGACAGAAATTTCGATACTTTCTTTTACACTAATGCTCAAATCGATGAAGCGGGTTATACAGTGGAAATGGCCATCCCGTTTAAGAGCCTGAGGTTCCCACATACCCCATCCCAAGTCTGGGGATTTCAGATCATGAGGAGCATCCAAAGAAAAAATGAAGAGATTTATTGGCGTCCTCGATCTCGAGATGTGAACGGTTTTCTTATACAAGCAGGAACTCTGGAGCTGGAGGGACACATTGAGAAGGGAAAAAATTTCGAAATCATGCCTGTCCTGACCGGCATGAAAGCGTTAAGAGAAAAATTCGATCCAGAACCTGGACTGAACATCAAATACGGCATCACATCCCACCTTACAGCCGACTTTACTGTCAATCCTGATTTCAGTCAGGTCGAAGCGGATATGCCCCAGATTGACGTCAACCAGAGATATGCCCTTTATTACCCTGAAAAGAGACCCTTCTTTCTAGAAGGCCAGGACTTCTTCCAAACCCCCTTCGAGCTTGCCTATACACGAAACATCGTCAATCCTCTCTGGGGAACCAAGCTCACCGGAAAAGTAGGGAAAATGACTATAGGCTTCATAAGCGCCTACGATGAAAATCCCCCTGAAATCGACCTCCCCTGTGAATCCGAACCAGAGCTTACAGAATCAAGGGCACTTGTGAACGTTTTCCGTCTCAAACGGGATCTGTATTCTGAATCTCATGTCGGCTTTATCCTGACAGACAAGGAAATGGGATGCTCCTGGGAGAATATAACCGAGAATTACAACCGTGTGGCTGGATTCGATGGCTATTTCAAATTTATGAATTACTACCGATTTTCCTTCCAACTCGTCGGCTCTCAGACCAAATGGGGAAGCGAGAAGACAGGTGTTGTGCCCGCAATGAACTTCAGTTTCAGCAGAAGGGCCCGTCATCTGACTTTTTCGATAGATTACAATCAAATCCCAGAGGACTTCGAAGCTTCCCTGGGATTTTTTCGCAGAAAGGATATCAAGTCTTTCAACACCCGTATAGGTTATGCTTTTCTCCCGATGAATGACATGATCGTTGACATCCGACCATCGATCGAATACAGAAGGATTTATGATTTCAGCAACACGCTGACAGATGAAGAACTCGGTTTGAGATTCTTCGTAAGCGGCTGGAGAGGAACATTTCTCTTCGGAGGAATCACAACCGAGATGGAAAGATACGAAGGAATAGACTTCTATAAAAAGTCTTTCCGGGCAAGAATCAGCTCGGAGCCTCTTTCCTGGGTAAGCGGTGGATTCAATTTCTCTTTCGGAGATTCTATTTACTACGATGAAAATCCCTATTTGGGATACAAAACATCATGGGGACTCGATTTGACCCTAAGGCCCCTCACCAATTTTCGAGCTTTCTACAACATCAGTAACGATACTTTCTTCGAAAGCAAGGGCGGAGAGAGAGTCTACTCTGTCAATATCATCAGCCAAAGGATCACCTACCTTTTAAGCCGGCACATTTCTTTACGCTTGATCACGGATTATAACGATTACTATAAGTCAATCTACACCAGCCTTCTTTTGAGCTATGAACTCAGACCCGGCACCGTCTTTTATGTGGGTTTCGATGACAATCAAGAGCAAGACGATTTGGGAATTTACAAAGTAGAAGGAAGGTTTTTTTTCGTCAAATTCTCCTACTGGTGGAGAATGTAAACTTCTTCATTGTCAGCTTGACTGACTACTATTGAAACGATTATAACCCTGCTAAATATTTTCCTGCTCATCCGGAAGATTTCAATTCTGCCCCAAATAGGATAGAATAGGAAGTCAAAATGAGAAACCGAATCTTTATCCTTTTGACTCTTTTCATCCTGCTTTCTGCGCTGCTTCATTCCTCTGAAAAGAAGGAATTCACACTGACCGAGATCATCGAATTAGGTCTCGAGCACAATCCAATCATCTCGGCCAAAGGGAATGAAGTGGAAGCCATTAAAGCTTCCTATCAGGCCTCAAAGCGTCTGTTCAATCCGGAATTGGAATACCACAGGGGAAAGGCAGAATCCTGGGACAACACTTTCGAGAGGGACACCGAAGGCATCTCTCTCAGTCAGCACCTGGAGAATCCATTCAAACGCCATTACCGTATTCAGGTTTATGAAAAAGATTGGATGGCTGCTGAATTCAGCTATGAGATGCTGACTCTGGATGTCATTTTTAACATCAAACATCTTTTTTATAGAATTCTTCTCTTCAAGACCAAACAGGATCTGGCTCGGAAAAATCTCGATTCTATACAAAAAATCCTCGATTTGATCGAAAAAAGAGCAAAGCTTGGAGAGGTGAAGGAATTGGAGGCCATCAAGCTGTATGTGGAAACCCTCAGGGCGCAAAACGAGCTGAACCGTATTCAAACCGATCTTCTTTTGGCTAAAGAGAACCTGAATAAATTTCTGGGGAATGTTCTCCCTTCCGATTTTTCCATACGGGGAACCTTGGCTTACTCCGAACCCGGGTTCGAGGAGGCCGATCTTATGGAAAATGCCCTCCTTTCTCATCCCAGGATCAAAGAAAAGGAAACCAGACTTGAACAGGCCAAAAGCAACTTGAACTATGTCAAATGGCTGAGATTTCCAGATTTCACGCTTTCAGGATTTCACCATAAGGAGCTGGATGGCCGGAACACGGGAATCGGAATCTCCTTGGATATTCCTCTCTGGAACTTCAGGTCAAAGGAAATTCAGGAAGCGGAAAATCTCTACGCCAAACAAGACCATGAATTGAGGGCCCTTCGGATGGAGCTGTCCACGGAGATCAGATCCATGTTCAGCCAGCTGAAGCTGTCAGAGCAGAATCTGAAAATCTATCATCAAGGTCTTCTCAAGCAAGCCGAAGAGAGCTTGAAAATATCAGAGATAAGCTACACCCAGGGAGAAATCTCTCTGATCGATTACCTCGATTCGCAAAGAACCTACTTTAGCATTTTGAACGACTACCATGATTCTCTGTTCCAATGGAATGCTGATAAAGCAGCCTTGGAGAAAGCCATCGGAGAAGAATTGAAATGAAAAAACATGTTGTCTTCCTTATAATCCTTTTTTTTGCTTTCTGTGGAGGCGGAAACAAAACACCCCCCGCCGATTCTCAAATTCAGGAACCCGATCACCAGGAGGGAGAACAACTTGACCACCCAGAGCTGCAACTCTCTCTTGAAAAACAGAAAGAGTGGGGAATCGTTTTGGACTCTGTCTCAAAACAGAACATATCCTCCAGGCTCACATTACCGGGCGTTCTAACGGTCAACCAGAACCGCACCGCCCACATCTCCTCATTTGTCCAAGGAAAGATTGTCTCACACACGGCGGACCTGGGAGATTATATCCTTAAAGGTCAGGCGCTGGTCACCATCAATTCACCCGAATTCGCCCAGACCCAGGCAGACTTTCTCCGTGCCAGGGCAAAATACCTCCTGAGTCAGAAGGAATATGAAAGAGCCAAGATGCTACTGTCTGAAAAGGCCATCGAAGAAAAGGAATATTTAAGAAGGGAGGCCGAGTACGAAAAGCTGGCCACAGATTATGGAGCCCTGGGATCAGCTCTCCATTCCTTTGGGGTCACCCACGACCAAATCGATGAGCTCATAGAAAAATGCAAATCCATCCAAGACAAACAGTATAAATGCGAAATAGCCGATCCGAATCTCCCCCTCCTTTCTCCGATATCGGGGACCGTGATCTTCAGGGATGTCGTAGTGGGAGAACACGTGGACCCGACCAAAATCCTCTACACTGTGTCAGACCTTAAAAATCTATGGGCTGTCCTGGATGTCTATGAAAAAGACCTCCCTCATATCGAACAAAACAGCAAGGTCATCGTTTCTTCTTCCATATATCCGGAAAAAAAATTTCATGGGAAAATAACCTATATCAGCGATCTCATAGATGAGAAGCTCCGGACCGTTAAAACCCGCGCGGAAGTCGACAATGCCGAGGGATTGCTCAAGCCCAATATGTACATCCAGGGGACCGTTGAAAATCTTCAAGAACAGAGGGAAATCCTGGCCGTTCCCGAAGAAGCCATACAGAATTTGGAAGGGGAAAAAATTGTGTTCGTTCTGGAGGAAGGGGACATTTTCGCAGTCCGTCATGTCAAATTGGGAACCAGAGTGGGGGAAAACAGAATCATTGAACAAGGATTGGAACCTGGAGACAGCGTTGTCGTCAAGGGTGCCTTTCACCTTAAAGCAGAGCTCGGCAAGACAACTTTTGGGCATACTCATGTGCATTAGTACCGTAGAGAAGAAAATCGATACATGATACAGAAAATCCTACAACTCTCGCTCAAGCAGAGGCTTTTCGTGGTGCTTGCAACCATTATCCTGTGTTTTTTGGGATTTGCTGCCTACCAAAGACTTTCCATAGATGTTTTTCCCGATCCCTCTCCGCCTCTTGTCCAGGTCTACACCGAAGCCCACGGCATGGCTCCAGAAGAAGTCGAAAGATTGATCTCTTATCCCATCGAGTCGTCGATGTTCGGACTGCCTCATGTAAACAACATCCGTTCCACCTCGATTTTCGCACTCTCCATCGTCAATGTTTATTTCGAGGATGGAACCGATATCTACTGGGCACGTCAGCTCGTCTCGCAGCGCCTTCACGAAGCGAGGGAGAACATTCCTGAACAAGCCCACAATCCTGTCTTGGGACCGATCGCCACGGGCCTGGGGCTGGTTTATCTGTACTATCTGGAAGGTGAGGACTACTCGACCCTCGAACTCAGAACCATCCAAGACTGGCTGGTCAAATATGAACTCAAATCTGTTCCAGAAATTTCTCAAGTTCTGAGCATCGGGGGAGATGTCAAGCAGTTCCAGATCCTGGTCAGTCCTCACTCGCTTCTCAAGTACGGCCTCTCTATTTCAGAGCTCGCAGAAAGGATCAGGGAAAACAACCAGAACGTCGGTGCCAGTTTTATCACAAAAGGCAAGGAAGAATATATCGTTCGAAGCGTGGGATTGGCTCAGACAATCGTGGATCTGGAAAACATCGTGGTGGCCAATTATCAAGGAACCCCTGTCTATCTCAGAAACATTGCAGAGGTAGAGGTGCTCCCCGCCATAAAAAGAGGAACGGCTCTTGCAAATGGCGAAGGAGAGAAAGTGGTCGGGATGGTCCTCAAGCTCTTCGGGTCCAACACGGCAAGAGTCATACAAAACTTAGAAGAAAGAATTGCCGAAATAAACACATCACTTCCTCCTGGCGTCAAAATCGTTCCTTTCTACAACCAGGCTTCACTGGTAAAAAAATGTTTTTCCACCGTGTCCACAAACCTGGTCATCGGTATCATTCTGGTCATTTTAGTGCTCTTTTTGTTCATGGGGGACTTTCCTTCTGCCCTGATCGCTGTGTTTTCGCTCCCCTTTTCAATCCTGTTCTCGTTTATCCTGATGGAGCGCATGAATCTTGCCGCAGATCTGATTTCTTTCGGTGGATTGGCCATCGGTATAGGTTTGATAGCAGATGCCTCAATCATCCTGGTCGAGAACACCCACCGGCATCTCCAACTATCCCCTGAATCGAAGTCCCACGCCATCGTCTCGGCCGGCGAAGAAGTCGGACGACCCCTCTTTTTTGCTATTGCCATCATCGTCCTGGTTTTTCTCCCCATATTCACGCTTACAGGTGTGGAAGGAATCATGTTCCGACCGATGGGATACACCATATCTTTCGCCCTTGCGGGCTCTCTTCTTTTCGCTCTGGTTTCAGCCCCTGCGCTCTGTTATTTCTTTCTCAAGCGAAAGGGCACGCCTTCTCGAGAGCCCTTTTTGATCAGACACATAAGAAGACTTTACATCCCCTTCTTTCTCCTGTGCGGGAAACACCGGAAAAAAGTATTCCTGACCACCTTCGTTGTTTTCCTGTGCGGCCTCATCCTGATTCCTTTTTTGGGGAGAGAATACATTCCCTACCTGGAAGAGGGAACACTCCACCTGCGTGTCACCCTTGATCCGAACATCAGTCTTCGAGAGACCATTGCCATGGTCCATTCGATCGAGAAGACGATCAAGGATGTCCCGGAAGTTCAAGGCGTATTGACCAGGATCGGCAGGGGAGAGGTCGGGAGCCACGCCCACTTTGTGAATGACGCGGAGATACTCATCAAACTCAACCCGGTTCAGAAGTGGAGGCATTTCAGCCATAAAGACGAACTCATCCGGGAGATCGAACACCGCCTGGAAAGGTTCCCCGGCCTGAATCTCAACATGACCCAGCCTATAGCCCACAATCTTGACGAACTCATCACAGGAGTAAAAGCGCAGCTGGCCATAAAAATCTACGGGGAAAACTTCGAAATATTAAAGGAGAAATCCGTCCAGGTCAAAGATCTCATCGCATCGGTAAGGGGAGCCGCCGACGTTCAGGTAGAGCAGTTCACCGGCCAAAATCACATCCAGATCGTTCTTCAACGGGACAAAATCGCACGCTATGGAGTAAACATCAGCAGTATACAAGAAACGATCGAAACCGCAGTAGGTGGAATGATCCTTGGTCAAATCTACGAAGAACAGAAAAGATTCGATATTTTCCTCAGATTTGAGCCGAGGTTCAGAGAGGATATTGACCAGATCGGAAATTTACTGACACCCCTTCCTGATGGAGGACAGGTTCCTCTGGAACAACTGGCTCTCATCGAAGAGGTTGTCGGGCCCAGAGTCATCAACAGAGAGAATAACAAGCGGTTTATCACCATCCAATGCAACATTCGAGGAAGAGATATCGGACGATTCGTGGATGAGGCTCAGGAAAAGATAGAACGGACCATCGAATTTCCCCCCGAGTATATGATCAAATGGGGAGGACAATTCGAGCTCCAACAGCGGGCTAACAAAAGATTTGCCATCATCACCCCCATCACACTGGCCTTGGTCGCTCTGCTTCTCTTTACCATTTTTTACTCATTCCAAGAAGTCTTGATCATACTGATAAATATTCCTCTGGCTCTCATGGGCGGAATATTAGCTCTGAAGATATCCGGTCTCTACCTAAGCGTCCCGGCTTCTATCGGATTCATTGCCATCTTCGGAATCGCTCTGGAAGACGGGCTGGTTCTTCTTTCTGCCTTTCACCGCAATATCAAACAAGGAATGACGCTTGAAGAAGCTGTCCAGGAGGGCGTTGGGATCAAACTCAGACCTGTGCTGATGACAACATTCACCACCATCTTCGGCATCTTACCGCTCCTTTTGGCACAAGGCCCAGGAGCCGAGATCCAGAGGCCGCTGGCGACCGTCGTGGTTGGAGGATTGTTTACATCCACCCTCGTTACGCTCATCGTCCTCCCTCTCGCTTTCCAAACGCTCAAAAAAGCTGCCAGAAAAAAATGAGCCGTTTCAAAAAGCAATCCGGCATGATCCTGATGTTTGCCTTTCTTTTTTCCCTTTGCAGCTCATCCCCCCGGGGTACAATCATCCTGTGTGCGGGTGACAGTATCACGGAAGTTGGCTACCCAAGATATCTGAGAATGATCTGTAAAAACGAAGGGATCCAGGTAAGAATCTTGAATCTGGGAAAAAGTGGTCATAACTCAAGAGAATATTTGGCCTTCCTCGAAAAAAATCGAGAAGCTCTTAGCGAGAACCTTCCAGATTTTGTTCTCCTCCAACTGGGGACCAACGATGTCCGTATCGATCATGACCGGACTTCTTCCGACGATTTCTACAACAACATGAAGCAAATCATCGCTCTTCTCCGACGCTTCAAAACACGCACCGGGAAACCATCCCGTATTCTTCTGGCAACCATTCCTCCTGTCCCTGAGGGAGTCTCATTTCCCTTCACCCCGGAATCAAGGAGAAGGGTTGAGGAGGAAATCAATCCTCTTATCCAGAAAATTGCCCGCGAAGAAAAGGTTCCTCTCGTGGACAATCATTCCTTTTTCCTCCAATCTCCTCATCTGCTTCCAGATGTTCATCCTTCCAAACAAGGATATAAGGCTCTTGCCCAAAACTGGTTCAGGGCTTTGAAGAAAGAGGGGATGTAACAAAATCGGCCACAAATCTCTGGACCTGAAGGGTAGCTAGATAAGCCGATAAGAAAAATATTTTCGAGAACGTGAGCAGTAAGATGAGACTGTTAAGAAAAGATGGACGATTGCGCTGACGAGAGGAATTTTCTTGCTATTTTCGCTCAAAGATGTTAGTATGAAATACAAAGAAAAGGTTCCAAATCTTTCCTAAGCTTGGCGCTTGGAGTACATTTATGAACAGAAAACTTATCCGACCAAACCTTACCGAATATAAGGAAAAAATGAGTAAAAACTCCTCCAAAAAGAAACAGCATCCCCCTTCGGATACTCACGCTGAGAATTACTACTACCTCAAACAGATGAATAAAAAAACCCCGATGGCTATCGTGCTCAGAGAAGGAGAAACAGTCGAGGGATACATCGAATGGTATGATCGAAACTGTATCAAACTCAACAGAGACAGCAAACCCAACCTCTTGATCTTCAAAAGATGTATCAAATATATGTATAAGTTAGAGGACGAACAGTCCGACAACAAATCCTCAAAAAATAAAAGATGACCCTGCCCAAGATCGGCATTACGCTTGGGGATCCTGGGGGCATCGGACCGGAACTTATCCTCAAAGCGTTCGCATCGATCGAATCCCTGCCCAAGGCTCGTTATGTCCTTTTTGGCTCTAGATATGTATTGGAAAGAGAACAGGAGGCCTTAGGCATCGACGTCGAACTTCCCTCAAACACTGGCCTTGAAAATCAGTCCAGGCAAAGACCTTCCCTGCATGAAGTGGACTACCCCCTAACCACAGTGGAAAAGGGAAGACCTTCTAGAGAAAACGGAGAGGCTTCTTTTCGCTATTTCGACATCGCTGTAAAAGAGGCTCAAGCAGGGAACCTTCAGGCCGTAGTCACCGCACCGGTTTCCAAACATTCATGGAATATGGCCGGAATCCGCTGGGCTGGCCATACAGACTATCTGAGCCATCTCTATCCCCAAGCCATCATGTTTTTCTGGTCCGGTGAGCTGAAAATAGCCCTCTTCACACACCACCTCCCATTAAGGGAAGCCCTCGATAAGGTCGAGGAAGGAACCCTGCTCGACTTTTTTCTGAGACTTCGGAAAGGACTTAAAAAAACGCCGCTCTTCAACCATGAAATTCTCGTAGCCGGATTGAATCCTCATGCTGGAGAAGAGGGTCTTATGGGCTCAGAAGAAAGCGATATACTCCTTCCAGCTATCGAAAACGCCCGGAAGAAAGGCATTCCCCTAAGCGGACCTTATCCCCCCGACGCCGTGTTTCGGATAGCGCGGGCCCAGCCTGACAAAATCGTCATCGCCCTTTATCACGACCAGGGCTTGATTCCGTTCAAAATCCTTGCGTTCGAGCAGGGCACCAATGTGACGCTCGGTCTCCCCTTTGTCCGTACTTCACCCTGTCACGGCACAGCTTATGATATCGTTGGGAAGGGTGTAGCCAATGCCGAGAGTATGATCGAGGCCATTAGGCTGGCTCACCGATTCACTTCGGCTTTATGAGCAAGGATCCATGAAGGCATGCACGTTCAATGTCAACTCCATACGCGCCCGGAAGGATTTAATCGCTGACTGGCTCGACCACAGAGGTCAGGATATAGATATTCTTTGCCTCCAGGAACTGAAATCGGCCGAAGAGAATTTTCCTTTTGAAGACTTCGAACGTCTGGGCTATACATGTGAAGTCTTCGGTCAAAAAACCTATAATGGAGTGGCCATCTGTTCAAAATCAGAGGTCGAAGGTATCCAGAAAGGATTCGGCGATCCATCATGGGATGAACAGAGCAGAATCATAACAGCAGAGACCAATGATATCATTTTGATCAACATATATGCTCCACACGGAGGGCTTCGGGGAGAAGAGAAATTTGACTACAAAATGAGCTGGTACGAGAAGCTCCTCTCTTTTATCGACTCTTCCTACGACCCTGAGGATCCGATACTCATGGCAGGAGATTTCAACATTGCCAAAGAGGACAAGGATGTATACGACTCTGAATTGCTAAAAGATACCATAGGAACCATGCCGGAAGAAAGAGAGGCTTTCCAAAGACTTCTGAATTGGGGATTTACCGATATCTATCGGCATCTTTTTCCCGACCGTATCCAATACACATGGTGGGATTACATCGGAGGAGCTATCTGGAAAAACAAGGGGATGAGAATCGATTATGTCCTTTGTTCAAAGCGGCTCATAACTGGCATGAAGGATGTGGAAGTGGACCTCTGGCCCCGCCGCCGGCGGTCTCCAAGGCCTTCCGACCATGCTCCGGTTATTGTGACACTCGATTTCATTGGGTCTCGGAGCTAACGCCATTTTTTCATTTCGGCCCTCATCTCCCGTTCGCGGTCCCTCTCTTTTATGACCTCTCTCTTTTGGTAAGCCCTCTTTCCTTTGGCGAGAGAAACCTCTATCTTGACCTTCCCTTTATCGTTGATTAAAACCTTTGTCGGCACCAGGGTCAGCCCTTTCTCCAGAATCTTTCCTATTAGACGTTTGATCTCCCGCCGGTGAAGAAGGAGTTTACGTTCCCTTTTCGGTTCGTGATTGAACCGGTTGGCCGGCTCATAAGGGCTGATGTGGCAGTTGACCAGAAAAACCTCCCCGTCCTTGATCTCAGCATAGCTTTCCTTCAGGCTGATCCTCCCCTCTCTTATGGACTTCACCTCGCTCCCCATCAGAGAAATCCCGGCTTCGTATGTCTCGAGTATTTCATAGTTAAAATAGGCCTTCTTATTGGTGGATATGATTTTCATTCGAGAACGATTTTCCTCTGACAGGGACTTCCTCGAAAACGAGAGGGGCACCCCATCAGCGACAATTCCCATGAAGAGGTAGAAAGAAAAGATGCAAGAATCTAAGAATCTACATGAGAGCCTTTGTCTTTGAAGCAGACAGAGAGCATATTGAGAACCCTTCTCTCGATCTCTTCACACGGACTGGAGGAAACTTCTGAGATCTCTGAAACGATCAGCTGCTTGGCTTTCTCCATCATCTTCTTTTCACGAAAAGAGAGAGGTTTAATAAGCTGGAGATAATACAGGCCTTTCAAGACAAGAATCATATCGTGCATGGTTCCCGATTTCATGAGGTTCACATGTTCCTTGTATCTGCCTTTCCAGTTCATGGTTACGTCTACACCGCCATTGCTGATTAGGTCAAAAACGTCCTGGATTGTGTTTTCGGTAATCGGCTTCCGAATCCCTATTTCCTTGGCATTGGATGAGGGAACGAGGACCAGCGTATCATTAGCCAGGATTCTTACGTGATAAATCTTGAAGTCTTCCCCGAAGTAGTTTTCTTCTTGGATGTCCTCTACGATTCCGATCCCCTGATTGGGATAAATCACCTTATCGCCAATCTTTAGTGAGTCCATTGTGCGAAGGTATTATATCCAAATTACTCCTCAGAGTCAAATCAATGAATATGTCTTTGCGTCAGCATCCTCGCTCTCCTTTTCTCTTGACAGAAAAGGCAGGGTTTATTAACATACTGTTTCCAAAGAGAAAAGAAGCGCAGAAAATGAAAAGAACATTCCAGCCGAACAAAAGAAAGCGAAAGAAGAATCATGGTTTCCTCGTCCGCATGAGAACCAAAGCGGGCCGCCGGATTGTCAAGAACAGAAGACGCAAAGGTAGAACTCGACTCGCTGTTTGATGCATGAAGCCTTTAGGCCTCAAGAGAGAATAAGAAAGAAAAAGGATTTTTTACATCTATATAAAAAGGGCAAGCGTTTCAGAGGAAAATCTTTCATTCTTATTTACCTCTCCAACGAGCTCGGCCATTCCAGAATGGCTGTTGTAGCCAGTAAAAAGCTTGGAAATGCTGTTCAAAGAAATAAGATCAAGAGGCGGTTTCGAACTCTCTATCGAAGGAACAAAACATTGCTAAAAGTGCCTGTAGACCTCATCATTATTCCCCACAGAGACATCGATGAAACCAGATGGCGAAGCCTCGAGAAGGACTTTGTGACTGCCCTGAAATCCTTAAATTTCAGAAATCAAGCCTGATGAAGCAGATGGTATTGATATTGATTCGTGCATACCGGAAACTCATCTCTCCTCTTCTCGGCCATCACTGCCGATTTTATCCCACCTGCTCCCTCTACATTTATGAAGCAATAGAAAAATACGGCTTGCTCAAAGGCATGTTTTTAGGAACAAAGAGACTCCTCCGCTGTCATCCTTTTCACCCGGGAGGGGTGGATCACGTTCCTTGAAGGACCTTCCCATGGAAAAGAGATTAATATTAGCCATTGTCCTTTCTTTCGCAGTGCTGGTGCTCTATCAACTCGTTTTCGTCAAGAAACCTCCTCCACAAGAATCCGCTCCTGAGGCTGTATCCGAAATAGAAAAGCCTCCCAAACCAGAGCCAATCCAGAAAGAGCCTTTGGCTGCTGAAGAAACAGAAGAGAAAAAAGACTTCCAACCGGTCTCAGGAGAAAGAGAAGAGGAAATAACCGTCGACACGCCATTGTATCGGGCGGTGTGGATCAACAGAGGAGCGCAGCTAAAAAGCTGGAGATTGAAAAAATACAAAGACGAAAACAATGAAAACCTGGAGCTGGTTTCAGTCCGGTCTTTGGAATTGGAAAGGTATCCCTTCCTATTGAGCACGGACGATCCCGATTTCGACAACACCATCAACAACACATTCTACAAATCTCCCCGTTACGGACTTGAGTTGACAGATGGGGAAGATGGAGAGCTGCGATTTGAATATGCCGATGAGTCAGGGACAAGGGTCGAAAAGAGCTTTATCTTTCACGGTGACACCTATACTTTCGATATCCAAATCGACGTTTGGAAAAACGGACAGAAAATCGAGCCTCGGCTCATCTGGGGGCCGAGTTTCGGCAATCTCACCGAACAGGAGCTGAAGCAGCGGATAGGGGGCGGAAGTCCAGGAGTGACCATCTATGCCGGCAACAAAATCGACCACCACGAGGAGAGAAAATATAAGCCAGAAGAAAGCTATTACAATTTTGTCGATTGGGCTGCCTATGATATCAACTATTTTGCAGCTATCTTCATTGCACCCCCTCAGATGATAACGGCAGCTTTTATAAAAGAAGAAATCAACCAGGCGCCATACTTCTTCCTAGCAATGGGGTTGCCAGAGAAAGCCTATATCGGACCCAAAGATATCGATCATTTTACCGAATTGGGACACGACACCAAAAAAATAATCCGATTCGGCTTTTTCGGATGGATTGCTGAAATCCTGCTCAGGGCCATCAAATACATCCACAAATCAATCCCAAACTGGGGAGTCTGCATCATCATCATGACCCTCATCATCAAAATCCTCTTCTTTCCCCTCACCTACAGCAGCACAAAATCCATGGCCAAAATGCAGGAGCTTCAGCCGAAAATGAAGGCCATCAGGGCCAAATATAAAAAAGCCAAGCAGGACATCGCCCAGCGCCGCAAAATGAACGAAGAAATCATGAAACTCTACAAAGAACATGGGGTGAATCCGGCCGGAGGCTGTCTGCCCATTCTGATCCAGCTCCCCATCTTCTGGGGATTCTTCCGCATGCTGGTGGTTTCGCTCGAATTCAGGCAAAGCCCCTTCATTTTTTGGATCAAAGACCTATCAGTTAAAGACCCATATTATGTGACGCCCATACTCATGGGAATCACCCAATTCATAAACCAGAAAATGACCCCGACATCTGCCGATCCCACTCAACAGAAAATGATGCTCATCATGCCCGTCGTGATGACCATCTTCTTCATGAACTTTTCGAGTGGTTTGGTTCTTTACTGGCTCACCAACAATGTGCTCCAGATCGTCCAGCAGTACATCATGAATAGGCTGAGACAAAAACAAAAGAGAGAATCCCATGGAAAAAGAAGAAAAAAGTAACGGTATCGAACAAGAATTCAAGGGGAGAAACCTTGAGGATGCCATAAGCCTGGCAGAGCACACCCTCAAGCTTTCTCGCTCTCAATTCAACTACGAAGTCGTGGCCGAGAAGACGAAGCTCTTCGGTATCGGCAGCAAAGAGGTCGTCATCAGAACTTGGGCCAAAACGCCCACCCATGAATACCCAGCAGTCAAATTCATGGACAAATTCCTCGGTGCCTATCCGCTTGAGATTCGCTACCAGATAAAAGAAAGAAACGAGCTGCTGTATTTTATCTTCGATGGCCCTGATAAGTATCTGCTGTTGCGCAAGGATGGATCCCTTCTCCTGGCCCTCCAGCATTTGCTCAACAAGCTTTCTGACAAAAAGGTACAAACCGATTGTGATTTTTTCCGCAAAAGAAAGGAGAGAGAGCTCAAAGAAAGAACGCAGGAGATTGCCCAGAAGGTGCATGAGACCGGACAGAAGGAAATCCTCGATTTCATGAATCCATATGAGAGGCGGATTGTCCATATCGCTGCCAATCAAGTGCCAGGTATCACCACAGAAAGCATCGGAGAGGGATTTCTGAAAAAGGTGAAAATATATCCTGACAGAGATCATACCAAATAGACGCCTTTTAAAACGATTAATTCTTCTTTACCTATATAATTTATAGATTAAGTAGTATAGGCTCTCGCTCTTTACTGTTTTTCCCATTCCGTTTAAACTATACAGGTCATGCTGGATGACACTATCATTGCAATTTCCACTCCATTAGGCTATGGAGGACTGGGCGTTGTTCGCCTCAGCGGAAGCCGGTCTCTCCCCATAGCAAAGAAAATATTCACGCCCAAAAACCGGTCACACAAAATCTCCTCACGGCGCCCTGTGCTCGGAAATCTCTTCGACTTCGAAAATAAGAAATTTTTCGAAGAGGCTTATCTTACCTTTTTCTCTGAACCGCACACATATACCCGGGAGGATGTGGTCGAGATCAGCTGTCACGGCAGTCCGGTCGTACTCGAGGAGATTGTTCGTCTGGGAGTACAGGCAGGAGCCAGACACGCCAATCCGGGAGAATTCACTCTTCGTGCTTATCTCAACGGAAGAATCGACATCCTCCAGGCAGAAGCCATCAACGATATCATCACTGCTTCTTCTTTAAAACAAGCGAAAATATCCTTCCGTCAGCTCGAGGGACGCCTGTCGAGGACAGTGGCCTTGCTGCGCAGTCAAATCATCCAGCTCCTCTCCAACATCGAAGCCAGTATAGAATTTCCCGATGAAGGGCTCAGAATTTCTCGCAGGACGACCTCTCGAACACTCATCCGCACCCAAGATACCCTTAAAAAACTCATCTCCAGCTATGATTTGGGAAAAACGCTCACCGAAGGATTTTCCATCGTCATTGCGGGCAGAACAAATGTGGGAAAATCCACTCTGTTCAATGCCCTCCTGGAAAGAGACAGGGCAATCGTGACCCCACATCCCGGAACGACCAGAGACTATCTACAAGAACGAATCAGGATCAACGATTCTGTGTTCACTCTGACCGACATGGCTGGTATCGATGTTCCCTCGCATCCGGTGGAGAAAGAGGGAATTAAAAGAGGAAGAAAACTGGCTGAATCCAGCGATGGAATCCTGCTCGTTTTCGACGCTTCACATGAAGAATCCAGTGAAGATCTCAAACTGCTCAAAAAATATAAAGCCAAGAAAGGCCTTCTCCTCTTCAACAAAATCGACCTCCCAGTTAAAATGGATCTCGAAAAAATTAAAAAAAGAGCATCTGACAGGCCCGCTCTGGAAATTTCCGCCCTGAAAAAAACCCATTTGGGCGAGCTTAAGAGGCTGATGCACAAACACTTCGTCCCTCCACCTCAGGAATCCGGAGAAGTCATCCTTCATCTGAGGCAAAAACTTCTCTTCGAAGAGATCCTCTCCTGTTTGACTCAAGCTCGGCGTCTCCTCAAAGACGGGCATTCCGAAGAAGTTTATGTGGAGGAGATCCGGAAGGCGATTCCTCTTATCGGACAGCTTACAGGCGAAATCCAGAAAGACGAGATTATCGAAGAAATCTTCAGCCGTTTTTGTGTGGGGAAATAATATGCCAGACTTTGACGTCGTTGTGGTCGGTGCCGGGCACGCAGGCTGTGAAGCAGCCTCTGCCGCCTGCAAAATGGGGATGAGCGCTTGTCTGGTGACCATTCATCTTGAGACTATCGCCCAGATGTCCTGTAATCCTGCAATCGGAGGACTGGCCAAGGGCCAACTGGTGAGAGAGATCGATGCACTCGGGGGGCTTATGGGACTCCTCGCCGACGAAACAGGAATTCAATTCAGACTGTTGAACCGAAGCCGCGGCGGCGCCGTCCAGGCCCCTCGTGCCCAATCGGATAAGGCTCTCTACAGATTCACCATGAAAAAATGGCTGGAAAATGTCCCGAATTTGACTCTCTTCCAGGCCGTGGCGAGCGATATCCTCATCCAAAACAATAAGGCTGTCGGCGTCAAAACCCTGGACGGAACGAAAATTCTGGCAAAGGCCGTTATCTTGACCCCAGGAACATTCCTGAACGGACTCATCCATATCGGTCTTCACAGCTATGCGGCCGGCCGGGCAAACGAACCCCCATCTTTAGAATTGAGCAAAAGCCTTAAGAAGCTGAACATCAAACTTTTCCGTTTGAAAACAGGCACGCCTATGCGGCTTCACAGAGACACCATAGATTGGGACCGATTCAAGCCTCAGCCTGGCGACGAACGTCCGGTGCCTTTCTCCTTCCGGACACAGAAGCCTCTCGAAAACAAAATCCTCTGCTACATCGGATACACAAACGCAAAAACCCATGACGTCATCAACAACAGTCTGGATCAATCTCCCCTTTTCAGCGGAAAAATTACAGGCATAGGTCCACGTTACTGCCCTTCTATAGAAGATAAGGTGATCAAATTTTCCCATCACCAGCGGCATCAATTCTTCCTTGAACCAGAGGGCCTGGATACGGCTGAAATCTATGTCAACGGCATATCCTCCAGCCTTCCTCTCGACGTCCAACAAAAAATATTGAAAACCATTCCCGGTCTGGATCAGGCAAAAATTCTCAGACCCGCCTATGGTATCGAATACGATGCTGCGGCTCCCACTCAGCTCTATCCGACCTTGGAAACCAAAGAGATTCAGAATCTGTATCTGGCAGGTCAAATCAACGGCACTTCAGGTTACGAGGAAGCTGCGGCCCAGGGACTGATGGCAGGAATCAACGCAGTCCTCAAAATAAAAGGGAGCTCTCCCTTTATCCTCAGCAGAAACGAGGCTTATATAGCCGTCCTCATCGATGACCTGGTCTCTAGAGGCGTGGAAGAACCCTACCGCCTGTTCACATCCCGTGCCGAATACCGACTGAACCTCAGGATCGACAACGCAGACAAACGGCTGATCCCCTATGGCTATGCACTCGGACTGATAAAAGAGGATGATTACGACCGTTATTTAAAAAAACATGAAAAGTTGAACACGGTGATGGCCTTCCTCGAGACAGAAAAAATCCAGACACAGACCAACCATAAAATCCTGCTGAAGGATTTTTTAAAAAAGCCTGAAGTCAGCTTCGAAAATGTGTTAGAATATACAAAATTTGACATGAATCTATCGGACGAGGAGAGACGCTTCATCGAATCAGAGACAAAATACGAGGGATACCTTAAAAAGCAGGAAAAGGAGGTCGCCAGAATCGAAAAAATCGATAAAGAAAAAATCCCTCAATCTGTGGAATTCCATAAAATTCCGGGTTTAACCAGCGAGGTGGCAGAGAAACTTAAAAAATTCGCGCCTCAAACCATCGGGGATGCCAAAAAAATACCCGGAATGACCCCGGCATCTCTGGTCAACCTGCATATCTATATAAATCTCCAAAATAAAGCGAAAAAAAGAAATGTTCCACGTGGAACACCTCATTGATATGGGAAAAATCATTGCTGTAGCCAACCAAAAAGGGGGTGTGGGAAAGACCACCACTGCTGTCAACCTGGCTGCTTCCCTGGCATTGAAAAATAAGAGAATTCTGGTCGTGGATTTTGATCCTCAAGGAATGGCTACAGTTGGGTTGGGAAAATCCAAAGAAGAGAAAAAGGGAATCTATCAAGCCTTAATGAACGGGGTGTATATTATGGACCTCGTCCAGCCGACAAGCCTTGACAATCTTTATGTCTGTCCCTGTTCACCCGAATTAGCCGGATTCGAAGCTGAAATTTTCTCCGAAGACAAAAGGGAGACAAGGCTTAAGGCTGCCCTTGCAAATATCAGGAATCTCTTCCATTTCATCTTCATCGACTGTCCCCCATCTCTCAGCTTTCTCACTATCAATGCACTTGCTGCGGCAGATTCGATTTTGATCCCGATCCAGACGGAATTTTTTTGTATGGAGGGGCTCCCCGACCTTCTCCGGACCCTGGATGAGATACGGTCGACTCTGAATCCATCGCTTTCTATCGAGGGAATCGTCCTTACCATGTTCGATGAGCGCACCAATCTTTCCAAGCAGGTAGCAGAAGAGGTCCGGCACTCTCTGGGAGATATCGTATTCGAAGTGATCATTCCTCGCACGGTCCGTATCGCGGAAGCACCCAGCTATGGCCAGCCCGTCATTGTTTATGATATAAAATCTAAAGGAGCAGAGTCCTATTTAAATCTAGCCAGGGAGATATTAGAGAAATGAAAAAAAGAGCATTGGGAAAGGGCTTGAAGGCCTTTTTGCCTGAAGATTACGGTATCTTGAAGGATGAAAAATATGTGGATGTCGATGTAGAGGATCTCAAACCTAATCCTCTTCAGCCAAGACAGGACTTCGACCAGGACGACATCGATGAGCTGGCCGGCTCCATCAAAGAAACAGGTGTGCTCCAACCCATCGTTGTGATTCCGGAGGATAACCATTACAAGATCGTCGTGGGGGAAAGGCGGTGGAGAGCCGCGCGAAAAGCGGGCCTCCAGAAAATTCCCGCCATTGTCCGCCAACTGTCAGAAAAACAACAGATCGAAGCTTCTCTCGTGGAAAACCTTCAGCGAAAAGACCTCAATCCCATCGAGATCGCCTTGGCGTACCAGAAACTCATCCAAAAACTCGACTACAGCCAGGAAGAGGTGGCAAAAAAAGTGGGCAAGGACAGGGCATCCATAGCCAATTACATCCGTCTGCTCAAGCTTCCCCCAGAAATCCAGAGAAAAGTGGCAGAGGGAAAACTGTCCATGGGACATGCTAGAGCGCTCGTCACCCTGGAAAATCCTGACCAACAAATATTCCTCTCTCGCATTATTGCAGAGAAGAATCTTTCTGTCCGGGACGTAGAGAAAATGATGGCAAAAAAGAGATGGGCAGCTTCTGCCAAACAAGGGCGTGAACTCGATCCCGATCTGCAGGCTTTCCAGGAGGAGCTTATAAAAATCTTGGGGACAAAAGTATCCATATCTGGAAACTCCGAGAAAGGAATTATCAAACTTTATTATTTTTCATTGGATGAACTGAACGGAATATATGAAAAAATCAAAGGAGAATGAATATGAAAGATAAGAAAAGAGAAATCGAGGAGAGCAAAATCACAGGTTTCTTTGATAAAGACACAGAGATTAAAGGTGACCTGAATTTCAAGGGGACTTTTCGCATCGACGGCCGATTCAAGGGAAAGATTGACTCCAAATCCATATTGATCATAGGCGACAGCGGCAAGGTAGATGCAGATATCAAGATAGGGCACCTGATCATCAACGGGGAGATCAAAGGCAATATCCAGGCTACAGAAAAGGTAGAAATTAACGGAAATGGCCGCGTGATCGGGACGATTGTCTCGCCTAAATTGATGGTCGAAGAAGGTGCTTACTTAGAGGCCAACTGCCAAACGACAGATAAAATGCCTCAGCCGTCCTCGCTGCCTCTTTCTTCACCCGAAGAAAAACCTGAAGAGAAAAAAGAAAAAGCAGATCTCGGACCTAAACCTTGAAAGACGCTACAGGAATTATTCCGGCAAGATACGGAGCTGAAAGATTCCCCGGGAAACCTCTGGCCAAGATCGGTGGAAAATTCATGATACAGAGAGTCTACGAGCAGGCTCTGAAGGCAGAGCTGCTGAGGAATATCATCGTGGCAACCGATGACCAAAGGATTTTCGATGCCTGCCAAGACTTTGGCGCCGACGTGCAGTTGACTTCTCCTCACCATCGATCAGGGACAGAACGGGTAGCCGAAGTGGCAAATGGCATCGAAACCTCGATCATTATAAACATTCAAGGAGATGAGCCTCTGCTCGAAGGCCGGATGATCGATGATTTGGTCAGAGTTCTCCAGGACGGCTCCATCCCGATGGCCACGCTTTCAGCCAAGGTCTTCGATCTCGACCTCATGCATGATAAGGATATCGTCAAAGTGGTGGCGGACAAGAACGGATTCGCGCTCTATTTCTCTCGGGCACCGATTCCCTCGGAGGCCTCGGATCATTTCTGGCAGCACATAGGCATTTACGGTTATCAAAGAGATTTTTTACTGAAATTCAGGCAGATGCCTGTCTTACGATTGGAACGCTGCGAAAAACTGGAACAGCTCAGGGTCCTGGAAAATGGATTCAAGATAAAGGTTGTACGAACCGATTCACCGACCTTGAGTGTCGACACTCCGCAGGATATAATCAAGATTGAAAATTTTTTAAAGACGAGAACGGATGACTAAGTTTATTTTCGTTACAGGAGGAGTCTTATCGGCCCTGGGGAAGGGAATTGCGGCATCCTCTCTCGGCAGGCTCCTGGAAAGCCACGGCTACAAAATCACTCTGCAGAAATTCGATCCCTATTTGAACGTAGATCCTGGAACGATGAGCCCCTTCCAGCACGGCGAAGTCTATGTGACAGATGATGGGGCTGAAACCGACCTGGATTTGGGTCATTATGAGCGCTTCACCTCGACAGAAACGACCAAAGCGCACAACTGGACGGCTGGCAAGATATACGAATCTATATTGAGGAAGGAGCGTCAGGGGGCTTATTTAGGCAAAACAGTCCAGGTTATTCCTCACGTTACGGATGAAATCAAGAGCGCTTTCTATGCCGTAGCCGACGATAACGACATCGTCATAGCGGAAATCGGAGGCACGGTCGGAGATATCGAGAGCCTTCCTTTTCTCGAGAGCATAAGACAGATGAGGCTCTCCCTGGGAAAAGAAAACACCCTCTTCGTCCACCTCACCCTCGTGCCGTTCGTCAAAACCTCTGGCGAGCTCAAAACAAAGCCCACCCAGCACAGCGTTAAGGAGCTGCGGGCCATAGGAATCCAGCCTGACATCCTTCTCTGCCGGACAGACAGGTTTCTGGACGAGAGCATAAAAGCCAAAATATCCCTTTTTACCAATGTCCCGTTGGAGGCCGTTATCACGGCCAAAGACGTGGATAATATCTACAAAATTCCTCTGCTTTTTGCTCGGGAGAAACTGGACAGCATCGTTTTGAAGGAGTTGGAGCTCCCTCTTAAACGGCGGCGGCTGACTCAGTGGAAAAAAATGCTGGATAAAATGGAATCGCCCCGAGGCGAGGTCAATATCTCGCTCATAGGAAAGTATGCAGGACTCCAGGATTCTTACATGAGCTTGAATCAGGCCTTACATCATGCAGGAACATTCCATCATCTGAAGGTCAACATATCCTGGGTCGAAGCGGAGGAACTCGAAGAAAAAAAAGCGGAGAAGATCCTGAAGCAGGCCGATGGAATCCTGGTGCCTGGAGGATTCGGAGTCAGAGGGATCGAAGGGAAAATCAATGCCGTCACCTATGCAAGGACCCAAAAAGTTCCCTTCTTCGGGATATGCCTGGGCATGCAGTGTGCGACTGTCGAATACGCCAGAAACGTGGCATCTCTCGAGGACGCTAACAGCACGGAGTTCAACCGGCAAACTCCCTATAAGATCTTTTTCAAGTGGAGAGAGCTCAAAGGCATTCAGGATCTCGGGGGCACGATGCGTCTGGGAAGGTTTTTATGCCGCCTGGAAAAGGGGACCTTTGCAGAAAGAGCCTATGGAAGATCGAACATATACGAGCGTCACCGGCACAGATATGAATTCAATCCGGAATATGAGGACATCCTGAGCCAGGCAGGCCTGATCATTTCTGGGAAAAATCCCAAACACGACCTGGTTGAAATCATCGAGATCAGAGATCATCCTTGGTTTTTGGGCTGTCAGTTTCATCCTGAGTTCAAATCCAAACCCATAAAACCTCATCCTCTTTTCAAGGCCTTTATCGGAGCAAGCTATGCATACCGCAGGGAAAGAAATCAACATAGGAAAAAAAATTAGACTCGGCGGAGCCAATCCCCTTTTTTTGATCGGAGGGCCCTGCGTCATCGAGAACGAAGATCATGCCCTCTCCTTGGCAGAAGCGATCAAGAAAACCTGTGACGATCTCGACATGCCCTATATTTTCAAAGCCTCCTTCGACAAAGCCAACCGCTCCTCGCTGGACTCTTACAGAGGGCCCGGACTTACAAAAGGACTGCAAATACTTGAAAATATTAAAAATGCGCTCGATATCCCCATAACTTCAGATGTTCACGAAACCCATCAGGTCGCAAGAGCCGCTCAAATCCTGGATGTGATCCAGATTCCCGCTTTTCTCTGCCGGCAGACAGACCTGATCGTAGAGGCGGCACGCACCCAGAAGCCAGTCAATATAAAAAAAGGTCAGTTTCTTTCCCCGTATGATATGAAAAACGTCGTCGATAAAATCCTCAATCAAAACAATCAAAACATCATCCTCACCGATAGGGGAACGTCTTTCGGGTACAACAACCTGGTCTTCGATGTCCGTTCTGTTCCCATCATGAAAGAGTGGGGATTCCCGGTAGTCATCGACGCTTCACACAGCGTGCAGAGGCCCGGCGGCCGGGACACTTATTCGGGCGGGGATGCTGAGTTTATCCCCCATATCGCCAGAGCTGGCGCTGCCGTGGGCGCAGACGGCATCTTCTTGGAGATTCATGACAATCCCTCCAACGCCCTATCTGATGCGCTTAACTCCTTGAATTTAAATAAGTTATATGACTTACTGGCTTTACTCATCCGTATAAGAAACTCTCTAAATGGCAAAGACGTATCTCCTGGTGTATAATTAATGGCCATGACAAAAAAGGATATCATCCAGACAGGCAGACAGGTTCTGGAGATTGAAGCCAAGGCTGTCCAATCTCTGGCATCCAGGCTGGATAACGAATTCGTGGCTGCGGTAGATCTTCTTTCCCGGAGACATTCAAGGGTTATCGTCACGGGCATGGGAAAATCGGGGTTGGTGGGACGAAAGATCGCCGCAACATTGTCCAGCTGCGGGACTCCGGCTCTGTATATTCATCCCGCAGAGGCCGGACATGGGGACCTGGGGATGATCGTCAAAGACGATATCATGATAGCCATTTCCTACAGCGGAGAAACCAAGGAAATTTCTTACCTGCTTGAATTCGTGAAAAGAATAGGCATCAAACTGATCGGCGTTACAGGAAACAAATATTCTAAACTGGCTAAGTACAGCGATATCGTCCTGGAAACAAAGGTTGAAAAGGAGGCCGGTCCTGCTGACGTTGTGCCCACCGCGAGTTCGACAGCGGCCCTGGCCATGGGCGATGCACTGGCCATCGCTCTTATGAAGAAAAAGGCCTTTGGCGTCAAAGATTTTGCCTTTTTCCATCCCAAGGGAGAAGCCGGTAAAAAGCTGGTCAAGATACGAAACCTTATGCATAGAGGAGGCAAGGTTCCCTGCGTCGGCATGAACCTGTCCATGCGAAAAGTCATCGAGGAAATCTCCTCCAAGAGGCTGGGAATGACCTGCGTGATAGATAAAGACGAAAATTTGAAAGGCATCATAACAGACGGCGATCTGAGAAGAGCCCTCCAAAAATTCGGCAGGGATTTCCTGAACAAAAGAGCCAAAAATTGCATGACCGAAAATCCCCTTACCATCGAGAAAAACGACCTCGCCACCAAGGCCCTCCACATTATGGAGGAGAATAAAATCACTTCTCTCATCGTGAAAAGCAAAAAAGGAAAAATCGAGGGGATCATCCATCTCCATGATCTCTGGCGGACCGAGATGTTCTGATGACAGATAAAAGGCGCGCAAAAAAAATCAAATGGATCCTGATGGATGTGGACGGAACCCTCACGGACGGGAATCTGCTCATTCTCCCAGACGGAGAAGAACTCAAAACCTACAATGTGAGGGACGGCCTGGGGATATTTCTTGCCCACCTCGCCGGACTGAAAACCGGGATTATAACAGGGAAGAGCTCGAAATCTTTAGAGAAACGCGCGGAGAATCTGAGAATCCAGGAACTTCATCAGGGGATCCTGGACAAAAAATCCGTCCTGCTCGAAATTTTGGAAAGAAACGGTGTAAACGCACAAGAAGTGGCCTACATCGGAGATGACCTTGGAGACCTCGATGTCATCAAATCTGTGGGCTTTGCAGGAGCCGTAGGGGATGCCCACTCAGAGGTCAAAAAACACAGCCATTTTGTCTGTCAGAATCCTGGAGGTAAGGGAGCAGTCCGCGAATTTATCGAATTCATCCTCTCATCCCAGGACAGATGGGAAAAAATTCAAGAAAACGTGAAAAATTTGCCAAAAAAAAGAAGCTTGTCTTAAAAAATGGCTTCTTTACATCGGTTCCTATAATGAAAGCGGTGGGAACGAACTTTTTCAAAAAAGGGGGAGGATATGAATGGAAAATTAAAGCCCGAAATTTTCAGACAATATGACATACGAGGCCTTGTGGACAAGGATCTTACCGCCGAATCAGTCGAAATATTGGGACGAGCCATCGGAACTTACTTCCGTCAGCACAACAGAAAGCAGGTGGCTGTGGGAAGAGACTGCCGGTTGAGCTCTCCTCAATTCTCGGAGGTCTTGGGCAATGGGTTGATGTCCACAGGCTGTGACGTCGTGGACGTGGGAACCATTCCGACTCCTCTTCTGTATTTCGCCATCTATTATAAAAAAATGGAATCCGGAGTGATGATTACAGGCTCTCACAATCCTCCCGAATACAATGGTTTCAAAATGATGCTCGGAGAAGACACGCTTTATGGACCGGATATTCAGGATATCCTTCAGATCATACAAAACCAAGAATTCATACAGGATGAGGACGGGAAAAAAGAAGTCTACGACATCATACCGGAATACGAAGATTATGTAGTCGAAAATATCGAACTCCGAAAAAAGCTCAAAGTCGTCGTGGATGCCGGCAATGGAACCGGAGGGGCCGTAGCCGTTCCCATTTTCAGGAAACTCGGCTGCGATGTCGCCGAACTGTTCTGCGAGATGGACGGCAGCTTCCCCAACCATCATCCAGACCCCACCTTACCCGAAGCCCTGGAAACGCTCATAAAAACAGTCAAAGAATCCCATGCAGACCTGGGGATCGCCTATGATGGGGACGCCGACAGAATCGGTGTGATTGACGACAAAGGAAACATCATCTGGGGCGATCAGCTCATGATCATCTTTGCCCGGGATATCCTTCCCTCCAATCCAGGCGCTGCGGTTATCAGTGAAGTCAAAGCCTCCAAGCTTCTGTACGAAGAAGTGGAAAAACTCGGCGGCCGTCCGATCATGTGGAAGACAGGCCACTCTCTGATCAAGAAAAAAATAAAAGAAGAAAAGGCGTTGGTGGCAGGTGAGATGAGCGGACACATTTTTTTCGCCGACCGGTTTTTCGGATTCGATGACGCCATCTACTCATCGGCCCGCCTCTTAGAAATCCTTTCCCGTTCTGAAAAGAGGCTTTCCGAAATGCTGGATGATCTTCCCGTTACCTACCACACACCGGAAATCAGGATTTATGCTTCGGATGCGGTCAAATTTAAGATCGTCGAGGAAGTCAAAAAAGAACTCTCCAAGAAATATCCCATCGTCGATATCGACGGAGTCAGGGCTCAATTCCCTAAAGGCTGGGGACTGGTCCGGGCATCCAACACCCAGGAAGTCTTGGTCCTGCGGTTCGAGGCCGAAACCGAACAGGACCTGGCGGATATCCGCGAAGAAGTCGAGAAAACCGTGGAAAGGGCCATCCAGAGCCTGGAGAGCGATTGAGTTTCATAGAAATCGTCATCTTAGGTGTCCTCCAAGGCCTGACGGAATTTTTTCCTGTAAGCAGCTCAGGACATCTCGTGCTCTTCCAAAATCTTTTCGGCTTGAAGGAGCCCCAAATATTTGCCGATGTGATGCTCCATGTAGGAACACTCATTTCCCTGGCTGTGTTCCTTCGCCGGGATATTCTCGAACTCGCCCGAGGTTTTTTCCTTTTCTGCCAGAATCCCCAAAAGGCCTCATCGGATCCCAGGGTGAAAATGATCTTCGCTCTTATTCTGGCCTCCATTCCTACAGCGCTCATCGGATACTTTTTCAGCGATTTTTTCGAATCCCTTTTTGCCAGCCTCAAAGCGGTGGGCCTGGCCTTGATCATTACAGGGCTTTATCTGTACCTGACGAAACTCGCCCGGGAGAGGAAAAGAAATTTCTTCTCCCATCCCCTGATTATCGGTTTGCTCCAGGGAGCAGCGATCGTTCCGGGATTTTCCCGTTCTGGTTTGACTATTGGCGGAGCCCTTTTCCTGGGTTGGAAAAGGGAAGAAGCGGCACGCTTTTCCTTTCTTCTCTCTATTCCTGCCATTCTTGGAGCAGCTCTTTTCCAATTCCAAAAGATCGACTCAGGAACTCAACCCTGGTCGATACTGCTTGCCGGGGCTGCGGTTTCAGCCGTTTTTGGCTATCTGGCACTGACTCTTCTGGTATCGGTCATACAAAGAGGCAGATTTTATTCTTTTTCTTTTTACTGTTTATTTGCTGGCCTCACTGCCCTAACCGTGTCTTTTTTTATATAATTTTGAGAATAGAGAGGATCAAATGGATGTTCGCGCCGTTATCATGGCAGGAGGAATTGGAACCCGGTTCTGGCCCCTGAGCCGCAGGACAAAACCCAAGCAGTTCCTCCCGATTATCAGCGATCAGACAATGATCGAAGAAACCGTCAACCGTCTCCTTCCCTTCATTTCTCCCTCGCACATCTATACGATCGCCAATTCCGACCAGACTCAGACGATCCAAAAGCTCCTGCCCTCCATTCCAAAGGATAATCTCCTGGTGGAACCGATGGGAAAAAACACAGCTCCTTCCCTCCTTCTGGCCACAGCGGCCATTTATCTCGAAAATTCCGAGGCGGCAGTGATTGCCCTGCCGGCCGATCATCTGATAACAGACATAGAGCTTTTCCAGAAGAAACTGGCAGCCGGGGCTCAAGCAGTCCTAGATGGAGACCATCTGGTCACGTTCGGGATTCCTCCATCCTATCCCGCAACAGGATACGGCTATATCCAGTTTTCACGCTCAGACAGTTTGGAAATCTCCCAAGAGACTTTCTATCCGGTAGAGAAGTTCAAAGAAAAGCCCGACCTCGAACAGGCTAAGGATTTTATTGATAAAGGAGACAACTTCTGGAATTCCGGAATGTTCATCTGGCGGGCCCAGGTTTTTCCTGAAAAACTGGAACAGTATGCTCCAGACCTTTATCCCTACTGGGAAAAAACCATCAGGGCCTTGAAATCAGGCGATGATTCCATGCTTTCATCCATATTCGAAGAAATTCCTTCCATTTCGATCGACTATGCTCTGATGGAGAAGGCCCATCCTGTATGGATGTCTGTGGGCGATTTTGGATGGTCGGACGTCGGAGCATGGTCTTCATTGACCGATATATGGACCAAGGACAGCCAAGGGAATTCACTTCGAGGCGAGAATATAGTGCTGGACTCTGAAAACTGTCTCCTGTACAGCCCGGAGAAATTCACCGCCCTGGTGGGGCTGAGGGATTTGATCGTGGTGGAAACCGAGGATGCGCTCCTTATCTGCCGTAAAGATATGGACCAAAAAGTCAAAGATATTGTCGAAACCCTAAAGAAAAGAGGGAAAATGGAATATCTCTAAAAATGAGGATCTGGGACATTGTGCCAGAAAAATTGTGCCGGAATCACCTTCTCGGTGAGCACAGCGAGATTCATGCCCTCTGGTCCATACTGACCAAAGGAAAGAAGGGATTTTCCAAACACCCGGAAACACAAAGGTGGATAGGCAAACTCAAAGCCCTTTATCTCAGGCATGAGGATTTGGTCCAAGAAATGTCCAGGCGGGGCTACAGGCACCTGAGCCCTCTGGATGCCAGCTTGGCTACAGGACAAGAATCCCAAGGGGATTATGTAGATCTGCCCGAAGCTCAGATAAAAATGCTGCGGAAAAAAAGATGCGGCTGCAAGGTGTAACCGACTCCCCTTCAGCTGACTGAGAATATTATCTAATCGCCTGACTTTTTCTGCAAACCGAGCTCTTCGAGCTGTCTCTCTCCGACCTCGGAAGGAGATCCTGTGAGCAGACATAAGGAACTCGTGGTCTTGGGGAAGGGGATGACATCCCGTATGGATTCCTCCCCGGCTAAAAGCATCACCATGCGGTCATAGCCCAGGGCGATGCCTCCGTGTGGAGGAACGCCGTACCTGAGTGCTTCGAGAAAAAATCCGAATTTCGATTTGACTTCTTCCTGGCTCAGCCCCAGCACCTGGAAGATCCTCCGCTGTACATCCTGGTTGTGTATTCGGATCGACCCACCGCCGATTTCCACTCCGTTCAGGACCACATCATAGGCTCTGGCCTTGACTCGAAGAGGCTCCTTCTCTAAAAGGTCCAGGTCCTCCTCATGAGGAGAGGTAAAAGGGTGATGCATGGATACCAGGCGCCCTTCTTCCTGGCTCAACTCGAAAAGAGGGAAGTCCGTAACCCAGGCAAATTTGAACACCTTCGATTCCTTTATCTTCTCAGGCAGAAACGTCAACCGCAGCTCTCCCAGAATCTTGAGCGCCGTCGGCTTCTCATCCGCCACCAAAAGGGCAAGATCCTGTTCTGATCCGCCGAGTTTATCCCAAATACGCTGGAAATCCTCCTCCTTCAGCTTCAAGCTGGATTTGAATCCATCCTGCCTTTTCATCCAGATAATCCCTTTGCCACCCAAATCTCTCGCTTTCTGGCCAAGGCCGTCGAGCTGGCTGCGGGACAAGCCCGCTCCTCCCTCCACCAGCAATCCCTTCAAAGCGCCTCCGGCAGATAGGGCTCCTTGAATGATCTGGGAATCGATCCCAGAACCGAGATCTGTCAAATCCTGAATTTCCATCCCGAACCTCAGATCGGGCTTGTCTGTCCCGTAAGCTTCCATGCTCTCCTCATAGGTGAAGCGGAAAAAGGGCCGCTCGACTTCCACATCGATAAGTGCGAACACCGCAGCCATCATGTCCTCTACAAGAGTAAAAACATGCTCCTCCCGGATAAAACTCATCTCGATGTCGATCTGGGTGAACTCAGGCTGCCGGTCCGCCCGCAAATCTTCATCCCTGAAGCAGCGGACGATCTGAAAGTACCGGTCGAATCCCGCTATCATCAGCAGCTGCTTGAAAAGCTGGGGAGACTGGGGCAGGGCAAAAAACCTGCCTTTGTACACCCGGCTTGGCACAAGATAGTCCCTGGCTCCCTCAGGCGTGGATTTGGTCAAAAAGGGCGTTTCTATCTCATAGAAGCCGTTCTGGCTCATGAAATTGCGGATGGCAAGGGCCGCCTCATGCCTGAGCATGAAATTGCGATGCATGGAAGGACGCCTCAGATCCAGGTACCGGTGTTTGAACCTGAGTTCTTCTGATGCATTTGGCGGATCGGCCACCACAAAGGGCGTTACAGCCGAGGCATTCAGGACTTTGATCTCTTTGGCCTGCACCTCGATATCCCCGGTAGGAAGCTGAGGATTGCGCAGCTTTTCCTCCCGGGCTCTCACAACACCTCTCACTCCCAGCACATATTCCATTTTTATCTTTTTTGCCCGCTGGAGAAGGCCCTGATCGCTGGAATCTACGACCACTTGAGCGACTCCCTGCCTGTCCCTGTGATCGATAAACACCAGGTTCCCCATGTCTCTGTGTTTATGGACCCACCCGAAAAGGGTCACCTCCTGTCCCACATGGTCCAAACGGAGATCCCCACAGTAGGCAGTTCGTTCCCAATCGGACAGGTTGTCGATTTCCATCCTCGCTATCCTCTCTTCAATTCATGTTTTGAGGCAAAAACAAAGCGCAAAGATTTCCCTTCCTTCACTTTATTTTTGAGCAGACTCCTTTAGGATATCTAAAATTTCTTCCTGCCTGTATTCCTTCTGTTCGCCGGTGTCCATCCTCTTTATCTGGAAGGTTCCTTTTTTCACTTCTTCCTCTCCGATGATCAGCACCCGGGGCGCGCCCAATTTATCCGCCCGGCTCATCTGGTTCCGGAGGCTTCTGTCCCTGTATTCGATGAGGCATTCGATGCCTTCCCGCCTGAGAAGCCGGGCCAGCTTCATTCCGGCTCTTTTGGCTTCATCTCCCAGCCAGACGAAATACACGAAGATTTCTCTTTCCTCCTCGTAGGGAACGAGGGAAAGCAGTCTCTCCATGCCCACGGCAAACCCGATGGCACTCATATCCGGACCCCCGAAGTCCTTCATCATGTCATCGTACCGTCCTCCACCCAGGACAGCATCCTGAGCTCCCAGCTTCGAAGACACGATTTCGAAGGTGGTCTTGGTGTAATAATCAAGTCCCCTGACCAGGCGGGGCTCTATCCAGTATTCGATCCCGTATCCGTCCAGATAGGAACAGAATTTGTCAAAATGTTCCCGACATTCCGGGCACAAATAGTCTGTGATGACCGGAAAGCCCAAAGAAATTTCCCGGCATGTATCCACCTTACAATCGAATATCCTCAGGGGATTGGTCTCGATCTTTCTCTGGCAGTCTTCACAGAGCCGTTCTCTGACTTTCTCAGCCGAGGCCCTCAAGTCCTTTTGATATCCCAGCCGGCATTTTCTGCAGCCCACAGAATTCACCAGGATCTGTCTGTCCTTGACTTTGAGCCTCTGGAGGAGAAAATCGGCCATTTCCACGATTTCGGCATCCACTGCCGGATCCTTCTCTCCAAAGACCTCGATATCCATCTGGTGGAACTGCCTGTACCGGCCTTTCTGAGGCTTATCAAACCGGAACATCGGTCCGATGAAATAGAACCGCAGCGGCTGCGGCCTGAGGTGAAGGTTGTGTTCGATGATGGAGCGCACGATGGAGGGAGTGTACTCCGGACGCAGGGTCAGAGACCGTCCCCCTTTATCGATAAAGGTGTACATCTCCTTGGTCACGATATCCGTGGTCTGCCCGGTTCCCTTCTCGAAAAGCACTGTGGCCTCGAAAACCGGTGTTCTGATCTCACGGTACCCGTACAGCTCAAAAATCCCTTTGGCCGCAGCCTCTACCCGCTGCCATTTCCTGGCCTCCTGAGGAAGGATGTCCTTGGTGCCCTTGATGGCAGCGATCTGTTTGTTTTTTTTACTCATTTTTCTTTGAACACACCGATTTTTCGAAACTTCTGATAGCGTTTTTCGATCCTCTCTTCAGGAGTCTTCTCCTCCAATTTCTTGAGGACCTCGTTGAGCTGCTTGTCCACATTTTTAAACGTCTGTTCGGGATCGATATGAACTCCTCCAGGAGGTTCTGGGATGATCTTGTCGACGACCCCAAATTCCAGCAAATCCTGGGCCAAAAACTTCAAATTTTCGGCAGCCTGGGCCACTGCTCTCTGGTCCTTCCAGAGAATCGCTGCACAGCCTTCCGGAGAAATCACTGAGTAGAACGAATTTTCCAGCATCAACAGTGAATCGCCAACTCCGATGGCCAGGGCACCGCCGCTTCCGCCTTCGCCGATTACGATGTTGATGACAGGGACCTTAAGTTTGGCAATCTCTTTGAGGTTGCAAGCGATGGCTTCGGCTTGCCCCCTTTCTTCGGCTTCGATTCCCGGATAAGCCCCCGGAGTATCGATGAGGGTGATGACCGGGAATCCGAATTTTTCTGCGAGCTTCATCACCCGCAGGGCCTTTCGATATCCCTCAGGATTGGGCTGGCCGAAGTTTCGTGCCAGTCTCTGCCTGGTGGTCCGCCCTTTCTGGTGACCGATGAACGCTGCGGTCCGTCCCTTGTAGAATCCTAATCCGGCTACGATGGCTGGGTCGTCCTTGGCTCTTCGATCCCCATGGAGCTCGATAAAATCCTCGGTGAGAGCTTCCAAATAATCCAGGGTGTAAGGTCGCTTGGGATGGCGGGCGATCTGGACAATGTGAAGCGGGGAGAGCTGGGGGCTGATCTTGGCCCATTCTTTTGCGATCTTCTCCCTCAGTTTCGTGATTTTCTGCTTTTTGTCCGCATCGTCCGAATCCTGGATTTCGTCTATTTTATCTTTGAGTTCAACGATATCCTTTTCCAATTGATAAAAATCTTTTTCTTCTGGCATCTTTCAAACTGTAATAATGCGAACGCTTGAATATACCCGATTATTCTATAGAAAAAGAGAGCCTCAAGCAACTTTTTGCTTGACAAACAAATTAAGTACTCAAGGCATCGCTAGTGGAGTCCATTGATGCCGCCCATCTGAAGCAGAGATTTGAAAGAGATGTTTTCTATTGGAAGCCTGACCACGAAGTGGATTTCCTGGTTTTCATCGAAGGCAAACTGCATCAACTGATCGAAGTCAAATATCAGGAAAAAAACCGACCCGAAGATTCCAAGCATTTTAAGAAGGCTGGAAGAGGAATTCTCCTCTCAAAGTCTGATTTTAAGATCCAGGAGGGGAATGTCCTGGTCATCCCTGTGCACCTGTTTTTGGCCATCCTTTAACGAATCGATGTTCCATTCACTCCTTATTCTTTAACCCTGAACGTCGTATCCACGTAGGACCGAAAAGGAGTGAGATTATCTTCTGTAAGTGGGGGTCTTATGCTATTCTTTTCGTTCCCTCGGGCGGACATATGTGGTAATTTGTGGTATAATTTTTCTGGATAGAGGGAGGGAACCATGAAACAACCGATTAAGTTTGTTTGGGTGATTATCGCTCTATCTATCTTTGCATTTTCTTCCGCGCATGAAGAATCTCAATGGAAGGGAAAAATTGAATATGAGGATGGAGTCAAAGTCATTATAAATCCCAACGAGCCTCTTTATGGAGAGATTGAGTTCGATCTGGAAGAAGATTTAAGCATAGGAAATGAAGAAGATGAGAATTATGTGTTTTATAGAGCAACAGGGATATCAGTTGATTCAGAAGGGAATATTCTAATTCTTGATTCGGGAAATTTCCGACTTCAAAAATACAATAAAAATGGAAAATATCTTCAGACAATAGGAAGGCAGGGGCAAGGTCCAGGAGAATTTGAAAGTCCCAGAAGTCTATATATAGATGCAAAAGATAACTTCTACATTGAAGATTCCTTCAAAAGGATAGAAACATTCGACAAAAACGGAGTGTTTAAAAAGCGCATTAAACTCAAGACTGATTCTGCTCTGATGAGAAGTTTAGGATTTATGAGCGGTGGAAATTTCATCGCTCGTACAAGTTCAAGGAGAGAGCGAAACAGTGATATGCCTGGAGACTATGACTCATTCCTTAATATAGACCTTATAAGTCAAGACGGGGCGACAATAAAAACAGTAGCAAGTTATCGCTTGGAAAGGTCTGAAAGAATAAAAAACGACAGAGGTGGCTACCTATATCTCAATAACCTTTGCAAACCCTTTCTATGGTTTTGCCCAATAAATAAAGAAATGGCAGTTTATGGATTCTCCTCTGAATATGAATTATTTGTAATAAATTCATCTGGTGAGCTTGAATATATTATAAAAAAAGATGAACTCCCACAGCCAGTCACAGAGGCTGAGAAGGATAAAGTGATTGATAGGATAATGGGAATACCGATGAAACTCTCCAGGCGGAAAATTGCAGGCACCATAAGATTCCCAAAATATAAACCATTCTACAGAGAAATCATAAAAGATGACAAAGACCGCATTTATGTTGAAAAGTTTAAATTCCCATTTGACCGAGGCGACAGTGTGGACTTTGACATATTCAGTAAAGACGGATATTACCTATACAAAGCAAAAATACCAGCTCGCTATCCTTTTTATCCTCCAGTAATAAAAAATGGCTATGACTATACCAGAGAAATAGACCTAGAAACTGGCTACATCAAAATCAAACGCTACAAAATCAAAAACTGGGACCAGATAAGGACGGGGTTATGAATCTGGTCCCTTAAGAACGAAATTTGTGTTTCTCAAGGTTAGCGACCTGCATCCAAAACACTGAAGCTTAAGAAGGGAATATTTTGGTTTGAATATTGTATAAAAAATGGGAGGGTAACATGAGAGACCTTAGACGTTTTATTATTTTTATCCTTTTTCTGTGTCTCTTGTTCATTAATTCTTCCTTTGGGCAGCAGAAATCCCTGGCGGACATCTATAAAACTGGAAAAGTCCGGTTTGTTCCAGAAATCACTATAGATGACAGCACATTGCCCAAAGACATCTTTTTCGTGGGTTATGGAGATATCGCATTTCACTCTGAGCTTGGGTTTTATAGATTAACATAAAAACGGGAAATGCGGATATATGCTCGTTTTCAACTATATGAGACCAAAATCAACCAGGAACTCAAGTGTGGAAAATAACAATGTTTCATATTATATTGCTAAGGATTTACCCATCCCAGAGATTGTTGTTATACTTTTAGTGGCGTTCCTGGATTATTTTCTGTTCTACAGGGCGTTCAAGAAGGGAAAGTGAAAATGAGAATAAAGACCCATCTTGTGATAACCGTCTTATTTTTTTCCATTTCTCTATTGATTCCCTCCTGTGTCAGGAAAAAGGCCGAATGGAAAGGTACGGTCGAGGAAGAAAATGGAGTGCGAGTGATGAAAAATCCAGAAGAACCTTATTACGGGGAGCTGGTTCTGGATTTAGAGGAAGATCTATCCATAGGACGGGAGGATGATGAGAACTATCAATTTTATCGAGTCAACGATTTAGCTATTGACAGCAGAGGCAATATCTATGTCGCGGATGGTGGCAATCACCGTATTCAAAAGTTTGATCACAACGGGAACTATATTTTGACCATCGGAAGGGAAGGCCAGGGACCCGGGGAATTCACCAGAATTTATGATATTCTCATCGATGATCAAGACATTTTGTATGTGTTGGGAAGGAGAAGAATTCAAACATTTAGCAGCTCAGGGGAGTATTTGGATGGATTTCCGTTAGAAAATTCTATTTATGATTTTTTCCTGGACAGCGATGGGTTTATCTTTACAGTCTATAGTGTGCATGATGAAGAAGGAAGAAAGGCTAAAGTCGTGAAACTCGATTCAGAGGGAAAGCTGATAAAGGAATGTGCAGAATTTTCAGATCAGAAAAGCGTACAAAGAAAGAGCGGAGAGACTGTGGTCACCTTCACAGCTACTCATGCCTACATGCCTGAGCTTTTGTTGACCGCTATGGACAGACAGACATTCTGCTATGCACACACTTTAAGATATGAAATCTTTGTCATTGATAAAAACGGCGAGCAGACGCTAAAAATCCAAACAGATGCACTATCACATTCAATAACACAAGGCGAGAAAGACTACACCATAAAGCAGCTTGAGAAAAGCATCTCGAGGAGAGGGCAAAAATGGCCCAAAGGAGTGTTAGAAGAGGCATGCGACTTTCCATCATCTCGACCTTTTTTCTGGGGAATGGTAGCCGATGATAGCCACAGACTCTATCTGTGGAGGGCAAAGTCGGTCTTAGAGGAGAGCGAAGAACATACCTTCGACGTGTACAGTGAAGATGGATACTTTATTTATCGGATCAAGATGGGCATTGTGCCCGATCTACTGAAAAACGGTTATCTATACGACATAGAGGAAGACGAAGAGACAGGCGAGGTTTATGTCAAGCGCTATAGAATAAAAAATTGGGGACAGATAAAAGAAGGAATCTGACGACAAAAAATTCTTGTAATGGGAACCAAAAGGGAAACACATTCATCTGGCCCCACAGGAAAAACAGAGAGGAAGAATCGAAATATATTGATGCCTTTACCTCTGATGGTGATTTCATCGGACGTGTTCAAATTATGGGTGATGCTTCATTCCCTGTAGCAGCAATCATTCAAAACAGATCATTCTGGTTGCAAAAAGCTGACGAGGAAGGTTTAATAGAAGTTGTCAAGTACCGAATTTCTGAATAACCTGAATCATCCAGCTAAAATAATTTCAAGGAGGAAAAAATGCTGAAGACAATCATGATTCTTCTTGCGTTTCTCTTTATATCGGGCTCCTTCACAGTAAAAGCCGACGACATCAGTGATTTATTCGCTTCGTCTCTTGGAGAAAAGGATGTTGCGTTCATGTTTTTGAGCTATTCCGGTGTTATCGTCAAAACATCCAAGGGCACCGTAATCATCGATCCGGCTGATCTTCTGAAGGATAAAGAGCTCGATGTCTTGAAAGAGAACAAAATCGATCTGGTGCTCTTCACCCACGGCCATGGAGACCACTACAACCCTGACAGCACTCTCGATCTATTAGAGGCCACTGACGCACCGGTCCTGGCTGAACCTTCTGTCGCTAACAGCTTAAAAGAGGCGGTTCCTTCGGATAAACTGACTTCAGCGGAACCAGGGAAAACCTATACAATTGGGGGAATAACTGTCAGTGCCATCAAAGGAATTCACGTTGGCCCCATCAATCTTTACCACATCCAAATGGGTGACATAAGCCTCTTTCATGGAGGCGACTCAGGCGATGTCTCTCTCGAGGACTTCTCGGCGGATCTGGCTTTTCTCCCCACAGGAATGCCTTCCCCCTCAGCGTCTCCTCAGAAGGCATTCCAAATGGCCGAAGACCTTAATCCAAGCGTGATAGTGGCCATACACGGCTCAGCGAGTCAAAGTAGGGAGCTTGAGGGCAAAGTCAAGGAGGCGATGCCTGAAACGACCGTGATCATTCCTGAAGCATTCACGACAAAGGAAATAACTCTGAAGAAATAGCAAATTCTAATCCATATATTCCGTCATTCTGAGAAAAGCGGCAATTCTCTAACGTCTCCTTCAATGAACCCTATCTAGGGGCTAGAACAAACGTGAAATTTTGTCATCTCAAGGTTCTAAGATGTAAACAGAACAAAATGGATTCGAAGTGATTAAGGAGGAGAGACGATGAAAGATTTTAAAGATTATTTTGAACCGAGGCTCCCGTTCCCAACTCGAATTTTCGAGATCCCGACCGGGCCTATCGAAGTCTACATCATTCCAGACAAGAAAAAGGCGCGTGTGCTTGACGCTCTTTTCCCGTTTATACCCGTTCCTTCTCTCAACCAAGAGATGCTCGATATATATGCAGATAAAAAATTCAGAGTGAAGGAATTCATGGTAACGAGAGAAGGTGGAATGAATATGCTGGTCAGTCCGTTCTATTTCGAGAGCGGTGGCTCTGTTATTGACTGGATACCGGCCGATTCTTAAGATTAGAGGATCTTCCTGTTAATGAATACCCATGCTGCGCGAAGACATCGCTGCTCATGCAACACACTTTGGATTAGCCGTCGTAACAGCAGATCCCCATTTCAAACTCATCGAAAAAGAAGTCAAGCTTGACCTTCAATTCATGAGCCTTTGAAGGCACAGAATAAACACTCATTTCTCACACCTGCTTTGATCTTCAAAACATCTATTTTCCTTGACTAAACGTTTCTGCACAATTTTCCGTCTAACGAAATGACGGACAAGAGAGTAAAATGGCAGATGCAGTTTTATACCGGAGAAGGATAAAAGATTCATATGGATGAAGAGGCCGTTGTCCGGAGATGCCAGCGAAGCGATCTGATGGCTTACCGCATGATCTACCAGCGTTATGAACAGCCATTTCTGCGCACGGCATTGCGCATGCTGGGCCGGCAGCAGGAAGCCGAGGATGCTGTCCAGGACACATTCCTCAAGCTCTACCGGGGAATCCATCACTACAAGTCCGGTTCGAGGTTCAGCACCTACATCTTCCGGATCCTCATCAACTCCTGTTATGACCTGCTGAGGAAAAGAAGCCCAGAGATATCCGCAGACCTCGACCAGGCAGGTTTTACCCATCAGTCATCCAGCGAACTCCGCCACTCTATAGAAGAGGCAGTCGCTGCCCTTCCTGACCAGATGCGTGCCTGTTTTGTTTTATCTGCGGTAGAAGGATTCAAACAGGAGGAGATCGCCCAGGTCCTGGGAATAAACGTCGGCACTGTCAAAGCCACCATTCACCGGGCCAAGGCCAAGCTCCGCAGCTGGCTCTCTGCATCTCGCAAGGAGGAAAAATATGAGCTGTAAGCAACTCGAACGATACGACCGTGGCGAGACAAATGAGGCCGAATTTGCACGGCATGCAGCAGCCTGTTCGATTTGCCAGCAGGCTCTGGAGCTGGATGAGCAAGTCATGTCTCTGGCTAAATCCTTCCGGCAGCCTGTGGAAGCTCCTCGCCTCTGGGGCCGCATCGAGGAGGACCTCCGGAAAGAGATGGCAGAAAAACAGCCGCCCGCACCAGAACCACAGATAAAAAAGAAAACAAGAGTCGAACGCCCATCCCTTCGATGGAGACTCCTACGGCTTGCTCCTGCGGCGGCCGTACTTCTCGCTGTCGTTGGCATCGGACTCTACTTAGGCCTCAAAAGCTCCGCTCCACCTTCCGGTCTTCTGGCCCGGAAAGCTCTGGCTCGGGTGGAACAAAAAGAACATGAATACATGAAGGCCATCGAGGACTTAGAAAAGCAGGTTCTCCCTCACATGGCCGATCTCAATCTGGACCTTGTGTTCCTCTATCGAACGCGTCTCGAGACCATCGATGCCCAGATCGAGCAGTGCCGGGAAGCTCTGGCTCTGAATCCTGCCAATGCCCATATCCGTCAGTACCTGATGGCTGCCCTCCGGGACAAAAAAGAAACTCTGGCAGAGGTATTGAGTCTGGAGGGTGAACGCATGAAATCAAGGAGGACAACATGAAAAAATATAGACCATTACTCCCAATTATCTGGATGTGCGTTTTTCTGGTTTCTATAGCTACATCCTCATCCGAGGCAAGCCCATTATTCAAACACAAACAATCCCGGGAATTCAGGGAATCAGCAGCCACGGCACCCGGAAAAACTCTCTACATCGATACCTACTCTGCGGATCTCACCATTACAGCCTCAGACGAAAATGCCGTGAAGGTCGAGGCGGTAGTCGAAGTGAGCGACGAAGACGAGGAGATCGTAAAGTACTTTCTGGCCGAGACCCAGCTTTTTCTCGAATCCTATGCCGACGGTCTCAGGCTAAGGCTGAGTTCTCCGATGGACGAGCTCCGTAAGCCTGGAAAACCCCCTAAGGAGGGGATCTTTCGCCGCTTCTACAAAGGGAATAAGTTCGTATTCCAACTGTCCTATTCGGCCCGTTTGACGATTCGCATCCCAGCCCGGCATAACCTCGATGTGGAAAATGCCTACGGAAATATCCTCATCGGAGGAGTGGAGGGAGATCTCCACTTGGCCAACCGATCAGGGAAAGTCAGGCTGGATAACTGCGGAGGTGAACTCGAACTCCGCAACAGCTATGGTCTCGTAGAAGTCCCCGGCTTCAAAGGCCCCGTAAATATCAAGAATCCGAGCGGTGCGGTTGAAGTGAAAGACGCAGTGGGCGATGTACATGTCGAGAACAGCTATGCACCGGTGCGCTTCGACAACATAGGCGGAAGCCTAACGGTCAGCTCAAAAAGCGCCAAAGTGACAGGAAGCAACGTCAAAGACGACTGCAATATCACCTCCTCGTACGATGAAATCGATGTGAGGGCAGTCGAGGGGCGCCTCACCATTAAAGGCCCAAGCAGTAAAGTCACAGCACAGGATATATCCCTGGATGCCCATATCGAAAACAGCTACAGCCCGGTGTCCGTAGCCCATGTGGGAGGAATCCTTGATGTAAAGAGCGGCTCGAGTGCTGTAACAGCAGACGATATTGGCGGGGACGCTTCCATACGCAGTTCCTACGATGCAATTGTTCTCTCGAACGTTCGCGGCTCGGCTGAAATCGAGGCACCCTCGTCATCGGTTTCGGTGCGCAAGATAGAGGGAAACGTCACTATCGTGTCTTCTTACAACAACGTGGTGGTAGCCAGTATCGGCGGGTGGCTGGATGTGCGCTCCCAGTCTGCCGGGATCAAAGCTTCGGACATCAAAAAAGACGCTTCCATCGTCACATCTTACGACCGTGTCGAAGTCTCCGGAGTCGGAGGAAACTTAAAAGTAGATGCCAGTTCCTCCAGCATCCAGGCCGTTGACATCATCGGGGATGTGAGCGTCAAAAACTCCTATGGTGGTGTGGTACTGCGCCGCACCTCGGGATCGATCGAGGTCCACGGAAGCAGCAGCCGAATAGAGGTCGAACAGATCGAGAACCTGCCGAAGAACAGCCGGATCGAGCTCGTGACAACCTATGATCCTGTCATCCTCACGCTTCCAGGAGGGGCGGATGTGGTAATCTCTGTACTTTCGGGAGGAAAGATCTCCTCGGCATTCCCGGTCTATCATGTAAAATCACAAGCACAGAAGCTCGAAGCCGAGCTGGCAAAAGGAGGCGCAACCGTATATATCGAAACGAACGGGAACATCAGCATCAAAAGCAGCAGAATCACCATCAGGAAAGAATAGCAAAAAGACAAAGATATCTTTGGATCGGAAAGATCTTAGGTTTATGCCTTCTCTATTCCTCTTCATCAATCGCAATTAAGCTGTGCTTTTCACATTGATCTTAGCCTTTCTGTAGTCTGATATTACATCCAGCGGAATTTTGCCCTAGACCCAGAATCCCCTTCGCTTCGTTGGGAAAAATGACTGAAAATAAATCCTGACCAGGAACAGATAAAAAATAATCGGCCAACTCAAAAAAAGAAATGATTAGGAAAAGAACACAAAAAAAGCAGAATGTTATTTCATTACAGCTACCCCAAGAAGCTGCTTGGGAGGGATTCGGTAATCTCCCCTTTCGATGGTCCCTTCGCTAGTAAACTTAATCTCGGCTGATACGTAGATATTCCCGGTTCCTTTCCCCTTTTCATTGAGGCTGAACTCGATGACCACATAGGGAAATCGGCTGTCCAATCTCATGGTGGAACCCAGATTCCAGTTCTCGCTTTCGGCAACCAGTATGATATTTCTTCCTTTCTCTGTAGGCGTGCTCTGAGCTGCATGAAGGATGATCCGTGTTCCACGACCACCTGTGGGACGGACAGTCCCTTTATTCATTGCACGCAAAGCAGCTCTGAACTGTTCGTAACCGCTGTTGTTAAAGGTATTCATGAGCTGAAAGACTTCCTCGGAACTGGTGTAACTGTCGACGGAAATGATGAGTTTCGTGGGCTTTTGTGCTCCTCCCGGGCCCACATCTGGGAACATCCTTGCCTGGAATTCCTCTTCAGCCCAGAGCCCTGTGCATAAAAATAGACTAAGGGTTGCAATGATCCAGGTTGAAGAATGCGCTCTATTGTGTTTTTTCGTTTTTTACCCCTTCTTATTTATTTTTATCCCCCCGCCCTTCTCTTGTCAAGCCACATCCGACCTACCCCAATTTTCATCATAATGCCGCCTATGAGATTCCCCTGAACGACCGACAGAAAATGTCATGGCGAGCGAAGCGCGGCCATCTCAACATATTGCCAATTGTATTCCACAAAATGCATTCGTGACGATAGATCGAATCTAAATTAAACTGGATTCTCGAGTCATGTTGAATTACTATAACAGTATTACAGAGTGTCTCTTTAAGCCAAAGGAGGGACAGATGAAAAAATCGATCCCCAGGGTTCATCTCCTGCTGATTTCGCTTTGCATCTGGCTGTCGGCATCTGTCCAGGAGATCAAAACAATCGACGGCGTGCGGATGGTTCACAACGAAAAAGGAGGGAAGTGGGGCAAGAATCTTCCGATCAAAATCGAATTGATCCGGACCATCGGGGATATCAATACCCTGGACGAGAATCTGGCTTTCAACATACCTTCCGATATTGTCCTGGATGATGCGGGCAACATCTACATCCTGGATGCAGGAAACTGCCGGATCCAAAAGTTCGATAAAGAGGGGAACTATATCGATACCTTTGGAAGAGAAGGCCAAGGACCGGGAGAATTCAACTCCCCCGCCTCGCTGGTTATCGATGCCGAAGGAAATCTTATCGTTTCGGACCCAAGAGGCAGAAAAATCCAGGTTTTTTCGACTGAGGGAAGCCTTCGCGAAACCATCACGCTGACAAAGCATCCCCTCAGCGAAGTCTATGCCCTGAATTCCGGCCTGCTGGCCATGAAAGGCACTCTCGGATACACTTTCGAGGGAAAAGATGATGAACCGCTTCCAAAACTGATACACCTGCTCGATTCGGAAGGCAACATCCAAAGGGAATTTGGAGAGATGTTCGATTACAAACACCGGCTTTTAAACCATCGGGGCAATGTCTTTCATTTTGTCACTGATCAGAATGATTATATCTATCTGAGTTTTGTCCATCAGAACCGCATAGAAAAATATTCTCCAAAGGGAAAGCTGCTGTGGAAAGCGGATAGAGTCATAAACTACAGCACCAAGCCTCTGGATAAAGGAAAGATCGAGAGAACCGCGACCAGCCAATCCTTTTACTCGCCTCGCATGAATAAATGTTCAGAGGGGATTGCCGTCGACGATAAAGGAAGAGTCTGGGTGGTGACACTGAACCGGCAATTCAAAGAGGAAGAGATCGTTTATACCGTAACAAGAGGAACACGGACAGGAGCAACCACACAGGTTGTCGGTGATACGGATCTTCAGGAAACTGACATGTACATTCTGGAAATATTCGATACAGATGGTGTTCTTCTGGGTACAATTCCTCTCAACCATTTTGTCGACGACATTTACATTAAAAATGACAGCCTCGTTCTGTTGGATAAAATGCGAGGCGTGAAATACTATCAATATCAGATTGTGGAAGAGGAGTGAATGGGAGCTCTTTGTTTCATCCAACTCGCACTTTCAGGTTGTAGCTGTAGGGATTGGAATACAAAATGAAGTTTGAGGAAGGTCCGTTAAAACATCCTGAATACTATAATACTATACTGCCTTTTGCAGCCGGTATTTCTTTTTTGATGACGAGGCAAATCTCTGGCTTCGACAATATGTGGAAGAAGGCATAGAGCTTTCGATTTATGATGTTTTCTCACCTGAAAGGATCTACTTGAAACAAGTTCATATCCCTCAACATATTTATGAGCTGCGGAAGGGAAAAGCCTACACAATCATGCGCACCGAAGATGATTTCCTCGTCGTGAAGTGCTTTCAAATGCATGAGCTTGAAGAATAGTAGAGTGCAATCTCTCTCGGAGGAAGTATTTACCACAACAACAAAGCTGGGAAATGGCGGTGACCGTATGCCGTTTGATGCCAAAGCTGCACAGCGCCACGTGTATTTCATCTTTTTATCTGGTCCCAGTTTTTGATCTTGTAGCGTTTGACCTGGAAATATCCTGTTTCCCGATTATAGGGCGCACTGAAAACGCATCCCCACTTTATAACATTTATATTTGCTATCCCTTCTGGGATTTTCATTTTGTATAGATAGTATCCCTCTATGTTGAAAAAATCGAACTCGTATCCTCTATCCTCACTCAGATAGGATTTCAATTTCTCTGCATATATATTGCCTTCTTCATCCAATCTGATCTCGTCAAAAAAAGGCCTGAATTTTGATATCAACACCTTTTTCTCAAGCTCTCCTCTTGGTTCCTGCCTTGCAGATTTTCTGCTCTTTATGTTGTCCATTAGTACGTCAATAATCTTATTTCTTTCTTTACCCGAAATTTTCTCAGCAGGCTCATCCTTTACAATGATTTTTTTTATTTCTCCGCTGGAGTCAACCACAAACAACCTGTACTCAGATGGAAATCCATAGACCGCATAATCTTTCATACTGGGACAAAAACAGAGCTCCGGGACATGTGTCGCGAATCTATCCTTCCGGTTGAACATGGAATCCATCCTGACCGAAGGAAAACTGGCGATTTCCTTCAATACCGTGCCCTTATCATTCATAAGCACAACATCTTCAGATAATTCATCCGGGGGCATAATGATCTTTCTTTCTCCCAGAAAGTTGCCCTCTTTAGTTATCTTAAAAAAATTGCTGTTTAAGGGAACCGGAAAAGACCTCACAAACTGGTCCTCTCTATCGAATATATGTGCCTTGGTTCCATCCTTGACGTATACATTCCCTTCTTCGTCCAATGTTATATAATTTGGCTGGGAAAATTCCCCGGGCCCCTGGCCCTCTCTTCCCATCGTCTTTAGATATTTGCCTTCTTTATCGAACTTCTGAATCCTGAAACTCCCCCGGTCCATAACATATATATTCCCGCGCCGGTCAACATCTAAGGAAAGCCATTTATAGAACCTGGAATTCTCATCGCTCTCGTTGCCGATGACCAAATCCTCTTCCAGTTCGAATGTGATCTCGCCATAGAGCGGTTCATCTGGGTTTTTAATGACTTTTATTCCATTTTCTTCTTCAATCGTCCCTTTCCACTGAGGATTCTGATTTTCTTCTGCTTGAACCGAGAGGAAAATAAAAACAATGGAAATGACAATCAATGAATTCATCGAGGATTTCATGATAACCTCCCTCTTGGCTTTATAGATTTTATCATAACTTTAAAAATATTAAAAAGACAAAAGCCTCCAGTAATCTCTTTCAGGCTTTTCAGGCGCCAGAAGCAGCGCGAAATTTCTGAGGTTCGATAGCTCTGACGAATTATCCTATTAGCCGAAGAGATTTCTCACGTTCAAAAGCTACCCTCCCAGGAGTGGTTTGACTTAACATCTTTTCGGCTTTATCCTTAGAAGAGAGGGGTTAATACCTAGAGGGAGAGATTAAAATGAGACTAAAGACTATATTGGCACCTGCCCTGTTATTATCAATTTTGTCGTTGCTGCTCCTCTCCTGCAGCCGAAAAGAGACAGGATGGAAGGGAACAAAAGAAGAGATAAACGGAGTAACGGTTGTCAAGAACCCGATTGAGCCGCTTTACGGCGAAGAGGATTTTGGATTGGAAGAAGAACTGGTGATCGGAGAGGCAGACGGAAGAGAGGAATACATGTTCCAAAGTGTTTACACAGTTGCCGTTAGCGATATCGGAGATATTTATGTCCTGGATTACAAGGCCCAACATGTCAAAGTGTATAACAACAAAGGCGAATACTTAAGGACTATCGGCAGGCCCGGACAAGGGCCAGGAGAACTCTTTCTCCCCCGTTCACTTATCTATACGAACCACGACGAAGTTTTTGTGGGAAATATGAACAACATCACATATTTCACTCCTGAAGGTGATTACATAAAGAGCATCCCGCTGGCAAAAGCTCGGATCACCACAGTCAAAATAGACAGCGAAGGAAACATTTTTGGATTCGGTATTGTCCGGGAGGATGGTGTGTATGCACTGAAGAAATATGATCCTGAATTGAAAGAATTGTATTTATACGGCACCTCCCCTCTGCCGAGTACAGAAATGAGGAGAACGGGAAAGAGAAATGTCTTTTTCACTTTGTTGAGGTGGGACATCATCCATGGCAATCAGATTGTCTGCGGCTATCCAGAAGAGGGGTATATCATCAAAATCTATGATTCTTCGGCGAATTTAGTAAGAAGGATCGAGAAAGAGTATAAACGGATAGAAATAACACAGCAGGATAAAGAGGAGGCGATCGCAGAATATCCGCCTGAATTGAGGCAAAATGCGACTGCTCCCAAGTACTTTCCTCCCTTTCGTACCCTGAGGGCGGATGACGAAGGAAGGATTTATGTTTTTACGTATGAAAAAACGCCAGACAAAGAAAGATATTATTATGACATATTTGACGCAGAAGGGAGATACATCCTTAAGAGCCCGCTAAAAACAAGATTCCGCATCATAAGGAATAAGCTCTATGCTATCGAAGAAGACGAAGACGGATACCAATACGTTAAGCGTTATAAGGTGGTTTGGCCAACACTTGAATAGACAGTGAGTGTCAAATCAAGTTTATCCTGATCTTGAAAAAATGTCGTGAATTGAGTTCACCTTGACTTGACAGGAGTTGTCAAGGCTGGTTCATCCTTAGATAATATATATATAATTTAAGGAGATTCATATGAATTCTTTTCGTGCTCTTTTTGCTTTCTTTTCATTCATAATCGTATGGTTCATAGGGAGCAGTGGAATACTCCCTGGACAAGACCCAGTCACTTTTGATGATTATTTCATAGACAACTCCATGCGCATCGATTATTACCACATAGGCGATGCCAAAGAAGAAATAATCACCATGGATCACATTTACCAGGAAAAAATCTGGCCTGGAAACACAAACAACCTCACCGATCCCTTCAACAACGGGCGCTATGCCGTAAAGGTCTATGATGCGGCATCAAATCAGCTCCTCTATTCCCGGGGATTTGACTGTATGTTCGGTGAATACAAAACAACGACGCCTGCGCTTAACAGTGTCAAAAGGACTTTTAACCGATCGGTTCACATCCCCTTTCCAAAAAACCCCGTGATCTTCGTGATCGAAGCAAGGGATAAAAAGAATCAACTCCATCCGCTTTTCACTCTGCAAATCGATCCCTCTGACTACCATATCATCAAAGAGGCCGCCAGCAGTCATGACTTTGTCTATGAGGCGCTGATAAACGGCGATCCCAATGCCAAAGTGGACCTTGTCTTTGTGGCTGAGGGATACACTTCCGATGATAAAGACAAATTCAAAGCCGATGTAGACCGTTTCGCCGGATATCTTTTTGAAACAGAGCCGTACAAGAGTGCCAAGAACAGATTCAATATCTATGGGGTTTTTCGGCCTTCTCCGGAAAGTGCCCTGGATGAGCCGCGACAAGGTGTCTTCAAGAACACTGTTCTCCATGCTTCCTTCAATGCCTTTGACCTGGACAGGTATGTGCTTACCGAAGAAGGAATGAGGCTGCGCAAGATTGCCTCTCAGGTTCCCTATGACACCATCGTCATTATGGTTAACAGCAAACGGTATGGAGGCGGAGGGATCTACAACGACTACTGCATCGCTACGGTCGACAATCCTGTCAGCAAAAGACTTTTCCTTCACGAATTCGGGCATTCTTTCGCAGGCCTTGCAGACGAGTACTATGCCTCAGCAGTATCCTACAACGACTTCTATCCCCAAGGCATCGAACCTCTCGAACCCAATATCACTGCCCTGCTGAATCCGGATCAGGTCAAATGGATAGATCTTCTATCCCCAGACATAGAAATACCGACAGATTGGGGCAAAGAGAAGCGTGATCGCCTCCAGGCGGAACTGCGGACAAACGGGCAGGCCATGAGAAAGGAGATCGAGCTTGCCAGACAAAAAGGGCTCTCAGAGGAACAGATCAAGAAAATCCAGGAGCGGTTCAAAAAAACATTCGATGACATCATCACGCAGCTCAAAGAAGTGAGAGAGCAGTACAGCCATCTCGAAGACAAGGTCGGAGTCTTCGAAGGAGCTGGATATGCGTCAGAAGGCCTTTATCGCCCGATGATCTACTGCCTGATGGGCTCGAGTCCGAAAGTCGAATACTGCCTCGTCTGTCAGAAGGCCATAGCCCGGATGATTGCCTACTACAGCTCAGAATAAATTCTTCAATTTGAATCAAAATCCATCGTATCAGTTAGCATCCAGAACTCTTAAAATCAGGCTGGCATCAGGAAGCAATTTTTCCATAGGCACGTTTGAGAAAAGGCATTGAATATTCTGTCGGGCGTGTGATAATCTCTTGAGGGAACTAAAGGAACAGCCTTCTATAAAAGGAAATCAGTCATGGAATGGATCACACAGCCTCAAGCCTGGGTGGCTCTGGCCACCCTGACGGCCTTAGAAATCGTTCTCGGGATCGACAATATCGTTTTTATCTCGGTTCTGGCGGGACGCCTCCCTTCCAACCAGCGGAACAAGGCCCGGACGCTGGGCCTGGCTCTGGCCATGGCGACACGCATTCTGCTGCTGCTCACACTCACTTGGATTATGACCCTGACCACCCCGCTGTTCACTGTATTCAGGCATGCTGTATCCGGCCGGGATATTATCCTGCTGGCCGGAGGCCTTTTTTTGCTGGCCAAGAGCACCCACGAAATCCATGCCAGCCTGGAGGGAAAGCCCACGGCGGCCAAATCCAAGGTTGCTCCTAACTTCGTTTCTGTACTCATCCAGATCGCCATCCTCGATATCGTGTTCTCGCTGGATTCGGTCATAACCGCAGTAGGATTGGCGGACCACCTCCCGGTGATGATCCTGGCCATTGTGATCGCCGTCGGAGTCATGATGCTTTCGGCGGGTGTCATCGGAAATTTTGTTGACAGACATCCCACCATCAAGATGCTGGCCCTGAGTTTTCTGCTGCTGGTAGGATTCTCGCTCATGGGAGAGGGGCTCGATCTTCACATCCCCAAGGGATACATCTATTTTGCCATGGCCTTTTCGTTGGGAGTCGAAATTTTGAACCTTAAGATAAGGGAAAAGACCGCAAAACCGGTCCAACTGCACAAACCTCTCAAGGAGTAAATGCAAATCGTGTATGGAGAGTCTGACACACTGTTTTAGTGAACGGTCTTAACAATTCGATTACAATCTAAGTATAAAAAGTTAAGGAAAGAGGCAAGGGTGAAGAGAATCTCTGTTTTCTGCATTTTCTGTTTTTTGTTGATCAGCAATTCTGTCACGCAGGCTTCTTCGCGAGAGAAAGAAGGTGCTGATTTCAAGATAAGCCAGCAAGAGGTCCACAAATTCAGCCTGCAGGGGATAAAAGGGAAGGAGATTCAAACATTGGAACAAGCCGAGAAATGCCTGGAAAAGCTCTTAAGGCGGAAAAAGATCCTGGTTGGAGATTTTTTCGGAATCAATCAGACAGGCTACCGCTATGCCCTGGTCTTCGATCGTTTGGGATACATTCGGTACAGAATTGTGCAAACCGATAAAGAAATAAAAGCGATAAAACAAAAAATCGCCGAATTGAAAAAAACCAATAAAGAAAATGAACTCAAAGGAGAAGAATATGGGAAAATATATAAAGATTGACGCATACACAAAATTTGTCCTCACCATTGTTGCTGTCTGTCTTGTCTGGATTTGTCTGAAGGATATTGCAGTGTTTCCGGCCCTTTATGCGGCCGAAGAAAAAGATGTTGTTGACGTGAGAATCGTGGGGTTTCAGAGATCATCCTGGGAGAGTTGGGACCCTGTACCGCTCGATATCTCGGATAACTTGCCTGTAGATGTAAAAGGCAGTGTTCTCATACCCGTTAAGATAGAAAATGAGATTTTGCCTGTGGATGTGAAGCGTGTGGCAGTGAAAAAGGTCATTTCTCTCAATGAGGAGATTAAATAATCCAAATCAAGGCCCCAGGCGTGGGCATGATAAGGGAAATAAAGGGAAGTATTTCTGAGCCGTTTTGGATGAAACAATCTTATTTTGGATGGAAATTGAGGATAATAATTGTGAGGGATTTGGTGCAAGCAAAAAAAAGGAAATCCTTATAAATTAAGGGATTGTACATTTCTCGATCCCTTCCAAGCTGGACATCCCCGTCTGGAAAAATGGAAAAGCCTATTCCTATGAGGAAAATGGGGAGGGATTCAAGGTTATCGAAGTCTACAAAGTCCTCTGGGAATGAGGAGCCGTAGTACTATTTGCATTTCAGGTTAAAAGTGATCCCTTTTATTTGAGTCTCGTAAACCAGGGGCACTTTTTTGGGCGAATATCTTTCAGGAGAGGCCTTGATACCTGCTTTGCTGAAATATTCCTGAGCTTTTTCTGAATCTCCGGTAAGGAAAAAGATCCTTCCGAGATCGATCAGGGCATATCTATCCCCTGAATCGTCAGAGAGAATTTCCTGCCAGATTTCCAACGATTTTTGATAGTCTCCCCTATTGTAATAAAGCCTTGCCATGTTTTTCTTGGCTTCTGTGATTGTCGAAGCCACTTCTTCAAAAGCTTCAAGGGCCTTTTCTGTTTGGTCATTCCTGTATTTGAGGTAGCCATCGAGAAACGCGAGAAGATCGTTTCTGCCAGAAATTTTTTCAAGTTCAGCCAACTGGTTGGCTGCAGATTTGAGGTTTTTCATTTTGATATAAAGATCAAACAGATGCAGTCGAGTAGTTGTTTCATCATATTCATCCTTCAGAGCTTTCTTGAATTTCTTTTCAGCATCTTTGAATTCCTTTTTTTCTTTTAAAGTCAGTCCAAGACAAAAATAAAGCAGTCCTTTACGTTTCGCTGAAAAGAAAATTCCTTCTCTTCTATCCTGTGCCATTGCAGCGAACATGGCGTCATCTCCAAAAGCCCGGCCTGCTCCTACCATCCTGTTCAATTCTTTGTCTATTTCATGAAATATCTGAAAAGCAGCTTCAATATCATCCTTCAGGTAAGAAGCAATACCTAGATAGAGCTTAGCATTGTAATTCTCAGGAGAGACTTCTAGAATATTCTGGAGGATTTTAACGGCTTCGTCGATTTTGCCCTGATCGATGCGAACGCATGCCGCCTCCTCTGCAGTCAAGACTCCTTGGGCAAAAAGGACATTGCTTTTCGGGATTACGGACCAAAAGAAAAAGAGGATAAGCAGAAGCTTTTTTACCATGGATCACCTCCCCTGGAATGGAGTTTTTCTATATTATACACAGAACTTTCACAGTTGATCAAATTTTTATCATTAGCAGCAAGCATCGGTATTTCCATGATAGGATATTTGTGAGCCAGCCAAGCTGTTTAGGAAGCCATCTGGAGAAGAGTGAGCATCGCGAGTGGAGTATGGCGATCTTGTCATTTAGAATGTCATGAAGGAATCTCATAAAACGGGATTACTTCGTCATTTAATTCCTCGTAATGACAATGTAGTTCGCTTGGGAAAAGTATGAACCCAGATTATGAAATAGTTGTTTTTAGTAATAAAACAGGTTAAGGATTAGACAAAATAAAAAAAACTTGAGCCCCGATCAAACTTATTGCCTTTTGGGAACATCCGAGGTTGGAAAACCGACTTTAATAAACAGACTGATTGGAAAAGACATATTTGCAGCAGATGTTGTTCGTGAAAAAGACGGCAAAGGCAGACATGTGACAGTTCGCCGACAATTAATCATTCTCGAGCAAGGTGGAATGATTATCGATACACCCTGGATGAGAGAATTGGGCAATATTTAAATTTAAATCAGTACAGGATTAAATGAGACTTTTATCGATATGGCCAGTTGGCTCAGAACTGTCATTTTAAAGGCTGCACACACATAGAAGAGCCTAGCTGTTCTATCATAAAGGCCGTCAAGGATGGAGAATTGAGTGAAAAACGGCTTATCGGCTCATTGAGGCTCTTTTTTGCACCTGGTCCATTTTGTGAATCATCTCTTTTATCGAAGAACCGAAAACCATTGACAGGATCATCCGTCATCTCGAGCTGACATCCGAGGCCGAACGCCCGCCGCCTCCCCATCATTTCCAGCAGGATCTCCTGATGGCAGCCGAGGAAAAAGGAGAATATTATTAAAAGCTTTTTTGGCTTCTTAATGCCGACTCAAGGGAAGAGTCTGTTTCAAACTGAATGGTTCGAAAGTTTCGGCTGACTTGGCCCGCATTATGAATCGTTGACCGTGTCCTTTGAGGTGTGATACTCTCATTTGAGAGTGTCAGTGGATGGAAATCTCGGGAAATTATAAGGGTGTTGGAGCCAGGCCAAAAAGGAATTTCTTATCTTAAACGATGAAAAGATATCAACTCGATTTTATCGAAGATGAGTTGAAAAAAAGGGAGGTCCTGAAATGAAAAACATACTGATTTACAAGGACTTTCTGGGATCGGTTCATTTCAGCACCGAAGACGAGTGTTTTTTCGGGAAGATCGAAGGCATCGACGACCTGGTAACCTTCGAAGGCCAGGATGTCAAAGCCCTGAAAAAATCATTCCATGAGGCTGTGGAAGATTATATAGAAATCTGTGAAATCACAAAAAAGCCTTTGCTCAAATCGTACAAGGGAAGCTTCAACATCAGGATTTCTCCGGAACTGCACAGAAAAGCTGTCCAAAAATCGCTGATGCTGGGAATATCTCTCAACCAGCTCGTCCAACAAGCGATCGAAAAAGAAGTCGAGGATTTACAAAACGGGGAGCAAAAATGAAAAAAATCGAAGAACGGTTTCTTGAAATCAGGAAATTCTGTGAAAAAAACGCCAATCCTGAAATCGTGGAAAAATACTCCCGTTATTTCACAGAAGGATATGACGCTTACGGCCTCGATCAAAAAACTTATGAATCCCAGCGAGATAAATGGCTGGAGCTGTGGAAAAAGGATTTCACCCTGAACGATTTTCTGCTTCTTGGCGATAAATTAGTCTCCACGGGTAAATATGAGGAAGCAAGTTTTGCAATCAGTTTTGTATACTCCAATACAGAGAGTTTTGCGCCCGAAACCTTCGACAGGTTGGGAAGCTGGCTGGAAAAAGGCATCATAAGTTGGGCTCATACTGATGTCCTTTGTGGCAAGGCATTGGGCTATTTTTTCACAAACAAAATTATCGATGTCGAGTGCTTGAATGCTTGGACTGAATCTCCAGCGAAATGGAAACGGCGTGCAGTGCCGGTTACATTAATCGAAGTACTCGATACCGGCATCCCGCTAGAAAAATTGCTTCATATCATAGAACCACTCATGCCAGACAGAGATAAATTTGTACAAAAAGGTCTGGGATGGTTTTTAAGAGAAGCATGGAAAAGGCAACCTGAAGAAACAGAAGGTTTTCTTCTGAAATGGAAAGACACCTGCGGCAGGACCATCATTCAATATGCCACTGAGAAGATGGATAGAGAGAATAAAGGCAGATTCAGAAGAGCCAAGAAATAAGGATCCTTCCCTCTTTAGTAATGAGAAAACGTGTAATTAATTACCCATATATGTGCAGCGATTTACCCATTATTCCCTGAACTTTATGTCCTGGAACGTTTCTGCCTGACGGCTTTGTGGTTTTTTCTTAATGAGAAAAATTCCATGTTAGTCTACCTCGAATGTCAGACTTACTCTTACCTATAATGAGTAATGGAACAGCCAACAGTCCAATGAATATCCCAAATTTGAAAATTCCGATGGCCTGAAAAAAGAAGCTAGAGAGGTTGACTGTTTTACAAAGGCTTGGCATCAAACTTGCACCTAATATTTCATTTTTTTCCAGCCGAAAATATGTATTTCAAAAACCGTGATGGTAAAAAAACATGAGCGGGAACGAGAAGGGAAGAAAAAATGTGGAGGTCGTCCATGAACGAAGAAAAAAGCAAGATTAAAGTGCTGTGGATATGGCTGGTATATTTGAGCTGGATCGGCATTACAGCAGGATTCCGGTATTTCCTTCGACTGTTTAACTATCAGGTCATCAACATCTGGATTTGGGCCGCAGTGCGTATGACCTTGCTTCTGGCGGTCACTTATCTTTTCATCAAATTCCATGAAAAGAAAAATTTTTTCGAAGGAAAAAATAGTACAAACAAATACGTTCCTGATGGATAGGAGAAAAAAAATGGTTAGAAAAATTGCTATTCTTATGCCTCTGTTTTTACTTTGTCTGGCACTTGACAACTGCAAGAACCCAGAAGAGCCAGAACCGGAGCCAAATTATTATTACAGATACGATGTAGAAGTTATTTATACGCGCGTAAGTGAAGGGTCCGGTCCAAATTATGTAAATCTGCACTACCATCTTTATGATCCCGGACTCTTAGATTTGGATCCGCCGCAGATTTCAGATTCTGGAAGTATCAAAATGAGCAAAATCGGGAAGAATAAGTACGGATGTTATTTACCCAAGGTATTTGTCCAAACTTCTAGTCACCATAATAGACATAGAGTAAATGTAATTGATAATACAGAAATTGATGCCAAGAGTAGTAGTATTGATATACAAGGTGCATATGATTTAGAAGTCTCTTGCTCTAAAAATTCCTGGGGGAATTGGGAGATTTGGGTAACCTTCAGAATGTCCTTTGAATAGAAAATGAAAAAACTCCTTTTTCCCGAGATGGTGAGGGCGAAAGCATCGCGACTCCTCCATGCGGCCCGTGTAAGCAGTCCTCACCTCATTGCCTCCTTAATTCATAAATGAGATTTTATGTCTTAAAATATAAACAATTGGAGTGAGAAATGTGGAAAAAATGTTTTAAACTTTTGATTGCAACTCTCTGTATTATCTTCTTTATTTCCGGCTCAAACCTGTACGCAGGAGAGAGAAAGAAGACAGTGCCCCCAACGGATTCAAACATAATTACTGAATATGACAAGTACGCATACGACGACCTATCAAAATTCTTAGAGGAGACCGAACACATCGATTTCAACCATCCTGTTTTCACCAAGGCACTGGCACGTGTTACCACTCCCGGTATGAGCCTTGAACAAAAACTGGAGAAACTCTATTATTTCACCCGAGATACAATCCCCTTTGATCCCTCAATTATAGCACTCACTGCATCCGGTGCTTTGAAAGAAATGAAAGCCATTTGTTACACCAAGGCCATGATTTATGTTTCTTTCTGTCGACGGCTGGGAGTCCCGGCCAACGTGGCATTGGAAGAGTTCGTTATTAAAGCGAAACCGAAAAAAACCAGCAGTGGCCATGGAATTGCCAAAATCTTCTTCGATGGGAAGTGGCTCTATTTGGATACGGTCTCCAATAAGGATGCCTGGTCTTGGTGGGACAAAAGGAATGCCCACCTGCTCGAACCCCCCGTGTTTTCTTTAGAACATAATGTCCTTGTTGATGAAAGATTTGTATCAAATCTGGTTTTGAAAGACGTTGAAACCAATGATGTTCCCGAAAAATGGCTGAACGATCTGGATGAACTCAAGGGCTGGCTGCCAAAACAAATAATGAGGCTGCTATGCAGAAGCGTTTTCTAGATTACACAAGTTTTTTCTTCAGGGTGGAATATCTCCATTTGTAGCCCAGGTCATCTCTCAGCCTTCCTCTTTTTTCTACTTCAAATCCCATGGATTTGTAGAACTTCAAAGTTTCTGCATACGGCTTATAAATAGGGGTACATTCACCGACGGTCTCAACCCTTAAATCCTTGTAGCCAAACCTTCTCAATTCATTCTCAACTTTTTCAAACAGCAGCTTCCCTATTCCCTCTCCTCTCGATTCAGGGTCCACACCAGCCCACCCTATCATGGGATTTCCATCGTGGCTGTGGACAGAAATGAAGCCAACAACAGTTCCTTTCTTTTCGATCACGAAGCATCTGGCGAATTGTATATCCCGGGGGATGTTCTGGAGTGCCTCCTCTGTAAACCATTCCGGATGAAGGTTGTGGGCGATCCGTTCTATTGAGGGTAAATCAGAAAGCCTGAACTTCCGCACTAAGTATGGTTCTTTTTTTTTCATATGCGGTTTCGTCTCTGGATTCAGGATTCTATCAGTTTTGCCGCTTTCTTTTGTGTTTGGGAAAGGGTTTGTGTTCGGGCCAGGGCCGGGGGTCTTCTTCGATCTTCTGCATCAGCACATCGACAGCCTTCATCAATTGGGCATCGTACCCACGGGCGACCTCTTCCGGATGCAGGTCCACAACGATGTCGGGCACAACGCCTTCGTTCTCCACGATCCACTCCCCATCTGTATCGTAGATTCGGTAATCCGGCGCAGAAAGTCCGCCTCCGTCAATCAGCGAAATCCACATCGAAACCCCCACCAAACCTCCCCAGGTGCGGGTTCCTATGATCGGGCCCATGCCCCGTTTTCGGAACTCCATCGGCAGCATGTCTCCACCGGAACCTGCCTGGCGGTTGGTCAGACACACCATATGGGCACGGGTGACAAAATCCGGAATGGTCTGGTCGTGAGAGTACCGCCGGGTCCAGTAGGCATGCAGAGGTTTATCCAGGCGGCGCAGAAAGATATCCGGGTCCAAGCCTCCTCCGTTGAACCGGCCGTCCACGATCAGTCCTTTTTTCCTCAGCTGGGAGTAGAAGTATTTGGGAAATTCGGTGGCAGATCCCATGTATGTATCGGGAAGATGAATGTATCCGATCTGGCCCTCAGAGGCCTCCTCAGCGACCTTTCGGTTGTGCTCCACCCAATCCCGATATCTGAGCGTATATTCGCTTCCTAAGGGCTTTGTCACGACTTCTTTGGCTCCATCCATGGAGGGCTGGCTGTTGACGGTCAGCGTGACTTGCTTACCTGCCAGGCTCTGAAAATAGGAATAGATATTCCTCTCAGCCGTCACATCTCTTCCGTTAACCTGCAGCAGGTAGTCGCCTTCCTGGATATTTATACCGGTCAGGGCCAGAGGGGGATAGACTTTCCGGGACCAGTCAGAAACGCGGTAGATTTTTTTAAACCTGTAGAGATTATGGTCCTTGTCGATTTCATAGTCCGCCCCCAGCATTCCCACATTCACTCGCTCGGCCTGCCTTATCCTTTCTCCGCCAAACACGTAAGTATGAGAAGTGCTGAGCTCACCGATAAGCTCTCCGATGATGTACTGGACATCCTGTCTGCAGGAAGCATGAGAAAGAAGACGCCCGTATTTTTCCTTCATGTCATTCCAGTCAATACCATGCATACCAGGCTCATAATAAAAATCCCTTTCCATTCGCCAGGCCTCGTTGAAAATTTGGGTCCATTCTGCAAGCGGATCGATCCACATCTCCAAATCAGAGAGATCGAGAGGCTGGCCTTTGGAATCCCTTTCGCTGGAAGGGATGATTCCCAGAATTTTTCTTTTCTTGTAGATGATGTGAGAACCATCGTCGGACAGGGCATAATCTTCTATTTCTTTGATAACCGGGCTCTCTTTCCGGTCCTTGAACGAAAAAGCATAAAGGGAGCGCAGTCCTTTCGGGCGGAACTCGAACCGGTTGTAGTCGCCCTGATCAGCATTCAGATAGAACAGTGTGGTGGCGTTTACAGAGAGATGGCGGTAGTTGCCGCGGGGAAGAGGAAGGGCCTCAATTCTTTCGGCAAGTCCGTCAAAATCGATACGAACATCCACGTTATTTTCTTTATTCTCTGCTTTTTCCTTATCCGGTTCTTCTTTATTTACAGCCTCATCGCTCTGGAATGCCAGCAGGGGAGCGCCCTCTTTGCGCAGGGTCAAGCAGAAAATACCAGCCACTTCTTTGTACACCAGCTCCCATTCGAAGTCGCAAAAAGTGGGGTTAAAGTGACGGTTGGAAATAAAGAACAGGTGCTCTCCGTCTGCAGAGAACAGAGGATTAAAATCGTTGAAAATCCCCTGGCTCACACAGTGTTTTTCTCCGGATTCGAGTGAATAGATGTACACTTTATAAACCTGATCTTCATCCATCTTGGAGTAGGCGATGTACCGGCTGTCGGGTGACCAGACAAAATCATAGATCGGTTTCAGATCCAGCGAAACATCCACATTTTCAAAATAGGCCTTGTCAACTTCAATAATTGCCTTTGTCTTAACATCCAGGTAGTAACAGCGGAGAGTGTGGTCGGCAAAAGCGATCTTTTGGCTGTCCGGAGACCAGCGCAGGGTATGGCGGTAGCCTGCTTCATGCTGGGTCAGTTTAACGGACTGCTCGCTGCCCATAACATCCACGATGTAAATCTCGTATTCACCGGATTTGTCGGAGAGATAAGCGATCTTCTTGCCATCCGGCGACCAGGCCGCATCCTTATCCCTTGCTCCAGAATCTCGAGTCAGGTTGCGGGTGGGGCCCACTTTTTTGGGAACAGTAAACACCTCTCCCCTCGCCACCACCAGAGCTCTCTGGCCAGAAGGAGAGATATCGAAATCTGTGATGTTGTCATCCACTTTCTTGAGATAAGGACGGACTTCCGGAGCATCGCTGCGTATTTCTACAGGAACCTGCCGGTATTCCCTGGTGGTGGCATCCAGGACCCAGAGCGATCCTCCCAGCTCATAGACAATTTTATCTCCGCCGCTGGATGGGCGGCGCACATCATACTCGGTGTGATCGGTCATTTGCTCGATTTTTTCTGTGCCGAGGTCGTAGGAATAAATGTTCAGGATGCCGTCCCGGTCAGAACTGAAATAGATTTTATCTCCGACCCACATAGGAATGCGGTCCGTTCCCTCGAATTGGGTGAGGTTTCGCTCCTGGTTTGTCTCCAGATCATACAGGTAGACCTCTTGGGCCGTCCCTCCTTTGTACCTCTTCCAGGTGCGGTTTTCTCTGGAGACCTTGTTATAGGCGATCTTTTTCCCGTCCGGAGAAAAACTTCCCTGAACCGCCTCATGAAGGATCAACTCTTCTGGATCCGTTCCATCCGGGGAAATCAAGTACAATCGATCCAAACGGCTGTAGCTGTGCCGGGAGGAGCGGAAAAGGATCTTGTTGGATACTGAATGCCAGCCCACCACTTCATCATAACCAGGGTGATATGTGACCCGGGTAATATTTCCACCGTAAACATCCATCACATACACATCGGCGTTTCCATCATATTCCCCGGTGAAGGCGATCAAAGAACCATCAGGGGAAATCTTGGGGAACCTTTCCGCACCGTCATGAATGGTCAAGCGGGAGGCAATTCCTCCTTTGGCAGGAACAGACCAGATGTCTTCCCCATACACAAACACGATCAGATCCTTATCGATATCAGGAAACCTCATCAGCGGTCTAGGCCCGTTGGATGGAAGCTCTTCGGAATTGGAAATGGACGCAAAGGAAAAGAGAAGTAATACAACCAAGGATGCGTGCAAAATCCTGGGACTGATGAATGAAAAAAGGGATTTTCTCATATCTTGCTCCTTTTATGGATATCGAAGGGAAACCTTCACACCGAACATATCACATCCTCAGGACAGAAGGCAACATAGAGCCTTTCAACACGCCGCTTCTGTTAACATACTCGGAGAGAAAACTTGATTCAAAGACGATCAGTTCCGGAAGTGGTATTGATGAGAACCAGCAAAATCAAGTTATTTTTTATCGTTCTCGGCAATTCTGTATTCGTAGATACAGGACTCTGTCTGCGAATCGATAAGATACATCCGATCATAGTAGATTGAAAAATTGTCGAACCGGACGTTCGGAAAAGGCACTTGAAACAGGAGAATACCATTCGAATCGAACACATCGAATGCATAGCATTCGTCTAAATTTTCCTTCTCATCAAACGTTAGGAACTTATTGGGCTGCTTAAGAAAGGTCAAAACCCATATCCTGTTTTTATGATCGATATGAATCCCTTTTGCAACGGATGAAACTGAAGGCCAGGGAAATTCTCTTTCCATACTGCCGCTTTTAAACAAGACTGCCTTCACTTCATTTCTCACCTCAAAGGGAAGAGGTCTGTCTGTGGAAAAAATCATTTGACCGCTGAGTGTGTATTTGCTGACTTTATTTTGGTAGGCGTAGGCAACGTATATGTTGTCTTTATCATCGCTGGTAAAGCAGACAATATTGGCATTCAGCATCAACTGCGGATTATCATACTGTTTCACAGCCCCGAATGAACGGACAACCGTTCCTGATTTGTCATAAATGGATAACAATTTATGTTCCCCTGAATCGACCCACATCGAAGGATGGCTCGGCAGAATGATACGAGATCCTGAGAGGACGGCCATTCCAGATGTTTTATATTGTGCTCCAATACTGCCGAAAACAGCAATCCTTTCGGGTTTGAATCCCTCTTCGTAACCTCCGTCGAGTGAAAACACAGAAATTTTAGAATCAGCAACAATTATCTTATTCCGATCGAGATTCAGCCTTAAACAAAACGGAAATTGAAAATCGCCAGGACCCTGACCTTTATGTCCAAAGGATGAGATAAACTCATGATCCTTGTTATAGCGCTTCACTGTACAGCCGCTCCTTTCAAGAATCAGAATGTCTCCGTTTGAAAGCCGGGCTGCATCTATCGGATCATACAGAATATCTTCTTCCTTTTTGCCCTCCAGCTTTCCGATCTTTCCAACAAGTTCCAGCTCCACACCGGGAGTATTTCCGAGCTGTGGGGCATGATTGTGGACATATTTGACGCCATCGATTTCTTCGACCGTGAACTTTGAGGTATCGAGGGATGAATCTCTGCTGCATACCATCAGCAAAACCGATACCACCGCAGCAATAAAAACTCCCCATATCAAGCGTTTCATTTGATATTCCTCCTCATTCACTAATCAACTGTTATTATAGCCGAAGGATACTTTTTGCGTTTCTGTCTATCTCAGTAGTCATTTATGTTTTTGCTTCCGAAATTGCAATTTATTTCATTGAAAAAATGTAAGATAATAAAAATATACTGTCCGAAAAAGAAAAAAGCTATTCGGAAATGTGAAGATCATGGTTTATGGGAAGGAATTCGCGAAAATATATGATGAAAAATGGACAGCTTGGGGGGCCAAAATGTGGCCTTTTCTTTTCAGGCTGGTAAAAGAGAATTGTTCGAATGCCTTCTCATGGCTGGATTTATGCTGCGGCACAGGAGCGCTTTTAGAGTATGTGAGCAAACGAGTAAAAAGCCCAATGTCCGCTCAGGAAGAATTTATATATCTCTCAGAGAAAGAAGAGAACATCTTAATAGGGGGAAAAAGATGACAAAAAGAACGAACCCAAACAATATAACCGGATCAATAGTCACGGTGGTCTCATTTGTTTCGATCCTCTGTTTTTTTGGCGTGTGTAAAAAAGAAAAAGCCGTTTCTAATCCAAAGACCCTGGTTTGGGAAATTTTCGGAAGACCGGATAAGATTGAGGACAGCGGAGCGGTCCTTGTCGAATACGAACAGCCGGAATGTGTGATCCATTACAATTTCTATCCGCGCGGAAAGTCAAAATATAAAGAAGAGCTTGGAGCCCAATTAACACCCAGGCTGAAAAAACTGTTTGAGAAAGACGACAACATCGGGAATGCAGTGATAACCGTATTCGGGCCTTCCACAGATACATACGGAAGATATGGCTGGAAACCGGTCCTTTCTTTCGAATTCGACAGGGAGACATTCAACAGCATCGATTGGAGCGATTTTGTCAAACATAACCTACTCGATGCGGTAAAAAATCTGAAATGGTATAAAAAATCTGTAAATTGAAAGCCCTAAGAATACTTAAAACACGGCTTGAACGATTGGTCAAATCCTAAAGTCACCGGATCAAAACTCGACACTGCTTTGAAAATAAGCCCGAATTATTTTCGGCCTTGACAGACGAACCACATGGATTGGAAAAAATTATAAAAGGAAAATCTTATTTTTCTGGTACTCTTCGATTATCTCATCTGGCCATATACTGGCCTGGATTTCTCCAATATGGGCTTTCCTCAGGAAGAACATACAGAGCCTTGACTGTCCAATTCCACCTCCGATAGAAAGCGGCAGCTCACCTCTTAGGAGTTTTTTATGGAAGTACAATTCTTTTCTCTCCGTCGTCCCTGTGATATTAAGCTGGTTTTCCAGCGCCTGCTGATCCACCCGTATTCCCATCGAAGAGATCTCAAAGGCTTTTTTTAGGACAGGATACCAGAAAATAATGTCGCCGTTCAGTCCAGGCCCTTTTTCTGTGGGTGTGGTCCAATCATCGTAATCAGGAGCTCTTCCGTCGTGAGGATACCCCTTATTGAGCGGAGAACCTATTCCGATGATAAAGACGGCACCATACTCTCTACAAATAGCATCTTCCCTTTCAGCAGGAGTTAGCTCTGGGTATCTTCTTTCAAGTTCTCCAGCATGAATAAAGAAGATATTTTCCGGCAGAAGGGGTTTGATTTCTGGATAGTGAGCAAAGATGAAGTGTTCTGTTTTCTTTAGTGTCAGATAAATTTTCTCGACTATGGTCTCTAAGAATTCTAAGTTTCTCTCCTCTTTTGAAATGACTCTTTCCCAGTCCCATTGGTCGACATAGAGAGAATGGAGATTATCCAGACTCTCATCCGGTCGAATGGCATTCATATCTGTGTATATCCCTTCGCCTTCCTGAATTTTTAAATACCCAAGAGTCAGCCTTTTCCATTTTGCCAGTGATTGGACGATTTCTGCTTTTGTGTCTGGCATATCCCTGATATCAAAAGAAATGGGGCGTTCAACACCGGTCAAATCATCATTGATACCGGTCCCTGCTTTGACAAACAGAGGAGCAGTCACCCGTTTTAAATTCAGTCCTTCCCCAAGATTAATCTGAAAAAAATCTTTAATCAATTTTATCGCTTTTTCTGTCTCTTGAACATCCAGAATCGGCAGATAATTTTCTGGAATAATACAATTTTTATTCATAGTGTTCCTCCTGGTCTATTTTTACTGGAAAGAGGAGTGAGGTGTCATATCCTATTGGGTGGGTGAAACCACCCAATTATTGTTAAGGCCGTGATCTACTTCGATCCCAACACGCATGCTTCCAGTATAGCTCCTTATTTTTTCCTGTCAATTATATCCTGCCTTTATCGAGCGAAGCCTCTTTGAATATTTTCCTCTTTTCTTCTTTCAGTTATCCTTATCGTACTCATCACAGGCATCCAGAGACGCATTTATTCAACTTGCATTGAGTCGGCCTCTCTTTTGTGATATAAGTTAAAAGTCAATACCTGGGAATAGAATGAAAGCAGAAGGGAGGCATGAGTTGCTTTTTCAATCCAAAAAGCATGCATCTATCTCCATAACTATAAATCGATTGAAAGAAAAGTATAATGAAAAAAATATTCATCTTTTTCTCTTTTGTTATAACTCTGTCTGTTTTCTCTCAGGAAGTCATCGAAAATCCAGAAAAAGCCTTAAATGCTGGCGCAGGGCGAACTGTCACACTTGAAAAAGTTCTGAAGATAAGCGACACAGGTTGCAGTTACTATTTCGAGTCTCCTCGACTGCCAAAGGTTGCCCCAGACGGTTCGATCTTTGTGCTAGACCAGGAACAGCTTCTGAGATTTGACCAATCAGGAAAATTTCTGCGGAATTACTTTAAAAAAGGGCAGGGACCAGGCGAACTTGAATATGTCAGTAATTATTTTCTAACAAACAACAACGTCATCATTCATGACGCCCGACGCCATAAGATTGTGTACCTTGATTATATAGGAGACTTGGCTAAAGAATTTCAGATCGAACAATCAGGGTCTTTTATGACGCTCGAAGCGTATTCTGATGGCTTGTTTTATTTCAAAAAACACGGAATTCCTCTGGTCAAAGGTGAACCAAGAATCGTCGATGTCCCCAAAAACATCGTCATTGTGTCGAACGATGGTAAAGATATTCAGGAACTCAAATCATTTCCTACAAAAAGCTTTGTCGCAGTCCGCGGTGGATCCAGGGGCTCGATAAGTATTAACTGGCTAATCACGGCACTTTACAATAAAAAATATTTATTTATCTCGCATACGCCAGATTATCAGGTGAAGCTCTTTGACCTTGAAAAGAACAATGTGCTCCGCGTGTTCAAGCGGCATTATAAAAGAGTCAATACACCGGATGAAATTAAAAAAGCCGAAAAAGGCTATGTTATTCTTAACAACCAGAAATTTTCGGCACCGGAACAAAAGCATCTCAACGACATATGTCATCTGGCTGTCGTTATGGACAGACTCTGGGTGATGACCTCTACCCTCGATAAGGAGAAAGGTTGGCTCGTCGATGTTTATGACTTTCAGGGTCGGTATCTGGATAATTTCTATCTGAAATTCCCAGAACCTTTGCCATATCAATCCATTATCACGGTGGGACGATACATGTATGTGACAGAATCTGGAGATTTTCTATTCCGCCTGCGCTCAAATGAAGAGGGACTAATGGAGTTAGTGAAATACCATATACCAAAAGACCATCAGCTCTTGCCTTTTTAAATTTTAGTAGATCGAGATTTAACTCACATGGACTTCTCAGGAGCTGCTTCAAAGATTGGAGCAAGATGAAATCAGCAAAGAGGGTAAAATGACAAAGAAATATATCAATCTGTCCATCTTGATATTCCTTTTTATGGCTGTTTTTTATATATCATGCAGTCAGCATAAGGCAGCGTGGCAAGGCACAATTGAAGAAGTAGATGGAGTCAAAGTCATCAAGAATCCGAAAGAGCCGATGCATGGTGAAGATGTTTTTGTCTTGGAAGAGGAGCTTTCCATTGGAGATGTTGAGGGAAAAGATGAGCAAATGTTCACCAATATATTTGATGTTGCGGTAGATGATGATGAAAACACTTACATTCTAGATTTAAATCAGAGGCAAATCAGAGTCTTTGATCAAGATGGTATATACTTAAGAAACATTGGCAAGCGAGGCCAAGGTCCGGGAGAGTTCCGATATCCCATGCAAATTATAATTTCACCCAATCAAGAGTTTGTTATATGTGACCCGATGGTGAGGCGACTTTTCTTTTATTCACTTGATGGTGTTTTTAGGAGAGATGTTCCTACATGGGAGCATGGGAGGCTTATAACTGTAAGGCTTGACTCTACAGGAGAGATGATTGGAGAAGTTCCTTTAACTGGAGAGATACTGGGAGTTTCTTTAAAAAAGTATAGCTCCGATTTTTTAGAGTTATATAATATAGCAACCAAGGAAAGAGAAAAAATACCCCTATTAGAAGATTTATCGCCCAGCATAATTTGGTGTGTATCAGAGGTTGATGAAGTCATCTGGGGGGACTCAGAAAAATATGAAATATATATTCAAGATAGGGATGGGAAGCTGGTAAAGAAAATTTTGAAAGACTATGAACCAGTCAGAATTATTGCAGAAGAGCACAGTGAACAGATACAAAGAAAATTTGGAGGTAGACCCATACCTCTTGAGTTTGAACAGGAGCTTCCCAAACATTATCCTGCCTATAAATCCTTCACTCTGGATGACGATGGAAGGCTAATTGTAAGTACCTTTGAGAAAACAAAAAGTGGCGAAGGATATTATTGTGATGTTTTTGACTCGGAAGGAAGGTATATCGCCAAGATCTCCTTAAAAACCGATCCTCAAGTCTGGAAAAATCATAAGCTCTATACCATTGAAGAAGATGAAGAGGGATATCAATACGTCAAACGCTACAAAGTTACCTGGAAGATCTGACTTGATTTAGGTGCTTTCTCCTCTGACAGATCTCACTCATAACGAAGTAAATCAATTGGATTTGCTGTAGCAGCTCTTATAGACTGGTAGCTGACCGCAGCAAATGCAATAACCAGCACCATAATTCCTGATATAAAAAAGATCCAAATTCCAAGATCTGTACGATAGGAAAAATTATCCAACCATTTATTCACGGCATACCATGCCACAGGCCATGCAATAATATTGGCTGCCAGCACTAACTTCAAAAATTCTCTAGAAAGCATTGCGGCAATTCCTGTGATCGATGCTCCTAAAACTTTTCGTACGGCGATTTCTTTAGTCCGCAATTCCGAAACAAGGGCTGTTAGTCCGAATAAGCCCAGGCAGGCAATGATAATGGCAAAAAACGTTATATAGCTGAATATTTTGCTGAGTCTCGTTTCCGCTCTGTATAGGTTATCATAGTCCTCATCGAGGAAAGAAAATATGAACATCTGGTTGGGGACGAGTTTTTGCCATTTGTTTTGCAAAAAATTCAATGTACTGGGAATATTCCCGGGACGAACTCTCGCGGCCAAATATTCAAAAGCTCCAGGATACACACAGAGTGCCAAAGGTTCTAATTTCTGGTGTAAGGACTTGAAATGAAAATCTTTCATCACACCGATTACTGTCCCTTTATTAATTATCTTGAATTGCTTACCCAGGGGCGATTCCCACCCTATTTCTTTGACTGCGGCCTGATTGAGGATATAAGCCTGTTCGATATCAGAAGGGAACTGCCTGGAGAAATTGCGGCCAGCCACAAGCTCGATCTGGTATGTTTTCAGGAAGTCGTGGTCAACGGCTATCCACTGTATCATATGATTCCTGTCCTCATTGGCTCCCTCATACCAAAAGCTCTGATTGTACACAACGCTCCCAGGCCGGTAACCCGAGGCTGAAGCACTTAAAATATTAGGATTCTGCAGAAATTCATTTTTTATGATGTCTATTTTATTCAAGGCCTCTTCATCATAAAGAGGAATGTTTACGACATGTTCCTTGTTGAAACCCAGCTTCTTGTTCCTGACATAATTCAACTGATTATGAATCGTAAGAGTCCCGACGATAAAAATGACTGAAATGGCAAATTGGACAACAATCAGTGTTTTTCTTAAAAAATGGCCTCTCATTCGCACACGATCTGTTCCTTTCAGGACATTTGCCGGTCGAAAAGCCGAGAATAATAGAGCCGGGTAACTTCCGGAGGCAGCTCCGACTCCCACAATGATTAAAATTATTAATATCCAAAGCTCATAATTTTCGAGATAGTTAATGCTTAATTCTTTCCCAGCTAAAGAGCTGAATATCGGTAATAAAAGGTGCGCGGCAACTATGGCGATAATAAGAGCTATAAATGTGATATAAGTGGACTCCCCTAAGAACTGCTTTATTATATGAAGCCGATGAGCCCCCACGACCTTCCGTATTCCTACTTCTTTTACACGCGTTGTGTATCGACCGATCGAAAGGTTGATGTAGTTGAAGCAGGCAATAAGCAGAATGAACAAAGCGATCGCAGAAAAAATAAAAATGTTGTTCATGTTTCCGTTCGGTCCGATTTCACCTTTCAAGTGGGAGTGAAGGTGAATGGAGGTTAAAGGCTGGAGAAGATACTGCAGCTTATAGACATGCCTGACCTCACTTCCTCTGTATTTTTCAACAAAATCAGGGATGAAATCCTGGAATTTCTCGGGTGAGAATTCTTCCGAGGTTAAGACATAGGTATGAAAATTCGAGACTCCCCATTGGTCCATATACCTTGATTTATAACTCATTATGGAAGCAAGAAAATCAAATCTCAAATGAGAATTGTCAGGGATATCTCTGAAAACTCCGGTGATTGTAAAGGCCCATTTTTTTTCGAATGTGAGAATCCTGCCCAATGGGTCGTCTTCACCAAAATATTTCTTGCCTGCACTTTCAGAGATCACTATCGTGTAAGGCTCTTTTAAGGCCGTTTTGCTGTCGCCTTTGATCAGGGGGAGCGTGAAAATATCAAAAAATTCCGGGTCGCAAAAAAAGACCCTCTCATTAAAGCGCTTATTCTGGTATTTAACGAAGAAGACATTATTGTCAATCGTAACGGCCTTGACGATTCCTGGAAAATCATCGGTCAGAGCGGAAGCTAAAGGTGCCGGTGTCAAAGCAATCCGGTTTATATCCCCGTCGGATTGCGATTCACTGACGACTCGGTAAATCCGGTCTGAATTTTCATGAAACCTGTCGTAGCTCAATTCATCCTGAATCCAAAGGAATATTAAGAGACTGCAGGCTATTCCAATGGCCAAGCCAAAGAGATTAATGGTGGAATAGACTTTGTATCTGAGCAGGCTTCTCCAGCAGGTTTTCATATAACTCTTCAGCATCACAACTGCCCAATAAAGAGAATAGGGCACAGCCTTTAGGATCTGTCTCAAGTACCATAGGTTTGCCCTGAACCTCCCTTTGCGCGATAAGATCCTGCCATAAATCTCTTCAAAATCACCTAAGGCGGAGACGCTGATAAAGTTTGGCATGAGGTGATTCAATATATGCCAGGCAATCCTGGGTGGTTTTCTTTGATTGTCTTTCATCGTGTACTAATCAATAACCAGGCTGGTGAGGCCGTCCCACATCGCCTTTTCTACCTTTTTGACGGCCTGAAGGGCTTTGATTCCAGGATCTGTGACTTTATAAAATCGCTTGCTTTTGCCCCCACGTTCCGGCGTCGGAGCACCGAATTGGGATTCGATATACCCTCTCTTTTCCAATCGATGAAGGGTGATATAGATGCTTCCTAGCGTCGATTTTCTGCCTGTCACCTCTTCAATCTGATCGAATATGGGCACACAGTATGCTCTGCTGCCGAGACGCAAAATGGCTAATAAAATCAATTCTTCTTGTCTGGTAAGGAGTTTCATGATTCTATCTGAAACTATTTTCCTTTAAAATAAAGGAAAATAACGCCTGTGTCAAGAATTATTTCAAATCGACATTACAGTTCATTCTTTATCACACTGAATGCCAGCCAGAAGACTGTGCCGCGCGGACCTTCATCATGGGAAGGGAAGCCGATCAAGAGGATTTTGTGTTCAGGCAAAGCGATGGTTTGATCAAAGATGGTTCCACTAATGCTAGTTCCAAGCCGGCCACCGAATGAACTCCAACCTGAATCGAAGCTGACGTTCATGATGGTTTCGTCTTCTTCCACTGATTTTATGCTTGTCCTGAGCCTGTAAATCTCCCTGGAGTGAGAAGAAATCTCCTTCTCGAATCGTACCTCTTCTGATGAATGTGACTTATCGAATCGCAATTGGACTTTTTTGAGGTCTTCTACTCTTATCCTGGTAGCCCGGAAGTTATTCCCCCCAAAATAGATCCGGCCCTTGATAATTTGAGTAATGGCGGAATTCGAAGCCATGGGGGAAAGATCGGTCTGAAGGAGCACAATCCCGTCCGGAAAAACCGACGTCAGATCGCCATCAACTCGTACTAAGGTGGTTTCTCCATTGTCTTCAGGAAGTTCCATCGCCCAATACTGCACTCTCGGGATTTTATAAACCCGTATATAAACATCCAAATCGTGTTCAAGTGGAGCAGCAACTAAAGTGATTGACGACATTAAAAGGACTATTCCAACGAACGTTTTCAAGATGTTCATGGTATCACCTTTCCTTACCTGATTTGACCTTCCACTATATATACAATCCAGGCAGTAGGATATTCCGAAAGAACTGGTCTCCTTTATGGCCATATCGTGACCATCTTTATTTCCAACCCATCCTGTAAACCACCAATTCGAGATATCCACTTTCCTTTGTTTTCAGACAATATTTGTCCCGTTTTATAAAACAAAAGACATAAAACCTAACTGGTATAATTCATATGTCCCTATGTATAATAAAAAGGAGAGGGAACATGCTTGAGCTAAAAGGGGTAACCAAGAAATTCAATGTGCTTCCTGCTGTCAACAATGCCAGTTTTGTTGTTCGATCCTGTAACAGAAGCCTTATCTGCAAAGACCCCAAACATAGAAGAAAACCGAGGGGAAAGATACAGCTATAAAATTAAGGATTTGTGAAAAAAATTAGAATGAACCATATTCCAAAGAGGAAGATGCAGAGGATTATCAGCTCGTAAAACGATACAAAGTCACATGGAAAATCTAGCCCATCCCGCATCCAAGCTCCAGAGAGCCGGGCTGAGCATGAAAAAATATATTTTGAGTCGGATGGAAAGGAGAAAAGAATGAGAAGGACAATTTGGCTTTTTCCTCTTCTACTAGCATTCATGCAAACCTCAACCTCAGCCCTCCAACAAGATAACCTCAAGGTCTGGAAAGAGTTTGTATTGCTATACAAGAACAATGAACTATCACCAGAACATATTCGACCTCATCAGGAATTTCCGAGAGAACAGCTCATGGAAACGTTGAATAGATTTAGAAAAAGCATTCCGTGGGAAGATATGGAAAGGGAACCGGAAGTCATTCGATATGACAATCAGTTGAATTTCTTAGTTCCTCTGACAACAGCGGAAGGAGGGAAATACACTTACTGCTTCTCGTTCATTCTGGAAGGAGACAAATGGTATTTCCAACATTTAGAAGGCATCTTTATTCGTCTTGATAATATTGAATCTCTTCCCACCTCAGAATTCCCTGACCTGCCGGAAGAGTGGAAAGCATGGATGCGGGAGGAATTCTACTGGACCAAGATGGTGTGGATTTTCAATACGATATCTGAAAATTTAGGAAGGGATTCTGCCTTTAACATATTCCTGGATGGCCTCGGATATTTTCTTGCAGCGAAAGCCTGGGTTCCGTTTGTCCCTCCTTCAAAGGCATTTATATTGTATCTTTGCTGGGAACAGGCCAATCTTAAAGGAAACGCCGTTACACTTGAAAAACTTGAGGAAAGAGAGGCTTTAGTCAAGATTGAATCGATATTTTTTTCTCTCTACAGAAGAACTGCCCATCTCAAACATCAAATTTCGTTTGAGGACTATCGTAAGATATTTGAAACCATATGGTATGACAGAGCTAAGAGAGCAGGATGGAATCTTAAAATCGAATACAGGCTCGAACAGGATGAATGCCTACTCCATTTCTCAAGATGAGGCGGGAATAGCACAATAGACTGAGGGCAAGGAGAAGAAAGGACAAGAGGGTGCCTTATGGAGCTATTCTCAATATAGCCATCCTTGTGGCTTTTATTCTGGCGTTCATAAAAGCAGAATTGATTCAGACCAAAATAATTTTTGCCTCAATTATGGCCATTATAGTCCTTCTTCCCCAGGTTGTAAGCATGTCCCCTACAACCTGGATATGGTGGGTCCACTACATCGCAAAGGTTCTCTTTGGCCTGGCATGCGTGATATATGTCAAGTGGGGAGGGTTGGCTTATGGACAGAGATGAGTGATCAATGCTCGTTGTCATAATCGAGCTCCTGTTTTTTTTAAAAGAAAAATCATTAAAAAAGTAGTAATATATTGGAAGAATGAATGGAGAGAGCGGAAGTTAATCAGGAGCAAGAAGTATGGATGAGAACGATAAAGCAAAAGAAAGGGAGCTCGATGAATTGATGGAGCTGCATGAGCGAATCACCGAGCTGCAAAAATTGGAGATCGAGCGAGAACGGACCCAAAACAACCTCAGAAAAATTGACAAAAAAATCCACAATTTGTTTCGTAAAGCAAAAGAAGTGATTACTATCATTCAAGACCGACAGATAAAATATGTGAATCCTAAGGTGGCAGAACTGATAGGTTATACTCCAGAAGAGGTCATTGGCACATCCTTTGCCCACTATATTCATCCAGACGAGCTTCCGAAGTTAGCAAAATACTATCTGAGACGCATAGCAGGAGAAGATATCCCGAATATTTATAAAACAGTAATAAGGCACAAAGACGGAAGCGATGTTCCTATCGAAATAAAGGCATCTGTGGTCCAGTACCAGGGAAGGCTTGCAGATTTTGCAATTGTCAGGAGAGCCGATGAGCCCGATAAAGCTTCCTAGCCTAGCCAATCCATCCTCATTCTTCCAATTCCACTAAAGAGTGTTCTCTACATCATCCCTCGTTCACATGCCTAAAGGAGGAACCTCCTAAATTTAATGAGTATTGGCAAAGGGAAAATTAAAAAATAAAAAAGAACGAAGCAAGAAAGAATAGCCTGGGTAAATGGAAAACGCTGCCTAAATGAATAATCAACGGAAAGGAGTCCAAATAGAAAACGAATCCTTGAAGACCGCGGTTTCATTTGGATCTATTCCCAAGACAAGGCACCAATAATTAACGGCTTTCTTACTCAGACTTTTTTTGTTTCTCAAAACGTTCTTGAATTTCTCCATTCCATACTTCTTCTGGACCTCTTCTATGTAATCAAAACCCCCGAAATTTATGGCTCTTTCAATCTCAATATCAGGGGAGATTGTTTCTTCATCCCTGTCCCAAAAAAGTTCTTTTCTCATTGGCTGAACCTCACGAAAAATGCCTTGATTTCTTGCCATTGCTCATCTGTGATTTTTCGAATTTTGCCTGTCTCATCAACGATCATGATAGCACCGATTTCTTGCTCAGCATCAAAAAAATAAGCCATAGCGGTTTTTAGATGATAACTGTATTTCTCATCAACTTGATATTTGCGTTGAACACCAGAAAACATATCATTAAAGGTGTGCCGTGTTCCTCCGAGCAGATGATAAAGGTCGACAAAATCCTTAGCCGAACCTCTTTGGGCAAGAGCAACGGCCTTCATGGCTTCGATATCCTCAAGAGATGCCACTGGACATTTGATGTGAGGCTTAATTTCATGAAAATGCAAATCAGATAACAGTGGGTAAGGCAGATGAAATAATGAAAACTTTATTTTGTCCTGAGAAAGAAATAAAATCAGACTATCCTTCTCCATGATTTCAACATCCACGTGATCAAAATATTCTCTGGCTTTGAAAACCAATGTGTCTGGACGAAACGGCTTTGGTGAAAAAAAATCAATATCAACAGATACTCGATGGCGGAGATAAAAATAAAGTGCTGTGCCACCGGCTAGATAACTGTCTTTGGGAAGAAACTTGCTCTTGAGAATCTCTATCAAAATGTTTTCGAGATCTTCGATTTTCTTTTCCCAACTCACGTTTTCATTTTAACATGAATATGCTTTGATTTATATAAGTCAAAATACATGGAATAATCACATGAAAATAACGAGGAATAATATCAAGCCAACATGTGGGATCTCTTGAAGGACAAAGTTTATATGCAGGAGAATTTTCCGCCGTTCAAGTTTCTCTATGTGGATGGAGAAGGAAGGATTTTGGCGGAGACATACGAGAAAGGTGAGAATCCGGATGAATACATGGTCGACATTTTCAATTCAGACGGTGTGTTTGTGAGACAAAAAAGCCTGAAAGAAGCGTTAGGCCGGAAATTGAAAAACAGCCGGATGTACTGTGCTTATGAGAAAGAAAGCGGCTATCAGGAACTGGTTATCTATAAGATGAACTGGAAGTGATGTATAATGAAAAAAAATTGAGTGATCTGCAGAATTGATGTAAAACAAAGAGGCGGGAAGAATAAGGAGGGGAAAAGGGGAGATGGAACTCTTTAGTGATTTTTATTCCCATCCTGCCGATACCCTCTACTCTAAACTAGTCAAATGGACTGTAGTGAAAAAAATCACTTTCTCGTTCGCCCTCTATCTATCCATCACTTTCCATATCCTCTTCTTTCTCATTTTATGTTTTTCCATTCTTCCTTCCTCCACCTCGAATTCAACTTCAAGAGAAAGGAACCAGCGTGCGTTATTCCAGGCATTGGACGAATTCCAGGGAGTAAGCCCCTCTGGCTCTGGGGCGCTAGCAAGGTCGGCCGGCAAGGACAAAGAAATCTCTGAACTTCTTAAAAGTTTCACAATCTCCGGTTCCAGTCTGAGTCATAACGAAAAGGTCCAGGTTTACAAACAGTTGATCGGGGCCTACTTCGACTTGAAGGGAGTCAAGGATGAAGAAAAAACCTCACAAGCGATCACCGAAGATGATATCCAAAATTTCCTGCGGCAACGGGGAGGATTAGACCTCGATTCGGGGAAAAAAGTCATCCCATCCGTTCCGCTTCCGGGAAAACAGGATACAAAGCTGAATGTGCTGCTAAAACCGAACAGAGCAGATCTGCAGTCCCTCCAGAGATTTCCATCCAGATGTATAGATTACGATAGAGTGAGTGACTATGTGAGGGTCAATACGCCTACAGGTATTAAAATCGTTCCTGCACAACATTTTTTTAGAGAATCTCCCTATGAGCAGATTCTCGCCCAAGGAGCCCATCTGTTCCATATCGTGGAGGGCTTTCCTTTGGCGGTAAGAAAGCCTCTAGCTGACATCCATTTTGTGGACACAAAATCAGAAGCGCTGTTTAAAGATCAGGAAGAAAAGGCATTCAAGGTTGTGCTGCTTTCAGGAACATCTCGTCCTGAGGCGGTTTGGCATAAAAAACCCGAAGCAAAAAAGGAATTGATAATCACTGCGTCTTTCAAGGAACATTTCGATGATTTTCTGGATAAATTTCTGGCCTTGCCCGAAGAAGATCAGTTTTTGTACTTCAAAAAGAAATATCTCGAGAAATACGATCTTGAAAGCGAAGACCTTGCCTATTTAACCAGGAGATTCATCCACAGCAATCTGAACAATATCATCGTCCCCATAAGCCGCATTTCATCAGCCTTTGATTATATCGAGGAACTCTACTTCAACAAGCCTCTGGAATATCAATTCCTGAAATTCTTGAGAGAAAATACGGACACGCCTGTCAGTGCGGAATTTCTCTTAACTCTAGCCTCGCATTATGATTTCGAGAGAAGAGCCATCGAATACCTGTATAAAGCTTATGATGAGGCAAAAAAATATTTATCCCAAAAATACAGAGTATCCGAGGTGTACAACAAGCAAGTCAAGTGCTACATCATCAAGAATACATATGAAAAACTCCATAAAATACTAGAAAAAAGAGGCTGCTCCTCGTTGGACGAGGTTATAGCTAGATATGTCGAAGAGCAGATAAATCTATATGAAACGGTTATTAACATGGGTGGAAAGCAAAGGAATCACGCACTGTTTGAACTGGGATGCCTATATTGGGGACTCGGCCTCCGGGATCTGGCACTTGCCATCTGGGCACAAATCGACGATTCCTACCAATCAGAGGCTTTAAACTCCATTAAAGATGAATTGACTTGGCACGATGATGTACAAAACGCCTATATAAGGATCGACAGGATCCTGTCCTGGGATGCAAACAGAGGAATTAAGGAGCGGTTAAAGAGATTGATTAGTCTCGGAAAGTGGAAATCCCGCAGCAAGTCATGAAGGCTGAACCAACCGTTCTGAGATCCTCCTATCTAACCTTAAAAACCGTGTTCACCTGAGATCGCGATTGGGAGCGGCTGTCCTCTGGAGAGAGATTCAGAATGTATTTTCCAGGCTGCAGCTCATCCGCCAGAAACTCTATAAAAAATACCGCCGCGTCATCCACATGATGTTGATCGAGAATAGAGATGTCTGCAGGGATCTTTTTTCTGTCTAGGTCATGTGAACAATAATGTCAGCGGCTGGGCCTTCCGATCATGGTCTTCAAGACTCTCAAGCTCTGGGAAGGGATATCTATCGTGTTGAGGGTCCCCATCTCATTGGTTTCGAGTTCTATTTCGTTGGCGGTCAGATTCATAATAAGCCGACAAGGGTTCTCTTTCTTGGGCTCGAGTGTGGCCGGCACTTCCATTTGGGGAATGATGTAGGCAGAAATATCGATCTTCTCCTGAAGCTCGCATCGATATTTTTTTGTTAAAACCATATATGGAGAAAAAACCGGGTTGGGTAAAAGGAAGGCATCCCGTTTGATGCTCACCGCTTCGGACTGTTCTTGCCCCGCCACTTTGGTGATGTTCACAACTTTTCCCTCAGATAGGATACTCCTGACCTCCCGTTCGACTCCGCTGATCTTTCCTCTGAACAGATATTGACGGGAGATAAAACTTTTGTTCAGGTTGATCACGAGCTCCTCGATCTCGATTGCGATGGGTTTGGTCATCCGTCCACGGACTGTAAGGGTGTAGCCAAACTCGTCTTCTTCCCAGGTGTATTCTTCATAACCCACCTGTTCCTGCATGAAATAGATGGAAAGGGTTCCCTTTTCCTTATCTTGGGGAAAGGCCTTTAAGGAAAGGGAGAAGAACAGCGTCATCAAGAAAACGATCATCAGGAGGGCGATGACTTTCTTATCCATTAACCGTCTTTACGCACATAAAAACATCGGTTTTTGTATCACCGGGAGGCACAGAGCGAAGAGGCCGTCTCTTCTCTCCTGAAGGGTCCGCTATTCCACGACCACGGCAGTACCGTATGCCAGGATCTCAGAAGCACTCTGCATGATCATCGAAGTGGTGAAACGGACATTGATGATGGCATTGGCCCCGAGGCTTTCGGCTTCCTCGATCATCCGGTCGATGGCCTGCTCACGGGATTCTGCCATCATCTTGGTGTAATCGCGGATTTCCCCTCCCACGATATTCTTGAGTGCTGCTGAGATGTCGCGTCCGAGATGCCGGGCCCTGATGGTGTTTCCCCGCACGAGACCCACCACTTTTTTGATCTCCTTTCCGGGAACAAACTCTGTGGTTACAAGAATCATTTTTCTACCTCCTTGTATCTTTCCCTCTTATAGACAAAGATCTGCTCCCTGAGCAAGGAAACCAGCAGGATAACCACTCCGCCGAGGAGGATAAGAATACCGATCTTGAGGAGAAGCGAGATGGAAGGATCCTGGATAATTCCCTCAACTGCTTTGTAGCCTCCGAAAAACAAGAGTATCATAGCACCGATAGAAAGGAAAATCCATCCAATCCTTCTTTCCAGGCGGTTATAGATCGAGGTCCAGTAGACCTCCCACATTTCTTTATGAGGCTTTTTTAGCTGCATTTTTTCCAACACCTCCTCGAGTTTTCCCATTTCCTCGAATTCCTGACGGCACTCGGGACACTGATTCAGGTGCTCCTCCAGTTGCCGTCTCTCTTTCTCATCTAATTCTCCATCATGATAGGAGGAAATGAGTTCTTTGAGTCTCTTATGATCCATGATTCATCCTCTATTCAAATCCCAGATATCTCCCGAGGATTCCTTTGAGTTTCTTTTTGGCATAGTACAGGGATGACATGACCGTCCCTATCGGCCTGCATATGAGCTCGGCAATTTCCTGGTAGGACATCTGCCGGAAATATCTGAGTATGATGACCTCTCTTTGATCGAAGGGAAGTTCTCTAATGCCCCTCCACAAGGCCTCCTTCATCTCCCGGTCCTCCTGCTCTTCATCGAGCACTTTGGTGTCCTTCAAAGGAACCTCTCCCATCCGCCGTTTGCGCTTGAGGTGATCGATACAAAGATTTTTCATCAGACGGTAGAACCAAGGGAAGAACGGCCTTTCTGTTTTGTAGCTTTTGATTTTTCGGAAGGCTTTTACGAATGCATCCTGTGAAATATCCAGAGCATCTTGTTGATTATGGACAAAACCCAAAGCAATATAATACGCCGAATGCATGTAGCGCTTCACGATCAATCCGTATGCTTCTTTGTCTCCCTTCTGAACCGCTTCCAGAATTTCTCTCTCCGAGAGGGTTCTCTTCAACTCCACCTGGACGGCTTCTTTGGAGAGTATCTGTTCCTTTTGTAAAGCGATCTCCTCTGGCATATCTTTCTTCCTATCCTTATATACGAACTTCCTGCCGGATTTATTCAATCGGGGTTTCCCTTCTTTGCCGTACCACTTCGTAAATAAAAATCGCTGCTGCCGCCCCCACATTGAGAGAGGTCATGCTTCCCAATAGAGGGATAGAAAGAACCTTGTCGCATTTTTCTCTCACCAAGGGCCGAATGCCTTTACCTTCAGAGCCAAAAACCAACCCCACTGGGAGGGTATAGTCGAATTCGTGCCACAGATTCTGTTGCCCTCCTTCTGCCCCTACCAGCCAGATATCTCTCTTTCTCAGTTCCTCCAGGGTTCGGGCAATATTTTTGACTCTTGCCACTTTCACATGTTCCAAGGCTCCGGCAGATACCGAAGCGACCGTTCGAGTTAAGCCGGCTGCGCGGCGTTCAGGGAGAATGATGCCATCCACACCCCCGCCTTCGGCTGTCCGGATGATGGCTCCCAGATTCTGAGGATCTTCGACTCCGTCCAGAATGACAAGAAAGGGACGAGTCGAAGAGTTCAATATCGAATCGACGGCGGTGTATCCCTTGGCTGTCACAAAAGCGATGGCCCCCTGATGATTCCTGTCCAACCTGTCCAGTCTCTTTTTTGGGATGAAAGACATCGAAAGCCCCTGCTTCTTTGCCTCCCTGAAGATCTCATCGATCTTGGACTTTTTCGCCTCTTCCTGGATGAGCAGTTTGTCCACACGCTCAGGTGCGTTCCTGATGATCTCCAGCAAAGGATTCAGACGGATGATTTTCTCCAACTGCTGATTCCTCAATAGCCATTTTACGCTCTTGCAAGGAGCATGACAATAGTGCTATGGCAGAGTTCTGTGGTCATTTCAATCCCATAGGATGGGTTCAGGGCTTTTTCGCCTTTTGGGCCTTTTCAATTTTTGCCCATGTATCGCGCAGTGTGGCCGTCCTGTTGAACACCAGTTTCTCAGCAGTGGAATCTACAGAGTCCAGACAGAAATAGCCTTTTCTGAGAAATTGCACCCTTTCTCCGGCCTTCAGCTCAGAGAGGGATGGCTCGCCCCGGCAGGATGTCAGTGTTTCCAGTGACTTGGGATTCAGATACTCCCTCCAATCCTTCCCCTCTTCCACCTCGGATGGATCCTCTCTTGTAAACAGGTATTCATACAGCCGCACATCCACTTCGAGCGAATGAGGCGCTGAAACCCAGTGCAGCGTCCCCTTGACCATCCGACCGTCTCTGGACCATCCTCCCTTTGTCTCTGGATCATAGGAACACCGGATTTCCACGATTTCTCCTGTTTTCGGATCTTTCACGACTTCTTCACATTTGATGTAGTAGGCATGTTTGAGCCTCACTTCTCTGCCTGGAGAGAGGCGGAAAAACTTTTTGGGCGGGTCTTCACGAAAATCCTCACGCTCGATATAGAGCTCCCGGCAAAAGGGGATTTTTCTGGTGCCCATTTCCGGGTCCTCAGGATTGTTTTCAGCGTCCAGCATCTCCGTCTTGCCTTCCGGATAATTGACGATGGTCACCCGCAGAGGATCCAGCACAGCCATCACCCGGGGAGCCCTCTTGTTCAGATCCTCCCTGAGGCAGTGTTCGAGAAGAGCGATATCGACCATGCTCTCTCTCTTGGCCAATCCGATCCGGTCGCAGAAATCCCTGATAGACCGAGGTGTGTAGCCGCGTCTCCGCAGACCGGAAATGGTCGGCATTCTGGGATCGTCCCAGCCGGTTACGATTCCTTCCTCAACCAGTTGGAGGAGTTTCCGTTTGCTCATCACGGTGTAAGAGAGATTCAGCCGCGCGAATTCGATCTGCTGGGGATGATGGACACCCAGCTGGTCGAGAAACCAATCATAGAGAGGCCGGTGATCTTCGAATTCCAAAGTACAGATAGAGTGGGTGATGCCTTCGATGGAATCCGACTGTCCGTGGGCCCAATCATAGGTCGGATAGATGCACCACTTGTCGCCTGTCCGGTGGTGCGTGGCCCTGAGGATCCGATACATGACCGGATCCCGCATATTCAGATTGGGGGAAGACATGTCGATCTTTGCCCGGAGTGTCCGTGACCCGTCGGGAAACTCACCCCCGTGCATCCGCTCGAAGAGGTCGAAATTTTCCTCCACCGAACGGTTTCTATAGGGACTGTCTTTTCCGGGTTTTGTCAACGTCCCTCTGTACTCACGGATTTGTTCTGCGCTCAGATCGCAGACATAGGCTTTCCCTTTTTTTATGAGATCTACAGCATACCCATACAGCTTCTCGAAGTAATCGGAAGCATAATACAGGCGGTCTTCCCAGTCAAACCCGAGCCACCGGATGTTCTCCTTGATGGACTCTACGTATTCCTGTTCCTCTTTGATCGGATTGGTATCGTCGAAACGCAGATTACAGAGCCCTCCGTATTCCGCGGCAAGTCCGAAATTCAGGCATATGGACTTGGCATGCCCGATATGGAGATATCCATTCGGCTCGGGCGGAAAACGGGTGTGGACCCGGCCCTGATTCTTTCCTCTTTCCAGGTCCTGATCGATGATGGTCCGGATGAAGTCCTTATATTCTCTTTCTTCGGGGCCTTTCTCCATAGCCCTACTCCTTATCTAGATCCGGCTTTAAACCTCATTTATTTAAAAAATCCAAAAATTCCGAGACACGCTGAGAACAATTCTTTATGGGCTGTGGCAGAGCTAATTTCGCTCCTTCCTCCACCAAAGGGATGAATTTATCCAGATCCAGGCCCGAGCTCCTGGCTGTAAGTGCAATGCGCAGAGGATGATAGAGATCTTTCCCCTTGCATCCAGTGGCCGCTTTTATTTCCTGGGCAATGGCAGAAAATCGTTCATAGTCAAAAGATTTTTCCTGGACGATCTTCTCTCCAAAGATCCGCACGACACGGGATGCACAATCCGAATCCAGCTCCTTTTTCGTCTCTGCGTCCATCTCCTGAGGAGAGAAATCGAAGAGCAGGGATACCTGAGAGGGAAGGTCTGCGAACCGGTCCACTCTCTCCATAAATGACTCCACCACCCTTTCCAGCCAGCCCCAATGGTCTTGGGTCATACTGTCGGGTAAAAGCCCTGCCTCTCTCAGGTAAGGATAGGCATTCTCTGCCTTTTTCCGGGGAGAGAGGCGTTTTGCGTGCTGGCGGTTGATCCAGTGAAGTTTGTCGTAGTCAAAGACCGCTGCAGACCGGCTGACTCTCTCGAGATCGAAAAGCTCGACCATCTCCTCCTTGGACAGGATCTCCCGGTCTTCTGGCGGAGCCCATCCCAAAAGAGCCAGATAATTGAACAGGGCATCAGGAAGAACTCCATCCTTTTTGAACTGGTCAACGGCCGTGGCTCCGTGGCGCTTGCTCAACCGGGTGTTGTCTTTGCCCATCACCATGGAAAGGTGGGCAAACTGAGGAGGAGGCAGGGAAAGCGCCTCGTAGAGGAGAATCTGACGGGGAGTGTTTGAGATGTGATCTTCTCCTCTTATGATATGGGTGATTTCCATCAAGGCATCGTCGGCCACTACGGCAAAATTATAAGCAGGGAATCCTGTGGAGCGAACAATGATCGGATCGCCGATCAGACTCAGATCAAAATTCAATTCTCCCCTTACAAGGTCATGGAAACTCAGCTCCCCACGGTCTGGCGTCCGCAGCCTCACAGAAGCATGTTCGCCGCACCGGATGCGCCTCGAGGCTTCCTCTGGAGAAACCTTCCGGCATCTGCCGCTGTAGATGGCCATTCCATCCCTTGCCAGAGCCTCTTTCCGCTCTCGTTCCAGTTCTTCCGGTGAACAAAAACAGTAGTAGGCCTTCTCTCCGTCCAGGAGCCTCTGGGTGTAGTCCCGATATATCTCGAGTCTCTGAGACTGCCTGTACGGTCCGAAGGACCCGCCGACATCCGGTCCTTCATCCCAATCCAGGCCGAGCCAGAGCAGGTCTTCTTTGAGTTTGTTCTCGTATTCTGCGGCCGAACGTTCGATATCCGTATCTTCGATCCTCAATACATAGGTTCCTTCTTTCTGTCGGGCAAAGATCCAGTTAAAAAGTGCCGTGCGTGCGTTGCCAACATGAAGATAACCTGTTGGACTCGGGGCAAAACGGACTCTTATTTTTTTCATCGGAATACGCATCATATTAATATATTTTAGCTAAAAACCCAAATGCTTGAGCATGTCCGCGAGCAAACCGTCATCATTAATTCCTATTAATTATATAATATTTGTATTATTTGCAACGAAGAGGCAACCTTTTGGGCCGAATATACGTATATTCATTGTTAGGAAATGATTATTACAGAGAAAGGAGAAAAGAGAATGAAGCTCAAAACAAAAGCTGCAATACTTATCGTGGCTGTACTGCTCACTTTAATCGGTTTTAACCTGATGACTTCCCCGGCTGCCGTGGATATGGTTAAGGTCGCAAAAGTAAAAACAGCCGCTCATCATGTCGGAGGATAAGATTCCATGTTTGACCGAGTGATGAGTCACATCGTCAAAATCTGGGATTGGCTGATCATCGATTTCGGCAGAGCCAATATGGATGTCCTCCCGGACAGATTCCGCCTTCAATTTCAGACCATTCCCATATACTAGAAAGGCTGCAGGATATCCAGAACGTGCTGGAAACTGCAGCCTTTTTTTCTGCCCTCCATTATCCTTCTAGCTAATTTCCCAATAATATACAGAGACTTTTATCTCAAACGTTTACCTGCATTTTTTGTGGGCAAATTTTCAATATTTTAGCAACCTTTTTTGTTTTCCAGCGTAATATATTATAAATATGTTCTAAGGCGTAGAACAAATAAGGAGCCGTTATGGCCGATAAATACATATCTAGAGCCGAAGAAATCGTACTGCTGGCCGTTTGGAAACTCAAAGACAGCGCTTACGGCATAACCATCCGGGAGTTCATCCAAAAGAGGACCGGGAAATATTGGTCTGTCGGAGCCGTATATGTTCCTCTCGAGAGATTGGAGAAAAAAGGTCTCCTGACTTCCTATAACAGCAGTCCTTCACCGGAGAGAGGAGGACGAAGGAAGCGATTGTTCAAGATAACTCCAGCGGGCATCAAGGAGTTAGACGAGCTGCAAAGGATGAACTCTGTTCTCTGGAGAGGATATCCGGGGCTCAATCCCGATGAAAACAGATAACCATGACTGAAGAGAGAACCACAGGAAAACGATCGATCGAGTTTCTGTTGGATAAATTGTTATCCGAGAAATATAGAGAATCTTTTATCGGAGATCTTCTGGAGAGCTATGAAGTCCGGGCTGCCGACAACCGGCTCCGGGCAAAGATATGGTTCCTCTTTCAGCTACTGTCCTCCTTCTTTTCTCTTCTCAGAAAAAACATCCACGGGAGCGCAGCAATGTTTAAAAACTATTTCCTGATGGCTTTTCGAAACCTCAAAAAACACCGGACTTACACACTCATCAATGTCTTCGGTCTGGCACTCGGACTGAGCGCTGCCATCCTCATCCTTCTTTATCTGCAGTTCGAGATCAGCTATGACCGTTTTCATGAAAATGCAGACAGCATCTACCGTGTCAGCATTCGCCATCTGCGGGAAGGAGTGTCCGAAGAAGAATCCCATGTTTTTACTCCGCCCATCGGTCCGGATATGAAAAAAGACTTCCCTGAGGTTGAGGATTTCGTCCGCATGTCGACTTTGCGTACAGCCTATCTTAACGTGGGCAACAAATCCTTCAAGGTCGATCGTATCCGCTACGCCTCCCCGAGTTTATTCACGGTCTTCAGCTTCGAATTCAAATCAGGAAGTTCCAAGACCGCCCTTGTGGATCCTTATTCTATCGTCCTTTCGGAGCAGGCTTCGGAACGGATTTTCGGCTCTAAAGATCCTATCGGTGAGACGGTCCAAATAGGCACAGGAGATCTCTATAGAGTCACTGGGGTCGTCGAAAATCCGCCCTCTAACTCCAGCATCCAGTTCAATGCCTTGGTCTCGTTTGAAACGCTTTATGCCCGCCCTATCATGGCAATGGATTGGAATGGCGGCAACCAGATCATCACCTATGTCAAGCTCGAAGAAAATGCCACGGCCGGTTCTGTCGAGAAAAAATTTCCGAATTTTTTATGGAGAAATATAAACGAGAGAATCGCCCCATATGGCTGGAAATATGAAGCGTATCTCCAGCCGCTAAAAAAGATCCACTTTTATTACGACCAGAGCTCGCGCACCGCTTTGGTGAATTTCTATACGTTCTCTGCAGTGGCCATCTTTATCCTCCTGATCGCCTGTATAAACTTCGTCAATCTCACCACAGCCCGAGCGGCGCGGCGGGCCAGGGAAGTCGGGATCAGGAAAGTGATCGGGGCCCATCGGAGAAATCTGATCCGGCAGTTCCTCGGAGAATCTTTGGTCATGACCACTCTGGCCTTCGGCGCAGGGATAGGAGTCGCCTTTATTCTGACCCCTACTTACAACCAGCTTCTGAATAAAGAACTGAATCCCCTTGAACTGCTCGATCTAACCAGCATTTTCGGTCTGCTCTTTCTCATCCTTTTGGTGGGAGTGGCCTCCGGGATTCATCCGGCGTTCTACATGTCTTCTTTCCAGCCGGTCAAAACTCTCAAAGGAGTTTTTGATTCTGCCAGGGGCAAAAAGAAATTCCGCAACGCTCTGGTCATTTTCCAGTTCGTGATATCCATAACTCTGATCATCTGTACTCTTCTCATCCGCAATCAGCTCCATTACATCAAAAAGGCCGAGCTGGGATACAACAAGGAGAACATGGTGATCATACCCTTGGCTGACCAAGATTTGAGAACGAAAACCGAAGAGATGAGGGGTGATCTTCTCTCTTTGCCGGGGATTGTCCAGGCATCAGCCTCCTCTGATATCCCTCATAATGGCTTCACCAGCAACGGATATACCCCGGAAGGATATTCTCACTCCATCATGATCCATGCGCTCGATGCCGACGAGCACTTTCTCGAGACGTACGGCATCGATCTGGTGAAGGGAAGGAATTTTTCCAGGGAATTCGCAACAGACAGAAACGCTTATCTCATCAATGAAACGCTTGCCGAACAACTCGGATGGGACAACCCGATTGGCAAGACCATACGCCGGAGCGGAGATCGAACGGTCATCGGAGTAGTCAAAGATTTTCAGTTTGCTACACTTCATAACAAGATCGAACCTCTCCTGATCACCAATACGCCATGGAGGAAAGAATTTGATTATATGTCGGTAAAGATTGACACCGACGATATTCAAGGCACGCTCGGTTCCATCGAAAGGATCTATAAGAGATTTTCTCCCTTGATTCCCTTCGAATACTTTTTTCTCGATGACGCTTTTGACAGTCTTTACAAATCTGAGGAAAGATTCGAAAAGATCTTCCAGTATTTTTCTCTGCTGGCCATCTGTATTGCCCTCCTCGGCCTCTTCAGTCTATCTGCCTATTCAGCCCAGCAAAAATCCAAGGAGATAGGGATCAGAAAAGTGCTGGGAGCGACTGTCCCTCAAATCCTCTCCCTGTTCTCCCGGGAAACGATTATCTTGATTATCGCGGCCAACGCTCTTGCCTGGCCTGCGGCCTTCCTCGTGATCCAGAAATGGCTCAGAAACTTCGCCTACAGGAGCAGCATCAGTTTTTGGGCTTTCGTGCTGGCATTCTTCGGGAGCCTGGCTGCGGCTTTCGCCACCATCAGCTACCAATCTCTGAAAGTCGCCCTGAAAAAGCCTGCAGATGAGCTGCGGTCTGAGTAGGCTTTGAATCCATCGGATTCAAAGCCTTTTTCCCCTTCTGGACTGTTCTTAATCGGACACCACTTGTCTTTCTATCGAACATTTTTCATGAAATTTGACCGGTTAATACTGTTTTCTACCCTGATAAGATATTTTGGCACGTTAATTGCTCTCTTGTAAGGCGATGACCATGAAAAAGGAAAACGGAGGATCAAATGAGATATAAAACAAAAATTGCAATTTTCTTGGTGGCCGCACTGCTGACCGTTGCGGGATTCAACTTGATGACATCCAGAACAGTGATAGAAATGGTGAAGCTCGGAAACCAGAAGGACTACACGATCTCAATCCACGTTGTCGCAGAGGTAGAAGGCCTGCCTTCATCCTCGATCACAGGATAAGCCTTTTCCAACCATCCCTCTACTCATAGGGCTGCATTTCCTCTGAGAGAGAAGAGGAAATGCAGCCCTTTTTTTCATATTGACCGGATGGAGGAGTGCAGCCGGTTGGAAAATCTCTCCCATTCAGATTTTACATTTCAAAATGAGATCTTCGATTCTTTTCTTAACATCATCGGGATAATCAAAATAGAATCTTTCTTTAAGTCCTAAAAAACAATCCAGCGCTTTTTTTCTATCACCTTTATCCAAATAAGCCATCCCCAAAGAGTAAAGAGCGATATCATAGTACGGCTGTAATTCCAAGGCCTTTTTCCAGCAGAATATGGCTCCATCCAGATTGCCCATTTGCCGGTATGCCTTCCCTAAACCAAAATAGGCGGAAGGGTATGTCGGATCCGTTTCGATGGCTTTTTTAAAATTTTCTGAAGATTCCTGAAATAGATTCTGGTCTTCCTTTTCGATCCCCAATTCAAGATAGGCTTTTCCAAGATTGAAGAACGCTTCTGCAAATTTGCAGTCCAAAGAAACCGCCCGGTTGAATGCCTCTACGGCTTTCTCCCATTCTTGGCTCATCAAATAGGCAAATCCGACATTGTTCCATATCTCCGGATCTACTGAGATTTCCCGGTAACTTTTCTCGTTAAACTCCTGGATGATCTCATCATACCTGTGAGCGCGGCGAAGCGTCTTGATGTAGTATTCATAAATTTCATATCCTCCGGAAACACTGGAAAGTCCGCTCCTGAGTGTTTCGAGCGCTTCATCAGTCTTGTCCTCTTGCACATAAAGAAAGGCAAGATTGATATAGGCCATGGCAAGATCTCTTCTTTTCTGTATAAGATCTTTCAATATGACTTCTGCCTCTATTGTTCTGCCCCGCTCATAAAGATCTACGGCTCTCATAGCCTGGTTGTAAAAGGGAAGGAGGGTTTTTACGTCATCCTCAGGACCAAAACTATCCTTTTTCGGGCCATGAGAGCTTGAGATGTAGCCCAGACTTTTCAATTTTTCCAAATTCTCCCGGTCAAACTTCTCTTTCTTCTCGAAGCTATCAGGCAATGATTGTTCATTGATGATCGTCTCCAGTTGACTTTTATATCTGTCGAGCGACTCTGGTGCTGCCAAATTCTTCTGCTCATCGAAGTCTTTTTCTAAGTCATAAAGTTCGGGAATAGGAGAAGCGATGAACTTCTCATTGTGTCGAACGAATCCCATCAACGGCGCCCACCCAAGAGAATAATAAGGATACAGAGATTCGAAATATATGGTTCTTTCCGGCAAGCTCTTTCCCTCCAGGGCTGGCAGAAGAGAAATCCCCTGCAGAAAAGCCGGCTTTTTTACACCAACCACTTCACAAATGGTAGGGAAAATATCGATATGGCTGACATTTTGGTCAATTCGGCCAGACCTCAATCCAGGCGCACTCATGATGAGTGGAACCCATACCGTTGTGTTATAGGCAACAAAACCATGGTCCCATTCACCATGATGACCCAACGACTCCCCGTGGTCTGCTGTGAAGACAACCATGGTCCTATCAAATAAATTCTTTCCCTCCAGGTATCGTAAAAACCTGCCTAAAATATAGTCGACATAGGCAACCTCTCCCTCGTAAGGACTCTTCTTGAATTGACTCCTGAACGGCTCCGGAGGGTCATAGGGAAGGTGAGGGTCATAGCAGTGAATCCAGACAAACCAGGGAGAGGCCAGATCTTCCATTCCCTCAATAGCATTCATGACAACATCTTCTGCTCTCCTTTCGAGAGAGGTTAATTTACGGCCATGGACGTGAAGATAGGAGTCGTCATATTTATCAAACCCCTGGTTGAGTCCAAACCGCGAATCCAGGGGATAAGCGCCCACAAATGCTGCAGTGTTGTATCCATTGTGCTTGAGATGCTCGGCAATTGTGGTGAAATCTTGGCTCACGATGAAGTTCAGGTTGTCGTGGACACCGTGATACAGCGGCGTCACCCCCAAAAGAATGTTTGTATGGGAGGGAAGAGTGGTTGTCGTGTGAGCGAACGCTTTCGAAAACAAGGTCCCTCTCTCGGCAAGGCTGTCGATATTTGGCGTCTTCAGATATCGGGGGCTGTAACAACTCAATCTGTCCGATCTAAGAGTGTCTATAGTGATAAGGACAATATTAAGTCGTGTATTTTTTTGCAGTTGTATTGCCGATAGAGGGACTAAGGCTAAGAACAGTGAGACAATAAGGCAAAAGAGAAACAATTTAATAAAGAATCGCATTCTTTTTACCTCCGTTATCTCCTCTCTCCGGAGCTATTTGTTCCAACACCTACGCTTACCCGTTCTAGAAGTTGACCAATATGATTTAGACGATGAACTCTGATTTTTTCTTCCCTAAAAATAGCATAAAAAATAAGAATGCGTGGTTAAATGAGTCAAGCCAACAGACACACGCGTAAGCGTTTCCAAAACCGTGATTACATAAAAGCATGAAGCCTAAGAAAGAGCATTGGGGAATGAATAGAGCGACATCGGAAGATTTAGCCTTCCCGAGTCAAACTTCAAGGGAATCCGACCAAGTCGGAACCGAGGACTGTTTGAGCACGGTATAATCGACTGGAGTGGCCTGAGAAGGGCAGAGAACAATGAGGTAGAACAAAAGATAACCATGCGGAGTTCCGCAGGGCCGAGAAGTTTGGTGAGGGAATGGCGTATAAAATCTGACTGGAGCGAAAACATTCCCCATTGCTCTTATCTTTGATCACGGATCACGATTTTGGAAATGCTCTCGATACGCGCTAACGAGATTGGATAAGCGCCTGGGCAAATGCGGCAATCGCCTTTCCCCCTCCGATTAAGCCCATTCCCTCGTTAGTCTTTGCTTTTATTCCCAGGTCCTCATCATTTATCTGAAGCAGCGGACACAAAACCTCTTTCATCTTTCCGATTGAGCTGGATATCCTGGGGCGCTCGGCGATGACCACCGAATCGATGTGGATGACCTTCCATCCTTTGCCTCTGCATTTCCCTATCACATGCTTTAACAGCTCGGTGCTGCGGATATCCTTGTATCGGGGATCCGTATCAGGAAACATCTGTCCGATGTCCCCCTCGCCCAGAGCCCCCAACAGGGCGTCGATGACAGCATGTATCAGACAGTCGCCATCGGAGTGGCCTGACAATCCCATGGGAAATTCGAGCTCTATTCCGCCCAAAAAGAGTTTTCTCCCTTTCTGGAGCCTATGGATATCATAGCCGAGCCCGGTCTTAATCTTCAATCAGAACCTCCGCCATTCTCAGGTCATCTTGAGTCGTGATCTTTATATTCTTTGGATCTCCCTGGACGACAAAGACTTCTTTCCCTATCCTTTCCACGAGAGAGGCCTCATCCGTTCCGTAAAAACCTTCCTTTCTTGCTCTGTTAAAGGCTTCTCTGAGGAGCGAACATGAAAAACCCTGGGGCGTCTGGCTCCTGAACAGGTGGGCCCGGTCCTCTGTCTGGATGATTCTGTCTCCTTCCACACGCTTGATGGTATCGTCCATGGGGATCACGGGTACAACCGCCCCTTTTTTTCCTGCGGCTTCGATGATCCGCCCGATCAAATCTTCTTCGACCAAGGGCCTCGCCCCGTCATGGATGAGAACGAGTCGTGTCTTTTTCTCGTCCACGCAGCCCAATCCCGCATAAACGGAATCCTGCCTTCGTTCTCCTCCTCTGGCTACAGATATAATCTTTTTGTACTTCCCGGTATAATCCCGATCCGGATGCGTGTCCTTTAACACGAGAACGATATCGTCGATTCCGGGGTGTTTCTCAAACTTCTCCAGACACCTGTCCAGAACAGCCTTCCCTTTAAGGGTAGCAAACTGCTTGGCAAGACCGAATCTTTTCCCTGCTCCTGCGGCAACGATAATCGCCGTTACTCTATCCATCAAGTGTCTTCTTCGTTGAAGCGGCCAAAAATCATCTTCCCGACCGTCGTCTGGAGAACCGATGTCACGGTAATCTCGACATTCTGTCCGATCATCTTTCTGGAATTGTCGACCACGACCATTGTTCCGTCGTCCAGATAGGCCACTCCCTGGTCCTTTTCCTTTCCTTCCTTGAGAATAAAAACATTGATCGTCTCCCCTGGAAGCACGACCGGTTTCAATGCATTCGCCAGCTCGTTGATGTTGAGCACCGGAACGCCTTGAAGCTGTGCAATCTTGTTCAGATTAAAATCGGTGGTGACGATTTTTGCATCCAAATGCTTGGCCAGCTCGATCAGCTTGGAATCCACATCTGTGATCTCGGGAAAATCCAACTCCGATATCCTGACAGAAACCTGAGATGATTTCTGGAGATGGTCTAAAACATCCAGTCCCCGTCTCCCCCTTTGCCTTTTGACGCCATCTGCAGAATCTGCCACAAGCTGCAGCTCCTTGAGAATAAACTGGGGAACGATCAGGTCTCCTTCGATGAAGGCCGTATCGCAGATGTCGGAAATGCGGCCATCGATGATAACGCTGGTATCCAGTATTTTGAAGCTCTTTCCCGCATTCTTTTCTTTGAAGAAACTAGAAAGATAGGTAGGTTCCAGCCATTCATGTTTCAATGTGCCGACCAAGAAGCCGATGTAAGGCATGATGATCAGGAAGAAAATCCTTATGAACATCGTGGCACCGATGCCGTGTGTGATGCCCTGGTAAATCTCCCCCAGGCCCCACCCGAGAAAGACACCTGCGAAAGTTCCCAGCGTGCCCCCCCAGATAACTTTAAATTGGCTCTTCCTAATCCGGGTTTCAAGGAAAACAATGAGAAGACTCAGGAGAAACCCGACCAGAATCCCATAATAGCGGGAAAGACTGAACGGAGGGAAAAAATATCCCGTGACGGAGATAAGAGCGATGATGAGTACCCGAAAGATTAAAACACCCATTTTAAAACCTTTATAAATGAATAAATCAAAATATTATATCCAGAGCCTCTTTAATATTTTTCACTCCAGCCAGATCGATCTTGGGAAGGGCCTCTTTCTTGATTTGAGCAAGGTTTCCTTCAGGGAAAACGACTGTTTTAAATCCCAACGAAAAAGCTTCTTTCACTCGAGCCAATGGTTGACTCACAGAGCGGACCTCCCCGCTCAATCCGATTTCTCCGAAGAAAGCGAAATCTGGCTGAACGGCCTTGTTCTTCAAACAGGAGACCACAGCCGCCATGGCGGCCAAATCCACCGCAGGCTCATCCAAGCTCAATCCCCCGGCCACGTTCAGGTAGATGTCCTCTCCGGCAAAGCCGAAACCCAGCTTCCGCTCGATTATGGCCAACAACATGGCTGTTCGGAAATGATCGAGTCCTATGGTCATCCTCCTGGGATTCCCGGTAAAAAGAGTAGGCGAGACAAGAGCCTGGACTTCTGCAAGCAAAGGTCTTGAACCTTTGATGGTACACACAACGACACTCCCTGTCTCATCCGTCGGTCTCTCCTTCAGAAAAAAAGCTGAGGGATTGGAAATGACCTGAAGTCCTTGCGTTTCCATCTCGAAAATGGCGAGTTCGGAAATAGGACCGAACCTGTTCTTCAAGGCCCGGAGCACCCGGTGACTATGATCCCGCTCGCCTTCAAAATAGAGGACCACATCCACCATATGCTCGAGCGATTTGGGTCCAGCCAGCGAGCCCTCTTTGGTGATATGTCCGATCAAAAAAGAAGAGACCTGATTCTTCTTGGCGAAACGAAAGACTTGATTTGTGACCTCCCGCACCTGGCTGATGGTTCCCGGGCTGGAAGACAGCTTGGAAGAATAGATCGTCTGGACCGAATCCATCACAAATATTTGAGGGGTTAACCGCTCTGCCTGAGCGATGATCCTTTCCAGGTTGGTCTCAGCCAGGAGATAAAGATTTCCGTTCGACAGGCCGAGCCTTTCGCCCCTTAGTTTGATCTGCTCCAGGGACTCTTCCCCAGAGACATAAAGAACCTTCTCCCCTTTGGCGCTCAAATCCCGGCTCATTTGGAGGAGCAACGTGGATTTGCCGATACCCGGTTCTCCGCCAATCAACACCAGAGATCCCAGAACCACTCCGCCTCCCAGAACACGATCCAGCTCCTCGACACCGGTGCGGGCTCTTTTCTTTTCCGCTCCTTTTATTTCTTTGTACAAGACGGGCTCAGAAGGAGGAAAGGCGTACTCTGCCTGAATCTCTTCCTCGATTTCCTCGATGAGGGAATTCCACTCTCCACAGCTCGGACATCTTCCCAGCCATTTGGGAGAATGAAACCCACAACTCTGACAGACAAACACAGCCTTCGCTTTCATCAGAATCCAAACCTCATGCCCATATAGAATTCTCTGTTTGCGTCCAGAGTGAAATCGTCCAAGCCCAGAAGCAGATGAACAGACTTCGTGGCCGCAAGGGTTGTCCAAAGCCGGAAACGGGGACGCGTATCTCGGTTAAAATCAAAGCCCTCCAGGGAAAAGATTAATCTGTCCTTAAGCGTATACACATCCAAACCCACTCCGAGGGAAGATTCCAAAAGCCCAATCCTCGGAGCAAAGGCCCCCCGACGGATACCTCCTTGGGCCGTATACCTGAATCTGTCATCCCAAGGATCGTGCACGATCTGAGCGAGAAAAAACTTATCCGGGGCAGGCCATAGTCCAAGGGAGAGGACACTTCTGAACAGTTCACTATCTGGAAGGTATTCGGCTCGCAATCCTGCACTCACCCGCAGAGAAGAAACCGGTGCAACCATCTTCTGGATCTCGCCGACAGTCTGCTCCGTTCTTTCGTAGAGTTCGGGATCTTGAATGAGTTTGCCCAGCGTTCCTTCTCCTTTATTCAACTTCTCGAGAGACTCGTTCAGTACTCGCAGGGCTTCTTCTATCTTGGATATAAGTTCATTGACGTCTTCCATGTTTCCCTTCAATTTGCCCCGGTTTTCCTCTACCGTGTCCCTGATAAGCTGTATCAACTCTTCCAGCTCTTCCGAAACGGCCTCCGCTCGTGAGTCAAAATTTTGGATAGCCTGCCGGGAGCTCTCAACGCTTCTGGTAAAATTGGCCCTATTTTCCTTGAAAAAATCATTGAGCTCCGACGAAAATGCGGAAAGGTTTTGAAGGGTTTCCCCGATGCTTCCGCGTTTTTCATCTGCCCCCAACAATTCTCTCAAGGCCTGACTCGTTCCTTTGATTTCTTCCCCTATCGAGGAAAGCATGAGGCCCAGTTGATCAAAGCTGACGGATGGAAGACTCGCAATGGTGTCCCCGGGCTGAGCCATCCTGTCTTCCTCACCGGGAAGGATCTCTACATACTTTTCTCCTAAAAGCCCGAGAGAAGCCAACGTAGCCTTAGAATCTCGACTGATTTGGACTTTGGGGTCGATGCTCATCTCCACTTCCGCTTGGCTCTCTTTGAGACGGATCTCCTGGATGTATCCAACTTTCACTCCGGCTAGACGAACGACGGTCCTCTTCTCCAATCCGGCCACCGAATCATAGTAGGTGTACAGAGGATACCCCTTTTTCTTAAAAATTGTGCTCAAATCCCCCACTACAAAAATGAACAACATGATAATTGCCAGAGCGATGGCCAGGAACAAACCAATCTTGATTTCCTGTCGGAAGGCTCTTATCTTATTATCCTCAAGACAACCGGGGTCTTGTTCCTTTTTTCTTTTGAATATGCTCATCGGAAATCCTCTTGATAAAATTAATATTTGTGCATCTCACCATTCTTTTATCGGGCCTTCGGCCGCACCGCTGATGAACTGCTGGACAACCGGGTTTCTGGAGTTTTTGATCTCTTCGGGAGTCCCGGTTTCGATGATCTTCCCCTTGTAAAGCATGGCCACCCGGTCGGCAACCTTGTAGGTGCTGACCATATCATGAGTAATGACCAAAGAGGTCACTTTCAGTTCTTTTTGCATCCGAATGATCAAATCGTTGATCGCATCTGCCCTGATGGGATCAATTCCTGTCGATGGCTCATCGTAAAGAATGATCTCAGGCCTGTAGGCAATCGCCCTGGCCAGACCGACCCTTTTCTTCATTCCTCCGCTGAGTTCATGGGGCATCAGATTTTCCACTCCCCTCAACCCCACAAGATGGAGAGACTCCCGGGCCCTCGCGTCAATACTCTCGGACGAAAAATCGGTGTATTTTTCCAAGCCGAACCTGACATTTTGCAGTACGGTCAAGGAGTCGAAAAGTGCTGCTCCTTGAAAAAGGATGGCGAACTTACGTCGGATTTGGCCCAATTCGTCTTCTTTCAAACAGGTTGTCTCCACGCCGTCCACGTATATCTGCCCCCTATCGGGCCTGATCAAGCCGATCAGGTGCTTAATCAGAACACTCTTTCCCGAACCGCTGCGTCCAATAATCACCAAGGTTTCTCCCTTCTCGACTGTCAGGTCGACACCCTGAAGGACTCTGTTTTCTCCGTAAGACTTATGCAAATCGACAATCCGGATCATCGTCCCAAATCCGCAGGTAAGGCCTTGCTGAGGAAAAAGTTGAATATGAGGATGAGAATGCTGGAGATGACGACAGCCCTTGTGGTCGCCCTGCCCACTCCTGCTGCTCCCGCTTCTGTCTTCAAGCCCTGCCAACAGCCAATGATGGCTATGATCCCCCCGAAAAAGGCCGCTTTGATCAAACCGCTCAGCACGTCCCAGAATTCCATATAGAGAAGGGTGTTCCTCAGATAGATATACCTGTTCACCCCCATGAGAAAGATATTGTAGAAGTACCCTCCCAACATGCCGATGATATCTCCATAGAGGGTCAGACAAGGAAGCATGATGACAGAAGCGAGCATCCTGGGAACCACCAGATAGCGAACAGGATTGGCACCTAAACTGACCAAAGCATCGATTTGTTCTGTGATCCTCATGGTGCCGATCTCTGCGGCCATTGAAGAACCCACTCTTCCGGAAACCATCAGGCCCACCAGAATCGGTATCAACTCTTTGGCAAGGCCAAGGGATATTATCGGCCCACCATAGGCCTCGGACCCTGGCCCAATGTATCTATGGAACCCGATGTATGTCTGGAGCCCGAAAACAAGCCCGCCAAAAGCTGCGGTGAGAGAGACAACGGGAAGAGATCTGACTCCGACTTCTTCGAGTTGATGGATAAAATTTCTTTTCTCCCACGGCCTGGTGAACAAGCCCTTCAGTGTCTTGCCGAAGAGAAGGCCAACTTCTCCTATCTGCTGTAGGAAAAAAAAGAAAAGGGATTGTCTTCTCTGAGGGATCATATTAAGCCTCGAAGGCTTGGAATTCCATATCTGCGAACCGTGCATATTCCCTGATGAATGCCAGGTTGACCATTCCCGTAGGACCGTTCCGCTGTTTGGCTACGTTGATTTTTGCTATTCCTCGGAGGCTTTCATCATCGGGATGATAAAACTCTGGACGATAGATAAATATGACCACATCTGCATCCTGTTCGATCGCCCCCGATTCCCTCAAGTCCGATAGTTGAGGGATAGGTTCTCGCCGGCCTTTTTCTGGCGCCCGGCTCAATTGGGAGATGCCGACCACCGGAATCTTGAGTTCTTTGGCTAATTCCTTCAGGGAACGCGAGATATAGGATATTTCTTGCGTCCGGTTTTCGAAGCGACCCCCTGTCCGCATAAGCTGCATATAATCGACAAATACAAGATCGAGGTTCTGTTCCATTTTCAAGCGTCTCGCCTTAGCTTTCATCTCCATGATCGAGAGAGCCGGGGTTTCGTCTACAAAGATTCTCGACTTGGATAGTTCTTCTGCACTCAGCTTAAGCCTTTCGAACTCTCTCTCCCCGATAAAGCCGGTTCTCACTTTTTTGATATCTAGCTGTGCTTCGGCGCACAACAGCCGAATGACGATCTGTTCTTTGGCCATCTCCATAGAGAAAAAGCCTACGGAGAAATCCGTTCTGAGTCCAATGTGCAGCGAGGTGTTCAAACAAAGAGCTGTTTTTCCCATAGAAGGACGGCCGGCCACGACGATGAATTCGGAATCATGATAACCAGAGGTCAGGCTGTCCAAATCCCGGAAGCCTGTAGGAATACCTGTCACGGCATCCTGTCGGGTGCGGAGAGTCTCTATGATGCTGAGTGCCGGCTCGGTCAGAGCACTCACGGCAACGAATCCGGGTTTGATTCTCTGCTCAGCCACCTCAATGATCGCGGATTGTGCATCATCCAAAAGTTGATCTGCATCCTCTTTCTGCTCATAACTGGAAGAAATGATTTTCGCAGAAGACAAGATGAGTCTTCTGAGAAGAGCCTTCTCTTTTATGATCTTTGCATAGTATTCGACGTTCAAGCTCTTGGGCACGCCATCCATCAAGGAAGAAAGATAAGAGGCCCCTCCTACCTCATCCAGAACGCCCGCTTTTTTGAGCTCTTCACTCAGCGTGACCAAATCCACGGGCAGCCCTTTATCCACCAAGTGGATCACTTTATCAAGGATTTTCTGGTTCGCCTCCTTATAGAAGTCTTCGATGGAAACGATGGAAAGGACTATATTGAGGTTTTTGTTGTTGATCAGAATTCCCCCGATCACAGTTTTCTCAGCCTCGATGCTGTGGGGAGGCGTTTTCTTTAAGAACATCAAGTCCAGTTCCACGGCTGTTTCCTTTCTCTCCTATTCCTTTTTTTCCACTTCCTCGGTTTCCCCTTGGCCTGTTTCCTTTTGTTCTTCTTCCGGAAGAGGCGCTGCTTTTGAATCATCTTCTTGCGCTTCTTTCTCTGCCTGCTCCTCCTCTGCTTCCTCCTGGACGGCAGCTTCTTCCTCTTTCTTCGCCTTTTCTTCCTCTATCTGAGAGGCTCTCTCCATCTTCTCCTCGCCAACCACCTCTTTTTCTTCTCCTGCTTCGGCCTCTCCCTCTTTTTTCACCTCGACCTTAACCTCGGCCCGTTGGTCATGAAAAACCTTGATGGGTATGGTATAGTTTCCAAGCCTCTTGATCGGTTCATCCAGCACAATTCTCTTTTTTTCAATGTCGAATCCGAGCTTATCCAATCCCTCTTTGATATCCGCAATACTGACGGATCCAAAAATGACATCCTTATCGCCGGCCTTTCTCTCAAACGTGAGGCTGACTTGATTGAGCTTGTCGATCAATCCCTGGTAGGATTCGACTTCTTTTTCCAGCTTTTTTCTTAAGACCTTCTGTTCCAGTTCGATCATCTTACTGCTGGAAGGAACAACCTCTAAGGCCAGTTTTCTTGGAATCAGGTAATTCCTGCCATACCCGGCGGCTACTTCTACAATGTCTCCTCTTTTTCCCAGATTTTCAATGTTCTCTTTTAGCATAATCTTCATTATTTCAATCCTCAACATAAGGGAGTAAGGCGAGAAGCCGTGCCCTCTTTATCGCCGTGGAGAGTTTTCGCTGGTGATAAGAACAGGTCCCGGTCACACGCCTGGGTGCAATCTTTCCTCTTTCCGGTACATACCTCTTAAGGATGTCTACATTTTTATAATCGATTTCTTTGATATTTCTCTCACAAAAACGGCAGTACTTTCTTTTTGGAGGGAAGTATCTCCTGTAGGAACTTCTTTCTCTCTGCTCTCTTGCCATTTTTAATCCTCCTCGCCGGATTCTTCATAATCCGGTGCAGCTTCGTCCTTTTCCTTGAAGCGTTCTTTTCGCTCTTTGTCCTCATCCCTTTCCTCTGCTTTCTTCCTTTTCACCTTCCTCTTTTTCTTGGACACCGGCTGGGTCTCTTTTCTCAGGGTCAGATACCGCAGAACCGGCTCGGTCTGCCTAAACGTCCTTTCGAGTTCAGAAGGGATATCCGGTTCTCCTTCATAGTGGAGGAAGACATAGAAGGCCTCGTTCTGCTTCTCGACAGGGTAGGCCAACTTCTTTTTTCCCCATTTATCGATCTTGACCATCTTGCCCTTTTTCTCTGCGACGATATCTGCCATTTTTTGGATAAGCTTCTCCGTTTCTTCTTCCTCTAATTTGGGGGTGATAAGAAATGCTGTTTCGTAATGTCTCATCGACACCTCCTTATGGATTTGCAGCTCCCTCTTTTCTTAAGAGAGAACAAGGAGCCTCTTGCTCAATTCCAGAGACAAAAAATAGGATAGTATATATTTCCGCTTCTGTCCATCACTTTATTCCTTTTTTGGCTGGTTTATCTTCATTTTCTGTCTCAGCATCCTTTCGCTTTCGATTGAAGCAGTTCATTGCTTCCGTTATTTTTCCGTCCAAAATTAACTCCACCGCATTTTCAGCCTTGCCCAAGCCTTTACGCAGGAAGGGTTTGTCTTTTTTATCAAACCCTGACAGAACATAATCCGTCGCGTCGGCACAGGAGGGTAAGGGCCCGATCCCAATCCGCACTCTCGGAAATTGATCCCCTCCGATTTCCCGGATAATCGAGATCATCCCCTTATGAGATCCCGGGCCGCCCTCTCTTCGAATCCGGATTTCCCCTAAAGGAATATCCAAATCATCATAAACGACGACCATATGATCCAACTTCATTCCTGTTCTTCGAACGATCTCCTTGACAGCGAGACCGCTCTGATTCATATAAGTCCAAGGCTTGACCAAAAGCACGCCCTGCTGGTCTCTTTCTATCTGGGCCGTTTTGAACAGATGTTTTCTCTTTTTCAGCCTGACGCCCCATTTTTCCGCTATTCTTTCTATCAGGGAAAATCCCACATTGTGTCGCGTGTTGTCATACTTTTTTCCCGGATTCCCCAGGCCGACCACAGCCCACAAGGATTACTCCTCTTTTTTATCCGCCTCTTTTTCTTCTTTCTCTTCTTCGGGTTTCTCTTTCTTGATGACCTCTGGTTCTTCTCCCTCCGCCATGACTTCAACCTCTTCCTCTTCTTCAACCTCTACAACTTCCTCTTTGGTAGGGGCTTCGATCAGGACAACGACTGCATGAGGATCACTCACTATTTCCACATCAGAGGGAGGGGTGATTTCTTCAATCTTGATCGACTGATTGAGGTGGAGGGCACTGATGTCTACCTCTATGTGTTCTGGGATGCGTTGAGGAAGGCATTCAACTTCAACCTCTCTGGTGATGACGTCTACAAAGCCTCCCTCTGTCTTTACTCCAACAGCCTCCCCGGTAATAAGCACGGGGACAGAAACTCTGATCGCTTTGTCCATTTCGATTTGGATGAGATCGACGTGAAGGATCTCGTCCGAGACCGGGTCTATTTGTACTTCCTTGATCATCGTATCCCTGGACTCTGAATCGTAGGAGGTTATAAAAAGCGTGTTTTCTCCCGTTTCAGACCTCAAAATCTCGAATATATCCTTTTTATCCAGTGCCAAGGGAATTCCTGGATTGCCTCCACTGTACAAGATAGCAGGAACTTTTCCGTCCCGCCTTAACTTACGTGACGCGTTCTTTCCGAAATGACTTCTTTTTTCTCCTTTGATTTTCAAACTCATCGCAACTTTCCTCCTCAAACAAATAATGAACTCACTGAACTTCCTCGATTTATCCTTCGAATGGCCTCTCCGAAGAGCTCGGCCACTGAGATGACTTGAATTTTCTCGGATAATTGCCCCTCCTGGCTCAGGGGAATCGTGTTGGTAACGATTAACCTCACTAATCCGGAATTTTCGATTCTCTCGATCGCCTGCCCCGACAATACAGGATGAGTGCATGCAGCATACACTCTTCGAGCACCTTTTTGGAGGAGGGCATCGACACTGTGAACGAGTGTGCCTCCTGTATCCACCATGTCATCGAGGATCACCACGTCCCTGTTCTCGACATCTCCGATCACGTGCAGCACTCTGGCTTCATTCGGAGCTGGTCGGCGCTTGTCTATGATCGCCAGGTTTGTCTTCAGCCTTTTGGCAAAGGCCCTGGCTCTCCCGACTCCTCCGGCATCTGGAGACACAATTATCAAGTCTCTCAATTCCAGATCCTGGACATATTTGGCCAACACAGGGGCAGCCGTGAGGTTATCCACGGGAATAGAAAAGAATCCCTGGATTTGGGGGGAATGGAGGTCCATAGTAAGAACTCTGTTTGCCCCGGCGGCCTCGAGCAAGTCTGCCATGAGGCGCGCTGAAATTGGGACTCTCGGCCTGTCTTTCCAGTCCTGACGGGCATAAGCATAATACGGAATCACCGCCGTGATCCTTTCCGCGGAGGCTCTTTCGAAGGCATCGATCATCAAAAAGAGTTCCATTAGGTGGAAATTCGCTTCAAAACTTCCAGACTGAATGATGAAAACATCCTCTCCCCGCACATTTTCATCAACAAAAAAATGAATTTCTCCATCACTGAATTGCTCGAGAACACACTTCCCCATTTCCATATTCAAAGAGTCCACAATTTCCTTTGCCAGCAAACGGTTAGAGGAACCGGTAAAAACCTTCATCGTGTTTTCTTCCTTCACGCTATTTCCTCCTTCTCAACCTCTCCGATCATGGGGCAGGCCCTCAAGACATGGCTGGGGTGGGAGGATTCGAACCTCCGAATGGCGGATCCAAAGTCCGCTGCCTTACCGCTTGGCTACACCCCAGCTTTTCTCTCCTTCCAGAAGTCTTCACGAGATAACGTCTCAGTCAGCACCACGGCATGTTCTTTCATGAGCGTTCTCGAAGCCCTTTCTGCCTTTTCCTTCTCCAGGAAGAGCCCAAATACGGCTGAGCCGCTTCCGCTCATCAAAGACAGCTTTGAACCTTGCTCCTGGAAGAGGTTTTTGATCGCCTTTATCTGAGGATGAGTTCTAAAAACTATCTCTTCTAAATCGTTTTCCAATACACTTAAATTCCGGCTGTCTAAAAACTTGATAATTTTACTGTCTTTATCCTGTGAAGTCAAGGAACCGCCAACCTGTCCATAAACGGCTTCCGTCGAGAGCGAAAAGGACGGAAAAGCCAGCACACAGAAGCAAGGGGGAAGATCGTCCAGAGCAGTCACTCGGTCACCCCTTTCCTCGCCAAGACAAAGGCCTCCTTCCAAAAAATAGGGAACATCTGCTCCTAAGATTCGTCCCAGGTCCATAAGGGCACTCTTATCAAGCCCGAGGCCCCAAATATCATTCAGCGCCCAAAGCGTGGCCGCAGCATTGCTGCTTCCCCCTCCCAGACCTCTGCCTGGAGGTATGTTTTTTTCGACACGGACGAAGAGGCCGGACTTTATTTCGAATCGTTCTTTTAAAAGCCTTGCGGCCCTATAAATGAGATTGTTCTCATCCCATGCAACGGTATCATCTTCTCCCTCAAGAATTATGCTGTCTCGATCGAGAGGCCGTAACTCCAGCCTATCATTCAAATCGACCGACTGGAACAGAGTCTTGATCTCGTGATAGCCGTCGTCCCTTTTTCTCAGGACTTCAAGGCCCAGATTGATCTTGGCATAAGATCTAACGCGCATCTCCAATCAACTCCTGGATCTCCTCCCAAGTCGTCGGCATATACCTCTCTAAGAATTGCTGCGAAAACACCTTTTCACCAATGGGCTTGTTCAGTCCAAGGCTGAGAACCCTCAACTCTCCTGAGCTCAAAGGATGCTCAAAAACCAAGCGGTGGGCAAACGGCGTGTTATCGATAAATTCTGTGATTTTAAACCGCAGATCTCCCCTTTGGCCGGAAACGATCCTGCCATTCCGGTCTTTTTCCAATGACCAACCTTGGGCTGCAGCCTCCATTTCTGCTTTTTCTCTCTTCCATTTTCCGCTCAGGAGGTTGATCATCTCAGAAAGATTTAGACGAAAGCCCAGGAATTTGTCGATAATTTGCTCCTCCGGTCCCTGCCAATACACTTTTTTCGAAGGAACGATGAAATAGGCCTCCTCCTCGACAATCATGATGCGGTAAAGAACTCTTCCCAGTACCCCCGAAACTTCTATCCGGGCCCGGTCTGGGAGCTGGAAGATAAAGGCGAATTTTGATCTCGACGAATCCTGATTTCCAGAAATCCTTAAAGAAGCATGCCCTTCAATCCTCTCTATCCGAGGAGGAAGAGGGCTTAGGGATATGCGGGCAGGCTGGCAGGCAGAGAGAAATATGGATATGAGACAGATTCCGCCAGGCAGAACTTTCCGCAAAATCCATCCTTTCAATCAGCCCATCGACACATAATGCTGGGATATTACGGCTTCTTTTCTCCAGGGCCTGATGTTTCTTCGAGGTCTTCCTTCCGGCCTGTTCCACCCAGGTCAAATCCGTAATCTTCAGTTGGAATTTTCCTTTCCGGGGCCTTTTCTCTCCCCGGAGCCCCTTCTTTTCCTCCTAACTTAAATCCGTAGTCTTCTGTGGTGATCTTTCTCCGCGTTTTCTTCCGAAACAGAGGGTAAAAGGGAGATTTTATTTTTTTCCCAAAACAGGAGATATTCGGATTGAACACCAAGAGTATGATGAATAAGCCAAGCAATATCAAGATGCCGTAAAGCGCTAAGTTCATTCGCTGCCTCGAGACTGTTCTTTACCTAAGATTATAGATGGGCCCTTCGCATTAGTCAACACAAGGGCAGACAGTAGCGAGCGAAGAAGAACCGCCCACAAAGCAATGATGGCTTTAAGCGCTCTCTTCGGGCTCGCCCTGGAATTCAGGAATCTGAGAAGCGATTTTTTCTTTGCCCAAATAGAAGCCAATATAAAAGGCCGAAGATGCAAGTATGAGCACAAATAGAGATTTGAATATATCTTTCATGGTTTTTTTCACCTCAATTTTTAACTAAAATCAGACAAAAGTCAACTGTTAACCCCAGGGCAGAAGATTGATTTTTCCGTGTTTTCTCAGTATATTTGTTTTATGCTCCCCCAAAAGGTTATCAATATTATGAAGAAAATCATCGCATCAGCTATGGGAATTCTCATTGCCCTCTCCGTTCCTTCCTGGCCTCAGGGAATAAGAAAATCTTTATTAGCCGGAACGTGGTATCATGGCGACCCGGAGCAGCTCTCACGCCATATCGACCACCTCCTTCAAAACGTCGAGAAGGATTCCCTTCCCGCTGGAGAAGTTGCCGCCATTATTGTGCCTCACGCCGGTTACGTATTTTCAGGCCAGGTGGCAGCCTATGCATACCAGCTCATCAAGGGTCAAGCATGGGAGACTGTCGTGATTCTCTCTCCTTCCCATCATTTTGGTTTCGAAGGATGTTCCATCTACCAGACGGGGGGCTATGAGACACCCCTGGGTACTGCCGAAGTGGATACAACTCTTGCCAATCAGATTTCTAAGGCAACAGGCTTCACTTATATCGCCCGAGCCCACCGGGAGGAGCATGCGGTGGAGATACAGGTCCCCTTCATCCAAAAAGTACTCCCTCATGCCAAAATCGTGCCTATTGTCATGGGATATCCGCGAAAAAACACTATCATGAACCTGGCCAACGGGTTGAAAAAAGTCCTCTCAGGCAAAAAAGTCCTCATACTTGCCTCCACAGATCTTTCCCATTTCTTGTCAAAAAAGGACGCTCATATGAGAGACCAAAAAACTATCGCCCAAATCAAAGCATTCGAGATCGACTCTCTCATAAAAAAATGCAAGAGGGGCGAGAATATCATGTGCGGCGGAGGCCCTGTTCTGACCGCTCTCCTGTATGCTCAAAATAAAGCCAAAGTGGAGATATTGAAGTATTCCGATTCTTCTCAGGTCAACAGGGACGAAGAAAGAGTGGTCGGGTACCTTGCAGCAGCACTCGTCACCCGCTCTGCACCCCAGGAATTCCAGCTGACCGATGCGGAGAAAAAAGAGCTCGTGGAGTTAGCCCGCTCAACGATCGAGCTGTTTGTCCGAGAGAACAAGATACCCGAATACGAAACGGAGAATCCCCGCCTAATCGAGAAGAAGGGCGCATTTGTCACCATAAAAAAGCGCGGGCAACTGAGGGGATGTATCGGCTTCATCGAATCCCGCCTCCCCCTCTATCAAAGCATCATGCAGACAGCTGTCTACGCGGCTTGCCGGGATACACGATTTCTCCCGGTTCGCGAAGATGAGCTGGATGAACTCGAAATCGAGATCTCTGTCCTTTCCCCGCTTCGAAAAATCGATGATCCTCAAATGGTGAAGATAGGGAAACACGGCCTGGTTATTGCCAAGAACGGAAAAAAGGGGCTCCTCCTTCCCCAGGTGCCCGTAGAGAATCATTGGGACCAAAAGACTTTCCTGGAACGGACATGCACCAAAGCAGGTCTTCCAAAGGATGCATGGAGGAGGGGGGCAGACATTTTTGTTTTTGAGGCAATCATCTTCCACTGAGGGAATGTGACCTATTTAAATCGAGACATCTCTCTGGTATAATGGAATTTTCTTTTTGAGGTAGATCATGCCATTGTACGAATATAAATGCTCAAATTGCGGGGCTGTCTTTGAAATCCTGCAGAAAATCAATGACCCCCCTCTTAAAAAGTGCATCCGGTGCCGGGGAACAGTGAAAAAACTTCTTTCCCCTCCTGCCCTTCAGTTTAAAGGCAACGGTTGGTATATCACAGATTATGCCTCCAAGGGAAAACAAGCCCCGGAATCCACGGACACAGCGAAACCAGAAAAAGAGAAAGAACCGCCAAAAGACAAAAAACCGACATCCCCTCCCTCGTCTGAAAAGAAATAGCCCCATAAAGGGAAGGTAATGAAATCCAAAAAAATTGTTGTCCGTGCACCGAATTGGATTGGTGACTCCATACTGGCTCTTCCGGCCCTGGCTAATCTCAAGAGGAACTTCCCTGGGTCCGAGTTGTGGATTGCGGCTAACGATTGGGTTCGAGATCTTTTCCAGATGGAGACGCGCTTTGAAGGCGTTATTCCCCTCCTTGAGCAAAACAGCCTGAAAAATCTCTTTTCATCGGCCCGAAAACTCGGAGGGGTTGGCTTTGACCTCGGCATTTTACTCCCGAATTCCTTCGGATCTGCCCTTCTCTTCTATCTAGCGGGGATTCCACAAAGATGGGGATACAAAAGTGACGGCCGCGGCATTCTGCTTACCAAAGGAGTTTCTATTCAGAATCAGGGAAACCGCCGTCATCAGGCCCATTATTATCTCGACCTGCTTTCAGGACTAGGATTGAAAAAGCATTCAACCGAGATGAATCTTACCCTCGATCAGGGAGAACCGAACCATGTAAAAGAATGGCTTGAATCGCAAGGGATCGAGATCGAAAAACCCCTTGTTATCATCAATCCCGGTGCTTTTTACGGACCGGCCAAGCGGTGGCCTGCGTCCAGATATTCCGAGCTCGCATCCCTGCTCCAAAAAGAAAACAGCGCACAAATTTTGATCATTGGCACAGAGAGGGAAATTCCCCTGGCCGAGCGCATCGCAGCGGGAATGCCTAAAAGGCCTTTCATATTAGCGGGCCAGACAAGCCTTTCCAGGCTGGCTGCAGTCATTAGCCTCGGCAGTCTTATTATCTCGAACGACTCGGGCCCCATGCACCTGGCCAACGCTCTAAAAGTCCCGGTGGTGGCTCTTTTCGGCCCTACGGAGCCACTCCGCACCGGTCCTTACCAAAAGCCGTATATCCTGCTCCATAAAGGTGCGCCTTGCTGGCCCTGTTCATACAGAGAATGCCCTTTCGACCACAGATGTATGATGAGCATTGCCGTACAAGAGGTCTTTGAAGCTTGCCAAGAGTTTCTGCCATGAAAAAACGTGCGGTCTTTCTCGACAGAGACGGAACCATCAACAAGGATGTGGGATACCCTAATTCATACGGCATGATCGACATTTTCTCCTATAGTTATGAGGCCGTGAAAAAAATAAATCAGGCCGGGTTTCTAGCCGTGGTGGTCACCAACCAATCCGGTATAGGAAGAGGTTACATCGAAGAAAAAAATCTACACGACATCCATCGACAGATGGCCCGTGACTTCGGACAGCACGGGGCCCGATTTGACGGAATTTATTACTGTCCCCACTACGAGGCTTCCGATCGGCCGGAGTATCGAGGAGACTGCGCCTGCCGCAAGCCCAATCCAGGAATGGCCCGGAGAGCGGTCCATGATCTGGATATCGATCTCTCTCAATCCTATATGATCGGGGATAAAGTGGAAGATATCCTCTTCGGGAAAAATATTCAGGCATCTCCTATCCTGGTGTTGACCGGATTCGGGGCGAAATCCCTGCCCAAACTGAGAGAGAAAGGGATGGAACCTGCTTATGTGGCGGACACCCTTCTCGGAGCCGTGGAATGGATCCTGGAAAAGGAAAAATTGGACTCCAAGATAAATCTTGAGAAAGATGATCAGGTTTGATGATATTTTAGAAAAAATTTCTTCTCAATATTCTGAAAGAGACATCACGCTTCTGAAGAAAGCCTATGTGTTTGCAGGCAGAGCACACGAAGGCCAAATCCGGCGTTCAGGAGAACCCTATCTCAGCCATCCATTAGAGGTCGCCAGCATACTCGCCGATATGAAGCTCGACAGCACGTCTCTCGCTGCCGGCCTGCTGCACGATGTTCTTGAAGACACTACGGTGACCGCTCTGGATTTGCAGGAAGCCTTTGGCAAAGAAATTGCAGATCTGGTGGAAGGGGTCACAAAAATCAGCCGTGTTCAGGAATCGTCACCGGAAACTCGGCAGGCAGAAAGCATAAGAAAAATCATCCTGGCTATGACAGATGATCTTCGAGTCATTTTCATCAAGCTTGCCGATCGGGTCCACAACTTAAAAACTTTAAAGTTTCTTCCCGAACCGAAGCAGAAACAGATTGCCCAGGAAACGCTTGAAATCTATGTGCCCATTGCCAACAGGCTGGGAATGGGTCGGATAAAGGCAGAGCTGGAGGACCTCTCCTTTCGTTACGTCTCTCCGGATGATTACTTTGACATGACCTCTTTGGTCGAGCTCCGGCGGAAAAAGGCTGAAAAGGAGATAAAAAAAATAAAACGGATCCTCCAGGAACTTCTGCAGAAGAACCACATCCATGCAGAAATTTTTTTCCGAATCAAGCGTCTCTACAGCATATACCATAAAATGAAGCGCCAAGGCATTGATTTCGATCAAGTCTACGATTTTTTGGCCATAAGAATCATCACAGATTCGGTCAAAAATTGTTACGCCATTCTCGGAATCATCCATCAAAATTGGCCCCATTTTCCTCACAGGTTCCGGGACCTCATTTCCATGCCCAAACCAAACCTTTACCAGGCCCTCCATACAACAATTATTACGGAAAACAAACAAACGGTCGAAATACAAATTCGGACAAAGACCATGCATAACATGGCGGAAAACGGCATCTCTGCCCATTGGAAATACAAGGAAAAAGCGCCTCAATCCCTAATGAAAGAAGACGCGAGACTTCACTGGCTGCGAGAGATGATTGATTTGTATAAGGAACAGAAGAATCCGAGGGAATTCCTTAAAAATCTGAAAATCAACCTTATCCCGGAAGAAGTCTACGTTTTTACTCCCAAGGGAAAGGTTGTGACTTTGCCGGCGGGCGCTTCGGCATTGGATTTTGCTTTCAAGATCCATTCTGAAATTGGGCTTCAGGCAAGAGAGGCCAAAATCAACGGGCAGAGCGCTCCACTAAAAACGATTTTAAAGAGTGGAGATATCGTCGAAATCATTACCTCCCCAGAAAAAAGGCCGAGTAGAGACTGGCTGAACAAGGCTTTTACTTCAAAAGCAAGACACCAAATCAAACAGTGGTTCAACCAACAGGATAAGAAAAAAAACACAGCAGTTGGTAAAAGGCTTTGGGAGAAAGAGATAAAAAAATATGCGGTGCCAGCTCATGCACTCAAAGAAAAAAGCCTTTTAGAAAAGATCTCTGAAAGAACGTCTTATCGTATTGAAAACATCGAATCCTTTTACGCCCTTATCGGTTCTGGCAAGATCGTTCTCAACAAGAAGTTTATGGAAAAGCTTTTCTATTCAGAGAAATTATCAGACAAAAAAGAGACTCTTCTAAAAAAAGTCGTTTCAAAAGTTTCAAAAAAGCCTTCCCCTTTAATCGAAGTGAAGGATGCCGAGGAACCGCTTGTTAACCTGGCCAAATGCTGTACTCCTATAAAAGGAGAACCGATTATCGGATATATCACAGCAGGAAAGGGAGTGACCGTGCATGCAAAGCGCTGTCAGATGGTGAAGAAAGAGCTTCTCGACCCTCAGCGAATGGTGGACGTTTCCTGGTCGCCCTCTGCCGGCGAGGATCTCTACCAGGGGCGCCTTCTGATAAAAGGACAAGATTCCCCTGGAGTTTTGGCCAAGCTCACGGCAGCGATTGCAGACCTCGGAGGAAACATCACCAAGGCCCAGGTTAGTACTTCAGCTGGAAAAAGAGCTCTCATTCGGCTCTCTCTTTCCATCCGCGACATCCAGCATCTCAATCAAATTATCAAGCGGATATCGGGAATCAAACAGATCTTTTCTGTTGAAAGAGTCTAGGCTGGATTATTCAGTAACTGCCCATCTCATCGGCATTTTTTATGGATCATTCAGGTTTAGTCTTGTTAAACGGCCTTAGTGATCTTTCCGGTTCGAAGGCATTTGGCACAAACCCATATTCTTCTCACTCCGGAAGGTGTTTGAGCTTTGACCTTTTGCAGGTTTGGCTTCCATTTTTTCTTGGATGCCTTATGAGAGTGACTGATGCTGTGTCCAAATATGGGACCTTTTCCACAAATTTCACATGCTTTCGGCATTTTTTCAGCTCTCTTCAAATCAAGGTTTAAATGAAGAGATTTTATACCATAATTCCGGACAAATGCCAACCCGGACTTGACCCAACCTGAATGATTCATAAAAAACGGGCCCGTTTGCCCGAATGCGGGAATATCGGGTGTGTAAAGATTTTTTCACCGGCTGGAGCAAGTAGATAATAAATTTACACGCATCCTTCACCTGTCCCTTTTTCATGACGACTTTTTCCCAGGCATTATCTCTCCATTCCTGAAGGGATCTGGTATGAATATTGCAGTGTCGACTACTTGACGAAAAATTCAAGAAAAAGTATCTTATTATCTAAGGCATAAAGAAATGATTCATAATAAATATCTCGCCTTCTTTCTCCTCCCTTTCCTGATCCTTACCACCGCCTGTTCCCGGCCGCTGCCTCGGACTCAGCTCCAATTCGGTATCCTTGCTGCCCAGAAGGATCTATGGGACGAAGCCATTTTCCGATGGAAAAAAGTTATTCAGTCCGATCCCAGCTCAGCCGCAGCGCATAATAATCTGGCTGTGGCATATGAAAAAAAAGGGCTATGGGAAGAAGCTGAGAAAGAATATGAGACTGCGCTTAAGCTGCGGCCTGACCATGACCTCATAACTGCCAATTACGAAAAGTTCAAGTCGCGTCTCAAAGACCTCGAAGACAGTGAAAAAGATGAAGACAACGGGAACAAAAAAAAGGATAAAAAGGGAATATAGGCTCGTTTTCCTGCTTGGGCTCATTCTAATATTCTTTTCCTGCCGCTCAGAAGAGCAGTTGAAACTGAAAATAGAGCTTCCCAGAAAGACTCCTATTCCGCTGGATAATTTCGATGAATTTGTCGTCACAAATTTCATGATCAAGGGAGAAACCCAAGATTTCGATATGAATAGAGAGCTGACCGACTTCTTCTCTGCCGAGCTCGACCAAAACCTGCAGAAAAAAATTTCTTCCAAAGAGATTTCCTTCGAGACCGAAGACGTGTTCCAGGCCCCGGAATTTTGGACGGCTTTTTATCCTGAAGGGAAAGGAACCCTCCTGTTTACGGGAGAACTGGAATACAGTCAGGAAACCAGAAAAGCCATCAAGTCTCTGCAGAAAAGGCAGTTCGAAACCCCTTTTCCTGAAGAATCACGGATTGACTCGAGAAAATATTATTCCCTCGATCTTCAGATCTATATTATCGACGCCCAAACAGGGAAGGTTCTTTATGAAAGAAATTTCAAGGAATCGAAAACCTACAAAAACCCAAACCAAACGGCCCATTTTGCATTCATCGACATCATCCATTCTGTGAGGGATAAACTCTTCCGTCAGCTTCTGGGAGAAGAACAGATCCAACAGAGATATCTCATCAAGTAACAGGAATCAAGGAGAAAACCATGAGCCGAGTCAAAAGATATTTTTTTCTTGTCTTCGCTTTATTTGTCGGGGCCACCCTGTGTTTCCCCCAGTTTTCCTATTTCCCCTATTACGGAAAAAATAAGGTCCTCTATGAAACTTTCGATTGGAAAGTCTATAAAACGGAGCATTTTGACATCTACTACTACACAGACAACATCAAGGACCTCAAAAAGATAGCAGATCTCGCCGAGAGTGCGTATAAATCCATAAGCGAGGATATCAAACACCAGCTTTCAGCCTCCGTCCCACTTCTCTACTACAAAACCTCGACGGATTTTTATCAAACCAATCTCTTTCAGCTCCCTGAAGGAGTCATAGGCGTCGCAGAGCCTCTCCTTTACAGAATTGCCATCCAAGGCGACATGGCCATAGATGAAATCCAAGACCTCCTCGAGCACGAAATAAGCCATGTCTTTGAGTATGATCTGCTCTGGGGTTCTCCAGGCGGAGTGCTGTATGCATTGTCTCAGCCTCCGGGATGGGTTTTTGAGGGCTACTGTGAGTACAACACCCAAGATTGGACGCCTTGGTCCGCCTTGATCGTTAGAGATGCCGTGCTCAACGACCGGATTCCAGAACTGGTCGGAGGCGGCAACCTCTATTCTCGTTATCCTCTTCCGAGACCGCCAGATTATGACTTCGGCCATGCAATTTTCGACTTCATCGAGCATAAATACGGCCGATTCGGGATCAGAAACTTCTGGCATGCCCTCAAAAACGTTCCTCTGGTAGGCCGCCAGAATCCTATCGATAGAGCTTTCGATCAAACCATAAAAGAATTCAATTACGAGTTTAAAAAATATCTTCGTGCCAAACACAAACATTTCCTTACGAGACAAAATCCAGAGGATTACAGTATCACCATCGGGCCTGAGTTCCCGCTCAATCCCTACTACTTCGCTTTTTCCCACGCGCTCTCTCCTTCTGGCGACATCGTCGCTGTCCTGCTCGCCAATTATAAAGACATGGACTTCGACATCCTCCTCTTCTCTACCAAGGACGGCAGCGTGATCAAAAACATCACCAAGGGGTACACCCTCAAATACGAAAACATAAAACTGGAAATCGATCCCTCAAAAGGACGAGACATAGCCTGGTCTTCTGATGGAGATCAAATCGCATTTTTCGGCCGGGCAGGACAAAAACACTCCCTCTTCATAGTCAGTGCCCTTACCGGAAAAATCGTGGACGATATTGGAATCCATCAGGATCAACCCGCTTCTCCCGTCTTCTCTCCTGACGGCGAAGAACTCCTCTTCACGGCATTCGATGAGGGTATCCATGACATCTTCAAAATCAACCTGAAAACTCACGAAGTGCTGAATCTCACTTCGAACGATCTCTTCGAGAAGGCTCCAACCATCTCTCGCAGCGGGGAATTTATCGCTTATACCATCCGGATCGACGCATATGACAAACTGTTTATTTCTCCTCTAAACAATCTGAAAAAAAGAACCCAGCTAACCTTCGGGCGGGGGAACACCATCGCCCCTGAATTTTCACCAGACGGCAAAGAGCTCTTTTTTGTCGGAGACATGAGAGACGCCTACAACATTTACTCTCTGAACCTTGAGACGGGAGAACTCAAACGATATACCGATGTCAGGACAGGCAACTTTTTTCCATCTCCCCTGCCCAACGAGCCGAACACTCTTCTCTTTTCCTCTTTCAATAAAGGCGCTTTCCAGATTTTCAAGAGCGACTTAGAAGGGCAGGTGGAAAAAACCGTAACCTTTGCGGACATGGATTTTGAAGAAGAGTTTGAGCGTTTTGAGCCCGTGGTTACAGTAGCGATAGATGAAAAAAAGATAAAACCATACAAAGGCATCGGTCAGCTCTACCTGAACAACAGGCCTCCTATCGGCGCTATTATCTCCACGGATGGATCGATCTACGGAGGAACCGCTCTCTCTTTCTCCGACCTGATGGGAGATTACAATTTTTCTCTCCTGGCATACCAGGTCAGGAGCTTCCGCTCCTATGTTTTTTCCTTTGCAAACCTGAAGCGCCGCCTTCAGTACGGGCTCAGCGCCTACCAATACACGATCTTTTATTATGCTCCCTATAGCTATATCGACCCCACCTATTACCAGTATCTCAGCTACCGCGATGCCATGGCTACACGAACCATTTCAGGTATCAGGTTCGATGCTTACTATCCTTTCAACAGATACTACAGGGCAGAGGCCAGCTTCGGTTTCAGCAACTACGAAGAGGACTTCTTTGATCCATACATCTTTCAACAGGGAAGAACTCAGGGGGTCCAGTACTTCTGGAATGGAAACAACCTGTCTGGCTCTGTCTCGCTTGTAGGTGAAACGACCCGCTTCAGTTCCTATGGTCCGATGACCGGCAGCACCTTCAGGCTCAGCCTCACACAGTCTATCCCGGTAACCGAAAACTTTCTCAGCAACACCACCGTGGAGTTGGACTTCCGGAAATATTTCTATCTGGGAGGAAACACTCTCTTCGCCTTCCGCTTCGATGGATTCGCCAGTAGAGGAAAAAATCCCTACATCATCTATTACGGGGGGAACAACCAAGTCCGCTCATCCAATTTCTACAACATTATCGCCAATGAAGGGTGGTACGCAAACCTTGAATTCAGGCTGCCGCTGATTTCCGTCGCTTCCACGCTCCTTGGACAGATAGGCCCTGTCAGAGGTGTTTTGTTTTTTGACCTGACGCGTTCAAAGCTGAAAGGATATCCTGCAGAATTTTGGACTTTCGAGGGATTCAATACAACCGGTCAACCGGTTTACAGAAAATCCGATGCTATAGGCTCACTCGGTTTTGGGTTCGAATTCTTTTTCTTAGGATTGCCCCTGCACATAGAATTTGTAAAACGTCTTGAAATCCCCGATTTTTCAAGTCCTTTCGATTTCAAATTATACGGGGATTATCAAACGAAATTCTGGATAGGATACGATTTTTAAAAAAAATTTTTTGATCTCTTGAAATTGATTTTCTGTAGTGCTATGATGACCAAGCCTTCTCCACGATACCAAATCAGCAAAGAAGAAGGTTTTCCACAGTTGTGGAAAAACCTGTGGAAATCTAAACTATCTACATGGAAAGTAAACAAAAAGCGAACCCTTGGCTCCAAATTAAAGCATCTGTCCAAAAGGAAATTGACAGGAACAGTTTCGAAACCTGGTTCGAGCCTACAGCCTATATAGGACAGGAAGGCAACTGTCTTTACATCAAGGTCCCCAATTCATATTTCAAAGATTGGCTTTCTTTCCATTATTCCAACCAAATCAACAAATGTTCAAACCAACTTTTCGGAAAAGTCTTAGATATCAAATACATCTTCGATGACACACCTAGCTCCTTCATGAGGCGGTCGCCTCATGAGCGGCGTTCCAAACATGGAGCTTTACTGAATCCGAATTTGAATCCCAATTACACTTTCGAAAATTTTGTCGTGGGTTCTTGCAATCAGTTTGCTCACGCTGCAGCATCTGCCGTAGTCAGTAACCCAGCAAAATCTTACAATCCTCTCTACATCTATGGGGGAGCCGGTCTCGGAAAGACCCATCTGATGAATGCCATCGGGCACAGTATCCTCATGAATAACCGCGTTCTCAAAATCCTCTACATAACGACAGAAAAATTCATGAATGACCTCATCAATCACCTGCAGTACGGAAAAATCTTGGATTTTCGTCAAAAATACAGAAGCGTGGACGTCCTTCTTATGGATGATATTCACTATCTCTCTGGACGGGAGAGAACAAAGGAAGAATTTTTTCACACCTTTAACCATCTCTACGACAGCCAGAAGCAAATCGTCATATCCAGTGACTGCCCTCCCAAGGAGATTCCCAATCTCGAGGAGAGATTCAGCTCGCGCTTCGAATGGGGATTGATTGCAGACTTGAGGCCTCCCGATATAGAAACCCGAATCGCCATCCTTAAGAAGAAATCAGAGATGGAGGATCTCATTCTCTCCGAGAGCGTAGCTCTTTACATTGCCGACAAGGTCCACTCCAATATCAGAGAGCTCGAAGGCTATTTGAGACGTGTCATCGCTTTTTCCTCACTCAAAGGGGAACCTATCGATTTGGATCTAACCAAAGAAGCACTGAAGAGTCTCCTGGATTCTTCTTCTATTATTGTCACCGTTGAAAAAATTCAGAAGGCGATAAGCCACGAATTCAAAATCAAAATTTCCCAGCTCAAATCAAAAAACAACTCACCCAAAGTAGCCTTTCCCCGCCAGATTGCTATGTATCTTTCTAAACAGATGACCAAAACATCCCTTCCCGAAATTGGAAAAAAATTCGGTGGAAAGCATCACACAACAGTACTGCACAGCATAAGAAAAATAGAGAAACTGCGCACCAAAGACTCAGAATTTGACAAAAAAATAAACATGTTGATCCATCAGATTCATTAGGAAAATCAATAGATTATACGAGTTTTTCACATTTTCATTGATTTTATTCTTTTTATTAATTAATCTAATTTATATTTATATATAATAAACAACTGCTGTGAAAAGGTGGAAAAATGAAATTCTCAATTAAGAAAGAAGATATACTCGGAGAACTGCAGCTTCTTCAGGGAATCGTGGAGAAGAGAAATACAATGCCTATTCTGGCAAATATTTTAATCAGTGCAACGGAAAATGAGGTCGAACTCGTAGGAACAGATCTGGAGGTAGGCCTCAAGACACATTTTCCTGCTCAGATCGAGGAAACGGGGGCCATAACCATATCGGGAAAGAAAGTCTTTGAAATAGTCAGATCTCTTGCCGAGGAGCAGACCGTTTATTTCAATGAGGGTAAAGACCTGAAGATGGAAATCACTTCGGGGGAGAGTGAATTCAAAGTTCTGTGTTTGGCCAAGGAAGATTATCCTCAAGTTCCTGAGCCAAAGTTTGCGAAGAACATCGTGATTCCCCTAGATAAGTTGAAGGAAATGATCGATCGTGTGTTTTACGCCATTACCCAGGAACAGCGGTATTACCTCAATGGTGCCTTGATGCTTTTGAAAGACAGCAAAATGGAGCTTGTGAGTACGGATGGCCATAGGCTGGCTTATACTTTACTCTCCATAGAAGGACAAAAAGTTGAGAATGAAATCCGAACCATCATATCCAAAAAGACGCTGAATGAGATGAGAAAATTTGATGATGATTCTTTGGAATTCGATCTTGATGAAAACAACCTCTTTTTCCATGTTCGGAACAGAACCCTTATTTCGAGAATAATAGAGGGAAAGTTTCCTAACTACGAGGCTGTCATTCCAAAAGAAAATCCATACGCGCTCCAAATTTCAAGAGAAAAAGTGGCGGATGCCATCCGGAGGGTTTCGCTTCTTTCTACAGAAAGGTCGAGGGGGATCAGGTTCAACATCGAACAAAATCAAATCAAGCTCTTTTCTTCGAATCCAGAGATCGGAGAAGCGAGAGATAAAGTTGACGTGGATTATCAGGGAAAAGAAATGGAGATTGGATTTAACTCCCAATACCTGTTGGATTTCTTGACTGCTGTAAAAGCGGAAAATATTGTGTTCGAGCTGAAGGACGAAAACAGCGCTGTTCTGCTGAAGCCAGCCGAGGAGGACGATGTCAAATACCTCTATGTCTTGATGCCCATGAAAATATAGATATCATCCTGAATGATTCAGATCAGTCGATGGGCTGGAAGGAAAAGGGCCTTCCGGAAAGAAGAACCTCTCCATTTGACTCAACGATAACAGCTCCATAGTCTGGAAATTTCTGTAAGATATCTTCGGATCGAGGCGATACGAAGAGAGCGGTCGATAATGCATCACAGAGCAATGTTTCTGGACCAATGACCGTAACGCTCTGCTTTCCCCGTGAAGGATACCCCGATTTTGGATTGAAAACATGATGATATCGCACACCATTATTAATAAAATATCTCTGGTAATCTCCTGTAGTGGCCAGGCCAATCCTGGAAAGAGAAAGAACACCTAGAAAACCTCCCTTTCTGGGATGTTTGATACCTATTTTCCATTTTTTGTTTTCAGGGTTTGTTCCCCAGCAGTACAGGTCGCCTCCCGCGTTGAGAAATCCATTTTTCACGCCCAGTCGTATAAGAGCTTGAGACGCCAGATCTATTCCGAATCCCTTAGCAATGGCTCCCCAGTCGAGTTCCATACCAGGAGCGAGAGAGAGCGTGCCATTTTTCACTTCGATTCTGTCCATTCCAATATCGGTTAAAACCTTCTCGACTTCGTCAACGGAAGGCACTCGATGGGGGCCGTCACGGAATCCCCAAATTTTTAACAGAGGGGCCACGGAAATATCGAAATACCCATCAGAAGCATGATAAACATCCAGAGCCCTTTTATAAAGGCTGATCACTTGAGGAGAGGAATGGGCCTGAACTCCGGGAGAAAAAAGCTTTTCGATCTCTGAGAAGTTTCGCTTCACTTCTTCTTTAGCAGATAGGAAGAGAGACGGAGAGCAGTATAGATTCAATTCACACACAGTGTCAAAGAAAAGAAAAGTGGAAAACTGCCATTTCTCTGGAGATCGGCAGCTCGGGAAGAAAGAAAGGATAAAAAAAACGAGAAGAACCCGAGCTTTTTTCATTGGAGAAAATTTGCGGTCGAACTTAGATTTTCGATAAATATGGAAATAAAGTCAACCTGCGGCCATGGAACTTCGATGTCGCATTTATCATTGACACCAAAACCAAATATAGATATCTTGTTTCTGTTCTCAGGGAAGATCCCTTCGCACGAGAAGGATGTGAAAGAGAAAGCAAATCATGGGTGTTAGATTCCGCCTCGGCCTTATGATGTTCTTGCAGTACGCCATTTGGGGAGCATGGTCCCCTGTTCTTTCAGATTACCTCATCAACACCCTAGGATTCAGCGGCACGCAGGTGGGGATCATTTACAGCCTGCTGCCCCTCGCGACAATCGTGACCCCTTTTATCGGAGGCCAAGTTGCTGACAGATATTTTGCCAGTCAAAAGGTCATCGCATTCCTTCAGTTGATAGGAGGGGGCCTGTTGATGTACACGTCGACTGTGACCAATTATTCCGCCATGGTTTGGCTGATGCTCTTCTATTGCCTTTTATATGCACCAACACTCGCCCTTACCAACTCCATAGCGTTTATCAACCTGAAAGATTCGGAGAAGGAATTTGGCATGGTCAGAGTTTGGGGAACGATCGGATGGATCGCAGCTGGTCTCGTTTTGATGGGATGGAGGCACCTTCCGCAATCCGTAGGTCCCTTTGCCATCAGAGGGGACACATTGTTCTTGGCAGGAATATTTTCAGTCATCATGGGTTTCCAGGCGTTCAGCCTTCCCCACACGCCACCTAAAAAAGAAGGATCCAATCCCCTCGCCTTCATAGAGGCGATCAAGATGATGCGAAACAAAAACTTTCTGGCCTTCGTGATCATCTCCTTTGTGGTGGCCACAGAGCTGATGTTCTATTATGTTTTGACCGCCCCTTTCCTGACCTCTGACAAGATAGGCCTTTCGAGTGCAAGCGTACCAGGAGTGATGGTGATCGCCCAGGTAGCAGAAATATTTGTGCTGGCCGTACTTCTGCCCTACTTGGTCACGAGGATCGGAATAAGAAATGTGCTCGTTATCGGTGTTCTCGCATGGCCTCTCCGCTACATTATCTTTGCCATCGGAAAGCCGCCTTGGCTGGTCATTGCATCCCTGAGCCTTCACGGCTTCTGTTTTGTCTTCTTCTTTGCAGCGGCCTTTATCTATGTCGATACGGTCTCTCCAAGAGATGTCCGACATTCGGCCCAGAGCTTGATCATGCTGGTGACTTATGGGATCGGGAATTATATAGGAAGTCTTTTCGCCGGAGAAGTTCAAGAATTTTTCACAACAGAAGCAGGCACAAACTGGACGGGAGTGTTTCTTGTCCCCTGCGTACTGACCCTGCTCAGCGCCGCGGCCTTTCTCTTTTTTGTGAGAGACGAGAGGCCGGCACAGATACAGAAAATCTAAAGAACAGACCAGTTAGTGTTTTATTATAGAGAATGAGAAAATGAATCTGAAACGAGGGAGACAATGAAAAAGAAGAGGTTAGGAATCGGGATCGTTGGCGGTGGATTCATCGCACGTTTTCACATCCGATCTTGGGTTGGAGTCCGGGACGCGGATATCCTCGGCGTGGTAAGCCGAAGAAAGGACACTGCAGAACAAGCGGCAGCGCTCGCACGTAAACTCAGGGTCGGTGAAGCCAGGGCCTATCGATCGTTGGAAGAGATGATCGCGGAGCCGTCCATCGATGCGCTCTGGATCTGCGCCCCAAATTTTACACGCATAGAGGTCATGGAAGAGATCGTTCACACGCTCGAATCCGGAAAGGGTGAGTTGGCAGGGATTACCTGCGAGAAACCCCTCGGCCGGAATGTCAGAGAGGCAAAAGAGATGCTGGCACTGGCTGAGAGGGCCCAGCTTCTCGACGGATACCTGGAGAATCAGGTTTTTGCTCCGGCCGTAGTGAAGGGAAAAGAAGTCGCATGGGCCCGAGGAGCGAGCCTAACCGGACGCCCCTTTCTTGCTCGAGCTGCAGAAGAGCATAGCGGGCCTCATATGCCTTGGTTCTGGGAAGGAAAGCTCCAGGGTGGAGGGGTTCTCAACGATATGATGTGTCATTCGGTCGAGGAGGCTCGTTTCATGCTGACTCCACCAAGTAAAGACCGGAGTGTTCTCACGCCTATGAAAGTAACGGCCTCTACCAGCTGCTTAAAATGGCAGAATCCCTATTATGCGAAGATTTTGGCCGGAAGAAGCGACGGCCGGGTGGATTACATAAACAGACCGGCAGAGGATTTTGCCCGTTCCCTGATCGAATACAGAGACGAAAACGGGGAAAAGCTCATCGTCGAAACCACCACCTCTTGGTCTTTTGTAGGAGCTGGTCTCCGGCTGAGCATGGAACTCCTAGGGCCTGAATATTCTGTTGTCGTCGACTCTTTGGAGTCTGGGCTGAGGGTGTTCTTCAGCCGGGAGGTCAAGGGAGAAGCCGGAGAAGATTTTGTGGAAAAACAGAATGCAGAGATGGGGCTCATGCCTGTTTTGAGCAGCGAAGAAACCGACTACGGATATACCGCAGAGAACCGGCATATGGTGCAGTCTTTTCTTGCTGGAAAGCGGCCTGAAGAGAATTTTAGCGATGGCCTGAACGTAACCGAGCTCCTTATGACGGCCTATATGAGCGCGGAGCAGGAAAGGACCATTGCATTTCCTCCGCCGGATCTCGATTCTTTCCTGCCGGCAGTGGCCAGGGGAGAATGGAATCCACGGAGGGCCTGACAGAGAATCCTGGACATGCAATCGATTCGAAAAAGCAGAGGAGGAAAGATGGTGAAAAAAATGAATTTTTCTTTAGCGGCCGTTTTTTTAGTTGGAGTGATTTTTTCGGCTTTCACCTCAGAACGAGCATATGGAACAAAGCCTGAAAATCCGGAACAACAGAAGATGGCTCTGAACGTAAAATATGAAGGAGTGAGGATAAAAAAATTCCCTTTTGCCGTTCAATGCTGGACCTACCGGAGGTTTTCCTTTTTCGAGGCTCTTCAGAAGATAAAAGATCTCGGCATTCCCAACGTTCAGCCTTATCCAGGACAGGTGCTGGATAAGAAAAATCCAAGCGTGAAATTCGACCACAGCCTGGCAGATGACCAAATTGAGAATATTAAAAAGAAATTGGATGAATTGGGACTTTCTCTCGTCAGCTACGGCGTCGTGAACTTCGAGAACAACGAGGAGAGCACCCGCAAGGTTTTTGGATTTGCGAAGAAAATGGGCATCCGCACCATCGTGACAGAGCCCGGATATGATGATTATTCGATTGTCGGGAAGATGGTCAAGAAATACAACATAAACGTCGCCGTCCACAACCATCCGATCCCATCAAAATATGCGAGACCGGAGACGGTGATCTATCGCGTGGATGGCATGGATCCGCGAATCGGAGCATGTGCCGATACGGGCCATTGGATGCGGTCCGGCGTTAATCCGGTGGAGGCATTGAGAGCGCTCAAGGGGCGTATCCGGGACGTCCACCTCAAGGACCTGAATGAGTTCGGAACCAAAGCGGCCTACGATGTTCCCTTCGGTCAAGGGAAGGCCAATATTTATGCGATTTTGGCGGAGCTAACCCTTCAAGACTACCCCGGATACATATCCATCGAGCATGAGAAAGAGGAAGATGCAGACAATCCTTCGCCAGCTATAAGGAAAGGCCTGGAGTACGTGAAAAGTATTACCTATTACCAGGACTATGAAAAAATCTTGAGGCAGGAAAACATGGCATACACCAAACACGGATGGAACCACTATGGTCCTGGCTGTTTTATTCTGGACGAGGCTTCAGGCGTCCTGAAATCTCAGGGCGGGATGGGCCTCCTTTGGTATTCGGCGGAAAAGTACAAAGACTTCATTCTTGAATTGGACTATAAATGTGCTGACAAGTTCACGAACTCAGGGATCTTTCTCCGGATTCCAGATATTGTTGTCAGCAATGATTATATCTTTCATTCCTTCGAAATCCAGATCGACGATGCTTCCAAGGGCATACACAGAACAGGGGCTGTATATGATGCCCAGGCACCTCGAATGGATGCCTCTCTGCCTCCAGGAGAATGGAACCATTTAAAAATCTCCTTCATCGGGAGCCGCGTCCAGGTGGAACTGAACGATGCCGTGGTTGTTGACTGGGAAGCTGAGCCCCGGGGAAAGGTCAAAGATTTTGCCGGCGAAGGCTACATCGGGCTGCAAAATCATGACAGCCGATCGCCTGTTTATTTCAGAAACATATATGTGAAAAAACTTATTCCTTAGACGGAAACGCTTCTTACCCGATAACCGTGTCGACCATTCCAGGCCCGCAGATTTCTACAAGGATATGGTTCGGGGCACAGACAATGCGCTCACCGGCAAATGACATGGGTGGTGTCAAACAGCATATCTTGCGGGGACACGAAGATTCAGGGACCCAAACCTTCCTCCCTTGGATTTTGACAGAGATCGCTCCTCGTTTTGCCAGGAAAGACGCCTCTCGATCTTTTTTTAGGGAAAGCTCGGCCGTCCTTTGTCCATCCCTGTAGATCCGGACTGTTTCTCCGGCGGTCGAAGGGGCGGGGCCTGTTCGCAAAGATGCGATGGTTAGGCCAGAAGAGAGCGGATGGTGCCCATTCATTTCCTGCCAGAGAGAGCGCAGCCTGCGGGAACGGATGTCCAGAATTTTTCCTGAACTGACGAGAGCGAAAGAAGAAGGGGTGGGACGTTGGAGGGGATGAAAAGAGAGCGAAAGATCGGATCGACGAGGAGGGGAGACCTGAGTCCATCCAAGCGTTTCAAAGATTTGAATGAGGGCTTTTTTCTGCGGATGCCCGTTCGAAAAAGAATATCTTTGTCCGGATATGATTTTCCATTTCCCTGATTCTTCGAGTAAAATCGGGAGAACGAATTGCGGTTTATCGGAAATGAGAAGGAGCTCATCACATCCCGATTGTTTGGAAGCAAGAAAAATGGGAGTCAGCAGCGGAGTGACGAGCATACTTTTAAAGAAATCACGCCTGTCCATAATGGTCTCCTTTGTTCAGAATATCTATGATCTCAGGATAGAGTTTTTGTTGGTTTTTTCTCCGGAAGATGCGGTAAAGCCCAAATCCGCCGAAGATCAAGCCGATAAAAAGCCCCAAGATGCTGGCCGACAGGTGGGAGACGGGGAGGAGAAAGGAAATCATATAACCTCCGCCCATGCCGGCAAGCATTGCCACAAGCAGACCCGCGAAAAGCAGAATGAGTGCCTTGCTGTAGTTCCCCTCCGGAATTTGGATGATGACTTCATCCCCGGGTTTTGCTCCGAGAGGATTTTTTACAGATAATCGTCCCTTTGTATGTTTGTGACCGATACATAGGCTGCGGGCAGCACAGTCGTCGCAACCCTCCAAACAGCTGACCTCCACTTCTGCAAGATTCCTTTCCACAGCGAGAACCAATCCGTTATCCCTCATCGTCCTTCCTTAAGCGGCCGATTGCGTCAGTCGGGCATTTTTCTATTTCTGGAATCTTCTCTGGATCTATCTTTTTATAATCTGTAATCTTTGCCAGATAATTTTCGAGAACGATGACATCTGGACAGGCACGGACGCATATCCCGCAGGCAATACAGGCATTTTTGCAGACCTTTCTTGCTAAAGGGCCTCTATCCTCAGACCGGCAAAACACCAATATATTCTGGGAAAGAGGATGGAGCTCCAGAAGGTTTCGCGGGCAGGCATCTACACATTTGCCGCATGCCGTACATTTGTCCTCTCTGACAATGGGAAGCCCCTCTTTCCCCATATAGATGGCATCAAAAGGGCAGGCCCGGACGCAATCCCCATAACCCATGCATCCGTAAGAACATTGTTTGTTTCCTCCGACCAGTTGCGCTGCAGAGCAGGTAGAGATTCCAAAATAGACGCCTCTCTCTTTAGCGGCAGCGTGTGTCCCACGACAGTGGAGGCGGGCAATCTTCTTGATGGTCTCTCCTGCCTGAACTCCAAGGATCTCGGCCACATTTTGGGCGACTTCCTCTCCCCCGACAGGACATCCGTTGGCCTCTGCGTCCCCCTTAACGACAGCATCGGCAAATGCTCTACACCCTGAAAAACCGCAGGCCCCACAATTGGCTTGAGGAAGCATTTCAGAGACCATCTCTATCTTTGGATCCTCTTCAACCTTCAATTTTTTATAGGCGATGACGAGCCCCACTGAGAACAAAAATCCCAGCAAGGTCATGGTCGCGATCGGAACCAAGACATCCATCATGTCAGCATCCCTATGAATCCATTGAAGGCCAGGGCCATGATTCCAGCCACAATAAGGGCGATACCGGCCCCTTTTAGGGGTTCCGGGACATCGGCCAAATCAAGCTGCTCTCGGATTCCCGCCATCAGAACGATAGCCAGGGTGAATCCGATCCCCGATCCGAATCCGAAAATCACCGCTTCTCCGAAGCCGTATTCGTTGAGTGCAGCAATCAGGGCTAAGCCCATTATGGCACAGTTGGTCGTTATCAAGGGGAGGTAAATTCCTAACGCCTGATAGAGAGGAGGGCTGATCTTTCGGATGAACATTTCGACCAGCTGAACGAGCGATGCGATCACGAGGATGAACGAGACGATTTGAAGATAGCCCAAGCCATAAGGGATCAAAATCAAATTGTTGATCAGCCAGGAGACAACAGCCGTGATGGACATGACGAAGGTAACGGCCAATCCCATGGAAAAGGCCGAATCGATTTTTTTGCTCACACCAAGGAAGGGACATATGCCCAGAAAGTAATACAGGACAAAGTTTTGGACAAACACTGCCGAGATGAAGATTGTAGCCAGTTCCACGCCTAACTCCTCATTGTTTTTCTCTCGATCAACAGCGCGATTCCCAAAAGAATGCCCAAGGTAAGGAAGGCCCCGGCAGGTAGAATCATGATGATCCAGGGCTTGAACCACGATCCCATAACCTGATAACCGAGAAATGTACCAGCCCCGAGGATCTCTCTGATTGTACTCAAGATGAGCAGTGCCAGAATGAAGCCCGAACTCATGCCGAGCGCATCGATAAAGGATCGTCCGACAGAATTCTTTGAGGAAAACGCTTCCTGCCGGCCGAGGATAATACAGTTAACTACGATCAAGGGCACATAGGGACCCATGGCCTTAGAAATCGGATAAAAATAAGCTTTTAAAAATTGGTCGGCAATCGTCACGAAACTCGCAATAACTACGATATACGAGGCGATCCGGACCTGGGAGGGAATGAGCTTTTTTATTGATGAGACCACAAGAGAACTGAAGATCAGGACAAAGGTTGTGGCCAAGCCCATGGCCAGTCCGGTAATTACGGTTCCTGTCACCGCTAGAGTTGGGCACATACCGAGGAGCTGGCGGAATACTGGATTTTCATCCCAGAGTCCCTTGAGATATTCTGCTCCCAAGGTCTTATTTGGCATCTTGTCCCTCTCCAGCCATTTTTCCCTCTGATACGATTTCTTTTAGCTTATCTAGGGAAAGATTAACGATTTCCAAGACTTTTTGTGACGATATGGTGGCCCCTGTGATGGTGTTGACTTCGGAGGGGGAGAGAGCTTCCAGAGAATCGGCGGGAGGCTTGCGGAGGGTGAGATGTCCGCTGGCATCCCGGCCCTCCCAGAACTGAAGAAAAGCATTCCAGTCCGTGATTTTGGCGCCGAGACCGGGGGTCTCCTTCTGGTCGATAATGGTGAGCCCCGTTATTTTCTGAAGGGACTTGTTTATCCCGAACATCAGCGTGATTTTATCCTGGAAACCGATCCCAGTCGCCTGGACAGCGTATCCGGTTGCGTCCCCAGAGGGATCCTGTCCCCCATATATGGTGAAGTCTTCCTCTTCGTACATTTTCCGGTTTTGCGTTGTTCCAGGAACAACCTCGACAATAGCCTCTTCGATTTCTTTCTGTATATTGAGAGCGATTCTTTCTTTGGTCAGTTGTGCAACTCCAGCCAAGAAGCCTCCCGAAATCAGACCTACAGTGGTGAGGACAATGACCATTCTAAACGAGAGGCTCATGAGGACCGCCTCCTTTCGCCGAGGATTCTGGGCCGGAAAGACCGGTTCAAGAGAGGGACAAACGTATTCATAAAGAGAATGGAGTACATCACGCCTTCAGGAAATCCTCCGAAGAGACGGATAAGCCCTATCATGATGCCTATCCCCAGAGCGTAGATCCAGGTCCCCCTGGGCGTGATCGGTGAGGTGACCATATCGGTGGCCATGAAAAGGGCCCCGATCAAGAGACCTCCTGCCAGGATATGAAACACAGGAGAAGCGTATTTGGCTGGATCGAGGAGCCAAAATAAGCCGGTGAATACGCTGAGGGCCAGGATAATTCCTGCAGGAATCCTCCAGTCAATTGTCTTTTTGTAATGCAAGAAGAGAGCGCCCAGAAGGAGAGCGATGGCGGATGTTTCTCCCACGCATCCTCCCGTATTTCCCCAGAAGAGATCTTTGAGAGAAGTGAGCGTTCCCTGCGCGACAGCCTCTTGAAATTTCAGGTTTGCCAGGGGAGTAGCGAAGGTCGCCGTATCAACGCTCACTGTTGCCGGGGGAATCCAGGTGGTCATAGCAACCGGGAAAGCGGTTTGCAGAAAGGCTCTTCCAACCAGAGCAGGGTTGAAAATGTTGTGTCCTAAACCCCCGAAAACCTGTTTACCGATGGCTATGGCTACGACCGACCCGATAACCGCGAATTCCATGGAAAGAGAGGGGGGAAGAGTCATAGCCAAAAGAAGCGCCGTGATAACGGCCGAACCATCCCACAAGGCCTTCATAGGCATTCTTCGCGCCCGGAGAAAGATCGCTTCTGTAGCCAGACAGGCTATCAGGCAAGAAATATACAGGCCTAAAGCTCTCAGCCTGAAAAAGTACAGCGATGCAAACACAGCAGGAACGAGGGCAATCACGACAGTATACATGATCTTGGAGACAGAATCTCTGTCCTCGAAATAGGGTGAGGACCGGACAATGAGGGCATTTTTCGACATCAGGCACTCTTTTTCCGCTTAAGCCTTGCAATCTGGGCTTTGCCGAGACGAATCCAGTGAACCAATGGTATTTTTGCCGGACAGATGAACTGGCAGCATCCGCATTCCACACAGTCGAGAAGACCCCAGGTTTCCCCTAAAGAAAGCTGGTCGTACTTGACATATTTCATGAGCTGAGTGGGAGTCAATCCCATCGGACAATGGTCGACACATCGGCTGCACCGAATACAGGAAAGCTCTACGGCCGGTTTTGGCGAAGACCAGGCCAAGATTCCACTCGTTCCCTTGATAATGGGAGCCTCCAGAGACCACTGAGAGAGGCCCATCATCGGACCTCCCATGATAACGGTGTTCACTCCCTCGTCCAATCCACCGCAGAAATCGATGGCGTCTTGGAAGGAGGTTCCGATTCTGGCCATGAGATTTTTAGGCTCTTTAATCCCTTTCCCCGAGACGGTTAGAGCCCTCTCGTATAAGGGCGTCCCGTTTTTCACAGCATCCCATATAGCTTTGGTGGTCCCCACGTTCTGTACGACAACGCCCACATCGAAGGGAAGACCGCCCCTCGGAACCTCTCTCCCGAGCAAGGCGTAAATGAGGTTTTTCTCAGCACCTTGAGGATATTTGGTTTTCACCAGGAAGACTCGGATGGAAGTGTTCTCAGCTTTTTCCTTCAAGAGATTGAAAGCTTCTTGCTTGTTGTCTTCGATGGCCACAAGGATTCTATCGGCTCCTGTTGCGATTTTAACAATCTCAGCTCCATTCAGAATATCGTCAGGAAACTCCATCATCAGCCGGTAGTCAGCCGTCAAGAGGGGCTCGCATTCACAGCCGTTAATGATGACCGTATCGACAGGCTTATCTTTGGGAGGTGTCAATTTAACCGCCGTCGGGAATGCGGCTCCCCCCAAGCCGACTATCCCTGCGTCCTTGACTTTCTGACGAATCTTTCCCGCGTCCAAAGAAAAAGGATCCTCGGCTCCGGATAACTCAGGAAAAAGACGGTCCTCCCCATCGTTGGCGATCACCGCAGTGAGAACGGGTTTTCCAAGCGGGTGGTGGTGTCCATCTACAGACAAAACCTTTCCCGAGGCCGATGCATGGACAGAAGCGGAGAAGAGCGATGCAGCCTCTCCGATCTTCTGCCCGAGGAAAACTTCCTCTCCCTTTTTTATCAGCGGCTCAGCCGGATTTCCAAAGTGCTGATGTAGAGGAATGTATAATTTTTCAGGAGGAGGGAGGTTTTCCAATTCCTTCTCAGCAGTCGAATCTTTGTATTCAGGGGGGTGGATTCCGTGAGGAAAAGTTTTAACTCTCATTTATGAGACAGCTCGTTTGAATATGTGATTTAAAAGTTTATTCATCCGTCAAGAAGAAGTCAACAGTCCGATCATAAATATTGTTTTTTTCTCATGCTTGCCTACGGGGGGAAGAAAATATCAGGCAGAGCGATCCGTAAATCTGGAAATTTTTTCATATCGCCACGCTCCGCTCGCCATGTGTGTTCGTTTCCAGATGGATCCTAGCCAGTTGGTCTGACTTCCATTGAACCGATCGCAGGAATAGGGAAGCTCACCGATTTTTTGTTGATTTTTATCGAGCAATATAGGATAAAAAAGAATAAAATGCGTTTTAACAGGCAGCTATGGAAGTAAACATCAGGGAAGTGCAGTCTCGTAAGGAATTGAAAAAATTCATCTATCTTCCCGAAAAGATACATGCAGGGCACAAGAATTGGGTACATCCCATCTACATGGATGAATGGAAGTATTTCGATGCAAAAAAGAATAAAGCATTTTCTTACAGCGATACTGTATTGCTCCTAGCCTACAGAGGAGAGGACCCTGTAGGAAGGATTATGGGGATTATCAACAAGCGTTACAACGAATTCAAGGGAGAAAAAACGGCTCGATTCGGATATCTCGAGGCCTGGAAAGATGAAGAAGTCATTCGGGCACTTTTACAAACGGTCGAGGAATGGGCCAGAGAGCGGGGAATGACCAAGATCATAGGCCCCTATGGATTCACAGATCAGGATCCGGAAGGATTCTTGATCGAAGGCTTTGAAAACAGGGCGACCATAGCGACCTATTACAACTTCGAATGGATGCCTCAAATGGTGGAAAAACAGAGTTATTCGAAAGATGTAGATTATTTTGTGTACAAGCTGGACGTACCAAAGGAAATTCCTGAATTTTACAAAAAGATCTATGAACGGGTAAAAAGGAAAGGCCAATTCGAAATCGTAGAATTCAATAAAAGAAAAGAGATAAAGCCTTGGATTATCCCTGTACTCGAGCTGATGAATGAATGTTATATAGGAAGCAACATCTATGGATATACTCCCCTGGATGAGCAGGAGATGGCAGATCTGGCCAAGCGTTACCTTCCGGTTCTCGATCCTAGGCTGGTGAAGGTCGTCAGAAAAGGCGAGGAGACCGTGGCTTTCATCGTTGGAATACCAGACATGACAAAAGGCATCAAAAAAGCCAGAGGAAGACTCTTTCCATTTGGATTTCTGAAGATTCTCAGGGCAGCTAAGAAGACAAAGCAGTTGGATCTGTTGTTAGGGGCGATCAAGGAGTCCTATCGAGGGAGGGGGCTGGATGTGCTGATGGGCGTTGGAATGATCATGTCGGCCCGTGAGGCGGATTTGGAGGTGATCGATACACATCATGAGCTGGAAAGCAACGTCCTTGTGCGGGCAGAGATGGAACGGATGGGAGGAACGCCGTACAAAAAATATCGAGTATACAAGAAAAATCTCTAAGGGGGATAGATTCAAAGGGCGGTAAGGATTCCTTCCCTGTACAGGTGATTGGAATCCTTGACCGGCAGAGAGGAGGACTGTACACGCCGGATAGCTTGATGAACCGTTTCGATCATTGCCTGCTTTTCATCGGGAATGAGGCCGGAGACACCCTGGTAAACAATGGAAGGGCCAGCCCAGAGATAGTTGGTCAGATGGTCGCTTGCCAAATAACAATTTTCCAAATCAATTGTTTGGATGAAAAGCTTCACCTCCTTGAGCCGGACCAGAGGAGGCGTGAGCACGAACTCCCCCTTTGCCAATTTTTCGTCAAGGGGCGTTCCTGCCTGTATGGTTAAAGTCCTCAGCCGGATGAAATCAGGTTGGGACTCGTTCAAAACCCGTGCGCTCTCTACAGCATGCCCTTCCCATCGGTCTTTGCCCCCGGCTCCACTGAGGACATAAAAAGAGACTTCGAATCCAGCTCTCTTCGCTTTCTGTCCGGCTTTGATCATTTGCTCGGGATTGACTCCTTTGCAGAATTTATCGAGAATTACAGGATCGCCGGATTCCAGGCCGATGTGGAGACGGTCCAGACCTGCCTTACGTACGTCGGCCAAAAAATCCAATTTATCTCTCAGAATTGTCTTTGCCCGGGCATAAGTGGTGACTCTTTTGACCTCGGGGAAGGTCTTCCGGATAAAAGCCGTAATCTCCGGAAGATCTCTGTGCAGAAGGTTATCGCTGTCTCCCAGGAATACGGTGTTCACTCTGCCGTATATGGCGCGGGCTTCATGCACATCTTTTTTGATTTCTTGGAGGGACTTCTGTTCAAAAGAGAGGGATTTGTACATCGCACAGAATGTACACCTGTTCCAAGGACATCCCCTGGTGATACGGATGAGGGCGCTTCGGCCCTCGTTTGGTGGTCGGAATGGAGGAAAATCATACATAATATCAGTCTATACCTTTTCAGCCTTCATGCCAAGACCTCACGCCGGTGAGGGGAAATCAGTCGGTCAGTGGGAGACTTTCTCTATTTCCCGTCACTTTGGGGCAAAGCCCTTTGTTATGAAGGATCGAAGGTCATTCTTCTTTGTTAACTAGGTCAAGAAGGAGTCCGACTCGTTCCTCCATGTGGTCTGCTTTTACCAAATAAGATCCGGAGACGAACATGTTCGCTCCTGCCCGGTTGGGCATTGCGATTGTCTCTGGTTTGATCCCTCCGTCCACTTCCACGTCCAGCTCGGGCTTCAACTGCCTTATCTTGGTGATTTTGTCCATGACTTCTGGAAGAAAAGGGCTTCCATAAGATCCCGGATGAACGGTCATGATCAGGATCTGATCGAGATCATCCAGATAGTCCATGACCTGTTCGATTCCTGTTCCCGGATTCAGGGCAAGAGCTGCTTTTTTCCCCATGTTTTTTATCTTTTTGATCGTTTTTTCAGGATTAGTGGTGGCCTCATAATGGGCAATGATGGTATCGATCCTTTTCCCATGGGTTTTTATCCATGAGTCAGGAGATTTGACCATTAAATGAGCCTCGTAACTGTATTTTTCGTCGAGTTCGAATTCGAAATCCAAGGAGCGGTTGGGAACGAATTTACCGTCCATAACATCCAGCTGAACAAGGCTGACGTTGGCAGGAATCCTTCGAAGGATAGAATTCAGTTCTCTTTGATCCTTGGCAATCACTGCTGGAACGATCATCTTCTTCATTTTTATCTCTCCCTTTTACATTTTTTCTTTTTGGAAAGCATTTTCGGTTCCAAAGGATGATGTTATGCTCAATCCATCCCTCCTGCTCTCTTTTTTCCTTGGCCTCTTGGCCTTATGGCATTAAGATCCTGGCCTGCCCGCATCTCTCAATATATGTAAAAATTGAACAGCAATTCGAAATTTAAGGGTAGAGATCACTAATCTATAGCAATGCTTTTCAAAGATCAAGAGGATACCGGGAAAGGCCCAAGGGCCAGGGAAAATCGGCTTCATATAATGGATTTATGCGTCGGCCCGTATTCGTTCGAGATGCTTCTTTCCTTCCTTGAAAGGATTTAAAGATTTTTTGATGATGAGTTTATTCTTTTTGTCTGTGAGGTCGATGACCTTTCTTTTTTTTTCAGGATGGATGACCTCCACTGTCGGCCGGAAGATGTCCTGATTGCTGACGGATTTCACCACAGCGATGCTGCGGTCGCTGAGAGATACAATCGTTCCTATCGGCCATACTCCCATCACTCTGAAAAAATCTTCAATAAGACGAGGGTGAAACATAGCTCCCTTGCCATCCATCATGATGTTGTAGATCTTCTTTGGCGGGAAATCCTTTTTGTACGACCTCCGCAGGGTGAGGGCATCATAGACATCACAGATGGAGATGAGAAAAGAAGCGAGATGGGGGGAATAAGAATAGGCAAGGGGAGGATAGCCTTTCAGGTCGTAACGCAGGTGGTGCTCATAAGCGACGATAACAGGAAGGGTGCCGATCGTGTCCACATAGTTCACTAAGATTTCTGCTCCTGCGGTGGGGTGATGTTTGATCCTGAAAAGTTCTTTGTCTTCCAGGTTTGATTTTTTTTGAAGGATTTTCTTGGAAATAACCAGTTTTCCGATGTCGTGAAAAAGTCCTGAAACTCCCAGATCCAGCACATCGTCTCGGGAGTATCCCAGTTTCGAGGCCGTGTACATGGAAAGAATGGAAACATTCAGCATATGAAGGTAAGTACTCAAATCCCTCTGCTTGATAGAGACTAGGTCAACCAGTTCCTGACGACGCCCCATATAATCCTCCATGTAGTTGAGCACGTTGAATTTCAGCTCCAAGTAATCCAGATCTTCTTCGTTCAATACCTTTTCGATGACTTGAGAGACGCTGTGAATGATTTTTTCCCTCTTTTTTTTCTTAGGCGTTTTCGGCTTTTCGGCAATCTCGGGTTGAGCGGAAAAAGACCTCATTTTACCCACATGAATATTTTTCACTCCAAGGCCGCCCAAATATTCCTGTGCTCCTGCCTGTCCCTTTTTATCTTTATCGATGAGAAATGAAATGAACCGATCCAACTCATCTTCCTGAAGATCGGAAAGAAAAATGATGCGTTCGATGCTTTTTTCCTGAAGATAGAAGATCAGGGCCCTGAGCTTTTCGCTGAGAGAAAAAAAGATTTCACCTTCCCAAGCCAGTTCTTCCTCCACGACGCCGACAACGAATTCCTTTTTGTGAGCAAGGACGTCACAGAGACTTTCATATGCACGGAGGATGAAATCTTTGTAACTGGGATGCCCGGTTGAATATATTTTTCCGGCCTGAATAGCTGAACTCATGTTGGCGAGCGCTTTTTTAATTTTTTCTAGCATCGAGCTTCTCCACTATTTTTTTGGCTTCCTTACGGAGCTTCCTGTTCCAGATATTCCCCCTTTGACTTAGAGCGAAGATATGATCTCTTGCTTCTGACAAATTTGTATCTCCTACGATTTTGATATGCCTGCGGAGGACCCTGTTCTTGATTCCGAAAGGAGAGGGAATGGAAAACAAAATCTCCAAAGCTTCATCTCTCGTCGCATCTCTTTTTACCAGGTTCAATAAGGCTTCTTTCTTTGAAGGAAGGTTGCCTTTTTGCAGAATTTCCATCAGGAAATTCTCGTCAAATGCAGAGAGGTGCTGCATGGCCCTTAATACTTTCAGCTTTACATGATTGTTTCCCAGCCCATAGATTGTTTTCAGAGCTTTTAAAGATAGAGGAGAATCGATTGTTTTGAGACTTTCGGAGATTTTATCGAGAAATTTACTATCAGAGGCTTTTTCTTCGAGGTTCATAAAGAAGTATAATATGCTGTCAGAAAAAAACTTGAAAAAAAACTGCAGAATGGATGGGGAGACTCTCTGATCCGTAAATATTCCGTGGAGGTAGGAATTGACTCCCAGCGTGCTGTGATCGAGGATGTCAAGAAAATAATCCAGGTAGGGACTGGTCTTTCCCATGAGTATGGCCTTCTCCACATGATCTGCAATGAGCCTTTTCGTTTTTACAGTCAGTGCTTCGGAAGCGAAGTCCTTATCTGTTTCCCGCAAAGCCACAGAGAGCTGTTTTAAGAACTCGAAATCTCCGGTCTTTTTTATCTCCTCCCATTCCTCTAGGATCTTGGTTAAAAAGACCTTTTTGTTTTCCCTGTTAGAAGTTTCTTCGAAAAGGTTTAGAAGCAGGAATCGAAAGTTTCTCGAGAGATGGTCTCTGCTCAGCACCAATTCTTTTTGGAAACTGACATTTTGGAGAAGAGAGGAAAGAGTTTCCCGGTATATCTCTGACACATAGGGACTCGAGGTCCCAGATAGAAGGGCCTTTATTTTTTTTCTCAGTTCAGCAGATGTTATGAGCCTGTTGTCTTTCCTGGCTTCCTCATTCAGTTTTGCTGCGATCTGTTCCTGTTTATCCTTTTCAGTCAGCCTGGAAAAGATGCTGAAGCTGAGTGCATCGAAATCAGCATCTGTAGCGATTTCCTCCCATAGCGTTGAGGCAAAGTCCTCTTCTCCGATTTCAGAGAAGATGATCTTGAGTTTTTCAAACTTGGATGCTTGTGCCATTTTTTTGTTCTTCGTGAAAGCCTTTACCAAGACTTTTGCACTGGCATGAAAGCGTTCTTCCTGAGCTTTCTTCATATAGCGCATGAGCTTGCTGAGATTTACAGGGAGTTCTTCGTTTTCTGTGAAATTCTCGGGTGTTAACTGGCCGGCTATTTTTTCGAAGCTCTCTGCGACTTGATCGAGTCTCTCTTGATCCTCCTTGATCACGGCTTCATCGAGAAGATAAGTCCAGACATCCTTGACTTCTTCTCCCTCGCCTTTGAGGAGTTGAGAATAGTCCAGCTCCTCTAACGAGAGATGGGTGACATTCTCCCGTTCCATAATTTTCAGGAGCCCTCCTTCTCTGAAAATATCTTTGGGAGGAAGATGGACCTTTGAGATAAAAGCTGCCAATTCTTGGAGAGTCAGCCCTCTCTTGATTTCCAGGGTCTTGACTTTGCGGAAGTGGAAAGCTCTGGCCAATTCTCTGTATATCTTATCCTCTTCCCAGTGCTTGTTTGCGTAGGAAATTGAGTGTGGAGTGAACCCGATTTTCACCGATTCCACCCCGCCCAAGAAACTGTCGACTTTCTCCTTAAGGTCCTCTACTGATTTTGAAAAGGCTGGGTGGCCTTGGTGGTAGAAGGAGGCATTTTTTAAAGACACCTTGATGGCGGTGAAAAGATTCTTAAAAACTTCTTCTTGGCTCATTTTTCCCAAAAGGAGAGCGCGGCCACTCCTTCTGCTTTAGTCGAAGTGATGCGCCTGTTTTGGATCCCCTCAGCAGTCATGCTGTCGTAAAAAAGGTTTCTTCTGTATCTTTAGATTAGTCCACTTTTCGAGAGTTGTCAATCATCGTGTATGGTCACCAGAAACTATTGATCAACCCGAACTCTTCCTGTCGAGAAGACAGGGCTTTCGAATCGCATCGGCATTTTTTTCAATGATTCAGGCTGGAATTGCCTACTTTGCCTCAGCCCAGTTGGTTCCCCATCCGAGATGGACTTTGAGCGGAACTTTCAATACAAAGACCCTTTCCATTTGTTTCTTGACGAGAGCTTCGGTTTTCTCCACTTCATTTTTAGGGACCTCAAAAACCAACTCGTCATGGACCTGAAGAATCATCTTGGTTTTAAGCTTTCTTTTTTTGAATTCTTTCCAGATTTTGATCATCGCTAACTTCATCAAATCGGCAGCAGTGCCTTGTATGGGTGTGTTGAGAGCGATACGCCGTCCGAATTGTTGAACCGTCTTGTCCTTATGCCTGAGCTCGGGGACTTGCCTTTTTCTCCCGAAGAGAGTCTCAGCGAATCCTTTCTCCCGGGCATTTTGAACGCTCTTTTCCAGGAATTCCTTTACCTTCGGGTGTTTTTCGAAGTAACGGTCGATAAATTGCTGGGCTTCCGAGCCGGAAGAGCCGAGCTCTCTGGCTAAAGAATAAGCGGTCGCTCCGTAGATGATACTGAAGTTTATAATTTTCGCTCTTCTTCTCTGCTCCTCTGGAAAGAGGACTGTGGTGTTCCCAAAAACCTGATTCGCTGTTTCCTGATGGATATCCCGGTCTTGGATGAATGTTTCTATAAGGCCAGGGTCTTCGGACAGATGTGCTAAAACCCGAAGTTCGATCTGAGAATAATCCGCAGAGAGCAGAAGACTCCCCTCCTCTGGAACAAAGGCCGCTCTGAAGCGCTGTCCCCATTCTCCTCTTGCAGGGATGTTCTGGAGATTCGGGTCGCTCGAAGAAAGCCTCCCTGTGGCCGTGACGGTCTGGTTGTAGGAAGTGTGTATTCTTCCCGATTGAGGATGGATGAGTAAAGGGAGGGCGTCAGCGTAAGTGGATTTGAGCTTAGCAAGTTGTCTGTATTCCAGTGCATGCTGTGCAATGGGATGGTGTGCCGCCAATTCCTGGAGAACACTCACGCTGGTGGAGTATCCCTTGGTTTTTTTGGTCTTTCGAGTGGCGGGAAGGCCGAGCTTCTCGAACAGTATGTACGCAAGCTGAGAGGGAGAGTTGAGGTTGAATTTTTCACCGCTGATTTCATATATTTTTTTTTCAATGCGGTCCAGCGATTCCTGTAACTCCTCACTCAGATCTTTCAATCTTTCCGTGTCGATCTTTACACCCCATATTTCCATGTCCGCAAGAACACTGATGAGAGGACGTTCTATAGTTCGATAGAGAGAATCCAGCTCGTTTTCTACGACTTTGGGCCAGAGAATTTGGCTGAGTTTGAGTGCGAAATCGGCATCCTGACAGGCATAGGGACCCACTCGGTCGATATCCACTTCATTCATGGTCAATTCGTTTTTCCCTTTTCCCGCAACCTCTTGATAAGAGATGGCCTTTGCTTGCAGATAATGCAACGCTAACTTATCCAGACTGTGTGCTCCCCAGTTGGGCTCAAGAAGGTAAGAGAGAACCATGGTGTCCAAGTCGATTCCCTCAAGGGCTTGAGCTTCTTTTTGAAGGACGATGTAGTCGTACTTGATGTTCTGACCGATTTTTTTTATTCGGGAATCAGCAAGAACCGTCCCCAGGATTCGAAAAACCCTTTCTAGAGATAGCTGCTCAGGAGCTTGGCGATAGTCATGACGCAGAGGAAGGTAGATGGCTTGATCCGGCTTGAGGGAAAAAGACATCCCAACCAGTCGAGCCCGTGTGGGGAAAGGACTGTCGGTTTCGGTGTCGAGGGAAACGCGTTTTTCCTTTTTGATTTGGGAAACGAGATTATGAAGTTGCTCTTCTTTGAGAATGATGGTGTAATTTTTTTTTGGCTGTTTTCTTTTTTTCAAATACTCTGATAGCAGAGAAGAAAATTCCAATTCTTGGAGAAGGGGAATCAACTTTTCATATTCCGGCTCAGAGATGGCGAAATCGTCCAGATCGAACTCGACGTCCAGGTTTTTTTCTATGGTGACCAGTTGTCTGCTCAATTCAAGTTGCTCCAGGTTGGCCTGAATTTTTTCTTTTAAAGCGGTCTTTGAAATTTGATGGAGATGCTGGAGCAGGTTCTCGATCGAATGGAATTGACGAATCAAGTCTTTGGATGTTTTCTCTCCTATTCCTGGGACACCGGGAATGTTATCAGAAGAGTCTCCCCAGAGAGCGAGGACATCGATAACCTCGCTTGGAGATACGCCGAACTGTTCCTCCACCTTTTTATCGTCCAAATAGATCTCCTTGGCGGGATTATAAACGATGGTCGACTCATCTACGAGTTGAAGAAGATCCTTATCGGTGGAAACGATCACTGCAGTCACGTTTTTAGAGGAAGCTTTTTGGGCCAGGCTTCCGAGCACATCGTCTGCCTCATACTTTTGGTATTCGAGGAAAGGAATATGCATAGCCTTGAGGATTTTCTTCAATACAGGAAGCTGAATGGCCAGATCCTCCGGCATAGGCTTCCGGTGAGCCTTATAGTCCTCAAATGTCTCATGCCGTACAGTGGGCCCCTTTACATCGAAGACGATCCCCAGATAGGAAGGATTTTCCTTGTCTTGCAGCTTTCGGAGCATGTTGAGGAAGCCGTATATGGCATTGGTGGGAAATCCCTTGGAGGTAGAGAGGCGCCGGATAGCATAGTAAGCACGGTAGAGAAGTGAATATCCATCCACCAAAAACAATTTTTTTTTACTCATCGGAACTTGAAAAATGGGGAGGCAGTCCTTTTATTTCATCTGTGTTTAGCTTAGACCAAAGAGCATCGAGAAGAAAGGGAAATTCACAAATGATCAAACTTTCCCTCTTCAATTTCCAACAGGATGGTGTTGTGCTGTTCCTGAATGATCTGATTGATTCGTTCCTCTAGCTCTGGATTGTCAAGAATTGCAGTATAGAAGGTTTTCCTGGAGGAAAGGACACGGCCGGATTTATAAACGGTCGATTCCACATATTGAGCTGTTTTCCCCTTATCTTGTGTTTGGACATGGAAATCTACCTCATTTCGTGTGATCGTGGTGTTAATTCCAGCCATCTTTTGATTTTTATTATACACCTTACTGGGAGAATATCAAGCCACTGTTGAACAGGCATATATGGTTCTTACTCAACGGATTCCCCGGCATTAGATGGGACTGTCATAGAGTTAAAGGCGCTCAGGCTTCGGGACGGAACCGTTTCAAAAGTCTTTTAGTAAGACTCTACACACTCTTGTAGAGGCTCTCACCAAATATAATCCCAAACCAAAATTCGAGAGTCTAGGTCTACAAGGAGCATAAATGAAATAGAAAAAAACTAAAGAGGAGATTCAAAAAATGAACACTCAAAAACTCAATTTTAAAGGCCTCTTCATCACAGAGGATGGAGAGACCTTCCTTTGCATCCGCCAGTTTTACGTGAGCAATTTAGAGACTGGCGAGATGCTTAATGGAAAACATTTCCAAGGCAAAAAATTCAAACTTATAGGAGAACTCAAAGATGATAGAAAACAAAACAGAGACCTATGACTTCACTTCTGATATTCAGAAGAGGATAGTCGCTTGGTTGCTAGCCGAGAAGCAAGCACTCCCAGAGAATATTCAGTACATAAGACCTGAGTATTTTGACAACCCAATTTTGGCTTCGTTGACGGAACTCCTAATCGAATTCCTGAATAAGTATTCCCGCTCACCAAGCGAAGACGAGTTGATACAAGAGGTGGATATTTTTTTGGAGAAAAACGATAAGCTCCCAAGAGATGAATATCTTGATGTCCTTTTAGAGGTGCTAGAACTCACAAAAAACGGTGATCCCAGCTATATAAAGGATAAGGCAGTTGAATTTCGTAGGCATCAAGCTTTCAAGAGGGCTATTCTGGAAGCGGCAAAGAAACTCGCAAAAAGTGACTATATTGGGATTGTTAATTCCTTTAATGAAGTGGCCAACATAGGTAATGAAAACGCAGGATTGCGAAGTCTTTCAGACGTGGAAGCAAAAGAGGTAAACTGGCTCTGGAAGAATCATATCCCTCTGGGTGAAATAACTCTCTTGATCGGTGACCCAGGAGTTGGAAAAAGTTATTTATCCTACTTCCTCAGTGCTCAAGTCTCCAAGGGAGGCTATTGGCCCGACAAGCCTAATAGACAGATCAAGGATGGAAAAGTCCTTATACTCAGCACCGATGAAGATCCCAACTATGCGATTCGTCCTAGAGCCGATGCCGCTGGTGCCAATACGAATAACATATCCATCCTGGAAGGTAGCCGCGACGAGAAAGGAAGAATAAAAATCCTGAATCTTACCAGGGACATCTATAGGCTTGAGAACATACTGAAAAAGGACGAGGATTATCGTTTAGTGATAATCGATCCGCTATCCGATTATCTCGGACGAATTGACTCCCATAAGTACACTGACGTTCGATGGGCAATGGCTCCGATAAACGCTTTATTAGCAAGGAAATATCGAGTTGCGATCGTAGGGATCATGCACTGTAATAAGAACACCTCGCTTCAGGTGCTCTATCGAATTATGGGGTCAATGGGATTCCCTTCCGTGGCACGAAGTATTTGGCTAGTGGCTAAGGATCGAGAGGACGAGGAGAATCAAAGAAGATATTTCTCTCCGCTGAAGAATAATCTCGCTCCTGAACAGGATACACTTGCCTTCCATCTGGAAAATCTGGGAAGCGTTGCCAAGGTCGTTTGGGAGGACAAACCTGTAGAAAAGGATTTCGATATTGAAGACGCATTAGTCCCACCAGAGAGAACGAGTGAAACAAAGAGGGCGAAACAGTTCCTGATCGAGACGCTGAAGGATGGAGCAATGCTAAATACAGAGGTGAAAAGAGCTGCAAGAAACGAGGGTATATCAGCAGGGACTTTGAAGAGAGCTAAGGAGAAATTGAACATAAGAGCTTTCAAGGAAAGTGGAGTAGGAGGAAAATGGTATTGGGAATTACCTGAATTTACAAAGATGACCGCGATGGCGAAAGCGGACGCTGAGGCAAGGAGCCAGGAAGGAAAACCTGAGTCAGTTGAGGAGAAAAAAACCGAAGCGAAGGATGATACAAAAGACAAGGACGCCTCCGTTCGAGATAAAATCTTGAAGGTGAGAGCATTGAGAAAGGAAACTGAGGAGTGAAAGAAAAAAAATATATATACTTTAACTTCTTTAACTTATTTATATTCTTTATATTCTTTAACCTCTTTAACGTCTTTGTTTTAACCTCTTTAGCTTCTTTGATGCGTTGTAAGTTATTGAAAAATATGGAAGAAGTTAAAGAAGCTAAGGGGTTAAAGGTTAAAGTGGTTTGGAATTTGGAAATGGGACAATCAGCACTTGAATTGACATTCATTGTCGAAGGGACTATTTATTAGGTAAATCTATCAGGATTTCATCCCTGAAAAAAGAGGAGGTTAAGGATGAAAAGACAACTCATGATTTTGCCTTTGGTCTTTCTGCTTTGTATTACTTTTGGCTGCCAGAAGGCTGAAGAGGT
>CAYFWF010000056.1:0-24748 GCA_964346815.1 uncultured Eubacteriales bacterium | reverse complement strand
CTGGCCAGCTGTATAACAAACTCCTTTTCGACTGAATTTTTTCTCTCCCGGAACACCCAGCTTATTCCTAACCATACCTGTTGCAACGATCAAAGCCTTAGATTTATAGTCATGGCCTGAAAGAGTTTTAATGAAAAAGTCGTCTTTTCGTTTGCGGATAGAAATTACCGTCTCAACTTTGTGGTCAATATAGTGTTCATGTAAGAGTTGGTTTTGGAACTTTTTTGAGAGCTCTGGACCGGTTATAAAGTCAAAACCCATGTAATTTCTAATCTTAGTGCTATCTACTGCCTGGCCTCCAATGTCTGTTGACAAAAGAAGTGTATTTATCTTAAGAATGGAAGCATACACTCCTGCTGTTAGTCCAGCAGGTCCTGCTCCTATGATAACCAAATCATACTTCTGCTTTACCGAGTAGGTCTTAGGGTTCTTCTTGAATTTTTCGAGACATCCCTGTGAACAGAAATGAAATTTATTGCTCCTGTAGACAAAAGAAAATTTATCATCATCTATCCCCATTCCACAAACAGGATCTTTATACATTTTGCGGCCTCTATATCTATTCCCCTTTGTAAAAGTTGTTAAATTTCGCCCGAACAACACATCCTAATTTATTCAAAAGTTGCATTCCGATTATCGATAAAAAAATTCATCTCAAGAGCAATGGATTGAGAGTCTATCAATTATATACATCAACAAAAAGGGAGAATTCCATTTTTTCCTGTTCTAATGCTTATCGCTTCCTCCACAGGAGAAATTGAGATTAATCCATCACCTTTGTATCCGGTTCTGGCATGCTCTAAAATTGTCTCTTTGACGCGCTCTACACACTCATCAGTACAAATAAGCTCTATCTTTACTATAGTGGTATAAGTTGAGCTCAATTCCACTGAAATTTGCAGATCTTTGGGATCAATCTCATCACCCAAAGCCTTTACATCGATTGTGGTAAGTCTTGGTGCTTTTAGGTCTTTCAAGGCATTGATGACCTCTTCAGCCAAAAAAGTTCTTACATAAGCTTTTACTAATTTCATTATTCACTCCTAATTTATATTTTTAATAGAGTTCCTTGCATAGCCGATCCATGTTGTCCCGATCAGAATTTCGTCGCCACCTTTTAGCTCTGCATCATTCGGGATTCGCTTTCCATTCGAAAAAGTTCCGTTTTTGCTGTTATTGTCTCGAATCACATAACCTTTTTGAACAACGTAGAAGAAAGCGCGATGATCTGTCTTCTCTTTGATAGTTCTATCGCGTTTTCTTCAGGTTTTTGTTCGTTTGGTTTTTGCTAGACCATCCACCCGAACAAGAAGAATACTCCGATAAGTACACCTATTCAAAATATCCACAGAAATCCTCCAAACATCCAATGATTTCCTGCCATTATGAGATTACCTCCTTAGATAAAATTAAATTAAGGAAATCAATCTTTAGTTTCTTATCATCTGCTGGGAGTTCTCTGAAGCGTCACACCAAACGAAGAAGGGGAGAGCCAGCGTCTATCGAAGCACTGGCCTCCTGACCTTTATCATTTCTCGTCTTTCTTCTTCTCCATGTCTTCCATTTTTTTGGACATCTGCTGCATGTTCCCCATCGCTTTCTGCATGTTCTCCAGCATCATCTTCATATGCTCTTTCATCTGCTCCATGTGATTCTTCATCTCTTCGTTTTTCATCATTTCTTCATCCGTCATCATCGAATCCATATTTTCCATCATGTGCTTCATCTGCTGTGACATGTTCTGCATCCGCATCATCATGCCTTTCATGTTCATCATGCCCATAGTACCCGGACATTTCTTCATCATCATCATGTCCATGTTTTTCATCATGTGCTGGCACTGTTCCATCATCTTGTCCATATGCCCCATCATTCCTTTATGTTCTTTCTTCTCCTGCTGTGCCTTTCCGTGCTCGTGCTCCTGCGAATATACAAATGTGCCAAAAGCAACAACTAACACAATTACGAGAAACAAAATACCTAAAGTCCTTCTCTCCATCTTCACCTGAATCACCTCCTTTTTAAATATATTGATCTAAAACTCAAAATGGAGTCTAAGCCATCTTTATATTTGATATAACATATTGAATGAATTCTCTGCTCTTTCAAAATTAACCATAATCATATTCATGAATTGATAATCCTTCATTTTATGCTCTTTTAGAAACAAATATATTACCCTCTGATGTTTTTACATCATACATCTCTAGCGGAACTGGGGGTGGGCCGGATAGAACATTTCCAGCCAAATCAAATCGGCCATTATGACACGGACAATGGATTGTCTGGGTTTCGTTGTCAAATCGAACAGTACAATTGAGATGTGTACAGATAGCGGTAAAGGCCCTCAACTCCCCTTCAGATGTGTGAATCAGAATTCCTGGAGAATTTCCAAATTTAAATATTTTATAAGAATTAGGTGCCAGCTCTCCGACTACTCCTGCTTGAACCTGATTCACAAGAGTCTCAGCTTGTTTTGGTGGAATGATAAAGCGTATAACAGGGTAAAGAAAAGTCAAAATTGTGCCGATTAAACTCCCTCCTAGAAAATAATTAACAAAATTCCTTCTCGTTAATTTTGCTTTGACTGAATTCATTTTCGATCGTTCATGAATGATGAATTCCTCATTTCTATCGATATCCCCTCTTGCATATCTCTTTTTTAACACCTCAACTGCACTAGCTTGACTTTTAACTTTATCCTCACCTTTCCTCTCAAAGCTCTCTTTAAACAAAAAAGCAATACCTACTAAAATTAAAATCCCTAAGATTCCCATGCCTCCGATAAACATTTTCTCCTCCTTATATTGAATCTACTTTCGTGCTCATTACTATACTGGTCTATAGTATTTATTTTACCTAAAAATTTTTTCCTTGTGCAATATAGCTATTACAATCCCGGATGTTTCCTTTAGGATCATCACAGCATGATGACAGTGGAGCATTTAGATTATCCACTTCATTCTGTTCAGTGAATTTGGCCATTCCTCTCTTGAATCTTTCCAAGAATTTTTGAGACAATTTCAAATCAAATTCTTTTATTGATTTCTCTAGAACCTCAAATTTTATTTTTCTCAAATCATATTCTAATCTGAGGACATTTTTTTGAACATCTACATCTACGGAAATCATCCCGGTTATCTTCATCAAGCTCTCCCCAATCCAATTGATGTCTGAAATCTGGGCCATACTTTCAATCGCAACCTTTCTTTTTCTCACAATCGGATCTTTCATTCCCAATCACCTCCTATAAGAATTACAATTACTTCCCTTTTTTTCCTAATCTTAAAAAGGTAAAACACCATTTTTCCCAGTTCTGATACTTATGGCCTCATCTACGGGCGAAATGGCAATTAAACCATCGCCTTTATATCCCGTTCTTGCATGCTTCAGAATTGTTTCCTTTACTCTTTCCACGCAATCATCAGTACAAATAATCTCAATCTCAACCATCGTGGTGTAAGTCGAGCTCAATTCTGCTGAGATTCTTAAATCACTCGGGTCAATCTCATCTCCGAGGGCCTTTACATCAATAGCAGTAATCCTCGGTGCTTTCAGATCTTTCAAGGCACTAATGACATCATCTGCCATAAAAGTTCTAATATAGGCTTTCACTAATTTCATCAATCACTCCTTATTGATATTTGGAAGCATCTTTTTTCTCATATACAATTCGCGTTGTCCCGATCAGGATTTCGTCGCCTTTTTTCAGCTCAGCTCTTCCCGGGATTCGTTTTCCGTTCAAAAAAGTTCCGTTTTTGCTGTTATTGTCTCGAATCACATAGCCATTATCGACAGCATAAAGGAACGCGTGATGACCTGAACAGAAGGCATCTTGGAGATGAATGCTGTTATCCGGTAGCCTCCCCACTGAAATCTTTTCTTCTATCAGGGGAAATTGAAATTCATCTCCCTCTTTGAGATAAATATGCAACGTCTCCATTGAATTCACCTCCTTAGAAGATAATTTCATGATAATAAATCTTTCTTTATCTGCTCGAATTCATCTCTATCGATCTCACCTTTTGCGTACCTCTTTTTCAGCACTTCCAATGCATCTTGTTCAGGTTTTTGATCGCTAGGCTTTTGCTGGACTATCCATTTGATAAAAAAGAATAGAGCCACAAGCACGGCAATCCAAAATACCCACATAAAGCCTCCAAACATCCAATGTTCTCCCCACATTTGTTTACTCCCATATTTTTGATCTACTTCGTTTCAATAATCTCAAATCTCCTTTCAAATACATAATACTATACCCCCCTATACTATGTCAAGCTTTTTTAAAAAATATTTAAACTTTTTTTCGGAAGTCATAACTATAGACTTATATTTACTTAAAACAAAAATTTTATTCCTATACGCAGACTTATTCCGTTAAGGCTGATATTAAAAGTAGACACATCCATTAACATTTGCTGCTCATTCTCATGTTCCTCATGGAAGTGCCAGTCGTTGTCATGGTGATGAAAATGCCAAAACCCTTCTTCATGTTCTCCTTCCATTCCCTGCCTAAATCCTTCATGTAATTCGCTCATAAAGCTTTTTAGACTAACAAATCGATAGAGTCCGCCGGCAACAATCACAACTCTATCTGAAACCTTAAGATCTAATCCTAATCCGATATGCGGCCCAAAAGAGCTTTTATTTTGAGTGGATTGGTCTTTATAAGACCCGAAATAATATCCGCCTCCTCCCATCATAAAAACATCTAATTTTGAATTGATCGGGAGAACATAAAGCAAGCTCAAAGTTATGGGAATGGTTTTTAAGTCGTGATTATGCCCAGAAAAACCTCCCATAATTCCTCCTCTCATGTTGCCCATCATTCCACCTTGCATGTTACCGAAATTGCCGTTCAAGTGCATATCATCGTTCCCACTTAGATATCCAATTCCTAATCCAACTTTGACATGAGAAGAAAGGCTAAGCTGAATCTCAAGATTTAAGTCCGTCATACCACCTATCCTTTCAGAATAGGCATAGCCTCCAAAAATAGTTAAATTGATCCGCTTTTCACTGAACTTAGGGGATTCATTGCCAACTCCCGCAAAACTTAGAGATGAACTGAGTAAAACAACAATCCCTAGAATGGCTAGATCAACAATCCTTGTTTTTCTGAAATTTTCAATCATGATTTATCTCCTTTCATGCCAAATATTATACCCCATAGTGCTATGGGGTATTTAAATATTATTATAAATTCTATCGATTCTGTCAAGATTTTTTGATGATATTTTCTTCTCAGTTTCTTACACGTTTCTCATAAAAAGAATGGAGTGAATAGGCTGTTATCTGGAGAATTAAATCTTAGGATCTATTTTAAGAAGAATTCACTCATTTTGTTGAATATCGAATAGAAATTCAACAATAACTTATATTTTATCTTTAGCTACAATCTCCGGATCATATTCATTCATCTTTGAATTATTTCTCTCCAACCAGTCTCACTATGACGATGAGAATATATCTCCTGAGCTTCGTGACACGATAAACAGTGTATTTCGATTAAAGTAGCGCTTTCCGGCGGTTTTGCTCGCTTAGGCACATGTGTTAAACTCAGATAATGGAGAATTTGGCTCGCTTCATCCAAAGTTATTCTTGGTTCAGCTAAATCCACCATTTCATTTATGACTTCCTCTCACGCCATCTCGCTTCTAGGCTTCATGATATCTTGAAGCAAATGACATGTTGAACACTTTGTTATAAACAGCTCCTTCCCAATCGCTTCATCTTTCATTCCCTCAGGAATCTCAGCATGAGAGATATAGGGTTTTTCTTCATATTTCCAGATAGCATAATATCCTTCTGTTATACTAACTCGTGTAAAGGAGGTTAAGTAAACACTGGTTCCGAGAAGAAATAGAAGTTTGCCTAACATCTTAAAAAACCGAGGGATAGTAACCTTTATCAACAGAACGAGAAATTTCTGCTCTTCAAAATAAACAAATGAAATAGAGACAGCTTCTCCATCAATTTTTATGTGATGCCAATTCTGACAGACTAAATTTTATTAAGAAAAGACATAGCGCAGCTAATTAATGCAGAATGATTCAAGTTGTTACAACATATCCCCGCCAAAATACATCACAATCGAAGAAAAGTATCCCGTTATAAGTAAAATCCCTATTATTATCAGGAGGATTCCACCAAGCGTAGATATAACTTTAAAATATTTTTTAATTTTCTGGAAATGCTCAAAGAATTTATGAACGATTAAGCCAGAAATCAAGAATGGGATTCCCAATCCTACTGAATAAGAAATGAGCAACACAAAACCCTTAAAAACATCTTGAGTCGAAGCTGCTACAGTAAGGATGGCTCCCAACATAGGCCCTACACAGGGGGTCCATCCTGCTCCAAAGGCCATCCCCACAACTACCGTTCCCAAAAATCCGATAGGCTTTTCTTGCAGGTGGATTCTTTTCTCGCGCATGAGGAATTTCAACCTTAATACTCCCGAAAAATTTAATCCAAGAAGAATAACGAAAGTGCCTCCAATGATTTCAAACCATCGAATATTTCGAGCTAAAAATTTTCCAATAAACGTGGCCGAAACACCCAACAGAACAAATATTACTGAAAATCCAAGAATAAACATTAGAGAATTTATCAGTACAGTTCTACGGGCACGTTTAAGATTCTTCTCATGCGAAATCTCATCTATGGAGATCCCTGTAATGAACGCCAAATAGGAAGGTATAATGGGAAGAATGCATGGGGATAGAAATGTAATAAGCCCCGCGGATAAAGCTATGATCACAGTTACATTTTCAGATCCAGGCATTGTAAACTTCTATCTTCATATTCTTAAAATATTTTAACAACCTTATAGATATAAAAATTGTTCAATCTATATGGCCTAATTTGATTATACCTACTCTCCGGGGCTTTTAAAAGAATATACAAATTTGAGCATTCCTAAGGAGAAATATTGGAGTGTTTTGAGATCAGAGACAAGACTTTCATTTATGTTTTCCTCCATAATAGATCTTCTCAAGTCCTATGGGCAACTTGTTTAACAATTCAAATCAGACCTTTCCCCAAGTGACAAATAAGTGACAAAAAATTGTTGCTAGCGCTGGAATTATGTTACTAGATGTAAGGCACAAAAACCGGCTGATCCCTGGGGAAAATCAGGGTTAACAGAGTGCCGGAGGAGGGAGTCGAACCCACACTCACCGTGAAGTGAACTGGATTTTGAGTCCAGCGCGTCTGCCAATTTCGCCACTCCGGCATACAGAAAAGCGCCGACGATTATATCACATCGTTCCCCCTGTCAACAAGCCAAAGTCCGACAGCTCAGTACCTTCTTCTCCAGCCATGAATTTGAAAGGAACTGATGATGGAAGCCAAGAGAGAACAATAACTCGAAGCACAGGAAATAGTGCGGCTCATGAAAGCAGCCAAGCGCAAAAACCGAGGTCCCAAAAATTATCCTGTTATGGATATCCCCGCGCCCAAATCAATGGATCCAGGTAGAGAAATCCCGCCCAATTTTTTTTCTAAAATAATGTGATTTTCACATTTGACGGTGCCGCTCCCTTCACATTCACCGGTCTGAATTTCCTTTATCTTCCTATCTCGGACTTTAAGCACTATACCTTTGAGTTTGAGTGCAACATCGATTTCAAATTCAATCTTTCCGATAGGAACATCGTTGGCCAAAACTTCTATGTACGGATGATGTTCAGATTCGATCGTATGCTCGGCCAAAGGTACCAAAACCGTCTCATCAGGAGAAAATTCACTTTTATTTAGATATTCCAGAAGAGATGTATATTTTTTCCAGGCCTTTGCCAGAATATCTGGAATCGGGATATCTAACAAATCCACGATTTTTATCACGATTTCCCTCAATGCAACATCCCACTTTATCTCTTTGGCTACCTCTGAGATCTTTTCCTTTATCAAAGACACACATTCTGCAGATTCCATTCTTGAGAGCTGGCCTTTTGTCAACCCCTCCTCATAGACAAAAAAATTGTTTAACGTGGCCTGATCACTAGGCATGATTTCCCTCCTTTTGGGCAATTAAAGAGCCTTCGGCTTGAATTTTTTGACTGCCGGTATCTCTCACCGGTTTAATGCGCAGTCCCAAATTCGAATGTTCTGCTTTTTCTATCTTGATATCTTGAATTCCCGGATCTTTTTTTGGCCTGGCCCGGATTTTGAATTCCTCAGCTTTTCTTGCTGCTTTAGCTCTGGCGATGCGCGAAGAAACGAAAGCCCCTCCTGCAAAAACAATTAACGCCCCGATCCCGATTGCAGGCCACAACATCCAGTCACGCATATGAGATACTTCAATCAAGATGGGATCACTCATCGATTCATATTCTTGAGCCCGGCGGGCCGTTACATATGCCGGATATGTCCCCTCCTCCGAATAAGTATGCTCTGCTTCTGCTTCGGCAGACCAGCCGCTTTGTTCACCATCACCGAAAATGAACTTGTAATCAATCGCCTCCACCGTAGGTTCGATAACAGCCCTGAAAACAACTCTCTTTCCAGGTTTTACACGAGCTGGCAGCGCCTCGATTCGCGGCTGGAATTCAACTCCTTCCACACGGACGTTAACCTGATTACTTTGGAAAATGTCTTCTCCGATTCTGGCAGTTAAAGTCACGGCATAGGTTCCAGGCTCATTATAAATATGAGTAGAAACAGGCTCAGTCAGCCAGCCGCTTTTTATCTGATCGCCGAAATCGAATCGATACTGCACATTATCCGCACCTGGCTCAATTCCTCCCTCAAACATGACGTCCTCACCCACAAAAGGATTCCTGCTGCTAATCTTTAAATAAGCCTTATGCTCTATATCCTCGACTAGAATCCCGACTATAGGACTTTCAGCCAAGTCTTTGTTCCGCATCCTGACTCTCACAGAGGCAGGAAATTCTCCGGAGTTTCTATAGAGATGTTCAATTTCTGGCTCTCTCGTCCAATCGCTTTCCTGCCCATCGCCAAAGTTGAATTTGTATTCCACCTCTTGATTGAAGGGCGTAAAATCGGCTCTGAATCTGATTCTCTCTCCTGCCTTGATACGATTTCTATCAGGTTTTAAAGATACTCGATACCGCTGCTGACGTCTCTTTAGGCTGACGAGGATAGGCTCGCTCCTTATGAAACGCGCCTCGGTTCTCCTGGCATATCTCATTTCCGGAATCCCTCTACTGGCATAAGCCAAAACTTCGTAGGTTCCCTCGGCCGAATAGATATGCTCAACTGTTCTCTCCTCCAGCCACTTCGGGGCAGAACCATCTCCAAAATGAAATTGAAACATGAAACCTTTCATTGGCGAATTTGATATAACTTCAAATCTAACAGGCATTCCGACATAAAGCGGATCATCGGTCATGCGTTTTAGAATAAGCTGAATGGCCCGCACAGTGATCGGGACTTTTTTGCTCTGGAAGTTGCGGCGCCCTACTTTAACAGTCAAGAATGCTTCGTATTTGCCTGGCCTTGTGTAAACGTAATTGGCTTCTGGCTCAGACTGCCAGTCACTTTTTTCTCCATCTCCATAGACAAACTGATACTGAACATCTCTTATATCTAACTCAGTTCCTCCGCTGAAAATAACAACATCCCCCACTACAGGATTCTGGTTGTTCACTTCCAGAAATACCGGGTAAGGTTCTTGAGCCCTTAGCCTTGGCCTAGCGACTTCTTGCTTCTGGCTCTTTGATGTTTCTGTCTGAATCCACTCCCGGCTTCCAGCATCATTTTCCAGTGTGAGTGGAGCGTCAAGAGCATCAGGGGCTTCCCACCATTGCAATAGATTCGCTTGCACAGAATTCAAGGTGAAATACTTTGAAGGCTCCTGATCACTCAAACCGGAGTGATAAAACAATCCCAGCGATAAAATGGATACAAATATACAGAATCCCAATCTCGAGGAAAAGTCATGCAAGTTCTTTTTCATTTTTTACCCTCCTCGAATTAATCTTTTTCCAAAATTTTAATTCTTAGCTTTGTTTTCAGGAATTTTTAAATCAAAAGAATTTCTGAGAACAGACATATCTCTTAGAATCGTGATAAAAATGGCGGAGACAACAAATAGATTTAACAATTGATCCCCTCTTACTACTCTGTCTTGGTTTCCATCAAAATTCTAGCAAAAATATTCACTCATGTAAACAACCTGTATGTCATTCTCTGCCAGCATGAAACATGAAATAAGGGTCCTGTGATCATGAGGGTACTTCCCTTCTTCCTTTCTTGTTCGCTTGACAAAATGCAGATAAAAGCCTAATTTATATTCGCCATTTAGGGTTATCAAAGGGGAAGTTCGAGACCGAGAGGGAGACGTCCTTAATGGGAACTATTTATAATTGTCACACTCATGTTTTCACAAATAAAATCATCCCCAGAAATTTCCTTCCTTTTGGATTGGTCAGATTTTTGAGCAGGCACGGCGTCAGCAGATGGCTGGGCCGGTTTCTGAACAGAATCAATCCCAAAAGCAGCGATGATATCTTCGACAGAGCTGCCTCTTTCATGAACATCGGTAACAAGGAATCTCAGTTAGAAATATTTAGCCTTCTCAAGAGATTTTATCCAGAAGATTCAAAGTATGTCGTCCTTTCAATGGATATGGAGTTTATGGGTGCCGGGAAAGTAGATCAAGAATTCATTCAACAGTTGGATGAACTCAGTGAAATCAAAAAGAAATATCCCGATCAAATCATCCCTTTCATCTGCCTCGATCCCAGAAGACCCAAGATTACAGATATCGTCAAAAAATATATTGAAGAGCACGGCTTTCAAGGGATAAAGCTCTATCCACCTTTAGGATATTATCCTTTTGATGTGCGATTATACCCAATTTTTAAGTATGCAGAGAGTAACGAAATTCCTATTATTTCTCACTGCTCACCTCCTGTGGTTTATTATAGAGGGAAAATTGATAGGGAAATGCTCGTTCACCCGAAAACCGGGAAAAAGCTCTCTATAAAGAACAATCAGGAGTTTGCGAGAAATCTTACAGCTCCGGAAAACTATGTGTATGTCCTTGAAGATTTCCCAAATCTCAAGATATGTTTAGCCCATTTCGGGGGCAGGAGTGAATGGGAAAAGTACTTACGTACTCCCTGGATTTCAGGCATGGAAAAGTGCTGGTTTTCTTCCATATCGGATTTAATAAAAACCCACTCCACCGTGTATGCCGACATTTCTTATACGATGCATAACACCAAACTGCACCCGCTGCTTAAAGTGATTTTACAGGATCAGAAGACAGGTTCCAGAATATTGTTCGGATCGGATTTTTACATGACGGAACTGGATATTCCTGAGCGTTCTTTTAGCGTCAATTTAAGAGCATATCTTGGAGAGGAAGGCTATCACCGAATAGCCGAAAAGAATCCCAAGGAATTTTTAAAGCGCAAAGAGTAATCCGTCCTCACCAGACCAGGGAGAGATGTTTCCGTTCCCTTTATAATCGGCAGGTCGGAAAATATTTTTTAAAAAAAGTAACTTTTTCTAAGTAAATTACGTATAATTATATATACGAGAATTACGGAAATATGAAAACGGAGTTATGCCAATGAAGCAAATCACCATATTGGAGGAGATCATCCTCACCACAATCCTACGGCTCGAAGACGAAGCCTACGGTGTGGCCATCCGTCAGAAGGTCGCCGAATTGACCGGTCAGGACCTTATTTACGGGACTTTGTATAACACGCTGGATCAACTCTTCCGTAAGGGTTTTGTCAAAAAGGTTCGGGGAAAGCCCACTCCTGAGCGCGGGGGCCGTGGCAAGATATACTATTCACTGACAAGCCAGGGGATTCGAGCGCTTCAGGAATCGCACAAGCTTCACAACAAATTATGGGCAGGACTCAACGTGATGGTTTCCAAGAAGGGAGAGGGATCATGACAACAGAACCAGTTATGTGGATGAGGAGTACCTGGATGTCTTTGGCATGGACCTGGTCCAGGGAAGAAATTTCTCTCGAAAGTTTCCCTCAGATGCCCAGAGCGCATTCATTTTCAATGAAACACTGGCAAAGATGTTAGGCTGGGAACAGCCTCTCGGAAGGGAATTCCAGCACTGGGACGGCCAGATCGGCCGGATCGTCGGAGTGATCAAAGATTTCAATTTTCACTCTCTTCATAGACACATCGACTGCATGTGCCTGTATTATCGGAAAGACCAGCGGTGGATCTATTACTTATCGGCCAAAATCAGGGGCGGCCAAATTCCTGCTACACTCGGCTTCATGGAAAAAACATGGAAAAAATTCTCTCCAGAATACCCGTTCGACTACAGTTTTTTCGACGACATCTTCGACAGAGCCTATCGGCTGGAGCAACGGTTAGGGATCATGTTTCGTGTCTTCAGCATGTTGGCGGTCTTTATCGCATGTCTGGGTTTGTTCGGGCTGGCGGCTTTCACAGCAGAACAGCGCACCAAAGAGATCGGGATGCGGAAGGTCTTGGGAGCTTCGCGAAGGAACATTTTTTTGCTTTTGTCCAAAGAGTTCACGAAATGGGTGCTGATTGCGAATGTGTTCGCCTGGCCGGTTGCCTACTGGGTAATGAACAGATGGCTCCAGAGTTTCGCCTACAGGGCCACTTTCGATCCCTGGATACTTGCTCTCACTTCCGCTCTGATAATGGCAGTGGCCGTCGGGACGGTAATGACCCACACCATCAAAGTCGCTTCGACCAATCCCGCCGATGTCCTCAGGTACGAATGAGGAGATTAAAGCCAGAACGAAATCCAGAGTGAGAATTTTAAAAGAGAGAGCCTCTAATTAATGTCCGAAACGGGGGTTGACGACGTTGCTGTAGACCGATCCAAAGGTATAACCGAAACCCAAAGAGACACGGTAGCTGTAATCTGTCTCCAGCTCCTTCCGTTGGAGCAGAATTTCATCTAGTAACGCTTCACCCTTGGGCAGGGACAACTGGTCGTGAATCCTGGAATAACCTGCCGAAACGTTGAGGGATAAGCCCTTGATCACCCTGAGAGAGAGGTGTCCTCCCAGTTCCACCCGGTTTTTCTTGAAATCGTGGAAGTAATTAGAACCCTCCAGATACGTAGCCGCTACCCCCCAGGGTTCTTTCACTTCCAGCGTCACATTCAAAGCCTGCCATAAAAGATGTTCCTCCGTCTTGCCGAATATAGTCTCTTCCCTGTACCGCGAGTAACTGTAACCAATCCTGTACAGGAAACGAAGCTGCCGTCTCGTGGACTCTGCATACGGGAATAGATTGTATTCAACGGCAGGGGCCATGATATATTCTGTGTTGAGATTGTTGTAGGTAGATGAATGGAGCATCACCCAGCCTCCTGCAGCCCATTGATCTCCGATACTTTTTACGATCATTCCGTTCGCATATTCTCTCTCTGAAGTGCTGGTTATGGAAGAACCGTCGATTTCAAAGTTACTCTCATTGAAATATCCAGAAGCTCCAAATCGCATTTTCAGCCCAGGAGTGACTCTATTGGCTGACAGATGGCCCCGGATAGAACCGAATTTTTGCCTTTTTTCTCCGCTGAGGCTGCCGTTCACCCCGATATTGAACACCCAAAAGTTCCATTTGTCTTCTACAGAGGTAGGATCGAAGGTCTGCTCGAATCCGATGGTGATGTATTTTGCGATCGGGCTGTTCATGACGTAAGGAAAGAGCCCTCTCTTTAGAACCCGTACATATCCCTGACGGATTTCATCCCGTGTGTCCGTTCCGTTTGACACATATTTGAGGGTGTGCCTTAAATCGGAAAAATCTCTCAGCCCGATAAATTCGAAGGTGTATTCCCAGCCCCCGCTCCCTGTCCTCTGGATGGTGCCGAGGACGTGGATATCGGCTTCTTTACGGTCCCTCACATAGTTGACCCATACGATTTCTGTGCGGATGTAATCTTTATCACAGCGCGTGCAGTCGAGATAGACCTTGGGAGCAATCTTTTTCAGTTCCTGATCCGGAATCCGGCTGTAGGCCGAATAGATGTTCTGGACAAATATCAAGGAGATAACTCCCCAGATTAGGAAAACAGGCAGCCTGTACTTATCCATCTTGTTCTCTTTCACCCAAAATGTGTACTCAGGCACGTATTTCAGCCTTTAAGATTATTTTGTCGAAACTAAACATGATAAATTTAGAAAGTTTTGGAATGGGAACGATTGAAACCCGCTCTCTCTCGAAGATATAATGATGACCGAAAGGCAGAGGCTGTGAAACGAAGCGCTCTTATCGAACTGGAAGGCAAAGAAGTAGACGGACTTTCGCTTCATCTGGGAGAGGTCAAACAGCTCCATTTAAGCAGTTGGAAAGGGTTTGAACTCTATATGAAAAAACAGGAAGGAATCCTGAGCCTCCAGCCTGTGATAAAAGGCATATTCAGCTCGGGAGCCAAAGACGGAGTCAAACCCTGGATGGACTTTGTGTATTGGGAAGAGCTGGAATTCAAGAGAGATGAGAAGTCCATCCAAAAGCTCTCTCTGGGCAGAGGGGAACTTGACGTCCGTCTCTTTCGAATACTCGGTGGTCTCATCCCTCCGGGCGGGCACCTGATGGTTTCTTATGAAGGCGAAAATGCCATTCACAGAAATACAGTAAAATCTCTGAGTATCAGGATACCGGCGGCGGCCACCCCCCTGGGATTTCTTCTCTTCAGGTGCGGTTTCCAACTCATCAAGGACTGGTATCTTTCAGAGGGAGGTTTCGAAGGGCCAAGGAAACTATGGGCAGAAAAAGCCCCCGACAGGAATTGGGCAAAAATCTTCTACACAAAAACAGCCGAACAAATCGAATCGTTCCTTGGGCAAAAAAGACGGCCGGAGTTCAGGATTCTCGAAGAACCTGCATGCGAGAGGGCAAACAAGATACTCAGCATCATCGATGTTGAATCCCGATGATTCGCGGCTTCGTCCCCTTTGTCCGTCCTCCACGATAGTGTAACATCACAGAATGCATTCAAATCGCACTCAGGTTACAGAAAATTGAGGAGCTGGCCTTCCCGATTCGTTCTGCAGGACAGCGGCGCCGGAGACCCAAACGGGAAGGAAAAACATGCCAGATGGAACATTTGACCTTTTATCCTTTTTCTGATAAAAATCTTTGGCAAACACGAAGTGAAAAAAGTAAAAGAGCAGCTCCTCAGAATCATCGATGATTTTCCACACAAAAGTATTGCTGTCTGGGGGGATTTCATACTGGATGAATACCTCTACGGCACTACACGCCGTATATCCCGCGAGGCGCCGGTTCTGATTCTAAGCTACAAAAGCAAAGAGTACGCCCTGGGAGGGGCAGGAAATTCCTTGTTGAATTTGAAAGCTTTGGGAGCACATCCCGTTCCTGTGGGAGTTGTCGGCAATGATGACGCAGGGAAAAGAGTACTCAAAATATTGAAGCAGATGAAAGTACCGAACGACTATGTACTGACCGAAAAAACCTGCAGCACGCCCATCAAAACCCGGATTCTCGCCGGGGAAGAATCGACCCGGAAACAGCAGATCCTGCGGATCGACAAAGAAGCCAGAGTGCCTGAGACCAAAGATCTAAAGAAAAGACTTCTGCAAAGCATAGAAAGAGCACATCAGAGCTCGGATGCTCTTTTGATATCCGATTACAACTATTTCACCGTAAAGGAGGACCTCTTCAGAAAGATCCTTCAGCGCATAAAAAAATCAAAAAAACCTGTTGCGCTGGACTCGAGATTTCGCATCACAGACTTCAGGGGTGTCACAATCCTGACACCCAACGAGCCCGAAGTGGAGCACGCTCTGCACCTCCAACTGGACAACGAGGAGGAGATGGTCAGAAAGGCAGGGCGGCAGCTTCTGGACAGAGCCGAAGCCGAGGCTGTCCTTATCACCAGAGGCTCCAAAGGAATGACACTTTTCGAAAGACGCAGACCGCCTTTCGAGATCCCGATATACGGATCGACCAATATCGTGGATGTCACAGGTGCTGGAGATACGGTGATCAGCGTGTTCACCCTGGCACTCTCCTGTGGCGCATCTTTCAAACAAGCCGCCATCCTGGCTAATTATGCGGGCGGAATCGTGGTTATGAAGAAAGGCACGGCCACTCTTTCTCCCCGGGAACTCAAGAAAGCCGTGGTATCCTGAATTGGCCAAGATATATTCTCTTTCCGAGCTGTCCGGAATCGTCCAAAAACACAAGAAAGCTGGGAAGCGCATCGTGCTTGCAAACGGATGCTTCGATCTGATCCACGTGGGTCACATCCGCTATCTAAATGAGAGCAAAAAGAAAGGAGATATTCTTGTTGTGGCTCTGAACAGCGATTCCTCTGTGCGCCTGCTCAAGGGAAAAGGGAGGCCGATCCTCTCTGGAAATCAGCGTGCTGAGATTGTTTCGTCCTTTTCCTTCGTAGACTATGTCACATTCTTCAAGGAGAAAAAAGTGGAGAGGGTGCTGAGGACACTCAAGCCTCATGTGCATGCCAAGGGTTCCGACTACTCAGTCGATTCTGTCCCTGAACGGGAAACAGTCAAAGAGTATGGAGGAGAGATCGCTATAACCGGAGGGCCTAAAATCAAGTCCACTTCTGAGGTGATCGAGGATATCGTTACGAGATTCGAGGATACGGAAGAGCTTTGAACAGGAAAGATGAACCATTTTTTGATCATCAGGCTCAGCTCACTGGGAGATATCATCCACACCCTGCCGGCCTTTGCCGCTCTGAGGAAACATTATCCAGACGCAGCAATCTCCTGGATTGTAGAGGAAAAGGGAAAGGAAATTCTCGATCTTGTCCCTGGCATCGATAGAATCATCCCTGTCCGGCTGAAGCGGTGGAAATGGTGGTCTCCGGAATTCTGGCAGGAACTTGCCCTGCTTCGAACACAAATCAAGAGAAAAGACCAGGTCGCCATCGATTTTCAAGGACTGGTAAAATCAGGAGTTTTCGCATTCCTCTCTAAAGCAAAGAGAAGATTAGGCTTCCAAGGGAAAAATCTGAAGGAACCGCTGGCTGTCCTGTTTTATACGGATAAGCTTGAAAAAATTGACGAGAGAGGCCATGTGGTGGACAAAAATCTCGAGCTCCTTTCTCTGCTCGGAATCGAGAAAGAGAGATACGAATTTCCGCTGACCGTTCCCGATAAGTTGTCAGAATCTATCCAGAAAATATTGAGCGGGCTCGGGTATGAGAGCGAAAAGAAATTGGTGCTTCTCAATGTGGGAGCCGCTTGGGAAACAAAGCGGTGGTATCCTGAAAGATGGAGCGAATTGATCCAAAAGCTGGGCAGCGAAGAGAATTTTCTGCTGCTGCTTTGGGGAAACGACGAAGAAAAAGAATTGGCCGTTAAAGTGAATAGAGAAACAGGAGTGGCCATGGTCCCTGCTCTCTCGTTAAAAGAAGTCATCGCCCTGGTCAGGGAATCCTCTCTGGTGGTCAGTGGAGACACCTTTGCGCTCCAGGCAGCCTGTGCTTTGTTTAAGCCTGTAGTGGGGCTTTTTGGACCGACGAATCCCAACCGCAATGGACCTTTCAGATCCCAGGACAGGGTGGCGTTCCATCGTCTCGATTGCAGTTTCTGCTACAAAAGGGTCTGCCCGCGGTTGGACTGTCTAGAGAGGATAAGCGCTGAGGAAGTGGCTTCTCTGTGTCAGGAATTGCTGGAGAAACATGTCTGATCACCGCCTGGAGAAAATAATCTACAAATGGCGGGTGAGGATCAGCCTGCTGTTCGTGATCGTGGCCGCGGTGCTCGCCAAGCCAGATCTCTGGTCGCTGCTCATCGGGTTGGGCCTGACAATTGCAGGACTTTTTCTCCGCACCTGGGCATGCGGTCACTTGGAGAAAGAGAGAAAATTGATCACGGCCGGTCCTTACCGGTTCACCCGTAATCCTCTCTACCTGGGAAACTTGCTGATAGGAATCGGGATAGTGATCGGCGCACAATCTCTGTGGATATTGGCTTTGGCCGTTGTGCTTTTTTTAGTCATTTATCCTGTGGTGATCCATACCGAAAAACAAAAAATGAAGCAGCTCTTCCCTGAGGCATACACTGCTTATAGAGAAAAAGTCCCGCTTTTTTTCCCGACTTTAAGGCCATCCTTTCGGGGCCAAAGTAATCGTTTTGAATGGAAGCGATATAAAAAAAACAAAGAGTACAGAGCCCTGATCGGAGCAGCAATTTTCTGGATAGCTGTGACAGCCAAGCTGCTCCTCAACTTAGGCCTCTAGCTTGGGAACTTTAGTTTGGGACAGCATACGCAATCACTTATTTAAGGCACAACTTGTGCTGGATTTAATGTTGTTTCCCTGGGATTTGTTTGTTATATTCTGCTTGTGCCGACAAGAGAAAGAATCCAAAAGGTGAAGAAGGTGCTCTCTCACCGTCAGCCGGATTTGCGTATCGTTCTAGAAGAAGTCACCAACACCCACAATGCGAGCGCTGTGGTTCGTACTTGCGATGCAGCCGGAATCCTCTACTTGGATATTATCTCATCGGCCGGAGAATCATTTCCGATAAACGAAGCCGTATCCACGCGGGCAGAAAAATGGCTTCATTTCAATTATTACCATTCCACAACAGAATGTCTGGAGCAGCTGAAAGAAAAGGGATTTAAGATTGCCGCCACATTCTTGGGCGATGAAGCCATGCCCTATACATCAGTAGACTACACCCAGCCCCTGGCAGTTGTTTTCGGGAATGAGTCGGAAGGAATATCAGAAGAAGCCCGCGATTTGGCAGATTATATAATCAGAATTCCTATGATAGGGATGGTGCAGAGTTTGAATCTCTCGGTCTCTGTGGGAATCGTCCTTTATGAAGCCATGAAGCAGAGGACAGAAAAGGGATTCGATAAAAAAATGAGGCTTTCCGCCTCAGAGTACGAAGCGTTTAAAAAAGCATGGCTCGGCCAGGATTCTTGATTCGGTGGCGTTCAATTGCTATACTGTCCCGAATTAAAAAAAGGGAGGACGAGGATTGCTCCTCACCTCCCCTGTGAGATGGAAACAAGAGCGTTTAAACTCTTATTCCTCTGCGCCTTGCAGTGGTAAATCTGTACCTCAATGCGTCTTTATAATATTTTTCGGCGTCTCTCTTTTTCCTCTCCATCTGCTCCCTCATTTCTTCACTCATCTCCTTCTGATGTTCCATGTATCTTCTGTAATTTTCTTCTTCTTGTCTCTTCAAGGTCTCTGTCAGCTTTTGAGACCTCTTCGCCGCTTCTCCGCTTCGATATCTAAGGAGATCCCAATACTGATCCGGATAGCTGCGGAACATGTTGGAGAGATTTGTCTCTTCCTCTTTCACTTCAACTTCCACGGTTCTTTTCTTTTTATCCCTGATGAATTCGATGGCAACCTTGTCGCCCTCTTTCTTATCCTGAATGAGCTCACTCAATTCCCTGGTGGATTCCAATCGTTCTCCGTCTGCTGTGATGATGACATCACCCACTCTCAGGCCAGCTTCTTCTGCAGGGCCACCCTCCTCGATCCTTTCGACCAGGAGTCCGGTCCCCTCCTCCACACCGAAATATTCTGCGAGCTCCCTGTTGAGTTCCCTGATATAGACGCCGATGTACCTGCGTTCTCCAAAACTCCTCTGGAACAGCTCGGGCCTGGTGAATGCCCGAGGTTTTGCGCGCTCGAAATCAATTTCCGGTTTGACTCCGAACAGATCAGGAAACCGGCTTTCGAAATCCTTCCAGATGTCTTCCTCGCTGAACTCACCCAGCTTGACTTTGACGTCCTGAGTCTTTCCCTTTCTCTCGATCTTCAGCGTGACGGTCTCTCCAGGTTTTCTCTCTCTGATCATTCTGGCCAGCATCTCATCGTCATACACGTCTTCACCGTCGAATTGAAGAACGATGTCTCCCTCTTCAAGATTTGCAAGCTCCGCCGGCGAGTCTTCCTCCACTTCGATGATTTCCACCTGGTCGTCTTCATTCTTCCAGATTCTCACTCCGAGCCAGCCCCGCTCCACTTTACCCTTTTCCTTGATTTCATTGGTGATGGATTCAACAACAGCGACCGGAAGAGCCATGGCCATACCCGATGCCGGAGCCTCAGCCCTGCTGAAAACATAGCCTGAGCCGACGATCTCTTTCTCCTGGAATTCGAAAATGATCGGCTGTTCATCCATGTAAACGCCTCTGAGCAGCCCTACCATTCGTCCCTGTTTATCTATGACAGGGCTTCCGCTCATTCCAGGGCTCACCCACACATTCAGGCGGATCCTGTCTTCAGCCACAGAACTGACGATTCCCTGGGTGACCTGAGGCGTGTTTTCCGGAGATATGCTGACCACTCCAATCCATGCTCCAGGAGACAGCTTATCTTTAGCCATTTTAACAGGGGTAAGATCTGTGTCTTTTGCCTGAATCAAGGCCAGGCGGGTTTCAGAATCCATGCCCAAGAATTCGGCCTCGATTCTTCTGCCTTCTGCTGTTGTGATGAAGATCTCTTCATCACGGGGACGGGGAGCAATCAGGGCTGTGGTGACTATATAACCTTTGTCGCCGATAACGACTCCTGTGGCAATCCTCCTTACGAGGTTTCTTGCTTCGACCTTGACAACGCATGGAAAAACTTTTTCTGTTACATTCTCAATCTGCGGATCAGCGGACGGTGAGGTTTTTCCAGCAGCGACAAAGGGGAGGGCAAACAACAATACGCCAAGACTGAATATCGTTTTTATTCTCGAGTTCATTTCTAAATGACCTCCTTAATATTTGATTTCTCGGTTTGTATTATCAGAGCACTGCTCCAACAAATATATGGTAGGGGGTTCCTGTCTGCGAGATCGAACCTCCCCCGAATAATCCACCCGCTCGATTATGGGGATGGATTCCATTGTTCTCTGCGGTATTCTTCGTTCAAAAACAGAAGGAACTTCGCTTTCGAGTTCGGAATATGCCACTGGAGCATTCTGGGGAAGAATAAGGAAATTGATGATGACGAACACAGCAACAGCAGCACTCAACGCTCCTGCCAATGAGAAACGGAGAGTTCTGACTTTGACATGCTTTCTTTTTCTTTCTTGTAAGAGAGTTATGATCCCCGACTCAAAATTTTCAGGGGCCTTCACTCTCTCCAGTTTCTCGAAAAAATTATATTCCTTCATCTTTACTCCCTCACTCCTCATTTAAATTTATTTGAGCTGTGCCGTTCTCCAATTCCTTTTTAAGATAGTCCCTTCCACGGCTGATCCTCGCTTTAATGGTCCCGAGCGGCTTCTTCAGGATTTGGGCGATCTCTTCCTGGCTGTATCCCTCGATATCCTTTAAAACGACAGGAATTCTGTAGCGAGGATGAAGGGCATTCAGAGCCTTTCTCAATTTCTTTACCATCGCTCTACTCTCAGGATTGTCCGATGATCCCTCTTCCTCGGAAAATCTATAGGACACATCGTCCAGTGGAATCGTGGAAACCCGGTGCCTTTTTTTCATTTCTGTCTTCGCCAAATTCGATGCAATGGTGTAAATCCATGAGGATAATGGCGCCACAGGCTTATACTTATTCGCTTTGAAATAGACACGGATGAATGTCTCTTGAGCCAGCTCTACGGCAATCTGGTAATCTCCTGTAACCTGCCAGAGGAAATTAACGATCTTGTCCTTGTATAATCGGACGATTTCTCTGAAAGCCATTTCATCACCAGCCTGGACTTGGCGCATAAGCTCCTGCTGCTCCATTCTCACCTTCCTAAAACTCTCATCATTCTTGTTTCGTTGCATTTCTTCCTTCTTTGAGCGAGATAATCAGAGTGCTCTTGGGTCGCCTGTTTTCTCCTCTAAAAGGACTTTAACTATCTGTATCTTTTCACCTTACAGCTCTTTTCATTCTACCCTCTCTCTCAGACAAAGAAAAGGATCTTGGGGGAGGAAATAAGATAAACGATGTGGTGATCTCTTGATAGATGAGATTGCTTCAGTCCCTTAGGACTTCGCAATGACACTATGCATATTTAGGATAAAATGGAATAGAAAAAAAATGAACCGTCCCTAAGCTGCTAAGTTGCCGGTTCGAGCTCGATCATCGGATTCTCGGAATCCACCAGGTCTCCTTCTGCGACATGGATCATTTTGATGATCCCATCGATAGAGGCTTTTATTTCGTTTTCCATCTTCATTGCCTCCACGATTGCCAGAGTCTGGTTCTTCCTGACGGTCTCCTGCTCGGCAACGTTGATCTTGATGACCTTTCCCGGCATGGGCGCCTTCACCAGAAGCGTCCCCTCAGGAGTTCTCTCCTCCCCCCGCCTGAGACTCTCCCCTCCTTCTTCAGATGACTCGGTTACCAGGAACTGCTGTCCTCCGATATAGAAATACCGCTTGTCTTTCTCCTGAACGAAATAGATCAAATAGGAGCGATCTTCCACCAAAATGGAGATCTGGTTAGGGGAAATGTATTGGATATCGGCTTTGTAGGTTTTTTTATCATCAGAGAAAAAAAAGTAATTCTCCTTTTTATCGAGATCGATCTTCTGCAGTACATTATTGATCAAGAATTCGAATTCCACTTCATTTACCTCCCAACCGCCACCTGCCGAGGGAAAGCCACGGCGAGTAGACCTGCTTCTTTTCGGCCTTGAAATTGGTTCCTGATTGGGAGGCCTGAAAAGAATCAAAAGCGGCAGCTACCAGGATCATCTGATTTTTCTCATCCGAGGCTTTTTTCCCTGCCCAATCTCCGAAGTAGTCTGGAATAAAACTCGTAGTGGTCTCCCCTTTTCGGAACCGAGGATGATCGATGACATCTCTCAAGAAATTTATGGTCGTCTGTATCCCCAATATGACATAGTCGTCCAAGGCTTTGATCATTTTCTGGCAGGCCACATCTCTGTTTTCTGCCCACACGATCAGCTTGGCCAGGATAGGATCATAAAAGATGGGAACATCCCAGCCGCTGTATATTCCGCAGTCATGACGGACACCAGGCCCTCGAGGTTCCTTCAGATACAGGACTTTTCCCGATGATGGGAGAAAGTTGTTTTGAGGATCTTCAGCATAGATTCGGCATTCGATGGCATGCCCTTTCTGTGCAAGCTCATCCTGGCTGAATGGAAGTTTCTCTCCCCATGCGGTCAATATCTGTTGGTGCACCAGGTCCACTCCCGTCGTCAGCTCTGTCACAGGGTGTTCAACCTGAAGGCGGGCATTGACCTCCAGAAAGTAGAAGTTCTTATTCTTATCCAACAGGAATTCCACAGTACCCGCATTGTTATAACCGGACACCTCCATGACTCTGCGCGCCGTTTCTCCCATCTTGGAACGAAGCTCCGGATCCAACGCCTGGGAAGGTGTCTCTTCCACGATCTTCTGATGTCTTCTCTGGATGGAGCACTCTCTCTCGAAAAGATGCACCACATTCCCATGGTTATCGGCAAGGACCTGAAACTCCACATGTCGGGGTTCTTGGAGGTATTTCTCCAGATAAACCGATTCGTCACCGAATGCAGATTTCGCTTCCCGCATACCTGCCTCGATAGCGGGAGTGAGATCCTTCTCATCGAAAACGACTCGCATGCCCTTTCCTCCCCCTCCTGCTGAGGCTTTGATCATCACAGGATAGCCGATCTTCCTGGCCTCCTCTATAAAGACCGAGATGTCTTGAACCGCTCCTTTCATCCCCGGGATGATGGGGATGTCTGCCTTCTCCATTGCCTGCCGGGAACGCAATTTGTCCCCCACCAATTCCAGGGCATTGCTATTGGGACCGATGAAGACGATCTTTTCTTTCTCGCAACGGCGGGCGAATTCGAAGTTTTCTGCCAAAAATCCGTATCCAGGATGAATGGCTTCCGCTCCTGTCTGCTTGGCAGCATCGATGATTTTGGGCATGTGGAGGTAGCTTTCTGCCGCCGGTGGAGGGCCGATGCACAGGGCCTCGTCAGCTATCTGCACATGAAGGCTGCGGCGGTCCGCCTCTGAATAAACAGCCACAGTTGAAATCCCCATCTCCTGGCAGCCCCTGATAATCCGGGCAGCTATCTCTCCTCTGTTGGCGATGAGTATCTTTTTAAACATTTGTGTATTGAATTTCCTTATATTTCAGGTGGGTCTGATAGATCAAGGTCCGCCGTTATTCTGACCATTTGGGTTTTCGCTTTTCCAGGAAGGAAGCCATGCCTTCCTGTCCTTCCTGGCTGATCCTCAGATTTGCGATCATCCTGGCTGTAAATTCCTTGGCCTCTTCCAGACTCATTTGAGGGACTCGAAAGATCAACTCTTTGCAGTTGGCCAACGCTTCCGGTCCTGAAGTCAGCAGAAGACCGACCAATTCCCCGACCTTTTCTTCCAACTCCCTGCGGGGGACCACCTCGTTTATCAAGCCTATCTCCTGTGCTTTGTGGGCGGAGATTCTCTTTCCGGTAAGAAAATATTCACGCGCCTTGCTCTCTCCGATTTTTCGGATCACATAGGGAGAGATGGCTGCCGGAACCAGCCCGATCTTTACTTCGCTCAAACCGAATTTTGCCTCCTCGGAGGCAATAGCCATATCACAGGCAGAGAGGAATCCGTTTCCGCCGCCGATGGCAGTCCCGTTCACCATCGCTATGGTTGGCTTAGACAGCATGTAGAGTTTGTGAAGAGCCTCAGCCAGTGCGAGGGATTCCTCCAGGTTTTGTTCATAGGAATAATGGATGATTTCCTTCATCCAATTGATGTCCGCTCCGGCGCAGAAGGACTTGTGGCTTCCGGTCAGGATGACCACCCTGACAGATTCATCCGACGCCACCTGCTCTAATGCATCGGAAACCTCGGAAATCATGGTGGCATTGAAGGCATTGTGGACCTCGGGCCT
>CAYFWF010000055.1:0-171355 GCA_964346815.1 uncultured Eubacteriales bacterium | reverse complement strand
GAGTGGATAATACGATTCCCATCTTCTCTAATTTCAATATAGCGCAAGGCCTCAACAGGTAGCATCCGTCCTAAGGTCGGGGTGTGAGTCGATACAATAACTTGACAGTCTGGTTGCTCTGCTAGCTCTCCAAAAGCGTGCATAAGCATCCGTTGGCTATTTGGATGCTGACAAGTTTCAGGCTCCTCTACTGCATAAATAATATCACTTGCTTCTTTTTCATATGCTTGTTTTTCAGCTTTGGCCCTAAAGAAATTCAGAAGGATTAAGCGCCGAACTCCGCTTCCTCTTTTATTAATTGGAATTTCATCTTCACCAGTTAGGCTTATTTTGAAAACATTTGCCCAATTAGGAGAGGTAAATCTCGGAGAAAGTTGGCTTGCTAGATTTGGATCCATCTCGCGAATTTTGTTAACAGTATTATCAGCAATTGCTTTTACCTCGCTTCTGACATATTCGGCAATTTGATTAAGTTCCACCTCCTTGGTCTTAATGGCTTCTTTTACAGCAGCTTTCATCGGATCTTGGGCTTCTTCATCCTGATCAGTACTTGGGCGATCAGATTTGAATAAAGAAAATACTGGTAATTCTTTTTTTAATTGATCCCAAATCTGTTTTGCGCCTTCTTTATCAAGAGGTATTTCGTAGGGAGCAAGTGACAGGTCTTCTGCAAAATTCCATATTGCACGACGCAATTGGGCATTAATTCTATTATCGACTTGAGATATATCAACACCGAGCCTATTAGCACGATCTTGCAATTCTGTTCTTTTCAGCAATAGAAGGTCATTAAAATTCTCTGTGGTTGGATGTACTGCTCTTGCAAAAACTGAGGGTTTTGGTTTACTTAAATTACAATTATAGACTTTATGAATCTCAAGACGATTATTTTCATTTAAAAGATATTCATTTTTTAAAGTAGTTACATAATCAACATCAACAACAAGGGAAGGAGGAAGGTCCTTAAATTCACAAATTATTCGGACATCTTCTTTATTCCCTGCACAACAACCATCCTCAGAATCTACTGCAGCATCATTAAAGAAAACATCTAGAGCGTCCAAAATTGAAGATTTTCCTGCGTCATTTTTTCCAATAAATGCAGTTAAGTTGCCAACGTCGACTCCTATTTCTTCTTTGAAGCAACGGAAATTGCGAAGTCTAACACATACTAATTTCACATTTAAACCCAAAAAAATCTTGCTAGCACATAAGTTTTTATTGATTTAAAAATTTAGCAACATGTAATTCTATTATTCGTCTATTTTTTGCTATTAACTTTCCCACTTATTTAATTTTATCATAAAAATATTACTTCCAAAATATGCTATAATAAAAATGGCTCTCTTGTGCCGGCTGGAGAGGGCTCACACCTTTTTGGTTCCCATCATCAACCCCCCTTTTGCTGACAACAGCCGGCGCTACATATGACCAGAATTTGTGTAACAAACCGGAATTTGAATCGAATCAATTCATTGACAAAGAAAGTCCGTGGATTTCAACAGGAATTTTCACAGAAAATGTGAAAAAAAGAAGGAAAGAGGAGAAAATAATATCAACGGCTCTCCCGGGCCGGCGCTAACTATCGCTCTTTCAGAAGTCTCTTGTGCAAGAGGCAATCGAATAGGACTTCCACGTCCTTCTCGATCTCCTCCTTGAGGATTTTCTGCAAATCCTCTATAAGAAACTCCTTCCATTCCTTAATCTCTTTCCCCAGCTTTTCCATATCAATCCCTCCTTATCCTTAACATTCTATCCCCGTTTTTTTCTGCGACATTTCGATCAGGGCGACCATTTCCTCTTTATCGAGCGCGTATTTTTCCAGCCTGAACGGGAACAGCCCGAAAGAAAGGCCGAACTGCTCGTTATCGTCTAGACTTTCAAAGATTTTTTTCAATTCCTTCGAACTCCTCATATCCATCACCTCACATGAACTCCTTATAGACCCAGATCTCCCAGTCCTCTAGGTCGAAGCCTTCCTCTATCTTTCTCCTTATGCTCTCTATCTCCTCAATTTTGGGAAAAACAAACACGCTAACCACCTCCTGCGCTTTCATGCGGAAGTCCCCCGCGACTTCCGGGCTATTCTTGTTTCAGGGTGGAAGTATGGTATAGAGAAAAAAGTAAAGATTAACGCTCCCGGAGGGAGAAAATCACATTATGCTGCATGCCTGCGGCTTAAGTGATTTCTTAGAAACAATATCACAGAACAGACTTCTCCGGTCCCTGTAACGAATATGTCACAGATTTGACTGAAAGACGGAAACGAGGTAAAAGTCTGAAAATAAAGGCGGATAGGTGGTGGAGCTGATGGGATTTGAACCCACGACCTCTTGACTGCCAGTCAAGCACTCTCCCAACTGAGCTACAGCCCCACCCAGGAGGTCTATCATGTTACAAAAACTGCGGTTATCAGTCAAGACCACTCCAGATTCATAAGAATCCGTATCTCCTGACTACTCCTTATGAACAGCGAGTGCGCGATTTTCTCACTTGAGGAATAAATTTCCTGGAGAATGAATAAATTCTGTATTTTCGAACGTATAATAATAGCAAGAAGAATAAAAAATTCTTCCTCAGATTTTCTTAGTTGCACGAAAAAACGCCTTCGAATCCTACAAAACCGGAGAGTTTTGTTAACAATTTTAGCGAAACGTGATAAAATGTTTTCTCAGAAGGAATAAATCATGCCAGACATCAAAAGACCTCCCAGGACATACAGAAGCATCATCTTCTGGATTGCCGCTGGGATCATTATTATCGTCCTCTGGAGCCTTCTCCAGTCACCCGGTGCAGGCCAGAAAGAAATTAATTTCAGCGAATTTATGGATGAAGTGGAGAGGGGAAACATCATCGAAGTAACCATATCGGGGAACCAGCTCAAGGGGAAATTCACCGACGGTACTGCATTCAAAAGCGTAGCTCCTTCCCAGTACGACGACCTGGTTAAGATTCTGCGCGAAAATAACATCATCATTACCGTCAAAGACACTTCACGAAGCCCGTGGTTCTCGTATCTCTTCACCTGGTTTCCCATCATCCTTCTGATACTCTTCTGGGTCTTCTTTATGAGGCAGATGCAGTCGGGAGGAAATAAAGCCCTCTCCTTTGGAAAGAGCCGGGCCAAACTTTTCTCCGGAGTTCAGAAGAAGGTGACCTTCAAGGATGTGGCCGGTGTGGAGGAAGCCAAAGAAGAGCTCCAGGAAATCATCGGATTCCTGAAAGATCCCCATAAATTTCAAAAGCTGGGTGGAAGGATTCCCAAAGGCGTCCTGCTGGTCGGAGCTCCCGGTACAGGAAAGACGCTTCTTGCCCGAGCAGTAGCCGGAGAAGCCGGAGTCCCTTTCTTCTCGATCAGCGGCTCAGACTTTGTCGAAATGTTCGTCGGAGTGGGAGCCTCTCGAGTGAGGGACCTTTTCGATCAGGGGAAAAAGCATGCTCCTTGCCTCATCTTCATCGATGAGATCGATGCTGTGGGGAGACAGCGGGGAGCAGGCCTGGGAGGAGGACATGACGAGAGGGAACAAACCCTCAACCAGCTCCTTGTGGAGATGGACGGTTTCGACTCCAACGAAGGAATCATCCTGATCGCTGCCACAAACAGGCCCGATATTCTCGACACGGCCATTTTGCGACCCGGACGCTTCGACCGCCGGATCGTAGTGAATATGCCCGATGTCAAAGGCCGAGAGGATATTCTCAAGGTGCATGTGAAAAACATCCCGCTGAACAAGGATGTAGATTTGAAAGTCCTTGCCCGCTCAACCCCAGGCTTTTCAGGCGCTGATCTGGCCAACCTGGTCAATGAAGCCGCTCTTCTCGCAGCACGCCTCGGCCAGGATAATGTCATGATGCACGATATGGAAGCAGCTAAGGACAAGGTTCTGATGGGCGTGGAGAGAAAGAGCATGATCATATCGGAGGAGGAGAAAAAGAGCACGGCCTATCATGAGGCCGGGCATGCTCTCATAGCCGCCCTCATCCCCGAGGCTGATCCTATCCACAAAGTGACGATCATTCCTAGAGGAATGGCTTTGGGAACCACCCAACAGCTTCCCCTGGACGACCGTTATACCTACTCCAAGACTTATCTCGAAGCACAGCTTTCCGTCTTGATGGCGGGAAGAGTAGCTGAAAATCTGTTCTTGAATAAGGCCACGACCGGAGCAGCCAATGATTTTGAGCGGGCGACGGAAATCGCCCGGAAAATGGTCTGCCAGTACGGGATGTCTGATCTCGGTCCCTTGACATTCGGTGAACGGGATGACCTTGTCTTTCTCGGCAAGGATCTGGCCATGCATAAAAACTTCAGCGAAAAAACTGCCGAACTCATCGATATCGAGGTCAAGAAGATCATCAATCGAAATTTCGAAAGATCCAAAGGTCTGCTCGAAAACAACAAGAAAGCCCTGAAATCGATTGCAGAGGCTCTCCTGGAAAAAGAAGTCCTTTCCTCCGATGAAATCGATGCAATCGTAAAGGGGAAAAAACCCAGCATAAAGAAAAAGACAGCCAAAAAGGCAAAACCGAAAGAGGCCAAACCGAAAAAGGCTCCACAGCCCGCGCGAGTCTCGGCCAAAAGGGATCCGGTCAAAGTGTAAAAAGTGAAAAAGAGGCCCATTCTTCAGGTCAACGGTAAACAACACATACTGGGCGATAAGACCTGGATCATGGGTGTCATCAACGTCACTCCTGATTCCTTCTCGGACGGCGGAATCTATTTCAAGAGGAAAAAAGCTGTCCAAAGAGGACTGGAACTCATCAGACAAGGAGCCGATATCCTCGATGTGGGAGGAGAAAGCACCCGGCCCGGTTCAGACTCCATCTCTGAAGAGGAGGAATTGAAGCGCATACTGCCCGTGATCTCAGAGCTTAGAGAAAAAGCCGACGTGCTGATCTCTGTTGACACCACCAAATCCACTGTAGCCGAGTCCGCTCTGGAAGCGGGCGCCGATATCATCAACGATATCAGTGCCTTCCGGTTCGATGACCGGATGCCGTTGATCGCAACAGAAAAAGGAGCTCCTGTCGTTCTCATGCACATGAAAGGCGTTCCTAAAACGATGCAGTCCAATCCCTATTATGAGGATCTGTTTCAAGAGATCTGCTGCTTTCTCGAAGAAAGGATAGCCACAGCCAGCGCTTACGGGATAAAAAGAGAAAACATCATCGTGGATCCGGGGATTGGATTCGGAAAGAGCCTGGAGCACAATTTATCCATCATAAACAACCTGAATTTTCTGGAAGGACTCGACCGGCCCATCCTGGTCGGAATATCCCGCAAATCCTTCATCGGAAAGATTCTGAACCTCCCTCCCCAGGATAGAGTGGAAGGGACCATCGCGAGTGCTGTCTTATCGGTGTTGAAGGGCGCTCACATCCTGAGGGTCCATGATGTCGAACCGGTCAAAAGAGCCATAACCGTTGCTGAAGCGATCTTGAAAGAAGAAACAGGCGGGGAGAAAATCGACTGGAATGATTGAAAACATCATCAACGCACTGGCCAATTTCACTCTGGGAGACTTCCTCGATATCCTTCTCGTTACCATCATCCTGTATTCTTTTTTTCGCCTAATCAAAGATACAAAAGCTTACCAGATGGCCATAGGACTCGTTATAGTGGGCTTGCTTTTTCTTCTCACACAATGGGGCAACCTGTTCGTCTCTCACTGGCTTATTGAAAAATTCATCATGTACCTGATTATAGCTATCATTGTGCTCTTTCAAGGGGAAATACGAAGATTTCTGACGACGATAGGTTCTCAATCTCTCCGAAAGCCGGTCACCCTCAAAGTTCTTTCGGAAAAAATGGAGGACATGTTTCTGGCGGTGGATTATCTCGCATCGAAAAAAATCGGCGCCCTGATCGCTATCGAAAAGGACATCTCATTGAAAAGCTTTGCCGACCGCGGCACCAAAATCAATGCCAGTGTCTCCAAAGACCTTCTGGTCAGTATCTTTTTTCCTAATTCCCCTCTTCATGACGGCGCTGTGATCATCCGGGGAGATCAGATTTTGGCTGCTGGATGTCTTCTTCCGCTTCCCGCTTCTCACAACCTGGGGGATGAGTTTGTTGCCCGCACGAGACATCTGGCCGCTCTGGGCCTCTCTCAGGAAACTGACGCAGCCATCATCGTGGTTTCCGAAGAAGCCGGAACCATTTCCACTGCCATAAAAGGACGGCTTCAGCGGGGGCTGGACAGGAAACAGCTCAAAGAAAGCTTGATCAATTATCTGAAATAAAAATGGTAAGACTATTGAGAAGACTCTTTCTGAGGAATTGGGGACTCAAACTGTTCTCTTTTCTTCTGGCCCTTATTCTCTGGTTAACCCTCATCCCGGAAGAAAAAATCTTATCGGAAAAGAACCTCACCGTCCCTCTGGAATTACACAACCTCCCTTCAGACATGATGATCGTGGAAAAGCCTCCCGCGAATGTCGATGTCAAAATCAGAGCTCCACAACGGCTTATCGGACAGATCACTCCATCCAATGTCCATGCAGTACTGGACCTTCGGAACGCACGCATCGACGTTCAGGATTACGCCCTTAATGAGAGTATGATCAGCATTCCTCAAGGAGCAGAAGTCAGAGAGGTGCGCCCGAGTCAGGTCAATCTCAAACTGGAGAGAACGATCCAAGCGATGCTCGAAGTCGAACCGACTATTACAGGAGAACTTCAGGAAGGTTTAGGGGTGGTGAAAATCGAGGTCATCCCATCCCAAGTGCTGGTCAGAGGGCCCGAAAGCAAAGTCAACAAAAACGAAAGGGTACGCACCACTCCCATCGACATCTCCACTTTCACCCAATCTCAAGAGATTGAAGCCAACCTGATTCTTCCCAATCCGGATGTAAGGTTGGCTTCCACCCAGACAGCGGTACGAGTGAGGATCGTGATCCAGGAAGTCGACACCGAGAAAGCGGCGCCGGAGAAAAAAAAGAAACAGAGAGATTTTTTCCCTTGATTTGCTTCCCTCGATCGGTATAATTTATTCTTAAAGAACACCTAGAAAACCGCGGGGCAAAAATGGCTAGACTCTTCGGAACCGACGGGATGAGAGCTGTTGCGGGCCAATTCCCTCTCACCTATTCTTCTGTATGTGTTCTTGGCGAAGCTTTGATTGAACTTCTCCAAGAGCAAGGCCTGCCGACTCACGTGATTATCGGCAGGGATACCAGAGAGTCGGGAGAATGGATTGAGCGGGCACTTTTTCAAGGAATAAGGACAGGGGAAGGAGAGGCCGTTTCGGGGGGAGTTATCCCCACATCGGCCGTTTCTTATTTGACCAGGACATTTGGATTCTCAGCAGGAATCGTCATCTCTGCATCTCATAATCCCTACCAGGATAACGGCATCAAAATCTTCTCTCAAGAAGGGATGAAAATACCCGAAGCCTGGGAAAAAAGGCTGGAGAACGCTGTACGGGGATTTAATGGTCCCATCCCGCCAGAGGCCATCCAAATTAAGAACGAACCTGTACTGGAACAGAAATACATGGAGTTTATAAAGAGTCGATTCCCGAATGAACCACTGATCCGAAACATCAAAATCGTCTTAGACTGCTCGAATGGAGCGAGCTCCTCTATCGCACCTCAAATTTTTCGAAATCTGGGATTTGATACAATTTCGCTCAATGCCACTCCCGATGGAAAAAACATAAACAAGGACTGCGGCTCTCTCTATCCCCAAGAACTCGCCAGGCATGTGGTTGAAAATAAGGCAGATATGGGTATCGCTTATGACGGAGATGCCGACAGAGCTATATGGATCGATGAAAAAGGGCGCATCCTCAACGGCGACCACACTCTCTTTGTCCAGTGCCGGTCTATGCGAGAAAGAGGCCTCTTGAAATCGGATTCCGTTGTGGCCACAACCATGAGCAACATGGGATTGGAAAAGGCCTTCGAGGAAATGGGAGTCAAACTCATCCGCACCCAAGTGGGAGATAAGTTCGTTCTCGAAGAAATGATCCATTCAGGGGCGAACTTGGGAGGAGAGCAATCAGGACACACCATATTTCTCGATGATATTCCTACCGGAGACGGAATCCTGACCAGCATCAGGATGCTCGAAGTCTTGAACCAAGAGAAAGCTTCCTTATCTGAACTCGTGGAAGACTTTCAAGAATTTCCTCAAGTTCATTTGAACGTTGCCGTTTCACGCAAAGATGACTTAGGGAAGTATCCACAAATCATGAGGACCATAGAGGACATCGAAAGCCGCCTGGGCAAGGAGGGGCGATTTCAAGTGCGCTACTCTGGCACCGAGCCTTTGGTGCGGATTATGGTGGAAGGCCAGGACAAAAGAGAGTGCGAAGAACTCGCCAGCCGTATGGCCGAAATCCTCGGGAAACATCTCAGTTAAAAGAACCTTACTCGTTTTGCGTTTGATCGGCGTAAAACGTATAATGGAAGCGAAAATCGCATATGATCGCAGCAAAACCGTGTTTCCTGTGCTTTCGGGACCTTTTTAAGGGAGGGAGAACATGAAGCTCGCGGTAAACATCGACCATATCGCTACTTTAAGAGAGGCACGCAGGCACATCTACCCTGAACCCGTATTGGCAGCCTTGCTCGCCGAACAAGCTGGGGCTGATAGCATCGTCTGTCACATCCGGGGGGACAGGCGCCATATCAAAGAACGGGACCTCTATCTGCTCAAGCAGACGGTCCAGACAAAGTTAAACATCGAGATGGCAGCAACCGAAGAGATGAAAAAGGTCGCTCTAGAAATCAAGCCGGATGTGGTTTCTCTGGTTCCTGAGCGTGAAGAGGAGATCACTACAGAAGGAGGACTGGACGTCCTTTCGAACGAAGAGCATCTGCACTCCCACATCGAAGAACTTATCGCGGAAGAAATCAAGGTCAGCATTTTTGTCGATCCTTCGACTGAGCAGATAGATGGGAGCAAACGAGCCGGGGTGGATCTTATCGAAATCAACACCGGAAAATATGCTGAACTCAGACCCGGCGATCAACGTCAGGAAGCCCTGGAAGAAATAATCCAGGCAGCCCGACATGGTCACGGATTGGGACTGGAGATTCATGCCGGTCATGGATTGGATTACTTCAATGTCCGGCCCGTTGCTGCCGTTCCAGAAATCTGCGAATTCAGCATCGGCTTTGCCATTATCGCAAGGGCGGCCATTGTGGGCATAGAAAACGCTGTCAAAGAAATGATCGATCTCATAAAATAGGAACCAGTAATCCGTATTATCTGAAGAAGAGAATTTGCCAAAGATATCGTTCCAAACCGAACACAAAGGAGAACAGCATGGATATTCGAGTAAATCTTGAACGGCTGAGAACGGATGTCGAGGAACTGGGACAGTTCGGAAAGGACTCAAACGGCGGGATAAGCCGGCCTTCTTTCAGCACCGCGGATCTCGAGGCCCGTGCTTGGCTCAAAGACAGGATCGAAACCGCAGGCCTTTCTTTTCGGCAGGATGGAGCTGGCAATATCTTCGGCCGTCTAGGGGGAGAGGGGAAAACAATAATGGCCGGCTCTCACATCGACACCGTGATCAACGGAGGGATGTTCGATGGCTCTATCGGCGTACTTTCCGCTCTGGAGTGTCTGCGGCGAATAAAAGAAGAGGCACCAAAAACAACGAAGCCTTTAGAGGTGGCCTCCTTCACTGACGAAGAAGGAAATCTGGTAGGCGACTTTCTCGGAAGCCGTTCTTTCATAGCCCCGCCGAACAGAGACATGCTGGAAAGCGGAAGAACTCAATTCGGAATTCCTTTTCCTGAGGTCTTGAGAAATACCGAATTCACCATAGACAGCATAATGGAAGCGCACAAGCAAAGACCCGATATAGAAACCTATCTAGAGGTTCATATCGAACAGGGGCCTGTGCTCGAAACAGAAAACAAATCCATAGGAATCGTGGACAGCATAGCAGGAAAGAAATATTGGATCTGTCACTTCATCGGCGAAGCCAGTCATGCCGGGACCACACCCTTCGAACTCCGCCACGATGCCTTCTTAGGGTTGGCCGATTTTGCGCTCAGAAGCACACAGTACGTTGCCACCCAACACTACGGCAGCATGTTGACCGTTGGTCGCATTCAGGTCCAGCCTGGCACTTTCAGCATCGTTCCGGGCAGGGTCGATTTTTCATTGGATTTCCGCAGTTCCTCAAAAGAAACACTCGATGAGATAGAAAAATCTCTGGTGTCATCTGCCAATGATATCGCATCCACAAGAGGGCTCGAATTCTCTTACATGTTGATCGACAAAACAGATCCAGTCAGAATTTCTCCTGAAATTGTGGATATGATGAAGGAGGAGAGTGAAAAGCTGGGATATACGTATATGACACTGCCCAGCGGTGCTGGTCATGATGCTCAGATTATCGCCGCAGTGGCTGAACCCGCTATGATCTTTATCCCTTGCGAAGACGGAATCAGCCATTCACCGCATGAGCGGATCAAATGGGAAGACCTGGAAAGAGGAGCCAATCTTCTGCTCGGTATGCTTTTGCGGTTGGCCCAATAAATCCAAGACAGAGAGGTCCAAAGTCTATGGTTCAAAATCCTCGGGCTGCGGACGATAACTCCGTTCTTTTTTCTTCTGGGACTGCTTCCTTTTTTCTTCCAACATCTTCATCTTAGCCTTTTTCGAGCGTTTTCTCTTCTGACGCCGAATCTTTTCGATCCTCTGCTGTTCCTCGCTTTCTTTTCCCCGGATCATCGATTCTATCTTATCCGCAAGGATTTTTCGGGCAAGATATCTATTCAATCCCTGATAGCGCTCTATCTGGCACTTCACCTCTATCTCAGTCGGGATGTGCTTCAAATAAACACAGGTGGAGGTTTTGTTGACTTTTTGCCCTCCTTTTCCTCCAGAGCGAATAAATTTTTCAACAATGTCCTTCTCCTGAATCCCAAGACTCTCCATTCTCTTCTGCAGAGCCTCTTCTTTTTCCTTGCTCACCCCAAAAACGGGCATGTCCTCACCTGAAATTCCTCCCGGTTTCTCTATCTCATTTACCGCTCTGATCTTTCTCTTATTATAGGGCAGGCACGGCGGATTAACAAGACACACAACGCCGATTGACTGAAATCTCGGTTTGCTATAAACTCGTAATTCCCATCCGGATGAAACGATCCGAAGGGAATTGAAAAGGAGCAACAGAATGAAATCTTTACTTATCTTTCCAGCGATCTTTCTGTTCCTTATCCCCTGCAGCTCTTTGAGTCAGGAGACTGAGAAGGAACCACTGACGGTTGCTGAATCGAGCTCTTTCACGGCAACATCACGCTACGCCGATGTCATGTCATTCATCCAGAGTCTCCAAGAACAAAGTCCCTTAATTCGAGTTGAAACCCTCTGTATCAGCACAGAAGGGAGAAAAGTCCCTCTTCTTGTCATCGGAAATCCGCCGCCTTCTTCTCCCCTGGAACTCAGCCGCACTCACAGAACGGCTGTTTATGTTCAAGCCAATATTCATGCCGGGGAAGTGGAGGGGAAAGAAGCATCCCTGATGTTGGCAAGAGATATTCTCCAAGAAAGGCCGGCCCCTTACCTCGACAACCTGGTGATCCTTGTTGCCCCCATTTTCAATGCAGACGGAAACGAAAAAATCAGCCCTGACCATCGCCGGAATCAAGCCGGACCCGAAGGAGGAGTCGGGGTTCGTTACAACGGCCAGAACCTGGACTTGAATCGCGACAGCATGAAACTGGAGAGCCCAGAACTTCAAGGGATGGTCCGGAATGTCTTGATGCGGTGGGATCCTGTGCTTTTGGTCGACTGCCACACCACGAACGGCTCTCCCCATAAGGAGCCGGTTACATACTCCTGGCCCTTGAATCCAAACGGAAGCATCCTGATCATGGAATACATGCGGGATAAAATGATGCCCAGCATAGAAAGAGGCTTGGAAGAGAAGTACAGCACTCTGTCGATTCCATACGGAAACTTTATGGACTTCAGGGAACCGGAGAAAGGATGGAGGAACTTCGGTCATCAGCCCCGCTATGTCAGCAACTATGTAGGCTTGCGCAACCGCTTGAGCATTCTCAACGAAAACTATTCCTATGCGGATTTCAAAACCCGGGTGCTCGGATGCTATCATTTCCTTTGTTCCATTCTCGACTACTGTGACATCCACAAGGACGAAATCGTCAACCTCGTGGCCCAGGCTGACTGGATGGCCGTAAACAAAGGTTCGAATCCAACGGAGGCTGATCGATTCGCTGTCGAATTCGAGGTGAACCCTCTCGAAGAAATGGTCACCATACAGGGCTGGGAGATGGAAGTGATTCCTAGAGAACAGGGCAGACCGAGAATCCAAAAATCCGACAGGGAAAAAACCTATATCCTGCCGTATTATTCGAATTATGTTCCAAAACGATCCATCCGTTTTCCCCACGCATACCTCCTGCCTGTCCCTGATGCAAATGTTCAAGACAAGCTTCGCCAGCACGGAATCGTCATTGAAAGGCTGAATGCTCCCGCCATCTTGGAGGTGGAAACCTTCCGGCTGGAGGAAGTTAAAGGACAGGAGAGACTCTACCAGGGGCACAGGCTGAATACTGTGAACGGGGAATATTCCGTCGAAAAAAGAGAATTTCCCTCAGGGACGCTTTATGTCACCACGGCTCAACCCTTGGGAAATCTCGCCGCCTATCTTCTCGAACCTGAGAGCGATGACGGATTGTGTGTCTGGAATTTCTTTGACCGCTATCTCGTTCCCCAATGGGGACGCCAGCCGATGAGCTATCCTGTATTCAGGCTGATGAATCCGGCAACTTTGGTCAAAGAAGTGATCAACTAACCCGTAACCCTCAGGCTATGAATGCACCTTTTTTTTGGAGATCAGAAATTTTCCACAGTTTTCGCAAACATAAATATCATTGCTTCCCTCGATAGCCGAACCCATTCCTGTGGCCACATTTATGAAGCATCCCATGCATGCTCCTCCTTCAACCTCCACCACAGCGAATCCATATCTCTCCATGAGTTTGTCGAACCTATCCAGTAATGTCCCATCCAGTTCCTGTCTGATGATTTCGGCCTTTCTTCTCAGCTCTTTTTGTTTTGCCTTGGGCCCTTTTTTTATCTGCATCTCAAGTTCCTGGAGCTTCCAGAGAAGGCTCGCGCGGCTTATGATCCTGTCATCCTGAACGGGCAATGTAAGTTCTATCTCAGAGAAAACTCCGTACAGCTCGGTCTTGTTTTTGGCTTCAAACAATCTTTTTCTGAAACCAGGCTTGTGTAAAAATCGAGCCAATCCGGCGAACAAATGATTGAAAAGTCCCGGAATGGAGGGATTCCACACAATGAGGATGATGAGATGAACCTTCTTATGGTCGAGGGAATCGAAATCGATACCTTCCTTGGATCGTCCGACCACGATAGCAATATCCTGTCCGGTGTCGACACGCGCATGAGGCAAAGCCACGCCGTGACCGATAGCTGTGGATTCGAGCCGTTCTCTGTCAATGATTCTGGTCAATATGGGCTTTTTGTTTGTGATGAGTTTCTGCTTCAGGAGAACATCCAGCAGCTCTTCGAGAGCCTGGATTTTGTCCTTGGCTTTGAGATTGTAGACAACCTGGGAAGGTTTGAGGAAGTCGGAAAAATGCGATCCCCGAAATTCCATCCTTTCCATTGACATATTATTCTAACATAAAAAAAAATCTTCCAAAAGCCCTGAGAAGAAAAAATGTGTCTGAAATACCAGCGGCAATCGCGAAATATCCATTTGAACTCATGTAATGAAAATCGCTGACAAGTCTTTCTAGAGTTGGTCTGCAAGGCAAGGGAAAATTCATGAAGATTTCGAACGTCCGGCTCCGGCACCGGCAAATTTGCGGGCAAGCTCATAGGTGGCGTTTATTCCAGCGATGCTGGCCGCTGCGGAAGCCAGCTGCAGACCATATTGTGCGGCTTGAAACGGATCGCCGTTCTCAGCGAGTTTTGCTACTGTGCCGGCACAGAAGACATCGCCACATCCAGTAGAGTCAACAAAAGTTGCGCGGCCTCTGACAGCGATCTTTCTCGCTCGGTCCCGAGTCATAACCAGAGCACCTTCCTCGCCCATTGTTACGAACACGGCATGGACTCCCAAATCCAAGGCCATCTTTCCAAAACGTATCATATCTGTCTCTGGCAATTCTCTCCCAGGATGACCGAGCATAGATGCCGCCTCGGCGCTATTGGCCTGCAGATAACACGCGCCCTGGGTCCATTCCCTCCAATCCGGAAGCGGAACATATTTTCGGGACCTGTTCAGTTTCTTTTCTAAAAGTAGGGAATGAATATCTAGCCAGATCGGACAGGCCGCTTCCTTTTTTATCTTCTGCCAGTCATTTTTCTCTAAATCGAATCCAGAATTCATGACCAGAACGAGAAAACTCAAATTCTTCATATCATTGAGAATCTTTTCAGGATTTAAAGGCGGAACGACCGATTCTAATACTTCAATTCTTTCGCCTCTTCGAGGATATCTGAGAAAGACCCGATTGCCCGGTCCGGGCACACAATGTATTCCCTCCGTATGAAGGGTCCTCCAGTTCTTGGTTGTATTATTGAACGCACCGCTCAACTCCTGGCCAAGGTTTGTGTAGAGGAACACTTCCTCCTTCAATCCACAGAGCACAGCAGCCTGATGCAGCACTCCTCCTATTCCCCGGAATCCCGCTCCGGCTTCATGAGAGATGACGTCATATGTGATCGTTCCTATCAGGCCAAATCGCGGCATGGCGGTTTATAACTCCTGGCTCTATTTTAAATCTTTTTTCGCTTTTTTATAACCTGCAGTTATAAAACCAGAAATTTATGATATATTATTGAACCTGGATTATTGATAAAAAATGGAAGAGCTCAAAAATAAAGCTAAAATGCTCATAGAGGAATTCAAAGGAGAGGATTATACTTTTGGCCTGGAATGTCTGGACAAAATCGGAGCACTTCTTAAAGATTTGGGAACCCGTGCCCTTCTCGTTACAAGCCTTCACCAGAGGGATACTGGAAGTTATCACATCCTTGCTGATTCTTTAGCAGACTCTGGGATCCGGATCATCGGCCGCACTCTCTCGGCCCGACCAAACTCCCCCCGAGAAGATGTCTTTCGAATCCGAGAAGCTGTCCTTGATTCAAAACCAGATTGTGTCTTGACCGTCTCAGGAGGGTCAGGGATCGATGCAACCAAGGCAGCCGTCGTTCTTGCCAATCTGGATGGAAATCTCGATGACTTTTTTGGAGTGGGAAAGGTGACCGGAAAGCTTCGTTCCTCCGGAACAAGACTCATTCCTTTTCTCGCAGCTCAGACGGCATCGGGTTCGGCAGCCCATCTTACCAAATACTCCAACATCACGGACATCCTGACCCACCAGAAAAAGCTGATCATTGATGATGCCATTGTTCCTCCCCACTGTCTTTTCGACTACAGCTTGACCCGATCCATGTCTCCTACTTTCACCTGTGACGGAGCCTTTGACGGCCTTTCCCATTGTCTGGAAGTCTATTACGGTGCCCAGCCAGAGATGTATGATAAAATCGAAGAAATTGCACTCACAGGCATCGAGCTCATCTTGGCTTATCTGGAAAAAGCGCTGACTACTCCAGAGGACTTGGAAGCCAGAGAAGCACTGGGCTTGGCTACCGATCTCGGCGGCTATGCCATCATGATCGGAGGAACCAACGGTGCTCATCTCACGAGCTTCTCTCTCGTGGATGTCCTCAGTCACGGCCGGGCCTGTGCCATTTTGAATCCTTACTACACCGTTTTCTTTTCACCGGCTATCCAAAATCAGCTCCGCCGGCTGGCAGAGCTCATAAGCAGGTACGGTCTCATGGAAGAGGCTAAGATCTTCCAACAGGGCAGGGAGCTGGGATCGACTGTAGCACAGGGATTGATCGCGATGAGTGAGCGGATCAATTTCCCTACGACTCTGGCACAAATCTCTGGGCTCACTCCTGCTCATATCGAGAGAGCCCTTCAGGCCGCCAAAAACCCCCAGCTTTCCTCGAAGCTCAAAAATATGCCTGTATCCCTAACTCCGGATACCGTGGATGAATACATGCGTGCTGTCTTAGAGGCAGCCTTGAGAGGAGATTTTCGTCTGATCAAAACCATGGATTAGCCTGAATCCTACAGGAATACATATGGCATTTGCTATAAAAGAGAGCATCGGAGAAAGAACGTTTATTTCAAAATGAACGAAGTCCTCTTCGACCTGGGGCACATAAGATTTCCTGTACAAGTCCCGAACTCTGCAGACGTTTTACGGATGGGAAAGCCTGCTGTACTCTCAGATCCGGAGGGGGAGATTCTCCGCTCCATACGTTCGCCGATTCAATGCTCCAGCTTGAGGGAGATTGTCCGGAAAAAACTCCAGTCAAATCCAAAAGCCAAAGCCGTTATCGTCCTCTCCGACAACACCCGTCCGGTTCCTTATACCGGAAAAGCCGGTATTCTCCTTCCTGTTTTGGATGAGATGATCAAATCAGACCTGTCCCCTCAGCAGATACGCCTTCTGATCTCTACAGGCACACATAGGGCCATGAAAAAAAACGAGATAAGGAAGATGCTCGACCCCCGCGTACTCGCCCTCAATATCCCGATCATCAACCACGATTCAAGAAGAAAGGAAGATCTTGTCAAAATCGGACATACCGAATTCGGCGGAGAGATTTTTGTCAACAGGTTTTATGTGGAAAGCGACATCAAGATTCTCACAGGCCTTGTAGAAAGTCACTTCATGGCGGGTGTCTCTGGCGGCCGAAAATCCATCTGTCCCGGTTTGATTTCCGAAGGCTCAACCCATGCTCTCCACAGCGGGCCAATCCTTCATTCGCCTCGTGCAAGGGATCTGGTGCTGGAAGGGAATCCTGTCCACGAAGAAGCCCTGAGGGTGTCCAAGATGACTGGCTGTGACATGATCGTAAACGTCACCCTCGATGCAGATTACCGATTGACAGGAGTGTTTGCCGGTGACCTTGAGAAGGCTCACCAGGAAGCGGCGAGAAAACTCCGCACTTATGCATCCATCCCTTTCCAAAAAAAGTATGACCTAGTCATCTCACACGCCGGGTTTGTGGGGGTGAATCACTACCAAGCTGCCAAGGGAGCGCTGGTGTGTGTCCCTGTGATCAAAGAGCAGGGCATCTGCATCCTTGCTGCCCATCACACAGACAAAGATCCCATAGGAGGAGAAAATTACAAGCGAATGGTGAAGCTTTTAGGAGAAGTGGGCTCCCAAAAATTCGTTCAAATGATTCTCGATCCTGCCTGGGCGTTCGTGCCCGAACAATGGGAAGCCCAGATGTGGACCAGGCTTTTTGAAAAAACTTCTCAGGAAAATCTTGTTTACTGCTCCCTGGAGATAGCTAAGGGCGATTTCGACTGGATCCCGGGCACCGACTCCAGAACCGTTGTGGGCGAATCCACAACCCTCCAGAAATTGACCAACACAACAATTCAGTGGGCTTTCAACAGGCTCATAAAACGCCTCGGACGAGTCCCGAAGGTTGCTGTTCTCCCGGATGGTCCCTACGGGATTCCATGGAAGGAATTTTGACGCATGCTCTCATTTTTCCACTCATTCTTTCAAACCCATCCGGTACAGCTCTGCCTCGGCTGCAATGTAACCAAACGCGGGCCAGGAGGAAGTATGCATCTGCCCGCTCATCACAACCCGAGGGGCCAATTTGTCAACATTCCTGGGGAAGCAATCCCGAAAAAAGGGAAATTTTTCCATTTTTGGTGAACAAAGACGGCAAAAACCGACTAAACTGTGAATGCTCAGAGTTTGATATATGACTTAACAACTGGTTCTTTTATGTGGTAATATGTCTACAAGCAACATTTTACTGGGACTTCAGGAGAGCAGAATGAAAGACATCCTCGGGATGATATCCCTGACCACTGCCGCCAGTATTCTCCTTATCATTGCGGCAGTGTGGCTGATCATCCTTATCATAAAGAGGCAGCACGAGTATATCTTTCGAGCTATGATGATCATGCTCATCCTCCTGCTGGCTCTCATTTTCCTTCGCCAACACGAAGCCGGGACGCTCACCATGCCTCGACTCATATCCAAAATCTTTCCCAAAGAAACCCCTGAGTATAGTTTCACTGTAAGCAGAAAATATGTCGGATTGAAAGAAGAAGTTCGTTATGTCTTTCAAGATCCGAAGCCCAGGCTCTCCCTGCAATTGGACAGATCCGGCAACTATTTTAACATCTCCGACATCAGACCTATCAATGAAGTCCTCAGACAGCTCGAGCTTCCAGAAATCGAGGAAGCCGTTCCTGAGCTTGCCTCTATCACGAAGACAAAAATGGATGTCAATCTCTACAAGTGGACGGACTATCCCCTGGGGACTTTGACTCTTGAACGGGCGGTCTGTCAGGACAGAGAGACTCTTGAAGTCTATAATGGAATCGTCCGGATAACACTCCTTAAATGATGCCCTCTGTTTTTTCATTCCCATCTTCGAAAAAGGGAAAAATATGGATATCCATACAGAGAGCTCATCTTGAGTTTTCAAAGTTTCAAGGTCTCGAAATGTGTGAAGAGCTTTTGGTCCCCACAACGAAGAGAACGAATAGCAGGAAAAAGAAAGCCAGAGAAATATAAAGAAAAGAGGGCTGTCTCTCCAGGATCCTTTGGTAAATCTTTCCTTCTCCGGCCTGAGGAAGAGGCACCGGATCCCATGCAAGACCATAGCGCTCAACGAGCCCTCTTATAAAGAGAAGATGGATGACAGGGATGTCTCTTATCCCCATCTCATACAGAACTCCTCTGTTTTCTTTAGGAGGAATGCGAGAAAACTTCACAATCCCTGGCTTCAGGTTCAAAACTTCCGAATCCGTACCCAGATTCGACCAGCCTCCTCCGATGTTCACGAACGCTCTGATAGGTTTCTCGCCTGCCGCTTTGGAATAAAGGCGCATTTTGGTTTTAACGGTAGGCTCCAATCCCAGCTCCTCAACAATAGGAATTCCACTCTCCTCCATAGCCTTCATGAGGAGGATACGTCCTTGCTCTTCCATATCTTCACCTCTATCCCGCTCCCCACCCAGAGATATCGCTACAGGAGTGTAGGTGAAAACGCCATTGTCCCAGAGACAGTCTTGCATATGGAGCCAATGGAACTCTGCAAGATTGGCTCCCCACTGGGATGCGCCCAACGAGGCAATGATCAGGGGATTCAAATCCATAGCCTTGGAAGCTGAGAGAACCGCTATAATAAGAGCGGGAAAAGATCCAGAGGCGCCTACAGCAATGGCGTCTTGTTCTTCGACGCCTGCTTTTCTTAACAAGTAGACCACAAGTCCTGCGAAATTCGGATTGGTGGTCGTTCTCTTGGACTCCAGATTGCCCAAGGAGGTCGTGATAAGCGAGAGTCTTGTCCCGATCAGTCCTGTCCGGTTTATGTCCGATGATGGGTCTATCGAAAGGCCCTTGTCCTCTCGACATCTCTTAAGAACAGATGTGGCCTGGGACATGATCCGCGATGCCTCCTTCATCTTCTCTATTAAAGCTTTGGCCTCCCAAGAGGGGAGAATCTGGGCAAGGATAAAAAAAACAAAGCAAAGGAAGAAAAGGAGAAACGGCATCTGATGTTTTTTTGGCTTGAGTGAAAAGCGCGACATCATCTTTATCTCAAAATCTTAGTCTTAAAAAATAAAATTGGAGAGTATCCTTACCAGAAAATAGGTGATGATCGAGACAGTAAACAGGGATGCCAGGGTGGCAAGAAACCGCTGCTTTTCCAGATTGTTGGCAAGAAGTCCCGGTATGACCCATCCGATCACACGAATCTCCAATGGTCCTGAGTACAGGTAGGGGTAAAGAAGAAACCAGATCTGTCCCCAGAGTGCTCCCAGAAAAATGAGCATCACGAATCTTCTTCGTCCAAAGAGGATCAAAACACGTGAGAGAAGCTTATATGTCAGAAGACACAAGAGTGCCGCTGCGACCGTCACGAGAATCCGCAAAGGCTGGTCGAGAAACAAGGCCATATAGGCAGGTACGATGATGCCACCGGGATAGATATCCATGATCTCTACGTAAAAAACGGCAACTACAAGACCGATGAGAAGAGTTTCATAGGTCATGCTGTCTTCCTCTCTGAGCCCAATAGTCAACCAGGAGTCGCCCCATGCCTCCCATGTTCCCCATTCCTACCAAAACCGCTTCTTCTCCGCCAATAAGGAATATCTGTGTCATCAACTTTTCGGGTTTTTTGGTATGGAAAACGAAGATTTCAGCTTTATTAAGTCCTCTTAATCTCGTCTTTACGGCCCGAGCATGCTCCCCGATAAAAACCAGGGCATCAAAGGAAAAAGCCGACTCATCTTTCAAAGCCTCCAACCACTGGACGCTGCGTTCTCCTCTATCGCTGCGGAGATTGAAAAGCCCGATCTTATTCCTTTTTTCAAAAAGACTCTTATTTTCAAGTTTGTCGAGCACCCTCTTTGTGGATTCGGGATCATTGGCTGCAAAAGCGCTGACTAGGTACCAGATTTTTGACGACGGTCCGGAATCGGTTTTCCATATTTTGAGACTGCCGAAATCCTGTTGAGCCTTCAAAAGGCCTTGATAGGCCTTTCCCTGATCGATTTCTAAAAACTCCGCCACAGCCCTGGCAAGACGGATATTTTGCTCGAATTCATTGGCTGGAAGTTCTGCCTTCCACACGTTATCTTCATTGAGTTTGTCCGAAGAGACGTATAGGATTTGCGCCCGGACATACTCCGCTTTTTTCTGGAAAACCGGATAGAACTCCTCGGCTGGAACAATCACAGTGCTTCTCGCGGGTATGGCAGAGGCGAAGCAGCGGGCGATGCCCTCTTCGCTCGGGCCCATTTCTGCTAGATGGTCTTTGCGTATATTGGTGATCACCAGGATATGGGGTCTGATCATTTGAATGGACTCTGCATAATGGGATTCGGGCCTGATGCTCATCATCTCCATTACGGCAGCGTGTACATCCAATTTTGCAGCAAGTTTCAAGACCTTCTTCCCTTCCAGGATGGAAGGATTTCCGAGCCGTTCGATCTCTGTTTCTTTCCCATCCGGTAAAATCAGACAGGGCTTAGAACCCGTGGTTTTGGCGAGTACAGACATCCCTGCTTCCCTCAAACAGGCTGCGATGAGTCTTGTCACGCTGGACTTCCCTCTCGTACCGGTGACACAAATTCTTAAAGGGATATCTCTAACCGCCCTGTTGAGTGTTGACCGTTCCTTGAGCAGATAGATCACAAAAAGGGAAATGCACGCTCCAACAATAACAAGTTCTCTGATGTGCCTTCTCCTTTTACCCCCGGATCACAAGATGCTGGCGGCACGTCTTACAACCCGGTATCCATAGGCGAGTCAAGCCTTTAGCCTCAACAATAACAATCCGAACGCTGTATTGCTCAACACCTCCTTCCTGGATACATATGAGAGGGCTGATTATTATAACACAATTAAGAAGTCATGCTTTTAGAAGATCCATAATTGAAGCGAACCCTGGCTTTTACTTATAATACACTGAAAGTTATAAAGGATTTTTGCCATGAAAAGATGCGAATGGGTTCCTGATGATCCCCTATACAGGGACTATCATGACAGGGAATGGGGAGTTCCTGTACACGATGACAGGAAGCTCTTTGAATCGCTGGTCCTGGACGGCATGCAGGCAGGACTGAGCTGGTGGACTATCCTCAAAAAGCGCGGAAACTTCCGGAAGGCCTTCAACGATTTCGATCCCCGGAAAGTTGCCGAATACGATCAGAAGAAGATCCAGTCCCTCCTCGCCGATAAGGGGATCATACGGAACCGGCTCAAAATCGAGGCTGCCATCCAGAATGCAAAAGCCTTCCTATCAGTCCAAAAGGAATTCGGGAGCTTCGATGCCTACATCTGGCGGTTTGTGGGCGGAAGTCCGAAGGTCAATTCCTGGAAGACACTCAAAGAAATCCCCACCAAGACGCCGGAATCGGATGCCCTCAGCAAAGACTTGATCGACAGAGGATTCAAGTTCGTCGGATCCACCATCTGCTACGCCTTGATGCAGGCCGTCGGCATGGTCAACGACCACACTATCGACTGCTTTCGATACAGAGAGCTGAAAAGAGCTATATAATAATTGGATGGTTGAAATTTCATATTAATTGGCTGTTGACGTGTACCAATTTTCCCTCTATATTCTAATCAGAATCAAAGAATCAGGAGATCGACATGTTTTTGCGAATCGACCGGTCACAGCCAAAGCCCCTCTTTAAACAAATCATCGACGAAATCAAAAATCTTATCGATCAAGGAACACTCGAGATCAGTCAACCCCTGCCTTCTTCGAGAAGTCTGGCCAAAAGGCTGGGAGTGAACCGGTCTACCGTTACCCGAGCCTACGAAGAGCTGCAGGCCATCGGATATCTCTCCAGCAGACAGGGTTCTTACCATAGAGTCCAAAGGCGGAGCAGAGAGGTGGAATACAACCCGGATAGACAGAGCTTTATTTCCTGGGATAAAGCATCAGCACCGAAAGCCAGAAAAATTCACGAGATCTTTCTCCGGTACTCTCCTGAAAAACAGCCGTCTGCTCCAACTGGCCAGGATCTGATCAATATTTCCGAATTGGATTTGGATCCACGGCTTTTTCCGATGGAGGAATTCCGTAGATGTGTCAATCATGTGCTCTTCAGCTCGGGCTCAAATTCCCTCCAATATGGCGATCATAGAGGATATCTTCCTCTCCGCCAAGAGATTGCCAAGCGTCTGAGGCTTCACGGCATATCAGTGTCGGAGAGAGAAATACTGATCACCAACGGGGCTCAGCAGGCGATCGACCTTGTTATCCGCATGTTGGCCAAGGATGGGAAAAAGGTGGCCATCGAAACGCCGACCTATGCGGCTATCCTTCCTCTTCTAAAGTTCAATGGCACGAATCTATTGGAAATCCCGATGAAAAAGAATGGAATGGACCTCAACTATCTAGCGGAAGCCCTGGCCAAAGAAAAGGTGAGCTTTGTCTATACCATCCCTAATTTTCAGAATCCAACGGGAATCACCACCCCCCATCAGCACAGGGAAAGGCTCCTCAATATCTGTCTGAGACACAGGGTTCCGATTGTGGAAGACGGATTCGAGGAAGACATGAAATATTTCGGCAAGGTCGCCCTCCCGATCAAATCCATCGATGAGAATAATCTCGTGATTTATCTCGGGACCTTTTCCAAAGCCCTCTTTCCAGGATTGCGGATAGGATGGGTGACGGCACACAAAGAATGTGTATCCAGACTGACGGCGATCAAGAGATTCTCAGACCTCGGAAGCGGCAAATTTGTGCAGGTTGTCCTCCATGAGTTCCTAAAACGGGGGTACTATGACCGACAATTGAAAAGAATGCATCAGGCATTCCGTAAACGTTTGCTGGTTGCGCTCAAGACGATGGATGATGTCTTCCCTCACACAGTCTCATGGACAAGGCCTACTGGTGGATATACTATCTGGGTCAAACTTCCAAGAAAATGGAATGAAGAGCAGCTCCACCGCCACCTCGGCAGATATGGAGTGGTGGCATCTCCAGGAAGTTACTATTTTCCGTTTAAAAAAAGCTGCGAATATTTCCGCCTCTCCATCGCAAAGAGGGATGAAGAGGAAATCAAGGAAGCCCTTTCCAGGTTGGGCAAAGCCCTTCACAGCCTCGATAAGGAAAACTGAACATGCTCCTTACCCTTAAGAAAGAGATCATTTACGGACCGGTCCATTCCCGGCGCTTGGGCCGTTCACTTGGATTGAACATCCTGCCAGGGGATCAAAAAACGTGCCCGTTCAACTGTGTCTACTGCCAGTACGGATGGACAGAATGCCACACCACCCAGACGGACGGCTCTCTTCTCTTCCCCAGCGCGGAAGAAGTCAAAAAAGCCCTGGAAGCTGCTTTGAAAAGTCTGGAGGAACCGCCGGCATTCATTACTTTTTCAGGCAATGGGGAACCGACGCTGCATCCTGAATTCGACGTTCTGGTCCACGGTGTTATCTCGGTCAGAGACAGCCTGGCACCCGCGGCACAGACAGCCATACTTTCCAACTCAGCACTCGTTCGGGAAAAATCCGTCCGGGAGAGCCTGGCGAAGCTTGATGTGAGAATCATGAAGCTGGACTGTGGATCGCCTCTGCTGTTCGAAAGATACAACCAGCCGTGCGCTGGGGTGGATCTCGATTTGATCACCCGAGGACTCAAAGAACTGGAGGATGTTACGATTCAGGCGCTTTTCACATCAGGTGAGAGCGGAAACCTTGAGATTCAAAACATCCAAGAATGGATCAAAAGGCTCAAAAGGATAAGACCCAGAGCTGTCCAGTTGTATACTTCAGATCGCGATTATCCTGACAAGAGGCTCAAGCCAGCCACTCCAGAAGAACTCTCCCGAATCAGAGAGCTCGCAGACCGGGCAGGAATCTATGCCAAAATTTACTAGCCTAGAGTATTTAGGGATCAGGCTTTGTGCTTGACCAGATGGACGATTCCTTCTAAGAGCATATCTATATGTTTGTAGTTCACATAGACAGGAGTCGAGACTCTCAAGCCATACGTTCCCTTCACTACGCTTCCAGCTGTGCGGATGACGATGTTGTATTTCTCTCTGACATAATCGACGACCTTTCGATGATCGACTCCCTCGATTGAAAAAGCGGTCAGACCTCCACTGATATAGGGATCCTCTGAGGTGTGGAGTTTGACTCCTGGGATCTTTTTCAATTCCCTCTTCAGGTAGCCAGCCAGAGCCTTTATTCTTCTCTCGATTCTCGTTCTGCCGATAGAATTCTGAAAATCCACGGCTTCGCCAAGGGCGACGGTGAGGGCATCTGCTCTCTGGCTGAGGGTTTCGAATTTTCTCGCATTTTCATACCTGTCCCACCCGGAAGAAGCTATAGTCGGCCACAGCCTATCCTGAACTTCTTTGCGTACATAAAGCACCCCAACACCGGTCGGAGCTCCCATCCATTTGTAGGGACTGGTGGCAAAAAAATCGATACCAAGCTCCTTCATGTTCAAGTCCAGCATTCCGATGCCGTGGGCGCTGTCAGCGAGCACGAGCACGTCTTTCTCGCGGGCCATCTTACTCAATTCCCTGAGCGGCGAAATGAGGCCTGAAATGTAGACGGTGTGGCTGATGCTGATGATTTTGGTCCGGGGTGTGATCGCTCTCTCGAAAGCATCCACGAATTCATCCACACTCTTTGGGGGAAGGCCGATGGGGACTTCCTTGATGGTGATTCCGTATCTCTTCTCCTTCAGCTTCCAGGGATGTGTTCCGCCCGGGTGTTCCATGGTAGAAAGAAGGACCTCATCTCCCTCTTCCATATCCAAACCGTTGGCTACAAAGTTCATTCCCTCTGTGGTGTTTCGCGTGATCACGATCTCATCAGGGGTTGCTCCTATAAACTCTGCCAGCTTGTACCTCACCTCTTCCTTTTTTCTTGGAATAAAGGCATAGACATCAAAGGGATTGGTGCATTGAACCTTAAAACAGCGCATAAGTGTGTTGAACACAGGCTTGGGCATAGGACCAACAGTTCCATTGTTCATCATGATGATCCCTTCTTCGAAAAGAAAGTGCTCTCTCAATGCATCCCAATAAACTCCGTCCGGCGATACATCCCGGATGTATTTCTGGTTCAAAGAAGTGATGCTCTGGTAGACTGAAGCGTTCAGCTTCTCGAGAGCAGCGAGAGAGAGCGCCGAACCTGCCACAAAATATTTGACGAACTCTCTCCGTGTCAAATGGGCATAAGGTTCACCCGAGTCTTTCAAGTTTTTATCCATAGTCTTTCTCCCTTCCTGAAATTAGCTCCATTTTATTCTCATTGGAAGGACCGAGTCAACCTGAGACCTTTTCCTGAATTTCTTGGATGGTCTTGAGAGCTTGAAGATGATCGATGTCTCCCAATACAAGAAAAATATATGCTCCACGGGCTGATACAAAGAACCTCCGCGTTCTCTTATCCAATGCGGCGAACATCTCTGTGCCTGAAGTACTGTACACTTTATAGGCAGGATATTCTGTACAACTCTTTTTCAGTTGTTCGTATTGGCCGAAGCTCTGATCAGATCCTTTGAACCGGAGAAGGAAAACGCTGTAGCCCTTGGTATAATCCGCCTTCACTCCTTCTTCAAAGCCCCAAATATTCAGTGCAAAAAAGGGATGGCTGTTTCGCAATCCGAGAATCCCTTTAAAATACTTCACACTTTGTGAAACAAAATCTTCCTCCGGCAAATCCGAAACAATCCGAGGCCTTTTCCCATCGAGATCTAATCTCGAATCTATGCTTTGGGCAAGGAGCAACAATCCATTTTTCGTCTCTTGAGTTTCATCGAAACCCGTTAATGTAACCAGGATGTTTCCTTTCCAGAAATTCAAGTAATAGTCTGCGAGCTGGGCATCATCTCCGATGGCGACCTTTCTTCCCGCTTTATGCGTCTTGAACGTATAGATTCCATAGGCACTCTCTGGGGCCGTCATTTCAAAAATTTCCACAGAAACAGACGTTCCTGCAGGGTCGACATAGTCCTGGACGGCTACCTGTCTGAAGCCATATTCGTGATAGATTTCTGCCCCTCCGTCAATGTACTCATACAGCGCTTCCCCCACGAATTGCTGGGCCTCCCCTTCCTTTTTCCAGTTCCCGGCTTCCCTGCTTTTCGGAAAATATCTGGCCAGTGTGCTCTGGTCAGCAAGAAGAAGACTCAGAACAATAAATAAAAAAAAATGAAAATGACAGAGAACTCGGCTTCTATGAGAAAATGTCCGGTCCTTCATGCTTTGGTCTCTTTGATCTTTACCTTCTTCAAATCGATCTCGCCCAATCCCTGCTCTGAGCCGAGTTTGATCATGAAGATATCCTCCCCCCTCATTCCCCATAGGGTCGCGCAGTAGGCATCGATCGCTACTCTATCCATTCCAGCCACCACCTTCTGAGGTTTGGCCAGCTCTCCTGGTCCGAATGGACCATTGGTGGTGATAAATTCTGTAGCATCCACTACACAGAGCGCGGGCTTGATAACCTTATTCAGGTCTACTATGCACTGATCCAAATACTCGATAGATTTTGGATTAGTCTGCCAGTCCTTCCTGTGAAAGAGCCGGTTGTTTGTGCGGTAATTCAAACCCATCAGGTTCTTCTGGGTTCCTGTAAATTTGTTTCCGGCGTGATCTTTGGTAATTGGCATATCGATAAAAACATCGTGGTTGTAGAATTCCTTCATTATCATCACTTCCTTCATGGCTTTCCATCCCGGCACCGGCACGGACTTGAATTCGGCCTCTTCATCCTCTACAAACTTCATGGATGCTCCTGCCTCATGCACAGCAGCAGCCAAGCCGCTGTCTTCCCAATACTCCCTCTTGAGCCAAGTCAGGCAATTCACCTCCTCGGCTCCGGCTTTTTTACACATCCCGATGACCGCTTGGACAACCTCTGGTTTAGTGAATGTGCCAGGGTGTCTGCTCTGGGAATTGGGAAGAAGAGCTACCTTTGCATCCTTGGGCACAAACTTTTTCATTCCTCCCAGACATTCCACAGCCTTAAGGGTACTGGCATAATAATCACTGCCAGTCGCCACACAGATATCCACGCTTTCGCCATCCGGCAAGGAAGCTTCTCCTTCCAGAAGGGAGGCAAATCCGAAACCGATCGCTGTCGAAAAACCGATCCGTACACTCTGCTTGAAAAATTCTCTTCGCCCGATCCTTTTATCCATGAATATCCTCCTAAAATTTTAATTTCTCCCCCTCTTTCAGGGAAAACCTATAGTTTTTCGCCTTTTTCAATACGATGCTTCCGGTGGGGACACCGATATCTTGGGCAATGACAGAGCATTTCGCCTTGAGCAGAAAGAACACAGGCCGGGCCTCCTCGGATAGGCCTTCATAGTTGCCCTGCCCTTTGCTGATGATCAAGTCTGCGGACTGGAAGATTCCTACAAATTCCTCTGAGCACAAGTCCAGGATGGTTCCAGGTGCATCTGTACCTGAGGAAACGATTTCAGCCATCTTATCCAATCCTGCATCCACGGCGTCTTGATACACAGCATCGTTGATAATGGGCTTTTCTCGAACAGCATACACCACTGGCCTGCCCAGCTCTTCTACAAGAAGACGGTCGAAGACTGTCTCGCCCGCATTATCGGCAAGATAGAGAACTTCCCGAGCCCTTTTCAGAGTCCTCGCAAACTCTGAATAATGATCGATGGCCAGCTCTTGATCCAAAAGTCCTTCCAGGTCTCTATCGAGATCAAAACCCACGTTGGCCCCGAAGTCAATGATATTTCCCGCAATGGCCATATGGATGGCCGTCAACAACCGATCTTCCGAGGAAACGATTCTCTCCTTGAGCTTAGGATAAAGATTCAGCGCTTGCTGGGTGCATGTTTTTTTTATCTCCTGGTAAGGATCCTTCACTCCTGTTTTCCCGGAGATGATTCTGTAGACTTCCCGCCCGATCTCGGGAGGTGTCGCCTCCGCCGGGATCTTTGGCAGAAATGTCCCGAACTCAGCCAGAATTTCCCTGATCTTTCTCTCATCTGTAGTGATTTTTCTCGCTGTTTTCAGAATCTGACCGAAAAAACAGGGATAACAATCCAAATAAACTCTCATTTTTCCTGAGACTCAATCCCCTCCTTAATCAGCTTGAGATGGCTGGAGAAGGCGATCCGAGGCAGCCCGCCGGAAGAGAAAAACCGCACACTCTCTGAGTCCGATCCTGGATGAGGAATCCCTTCGGCTTCAACTTCATACCCGGCAATGAGCACATTTTTGTACGTTGCGGATTCCTGTGAGTACACGCCGACCAAGCGGATAATTCTTCCCTCTAATCCAGTTTCTTCCTTAAGTTCTCTGATGCAGGCCTTCTCGGGCGTCTCATCGATCTCGATAAATCCAGAGGGCAGAGCCCACTGGCCTTTACCAGGCTTCACACCTCTTTTCACAAGAAGGATTTTTCCCTCGCTGTTCCTGACCAGAGCGGCCGCACAAGGCAAGGGATTCTGGTAGTGAATCCATCCGCAACTCGAACAGACCGCTCTTTTTCTATCTTCCACTCTTTTTAAATTCAGTTCAGCTCTGCACACGGGGCAAAATTTGATAGATCTTCTGTCCATGTTTACGGATTCACTGCTATACAAACTTAAGGGTCCGCCTTTTTCGCCTCATTTTCACTATGGTACAAATGACCTTTTCTCTTCTGTCCTCTGAGGGGACCTTCGAACCAAACGAGCGTAACCATCGTTATGGCCTCAATCCTGTGCGATTCCCCCATGGGCGTATAGACCATATCCGCGGGACCAACCTGAATCTCGCCATCAGGGTTCCAAACGCGCGCGATCCCTTCGACGATGATCCACCAGGCATCGCAGTCATGAAAATGGAAATCCGACGAGGCTCCAGGAGCATAGATATCAACTCCATAATTCTGAATATACGAATCCGCCGGAATGGTTTCGATGGGAGAGCGCTTGATGGTCAGATAAGGAGGTGGATTTTTATGTTGTTTGGCTTGGATATGAATCATGCGTCCTCCTCCCATGGATAAGATTCCTTTTTCAGAGACATTTGTACGACCATGATAAAAAAAACATTCCGACCATGCAACACAATTTTATCCCATGACCCATCTGTTTAATTGGAATAAAGAAGAATCGGGCCGAGCGGCGAAATATCGACAAAGTTTCTATGCGCTTTTATCCGGTGCGGCTCAAGAGCCGAAGCATAGTCCGGATATAGATTTCTGTGCACTTCCACATGTCGGGGATTCTTACGAACTCATCAGGTCCATGGGATACCTCCAGGAGACCCGGCCCATAGGCATATCCTGGGATCCCTTGACCATTGAAAAACCGGATTTCGCAGAGCCCCGGGCAGAGCTCAAAAGCAGGAATTTTCCCCTTCACCTCGGCAATGGACTCCTTAAGAGCCGAAGCCAAAGGGCTGTTCAGGTTTGCCGAAGAGGAGTCTCCCTCCTGAAGTGTTTCAACTTCCAGTTCGATCCCTTTCTGACGAGCACCTTCGAAGACATCCATCAACTCCTTTTTGGCTTCCGACAGTTTCTCTTCGGGATTGATCCTTCTGTCCACAGTGAAAAAAGCCCTCTCGGGAACAACATTGAAATTCAAACCGCTCCTTGAAATACCACCTATCAGCAAAACTGACTGTCTCGCCTCGGGGGGAGTCACAGGAATCGATGTGGTTCTCTTCTTCACGCTCTCTTTCAAATCCAACAAGGACTGAACCACACGAATCATGGACTCAAAGGCATTGTCCCCCTGGGATTCAAGTGCCACGTGGGCAGCCTTTCCCCGAATGGTGACTCGATAGGTCAGGGCTCCCTTGTTCGCATTCCAAACCACACCGCTTGTCGGTTCGGGCATCAGCATGCCCAGGATAGGACGGGGAAGGAGCCCGGATTGGAGGAGGTGTCGAGTTCCCAGCCTCCCTCCGCTTTCTTCATCAGGAACAAAAGCAAAGGAGATCCTCCTCTTGATCTCTTCGCTCCTTCTCTTGAAAAAAAGAAGAGAATAAAGGATGGCCACCAGACCGCTCTTCATATCAGAGGCACCCCGGCCATACAAACATTCCCCTTTGATATGGGGATTCAACTGGCGGGGAGATTCCGGAGGCACCACATCATAATGCCCATGAAGGTGAACGCTTTCCTGTACTTTTCCGATTCCCCCTAAAAGAGCAAACCTGGGATTTTTTCCCTTCGATATGGATATCACCTCGTGTTCGATCTTCCAGGTGTTCAGCCGCCCGGATAAATAACACACACACTGTTCGTAGGCTCGGCCGGGTGGATTGAGGGTAGGAATGGCCACCAGATCTGAAAGGGTATGTGTCATCTGGGACTGGTTATCTGACACAAACCGGCTGACGGCTTCTCCATCCATTGTGATTCAAAAAGATTCAAATACGACCAGATCTTCGATTTTCTTCTTTTCCGGGGTTTCCGGCCATTCATAAGGAATGCCGATGGGAGTAAAACAGATTAATTTGTACTTATCGGGTATGCGGAAAAATCTTTTCATCTCTTTCTCAGGAAAAAAAGAAGTAAAGAATCCCGATCCATATCCCAGGGATCTTGCAGCGATCATCAAATGTCCTGCCGCCAGGACTCCGTCCTGCAGGACATAATCTGGGTAACTCGTATCAGTGTCCACAAGAACAGCCACATAAACGGGAGCCGAAAGTACGTTATCCAGACGTTTTTGCAGGGTTTGCTCGATTTTTGCTCTCTCTTCTTCATCGGGCTTTATTCGCTGCTGATACTTCTCCATGTACCAGAGCAATGCCTTTTTTTTCAGGTCATCCAGCTTTTTTCGATCCCGGATGACCAAAAACTTCCACGGCTGCTGATTCCCTGCCGTAGGAGCAAACCGGGCGGCATTCAGAATTTTCATGATGTGTTCTTTGGGTACGGACAAAGGCTTGAATCTCCGTACGGTGCGGCGGTTCTTGATCGTATCAAAAAGGAAGACCTGATCGGAACTGTATCGAATATCGGAATCGGGATCTGAATAAAACCGGTCAACCGGAGTACAGATATCTGCCACCACTTTCCACATATTGTCTTCTCGATGAAAGATCAAGGTAAAATACGAATCAAGGAAGGCTGTCCCTCCATCAGGCCGCTTTGCCTTGTAATGAAAAATCGCAGTCGTGTAACCATATTCCTCTCCTTCGTGGCCTTCAAGATATTCCACCGGCATCTCCCAATCTTTTTCCTTGAACCAGTCCTGGTGGAACGCGTAATAGTTTTTACGGGATTTTATGCATTTTCCTGTGCTGGTCAGAAAAAAGAACGTTTCCTTGTCTGTAACCGTTGTGAAAAGAGACTCCAAATCAGAATTTTGGACGGAACGGACATAGATATCAAATGTCTCCTTTATGGATAATCCCGGGCGATTCCGTTCTTTCTCCCCCTCCCCTGCCTGAATGGCCCTGTTGGAAACGAAGAGACCGAGACAAAGGATCAAGGTCAAAAAAACGGTGACGGCTTTTTTGTTCATCGCCTCTTCCTTCAGAGCATAACAAATGTTTTTAAAAATCACCTCTCCCTCCAGAGATAGAATGAAAATTAACACAAGAAGCAAATTTTATGCCAAACAGCAAAAAATCTCACACCTTGGTGCCCGGATTGGATGTTCTCAAAAAAGCCATTTTCTGTAAATTATTGTTACGAAATAGCGGGGATCTTTTTTCCTGGATGATAGTCGATGATTTCTATTTTGAGGTTTCCGATGATCTCGGAGATGGCCTGAACCATTTCTTCGAAGATCTTTTCATCGAGGCTGCTTCGGCCGAACTTTATGTGAGTGGCATCGGTGTAATATTCCCCGGATTCTTCGTCTACGGCTATCCATTTGGCATCCAGTCCGATCCACTGTCCCACGTACACTTCAGGCCACATGTGATAGGCAAAGATGCCATCTGCATACATGATTCCCACGGCTGCTCTCGCCGGGATCCCTACGGCCCGACAAAGAGCGACCGCGATCACCGTATGTTCGGAACAATCCCCTTCCCTATTCTCGAGGATTTCTGTAGCCGTGGCAAAACCCACATCATAATTCGGAGTCATCTGGCGCCTGACCCAAAGAGCAATTCTCTTTGCTGCTTTCCAAGCGTTCTGTTCATCCCCCACTATTTCCCGGGCTGTTTTCACGATCTTTGGATCATCTGACTGGCAGAACGCTGTCGGCTCTAAATATTCCTGGAATCGCTCATCTGAAACCGGAAAAGAGATGGCCTCATCCTCCCTGAAGATCTGGGCAACACTCTGGACAACAGAAAAATCCTCGTTTTCCTCCAGCAGCACCTGACTTCCGTCATCATAGGGAAAATTCTTTATGGTTTGAGCAGGAACTCCGCTGAGTTTGTACGTGGCTTCCCTTACCTGGAGAGGATTTTTGAAAAAAATATTCGCATGTATAACCGTAGAAAACGCGATATCCAGGTTTTCCTTCGAGATCTCCGTGGCTTTCTCTTCGGTCATGCGTATGGATGTGGTGGTCATAAAACTCGCTCGACTGATTGACTTCCAGATGACCCCTTCATCATCCATCCACTCATCCATTACAACAGGAATGATTGACATCATCTCAGTTCGGACGTGCCACAGCTCCATTTTTTTCCCCAGGATGAGAACATCTTCTTTACCCATGACTTGAAAAGTGCTCTCTTTGATTGATCGGGAAAGCGGATCTAGAATTCGAAAAGTGAACGTTCTCTCTGGCTTCAAATTTCCTTCCCTGATGATCTTTTCTACGGGAATCCCCAGATAAAATTTTTCAGAATATCCAAGCTCCTTGACTAATTTATCTCCCATCTTGAATAATATCTTGTCCTCGAGAACATCAGCTCTTATCACGATTTCGCTCTCAGACATTTTGGTTCGAACCACAATCTCAACAGGAATCTCTTCACCTCTATAAAGTGATTCCTGAGTCGACGTAATCTCAACCGGAGCTCCGCCCAACCTCGACACTCTCATCCAGGACTCGCTTATGGATCTGATGAAATTCTCCCCTTCTTTCGAAAAAATACTCTCCCTGGTATGGCTGTAACCCACTTTAACACCTTCCATATAGATTCCCATCCAGGATTCAGACTTCCTTATCTCATCGCCAGAAGGATTCACTCCGGGGGTTTGCTGCAAACTTTCGCCTTGAATCGAAAATGAGAGGACAAACAGGCTCAGAGAGACTCCTATCCAAATCGTTACTCGATTGAACCGCATCATGGTTTCTCCTGTATGATAATGAATTTGCGTATCTGTATATCCTATCATCATTATAACTCTCCTGCGAGCTGAAAAGGATATTTTTGCCACATTTTGACACCCGAAGAAACAGAGAATTCCATCGGAAGACAGAGCGCTCCTTTTGGGAACGCCCGGTATATGGAAGGATGGGAAAGGATGGACAGTTACCTGGCCCGAATATCTTTTGCCGGCAGGCGCTCAGAAGACAAAAGATAATGGATGGACTCATTCAACGCATCTAATTCCAAGGGTTTGACAAAGAAATGCCCGATGGAAAGCCGATCCAGGTCCTTTGGATCCAATAAATCCGGAAAGGCAGAAATAAGAATGACCTCACCCTTATATCCCGATTCTCTGAATTTAGCGATCATATCGAGTCCATTTAGATGAGGTAATTTCAAATCTGCGATGATAAGATCTATACTTGCCCTCTTGAAACGCTCGAGGGCCTCTTCCGCATCTTTGGCCACATAGACTTTGTAATCTGAGTTCAGGATTAAGGAGAACGTCTTCCTGATGGATTCATCATCGTCAACGATAACCACTTTCTTTTTCATTATCTATTTCTCCTCTGACTTTAGGTCTTCACAAGAGATGGAGGAGATGCAGATTTTATGCCAATTCTTACCCATATGGATCCATATGGGGTAAAATGAGGGATCATTCTCGAGCGTGATGAATCAGGCGAAAAAAAATTTACACAAGGTAAAAGGGATTTACAGCCTCACCCCTGGACGTCGAGCTTATATTCCTTGATTTTTTTATCCAGAGTGGGACGGCTTATCTGCAATATCTTACTGGCTTGAGTTTTGTTTCCGTTAGTTGCCCGCAAAACATGCTGGATGTAATCCTTCTCTATCCCTTTCAAAGGCACCAGTTCTGAAGAGACGACCTTTTCTTTCCCTCGTTCCAAAGGCAGATTCTCCTCTTGAATCACATCCCCTTTAGCCAGTATGACCGCCCGCGTCAGAGCATTCTCCAGCTCCCTGACATTTCCAGGCCAAGGAAGGCTCATCATGAGTTTCATCACATGCGGGGGTATCTTCCGGACATTTTTACGAAGCTGCCGGTTTATCTTCTCCAGAAGATAACCCACTAATTCGGGAATGTCTTCTTTTCTCTCACGAAGGGCAGGAAGGGCTATTTCGACGACTTTCAGCCGATAGTAGAGATCTTCTCGAAATCTTCCCATCTCCACATGCTGTTCTAAATCTTTATTCGTAGCAGCGATAATCCTGGCCTCGGTTTTAAGTATTTTCTCTCCCCCGACCTTCATGAAATCCCTTGTTTCTATCACCCGCAGCAGTTTCGATTGCAGATTTACGGAGATATCCCCAATCTCATCGAGAAAGAGCGTTCCTTTCCCGGCTATCTCGAATTTTCCCTTGGTCTCACTTACTGCATCGGTGAAGGCTCCTTTGACGTGGCCAAAGAGTTCGCTTTCCAGCAATGTGTCAGATATGGCAGAACAATTGATGACGATGAACGGTTCGTGGCTGTAAGGGCTGTTATAGTGAATGGCTTTCGCCACTAATTCCTTACCTGTTCCACTTTCTCCCCTTATCAGGATATTCGTTCTTGTATCCGCCACCGATCCGATGAGCTTGAACACATCTCTCATCTGAGACGAACGACCGATGATGTTGTCTATGGTGTATTCTTTCTGTTTCTCTTCGACCAGATAGCTGAGCTTGTCCTCCAGGTGCTGCATTTGAAAGGCCTTATCGACCGTTAGATCCAACTCTACGAAATCAAGGGGTTTTACCAGGTATTCATAGGCACCGGATTTGATGGCCTCCACAGTGGTCTTCATGTCGTCATACGCCGTCATGATAATCACACAAGCGTTCTTGTCTCTGGCTTTAATTCGTCGCAGCTCTTCAAGCCCGTCGATATCGGGGAGTCGAATATCCAGGATCACGATGTCCGGCGAATCTTCCTTGAACTTTTGAAATCCCTGTTCTCCATTCTCGGCAGCAAAAACCTCGAAATTCCTCCTGGATAGGTGGGAAGAGAGAGTCTTGCGGATCAAAGGATCGTCATCGATAATGAGTATAGACCTCATTTTTATTTTTTCTCTTCACAGGGAATCACCACTTCAAAACAGGAACCTTGACCGTTCTTTTTTTTGACATAGATGAATCCCCTGTGCTGTTCGATAATCTTTCTTGCATTGGCTAAGCCCAATCCTATCCCCGTGGATTTGGTGGTGTAAAAGGGCTCGAAGACCGTCTCCCAATCTTTCTCTGGAATTCCATAGCCATTGTCCGATATCTCGATCCTTACGCTCCTTCCTCCCGAACCTTCTGTTCGAGAAAGAGAGATTTTGATCTTTCCGCCCATAGGGACGGCTTCACACGCGTTGTGCAGGATATTTAAAAAAACCTGTCTGAGCTTATCTCCATCCACGAGCACGCGGGGCAAATTTCCTTTGATATTCTTCTCCAGCTGAACTTTCTTCAGCCTGAGAGTTCCTCTGATCATTTTGATCGATTCATCGATAATTTCTCCAATGGAAAAATGATCCAGATGCAGCTCCGATACCCGAGTAAAATTGAGCAATTCCTTGATGAAGTTTTCGATGTGCCCGATCCCTTCCTGTGAGATATCCAGATGCTCTTTAACCCCATCATCCAGGTTTTCACTTTCCATCACTTTTTGTATATTGAGCTTTACCGAAGTCAATGGATTTCTGATTTCATGGGCAATACCTGCAGAAATTCGACCGATAGAGGCCAATTTCTCTGCCTGGATCAACTTCTTGTTGGCAGCCTCCATCCTTTCTCTCGTCAAATAAAGCTGGCGGCTCATTTCATTGAAACTTTGGGCCAGATTCCCGATCTCGTCCTGAGTGTCGATATCGATCTCTTGAGCAAAATCTCCTCTCGAGATCTTGACTGTCCCCTCCACGAGCTTCTTCAACGGCCGGGTAATCCTTCGTGCCAAAAGGGATGCTCCTGCAACCCCGATCAACAGTCCGCTGCATCCGATCAGGATGAGCATGAGACGTGTTTTGAGCTCTTCTCTGCGGACTTCTTCCATCGAAAGACCGATTTTTATCGATCCCCATTTCATCGGGGATCCTTCAACATAAATCGGCACTTCGATCTCTAACACACTCATATATTTTCCTTTCTTCTCGTCCACTGGGATTCTTTTTCTCTCAAAAAAATGATCTCCCTTCTGGACGTCTGATCCAAGATTGCTGCCGCCGTAAATACTGCTGTAGTTCTTTATAAAATCATTGGCCACCAAGGGTCTATTCTGCCGATCATAAAAGACGACGTAGATAAGGTTCTGATCTATTCTTTTTTCGATGTCTTCTTTGATTCCCTCTTCGTCCCAAAACAGCAAATTTTCAAGATTCAGTTGTGCGATGTATTCCGCAGTCATGATCCCCCGTCCCATCTGCTCATCGTAAATTGCCTTCACCTCCCTCTTCTCGATCACAAAAAGAACCAAAACCACCAGTCCAATGAGCAGGGCGATGACGTAGACCATGAACCGCGTTCTGAGAGACATGGGCATCCTAAATCTCATTTCTACTCTTCAAGCCAAATCTTCCGGGCCTCGAGATAATACAAACCCATTGGCGGAACCTCGACTCCGCGGACATGGGGCTGCATAGCAACAAGGTTCTGCTGGGAATACAGCGGAATTGCTGGCACTTCTTTAAGAAGAATGTCTTCGATGCGGCGAAAAATTTTGATTCTTCTCGTCCAGCTTTTTTCCACTTCTCCAGCCTGGAGCAGCTCATCGATATCAGGATTGACATATTGGAGAACATTCGAAACGGACTTTGACGAAAACAGTGGCCGAATCAAATCTTCAGGATCGGGCATACTCATAAGTCTGTGTATAAGGATCAAGTAAGGAGCTTTGGACTCTCTGACTTCTTCCAGTGTTCTGTAATAATCCACTCTCAGATCTATGCCGAGCGCATCCAACTGACTCTTGAGCTCTCGGTATAGTTTATTCTTAAACGAAGTTCGGGGCAAATCCAAATAGAGAATCAGAGAGGGAAACTCATCTGCCGCTGAAAATCCAGCCTCCTGCAGCAACTGTCTCGCTTTTTGCACGTTGAAAGTTTCCGACTCATCGGCAGAAAGAAATCCCGGGACCTTGAAAGGAATGAATCTGTTGGCAGGACGGCGGAGATATCTTACCTCATCCACCCTGTCCACCACTGCCCGTTTGTTGAGCCCGGCATGAATGGCTCTGCGTATCGCCGGATTGTTCAAGGGGGGAATGTGACAGCTCATGCCCAGAAACACCTGATGAAGAGAGCCGTCCTTGAAGATCTGATATTTGGACCCAAGGAGGCGTTCGGAAAGTACAGGAATGGAGTCGATCTGACCGTTCATGAAATGATCGAGGTTATAAAGCGGACAAAATTCAATGGCATCCAGGTAAGGACTTTCAATGAAATAATTGTCGTTTCGTTTCAATCTGACTCCGACCTCGTTCAACCTCGTGTCACGCACCCAATAGTCAAATTGAAACGGACCGGTGCCGATCGGTTTCATGAAAAAACCATTTCCCTGCCTCAAAACGCTTTCTCGAGGCAGGACTTTGCAGAAATGCATGCTCAGAAGATACAGGGCAGAGACATAGGGTCTGGTCCAATTGATTTCCAGGGTATACCTGTTCAGAAGCTTGATCCCCGAAACCTCTTCAGAATTTCCCTCCCTGTAGTCTTGCGCTCCCACAATTCTGGGCAAGAAAAACTGGTAGTAAGGAGAATTCACTTCTTTATCCAAGAGTCTCTCAATTGAAAATTTGACATCGGCAGCCGTGAGTTCTTCTTCATTATGGAAGAGAACGCCCTTTTTCAAAATAAAGGTATATGTTTTTCCATCCGAAGAGATCATCCAGTAGTCAGCCAGGGATGGGATGATTTTCAGATTCTTATCCAGCCGGACCAATCCATCGAAGAGCTGCTCAGAAATGAAAATGAATGATTCCGGCTGGGCGGGATCCAGCTGCATCCTGAATTCATCGGCAAAGGATTTTATCCTGAAGACTCCCCCGTAGACAGGTTCCCCGGATTGGGAACCTCCTCCAGAATTGGGAAAAGCAAGAGCGAAGGTTGAAAAGAGAACTGCACAGATGATAAGAACATGGCTGACTCTGAACTTCATTTTCTTTTATGATAGAAAAACAGCGGTGTAATATCAAATTGACAGCAAATTCCATACCATATCGTCATTTTCTCAATTCATTGATATTGAATAATTTAGGTGGCGTTCTCCCAGAAGTGGCGAAAAAAATGTAAATTTATTTTACAATTTTTGCCGAAAGATGCAAACGAACAAATAAACAACGCAAAGAATCAAACGAAATCGACATGATGGATTCAGAATTCAGGTTTGATGGATCAAAATTCAGAACGACTGTATCTTCGCTGTTCAGCGAGATCGATGACTTTACGAAAAACCCGCATCAAGTTTCCGCCCCAGATCTTCCGGATATCTTCTTCTGAATATCCGCGGCGGAGCAGCTCTTCGGTAATATGAGGCATCTCGCTCACATCACTGCACCCTTCGATTCCGCCTCCGCCATCAAAATCTGTACCGATGCCCACGTGGTTTATCCCGATAAGCTTGACAACATAGTCAATATGATCGACGAGATCTTTCACCGAAGCCAATTCCTCTGGAAAATCCTCAAAAACTGCCATGTATTCCTGCCGCATTTTTTTTCGTGTTTCCTGGTCCTTTATATCGCGCCATGATCCATATTTTTCTTTAAGTGCTTCTAGGGCTTTTTCTCTTTCTGTATTTGGCGTGGGCTTTTTCAAAAAGCTGGATACAAAACAAATCTGGATCACTCCATCATTCGCAGCCAGGGCTTCGAGCATCTCGTCGGAGAGGTTTCTCGGGTGATCACACAGAGACCGCACGCTGGAATGGGAGGCAATCACCGGAGCCTTGGAGACCTGAATCACATCGAAAAAAGATCGATCCGAAATATGGGAGACATCCACCATGATGCCCAGACGATTGCATTCAGCGACGACCTCCCTCCCGAATTCAGACAAGCCTTCATCCTCTGGATGTTCTCTATCGGTCGAGGAATCACATATGTCGTTGTCTCCACCATGACAGAGAGTGATGTAACGCACGCCTCTGTTATAGAACTCCTCGATAAGTGAAAGATCTTTTCCTATAGCGTATCCATTCTCTATTCCGATGTAGGCCGCTCGCTTTCCCTCATTTTCCAGACGATAGGCCTCCTCCGGTGTCACAGCCAATCCCACAAGATCTGGATGATCCTCACACATCTGGTGGATCACATCGATCAACCGGTCTGTTCTTTCTTTTGCACCCGCGTATGCTTCCGGAGTCCGCTCTCCCTGTCCAACAAACGCTGCAAAAAACTCCGCATCCAGCCCTCCCTCTTTCATCCGGGGGAGGTCGATCTTGCCGCTCCTCCTCTCTCCGGATACATGGCGCTCTCCCATATCCCAATCGTCTCTGAGCATGCGGGATGGAGTATCTGCATGGGTATCCACGGTCAGGACTCTCTCATGGATCTCAGCGGCCTCAGCCAGAAGGTCTTCTTCTGTATCCTGTGCGGAACAAGACGCCAGAAATACGCCAAAAGACAAAATCACAATCCATTTAATCCAATATCGATGTCTCAATTTTTCTCTCCTTTTCTTCTCCATATGCCGACCCAACAATGTATACAAAAACAAAGATCAATTCAAATCTCTTTTTTTCTTACAAAAACATCTCTATTTCTGTCAATGGAATAGGAAGGTCAGTAGATGATAAAATCCTCCAGTCCAGGATAGGAATCTGGCCTGATCAGTCATGTCTCAGCGCGACTACCGGATCCACACGAGCTGCTCGAAGAGCGGGATAGATACCGGCAAACAGGCTGACCAATACGGAAAAACCAACCGCCCCGATACAGAGCCACCAAGGGAAGTTGAAGTACTGGATAAAAGGAACACCCTGTTTAGCCAAGAAATAGTTAATAATCCGGTTTATCAGAATACTCACCAACCATCCCAAAGCCAACCCGAAAATCCCTCCCAGCAGTCCGATCATGCTCGACTCAAAGAAAAAAATCTTGGAAACATCTCTATCGCTGGCACCGACTGCTTTCATTAGGCCTATCTCAGGGTATCTTTCCAGAATGGACATCACCATGGTGTTTACGATTCCCAGAGAGGCAACACATAGAGCGATCATACCCACAACAGCCAGCAACATATCCATATATAGAAAACCAGTCTTGATTTCTTCCAATTGATCGATCAAGGCAAAGGATCGAAAGCCCATCTCATGAATGGTCTCTTTCAAGGATGCTATGTGCTTGGGATGAGCAACTTTGACATTGATCACCGTGTAACCCTTTTGACTCTCAGGGGATCGGAAAAGATCCCATAAATTCGAAAAAGGCAGTTTCTTCAAGTCTCTGGCCGCACCTGGAGGAATGAACACATCGCTTCGCAACGGAGTGGGACCTCCAAATCCCATCCTCTCAGCAACCCCTGTGATCCTGAAGAGATAGCTTTCCCGGGAAAAAGGGAGGTTCTCTCCCCTGAGCAACAAAGAAAGGTTCATGGGATTTATCTGGCTGAAGTCAAAAGTCAGAGTGGATAGCTCAATCTCTTCTCCAAGTGCTGAAGATAAATCCTTGACCCCAAGCCTGCTCAACAGCGTATCACTGACGATAAGCGACCTGACATTATCTCGCACATAGGCCTCTCCTGTACGAAGATCCATCAATTTGGATATGGCCAGTTCTGCCGGAAGCACCTGAATCAGAACAAACTCCTCCTTCTGGTTGAACTTGACTGAAGCCGGGAAGCGGATGTCGGCGAACACTGCCTCAACCCCCTTCATTGCTTTGAGTTTTTCAATAAAGCTATCGTCGAGAACATCTTTCGAGCTTTCGTCTGCAACTTTCTTTCGCGGCCTGTCCGGACCTCCCAAACGCATCCATCCTGAATCGGTAAAGACCATGAGATATTTGAAAAGTTCCAGCTGCTCAAATCTTTCAGAAACATTTTTCTGGATACCCTTTCCGAAGGAAATCATGGCCACTAGAGCCCCGATTCCGATCACCACTCCGAAAGTGGTCAGAAATGACCTCAGCTTTCTCTTCCATAGATTGGAAAAACTCTGCTCAATGTAGTCAGAGAGCCTCATTTTGCTCTTTCCTCGCTGACGACTTTACCATCTTGGAGGCAAACAAGATGGTTTGAAAATCTCTTGAGAAGCCTCTCTTCGTGGGACACCATCACAACCGTAAGGGTCTGCCTTCGGTTCAAATCGGAGAGCAAACCGACAATCTCTTCGGATGTCCGGCTGTCCAAATTCCCGGTGGGCTCATCCGCCAGCAGAACATCGGGCTGGTTGGCCAAGGCCCGGGCAATGGCCACCCTCTGCTGCTCTCCACCGGAAAGCTCTGAAGGACGGTGATCCTTTCGCCCGGCAAGACCAACCCTTTCAAGCAACTCCTGAGCCCTCCGCTTTCTTTCTCTCTTTGCCGCTCCTACAAAAAAGAGCGGAAGAGCCACATTTTCAAGGGCAGTGAAGGACGTGACGAGATTGAACGATTGAAAGATCATCCCCACTTGGTGCCTTCTGTACCGAGCCAGTTCATCCTTGTTCATGTGGGATATGATTTTCCCTCGGGCCTCAATCGTACCTGAAGTCGGAGTATCCAGTCCTCCAAGAAGATTCAAGAACGTCGACTTTCCAGAACCTGACGAACCTGTCACTCCAATGAAATCTCCCTGTTCGATGGTCAGTGTGATATGGTTCAAGGCCATGACCTGGACTTTTCCCATTGTATAGATTTTGGTCAGCTGGTCAGTTCTGATAACAGCAGACATTTCCCTTCCATTCCTTATAACGAAAATTCAATGATGAGGTTATGGCTAAGAGGTATAGGGCCTTTTGGTTGCTGTTGTTATTCTGCTTAATCTCATTTTTTTACCACTTCCCATCCATCTGGAACTCGGCGCTCCCCAGCCAGAATCCGGAGCCCGTAACAGAATCATACTGGGCTTGAAGAAGATCGTAATGGAATTTTTCTTCCTCGCTGATTTCTAAGAACATCTTTTTGGCAACAGGATCATCGGTCTCTTCTGCTGCCTTTTGAAAAAAATCGATGGCATTCTGTTCGAGTTCCATTCCTATCCGTAAAGCCTCTGTCTCTCCTTTTCCCTCTTCTTTTTTCATGCTCTCTTTCAATTTCTCAACCAGAGGGGCCTCATCAGAAACATCCTCGGGCCTGATCTCCTTTTTCCAGTCCGAACCACCGAGGATCTCACTGAACAGCTTGCCAAAGGTCTCCAAATGTTTGACCTCTTCTTGGGCCAGGTGGAGGAACATTTTTTTGCCGCGTGGGTGATGGGTGACTTCGGCTGCATGATTGAAAAATTTCCGGCCATTGAGCTCAAGAGTAATAGCCTCTCTTATCACATTTTCGACATCTTTGCTGATTTTTATCATGAATTCTCTCCTTTCTTATTTCTTGATCTGCTTCCAGGCCTCTATGAATTCAACTGCATTCTCGACCATCTTGGTCACGGTCTTCTCTCCTCGCTCTCTGGTGGATTCTTTGGGATCACCGGTTGACCAGATGCCGTTGCTGCTGATTTCATGGCTGGCGCCGCCTTTTCCGGTTTCTTCGGGGACGGCTTGCAGTGCACTCAGAAGGGCACTCAATTCCGGATTTTTTTGGCTTCGTAGGTAGATCTCTCCTACAAGCCGCGAAAAATTCATCTTCGGTTTTTCCGCTCTCTCCAGCTTCACCAGCTCTGGCTCAAGAAAGAGCATGATGGATGTCTCGCTGATCCCTGCGTGGGTATCATACATAACGCCCTCGATTCTTTCCTGATCTTTCTGGAAAGACGCTCCTACACCGATGGCCACTGCAACGGCTTCTGTTGTGTGATTGATTCGGTGGATCACCTTACTCTCGACGATGCTGTTCCCTCCATGGTAGTTGAAGAACATGAACCTCCGGAACCCGTATTTAATCAGCAGCTCTGCTGTCTCATACAGGACTTGTTCCATGGTCTCTGGCTTCAGGCTCAGAGAACCAGGGAAACCGGAATGATAAATGCTGTACCCAGAGAGTATCACCGGGGCGACCAAAACCCCGGTCCGGGCAGAGATCATCTTGGACATCCCAAAAGCTTCGTAATAATCCGTTCCTAAGGGCAGATGAGGGCCATGTTGTTCGGTACTCCCCAGCGGAACGATCACCATATCGTTTGTCTTCAGATACTCCTGGACATCTGTCCAGGTCATTTCTTGAAGGACCAGAGGAACCCCTGGCCCTTCCGCTCGCGAATACAGCGTTAGAGCCAAAAAAAACACGACGGCTGCGGCTGAACTCACCGCAAACATTTTTGATAGTTTTCTCATTTGGATTCCCCTCTTTTGGATCAAACATAAAAAAATCATGACTTTCTATTCTAGTCTTTAAGAGACCGGTTTTCAATCAGCAATTAGATTTAGTAATCATTTCCAAAACCGTGATGGCATAAGAGCAGGAAGCCAAAGAGAGAGCATTGGGGAATGAATAGAGTGACATCGGAAGATCCCGACCCAACCTAACCCAGCCTTCTCGAGTCAAACTTCAAGGGAATCCGACCAAGTCGGACCCGAGGACTGTTTGAGCACGGTATGATCGACTGGAGTGGCCTGAGAAGGGCAGAGTACGATGAGGTGCAACAACAGATAACCATGCGGAGTTCCGCAGGGCCGAGAAGTTTGGTGAGGGAATGGCGTATAAAATCTGACTGGAGCGAAAACATTCCCCAATGCTCTTATCTTCGATCAAGGATCACGGTTTTAAAAATGCTTCCAGAGATTTATGAGCGTTTCTGGTAAATTTCGATTTTACTGACCGAGAAAAGCAGGGGATACAGAAATGACTCAGTCTATTTCCTCAGGACATAAAAATCTCTTTTTCGATCGTCTCCCCTGTAAATCCGAAAATCTATCACCTTGTATCCTCGCTGGAACATCCTCTGGAAAAGCTCTCTGGTTCTCATCCTCCATTCAATCGGAACAGCTCGCACTTTTTCGTCTAAAACGTCGGTCTCTTTAAGCATCTCGTAATAGTCGTACGGAATCTCGATCAAGACAAATTCTCGATCGAGATCAGGATGGATATCTGTGATGATTTCAAGCTTTACCGACCCGCTCCGTCCCTCAACCTCCGTTATCTTCGTATCAAGCGCGAGGTGATTCGAACTAACAAGTTCCTCGAGTTCATATTCGGGTATCTGGATTTTTTTGGCCAAATTCCAAGATACGTAAAGCCTGTCGCACGGAACGTCAACCCTGTTCAGCTCTCCGCCGAAATCCTTATAGAAAGCTTCTTTATACTCCACCACCTCCATCCCAAAATGATGGATATTTCTGTAAGCATTCACTCCTACAAGAGGGTCAAAAGTGCAGGTTATGGTTCCAACTCCGAATATCTCCGAAACCACATCCCTTTGGAAGCTCTTCATCCGCACCCCCAGGCCAAATTTTTGGTACTCTCTTCTAACACCGAGATATTGTGAGTAGAACATGAGGTTTTCCCTGGACCTGAAGCCAATTTCCTTATCCTTCACTCCAACGAACCCGTAGGAAAATCCTGCCAGATGCTCTCTGTCTCTGGGGAATTTCCCTTTTTCATCTTCTATAAAGACACCGGCAAAAAGGCTGCTTCCTCTGTCGAAATAATTTTCACAGTGCATGTTGCGGGGGCCGGCCATCTGATCTGTCGGTTCCTTCCAAATCTCCTGCCGGATATCTTCATACTTCTGATAATCATCTTTATCAGGAGAAGTCTCTACTGCAAACAGAAATCTTTTTCCCTTGATTGTATGAAGAATCTCGCATTTATCCATGGACCGATTTTCTTATTTTATTCCCGGTATCCAGGTCAATTCTAGCGAAACGGCACCCTAAAAAGCAACCTCGAATCCGCTCCAAGAGATGCCTCTGATAAACCAGCGGTCGTGCAGGCAGATGAACAATCCGCCCTCCTGATTGTTTTTTTCTCGAAAGTGAGGGTAATTTATTCCCATTGAATAAAATACGCTTTTGGTATAAGGTAAATATCCTTGTTTAAAAGGCCGTGCTGAAGGAAGCCGAGATTTCCCACGATTACACAAGAAGAGGACGTTATGAAAAGCTTAAAAATTTTTTGCTTCTGGATCTTTTCGATTATCTTCTCCTCTTTTCTTACAGCACAAGAATTTCGAGTCGAGATCTTGAATTCTGAGAATGACCTGCCTGAAAATTTCTGTACGTTGGTCAGAAAGGGGGATTATTTCATAACCGACGGAAAATATCTAGTTCTCATCGGGGGAATGGAGCGAACCCTCCAGACGTCGCTCAACTATCCGGCTGCCGATGCAAAGGGCAGCATCATCGGGTTCGCGCCTGCAGGAAAAAATCTGGTGAGTGACATGATCGTTGGCTCTCCTTACCTCAGAATCAAAGGGGAAAGAATCTACATCAGCTATGAATCGGTGAAGCTCGTCCGGCAGCAAAACTCATCAGGGGACCTTTTAATCCAGGCCACCGCCTCATTTGAGGGAGAGGAAGAAGGAAGCGGGGAGATCCTCACTGAATATCGAATACATCCCGCCTCGGGTCAAATCGAGCTGACCTCCAGAATAAGAAACACCGGGGAGGCCTCTGTCGAAGATATGGAGTACTCCTTGTATTTCCGCGCTATGCATGAATACTCTTTCAGTCCCTTCCACAGCGACAAGCACCCTGACCTGAATTTCAGAGTCTATCCAAAAAAAGGGCATTTTTTAGGTTGGATGAATCAAAATCCTCCCCCTGTGGAAGAAGCCCTTCCGGGCACTTTGAAGCCTGGTGAGTCGTTCCAAGTCCGCTTCATGCTTCTCGTGAGTTCTGATGGGGATGACCTGCTTCTGGATATCTACAAGATCCTGGATGTCAAGCCGGAAAACGTCAGCATATATTTCGAAGACCTGAAAGGGGATCTGGCAGAAGTCATCGTTCGAGACCCTTTGTCCCACACTGTGTTCTACCGTTCATTCCACGAAAAGCCTCTGGCTCTCGACTTCCCCCTCCCTGAAGGCATCTACTCAGTCACTGCCAATTTTTTCCCTGCTGTGGTTGAGAAGCTATTGCTGGTCCAATCTGATGAGGAAAACCTCTGCCTCCTCCAGGATCCTCCTCAGGGGAGTGTAAAAATCAAGATTCAGAACCGCAGGGGAGAATACGTCCCAGGCAAAGCGGCATTTATTGGTCTCGACCCGACAAAGACTCCTTATTTCGAACCAGAAAATCCAATCGAGACAGGAAAGCGCTGGGAAACATTCAAAAACTCGGCATATCCAGAAGAGGAGGGTCTGGAGATCAGACTTCCGGTCGGCGCTTATCTCATATACGCCTCCAGAGGTCCAGAATACACTATAGACAGCAAAATCTTGGAAATCTTTCGAGGTATGAAAGAGGAGCTGACTTTTCGCATAGACAAGGTGATACAGGCCGATCATTTGATATCCGTAGATCCTCATATGCACACTATCTACTCGGATGGCAGGATGGACATCGCAGAAAGAATCAAGTCTGTGGTGGCTGAAGGTGTGGATGTGGCTGTGTCTACCGACCACAACTATATCAACGACTATCAGCCTGATCTGATAAAGCTCGGTCTGGATAAGTATCTGGCTACGATCATGGGAAATGAAGTCACCAGAGGAGGCGTCATTCACTACAACACCTATCCCCTCCAATTCAGGGCGGATGAAAAAAACAATGGAGCCATTTATCCTCATCGAACAGAAGCCTCTCTTCTGTTCCAGGCAAGTCGAGAAAAAGATCCTCAAGCTCTTCTTCATGTGAACCATCCCAGATCAGGATCCATCGGATATTTTAACAACTATGAGCTCGATCCTGAAGATGCTTCCAGCGCCAGGGAGAATTTTGATTTGAATTTTGACCTGCTGGAAGTACTGAACGGACCGTATTTTTATTCCTCCAACCAGCATTCCATCGACGATTGGCTTCATCTTATGAATCGGGGCTACTATTTCCCGATTGTGGGCTCATCGGACGCCCACACAATCGATAGAGGAGAACCAGGCTACTCCCGGACTTATGTCTTTTACAAAGGCGGAAGAGGTGAAAAGCTGGATGTGTCCTCTCTCATTCAATCGATAAAGAAGGGGCACTCCTTTGTCAGCAACGGCCCTGTAGTGGATTTCAGGATCAATGAGGAGCATATCCCTGGCGATTCTTTGACGGCTGGAGAGGGAATGGTGAATATTTTCCTGAAAGTGGAGAGTGCTCCATGGATATCAGTGGATGAGGTGAGGCTGATCGTGAATGGAAGGAGAAAAATCATCTTCCCGGTACAGAAGGCGGGAGATTCCGTCACCAAATTTGCGGAAAAGGTTTCTCTGCCCCTCGCGGAAGATTCGTATATCGCTGCAGAAGTACTTGGCAGAAAGAGTCTCTTTCCCGTCCATCAAGCAAGGGCCCGATATGGTCTCTCTCAAAATGCCACCCTTCCATATGCTTTGACCAATCCGATCTTTGTGGATGTGGATGGAAACGGTAAGTTCGATCCCCCGCTTCCACGAGGCATCCAAATGAAAGGAACGGCAGAGGCCGAACATAACGAGGATGAATGACGATGCGAGTCAAAGGGAATAAAGGGTGAATTCAAAACAGGATATAAATCCGAAGGCGAAGATTCGAATTTTCCAATCCCGGACGCCTGGCAGTTTTTACAGCGAAGCCAATATCATCACCCTGCTTAGACTTGGCGGGTCACTTGCCTTTTTTAGCCTGGCGATCCTCAAACAAAGCCCGACTTACAACTTCATCGGTCTGGGAGTGCACTGGTTCGGCGATGTCCTGGATGGATTTTGTGCAAGAAAATGCAAACAAGAAACCCTATTAGGGGCCGAAATCGATATCATTGCAGACCGGGTGGAGACTCTTTTCTTCTACATCATTTTCCTCCATTTCCACCCTGATTTGATCGTGCCTGCAGTGATCTATATCCTGGATTTTGCCTTTTTCGATTTTTATCTGAGCTATCAGTTTCTGAAGTATGATATTATCTCTCCCAATTACTTCTATAAAGTCGACAGGACCATTTATAGATTGAACTACAGTCCGGCGGCCAAATTTTGCAACTCCACCGTGGTGACTTTGATCCTCATTTTCTTGCCTCGACTCCGAATTCTCGCTGCTTTTTTTGCATCCGGCCTCGTAGCCGTGAAAATCTTTTCTATTTATTCCTTAAACAAAAAGAAATCAAATGATATAATGCAGTCTTTTAAATAAACGGAATACATAAAATGTCCCATCCCTTCTTCCGGACTTTTTCGATGGCAACAAGAGGTATCGGCAATTTTCTCAATAGAAGACCTTTTTGTGTTTCTTTCGAAGTCACCTACAGCTGTAATGCCTTCTGTAAGCACTGTCACCTCGGAGGGCCGGTAGAAGAAGAGCGGGCGTCGGCAGAACGTTATGCCGAGCTCTGCCGAGAAATCAAACCTGTGGTTGCTCAAATCTCTGGTGGAGAGCCTCTTCTCAGAAAAGATATCGAAGATATTGTTCGGACCATACGGATCGAGAATAGAGCTCCCTATATCGTTTTGACCACCAATGGAACTCTTCTGTCCAAACAGAAATATTTTAAACTTCGAGAGGCTGGCGTCGATGAGTTCTCTCTTTCCTTTGATTTTCCCGACGAACGCCACGATGAGTTCCGGGGGGTTCCCGGGCTTTTTCAAAGAATCGAAAACCTTATCAGGGAAATCAATCACCTTCCCGATAATGGAATCACCCTGAGTGGAGTCGTCAACAGGGAAAATTTCAGAGAACTCATCCGGATGGCCGAATTGGCGAAGAAATGGAAGGTCAGAATCAATTTCAGCACCTATACATGGCTGAGAACAGACAAAAAAGAGTTCATGGTTCCCAAGCATGATCTGGATGAACTCAAGGAAATCATCAAAAAACTCAGAGAATTCAAGAAAAGACATAAAACTGTCTATGTATCAGATTATGTCTTCAAAGAAATGATCACATTTTTCGAGAAAGAATCCATCGGGAATTGCCGGGCGGGAGAAAGATTTTTCGTGGTTAATCCCGATGGGACGCTATCGCCTTGTGGACTTATTCTCAAAAAATTTCGATCACAGCGAGAAATAATCGAGAAATTCACTGCCACGAATGAGTGCGGAGACTGTTACACCAGCATCCGGGCCAATACGGAAAAGCCAGCTCGCTATTTGATAAGAGACAGCTTGAAATCCATCTGATTTCGGAAGGATTTTTCTTTCTTTTTTCAATGTTTCAGATGTCGATTAACAGCCATTCGAGCAGCGCAGAAACGATGAAATCCCGGTCATCTCCTTCTTGGATAAAATCCTTATTATTTGCCTTGCAGATTGGTCTCGTTCTGATCCTGCTCATTCTCTGGCTCGCTTCAGAAAGTATCAGGGCAAGCAAAAATCTTTGGGTTCTCTTTTTCTGCAGTTTTCCCACTGAATTTTTAATCGCTGTGGTGCCTCACGAGCCTATTCTTCTGTACTTCGGAAAATTTTACACTCCGCTTACTGTTGCGTTGGTGGCTGGTTCAAGCACGTTGTTGACAGAGGCTCTGAATTATTCTGTCTTCAAATATGTTACAGATCTAAAATTTTTCAAAAATATCCAACAGAAAAAAGCGGTCAGCAAAATTGTGGGTTTATTCAACAGGGCACCATTCTTAGCTCTGTGGATTGCAGCTTTCACGCCGATTCCTTTCTATCCATTCCGTTTCCTTGTGGTTCTGGCACGATATCCTATAGCTAAATATATTCTTGCCCTCAGCCTCTCGAGAATTCCTCGTTTTTTTATTCTTGCACTTGTCGGTTACGCCATCCAAATTCCCGATTTTCTCTTGGTTGTTCTTTTTGTCATCTTGATTGCAGCAATGAACCTCCCTCTTCTCATGAGATATATACAAAACAGGAGAAAAAAACGGTAAGGTGCCTCCTAGTGCATTGGTTACAGGAGCGACTGGATTCATCGGGAGTCATCTCGTAGAGTATCTCGTCTCTCGAAAATGGGAGATTACCTGCCTCTTGAGACCCAGCAGTAGAACGGAGTTTCTAAAGAAATTTCCTGTCAAAATCATTCAAGGAATTCTTGAAAATCAAAGCTTCCTCGAGAGTGCGGTTGAGGGCCAGGATTACATCTTTCATCTTGCCGCCCGCATTCGGTCTGCCCCCCGAGAGGTTTATGAAAAGTCCAACCATATCCTCACCAGAGACTTAATCTACTCCTGCCTCCGGGCAAATCCAGACATCCACCGGTTCGTCTATATCTCTTCCATCGCAGCAGCAGGCCCTTCTCGTCTGGGACAGCACTCAGAGGAAGCTCAAATGTCCTCTCCTTCGTCAGAATACGGACGGACAAAGCTCAAGGGAGAGAAGGCTGTGCAGGCATTATGGGATAAGATTCCAGCAACCATCATCCGACCTCCCAATGTTTACGGTTTTCGCCAATCGGAAACCGAACTCCTGGTAAAAATTATCCACAAACGGATCGTGCCCCTGTTGAAGGGTGATAAGAAATCGACCAGCTTGCTCTACGTCAAGGACTTGATTCATGGCATCCACCAGGCTGCCGAATCTCCAAACACAAGGGGTCAGATCTATTACCTCACCGACGGGCAAAGTTACTCCTGGAAAGAAATCATTCTCACCGTTAAAAAGCTCGTGCTGAACGATGCACTTTTTCTTCCTCTGCCAGAGGAGGTCATCTCCCTTTTCGCTTGGCTTTTGGATACCGTCAAAGCGGCCGGCATGGGCAGAACTTTTTTTGGACGAAGAGCCTGGCAGGCCATGGCTCATACCCAATGGCTTTTCTCCTCTTCAAAGGCCTTCAAAGATTTTGGTTTCATCCCACGCTACAACCTGGAAGCAGGAATCAAAGACATGCTTGTGGACAGACTTGAAAAAATCGAAAAACTGTAATACATATAGTACTGTTCGTTTGAGATTGGACAACGTCAGTCAGATTCAATTCCTATGAAAAAGAACGAGCATCCCTTTCTCGAAGGGAAAAACATCGCCTGTATCATCAATCCGAGTGCAGCAAACAGGAAATGGAAAAGAAGAAGGCTACTGAGGAGATACCTCACAGAAAACCTTCCCGGCAAGATATTCGACAGCCATGAAGATAAAATCCACACGACTCGATTAGCCAAAGAGCTGAGCGAGAGAAATGATATCATCATAGCTGCAGGCGGAGATGGAACCATCGCTGATGTCATCCAGGGGATACTGGAGAGCAAAAACCATAACAACATCGCTCTCGGGATTATCCCTCTGGGAAGCGGAAACGCTTTCAGAAGATCCCTAGGCATTCCCAAGAGCGTGAAAAAAGCTACTCAAATCATAAGGGAAGGGAAGGCCCGCAAAGTGGATCTTCTCGAAATCGAAGGAACCAGAGCAGCCTTCGGCAGTATCGGAGCCAGTGCCCAAATTACAAAGGAAAAACAAAACATAAATATTCCAGGACTCTGGGGCCACGTCTACGCGGCCAAAATCATGCCCAGACTGCCTCAAAAGGAACAGGAAGTAGAGTTGATAGACGGAATGGATGACTCAGGAAAGCCCTTCGATCGAATGATTCTGCGCTTGAAGGTTCTCGACTGTGTGGTCTCAAAAACAAAGCATTTCGGGTATGGCTGGCGAATCGCCCCTAAAGCTGAAATTGAGGACGGTTACATCGACACCGTGTTTTTTGAAATGAGCGGGCTTAAATATGCCCTGCTCTTCCCACTTATCTATTTTGGAATTCTTCAGAGGACTCAAAGGCATTATAAGGCGAAAAAAATCATCTTCTATGGAAAAAATCTCACCATACAATACCATGGAGAAATATTGGGCACCAAAGACCGCATTGAGGTGAAGGTCCTTCCTAAAGCCTTAAAAATCATCATGCCCGAAAACAGGCCTAGGGAAACGGCATAATGATAGCACCGGAGGAGAAATCACCAAAGATCTCTGCTTTTCCCTCCAAGTAAAGGATCCCGACAAAGGCAGCTGTCGCAGCATCCAATTCATGGGCCGAAGAATTCCTGTTCAACCCTTTGATACCCAGCCGTTTGAGACCCCTTCTGAGGCCCTTTAGGTCGCGTTTTGCTCTCGGTATCTTCCAGATATCCTGTGCTCCTCCTGGATATATTTCTAAAACCTGAGTCCCCATATTCTCGATCTTCTTCTTTAGCGACATCCCTCTTTCCGTCAACATCCTCATCGGTCCCAGAGTGATCGGAAAAAAAGGGATTTTTCTTCGTTTGAGCTCCCGATCACAGGCACGAAAATGGTTCCTGTCTCTCTGATGGATAGATTCTCTGCCAGGGGGTAGAGAAAGAGGTGCGTCAATGGTCACCAGGACCGGTTTTACTTCCTCGATGACATCCAGAATGTCTTTATCTGAATAAAGTAAAGCTGTTTCGGCTTCCCTCTCACTCAGAAGGCAAACACCAGTCGGACGATGAGGAACGCCCGCCAGATCGACCCCGAACACGACCAAACAGCTGTTCTCTTTTTTGCTCCTCATGAGGAGGATATCGCTTCTTTCAAGGCATAAAGAGCTAAGGGGGAAAAGGCGCGACCGCCAAGGCTCTCGATACCCTGCATGGAAGTGTATGCTTCATTTTTCTGGTTGAGAGAAACGTTATTGGAAAGACGATCGTGTATGTCCGCGAGAGCAATGATGCTGCTGCCTATAGGGATCTCATCCAGATTTTTGTCCAGAACATCCGCTTCCTGAACATAATGATGAAAATAACTCAGAAGAATGGGCTCAATCTCCTTGAGTATGGATGCCGTGGATTTCAGCATCACGTTTTCTCTGTCTCCCAATTGGTCCTGAGAAAATTTTGCATCTGCGGCCATGAAATCGATAACCTCGCCAAAAAAGGGAAGGCTGGACTGCAAATCTCCCACTTCATACAGCAAAGCAGCGGACTTAATGTTCTCCACATCTCGCTTCTCCAATCCGGCTGCCTCAGCCATCCTGCCAGCCAGCAGAGCTACCCTCAGAGAACGGGGCTTCACGTCATCAGCCACTTCCATGTATTTGAGCAAGATTTCAAGCGCTCCGACATAGGATCGTCTCAAATTCCGAATTCGTGTCTCCCTCTGTTGAGAGACCGTTCCGATGATATAAGCGGTCAAAACCAAAAATCCGCCCCAGGTCAAGAGGTTGATGGCTTCATCAAGAGAAATCTGTTGTCCGGGACCAGAGAGGAGATTGAAAAATACAAGATAGAGTATGACAAGAAGAATACAAAAAACTGCCGTCAGCACCGCCCTTTTTTGGCCGAGATAGTAACCGGAAAGGATGACGGGAAGGAAGAAAAAATTCAGAAAGGCGAATTTATAATGGACAAGAAAAACAACAGCGAGAACTCCTATGAATATCAGGGCGATCAACGACGCTTCGAAATGCTCGAGCACAAAATCTTTGAGTCTTCTCATCCTCACTCCCCTGAATTCGGTCCTTCTCTGCGATTCCCCCTCCAAATGGCAATTGATAAAATAAATGGGGCCACTTTGTCTCCTGCAGAATACAAACGACTTGAAAAATTTATATCATCCGAGACATCTCAAGTCAACAAGAGAAACATGAACCAAATTCTCCAAATATGCTATAATCTCTTAACGCCACTGCATGTGTTCTGGAGGCACGATGATAAAACATGGAACCCTGGTTTTAATCCTTTTTCTTCTTCTCCCCGCATGCTCTCCTCACTTCCACGTGGATTTTCTGGGCAAAGAACATATCGAAGAAGTCATACTCATCGAAAGCCGGGCAGAAGAAAAAATCCTTCTTCTCGATATCACAGGGCTGATCAGCAGTTTTTCGGGCTCTGGAATATTCGACCGGGAAGGCGACATCCTTTCTCAAGTCTTCTACAGGCTCCAAAAGGCCTCTGAGGATAAAACGGTTAAAGGAGTGATCCTCCGGTTGGATACCCCAGGCGGGGAGGTCACTGCCAGCGATATTCTCTATCATGAAATTCTCAACTTCAGGGAAGAAACAGGAGTTCCGGTCCTGGCGCTGATGATGGGAGTGACGGCATCTGGAGGTTACTACATCGCATCTGCATGCGATTATATCATCGCACATCCTTCTACTTTGACAGGAAGCATCGGGGTCATATCCATTTTCCCCAATCTTGAAGAACTCTTTGATAAGGTCGGCATCCATGTTCAGGTTATAAAATCAGGCGAACTCAAGGATTCTGGAAGTGTTTTTCGCGAGATGACCGGCAGGGAAAAGGAGGTGTTTCAGGAAATTATCGATGATTACTACCAGAAATTTCTGGATGCTGTTTATCAGGCGAGAAAGGATTCTCTCAGCTTGGAAAAACTGAAGAAAATTGCAGATGGACGAGTTTTCACGGCATCTCAAGCTCGCGATGCAAATTTGATTGACGAAATTGGCTATTTCGACAGCGCTTTCGATAAGATACTCAAGCTCGCGGACATCCAAGAGGCCGATGTGATCGCTTATACATATTATCCGAAAAAAAAGACCAATCTCTATGCCGCCAGTATAAAGGGAAAAAATCCCCTCCAAAGTGAAAACTTGCAGGAAATTGTCCGATCCTTAAAAAGTGGCTTCTATTACTTATGGCATCCCCAGCTCATCAACTAACCTGGATGAGTATTCATCATCATTCAGGTTAGCGCTTGACCACAATTTCAAACGCCGGCGCATCTATGATATGGTTTTTGACAGCACAGCCGTCCACGGACCGAATCACTGCCTTTTCATATTTTTCAGGAAATTCAGGAGGAAGCCAAATTTCGATATCAATTTTCTCGATCATCTTTTTCTCATCATTCTTATGCATCCGCATCACCACAGAAGCTCCGTCTAAAGGGAGATCCCTGTTCTGAGAAAAGACGAGAACGTACAAGCCCGAACAGGCTGCTATAGAGGCCAAAAAAAGATCAAACGGGGCTGGAGCCTTACTATCGCCTCCTGCATAGACTGGCTGATCGGTCTCAATGACAAATTCTTTGTATTCGACGTTTACCCTTTTTCCTCCTGGAAAAATGACGTTCATTTCCTCCATTTGTTCAACTCCTTTTATTCGTTCATTCTTTTAGCAAACAAAGCAAGGAGGAGTCTCCGGTCTCTCTCCGTCATACTGAGTCTTCCAAAAACATCGTAGACCGTCTCTGTGATATGCCGTTTGTTCGTCTTATGAAGAAATCCCGTGGCCTCCAATTTTTGTAAAATCCTCTCGATACACTCCTCCTGTTCTTCTCGTGGAAGGGGTTGGCCCTGCCCAGGCATCAAATACTTGCGCGGACTGCGGCTGGAAATGGAATACAGGGTAAGAAGAACGGCGGAAGCAAGGTTGTATGAGGGCTGCTGAGTAGCCTGAGGAAGGATAAAACGGAAATTGGAGTGTTTTAACTCCTCAGATGTCAAACCCGTCCTTTCATTTCCGAAGAGCAGACCAACTTTGGTGGACTCCGGATAGCGAAACAGCTTCTCCGCTGCGTCTTCAAGAGAAAACAACGTAAAATTTTTTCTTGGCTTTGCGGTTGCGGCAAAAACAACATGAAAATCAGCCGTCGCCTCTTCCAACCGGCTGTAGATCTGAGCAGCCTCTAGAATGTCCTGGGAATGAATCGCAGTTTTATAAGTCTCGTGGTCCAATCTATCCACTCCTACGAGACGCAAATGAAAAAATCCTGTATTCTTCATGTTGCGCGCCACTAGACCGATATTCTCTGGATGTTCAGGCCGGACCAATACAACTGATAATCTCGATTTCAAACCAATGGGTGCACCGGGTCTTTTCACTTCATCCATTATAAACAGGGAAAGAAAAAAAATCGATCAGGGCAGAAAATTGCTCTCAGATAGCGGGTTCAGTACTTTCCCGTGCTGCCGAATCCCCCTTCTCCCCTAGGCGTATCTCCAAGATCCTCAACCTCCCTGACTTTGACTGTATTTACGGATTGAATGAGAAGCTGGGCGATCTTCATCCCCTTCTCGAGATAAAAGGGGTGGCTGCTCAAGTTGACGAGAACGACCTTTACCTCTCCCCGGTAGCCAGAATCGATCACCCCTGCCAGGCGATGGATGCCCCTCAAAGATACTCCGCTCTTATCCCAGATCAATCCCACATGACCTCCGGGAATAGCCACCTTAATGCCTGTAGGAACAGACAACACCTGACCTGCTTCAATGACTGCATCAACCGCTGCAAACAGGTCTAAACCCGCGTCTCCTCTATGCCCATATGAGGGGAGTTTCGCATCTTTTTGAATTCTCTTGACTTTGATTTCGACGCCCATGTTTATATTCCCTCGAATCTGACTTCATGGACAAATTCCTTGGCATTCTCGGCCATTTCCCGTATGTCTTTTACCGGAAATGGTTTTTTTTGCTCGAAACTCCTCTCCAAAGTGTTGTGCGGCGAAAACTGTTGGATCTGAAAAACTTTCGCTCCCTCAAGCATTTCTCCAATTTTAGTGATGTCTTCTGCCTCTATAAGTCCAGGAACCACGGTCGTGCGAAACATGTACTCCACACCTGAATTCATGATGATCTCAATACTCGCCTGGATATCCTCTGGATTGACCGGTGATTTCACGACGTCTCTGTACCTCTCAAGGGGAGCCTTCACATCCATGGCAACCGAGTCGAGGAGGTTCTTCTGAATAAGAGCCTCAAGCCTGGAGGGAAAGGATCCGTTCGAATCCAGCTTTATCAACAGCTTCCTTTGTTTCAACACGGACAAGAAGACCTCGAGTTCATCGTGTAGAAGAGGCTCACCACCAGAGATGCATGCACCCTCCAACCAATCCTTCCTGGAATCGAGAAAATGGATGATGTAGTTCATGGGAAAGGTGGGTAGACTTTCCGGATTCAAGACCAAATCTGGATTATGACAGTAAGGGCAACGGAAATTGCAGGATCCAAGGAAAAAGGTACAGGCTATGACTCCTGGGAAATCTTTGGGGGCGAATTTCTCTAAGCCCTTGATCTCAACCAATTCCTCAGCTCCTCTTGATCATTCAGAACGTCAACCACTTCTCCTGCCTCCTGGAGCACCAAGGTAGGAATGATGATCCCTCCTTTTTCGTCTCTTTTGATAACGTTTAAAAAATCTCTGATTTTCAGCTTACTTTCCCTCTGGGTCAGATTGTATTCTGCTGCCTGGAGATTGGCCTCCGAGAGGGCTTTCTTGAGCGCTTCACATTTCTGGCAGTTAGGGTAGGTAAAAAGAAGGTATTCCATCGGCATTTCGCTCAACCTGCTATTTGGTAGGGGGTCCGTTCTATGAACTCCTGCTGCTTTCCGTCATTCCATGTGGCAACCGGTCTGAGATAGCCGACTATTCGAGAATAGACCTCTGTCGGTTCGTCACACTCCGGACATTGTGTGACCTCTCCCTTGATAAACTTATGATTCGGGCACACGCTGAACGTAGGGGTGATGCTGAAATAGGGGAGTCCCGTTAGAGAGATCTTTTGGACCAGCTTCTTGCACAGCTCCCTGTCTATGGATTCGGGGAGAAAAGCGTGAAAAATAGTCCCCCCGGTGTAAAGGGGCTGCAGATCCTTCTGATGTTCTATGGCCTCAAAAATATCCTGTGTGGCATCGACATTGAGCTGAGAAGAATTCGTGAGAAAGGGATATTTTTCTGTTCCCGAAGTGATAATGCTGTGGTATTTTTGTTTATCCAGTCTGGCCAATCGGTAAGAGGTCGATTCGGCTGGAGTCGCCTCCAGATTATACAGATTTCCTGTTTCCGCTTGAAATTCCTGTATCGTTTTTCTCATGAACTGGAGCATCTCTACGGCAAAAGCTTTTCCCTCTGGAGTCCCGATTCCCTTCCCGAGAAAATTCAAGCAGGTCTCATGCATTCCGCAAATTCCGATAGTCGAGAAATGATTGTCGAAATGTCCGAGATAGACCTTTGTATACGGCATCAGCCCTTTTTCCAGCATATTGTTGACGACTTCTCGTTTGGTCTCGAGAGATTCATGGGCCAGGATCATGAGATTCTTCAATCGGGTAAAGAACTCTTCTGAGGTGCTGGATTCATACCCTATCCGGTTGAGGTTGAGAGTCACCACGCCTATAGAGCCGGTAGAATCGCCGGGCCCCCAGATATTGCCCGGCCTGTTGAGCAGTTCCCTCTGATCGAGATTCAGACGGCAACACATAGCCCTGATATCTCCGGGATCGAGGTTGGTCCCAATGTAGTTTTGAAAGTACGGAATCCCGTATTTTGCCGTAACTTCAAAAAGAAGGTTGGCATTGGGAGACTCCCAGTCAAAGTCTTTGTTGAGATTATAGGTGGGGATGGGAAAAGTGAAGACACGTCCGTGGCTATCACCTTCTACCATCAACTCCAGAAATGCCCTGTTGATCATATCCATCTCCTCCTGGTACTCCCCATAGGTCGTATTCTGTTCTTCTCCTCCCAATATCACATGCTCATCCTTTAAATCCTCTGGAACCGTCCAATCAAAGGTCAGGTTGGAAAAAGGCGTCTGCCACCCCCACCGGGAAGGAACGTTCAATCCGAAAATAAGCTTTTGGAGGTCCTGTTTGACCCTTTCATAATCCAGGCCGTCTTCCCTGACGAAGGGAGCGAGAAAGGTATCCACACTGGAAAAGGCTTGAGCTCCAGCAAATTCTCCCTGCATCGTCCCGATGAAATTAACCATATGCAGAGTGGCTGTCTCCAGATGTCTGGCAGGAAAAGAGTGAACCTGGTTAGGCACATGACCAAACCCTCTTCTGAGAAGATTCTGTATGGACCAGCCTGCACAATACCCGACGATGGGATAAGAAAGGTCGTGGATGTGAAAGTCTCCCTCCAGGTGAGCTTTTTTAATTTTCTCCGAGTAGAGCTGGTTGAGGGCAAAATTAGCCAACACCTCACCTGAAACTCTGGCATTCAATCCAGAAAAACTCGTGACGCCTTCGTTACTGTTCTCTCTGATTTTCCAATCCAAATCGTCTATATAGTCTTTTATCAGTCTTTCCAGATTGATCCCTATTTTTTTGGCTTCGCGGATATCCTTGTGTCTTTCTCGATACAAAATATAGGACTTGGCTATTTCATGATATCCCTGCTTCATCAAAACCATCTCTACGATATCCTGAATTTGCTCTACAGAGGGAATGGTGTATCCGCCGAACTTATCTTCGATCATGAAAGTGACGATATCGGAGATACTCCTTGCAGCCTGCTTATCCAAGATGCCGTGGGATTCCATGGCTTTGTAAACAGCGGTTGTGATTTTTTCCTGAACAAAGTCGACCACTGTACCGTCCCTTTTTTTGATTCTTGAAATAACCTGCCTCATGAGAATTCTCCTTTTTCCAACTGAAACGAATTTTTGAACAATACAACCAGATCTAGTGTTATTTACTGGAATTTAATACTAAATGTTGTATCCGCGACAACAAATTTATCTAGAAGAGATAGAGCTTGTCAAGTCTTTTTTTTAATTTTGGCGAATTTTCAAAAAAAAGATGGATAGGTATGAGTCTATGATAGAATAGAAACGAAAAAATGTCTATATCGAGGCAACAAATGATAACTTTTACCATTCAAACCCACTCCCGGGAAGAGCTCATTGACATCACTGCCAAGGTAAAGGAAACCATCGATTCCGAGGGCGTAAGGAGCGGGATGTGCTGCGTTTATGTTCCCCACACCACAGCAGGAGTGACCATCAACGAAAACGCCGATCCCTCAGTCAAAACGGATATCTTGATGACACTCAGAAACATTGTTCCTGATTCACTCCCTTACACCCACGCCGAAGGAAACTCTCCTGCCCATGTCAAAGCGACATTGGCAGGATCATCCGTCTCCATCATTGTTGAAAATGGAAATCCTGCATTGGGCACCTGGCAAGGCATCTACTTCTGCGAATTCGATGGGCCGAGAAGCCGCAAAGCATACGTCAAGGTGACGGCCGCGTGATCCGAACCGTACAAACCGTATAAAAGACGATCCAATCGAAAAAGAGTTGGATTTCCAGCTCGTGTATATAAATTATTCAGAGATGCCAGAAGGAGTGGTGAAACATCCTGTCCGAATACAGGATTAGACAGAAAGGCCTCTGCTTCTCAGCACGTCCCCGAGATCGGTCTGCGGTCCATAAAGAATCGTATCAATTCCAACCTTTTTGGCTCCCTCTATATTCTCTTCAATGTCATCGATGAAAACACACTCCTCAGCCCGAGCTTCAGCCTTTTTTATGGCTTCTCTATAAATCTGGGGATGAGGCTTCAGATATCCCACCTCAAAAGAGAGCACATATTCATCAAAAATAAGAATTTCTGGGAATGCCTTCTTGATAAACGTAAACCGCTTCTTATCTGTATTAGAGAGCAGGATCAGCTTGTATCTGTTTTTCAATCCAGCCAAAATATCCAACACAGGAACATTCAAGGAAAAAATATCACAATAAATCATAAAAAATGTTTTCTGATCCACCTTGGCATCGAGTCTCTGAATGACTTCTCTGTAAAAGTCCTCAGGACTGATTTTTCCGGTATCGAAGGAACGGATGAGGTCTCTCTGCTCGTGGACACGCTCGGCAATTTCTGAAGCAGTGACCGGACAGAATTCGGCTATTTTCCGGAAAAAAATATGATTATCGAAAAACAGGATGACCTTACCTAAGTCGGATATCACACTTCGTATCATTTCTGAAAAACTCCTTTATTCCATTATCTTGAATGAATCATCTTATACCAGAAATGACGACTCCGCTCAAATTCAACACCTGGGTGTAGGCGCCCAATTTTTTGATATTTTCATCGGAAGTCAGGTAGCAAGAATGCTTCCGTTCTGGATAATTGCTTTTTTGACATCCCACTTTTCCTATGGTATAAGCGGTGGACATACAATCCTTAGGATGCTCTTTTGACTCGAGGAGGCATACCATGTCAAATCCACATTCTGGAAGCAGAGGAACAGCAAACGTTTGGACCATTCTTATTCTATTCGCTGTTGCCCTTTTGGTCTTTGGCGGGGCTTTCGCTCTCTATTATTTTAAGGGTGCCCAAAGAATAACCACGAAGGAAATAGAAGCGGCTGAAAAGATTATTGGACTGCAATTCACCCAGAAGGAAAGAAAAATGATGCTGGATAATTTAAAAAGGAACCTTCAGAGCTACGCACAGATGCGAGAAGTCAAGCTGGAAAACCATGTTCCCCCCGCCGTCCTGTTTTATCCCCTTCTACCCGGGATGTCAGTGGATAAAGAATTCTTTCCTGTCTCTTTTTCCGGGGAATCGGACATCGCGGTTCCTGAAAATCCCGAAGATCTGGCCTTTTATCCGGTAACGGTTCTGGCCCAGTTGATTCAATCACGACAGATGACCTCTGTCGAGCTTACTGAACTCTATATCAGAAGGTTGAAAAAATATGATCCCATTCTGGAGTGTGTGATCACCTTGACCGAAGACCTTGCCCTCAAGCAGGCCAGAAAGGCAGACGCCGAGATCGAAGCCGGCCACTACAGGGGCCCTCTTCACGGAATTCCATGGGGCGCGAAGGACCTTCTTGCAACCAAAAGGATCAAAACTACCTGGGGAGCTATGCCGTACAAGGATCAGGTCATCGACGAGGACGCAACCGTGGCCAAACGACTTGAGGAGGCAGGGGCTGTTTTAGTGGCCAAACTCACCATGGGCGCACTTGCCATGGGAGATGTGTGGTATGGAGGCAAGACAAAAAATCCTTGGAATCCGGAGCAGGGATCCAGTGGATCCTCGGCAGGATCTGCAGCCGCAACATCCGCAGGTCTCGTCGGATTTGCTATCGGAACAGAAACCATGGGTTCGATCGTCTCTCCATCCAACCGCTGCGGAGTGACGGGGCTGCGTCCTACCTATGGCCGCATAAGCCGATCAGGCGCCATGGCCTTAAGCTGGACCATGGATAAAATCGGGCCAATCTGCCGCAGCGCAGAGGACTGTGCTCTGGTTTTCCAGGCGATCTATGGACCCGATGGAAAAGATCTGACTGTGCTGGATCTTCCCTTTACGTGGAATCCTTCTCAAGATTTGACGGAAATCCGAGTCGGATATCTAAAAAAGGCATTTGAACGCGACTACAAAACAAAGAAAAACGATCAAGCAGTGCTCGAAATCCTTGGCCAGCTGGGTATCGAACTGACCCCGTTCGAACTGCCAGATTTTCCCGCCAGAGCAATATCTCTCATTCTGCGTGCCGAAGCCGCAGCAGCCTTCGACGAGCTGACACGGAGCGGAAGAGATGACCTCCTGGTAAGACAAAGCCAGGGAGCCTGGCCTAATATCTTTCGTCAGTCAAGATTTATTCCAGCCGTGGAATACATTCAAGCCAACCGACTCCGGACCCTTCTGATGCATCAGATGGCCGAGAAAATGAAAGATATCGATGTTTATATAGCTCCCACCTACGGAAGCGCAAATCTTTTGATTACGAATTTGACTGGTCATCCCGCTGTCGTGGTGCCCAATGGATTCGACGAAAAGGGAAATCCCACCAGCATTTCTTTTATTGGTAGTCTGTTCGAAGAGGCGAAAACTTTACGGCTGGCTAAAGCTTTTCAAGATGCGACAGATTTCCATCTGAAGCATCCGAGACTCAAAGATTAATCCATTTGTTTTGTGGCTACAGCAGAGGCAGATATCCCTATACTTTCTACAGAAAGAAGACCTTCCAGCCGTTCCTCAATCCATTCCAGCTCTGCTTTCACCAAATTTTCGTAACCGTCCGGAGGAGTCGGGACAGTCATTTCAAAGAGGAGATTCTTCCCATCGAATTCAATATTCTCTAAAGTAACGTCCGTAAAAAAACCCGAGGATTCGCTGATGGTTCCCGATAAATCTCCATCGGTCTTCTCGATAGTAAAAGAAAGATAATAATACTCCCCTCCTGCATCCACCTCCATATCCCAATCTCCCAGAATCATGCTGTAGTCGACTTGATCCTGACCATTCAAGAATGAAAAACTGAGCAGCCAAATGAGGAGCAACCAGCCAAACGAAAAAAGGATGTTTCTCTTTCCCATTTCCTTAGCCTCCTTTCTGGAGAAAAAATGACACGTCTCTCTTCCTTGAATAAACCAAGATATTCAGGAGATCTCCCTTGCTCTGACCAAATGGTTGGAATGGGTTAAAATGCGATCGGATTATCAGAAAAGACCGGCAAAAACAACATCAGCATGAAACATCTCCCGCGTTCTGCGTCTTTCACTCCAATCTACCGTTTCTTTCAAATTCATATAAAACCAGAATTTATCAAAAAGTCTCAGTTTTTTCAGGTAATAGTTCCCGAAATCGGTAAAGCTATCGACCAATACTTTTCCGATTTCCGCTCCTTCCTCGTCCAAAACTGTAATCACATCGCCCCCGTTTGTTTTCTCCAATCTCCCATAAACCTTTATCCGTTCTTTCTCCTCCCATACACTCTTCTTATCATAGGAAAGATCCTCAAGAGTTTCAAAATCTCCTCGTGCGCTCAAGTCCAAGAAATCCTCAAGAACAACGTCTTCTGTCCTGGTGAAGATATTCCTCCAACTGCCGTCCTCTTCCTTTATTTCTAGGGTATTGGCTATGAGTACCGAAGGTCTTTCAGGAGAGATTTCTCCCTCTCCCCTCACTTGTTTGTCAACTAGAGTTTCTGTGCCGCCCGTCTCCAAGTTTCCTTGGACCACAATGTCAAAGCCGCGAGCTTCAGGGACGAAAACATATTTTCCCACCACAACTTTCACCGTTCCTTCAAAAGTAATTATTCCTTCTTGCTCAACAGCTTCCTCCTCACTAGGTTCTGCTTCCTCGCCCCTCTGACAGGCAACGGGTGCGAAAGCGACTAACAAAAAAGCGAGCAGTGTCGAGCCAATGAGTCGAAAAATCACATCTCGTTTGTTCATTTGAAAAACCATTGCTCATACCTCCAATGCTTTAATCCCGGGCACCAATCGTGGTTGTCCATTGAGGAGATAGTGTCTTAGCCCTGAAAAGATATGCCTTCTCAGGGTCGAAGATATTTTATACCATTGAAGGTTAGAAAAGTAAAGAAGAAATTATCCTTACTTCTTTCTCACTCTACTTTTCGCTCCTGAGCGGGACGAAGAACGAGACACAGAGGAGCGTGCAGGAGAGGAACGAGAAACGTTCACTCGCGAAGGGCTCTTGAAAGATCGAGTCGATGAAGAGCGTCTTGAGGAGGAAATCCTTTTTGACGAAGATGATTTATAACGGGGAGAGGAAGATTTGATTCCGGTTGAGGACCTCCTCGGCGCCGCATATGAAGATCTGGAAGAGGGTCTGGGCTGATAGCTCAGACTTCTGGATGACGAAGAAGACGGAACTCTGTAGGAACTCGATGAGCGGGATTTGGACGAAGAGACAGAGCTGGGAGAATATCTTGTGAAGGGACGATAAGAATAAGTGGATCTGCTCGGAGATAATTTGTCCGCTTGTCCAGAGACCGAGATTCTGCTTCTGCTCTTTGGCGAGCTTTGACTGGGATATCTTCTGATCTTCTGAGGCGCAGGCGTACTTCGTGAATATGAACGGGTTATTTGTTTGCTTCTTCTCGGAGAAGAGGCGCGGTTTCTGCTGGAATAGACTCCACTTTTGCCTGGACTGCTGTCTGTTCTGGAAGGATAGACCCTTATTCCTGATCGGGAGGGAGAACTCCCAGCAATTCGCGACCTGTTGGCAACTCCTGCAGATCTCTCTGGCAGCGAAGACCGGCCCCTCGAGGTTTCGATCTTTCTGACTGAAGAAAGACCGCTCTTGCTGACTTTCTCTGAGCCGATGGATCTTTGGGTGGTTCTGGTCGGACTGGTTCCAGGCCCAATCGAAGGAGACCGGAGTGTTCCTGTTGAGGAATAGCTCCTGGAAACTCGCCGGATGTTCGACCTGGACAACGCCTTTGCCGCTTGAGAACTCTTCAGGCTCGACGGATTCGCCTTCGGGCGGATTTTGGGCTGGGTAGAGGAAAGAGATATCTTACTCAGACGCGTCACCGTGGAGCCGCTCAGAGCAGCCCTGGAGACATGATGGGCACTGAGTTGATTCTTGTGGACAACGGTCAAGGCCCGTGAATGAGCAGGATAATATCTATCAGAGTAGCGCCCGTAAAAGGTGTTGTTGATGATGACGACAGGACGGTTGTAATAGCTCAACGGACACCATCCAATATAGTCATATCCGCTGTACCAATGCACCCAGGCTGGACTCCAGTATCTTGTGGGAATCCAATACCAACCTAATCCCCCTCTCCAGTGCCAGCGTCCGTAATGAGATACGCACCACCCCCAGGGTTCGTAAGATACCCATGTCCACCCACAGATGGGAAACCAGGTCCACCGTCCATGGTAATACGGCCTCCAGGTGTGATGATAGACATCCGGGACCCAGACGTAACCGTAGGGCCGCTCATAAACCCACTGGCCGTAATAGGCCAGCTCTGCTTCATACTCATAAAGCTCCGTAGGCAGGTAAGACCTGCTCACATATCTGTTTTGAAAGATGTCCCGGCCTCTGTTCCACTCCGAAAAACTGTCCTCGTAACCGGCGTAGCTATAACTGGGCCCTGAAGTAAAATATCCATTGGCAGTAACCAGAGTTTCTCCTGAGTGGATCAGCTCAGAGCCTTCTTCTCCGGCTGCCTCCAAAGAGCCCTGCGCTACGTAGGCCACGGTTTCTCTATTTTCCTTGACCTCAAAACGGTATAATCCTTCCTCCAAGATATAAAAAGATCCATCCGGGCTGTGGACTTCAAAGCCTCTTTCCCATTCCAAGGAGTTTATCCGCAGGTAAATGTTCCCAGAAAGCAAGTGAAGACTTACAGTATCATCTCCTCTTTGGGGAAACCTGACGAAGTCGATTTGGGTGAAATCGTCGATGCGCAGGTAGTTTTTCTTTCCAAAATGGATCTCAGCCCGGCCATCCCTTGTCCCCAACTTGTCACCCTGGACAAGAGGCAGATTGACCGTCCCTTCTTCATAACCCTGATCCTCAGCCCTCTGGATATACACATCACCCTTCACATAGTTCAGGCGTGAAAAACTGTAGGCATAGTAATCTTCTTGGTAGGAGAAACCAAAAGCTGACAAAAAGACCAAACAGAAAACAAATACCGTTATTTTTCTCATTTTTTCTCCTTTCCACACCACAGGAAAAGCAAATTCCATGCCACTTTTTTTCCCTGGAACGCGTATTGGCTCTTGTCCTCATTTAAGGACAAGTGCCCTCTGAAGTATTACAAGGACTTTGCAGATCGCTTCAGATATGTTTTTTTTATTTCACATCCTTTTGGCGATGCCGAATCTGATCCAAAGCCACGGCAATCACAATGATAGCGCCGATGATAATTTCTTGAATGTAATTCGGCCAACCCATCATTGTGCAGCCATTTCTTAAAAAGGACATGATAAAAACACCGATCATGGAACCTAAAATGCTGCCTGCCCCTCCACTCAGACTTCCTCCTCCTATGACAACGGCTGCGATGATATCCAATTCAAGGCCCACTGCAACTGTAGGATCTCCTACGGTCAGCCTAGAAAATTCCATAACCCCGCCCAGGCCACAAAACAAGCCAGCCAGAGTATATACCAAAATCTTGGTTTGTGGTATCCGGATTCCACATAGACGAGCAGTGGCTTCGTTCGACCCTACGGCAAAAACATGTCTTCCAAACACAGAATACCGCAAAATCACTGCGAGGATCACGGCAAAAACAATCATGATCCATACCCCTGGAGCTAAAAGCATCCATGAAGGATGGGGACTTTTGGCCATTAGCTCATTGACCCAGGTAAGCGGCGCATCTATCTTTTGATTTCCGGCTATCCACTTCGCCACCCCTCTGGCGATTCCCAACATTCCTAAAGTGACGATGAAGGGAACCAAGCGCAGAGAAGTGATCAGGATGCCGTTGGCAAATCCCACCAATCCTCCAGTCCATATCCCCAGAAGAAGGGCAAAAAAAGGAGGAAATCCTGCATTTATAGCAAAGGCAGTGATCACACTGGCCAAGGCAATATTGGATGCGGCAGATAGATCGATGCCCCCACTGATGATGACGAAAGTCATCCCCAGCGCCCCCAACGCGACTATAACGGATTGTGTGGCCACACTCTTGAGGTTGGATATCCTCAGAAACCGATCTTGGACTTCTGGGAGAGAAGAGAAAATGGCCAAAACCAAGATGAGGCCCAGAAAAGGTCCCAGCCAATTCATCAATACTTGAATCCTGCCTTTTTCCTTCTTCATGACCTTATCTAAACTGATTGCCTTAAGGTGCGGTTCAGGAACTTCGTCCAAGCGTCGCCGCCGTCATGAGACTCTGGGTATCCCACTCCCCCGCTGAACGGAAATCGACCTGTCTTCCTCTATGGAAAACCGCAATCTTATCACAGACACCGATGAGTTCGGGAAAATAGGAACTCACAAAAACAATGGCTTTCCCTTCCGCAGCCAGCTTTCCCATCCCTCCATAAATCTGAGCCTTGCTCAAAACATCGATTCCCCGAGTCGGTTCATCCAGAAGAAGGATTTCTGCTTTCTGATGGAGGAGACGCGCGAAGGCAACCTTTTGCTGGTTTCCCCCGGAAAGAGTAAAAATAGGCTGATGAGGATCTTGAGCTTTAATCTTGACCCCTTCTATGTTTTCCTCCACAGCTTTTTTTCGCCTCTTCAAATTGAGAAAGCCAAATCTCTGATAGGGGGAGAAATAACTGAGAGTGAGATTATCTGCGATGGAGAGAGAAAGAGCCAATCCCTCCTCTTGTCTGTTTTCACTCAAAAGACCCATCCCCTGACCGATCCTTAACCAAGCCGTGCCCTTCGTACTTTCTATCCCGCCGACTTTCAAAGAACCCTTTTCTATATGGTCCAGCCCAAAGATCGTCCGTAATGTTTCGGTTCGTCCTGCCCCGATCAATCCGGCAACTCCCAGTATCTCGCCGCGCCGAAGAGTCATATCTACAGCTTCCTGCATCTTCCTCCCCTTCAATCCGTTCAAACGAAGAACGACATCTCCGATGGCATGCTCCACCTTCGGAAACATCTCAATAAATTTCTGTCCGACCATCATCTGCACAAGATCATCCAAACTGGCGTCCTCCATTGGCCCGGTATGGATTTTTTTCCCATCTCTGAGCACGGTGAACCGGTCGGCAACTTCCTGCACCTCTTCCAGAAAATGGCTGATATAGATAACACTCACCCCTTGATTCTTCAATCTCTCGATGATTTGAAACAGGCGTTCGGTATCTTCTAGGGTCAGGCTGCTGGTCGGTTCATCCATGACCAATATTTTTGCCTCTCCCACTAAAGCCCTGGAGATTTCAACGATCTGCTTCGCTCCCACGCTCAATTTCTTCACCCGGAGATGAGGGGATATCTCCGAATGATGGACGAGCTCCAAAGCCTTGTTCACCTCTCGGAGCGTTTTTTTTCTCTGTAAAAAGCCCATCTTGTGGACTTCCCTTCCCAGCATAATGTTCTCTTCAACGGTAAGATCTGATGCGAGGTTGAATTCCTGATAGATCATGGAAATTCCTTTCTTTCTGCTGAACAACGGATTCAAGGGAAAGAAAGGTTCGCCATTCAAGCGAATTTCACCTGAATCAGGCTTTATGGCGCCGCTCAAAATCTTAACCAGCGTACTTTTTCCCGCTCCATTTTCTCCGATAAGTGCATGGACTTCTCCCCGCTTCAGGTCAAAATTCACGCCATCCAATGCACAGGTGGCCCCGAAACTTTTGCTGATGTGTTCCATCTGAAGTAAGATAGGGGAAGAGGAGAATCTTTCCTGCATCAATCTTTCATAAAATCAGGCCTCAACAAAGATTCTATTTCGGGATCGTCCATATTTTCTTTCGTGATCATATGAACTCCGGTATCGATCCGCTTCTCGATAGATTGGCCCTGCAGGTAGCGGACCATCTGCCGCACACCCAAATATCCCATCCTTACCGGGTCTTGATGCACTAAGCCCTGTATATGGCCGTCTTTCAATCCTTGGATGAGTTTGGGGCTGCTGTCAAAACCGATAAAAACAATTTTTCCGGCCTTTCCCGCTTCCTGGAGAGCACGGAGTGTCCCGAACGTACTGGATTCATTAGGACAGAAAATTCCATCCACATCTGGAAAACGATTGATGAGGTTTTCGGCCAACTGATATGCTGTTTCTGTTGTGGTCCCTGCATACTGATCCTGCACCAGGAAAGATATCCCCGGAAATTCCTGGACGATGGTTCGTTGGAATCCATTTTCGCGTTTTGTGGTGCTGGCCGAACCGACTTGATAGCGGATGAGAAAAATGTTTCCTTCCCCATTCAGAAGCTCTCCCATTCTCTTAGCGGCCAATACGCCTCCTCTGTAGTTGTCAGTGGCCACGAAGCCTATGAAATCCTCTCCCTGAAGAGCTGAATCTATGATCACTACGGGAATATGTTCCCTGGTGGCATCCCTGACCGGGCGCATCAGAGCTCGGTCATCCAAGGGAGCAAGTACAATTCCATCCACGCCGCGGCTGATGAAATCTTCGACAACGGTTATCTGTTGGGCTCGGTCATCTTCCTTCTGCGGGCCTTTCCATAAAATTTCCACGTCCAATTCTTCTGCCGCTTGACGCGCTCCTGCATGAATGGATTTCCAAAATTCATGGGTCATTCCTTTTGGAATGACCGCAATCTCTAGTCTCTCGCCTGATTGCGGAAAGGAATCCCCCCTTTTTTTCCCGTCACTGCAAACCACCAGCCCTGAAAACACAAGAAGAAGAAAGGCCAACCCGACCGCTCGTTTTTTCATACAATGAGTATACCCAGTAAATGTCTGCCGGTCAAAAAAAATCTGGGAAAAACTCGACAGTATGTGAGGCAGATGAAAAAGACATCTGGGAAATGGAGGGAGACAGGATTCTTCCCTTTCTGCTGGTCTCGGGGAGGGAGATGTCCTGCCAGAACGAAGGAAGAAGCTCCTCAGGGGAGGTGCCGCTTCCTCCTTCGTGTCTTAACTGTCAGCAGAAAGTCTTTGAAAAACGGCTTGAGCCAGAGAACGTCAAGCCTTTTTCAGGATAGGCATCCCTGTTCTTTGGGTTTCGACAACTTTGTAACCAGCAGGGACCGAATCCAAAGCGCCCGGTCTGATATCACGGGCAAAGAAGTAGATTCTTTGTGTCCGACCACCCTTGAGGTTCACATCCTTATAATGGAGGAAGTACTTAACCCCCTTGGAATTAGTGAATTCATAAGCCATTGACTTTACCTCCGGTTTAAATTCTTAATTTATAGTGCCAAATTCGATAACGCGACGAAGGGCTTCAATGGATGTGCTGTCTCTTTCATCTTACTTTGCGTTGTTTTGTGAAGCTCTTAAAAGATTTCCTTGGGTCAAATTTGAACAGCCCTGACCAATTTTTTATACAAAAACAGGGGTTGTGTCAAGACAAAATTAAAAAATATAAAATTTTTAAAATTTTTATTTACAAAGCCTTTTTTTTTGTTATAATGGATATGGTTCTCTTTCGCGGGCTGGAGAGAACCCCCACCTTTTTGGTTCCCATCATCAACCCCCCTTTTGCTGACAACAGCCCGCACCCCTTTTAAAGGAGTGCTATTCCATGCTCACCGACGATAGACTCGAGGGAAGATACCGAAGAATCTATAGCCAACTTTCATCTCTCCTTCCAAAAGCCAGCAGCCCGATATCATGCATGGCAACAGTGGCAGCTCTCCTCCATCACAAAATGCCCCATTTTTTCTGGACTGGATTCTATGTTCTTCAGAACGGCGAGCTCACTGTCGGACCCTATCAAGGCCCCTTGGCCTGTCAAGTTCTCGAGAAGAATAAAGGGGTTTGTTGGGCAGGGATTCTTCAACGGTCCACCTTAGTCGTGCCCGACGTTCATGCATTCTCTGGCCACATTGCCTGCGACAGCCGGTCGAATTCAGAAATCGTGATCCCTATGTTCGACAGAAACAGACAACCATGGGGAGTGCTGGATGTGGACAGCCGAAAATATGACGCTTTCTCTGAAATTGACAAAAAGTGGCTGGAGAAGATTGCCGGTCTTTTGAAGCCTATTTAGAGGCTCTGTTCCAAAGTGACAATCTCCATTACATCAACGGGATGATTTGGATCTCCAGCGATCATTTATTCAGAATAATGCATGATGACACGAATGATGGCCTGTTCGCACACCCTGCAATAAGCCTTATCGCCTTTGGTGAACATCAGACAATCCAACATCGGACGATAAAGTCCTTGTGCAGAATATCCTGCTCCCTCAAAAGCACCCACCTTTCCCCGATATTCGCTCTGAGCCAGGTAAGCATCGATCTTATCCGCATGTTCTCGCGAAAGCCTCTCCGATTTTTGCTCGATTTTATCGATCTCATCCTGAGGCGCCCCTCTTCTTTTCATATCGGCAATCTTTTGATTGATCTCCTGACGAATCTTCTGATAATCCAAATCCATCTTATCGAAGGCTTCTTTTTCCCAAGGAGTGGGGATACTTATCCCAGGGCTGACAAAGTCCTTCCATTTCAGGTTATCAGGATCGAGCAGGGCCGTGATGTTGGGTTCTGTAGGCTCCACACCTTTTGGATAAAACTCGTTGTAAGCGACAGAGGATGTGTAGTATTCATCTCCGAGACCAGCGAATGAATGGCCGAACTCATGAAGAAAGAGATATCTATGCCACTGGTTATCTGCAGTAAATGTGCAAAAAAGGTTATATATCCCTCCTCCCCCATACCGATCGTGATTCACCATGATGAATAGAGCGTCGTAGGGAACATGGGCCCCTATATCTCTTAGAGCCTCGTTTTCCTCGGTCAAGAGATAGCGCTCAGAGCCAAGGGAGTTGAAGGACGCTCCCAGTGCAGTCTTTTTATAAATCCCCCGCCGCGGCTCGTCACAACCGCTCTGTTGAGATGGTTTGAAAACTCCAAATATATTGAAACGTTCTCTATAGGAAAAATAGGGCTCCTGGCTGAAAAAAATGTCAGAGAACCGTTTGAAATCAGCACGCACTTTCTCCTCTTCATTCGAAGTGTATCCCTCTGCGATGATAGCCACATCCACTTTCCTGTGTGGATGTCCATTTTTGACAACTTCGAAGGCTTTCACATCATTATCCAAAGGATCCCTTCGGACAGCAACACTCGCCGGATCGATGACCTGGCTGAAGAACGGAACGAGTGCATTCTTCCTGTCGCGGACTTCGAGCACAAACCTGATCTTATTTTTGGGATAAGGAATGACAGCAGTCTCATGGTAGGTCCTCCTCACTCCCTTTAAGGCAGCATCCGTAGTCTTGTATTCACCGAAATAGCTGTCAAATCCTTTTGAAAAGACCAACTTATCAGACGATAGATCGTAGACCTTGACAGAGTATCGACCGTTGTCAAAGGTGTCGATGAGATGATTCACACTTCCCGCCCAAGCCCCCTGTTTGTAAACCTGATCGATGGTTGCACTCTCTTCCTTTGCATCACCCATATGGAAGTAATCGATTCTCATGGTTTTATCCATGAAATATGGTTCGAAATTGTCAGGGAGTGGGTCAAAAGAAGCAAAGGCCAGAAGAAGGAGCGACAAAACTGAAATGTTAATCCTGTTCATGATTCCTCCTTTCTGTCTGTTCTTTTCAACAACACAGCTCTTCCTAAAATTTCCATGATGACCTTTACGGCCGCGGAGGCCGTAATCCCAGAACGATCCCGGTCCGGATTGACCTCTACCACATCCAAACCCACGATCTGTGCATTCAAGGAATGGATCATACCGATAACCTGTCTGGTGGAGAGTCCTCCAGGTTCGTGGTGCGATACGCCAGGCGCAAAGGCTGGATCGAGAGCATCCATATCAAAAGAAATATAAAGGGGATTGGAAAAATTCAAAACGATCTCCTCCTTCAAATCCTTCATCTCGATCATGCGCACTCCGTGTCTTTCCGCTAATTCCTTCTGCTGACCGATCGCCGCCCTTATCCCGACTTGGGTCAAGTTCCCGGCCAATCCCTCTTCCATAATTCGAGCGAACGGGCAGGCATGGGAATACCGATCGCCATAGAGCTCTTTATACAGGTCAGGATGGGCATCGAAAAGAAGGATGTCCAGGTTCCTGTATTTCCACGAGAAGGCCTTGACGCTCGGATAGGAAATCGAATGATCACCTCCCAGAATGATGGGGAAGGCGTTGGTATCCAAAATTTCTCTAATCTTTTTTTCGATTCTCGAAAAAACTTCCTTGAAGGAACCCGACACATCGATATCGCCAAGGTCCGCAATTGTCGTTTCCTCCTCTAGGTCGATGCCAGATTCTGTCCAGGCATTGATGGCTTCCTCGGATGAGGCCTCACGTATGGCGCGGGGCCCTTTAGCCGCTCCTTTGAGAAAGGACGATTTTTCGTCAAAAGGGATACCCAGAATCGCAAATTCATACTCTCGAGTTTTTTTTACAGCACCGCCGAAATCTGTCATCAGTCTCTTTTAAAAAAATTTTCCCGGTTAAAAAATTATATCCGAATGACGCACAAATTCAAACTCTCGGCAATCACTCCCCGATCCTAGACCTTCCCTTCAGTTCTCTTCCCTGAAGAAAGCCAAGGCAGCAAAGCTGACTGCAGATTGAGTCTCCTCTTCCATCCAAAAATCATATCCGAGCAGATGAGCCTTCTTACTCGAAAGGAGCTCCATCAACACGGATAAGGCGGAGAACCCGCACACATTGTACCGATTGCCCATCTTCTGGACTTCTGACCAAAAGGTTTCCAGGTCCCCCCGGCAGATCGCTTCGAGGAGCAGCCGGTCATGCTCTTTGGCCTCCCAAAGAAGAGAAGAAGCCGTCTGGCGGTGTCCGAACTTGGGGCCAATATGGGAAAAGTCCACTCCCGTAACAATCAGTGTTTCTGAGGATTCCTCATCTGTGTATTGTTTGAGCACAGAGACAAAATCAGCCATCTCTGGGATTTCCGACGGCCTGGAAACGTCAGCGGGAACTCCATGAAACGACCCACAGAGTATGGGGAGCAAAGAAAATTCAAGCCCCAACAGGTGTTGGATAAAAAGAAGTTGGAATTCGAGGGAATGCTCACTCCTATGATCGAAGTCATGGGGAGAGACGACCCCGGAACCCGCCTCCTTCAGCAGTTTTATCCATTCTCTATCCGTTCTCACTTGGCCTAGAGGAGTGGCAAAGTCTTTTTCTGTCAGAGAGAAGAAAGATTCCTGAATGCTGTGTCCTGTTCCAATCAGTAAAATTTTTTTTGGCGAAGACGTCCTTAAGGGGTTGTAAGCTTTGGCATAGATCTTTTTTCCCACCTCCAAATCTATGTGGGGAGCGACTAAAGCGATGACTTCTTCTCTCTCTGCATTTTCGGCAGGATCTTCCCCCGATCCCAAAATCCCATCGAGATAGGCTCGGAGCCTCTTGGGCTCCTGCGGATAGGACTTTCCGGCAAGAAAGGCATCTCTGACCTCGAGACGGGTGTATTCTTCTGTAATCCTTTCTCTCTTCTTCCTGTAACGCGTGCTGTCTATCAAGAAAGCCTCATCGAGCCTGCTCAGCAGAATCTCCACATCAGACTTGCTCACGAACACACCCCCCCGAAGGCGCATCAATTCCAACTGAATATCCTGTATATCTTTTTTTCCATCGATCAGGCTGATAACCTGAAGAGCCACCCCTCGGAGAATAACCGGATCCTTTATGAGTCCCAGAGAATCTTTGACCAAAAGAACATTCTCATTCTCATAGCGGGTGGGAATGAAGTCGATGTCCCTTCTCAACTTCGGAATGTTCACTTTATCCATCCATTCTCTGTTCTGTATGCACTTCAGATATCTACAACGAATGGAAACAAAAAGCAACCTCGCCTGATCTGCAAGCATGCAATTCCACGGCTGACGGACCATTCCGCTCATGATTTGAAATCCGGAAACAGCAAAGGAAAAGAGAAAAAAGGTTTAAAGTGGCCGGGATACAGGCCAATGAGAAAAAGAGGCGGGAGAGGAAACCGCCTCCCTCTCCCTTTTCATAACCTTAGGCACCCTGGATGAGAATCGCCGGCATATCGCCTGGTTCATCGTCTCAGGATTTTGGCACATACCATCAGGCGGATCAATCACCTCATGCGGTGATTCCAAAGATGATTTTCTCCCACCCTTTTCTTTTGTTGAAAAAATATCTATAATGCTAAACTGAATCTCCCAAAAGAACTCCAACACCTTGCTGTGACAACAATTTAAACCGATAATGACACATATAAATCTGAATCGTCCGCAACAGGAGCATTCTGAGATAGCACAGTGAGATAGAGTCTGAGATGCCAGGGATGCATGGATTGTTTGTAAATGATCCAGATTATATAACGAAAAAAGGAGAAGCAATGGAAAAGATCAAAAGTATTCAATCAAAAGAAGATGCCATCAAACTTCTGAATATTGCCCTGGAGCATGAATGGGCAGTGAGTTTTGAATACACCATTCATGCGTATTCCATGCCCAAAGGAAAATTTTTCTACCAGGATCCTATCTTGAAACGCCTGCAAGATGTGCGGGCTCAGACCATCCAGATAGGCATCGATGAGATGTACCATTCCCTTCAACTCGGTATCATCATCACCCAGATGGGAGGCACTCCCTCTTTTAAAACTGACGAGGTCATTCGTTATCCTCGAATCATGGACAACCTTAAAAGAGATAAAGAGACAGAAGATATGGTTACGGCACTCTACCAGGATGCAGAGTTCGCAGAAGGTTCGTTCCCCAAGGTTCAGAACATGGTTCTCAACATCTCCTATGACGAAGTGCGCCACTCCGACCAGTTCGTGGCCATGATGGAAGCTATGAGAGCAGAAGGAGCAGAAGAGGCTCTCTGCTATCCGCCCAGTCCAGAAAGTTCGCAAAAAGAAGAGGTCCAGCTCCTTCATGAAATCATGCGAGATGAAAATGAATTGATGCACCGGTATCTCAAATACGTCATCATGTTCAGTGAGCACCAAGACCTTTGCCAGCGTCTGTTTAAAAACTCTATCGACCATATGAGAAATTGGGATAAAAACTCGGGGATCCTGATCAAGATGGGAGATGTCATTCGAATCGAAAATGCAGCGAAGGATGAAACAGGTAGAGAAAAAAGCGCCTCTCCAATGCCGTCCTTATATCCAGGTGAAAATCGTCTTTCCGCCTTGGAAACACTGATTCCTGCCGAGAACAACCTGATCGCGAAATACGAAAAACTGCTTTCTATGGTACCCGAAGGGGAAATCAAGGATCAGCTCGAAAAGCATCTGGGATGGGACAGGGAGCATGTCTTCACCCAGGAGTGGCTTTTAACAAATGCCCGGAAGATCAAAGGATTGAAATAGGATTTTCTGCCGCCCCCAGTTTGTGTCTTCCTTAGGCCTTTGACTGGATTTTCTTTCTTCAAGAATGGAGCGCTCCAGCGGATGTTCCGTGGGAAAAAATCATCCTGGATTAGGGCGTCTTGAAAAGCTCCAGATAAGCCCGGAGGATCGGTTCACCCCATAGCAGGCAGAAGAAAGCAGCAGGTGCTAAAAACGTTCCGAACGGCAGAGAATACTGAAAATCTTTCTTTTTAAAAAGGACGAGAAGGACGCCGATCACTGCCCCGACAAAAGAAGCCAACACGAGGGTAAAAAGGGTAAGCCTCCATCCCAGGTAAGCCCCTATGAGAAGCATCAGTGTCACATCTCCCATGCCCAGGCCTTCTTTTTTTCGAAGAAGATAATAGGCTCCGTACACGAAGAGGAGGAACCCTGCTCCTACCACCGCTCCTATCAGAGCCTGCTTCAAGTTCAAGTCCGAACGGAACAGGGAATACACTAAGGCTAAAGCCAAGCCCGGGAGAGTGATTTCGTCAGGAAGAATTTGGTGATAATAATCTATGAATCCCAAAACAATCAATGCACTGGCGAAGAGGCAGGAAGCAAAAAAGGGAAGTCCAAGAGAGTATCCATGATGTTGATAGACGAGGACGAAGCTCAGAGGAGTCAAGATTTCGACAAGCAGATAGGTGAAAGGAATTTTTGCCCCGCAGTACCGGCATTTTCCACCCAGAAAAAGATATGAAAATACAGGGATGTTGTCATAGATTTTTATCTGTCTTTTGCATTGAGGACAGGACGAGGGGGGTCTTAAAAGACTCATGCCCAGGGGGAGACGGTGGATAACGACATTGAGGAAACTTCCCCAGGCCATTCCAAAGAGAGCGATGATGACTATCTTTTCCACCATTTTGTTTGCGACTCGACCTCGCCCTTTTCAGGATCGTAGAGATAATCGTTCCCGTCCAGATCTCTCGGGAGAATGTCCAATATTCCGGTTTCGACCAGACGGTCGAGGCTTCGAGGATTTTTCCCATACTTTTGTCTGTATTCCTCGATAGCTTTTTCGATCCGTTTTGCATCCATAACCGACTTGACCTGATACAGATGGTTAGATGCGATTTTTTTGATGCGTTCTTCCTCGGCGGTTTGATAGACTTCGAGCCAGCTCTGCCATGCTGTCTCATAGTCCATACCCTTGAAGGCCGCGTTGGCATACAGTCTTTTGGCTATGGGGGGAGCATCCGGGATCTCCATGGTTTTCTTGTAGTACTCTCGTGCCAGTTCATAGTCCTTCAGCACCATCTGGGCATAATGACCCGCCTGGTAAGGAAAGATCCACTGTTCAGGATTTTTCTCCAGACCTCTGTCCAGGACTTTGAAGGCCAGATAAGGATCCCTGGCCTCATACACGGCAATGATCGCGCCCATTTCGTAAGGATCGAGATACCGGGGATCCAGTTCAGCAATGATCGCGAAGATGTGATCCAGATGATCATACCTCTCGGAAATGGAGTAGTTGCTGTAGTATTGAATGGACCAAAGATAAATCAGGTCTGCTGCAAGGGAAGAATATCCGAATGTTGCGTATCTCAAGAACTTCCCTGAGGGAATGTATATGATCGAAGCGCCTGGGATGCTTGCCCGTTCGATTCTGTCTGTCAATATTTTCAGCCCCATGAAGAAAGCACAGCTTACCACAAGAACAGCGGCCAGGATATTTTTCTTCATGGCGTCAGACGAAGTCCCTCCTGCGGAAAACGAGCATGGCTAAAGCCAAAATGAAAACCGTATAAAAAAGGCCATAAAGTGTGGAATACAAAAAGACTTCGGGAGGGATGGGAAGGCTGTGTACGATTTCCGTTTTGAAATTGAAATTTTCCAGGTCAGGAAGAAACGTGTATAAAATCTGGGCGAGGGTCTTGACTGTGCCGGTTTGAATTTTCTGTATCAGATTCTCTAATCCCCAGGAGACATGACCGATCAGATAAAAAGACAGAGAAAAGAGTGTACTCAGGATAGGAGTAGAGAAGCAGGAAAAAAGCATGGCTACGGCCGTTATCAGGCAGAGTTCGAAAAAAATGAACAGGATGGCCACAAACAAGGCCCACTCGATTCGAAAAGCATGAAGAAAAAGCAACACCAGAAAAATCAAGGTCATCAAAACCAGCATGACAAAAAGAGTGAGGACGAGGCCAAAGTACTTGCCTAAAAGAAACTGGTAACGATGGATAGGTTTGGAGAGCAGGGTGTATATGGTCCTCTTGTCGATTTCTTTATACACCAAACCCGTTCCCATTAGAATGGCCATCAGCACACCGAATATTGATATGGAGGCCAGCCCGACATCTGTTATGATTTTGGCCCTATCCCCGACCGTAAGAAGCGCCAAAACTCGAGAGGATATGATGCACACCGCGGCAAAAAACAAAAGAAGGAAGAGGATGCGGTCTCGGATGGCTTCCTTGAACGTATTGAGTGCGATGGCCCGAACCTTCATTTGGATTTTACCGCTCCCACGAAGAGATCTTCCAGCGTCTCTGTTCTGGGAATGAGGGTATGAATCTTCCCCTTTCTTTCTTTTACCCGCTGGAAGACTTCTTCGATCTTCTCTTCGTCAAAGACTCTGAGAAGTATCTTCTCTCCTGCCGCAGAATAGAGCTCTCCGAGTCCTCCGAGTTTGTCGGTGTCCACTCCGGAAAGAGTGACTTCGATAAAAAGCACCTTCTCTGAAATGAGGTCTTGAAGGGGTCCCTGATTGATGATCTGCCCTTCCACCAGAATGGCCACCCGGTCACAGATCATCTCGATATCCTGAAGAATGTGAGAGGAAAGGAATACGGTTCTTCCTTCCTCCTTGAGCTTGACGATCACATCCCTCATCTCCTTGCGTCCGACAGGATCGAGCCCCCCCAATGGCTCATCCAGAAGAACGAGAGAAGGATCGTTGATCAGAGATTGAGCCAGACCGATTCTTTGTAGCATTCCGCGGGAGAATTTACGGAGCTGAAGGTCGGCGGCATGTTTCAAACCGACCATCTCCAGCAGGCGATCGATTTGTCCTTGTTTCTCTTCCTTTTTCACCAGAGTGATGTCGCTGTAGAAACGGAGGAATTCTTCCGCGGTGAGATAATCGTAGAAATAGGGATTCTCCGGAAGAAAACCGATTCTCTGTTTGGCCTTTAGGGATAAATTGGGGTAGCCAAAAATTTCAATCCTCCCCATGTCGGGAAAGATCAGCCCGAGTATACACTTGATAGTGGTCGTTTTGCCTGCTCCGTTGGGTCCGAGGTAGCCGAATATCTCACCCCCTTGGACTTGGAGGGAAACACCTTTAAGGATTTTTTTACGCTTTGGAATGAAGCCGGTTTTGAAGGACTTGTGAAGATCCTCGATTCTCAGTACATTATCCATCAAATGTTTCCTCTATTATAAGTAATTCTTTTATTATTTCAAACGCTTTTTGGTCAGAGAGAGCATATCCAGAATCATGATCGAATGAGAGCATTGGGGAATGCTTTCTTTTTTTTGTTTCCTTGATTTTGGGGACAGCCTCAACTGCAGTCAGTCATGCTGAGAAAATAAACATGGATTCGGAGGGTCTTTCGATTCTGGTGTGTCCTGAAAGATATCTGTGAACAAATGGGATCTATGTCTTTGCTTAGAGCCTGATGATTTTATAGATCTCCCGCCAAGATATGATCTTCAAGACCGCTGGTACGGGCTGCTCGAGCTTCTGGATAGTGGAATTGTACTCCTGGATGTAAACCTCTCTTTTTCTGGTCCCTTCCACTCTTTCCACATCGCCCAGAGTGACTGCTGAACGCGTCTTCGAAGCGAGATCCAAACTCTGCAAAGTTCCAGTAGCACTGGTAAAGGCTGAACTTCCGATTGCACTTCCCCCCACTGACTGCACGAATCGTCCGTAAAGCTTTCCCACTCCGAGCATATTCGCACAGGGGTCGACACTCTCGATGCTTCCTGTTAAGGTGTTGAAGTAAACGATAGAATTGGCCACCACAGGATCAGCCCAGACCTTTTCTCCAATTCCCAAATCTCCCACATCTTTGGCCGGATCGAGGTTGAGCTGTGCCGGATCGCCCATGAACCATTCCACGGTGGGATTGACATCATCGATCAATGCGATAAAAGAATAGGTGGCCGTATCCGGCGCCCTGTCATCCCCTCCGGTACCGAAATAGACCCGGGGAACCGTTCCCCAGGCCATGGTATTGAGCCACACCGCAAGCCCGCTGATGATGGGATAGTTGTTGGCATCCTCATAGATGACCTCCAGGTCATGTGACCAACTGGCCTTCTTCACATCGAGCTCTGTACTGGTATCCAATCGATACACTCTTCCGTCCAGATCTGCAAAATAAGCCCGGTCGCAGTAACTGTCCCCTTCCAGGTCCATCAACCATGGATTTCCAGGAATGGTGTTGGGAATGTTGGTGAAACTGGCAGAGGTGTCCACCTCCGAAGCTCCATATTTCCAGAGAATGGTTCCGCTCTCTACGTCCACGGCATAAAAATAATTTCCTACCACATTGATCGGGTCGTTGTCATACCCGGAGCCCATGAATGCCACGTAAGTGTCCACAGTGTCAACTACGGCTTTTCCCACCACTGGAACAGACCAGGACTCGCCCATGGTGCTATCAGTAAGTTCCCACAGAACCTGGGGATCATAGGGATCTGTCACATCCAGGGCGAAATAGTAGTTGATTCCACCGGCTACCGTGCTGCCCTTTCCTGGACCCTGGCCGCAAATCAGGACTGTCCGCCATTCCTTTCCTCCGTTTCCATCCGCATCGATATAGACGTCAGCGGCCATGGGACTCCCGTCGACATAGACATCCCTCAGGAAATACCTGTCTCCGGTTCCCGCTTCGACCGCCCACATGTTTTTCAGCTTGGGCATAAGGTTGTAGGGGATATAGCCCCAGATCTCTTCCCCGGTCAACGCATCGAAACAGTGGATCATTCCGTCATTGGCCCCCACATACACCACTTTTCTCCGGTTCTGATTGGCGAGCATAAAAGCATCATAGCCTGCTCCCATCACCAAGGCATCTTCTTTAGGGGGACCGACAGCGATCGGATTGGAGTGATTGATGTCTCCCAGCTTCCAGTAGCGTCCCTCTCCCCTCACGAAATCGATCAACCCCGCATTATCGTTATTCACATCTTGAAGGATCGGACCCAAGGTGGCCACATTGGCGGCAGTGAAATCCATTCGTGTGAGTCCAGACACCGCATCTGGTACTGCTGTATAGATCTGCCTGCTTCCAGGCGTACGGCTGTCTAGAAGCTCCCCGGCATCCCACAGAAGAGACACGCCAGATGCCACGATCTCTCTTCCGGAAGCAGAAGAGAAGTCTGACCGGGTCACGGTGCGCAGTGCGGAGTCCGTAGAGGAATCAGGGGTCATGTTGGTGACATCGTAAGCCCTCAGATGTCCCTGCCATCCCGGGAAATAGAAGGTCGCACCGATGACCAGTTTCTTGCTCTGGTTGTTTTCGCTGACAGAAGTGGCCACAACAGATGTCCGGGAGTACTCCCTCCTGTCCACATACACGAATTCCCAGTTAAGTTGGGAGATAGCCGGAGTCTCGAAGGAGGCACCGTTGTATTCCACCATATCGTCTTCTTCTGCCGAGAGAAGAGCTTTCCAGTACAATTGGGAGCCGAAGTGTTTGAATGTGTGCCAGGGGAGGTTCGATTGATTGTGGACATCCGCCCCGTCGAACCGGGTGTAAAATTCCCACCCCTCCCTTTCGTTATTGGAGACGAATATTTCCACACTCAATCCCTGGCTGGAGCCTCCGTTGACTTTTTGTCTGATACTGGTCAACCGCACTTTTGTCACGGCATATTCTTGCTGGTCGAGTCCACCCGTTATATCTGTGGAGCGGGCCTCTCCAGTAAGGGCATAGACGTCGGCTAAATCGTTCCTGACCAGGTAATAGTCTCCGGAATGGTTGGCATCTGCCAGGACAACGTCCAGGTCTCCGTCTTGATCGTAATCCTGCATGGCGCTCATATCCACATCATGAGGCGGAGGGAGAATGGGCAGGCAGTTGTAGAGGCATTTGAAAGTAAAATCCACTTCTGGGCCATTTCCCGTATCCACAACGCCTGCGTTTTTCATCATCCACATCCTGGCCTGATACGTCGCATCTGCCGGGTCGCCTTTGTTCCATAAATCTGTGGCGCCGAATATGTCGATCAAGCCGTCTCCTGTAAAATCGCCCACACAGGTGGCCACGGTTCCCGTACATTCGGGCAGAGGAATGGGAATTTCTTTGCGTGTGAAGAATCCCGTGCCATCGTTCTCATAGTAAACCAGGTATGGAATATCATTAACCGTCCCGCCGATGACATCGATGTCTCCGTCCTTGTCAAAATCCCCAGCGTCGACAGAAGATCCTCCCCGTCCGACGGTGAAACCTGTAGGCTGGTCATAGTTGAGTTCGTTTATGCTGAAATTGCCTAGGCTAAAATTGGCTGCACCCGGATTTCTGACCAGAAAAATCTTGTCTTCGCTGATGACCAGCACATCCACATCGCCGTCCCCGTCTATATCGACCGAGGCTAAATGGTCTGCGGCCCAGTTGCAGTAGATTCCTGCGGTCATGAAGGCAGCGGTGAAATCGAGAGTCGGCAGCATGCCATGGGGATTGAAATGGGGATCCGCTGCAGTCCCGGTGTTGATGTACATGGCCGCCACGAATCCGGTATGGCCGAATTCGTCCAGCTCATTCTTGTAAAAGAAAAAATCCAGCAGTCCGTCGTTATTGTAGTCTGCGACAGTGATCGATGCGGCACCGACAACCAGTCCTTCCTCATAGACTTCGGTGGGGTCGATCTGAAAAACGATCCCATCGTCGTCGATTCTGTCGTTGTTGATGTCTTCATAATGGTTCCTGATCAGAATCAGCCTGAAATTGTTGCTGATATCCAGTCCGATCAAATCGGGTCTTCCGTCTCCGTCGAAGTCGCCCGAATCCACCACGTAAATCTGAGCTCCCATGCCGGTTGGCTCTGTGACGTCGAAATTCGCTCCCAGCCAGTCGAGTGTGATCGGCCGGGGAGGCCAGCCTCTTACCGATGTCCACTGAAAATCTTTATGGTCATCGTCTCTGAAATCCTCGGCAAAAATGCCGGTGTACTCGCTGCACTGCTGCTGTGCCCAGAATTTCCCCGCGAAAACAGCCAGCAAAAGGATCAACGGGAGAACGAAAAATATTTTTTTTCGGTTTTCTTTCATTTTGCCCCTCTTCCAAATCTATTTTTAATATTGTTCTATGGCTAACACGACCTCTAAACGGGATGTAGACATCTTTGGACCGGTTCCCGCAGTCCCGATACAGACAAGCAGGGCATCGTCGGGATCCGGAGTCCCTCCCACCGCCTCGTCGTCGATCAGGAAGGCGGTATAGGTGTACCGCGGGTCTGTTCCTCCCCCCTGGGCAGGAATGAACTCCACCTTGTAGAAAATGACATTTGCGTAGTCAGGATTTCCATCGCCGTCGGAGTCCAGCGCGTTCAGCATCTCTAAATCGGTCAATTTCCGGAAGTAATTCGCATCCTGAGGGAGATCGATTCCGGCGGGTTCTGTCAGATAGTGTCCATCGAAGTTCAGCCAGGACCCGTTGAGAAAGGTATCCTCCACTGCAATCCATGCCAGGTCAAAGCCTGCCTCGGCAGCGTTGAACGCCTCCTGCTGTGCCCGCACGTTTCCCGCCACCCGGGATCCGATCCCGGTGATGGTGACGAGGCCGACTCCGATGGTCACCAGAAATGTCATCACCACAATGACCACGATCAGCCCCGAGCCTCGTTCTTTTCCGGAATGGCCTGGTTTTTTGTTCCGTATGAATGTTTTCATTGTCTTCACTCTTCCCTTTTTATCTCGACCCTGTGTTGTATATACTCAGGGAAAGATTCCTCATATTGGCGGTGGATTCCATCAGGAATCTTTTATGCTTGTCATCCTGGCTGCTTCCCGGGCTGTTGGCTATGGAAGGCCTTCTGTACAGATGAAGGTTGTCCGGTGGATTTGAGCCTATGCTCACGAAGGCATTTTCGGTTATTCCCAGCACCCAGATTCTGACCTGCCGGATCCGGCCGACCAGAACGGTATCTCCTGTCCAGCTGGCCTGCCAATCTATAAAGCCGTCTAAAAGGCCATCATCATCCAAATCCCCGTTGTACTGGAACTGCAGGTTCTCGACGTTTCTGGCTAGAGGATAATGAATTCCGTTCACGGTCAGGTAGAGGACTCCTGCTTCGCCGTTTCCGATATAGCCTCTCTCTCCCGCAGTCAAACCGGGGTAGTATCCTGTGACATCCAGCCAGTACTCTTTGACATTGACGAAGGAAATCATACCGCCATCATAATCATCGGCACTGGGGCATGCTTTAGGGTAATTCGCGGTTAGGCCTCCAGGAGGGTTTACGTAAGGAGCCAGACCGGGTGAAAAGTTGAACCGCTCGTTCGTTCCCCCTGCATCATGGGTCACATGGGTGATCTCTCTGATTTCGCCGTAGGTGCAGCCTGAATCCGGATCAGGCAGAATGATGGCAACCATCCCCTCATAGAATTCATCCAGGTAGGAATTGCTCTCAAAGCTCCAGTCATCCACCGTCAAATTGGCTGCTGAGCCCTGATAATTTTGCACACCCATGTTTAGGGGATCATCCAGGTTTCCCATCACTTTCACCCTGTCCGGCTGAACGACCGCTCCCTGGTTCTCGTTATCCACACCTTCCAACACATAGCCATAGAATTCGAGGGGGAGCCCCGCCCCGGCCATGCGGACATCTCTGGAGATGAAATACATGGATGTCCGCACATCATGCTGCATCTCCGCATACTGCTGCTGGTCGACAGCAATTTGGTTGCTCTGCCTGTAAAGGCCCAGTGTCGCCAGGATCACGATCAATAAGACTACGCTTCCCACCAGAAGCTCCACGAGAGTGAAACCCCGGGGAGGAGCCGTATGTGAGAATTGTTTTTGGGTTTTTGATTTTTTTTCTCTCATTTTTCTTTCTTGGCTAATTGAATTTATGTCTGGATTTGACCATCAAATCCTTACATCCGTTTTAGCGGCTGATGAGAGTGCTGATGTCGGCCTTCACACCGTATTCATTCGGATTCTGAGTGAGCAGGGCAGCATCGGTGTTGAGCTGCTCGGCCGAAAAGACCAGGACTCTCATTTCCCAGGAGGCACCGTTCGATTCAATATCGGTGATCCTGCGGAAATCAATCGTTCCGTCGGAATTGACATCGATCTGTTCATCCAAAGGATTGGAAGCCAGGGCGTTCAGCTCATCGGCAGTCAGATTTCTGTAGGTGTCGATCTGCTGTTGAGCCAAAAATGTCGCATTGGACATCCTCTCTGCCCGCGAATTAGACAGTACACCATAGGTAAAGAGCTGAGCCAATCCGAGTAAGGCAATCGCCACGATAGCGATTCCGATCAGCACCTCGATCAAAGAAAATCCTTTTTTCGTACGGAGCTGGACGCTCTTTTCCCGGTACGGATGAAACCACAGTTTTTTTAAGCATTTCATTTTTAACTTCCTGTTCTGAGGTATTGGACAGAGCCTCCCGCGTACACCGTGATGACCCGCAGGTCAGGCTGGCCATATCCTTTGAGTTTATCACTCTGGAGATTGAGGGTGTTTTGATTGGTGTCGAAGTTGGAGACGAATCCGATAGGAGAAAAGACGATTCCCTTATCGGGCGTTCCGGCCACATCGGGATAGTTGATCAAGGTGTTGAACTTGGTCGGGATCTCTTTCCGAATGAAACCCGGCAGCGTGTTCCATGTCCCTGGTGTGACTTCTCTTTCGATAAAGTAGCACCAAACCTGCCCGTCATACAAGAATCCGACTCTGTGGTTCAGCTTTGTCTTAACAGCTTGAAATTTGGCCTGTTGCATAGTGGTCAGAATATCCCTGGCTTTATTCTCCAGCCCTCGTGTTTCAAGTGTGTTCATGATGCTGGGGTAAAGCGCTGCCAGAATCAGCCCCAGGATTCCGATGACGACAAGAACCTCGATGAAGGTGTATCCCTTAAAACATGACGGCCTTCCCCTCTCTCTCTGAGATGATCTCGTTTCGCTTGTCTTTTTCAAATCACATATCCCCATTTTTCTTTTTTCCTTATCGTTTTCCCTTGCTGGAGTATTCTTGTCCCTTTCGTTTTTCTCCGCAAGGTTTCAAAATATACGAAAGGCATTCTGCCTTTATATTTAATAGCAAATTTTATACCAACCCTATTATCTCTTAAACTGTTGATAAAAAAGGAAATAATAATTAATACCCGTTCTTTTTCCGTCATTTTGCCACTTTTTGTCATAGATCCGACAAAGATTGCGTATTCATACTCTTCGAACGCCTTTTTTTCTCTTCTATTAGATAAGGCCTTGCTCCCTATCCCGTCAATAACCGTTAAGGAGGATACAAGAGGTGATTTTTTCATCTCCTTCCTCACCTTATTGTTGAAATCCACCCACCTCCGATGGCTAACCTTCTTTCATTTTATGAGTGGATTCTTCTCTCTTTTAGTCGTTTGACCGCTGTCATTTTTGATGATCGGTCGTGGCGTCGTAAGGGAAACTTCGAGACCTGACAAAACCGGTTTGTCTGATTTTTATTTATGTTGAAACTGTTATCGAGACGGCATTGTTCACACAAAGCTTGGAAGCATTGAATTTTTGCCCTTTATATGGTATTGGTTTTACAGATGTTATCTGAAAAAAAAGCCGCTTTTCTCCCTGTAATCCTGATCTTCATCTTTTTCCTGGGCGTCTCTTTGTTCATCAACTTTTCGACTATCCACGAGGGATTTCTCTTCGCTGACCAAGCGATCTACTATTCCATGACCCAGAGTCTCGCTCGGGACGGAGATATCGAGTACGAAAAAAAAGATCTGATCAGATACTACGAGGTTTTTCCCTCAGGCCCCCTGGGCATTTTCCTCAAAAAAGGCAAAGACGGGAAACTCTTCTATGCCAAATCTTTTGCCTACTCCTTGTTCGCGGCCCCTTTCATGAGAGTATTCGGGGTGAACGGAGCCTTTGTGTTTCACGCCTTTCTCCTTCTGCTGCTGCTGCTTATGGGACAGGCCTATTTTTCCCGGTCTAACTCCCCTCCGCTTTCCCTTCTTATCGTTCTCACCTTCCTGTTTGCCTCAGTGGCTTGTGTGTATTACCTCTGGATTTCACCCGATTTTTTCAATCTCTTCCTGGTCTTCACCATCCTCTTCCTCTGGCTGTACAAACACAAAACTCGAGAATCGGACGATCAGGATAAACGGCCGGGAAAGCTCACGTCTTTTCTCCTCTCGGATTGGGCAGACTATTGTGCCGGCTTCCTGGTGGGACTAGCTGTTTTTTCCAAACCACCCAACATCGTGCTGCTCGGACCTGTCATTCTCAATTCCCTTCTCAACAAAAAATTCCTTAAATCCTTCTTCATCCTTCTGGCTTTCTTGATTGCCTCAGGAATTTTTTGGGGGAGCAACTACCTCATCACAGGTGACTGGAACTACATGGGAGGAGAACGGAAGAGCTTCTATTTCAATTATCCTTTTGAAAAGTCAGATATCACATTTGATTCCATCCGCACCGTCGAGATGACTTCGGACAGCTATGCACAGAAGCACCTCCTTCCCGCCAAGTTCATTCCGTACAATCTTTTCTATTATTTTTTTGGGCGGTTTACCGGAGTAGCCTGGTATTTCTTCCCCGCTCTCCTGTTCCTGATTCTCTTTTTCATAGAGAAGAAAAAACTGGTCCAATGGCTGATCTTGATGGCATTGTTTGCGGAAATAATGGTTTATATCGTTCTCATGCCGGATAACTATGCAGGGGGAGGAGGAGCGCTGGCCAACAGATATTTCCTGAATATCTACCCCCTGTTTCTCTTCCTGCCTCTCGCAAAGAGGAGGGCGAAAGATCTTGCATGGAGCTGGATCGTTGCGGCCATCTTCATTTCCCCTATCCTTATCAGCCCCTCCTTCCACTCTCATTATCCCAGCACTCATGCCAAGAAATTACCCTTCAAGGCTTTGCCTGTCGAAATGACTCTCGTTAACAACCTTCCCACCAACACCACCACCTGGGCATTCCGACAGGAAGTGGGAACCCCTCCTCATATCGGATGGCTTCATTTCCTGGACGATCATTTCTACAGGAGACAGCAAAAATCACAGGTGGAGAAAAGAGGATTCTGGACTCGGGGATCCCACACGACTGAGACCATCCTCAAAACCTATTATCCGGTCAAGCGGCTCGATTTTCATCTCCTGAACAATCCCCGGATGAGAAATGAAATCACAGTCCAGGTAGGAAGAGAGAAAAAAAGAATGACCCTTGGCACCAAACAGAGAGGAACCCTCAGCTTCTCCCCCGTGAAGGCTTTCAAGATCGAAGCCCTTCATCTTTACAATATAAAGATCGGAGCTTCCAAAGGTTCCACTCCCTACTTCGAGAACGAGGCCAGCGACGAAAAAAGATTTTTAGGGGTCTTCTTCGAGATCGATATTGTTCCCGAAGAACAAGAGGAATGAAGAAGAGAAGATCGAGATAAGGGCAGTAATGGCAGGAGGAAAAAAAAGGCTCTGCTCATACTCAGCGGGACGAGACCGGACTGCGGGAAACGGATATTTCGACAATCTCCTCGCTTTTTTCATCGATCTTGAAGCGATCGGCTACAGGAAGTCCGAGAATCCAGACGACATCCCCCCCTGAAATAAACACCGGCCTTTTCTCCCTTTCTTCCGACGGGATACCTTTCGCGCGCATGACTTCCTTCAGCTTTTTATGTCCCGGCGCCCCAAGAGGACGATATCTGTCCCCCCTGATCCGATTTCTTATCAAAAGAGGGAACGCGATCTTTTTTCCATCCACATAGACCCTCGCATCGTCATCGAACACCAGGGGAAACGAACCGCACTTTATCCTTCTGGCTTTTACGGTCAAAAGCAATTCTTCGATGACAAGAGCTTTCCTGCCGTTCCACCTGTATGCGTATTCAATTTTCTCATGGGATTTCCTCCGAGTACAAACCATATCTCTGTTCCTTCTCAACACAAGATCTCTTTTCAGATGAAAGCTCTTCTTATCCTCCAAATACAGAATCCTCTCGATCTCATCGAAAGAAATGCCCCTAAGGTCTCCTTTCACTTCGGTGATAAAATCGCGCACCAGCCGCCTGGCCAATCCCAGGGGAAGTGCAGAGAGGTTTCTCACATCCAAACACGTCCTCCCTTTTGTTCGTACAATCCTTTCCTTGGCTTCCGTTCGTGCCATTCTCTCCAAAAGGATTTCATCCTCTTGGAGTATGGAGACGATTCTGCCGATCCGATCGACGATTTTCGGGTCGTAACGCTCCTGAATGTAGGGAATAAGCTCGAGCCGGATCCTGTTTCGGACGAATCTCCGATCCCGGTTGCTCTCATCTTCCCGATACTCCAGACCTCTATATCGGATGTAGTCCTCAACGTCCTTCCGCCGGACAAACAGGAGAGGCCGGACGATCCGTCCCTCCACAATCGGAGAGATGCCTCCCAGACCCCGGAGCCCGCTTCCCCTCAACAACCGCATGAAAAAAGTCTCGGCCTGATCGTTCATGGTGTGCCCCGTGGCAATTTTTGCGCCTCCGATTTTTTGAGCTGTTCGTGTCAGGAAAGCATACCGGAGGGTCCGACCGGCTTCTTCCAGGTTCAAGCGCTTCGACTTCGCATGGCTGCGGACATCTTCTGAACCGACAAAAAGGGGAAGAGAATAGCATCGGGCCACCTTTCTCACGAACCGTTCATCCTCCCAGGCAGCCGGACGCAGGCAGTGATTGAAATGGGCTAAAAAAACATCGAACTCAAAACATTCGCGGAGTTCGAGGAGCACGCTGAGCAGGGCAGTGGAATCCACTCCTCCGGAATAGGCCACAAGAATTTTATCGGTCCTTTCCAGGAGGTTATATCTCTCGATGGTTTGTCTCACAGAATCCAGGATGATATGAGGCTTCTTTCCCATCAAGTCCTCTTCGGTCGAACCAGAGAAATGTTCCCAGGATTTTCTATTAACTCCATTAAAAATTGCTCTTCAGTTTCAGAATGGAAAAACCAATCGAAAGAAAAAGTGGCGGTGGAGGGACTTGAACCCCCGACTCTGCGGATATGAGCCGCATGCTCTGACCACCTGAGCTACACCGCCAATGGCAAAGATTTTAGCTAAAAAGCCTCGTTTAGTCAATTTCAGGAATCAAAAAGGAAGCATCTCTACTTCCGTGATACTAGAAGGCTCTCTATAGGCTTTTGGAAATGGTTTTGCTCAAGGGAAATTTTGCGGCCCGAAAAAGCTTACCTGACTCTCACCCGAGCACCTCGAGTTTCGAAGCTTATCGATCTTCCTGTTGGGCTGTTGGCAGAGACGCTCGAAAATGAGATGGTGCTTTCTCCATCTGCTACAGCATCGAAAACCAGGTTGGCGAGACGCCCTGAACCCCTGAAACCCCTGGAAACGTCAGAGCTAGAAAAGCCGATAGTACACATCCCGGAAGAATTGTCAATATTCTGGAGAAAGGGCGCTTCCTTACCTGCCTGAGCGGCAACGCTCCCTCTCTCGATTTGCTTCAGACTCACCACAGAGGGATCGTAGGAGAGGTTCAGGGACATGCTTCCGATTTCTTCCTCTGACCTGAGGATCACGCTTATCCTGAACTCTCTATCCTTGGTGATCTCGAAATTGGCAGGATTCAGCATCAGCAAGTTTCTTCTCTCATCCGTGCCAGGTCTTTCCTGTTCCTGCATTCTTCTCAGGTTTATATCTCTGATCTCATCTGCTCTTTGCACTCCACCCGGTTCTCCCGATAAAGAAAAGATTCCATTCAAGTCGACCCAGAGCGGTTCGAGATCTTCCGCATCGACGGGCTTCGTCCGGATGATATAGGGAGTGATGGTCATGATTACATCGGTCTGTTGGACTGTTCGATCGTTGCTCGAGAAAAGCCCCCCCAGAAGGGGAATGTTCTTGAGACCGATGATCCCCTTTACCGACACCCTCTCCTCATCCTTCAACAAACCTGCAAGAAGATTTGTCTCTCCATCTTTGAGCCGGATGATATTCTTGACTTCTCTCGTGCTGATGATCGGAATATCCGCGACACCCGTGCCTCCAACGGACTTGACATTGATCTCGAGCTCCAGGGTGACCTCTTTCTCGAAATGAATCTGCGGCGTGATCTTGATATCGATCCCCACATCCTCATACTCAAAGGACGTTATGGGCTGTTGCGATACGCCACCTGCGGCGATCGGCGTGAAGGACGTCCGGGGAATAGGGATTTTATCTCCCACCAGATAGCTGATTTCTTCGCCTTCTATCCCTCTGAGCCTGGGTTGTGAAAGAATTTTTGTGTCTTCATCGGCTTCTAAAAACTGAAGCAGCGCTGTAGGAAGGGTGATCTGATAATTTTCCTTTTTTGAAAAATCGAGTTTGGAAAGGTCGAACCATCCCGATTCCGAAGGGGGATTCTCCCCTCCGCTGTAGGCCAATCCCATGAGAAACTGGTCAAACTCTATTCCAAAATTTTTGAGTTTCATCCGGGATACTTCCATGAGCTCCAAGTCGATGATCACTTCCCCTCTTGGTTTGTCCCAAAGTCTGATCAACTTTTCCGCCATCTCCAGAACCGCCGGGGCGTCCCTCACGGTTATGGAATTGAGATTTTTATCTACCATCAGCTGTGGAGCTTTGAACTGAGACCGGAGTATCTGCATCAGAGATGCTTGAATATCTTCAGCCTTGATGTTGGAGAGGTAAAAAGTCTTGATGGCATTCAGCTCATACTGTATTCTTTTTGCAGGGAGGTCAGGAACCACGATGATGGTGCTCTCATCGATGACTCTGTAAAAATTCTTTGTCGCCAAACAGAGGGAGTTCACCGCTTGTTCGAAAGTCTTATCCGAAAGGTCGACAGAAAAGGGGATGTCTTTGAACTGTTCATCAAAAAGGATATTGATTTTGGCATGTTTTCCCAAAGCTTGAAAGATGGATTTCAGTCTCACTTGATCATGCACAAAATTCAGGTGGAGCTTCGCATCGCTCACCTGGAGCTTGACAGGAGGTTCTATTTTTGGTTCAACAGGTTTCTCCTTTTTCTTTTCCCCTTCCTTCAGCATGCGTGCTTCTTCGGCGATCATTCGATTCGACGGATCATAGGATAAAGCTGTATCGTATTCCGACAAAGCCTCCTCGGTTTTCCCTTCCGAGGCAAGTCTTCGAGCGCTGTACACATGGGAAAGGCTGGCCAAAATTTTTGCCCGAGTCAGCGCCAGCCTGTATACGGAATTGTCGGGATCCTGCTGAACGGCATCCTCGAAATGTTTAATGGCCTCATCCCAATTTTTGTTGGTGGCCGCATCAGTCCCTAATTCATAGCTCCTGTTGAATGTGGCACATCCCCATAGGAGCGATAGAATGAGAATTATGGATAATAACGCCATTTTTCTCATGGCTCTTCTCCTTCTAGTTTGACCTTATTGGATTCAGAGTCTGGTCCGATGACCTCGATATCCTCTGGCGTGATCTCGCCGACGTGAATGCCCCCTTCGAGCAGATCTCCGGACGCGACAGCATAGGCCTCACCGCCGAGGATGATAAGGGCAATCACTCTTTCTTCCGAATTGACATACCCGATGTATTTCACATTTATGGAGAATTCTTTATTGCCTTTATTCGAACCGGCCCGCCCGGTACGCCCACCCGATGCAAGCTGTCTTTCTGCACCCAAAATCCCTCCCCTTTCTCCGCTGGAACTGACTCTTTGGCGTGTAAAGATATTCCGAAGGGGAGGTGAAAGCGGCTTTCTGGTCGGCTTCAACAGATCTTTTCTCACCAGGCTTGAAGGCACTTCTTTCTGAGCACTCGGTTCTCGAGTTTCCTGGCTGGCTCCTGAACAAACCAGGACAATCAGAAAGAGGCCAGTTGAAACCAGCGCCACTGCCTTAGTTTTCATAGTACCCTACCAGCTCTATGCGCAATTCGATTCTTCCACTTTGGACATCGATATCCAGAAAGTCGATTCTCTCGACCATTAGGAACTTGGGATACCTCTCTATACTGTGGAGAAGTTTCTTCAGAGCGTGATAAAATCCGGTGGTCCTGAAACTCACTCTGACCGTGTTCATCTCTTTCCCTTCGAATTCACTGTATTCGAATCTGAGATCAGAGGTCACTTGGATCTGTGCATTTCGAAAAACCTTGCGCAGATCTTCCCTCAGCTCATTGATGTCCTCATCTTTCCTGTAAAAGTATTTCTCTTCAATATCTGCAATATCCTGCCGGGCTTCATCCCACCTCATCTTCTCTATTTTTTTCTCGCTGTTCAGCTCTCTGATCCGTTCATACTCTGCCTGTTGCGCAGGAAGAATGTCCATGGAGCGGAAGTACTCTCGTTTCTCCCTCAGAGCGAATGCCGAATGGAAAATCAAAACGGCAGCCAAAAGGATACAGAGAGCGACCAAGAACTTTCGCTCCTTGACTTCCAAGAGATCAAACAGTTCTTTCATAGACCAAAGATATCTCCGACACGAGCATTCCGGACTCGTTTCTCGATTCGCTGATGATCCTCAAATTCGTGAATCGCTTCTCATACAGATTTTTGTTGAGTTTCAGAAGTTCATCCAGATTCGGTGATGCGACCTTGAGCCTGACCTCCATTTTGGAGTCTTCTTTCAAGGAAGGAACCATGGAAACCACATAACACGTATCTGGAAGCGCATCCTCGAGAGCAGAAAGAAAATCCACCCAAGAGAAGCTTTTTTTATATATCAGCATATTGATGAGGTCTATCCTCTCGCCGTATCTTTGTGATGCGTCTTCGATCAGCGTGGTGAGCCTGCTGCTCTCTCGCTGTGCATCCTGCAGTCTTTTCTCGATTTGAGCTTTGGTCAAATCAAAATTGCTGTTTTTTTTGCTGTAAACCCAGTACGTGTATCCGGCGAGTGTGGAAAAAACACAGACAAGAACGACAAGCAACCCGGCAGCCAAAAAGAAAAATCTTCTGTTCCTCAAAGGATGGCTGGCCAAATTCACATTTATCTTTTTTGTTTTTCTCATAGCAGCTGTCCTAACAAAGGAGCCAGGATCGTTTTCTCTTCGCCTCTCAGCTTAAGTTTCATGACTGAATCGATGCTTCCCACAGGAAAACCGAGCTTCGCTTCCAAGAGGGAAAACATTCCCTCCCCCTCCTCAGGACTTCCCAAACGAATCCAGATTTTAGCGATACCTCGCTTCTCCTTGTCCTCGATAAAATGCGCCGTGTTTTCTATTTCCTGAACGATATTTTGCACTCTTCCAGATAGATCATCGTCATTCAAAAGCATCAGGGGTTTTTGTCTGTAAAGAGAGGCCTCGGAATTTGTGACGGCCAAAAGTCCGAAGGAATCCCTTTCTATGTTTATCAGAAGAAAATCTTTTTCTTTCTTCCAGTCGATTAGGTTAGAAAGCCCTAAAACAGGGATGCCGACTGCTCGGATTCTCACCTGCATCTGACTGAAAAATCGCTCATAGTCATCAACAACAGATACATGAGCCACTGATGAAAGGACCTTTTTCCCATTCTTCGCCTCGATCACGGCAGAGGAAATCCTCACTTCTTCTGATAAAAGAGGCATCTGTTTCTTTATCCTGAACCGGATGATTTTTTCCCTCTCTCTCGAGGCCTTGGGCAGCGAATCAAAAGAGAAAACAAATGTCCTCTGAGATAATTCTGGAAGCAGAAGGGCAACGCCATGGTCATAGATGTTGAATTTTTCAACCTTTTCACTAAGATGTTTCATCAGTTCAGGAGCTTTTCTTATATTTGTGCTGTCAAAAGACGGCTGAATAATATTTTCCGGGAGGGGAAGAATAAAATGGTGCTTGAGCCGCCTCTCTTTTGAAGAGAGATGAATGCCGCTGATATAGGAGGAAGTCACTTGGATGGCTGACGAGGGAACAGGCTGCTCGGTGAAGAAATGTGTAATTTTATCCAAAAAAGAATTCATGCTTCGTCCCTTCCTCATTCCACAAAAGTCACCTTGTTCAATTCTTTGAGACTCGTCACTCCCTGCAGGACTTTCTCCATTCCCACTTCCCTCAAGAACACCATCCCTTCTTCTTTGGCTCTTTTTCTAACTTCAGAAAGCGGCTTTTTATCCAGAATCATCTCTCTGATTTCGTCTGAAAGCTCGAGAAGCTCTGCAATGGCTGTTCTGCCTTTGTATCCGGTAAAGCCGCATTCCGGACATCCCTGGGCCTCATAAAAGGTTTTCTGTCCGAATGCCTGAGGATCGAGACCGGATTCGATCAGCGTCTCTTTGTCAAATTTCATCTCTTTCCGACACGACCTGCAGAGAACCCTTACCAAGCGTTGGGCGAGAATACAGTTAAGCGCTGATATAAAACTGTACGGATCGACCTGCATGTGCAGAAAACGGCCGATGACGTCAAACACATTATTGGCATGCACAGTGGTAAACACCAAATGACCTGTCAGTGCAGATTGGATGGCGATTTGTGCCGTTTCTGGATCTCTGATCTCTCCGACCATTATTTTATCGGGATCATGCCTGAGAATGGATCTCAATCCTCGGGCAAAAGTCAGCCCTTTTTTCTCATTGATGGGAATTTGAGTGATTCCCTCAATCTGGTATTCTACAGGATCCTCGATGGTAATGATTTTATCCTCCGGGCTTTTGATTTCGGTCAGGGCCGCGTAAAGCGTCGTGGTCTTCCCGCTCCCTGTCGGCCCGGTGACAAGGACCATCCCGTAAGGCTGGACGATATATTTGCTGAATTTGCTGAGAACATTGTCCGAAAAGCCCAGTAAATCCAATCTCAATTCGGATAAAGCCTCTGTGATCATCTCTTTGTCCAAAATACGGATAACAGCGTCCTCCCCATAAATGCTGGGCATGATGGAGATGCGGAAGTCTATGGTTTTATCCTTTATCTTCAGGCGGAATCTCCCGTCCTGGGGGACCCGTCTTTCGGATATATCCAGATCAGACATGACCTTGATTCGGGATATGATCGGAAGCTGGAATTTCTTATCAATGGCCTCCATGGCGTCGCTCAGGACTCCATCAATACGATACTTGATGATCACCCCGTCTTCTCTCGATTCAATATGGATATCGCTGGCATACTTTTGGACAGCCGTAAAGATGATCGAATTCACCAGTTTGATGATCGAGCCATCCTGGTCGGCCAGTTTCTCCACCGAAATGACCTCTTCCTCCTCCCCTCCTTCTTTTTCCACGATCTGCATGATGAACTCTTCTGTGGCGTCTTTGAGAACCTGTAAAGCGGTTTCACTCTTTCGTAAGGCCTCGTGAATGGCCCATTTTGAAGAGGCGTAAACTTCCACCTTCTTGCCAAGAAACGATTCGACAGAGTCAATAGTGGAAATGTCCGACGGGTCGGCTATGGCGATTTTTACGGTGCTCTTGTTCTCTTCCAGAGGAATGAAATTTGCGCGATGGAGAAAATCGACAGGAAATGCCTGAACCAATTCTCTATTCACGGAATGGGAGGAGAGATCGATGTAGGGGATTCCATATCTCTCTGCGACCTTTTTCGTCTCTTGCTCTTCGGAACGAAGAATATTCTCTGTTTTTTCTTTCTTTGATTTTTCCATTATCTTGCCACTCGAATAATGTTAAAGATGGGGAGATAGACCGAAAGGAGCATGACCGCCACAATCAGTCCCATGAAGATGATAATGACCGGCTCAACGAGAGATACGAAGGTATCGATTCTGGACCGGATTCTCTCATCGAAAACATCGGCTACATCCGATAACATCCCTTCCAGATTGGCCGAGGTCTCTCCTATACGAATCATATCTATAGCCAACGGAGAGAAAAACCCCACTTTGTTCAAAGAATCCGATAAGCTCTCTCCATTTTTTATCGAGTCATCAAGGCCTGTCATCTTCTGCTGGAGATAGAGATTGGGAACGGCTTTTCTGGCAATTCCAACAGAAGTCAGGAGCGAGATTCCGCCTCCGAGAAGAAGGGCCAATGTTCTCGAGAATAGCGAAACAGCAGATTCCAACCAGATCGCCCGGCCATAGGGTATCTTGAGCTTCAGTCTATGCAAAAGAACGAGCGTTTTTTCCTTTTTCTTCATTACAGCATAGGCCAAAACGAGCAGAATAAAAAGAACAAGCAATACAGGAAAGAATCTTCGCGCAGCCAAAGAGAGGGACATGAGCACACGTGTTATGGCGGGCAGCTGGGCTTCGAAATCCGCATAAAACTGAGAGAAACGGGGAATAACAAAGTTAATCAGGACGGTAAGCAGGAGGAGAGAAAAGAAAAGTAAGAGAGTCGGATAGGTCAAAGCTGCTCTGATCTTCGACTTGGTTCGAGAAATGATCTTGGCATAGCTGATATATTGGCCGATGGTTTGGGCAAGATTTGCACTCCGTTCTCCGGCCATAAGCGAAGCCAAGTAGACGGTCGAGAACTGCTTCTCGTACGGAGCGAAAGACTCTGAAAGAGATTTGCCTCCCCGGATTTCATTCTGGACAGCCATCAATAAAACTTTAAGATTCTGATTTTTGGTCCGGCCGATAATGATATCGAGGCTCTTGACAATTGGATATCCGGCCTTAATCAGAGCAACGAGTTCTTGATTGAACATGATGAAGTCTTTTTCCTTGATCTTTTTGTCAAAGGGAAGAAGATGGAACTCTGTTCTTTTCCAGTCTCTTTTTACAGAAAGCACGCAAAGTCCCTGTTCCTCGAATTGCTTCTTGCATGCTTCACGAGAAGGAGCGAGAAAAGACTCAGAAATAACGCTCCCCTCTTCGGTGGCCAATCGGCAAAGATAGTACGGCATCGTATTAATTAATACCCATATTACTGGTTATTTGTTAAGGAAAAACTAATATTAGGGGATAGCCCGTAAATTGTCAACTTGGACCGGTTCATGCACTCCATCCTTCCGTCAGATTAATAATTTTTATGGCGGCAGCAGCATATGTAAATAGCCTTTTGAGATGAATCCTGTGATGATTTTCTTCCTCTTTTGAGGTCAGGCGTCCGTATTGACAAATCCCAATGAAAGTCTTATCTTAAAAATGCATGAGAAAAAAACTTTTACTCATTTTTTTCCTCTTTCTGCTTCTATCTCTCACTATGAGTTCAGTTGAAATTAACCTGCATCCTTTTAGAGAACTCCATGCCTTCAAAAATGATGATACAGAACCCCAAAGCGTTAAAAAACAAGAGTTCGATTATATGAGCAGCATCCTTTCCAGAAACACCAAGCCTTTAGGACTCAAGGACAATTTGCCGTTGAGAAGGTTCCTGAACCAGGCGAGCATTAAATGGGCATTCAGGGCCGGAGGAAAACATATTCTGAACTGAGACATATATTTTTTGGCGGAATGATTCAAATTTTTGGATTCCGGAAGGTTCAAAGAAAAGAATTCGAAGGAAATGAATAAAAAAGCGCTCCTTGCCATCCTTGCCACAGTTGCTCTGGTAACCCTGGGGGGTTTGAACATTGCCAAGAAAATCGGCTGGAAAGAGCCGACAGATGGAGTCACCTGGATTCAGAAACCTGAAGGGTTGACAGCGGATAAGGTCGAAATGTTCAGTCCCGCTGATCTCAACGGAATCAAAAAGGGTGACATCCTGGTGAAAATCAACGAAGTCCCTGTCAAGAACAAGATCGATGTGGCTAAGAATCTTTGGTTCGCGTGGCACACAGACCAGAATGTCAGCTATCAGATCCTCAGAGAAGGAGAAGCACCCCTGACCCCGACATTTTTTCCCGCACAGAAAGGTGTCAACCTTATTTACTTTTACCTCGCTCTGATAGGACTGACCACGCTCGTTATCGGAATCATCATCTTCTTCAACTCCAAAAGACCTCTCACCATACCCTACGTCGTCTTTTTCCTGTTGATGGCTTCTTTTTATTGCATCTACATCTTTTCACCCACTGGCCAATTCGATACTCTCGACAGTGTTTTTTACTGGCTGGATAAAATCGCTCTTCTTGCTTTTCCCCCTTTGCTTCTCCATTTCTTCCTCATATTTCCGATCAGAAAGAAAATTCTCAAGACTCAAGCCTCTATCAACTACATTCTGTACCTTCCCAGCCTTATCCTTCTTCTCATCAATATTCTCTTTCATCTTCCCCTCATTCAGCCCCATAACGATGCGTTCACGCTCCGTGTCTACAATGTCCTGCAAAGGATGGATCTGGTGCTCTTTGCCCTGTTCTCTCTGATTGCCTTGGACATCACATTCCGGGATTACAGGAGAGTGACAAACCTGATCATCAAGAAACAACTCAAGTGGATTGTCTATGGTTTGGGTCTGGGCATCATTCCTTTCACCCTGCTCTACATTATCCCCTACATGGTGGGAAAGATCCCTTCAACGGGTGCAGAATTTTCCATCATTTTTCAAGCGCTGATTCCGCTGACCTGTGCATATTCTCTCTCCCGGTACAAGCTGATGGATCTCGAGGTCATCCTGAAAAAAGCTGTGACCTTGATCTTTTCTTACGTGGTCATCGCCATCGTATACTTTGTTGTCAGCTCCCGCACCCAGATCTTTTCTGAAAACAAGATCAACGCTCTCATTCTGGGTATTTTGGCCATCATCCTGGGCGCAACTCTGTTTACTCCCTTGACCAAGCTCATCCAATCGATCCTGGATAGAGCCATCTATAAAAGAAGTTACAAATATCGAAAAACCCTGCTTTCGATAAGCCAAGAAATCAGCCGTGAAAGAAACCTTCGTAAGCTTTCTCAATCCATTTTAGAGTTGATAGGCAATGCCCTTCTCGTTAAAGATATTGCACTGCTTCTTCCAGAGGAGAACAGAAAAAATGTTTTTGCGGTTTTGGAATCACAAGGAAATATGCCCCAGCCAAAGACTCGGGTTATTTTTGATGAGCGTCTTTTCGACGAATTGAAGAACAGAGAATATCTTTCCTCCTTTTCTCTGGCAGAAAAAAGAGAGCTCCGGAGGAGATTCGACAGACTTTCTTCAACTGGTTTCTTTCACCTCCTTCCTCTGAAGGTGGAGAGCAAACTCATCGGTTGTCTGGGTATGGGAAAAAAGAAGGACAACACCCTCCTCAGCAGCGAGGATTGGGAACTGCTGCGCACCATCTCCTCGCCGGTCGCTTTAGCTCTGGAGAATGCTTACCTTTACGACCAGGTCAATTTGAGAGCGCGAGAATTGGAGCGTCTCAAGGACTACAGCGAAAATATCATCGAAAGCCTGACTGTGGGAGTCGCTGTGCTCGATCAAAAAGGAAAAATCATAGGGTGGAACCGTGTGCTCGAGAGACTATTTGGAAAATCAGAAATTGAGGTCAGAGAAAGAAAATTGATCGATGTGCTTGGGGAGAAAAATTTCTCTGCCCTGTTTCCCCCGGACACCCAACAAGGTTTTCGCCTGCTGAGTGAGATTACTTTAGATATGTCCGATGGAGGAAAGAAAATTTTCGACATCACCAAGACACCTCTCTTGGACAATCGAATGAATCCCTATGGTACGGTCATCGTGTTCGAAGACATAACAGAGAAAATCACCATGCAACAGCAGCTGCTTACCTCTGAAAAACTAGCCTCGATCGGCCTCCTCTCAGCCGGAGTGGCTCACGAAATCAACACCCCTTTGACAGGAATTTCGAGCTATGTCCAGATACTCCAGAAAAAACTTACGGATTCCGCTCATTCTCAAGTTCTGGAAAAAATCGAAGTTCAAGCCGAACGGGTGGCAAAAATAGTCAAAAATCTGCTCAATTTTGCCAGGAATCCGTCCGAAGCCTCCTTCCACAAAGTCGACATCAGTGAAAATTTGAACGAAATCATCTCTCTCATCGATTATAAACTGAAGAATATGAACATCGATCTAGCGCTGGATATCCATCCCATTAAGCCCATTTGGGCCCAGGGAGAACGCATCCAACAGGTCTTTATCAACATCATCCTCAACGCAATGGATGCTATGCCCGAAGGAGGAAAGCTCAAGATCGAAGTCTCTCACACGGACAATCAGGCAATTGTGACCATCGAGGACACTGGCACCGGGATCAAGAGCCAGCATCTTCCCCATATCTTCGATCCCTTTTTCACCACCAAAGGCATCGGAAAGGGAACGGGCCTGGGGCTTTCCATCAGCTATGCTATCATCAAGGAGCATGAAGGCCGTATCACAGTGGAAAGCGAGACCGGCAAAGGATCCCGATTCACGATTTTTATTCCAACGGATCTAGAGAAGAGAAAAGCCGGTAAATCACTCCCATCTTGAAAGAAAAAAAATGACATCAAAAGGATTGATTCACATCATTGACGACGAACCCGTTATCCATGAGGTCTTAGGGGATCTCCTGACTTCCGAAGGATATGCCGTGGAACGTTCTTTCAGCGGCGAAGAGGCTCTGGAAAAACATTCTTCCCAGACGTATGATCTCATTCTGCTCGACCTTCTCATGCCCGGCATGAATGGAATCGATGTGCTGAAGAAGCTGAAGAAGATGGATCCTCACTCTATGATCATAATCATCACAGCCTATGCCTCTGTGGAATCTGCTATCTCGGCCATGAAAATGGGAGCCTTTGATTATATTCAAAAGCCCTTTAAACATGAAGAACTTCTTTTGACCATCCAAAGAGCCGTAGAGCACAAAAATCTCCAGGACGAGAACATTCGATTAAAGGATCAACTCAAAAGAAAATTCAGTTTCGAAAACATCATCGGCAAGAGCGATCTGATGCACAACATTTTCGAACTCATCAAAGCCTCAGCCCCCACCCGAAGTACAATTCTGCTTCAAGGAGAGAGCGGCACCGGAAAAGAGTTGGTGTCTCGGGCTATCCACCTGAACAGCGACCGTGCAAATGCTCCTTTTATCGTCGTTAATAGCGGCTCTCTTCCTCCGGATCTGCTCGAGAGCCATCTGTTCGGCCACGTCAAAGGGGCGTTCACCGGAGCTGTCAGCGACAAGAAAGGATTGTTCGAAGCTGCAGACAAAGGATCCATTTTCTTTGATGAGATATCTTCTCTCAATCCAGAAACACAAGCCAAGCTTCTGCGTGTCATGCAGGACCGTGAATTCATGAGGTTGGGAGGAACAAGCACCATAAGAGTCGATGTCCGGGTCATCGCCGCCACCAACACTGATCTAGAAGATCTGATCGAAGAAAAAAGATTCAGACAAGATCTTTTCTTCCGTCTGAACGTCATCAAGATTGAACTCCCTCCTCTCCGAGAAAGAAAAGAGGATATTCCGCTGCTGGTCAAGCATTTCCTCGATATTTACAGTGAAGAAAACAAAAAAGAAATAACCGGTGTGACCGAAGACGTGATGGAAGTTCTGGAAGATTACGATTGGCCAGGAAACATAAGGGAGCTCGAAAACGTTATCGAGCGAGCGGTTGTCCTGACCAAGACGAAGCTCATCACGAGAGACAGTCTGCCTCTCTCGGTTTACGCCTCTCAAGGCAAACGAGAACCTTCGCTTTCGCCATCCTCAAATTTCAGGACGCTCAAAGAGCAGACCCGGCAGCTCCAGAAGAAATGGATCCTCGAAGCACTGAGGAAGACCAGCGGTGTCCAGAAAGAAGCAGCTCTTCTTCTCGGAGTCAAACCCACCACCTTGAACGAAATGATCAAAAGGCTCTCGATCGATCTCCATACCTTATTGGACTAAGTCTCTGATTGAGGATTGAACAAGGCGCGGATCAGCGAAACTTCCCGGGAACGGCCTTATCAGGATTGATCTTGATCTTTTTGGGCTTCTGTTCGAGCTCAAACTCATAACTCTCCTTTTTTTGATCGACCAAGATCATTTTCTTGACCTTCTTCTCCCCTTCCTTCCATTCAATCCAAAGAGGAAATATGAATGGATCCTTGAGCTGATCGATGGTGAACAAAAGTTTATATCCATGATCGAATTTTTCAAGAGACCGAGCGACTCGAACATCTGGAAGCGAATAGGACTCGAACCAATTCTTAAAAAAGGAACTTAAATCCTGTCCTGAAATCTCAGAAAATATTCGAGAAAAGTCGCGGGTCTTCGCTGCCCCATATTTAAATCGTTCAAAAAAAGTTCGGACCCCCCGAAAAAAAACCTCTTCTCCGAGCATATCTCTCAACATGTTTAAAACCAGAGCGGTTTTGTTATAGACGATGGTTTGGAAGGCGAGGAAGTCAAAATAACTGATGCGCGATCCAAATATTATGGGACCCCACTCAGCTTTTTTCTCTACCCAATCCGATATTTTCTCCAGAATATTCGAAAAGGCTGCCTCTCCATATTCTTCTCTCAAGTAGAGGATGGTAGAAAACTGTGCCATGCCTTCGCTTATCCATTGGTCATGATAGGAATCCCATGTCACGCCCTGTCCCCACCACTGATGGGCAATCTCATGAGCGAGATAATACTCGTTCCACCGAGTGAGGTTGACAGGACTATCCCGGCTCACAAGTCTCCGGCCCTCTACCCTCGGGAGCTGGTTCAGCACAACGAACGAAGCCGGGCTGTGGCCGCCGCTTTCTTCCCAGACTCTCTGTACGATGTTCATATTATCGAACGGAAACGAACCGAACCGGTCGTCATAAAAAGTCAATATTTTTTGAGCTTGTTCAAAAAGTTCCCAAGCCGGTGGATAGGTTTCAGCAGAGCGATAGTAACGCAACGGAAGAGGTTTGAACGATTCGTCCCTCATTTCCATTTTTCCTACGATAAAAGACAAGTATTTGATCGGCTTTTGGCATTTAAAGACAAAAACGTTCCGGCCGACTTCATCCAGCTCTTCGACGCTCTCCATGTCTTCCAGTTTAGACTGCTCGATGAGTTTCCCGTTAGAAATAACTGAATATTCAGGGGGGATGATGATTTTTACGCGAGAGGTAAAAAAATCTCCTTCCGGTGGAACAGGATACCAGTAGGCTGAAAGGCTGTATAAATAGGTCTCGTATCCAGGCCAAAGCATCCGATAGGACCTGTCGTACTGCCTGCCGGAGACGACATCCTCATTTATCCGGGGAGGCTCAATCTTTCCTCTGTAAAATATTTCGACCGAAGTGGTTTGGTCTCGACCAATTGGGTTGAGGAAGTAGACATAAAAAGCCTTCCGGAGTTCATCTTTGGTAAAAAACAATTCATTTTTATCTTTGTCATTGATACGGAGAATTTCCAGATTAGGATTCATCCTGAATTTGACTTCATCCAGAGAATCGATCTGCGACTCGATTTCAATTTTCGCTCTACCTGAAAAATAGAAATCCACGGGTTTGAAATTGATGTCTACTTCATAGTCTGTTACGTCGAATTTTTTTCCCCAGGAAATATAGAATCGTCTCTCCTCTTTGGTACTCTGAGGCGAATAGAGGTTAAGGAATCTTTTTCTGTCCCGATGATAGAGGGTGACTTCTTCTTCTGAAAAAGGAGAATAGATATAAGTGAATTTTCCAGTCTTCTTTCCCTCAAACTCAATGACCGTTTCTTCTCCTTGGGGAATGAAGGAAAGAAGCTCCCCGTTCAAGGAATTTTCGATGGTGAAAGAACGGGAATAAAGTTTGGTAAAGAGAGAATATGCCTTGTTCATATCCGATTTGTCCGGGAAGCGCTTGTTTGCCGCCTCTTTTTCTATCCGGATATTTTTTTTGAACAGGGAATCCGAGCATCTTATATACACATAATTGAGCTTATCTTTTAGAAATCTGTCGTTATACACGAGTTCAAGCTGATGCCGTTCCCTTGGCAATGAGGGGGAAAACAAAATCTCACCCTCTCCCACGACTAATAGAGCTGTTTCGATGTTCGGAATATTATCATAGAAAACTATTGGATCCTGGAAAGTTATGGTGAGATCCGCATGCTTGATTTCCACATGTTTTACTTTCTCTTCTCTTCCGGATGGAATCTGCAGTTTATACAACCTCCTTAGATCCCTTACCACTTCTTTATTCCGAATTTGAAGCTGATCATCGGACATCCTGAATTCCAAACCCCAAACTTCGATTTTGACCGCGTAATCGTTCTCAAACATTACGCTGACATATGCCCTGGAGCCTGTTTCTGTCTCTATCAATCTGTCGGTTTTAAAGTAAGAAATATTTTTCCACTCAAACAGATCGAAACTGGAGGATATCAGCTGCTTTTCCATCTCTCTTATTTCAGGAGAAAATGCAGCCAGATAAGCCGGGAAATCCTTATTTTTCAAAGAATTCTCTACGCGTGCGAGAAGATCGTTCACTCTCTGGTTTCCGAATGAACGGAACGAAAGGAAAAAACAGATTCCAGCAAAGAGGAGCATCCGCGCTAGGGGCATTCTTTTCATTTCCATCACCTGAATTTCAGCCGAGAATGACTTCTTATTATAACAAAATCAGAACCCATTTCTAAATTCTTGAGCCTCGTTAAGAACACAGCAGCAATATTCATGCCATTTAGAATAGACTCTGCCTCCTCATCTTCCGGATAGATTCCAGATCAATGACAGGACTGACAGGTCAGTGACGGGGAGATGGGCTGTAAATAAATTTTACTGTATCAATCTTCCCCGAAGTCTTCTTCCCACGTGACAAAACTGTGATAAAACACATCATCGCCTTCATCAAGGCCTCGGGTAATCTCTGTGATGTGGGAGGTCGAAGCTCCGAAGGCTTCAACAGCGTAGAAAAGCCCTTTTTCTGGATCGACATTATCTCCGCATGTATAGAAATCCATCGCTCCATAATTGTATTCAGGCCATGTGTGAGTAGAAATGTGGGATTCGGAGATCACGACCACACCACTCACTCCATAAGGCGGAAATTTGCTGAATGATACGGACCAAACCTGAGCTCCAGAAATTTCAGCAGCCTTAACCAAGATCTGCTGGACCTTTTCTACGCTGGCAATGATCTTGGGATCGCATCCTGAGGCTTCGACAATATAATGATGGCCAATGGGCTTATGAATCTTTTTCGGCATTTCAGCTCCTTTAAACCAATAGATTCATTATGCCGAATAACGCAACTGTGTCAAGTGAGGCACCTTCATTCTAAACCAGAATCCGCCTCTCTTCTTTGACCACATTCAATACGATATGGGTGACCGTTCGATCCACGTTTTCCAGAGAAAGGAGATCCTTGATAAAATCATTCAAATCCTTTCTATCTTCGAAATACCCGATAATCAAAGAATCCCATTCTCCGGTTATGTCGTACACCGCAACCACCCGGGAGTTTTTAGATATTTGTTCCTGAGTTTCCAACAATCTTCCCTTTGAAATACGAAGCGCGATGATGGCGATGAGATTCAAGCCGAAATATTCGGGATCCACCAAGGGTATGTATCCTAAGATGAATCCTGATTCTTCCAGCTTTTTCACCCTGTTTATCACGGCAGTGACTGATGTTCCGACCTCTTTGGCCACGTCCCGGAAGCTTTTACGGGCATTTTGATTGAGCACCCGAATGATTTTCCGATCCAGGTCATCTATCATCTCAACCTCCAGACATATGTCATCTTATCTTTAAAAAAACAGGAGTATTATAGCATAATCAAAGTCTATTATTGACAATTGTTTCGTATCATAGCTAAAATTAATTTTTCTTCAACAGCCAGCTTTGACAGGCGGAAAAAAACGCGCCCTGTGGATAAAGCCGCGATCAAAGGAGAAGCCATGACACAAAAATCACAAGCAGGCATTAAAAAATATGGTTTCGAAAATCAGGAAGAAGTCCTGAATGCAGTCAAAAATCCTGCCAACAAAATTGAGTTTGTCCGCATCATGTTCTCGGATATTCTGGGCCGACCTATGGACTTCTCGATACCCAGCGGTGAATTGAGAGGAGCTTTTCTTGAGGGCAAAGGATTCGATGGGTCTGCAGTGGAAGGTTTCGTCCGAATCGAAGAAAGTGACCTCATCATCATCCCCGATCCAAAGACATTCAGAGTCTTACCTTGGAAATACAAAGGTTTTGACGAAAGCACCACATGGAGAGAAGGGGTCATATTCGGAGATATTCATTCCCCTGATGGAAAACCCTATGAAGGAGATTGTCGGAGTGTGCTCAAGAAAGTGCTGAAGAAAGCTGAGAAAGATCTGGGAATCGAGGCCATAAAGGTCGGGCCTGAACTCGAGTTCTTTCTTTTCCCCAGCAGCCAAGAAGCCAGCCCGATGGATGCAGGAGGATATTTTTTCTCCGGCAGACACGGCGAAATCCGCAAGGAGATCCAGATTCTTTTTAAAAAGCTCGGAATTGAATCCGAGCATGATCACCATGAAGTGGCACATGGGCAGCACGAAATCGACCTCAATTCTCTCGATGCCTTGGAAATGGCCGACACCTGTATGCTTTTTCGTTACATGGTCAAAAAGGTCGCTCGTATGCACAACCTTTATGCGACCTTCATGCCCAAACCATTAAACGGTCAGAACGGGAGCGGGATGCATGTCCATCAATCTCTCTGGAAAGGAGGGAAAAATCTCTTCTTTGAAAAAAAAGGTCGTTACCATCTCTCGGGTTTGGCCCGTCATTACATTGCTGGCATCATGATGCACGCCAGAGAAATCTCTGCTGTCCTCAGTCAATGGACCAACTCTTACAAACGCCTGATCGAAGGGTACGAAGCTCCCGTATATGTCGCCTGGGGACAGAGGAACCGCTCGGCTTACATCAGAGTCCCGGAATATCAGCCTGGAAAAGAGCTCGAAACCCGGATCGAGCTCCGCTCCCCAGATCCCGCATGCAACCTTTATCTTGCGTTCGCCTGCATGTTCATGGCTGGACTGAAAGGCATCCAGGAGGAGTATGAACTCGAGGATCCGGTAGAAGAAAACATCTACGCGATGAGCGAGGCCAAACAAAAAAGCCTGAGCATACGAATCCTCCCCAGAAACCTGGAGGAGGCTGTCAAGATCATGAGCAAGAGCGAGATGGTCCGAGAAACCTTGGGGGAACATGTGTTCGAAAAATATCTTTCCAACAAGATGTGGGAGATCGAGGAGTACAATTCCAATGTTTCCAAAGAATACGCCAAACAGGTCAGCGAATACGAGATCAAAAAATATCTTCCCTTTTTATAGCCTCTCTCTCGGATTCTCGGCTGAATGACTCATCTGGAAACTTGTGGACAAGAACAAAATGATGGAGTGATGGAGAATTCAGGTCAAAGCCAAAAAATATGCTTGACGGCCAAAATCATATCTGCTATAAAGTTTTGTTATTATTCAATTATCGATATATTTTTTTAAACTGTATAGGAGGAATCATAACCTTCATAACCTTTTCTTTGGACTCTCTCCCGCTCTGCGGACGATCACCATTTTTTGGGTGATATGCCGATTCGTTTGAAACCTCCTATATCAACTAACACCTTGGACTTAAAAAATTTGGAGTAAGTCCCATGCAACAGATAGAAGTTTCCGAAGTCCTGTCTCTCATCAGAACCCACCCGAAAGAAAAAAGGTCCTTGATTCCCATCCTCCAGGATATTCAGGCTAAATACAATTACCTCCCTGGAATCGCTTTGACTACCCTGGCAAAAACTTTGGACATTCCTCTTGTCGATATAATCGGAGTGGCGACTTTTTACCGCTCTTTCAGCCTTCAGCCAAGAGGAGAACACCTTGTTACAGTCTGTATGGGGACGGCTTGTCACGTGAGGGGAGGACCAAAGATTCTCGAGGAGTTCGAGAGGAAGTTAAGAATCAGAGCTGGGGAAACAACAAGTGACAAACAGTTCAGTTTAGAGACCGTGGCTTGTCTAGGATGCTGCGCGATCGGTCCAGTCGTGGTTGTCGATGGCGACTACCATGCTCAAACGACTATCCGAAAAGTGGATTCCATCCTAAAGAGGTACCAAAAAAAAGAGAAGAGAGATGAAAGCACAAACCAAAATTAATTCCATTGATGCATTGAAAAGAACGATTGAAGTTGAAATTCAAAAAAGAGCTGCCGAAGAAAGGCCTGTTATCATGGTTTCCGCTGGCACATGTGGACAAGCCCGAGGATCTCTTGATGTCGTCGAGGCCCTGAAGAAGGCCGTTCAAGAAAAGGATCTCAAGAAAAAGGTAAGGATCAAGGTAACGGGGTGCCACGGATTCTGCGAGGCCGAACCAAATATCATCATCCAGCCTTATGACATTTTCTATCAACATGTCCGAAATAAGGATGCCGAAGAAATTATATCCGAAACCATCCTCAATAATCAGACTATCGAAAGGCTCCTCTATTGTGACCTTACTACCGGAGAACCCGCTCGCAAGGAAAAAGATATCTCCTTTTATAAAAAACAGATGCGGTTGGTTTTAGGGGATAACGCGCTCATAGATCCGACAGAAATTTCCGAGTATTTCTCTATCGGAGGATATGGCTCCCTGGCAAAAGTCCTCTCCAGCATGTCTCCAGACGATGTTACCGCCGTCATCAAACAATCCGGTCTTCGCGGAAGAGGGGGAGCTGGATTCCCTACAGGAAGCAAATGGGCTTTGACTCAAAGTGCCAAGGGAGAAAAGAAATTCATCATCTGCAATGCAGATGAAGGAGACCCAGGAGCCTATATGGACCGCAGTCTCATGGAGGGAAATCCTCATCGTGTCCTGGAAGGAATGATGATTGGAGCCTATGCAATCGGAGCATCCGAGGGCTATATTTATATCCGAGATGAGTATCCTCTGGCACTGAAACACATCACTCATGCTATCCGACAGGCTGAAGAATCAGGGCTTCTGGGAAAAAACATCCTGGGCACTGATTTCAGTTTGGAGATACATATCAGCAAAGGTGCAGGAGCCTTTGTTTGTGGTGAAGAGACAGCCCTCATCGCCTCGATAGAAGGAAAAGTGGGGGAACCCCGTCAGCGGCCTCCTTTTCCGGCAGTGAAGGGGCTCTGGAAAAGCCCCACCAACATCAATAATGTTGAAACTTGGGGAAATGTTCCTCTGATCATCGAAAAAGGTGCGGATTGGTTTTCTCAGATCGGCACCAACGGAAGCAAAGGAACGAAAATATTCTCCCTGGTGGGAAAAATCAACAACACGGGCCTGGTCGAAGTGCCGATGGGCATCACCATGAGAGAAGTCATCTTCGATGTAGGGGGAGGCATCCCGCAAGGAAAAGAATTCAAGGCAGTCCAAACAGGAGGGCCCTCAGGAGGCTGCCTTCCCGAGGAAAAACTGGACCTTCCGATTGACTATGAAAGCCTGACAGAGGCAGGATCCATCATGGGCTCAGGGGGGATGATCGTCATGGACGAAAACACCTGTATGGTGGATGTGGCGAAATATTTCCTGAACTTCCTAAGGGACGAATCATGCGGCAAATGCCTATCCTGCCGAGAAGGAACCCTGCGTATGTGGGAAATCGTAACAGACATTACAGAGGGAAAAGGGAAGCCGGGAGACCTTCAGCTCCTTGAAACCCTCGCCAACGCAGTCAAGGATGCTTCCCTTTGTGGACTGGGCCAAACAGCTGCCAATCCTGTACTCTCCACCATCCGGTATTTCCGAAACGAATACGAAGCCCATGTGAAAGACAAAAAATGTCCGGCCGGCGTCTGCAAGGAGTTGATCCAGTACTCCGTAATTGAAGACAAATGTACGGGATGTCTGGCATGTCTCAAGGTGTGCCCGAGTGAGGCCATAACAGGAGAACTGAAAAAAGTCCACGTTATCGATCCTAAAAAATGCATCAAATGTGGAGCCTGTTTCGAGGCCTGCAATTTTGATGCGATCGCCGTTGAGTGAGGGAACCATGATTAACATGAAAATAAACAACTTGGAGGTTCAGGCAGAAGAAGGATGGACCATTTTGGAGACCGCAAAATTTTATGGATTGGAAATCCCCACACTCTGCTACAATGAAGGCTTGAGCAATTATGGGGGATGCCGTCTCTGTTTGGTCGAAATAGGTGAAAAACCTCGCACAAAGCTGGTCAGTTCCTGCACATATCCTGTGGAGCAAGGTTTAATCGTACACACCGATACCAAAAGGGTTCTGGAGGCACGGAAAATGATGATTGAACTGATGCTTTCTGTAGCTCCCAATTCGAAGATCATCCAAGATCTGGCCTCTCAATTCGGTGTGAGACAAGTTCGCTTCGAAGTACGCAACGATGAATGTATTTACTGCGGTCTGTGTGTGCGCATGTGTGCAGAACAGATGGACGCCAGGGCTATCGGATTCCAAAACAGAGGGTATAAGAGGAAGATCTCCACCCCTTTTGACATGCGGTCGCCGGAATGCCGCCAATGTGGGGGCTGCATATATATCTGCCCGGCCTGTCAAATGAGATGCATAGGGCCAGATCCAGATACTGCTGTCTGCAACGCCTGTTTGAATCTAGATCCCACCTGTGTGGATGTCTATGATGAACTCCAGTGTTGGATGTATGATGCCGGGCGGTGCGGAACCTGTGTCCGAGAAAAAACGGAACAGTCAGACAGTGAGGAACAAGTTCCAAAGGATAACTCCTAGAGAGGTGCTAGAAGACTTGTTTTTTAACTGCTTGCCCATAATCGAGCAAATAAGGAGGTAATCATAATGGCTTATACAAAACTCAACAGGAGCGCCGCCACACTAACAAAAAACAGAACCGAAGGTTCGATCAGTCCGTTCAGCGGTATGTGTGTAACATGTGTGGATGGCTGTATCGGCATGTGTGAAATCGGAAAATCAGCTTACAGAGGCCCGGAAGTTCTCTATCCACAGCCTTTCGGCATCATTACTGCGGCTTCTGAAAAAGAATACCCCATTGATCTCTCTGACTTCACAATCCTGGGGACTGCAGCCGGCGCCTACGGTGTTGAAGCAGACTCTGACAAAGCCACTTTTCCTGCAGTCGACATCGAAACAGCAATTGGACAAGACAAAGGAATCAAGCTGAAAGTGCCATTTATCATCTCAGGAATGGGATCCACCAACGTGGCGAAACAAAACTGGGAAGGATTGGCTATAGGAGCGGCGATCAGCGGATCACTTTTGACTATTGGTGAAAATGTTTGCGCCATGGACGAACAATCGGAGATCAAAAACGGGAGAATCGTCCACTCTCCTGACATGGAGCGGCGGGTCAAACTCTTTCAAGACTGGCAAACGGATGGTTACGGAACCGTAGCCGTCCAGGCTAATGTCGAGGATACCAGGCTCGGCACACAAGAATACGTGATCGAAAAGCTCGGCGTGGAAACTGTAGAGTTGAAATGGGGACAGGGCGCCAAGGATATCGGAGGAGAAGTCAAAATAAAGAATCTCGAAAAAGCCCAGGAGCTGAAACGCAGAGGATACATCGTACTTCCTGATCCCGATGATCCAGAGATTATTCGAGCATTCGAGCATGGAGCCTTTAAGGAGTTTGAAAGACACTCCCGATTGGGCATGGTCGAAGAAGAGAGCTTCATGCAACGGGTTGAAGAACTGAGAAAGGTGGGCGCAAAGTATATCTTCCTCAAGACCGGAGCCTACAGACCGGTTGATCTTGCTCGAGCGGTCAAATATGCTTCCAAAGCCAAACTCGATCTGCTGACTGTGGATGGAGCAGGCGGCGGAACAGGTATGAGCCCCTGGCGCATGATGAACGAATGGGGCATTCCCAGTGTGGAGATCTGGTCTCTTCTCTATAAGTATCTCAAGAAGATCGAAGAAAAAGGAGAATATGTCCCTGACATCGCTACGGCAGGGGGAATTACCTTTGAGGATCAGATTTATAAAGCGCTTGCCCTTGTGGCCCCTTATGCCAAAGTCGTAGGAATGGCCAGAGGACCTATGGCTGCTGCCATGGTCGGAAAAACCATAGGAAGAAGGATAGAAGAAGAGCAAATTCCGGTGTATGTGGAACGCTTTGGCAACAAAGTGGAAGAAATCTTTGTCACAGCCACTGAACTCAAGCACGAGCTGAAAGAAAGGTTCAGCGACCTTCCCACTGGGGCCATCGGTCTCCATGGTTATTTCAAAAGACTCAGTCAGGGCTTGAAACAATTGATGGCTGGAAACAGAAAATTTGCCTTGTCTTACATCAGCAGAGACGATATCGCCGCTCTGACAAAAGAAGCTTCCGACATAAGCGGCATCCCGTTCATAACGGACGTGGATAGAGAAGAGGTGGATAAAATTCTCAACAGTTAATTTCAGTTTGTTGAGATCCATTCGGAAAACCTATCGCCAGAAAAGCGAATAGGGAGTTGAAGCGTCAGCATTCTGACTTCCGTGACGATTTCTCTGAATTCCGGGTTCCCGTGCTGGTCCGCTTTATGATTTCTCCTTTACGCAACGGATCGGATATGCTATAAATGACCTCTGGTGAGACATGAGCATCATCAACGGAATAATCAGTCTCTTTGTGGTCCTGTTTGCCATCACAATCCATGAGGCCTCTCATGGCTGGGCAGCCTTGAAAAAGGGCGATCCCACAGCCTTTCACATGGGAAGAATCACCTTGAATCCGATCCGCCATATCGATCCTGTGGGAACCATTCTTCTTCCTCTCATCCTCATCGTGATGGGGGCTCCTCCCTTCGGATGGGCGAAACCCGTTCCCGTCAATCCGCTCAATTTGAAGGATCCCCGACGGGATAATTTGATCATATCGATTGCCGGTCCTCTATCCAACATTTCCGTAGCCGTAGTGGCTTTTGTCATCCTCAAGCTGATGATGAATCTCGATCCAGGCCTTGTTTATGGGAGAGGAGGATTCTCCAGTCTGCTCTCTCCGGTCATTCAAATCCTTTATTTAACGGTCGTTATCAACATCATATTGGCGATTTTTAACATGATTCCGATTCCGCCGCTGGATGGCAGCGGAGTCGTAATGGGACTGATCTCAGAGGAGGCAGCACAGAAGTATGAGCAAATCCGGCCCTATGGCTTTTTTATTCTGATCTTGTTGATAATGACGGGGTTCATCGGCCGAATATTGGGCGGTGTTCTCCGAATCGTGGACTCCTTTATTTTCTAGGGAAAGGAAGGAATGAGCAACAGGAAGAAAAAAATCGTTCTCAGCGGAATGAGGCCCACAGGCCCTCTCCATCTCGGACATTTAGCTGGCGCACTCAAGAACTGGATCCGGCTGCAGGATGAATATGACTGCTACTACACCATCGTTACCTGGCATGCCTTCAGCTCCGAGTACCAGAAATCCACTGTTATCAGAGACTACATTTTCGAATACGCTGCTGGATGGCTGAGCTTCGGCATAGATCCAGAAAAGAGTGTGGTTTTTGTGCAGTCAGAGGTCAAAGAGCATGCGGAGCTTCATCTTCTCCTTTCCATGATCATCCCCTTGCCCTGGCTGCAGAGGGTTCCCACATTCAAGGAAATGCAGCGAGAAATCCCGGATAAAGACCTCAACACCTACGGATTTCTCGGATATCCTGTGCTCCAGACAGCCGATATCATCATCTATAAAGCGCATGCTGTCCCAGTTGGAGAAGACCAGGCTTACCACCTGGAGCTGGCACGGGAAATCACAAGGCGTTTCAACCGTCTTTACGGAGAAATCTTCCCTGAACCTCAGATTCTTCTTACAGAGGTTCCCAGGCTCGCGGGTACAGACGGCCGCAAAATGAGCAACTCTATGCATAACACTATCCATCTGACAGATCCACCAGAAGTCATCCGAGAAAAAATATCTCCTATGGTCACAGACACCCGGCGCAAACGGAGGTCTGATCCGGGAGTCCCTGAGGACTGTCCGGTTTTCACTCTACACAAGGCTTTCGTGAATGAAACGAAGAGAGAAGAGTTGGCAAAGGGCTGCCGGACGGCCGGAATCGGCTGTTTGGAATGCAAAAACGCAGTCATCGACAGAATCATCCAGATCCTAACCCCTTTCCAGGAAAAAAGAAGGGAGTATGATAAAAATCCGCAGCTTGTCCGCGATATCATCGAAGAAGGGAACAGAAAAGCGAGACAAAAAGCCCAAAAGACCATGGAAGAAGTCAGAGCAGCGATAGGACTCTGATTTTGGGTCCGTAGTGTTAATGGAAGAGGCGAAAGAGTATCAGGTCAACTTGGAGGTCTTCCAGGGGCCCCTGGACCTTCTTCTTTTTTTGATTCGAAAGAAGAAAATCAACATCCACGATATCCCCATTGCCTCCATTACCAGAGAATATCTGGATTATCTCGACCGTAAGGAAAGGATCAATCTCGAACGCGAAGGAGAATTCTTGTTGATTGCAGCACTTTTAATCTACATCAAATCGCAGATGCTCCTTCCCAGAGAAAGCATGAGAGATGAAGAGGAAGACCCACGAAATATCCTGGTGAACCGCTTGCTGGAATACCAGAAGATCAAAGCTGCCAGCACCCTCTTAAGGGAAAAAGAAGACCAGCAAATGCAGCTCTGGCAGCGAACCGCCCTTCCTCCTCTCCAGTCAAAGGATGAATATGAGCTTTCTGAGCTGTCCCTTTTCGACCTGGCAGAGGCTTTTTTGACGCTCATGAAAAAAAAGGAAAAGGAAAATTTTCGCCTCATTGAAGGAAAAAACTTTTCCCTGGAAGAGAAAATGAAGGAACTGATTGATCGTCTCAAAGAAAAAAAATATCTCAACTTCCTGGAGTATTTTTACAGCCAAGAGAGCATCGAAGCTGCCCTTGTAGCTTTCTTCTGTCTCCTGGAGCTCGTCAAATCAGGCATTGCGATCGCTGTCCAAAAGGGCTTATTTGATTCGATCGAAGTCTGGCTCAGACAAGAGATCCCATCATGAGGGCAAGACTGAAGGATGTCATAGAATCTCTAATTTTCATCTCTCTTGAACCCCTCACATTGGAAAAAATTAAGGGCATCTGTACCGAATTTTCAGAGGAAGAAATTGAAGCAGCCATTCAGGAGCTCACAGAAAATTATTCATCCAACCAAAGAGGGATTCAAATCGTTCAGGCCGCAGGAGGATACCTCTTCTCAACAAAATCCGAGCATGACCAATGGGTCAGACGGCTTCTCAGATTGGAGCAAAAGAACAAGCTCTCTCATGCTGCTCTGGAAACCCTCGCCACTGTCGCTTACCATCAGCCCATGACGCTCGCCGAAATTTCCGCTCTTCGCGGCGTGGACGCTTCTCATTCTTTGAAAACTCTGCTGCAGAGGAAATTGGTAAAGATCACAGGGCGGAAAAAAAGTCCAGGGAGACCTTTGATTTACAGGACTACCGATCGATTCCTTAGCTACTTTGGACTCAACAGCTTGAGCGATCTCCCCTCTGAAAAGGAAATAACGAAAATTCTGGACGAGGAAAATATTCTTGATTAAAAAGAAGGCCTTTCAGGTCAAAAAAACCGCGCTTCTGTTTCCTTCCGCTTGTCTTCTCTTCTTGACTGCCTGCCAATCCCAAAATATTGAGGTGGTAAAGCCGGCCGAAGACCGTCATCGACCACACAACTATGTCGGACAAAAGGGGATGGTCGTTGCCGCCCATCCATTAGCTGTCCAAGCCGGCCTGGAAGTTCTAAAAAAAAACGGAAACGCTGTGGATGCGGCTGTGGCCACTGCATTTGCCCTGAATGCGGTCGAACCGTTCGCATCTGGAATCGGTGGCGGAGGATTCATGCTCATTTTCCTGGCAAAAGAAAAAAGAGTCACGGTGATAAACTTTCGTGAAAAAGCGCCGGCGCACGCTTTTCCCTCCATGTTCCTGGAAAACGGCAGGGTCAAGGACGAATGGCAGAGGACTCACGGACGCGCTGTCGCCGTGCCAGGAGCCCTTGCCGGGTGGACTTATGCACTCAAAAAATACGGCACTCTCGAGCTGGAAGAGACTATGGAAAGGAGTATCCAGATAGCTGAACAGGGCTTTTCCGTCAGCACGACCTTCAGTCAAATCAACAAAGACGAGTATGAGAAAATCCTCCTGAATTCGGGAGAATCCTCTCCTTATCTTCTTGACGGGCTTCCTTATGAACCGGGCGACACATTCCAGAATCGAGATCTTGCTCAAACGTTGAGGCGGATTGCCTCTTTTGGATGGCAGGACTTTTACTCTGGGGATATCGCGCAGAAAATTGCCGAGTCGGTCCAAAAGAAAGGTGGTTTGATTACCAAGGAAGATCTCTCCAGTTACTCTCCGATTGAACAGTTCCCTCTGAAAGGTTCGTACAAAGGATACTCGGTATACTCCATCCCTCCTCCTGGTTCCGGTGGCCTGCATACCATACAACTCCTCAACATCGTCGAGCAGTGGCCAGTCAGTTCTTGGGGATTCAACTCTCTCCAATATATCCACCATATGAGTGAAGCCTTCCGGTTCGTATTTGCTGACAGAACCCGCTATCTGGGAGATCCCGAATATGTATCGGTTCCCACAAAAGACTTGATTTCCAAAAAGTATGCATCCCGAATCGCAGCTAGAATATCACCCCGCCATCTTCAGGATTCCTATCCGCCCGGCATTATCGATAAGAATCTGTTAGACAGACAAAACACCACTCATCTGAATGTCATCGATCAATGGGGGAACATCGTGAGCTTGACTCAATCGATCAACGACTTTTTCGGATCGGGTATTGTCGCCGCTGGGACCGGTTTTCTGTTAAACAATCATATGGCAGATTTCTCTCCTTATCCCGAATCAATCAACGCTCCCCGCCCATTCAGACGACCTGTAAGCTCCATGGCCCCTCTCATTCTTTTCGACCAGGAAGATCCCTTTCTCATACTTGGCTCTCCTGGTGGAACGAGAATTTTTCCCTCCCTCACTCAGATCATCATCAACATCGTAGAGTTCGGTATGTCTCTCGATGAGGCCATCGAGGCTCCCCGCTTTTTTTCCTATTCGACTCAGGGAAAAGCGAGAAGCCTGTTTATGGAGTCGCGCATCAGTCCGGAAACGATCCGGGCTCTTGAAGAAATCGGTCACACCGTCGAGATCCGCGATGCCTTCGATAAGTTTTTCGGAGGGGCCCAGGGAATCATGATTCTTTCCAGTCAAAATATTATCCTCGGCGGAGCCGACTCCAGAAGAGACGGTGCAGGGGAAGGATATTGAAATCCTAAGGAAGGATGAAACATGAAAAAAAGTCTTTGTTCCTTGTTGACTGTTTTCGCTATAGCAAGGGTCTGTCTCCCTGTTCCAAAGGGAACGAGAGAGGACTGGCCATGTTTCGAACAGCCTCTGCTCATCACTTCGGTCGGCCAAAGCGCGGATGTTCAAATTGCTGGTGTACTCGCTAAACGGGCGGGACTGACTGCCTTTCTTTCCAAAGCAGCTGGAAAAACAGACCTCGAAAACATGAAAACTCTTGTTCTGGTCATCGGTGTGAGCATGAAGGGCTTGGGGGCAGCAGGGTTGGACCTGGATCATGAAATCTCCCGGGTAAACGGCATGGTCGAGACAGCTCTAAGAGAAAACATCCCTCTCCTCTGCCTTCATCTGGGTGGACAGGCAAGAAGAGGAAAACTTTCTGACCAGCTTCTTGCCACCTTCCTTCCTTTCGCTCGCATGGTCATCGTGGTCAAATCCGGAAACGAGGATGGTCTCTTCACCAAGATTTGTGGAGAGCTAAACATTCCGCTCTTAGAATTGGAGAGGCCCTTAGACGCCATCGAACCCCTGAAGTCTCTTTTCCAGTCAGACACGGAATCGTTTTAAAACTCTGTCCAGAGCGATTCATAATCACACCTGGTTTATCGGAGGAGCATACCCGTTTCCGTGATAAATCTGGCTTTTGGCACCCGGAAAGAGAGAGGCTTCTCGTTTGCGGTCGGGCATTGACATTTGATGGATATTTTATTATGTCATAAATCCGTAAAATCCCGCTTATTTTTGTAGAAGAGACAGATCCAGGATAAAAAATGTCAGAGGCAGTCCTGTTCTTGACAATGGTGGGAATTTTTGTCTTGCTGGCCATGGCTTTTAAACTTCCTATCGGAATTTCCCTAGCTTTATCGGCGCTGGCAGGTTCATTATTTGGAGGGGAAGGCCTAGGGCTGCGTCATCTTGTCGAGGGCTCATTCGGTTATTTTGAAACCATACTGATCATTTCGTCGGCCATGATTTTCATGAAGGTGCTGCAAACTTCCGGCATATTGGATTCCATAACCGCATTCCTGCTCAAGACCTTCTATAAAAGAAAAATCCCTCTTCTCCTCACAGTGATGGTCTTGATCATGTTCCCTGGTATGATCACCGGTTCTTCCACAACCGCTGTGCTCACTACAGGAGTATTGGTTGCACCCGTGCTCATGCGTTTGGGACTTTCCAGGATTAAGTCAGCGGCATTGATAGCCATGGGAGCCATCATTGGCATGATCGCTCCGCCGGTAAACATTTTGGTCATGATCATGGGTGCAGGAGTGGATATGCCCTATGTTGGGCTGACTCTTCCTCTTTTGATCATTGTGATCCCCCTAGCTGTCATCATCTCTCTCTGGCTCGGATTCAGGGATATCAAAATGATCAATTATGCCCAGATGGTAACGATTCTTCCGGAGTCATGTTTCCCCCGCTACGGATATCGGCTCTACCTTCCTCTTTTAGTCGTTCTGGCCCTGTTGCTGGGACAAAGTTTGTTAGTGGAACTCATGCCCGATATCGGTATCCCCGCGATATTTTTCATCGGCAGTCTCATCGGTCTCTTTTGTGGCCGGCCCTTCAATTTTTTAAGAGTCACACAAGAGGCTCTCAAAGAAGCTCTGCCCATCCTTTCTATACTCGTAGGCGTGGGCATGTTCATCCAAATCATGACCTTGACAGGAGGAAGAGGTTGGGCGGTTGTCTCTTTTCTTTCGCTTCCTCCTTTCCTCTTATACGCGGGGATAGGGATCAGCATGCCCCTCTTCGGAGCCGTTTCCGCATATGGCTCTGCTTCTATTCTAGGAGTTCCTTTTATCCTGGCTTTGATCAATAAAAACGCCGTCATAACCGCCTCTGCTCTTTCAGCCGTGGCAGGATTAGGTGATCTTATGCCCCCCACGGCCTTGGCTGGTATGTTTGCGGCCCAGGTTGTCGGAGAAAAAAACTACTTTCGTGTCCTTCGGTACTGTATTGTTCCTGCTTTATTCGAACTATCCGCGGGAATTGGGCTCTTGCTGCTTGCGCCCTTTCTGGATAAGATCATTTAGGTGAGCAAATGCAAATCATTTACCATATTATCGTGTTCTACATAGCTCTCCATTTAACATGGTACATATTTAAAGAGAAGAAAATCTGGAATCAACTCAGCGCCGCACTTGTATTGATTGTCTTCTTGCTGCGGCTTTTCCTCGTCAAATGAAAACGATCGCAAAAAAATGAAAACTCATCATATCACAGCATTTTTATCGATCATCACCGCAGCAGCGATATGTTTTATCACCGCTCGCAGCTTCCTCGGCATGCACAAAGCCGAAGCCGTGTATCCCAGCCGCTTTCTGACCAGCCAGAATACGCTGAGTGCTTATTTCCCAGGATTGAAAGACTCGCCAGGAGATACCGATGTGTTCATCTTTGAAAGTCAAAATCCGGGTGGAACCCTTCTCATTCTGGGAGGAACTCATCCCAACGAACCCGCAGGATATATCACGGCAGTTCTCCTTGTGGAAAACCTGAGAATCTCCAAAGGCAAGGTCATCATCATTCCCCGTTCCAACAACAGCGGCTTCACCCACAGCGATCCGCAAGAAGGGAATCCACAAAGATTCTCTTTCGAAGTCCCTGGAGGGAAAAGATGGTTTCGCTACGGATCGCGGCTCACCAATCCGATTCACCAGTGGCCTGATCCTGTCTTTTATGTCAATCCGGCGGGACAGAAGCTCGCGGGAACGGAAGGCCGGAATCTCAACCGCTGTTATCCAGGGCGTGAGAAAGGGTTCCTGACGGAAAAAATTGCCTATGGCATCATGGCACTCATCAGGAAGGAAAATGTGGATCTGGCTGTCGATCTTCATGAAGCCGCTCCCGAATATCCAGTAATCAATGCCATTGTTTTCCATGAAAACTGCGCCGAGCTGGCCGCTCTTGCCTTGCTGGAGCTCCAGGAGGAGGATATCGAGATCAGGCTGGAAGCTTCTCCCTCCAATCTAAGAGGCCTGAGCCACCGTGAATGGGGAGATTCTGCCCAAATCATGGCGATCCTTCTGGAGACTGCGAATGCATCTCACGGAAGATTGAAAGGAAGGGTCACCCCTTCTCTGATCTTAGAGGGAAAAGATAAAAATTATGTCAAAGCTGCCAGGCTCGGCCGGCTTTTCGTTCCCTTCGATGAGAAAGGCATCCCGCTCAGACAGCGCGTTTCACGTCATCTTTCAGCCCTCGGGGCTTTGGTCGCCAGTCTGGAAGAACTCCGTCCACACCTTCGTATAAGACTCGAAAACATCCCATCACCAGCCGAGCTTCAAAAGGCGGGCATAGGAGCATTCCTCAAAGCTCAAAATTGAGCCTAAGTTTCGATTCTACCAATAGTTAGGATTGACAGAAAGGCCTCAAATAATATAGTATAGGAATTCTTTCTTTGGATGAAATGGAAATAATCACAGCAAAAAATTCTGGTCTTTGCTACGGAGTAAAAAGAGCGCTGCAGATGGCCAAGGTAACGAGAAGGCAGAAAAAAGGTGAAGTTTTTACCTTCGGTGATTTAATCCATAATCCTCAGGTGATCAACGAATTGAAAAAACAGGGCATTCAATCCATTGACGGAATCGAACAGATCAAAGAAGGGACTGTCATCATCCGAAGCCACGGCGTTTCACCCGAAATCTATGCCATACTGAACAAAAAAAAACTCGACATCGTGGACGCCACCTGCCCCATAGTCAAGAGAATTCAAAAATTGGTTGCGGCTCTGGCCAAAAAAGAGAATGAGGTCATAATAGTAGGAAACAGAGAACACCCAGAAATCAAAGGCCTCATCGGCTATTCCAGAGGAAAAGGCATCATCATCGAAAATGAAGCTCAAGCCAAGTCCCTTCCTTCAAGAAAAAGGAGAGCAGTTCTCGCCCAATCCACTCAGGATCTCTTTCTTTTCACGAGAGCAGTGGCAGCCCTGATAGAAAAGACCGAAGAGCTTCAAGTATACAACACGATTTGCCAGTCCACTCAAACACGACAAAAATCAACATCCGAACTTGCATCCTGTGTCGACGTTCTCTTCATAATCGGAGGAAGGAAGAGCTCGAACACCCAAAAGCTCTTTCAAATTTCAAAAAGAATATTGCCCAACACCCATTTTATCGAATCAGCAGAGCAAATCACTCCTGCTTTGGTGAAGGGAGCTAAAAAAATTGGCCTATCTGGAGGGGCTTCCACTCCGCCAGAAGCCATAGAAGAAGCTGTGGCTAAGATTAAGTCAAGCTATAAACATAATTTTTTATCGGAAAAGAGGGCCTAATGTCAGAGCTAATCAAAAATCCCAAAAAAGAGAAAGAAATGTCGAACGAGGATTATGCAGATCTTCTCGAGCAATACCAATTCAGCACCAAGGAACTTACACCCGGAAAGCTCCTGAAGGGAAAAGTGATCAAAGTCACAGACAATCATGTCCTTGTGGATGTGGGCTTCAAATCAGAAGGAATCATCCCGAATGAAGACTTTGTCAATCATCAAGATCCGAAAACACTCCAGCCGGGCGATGACGTCGAAGCCGTTTTGGAAAAAGGCAATCTCAGAGAAGGCTATCTCGTTCTCTCAAAAAAGAAAGCCATAGCTATCAAGGCCATGGACAACCTGGAAAAAGCCTACCAGCACAAGAGCTGGATCGTTGGAAAGATAACAGAGAAAATTAAGAACGGATACACCGTCAATGTGGGGATCGATGCCTTCCTTCCCGATTCTCACGCAGATATAAAAATGGTCAAAGACCCGAAGAAGCTCATCGGCAACATCTATAAATTCAAGGTGCTCAAATTCGATCGGAAGACCGAAAATGCAGTCCTTTCTCGAAAACTCTATCTTCAAGATGAAAAGGAAAAAAGGAAAAGACGAATTTTCGACCAAATCAGCACAGGACGAAAAGTCAAGGGAAAAGTTAAGTCTCTCACAAATTTCGGGGCATTTGTGGACTTGGGCGGAATCGAGGGGCTCATGCATATATCTGACATGTCCTGGGGAAAGATCACCCATCCTTCAGAACTCTTCGAAGTGGGTCAAGAAATCGAGGCGATCATTCTCGATTTCAACGAAAAAGAAGAGAAGATCTCCTTGGGATATAAACAGCTCACGCCTGATCCATGGGAAAATATCGGAGAGAAGTATCAAGCAGGACAGAAGATCATCGGAAAGGTGGTGAGCTTGACAGATTTTGGAGCTTTCATCGAACTGGAAAGTGGTGTGGAAGGGCTGGTTCATGTCTCGGATTTGTCTTGGTCCAGAAAACCTGTTCATCCCAAAAAAATCCTCAATGTAGGAGAAGAAGTCGCTGTTACCATCTTAGCCATAAACCCATCAACCAAACGGATCTCTTTAGGCCTTAAACAGGTCACTCCTCACCCTTTGGAACTCTTCAGGCAGCAATACAGTCCGGGTTCAAGAGTCAAGGGAACCATCACGAGCATCACGGATTTCGGAGCCTTCCTGGAAGTGGAAACAGGGATCGAAGGGCTGATTCACATCTCGGATATTAGCTGGAAAAAAATAAAGCATCCATCCGACGTTCTCAAAGTCGGAGACGAAATCGAAGCCATCATATTGAATATTGATGTCAAGAAGCAGAAGCTTTCGCTGGGCATAAAACAGTTGGAAGGAGACATTTGGGAAGATTTTTTTTCTCGTCAAAAGGTAGGGGATCTGGTCAAAGTCAAAATCGTCCGTCTCGCCAATTTCGGTGTGTTTGTCGAAATAACCCCCGGCATTGAAGGAGTCGTATTTTTATCCGAGCTGGACGATCACAAAATCGAGAACCCAGCCGACGCTTTCAAGGTCGGCCAAGAGAAATTGGCTAAAATCCTGAAGATGAATCAGGAAGAAAAGAAGATATCGCTCAGCTTCAGACAGGCCCAGATCGAAATGCAAAAAATGGAATACCAGAAATACGTACAAAACCAGGACGATCGCCTGACACTTGGCGACTTGATGAGAGACAAACTCAAAAACTTAGAGCCCCCAAAAAAGAAATCCAAAAAAACAGAGAAAAAAAAGGAGGAAAAAGATGATAAAAGCTGATTTAATCAACAAAATCGCAAAGGAAATGAGCATATCCAGGCAGGATGCTGAAACTGGTGTCAATCTTTTTTTTCAAACTTTAAAAGAAGCCCTCCTGAGGGGTGAAGAAATCGAACTCAGGGGATTCGGCAGTTTTCGCTTTCGCACAAGGGGGGCTCGCTCAGGAAGAAATCCACGGACAGGAAAAGCCGTTCAAGTCCCTCCAAAAAAAGTCTTGTATTTTAAGCCGAGTAAATTGATAAAGAATATGATCAACAAATAATGGAATACATCACGACTCCATGGAGAGAAGAGTACATTAAGAAAGTCTTCAAGATGAAGGGCTGTATCTTCTGCCAAGCTTTGAAAACAAAAGATGATAAGCAATCCTTAATCCTTTACAGAGGACTTCACAACTTCGTCATGTTGAATAAATATCCTTACACACCAGGCCATCTGATGATTGCACCTTACAAGCACCTCAGCTCTATCGAACTGGCGGAAAAAGAAGCGACCGATGAAATGACTGAGCTTCTCAAGAAATGTTTGATTCTCCTGAGGGAACATTATCAACCTCAGGGATTTAATACAGGAATGAATATCGGACGGAGCGCCGGAGCTGGGGTAGCCGACCATTATCATCTGCATATTATACCACGATGGTCAGGTGACTCGAATTTCATGCCCATTATCGGAAAGACAAGAGTTGTGTTGGAAGACCTCCATACATCGTATGATAAGCTTCTATCATTATTCAACAAACGAGAAAACAGTGGACTTTGAACTTTCAGAAGACCAGCTTTTGATCAAGGAAATGATCAGTGAATTTGCCCAAAATGAGATCAAACCACGAGTGAAAGAATTGGAAAAGAAACGCGCTTTTCCCAGCGAATTGTTGAAAAAACTCGCCGAACTCGGCGTGCTCGGGATGTCTATCCCTCCAGAATATCAAGGGAACAAGACGGATAGTCTTTCTCTCATTCTGGCTATCGAACAATTGAGCAAGGTTTTTCCATCCCTCGCTGTGATTATCAGCGTTCATTGTTCACTCTTTTGTTACGCCATCCTTAAGTTCGGCTCGGAGGCCCAGAAAAAAATATACCTCCCAAAAGCAGCGGCAGGAGAGATCCTGGGAGCTTTTGCTCTCACAGAACCTTGGGCGGGTTCGGATGTGCGCGGCATAAAAACCAGGGCAGTGAAAAAGGGGGACCGGTTCATTCTCGACGGAACGAAATCCTGGGTCACAACCGGAAGCGATGCAACCGCATACATACTTTTCGCAACTACAGAAACAGATTCTGGAAATCATCAGCTGAGTGCATTCATCGTCGAGAAAAGCTTTCCAGGTTTCCGTATTTCAAAGGTTGAAGAAAAGATGGGACTCCACGCCTCGATAACTTCTGAGATAGTTCTCGAGAACTGTCAAGTTCCAGCGGAAAATCTTCTCGGGAAAGAAGGAAAAGGTGCTTCCATCGCTTTACACTGCCTCGATGGATCCCGTATAGGTATCGCAGCTCAGTCTGTCGGTCTCTCACAGCGAGCCTTGGAAGAAGCCACCACATACGCGAAGCAGAGAGAAGCATTTGACAAGCCCATAGCGGAATTCCAGGCCATCCAGTTTATGATTGCAGATATGGCGACGCTCACCGAAGCCGCGCAATTGCTCACTCATAGAGCAGCCATCCTGTTGGACAAAGGCATCTCTGTTTCAAAAGAGGCATCTATGGCGAAGCTCTTTGCGTCAGAAGCAGCTAACAAGATCGCCTACATGGCTTTACAGATTCACGGCGGCTATGGATATTCTCAGGAATTTTTTATCGAACAGCTCTACAGAGATGCAAGGGTTCTCACTATATATGAGGGGACCTCTGAAATACAGCGTCTTGTCATATCAAGACATCTAATCAAAGAATAGCTGTCAAAGGATTTCTTTGGAACGGAGAAAATAAAAGGACACGAGACAGTCCGATTTTGAGGTGCAACGATGCTAAAATCAATGAGAAAAAACATAAAATCTCTCGCTCCGACTCTATGGTTCGTGATTATCGCTTTTATCATCTCCATCTTTGCTGTCTGGGGAGGAGCGGGGCGTCTCGGAGAAGGAAGAGGGTCTGATACACTGGCTACGGTAGGAGATGAGAACATATCGGTTGACCTCTACTACCAGACTCTAAGGCGAAGGTTGGAGGCTATGCAGCGGGAGTTTAAAGAGCTCGACAGTCGATTTATCCAGCAGCTGAACATTCCTCAACAGATCTTGAATCAGCTCGTCCAGCAGTCCCTTCTTTCTCAATCGGCTAAAGATATGGGAATTCAGGCGACTGACCAAGAAATCAGGGAAAAAATCAAAAGCTATCCTGTTTTTCAAAAGGATGGACAGTTCGTGGGCTTCACCCAATACAAGAAAATTCTTGAATGGAACCGGATTCCTTTATCTGCATTCGAACAGAGCCTTCGAGAAGAAATCGTGATGGAGAAAACAGTCGATGTCTTAACCGCAGGTGTAGCAGTTACGGAAGAGGAACTCTGGGAAAATTACCAAAAGGAGAACGATACAGCCAAACTGGAATATATTGTCCTGGAACTCGATTCAGTCGAATTGGACACAGAGCCTGAATTGAGTGCACTCCAAGAGTATTTCGAAAAGAATAAGGAACATTATAAAATTCCTGAAAAAAGAGAGGCAGATTATGTCTTTTTAAAGACAGACGATTTAAAACAAGAAATTGAAGTGACCGATCCTGAACTCGAGGAATACTACGAAGATAACACATCTCGATTTATGGAGCCTGAAAAAGTGAAGGTGAGTCGTATTTATCTCCCCTTCGAAGATAGGGATAAGGACCTCGTGCTCAGCGAAGCAAGGGATCTTTTGAAGCAGATCAACTCAGGAAAAGACTTTGGAGAAATAGCCAGAGCACACTCGAAGGACGATAAAGCCCAAGCTGAGGGAGACTGGGGTCTTTACGAATGGAAGACACTCTCGCCTCAAGAGCAAGATCAGATCAACAGATTATCTGAAGGCCAGGTTTCTGACATCGCGGAACTCGAGGATGGAGTGGCTATCCTAAAGGTTACGGAGAAAGAATCCGAATCCACTCAGCCTTTCGAGGCGGTAAAGGAAAGAATCATCAATATCCTAAAAGACGAAAAAGCACGGAATCTAGCCGACACACAAATCTCTCAACTGGAAAAGGCAGCAAAAAAAGAAAACAGTCTGGATGTTGCTTCACAAAAGCTGGGGTATAAAATCAGAAACACGGGTCTTCTCAAGGAGAATGATCCTCTAGAAGACATCGATCCTTCCGGAAGCATAAGCCAGTCCTTCTTTTCTCTCGAAGAAAAGGAAATTTCTTCTCCGATTTACACTTATACAGGAGTCGGTCTGGCTCAATTGATGAGAATCGAATCCGCTCGTCAAGCCAATTTCGAAGAAGTGAAAGAAGAGGTCAGTAACGATTTTAAGGAGTTAAAAAAGAGAGATATGGCGGCCGAGAAACTCGCAGCTATCAAACAGGAACTCGACAAAAAGAGCATGGAAAATCTCGCCGAAGAACAAAATCTTGAGTATAAAACCGTCGATGAACACAGAAGGGGACAGTATATCGGCGTCATCGGTGAAAACAAGGAAATCGACAGACTGGCTTTCTCGCTTCCAGTGGGTCAAACAAGTGATCCAGTGGAATTCGGATCTGGACATACCCTTATAAGGATACTCGACCGCCAAGAAGTGACCAAGGAAGAATTCAATGAGGAGAAGGAGAGCTATAGAGAAAATTATCTGGAAATGAAAAAGAATAAATTTTTCTCATCTTACATGGCCAGGTTAAGAGAGGAGAAAGAGGTAAAGATCAAGTATGACCTCTTCTTAAAAGTCAATTCCGATGTTCTCTCCCGGTTCAGCGGGGAGCAGGAACAGGTGGGTGGAGAAGGATAAAAAAATATATCCAGAAGAGATCACGCTCTGATAAGCTCCAAGAGAAGATTCTGCACTTTCCTTTCCATAGCGGCTCGAAATTTCTCGATGGAAGCTGAAATCCCATCCTCCATATGGTCTGAGATAAACATGGGTTCGCCAACGCTCACTTTGATCGTGCCTGGGATGAGAAAAGGAAGTTGGGTGCCAAACATGGCTACAGGAGTTACAGGCACGGAGATTTGTTCCTTTTTATACAGATTATAAGCAAGAAAGGCAGGTCCCCGGCGGAAAGGACTGACGTAGGGATTCGGATTCCCGTGCATGATTCTCCCCTTTCCTTGAAGGGCAATGATCGCCCTCCCCTTTTTGAGATAATCCTGGCATCTCTCAACAGCCAATCTTTTTTGTTTTGTCAGATCCACAGGAATGGTTCCCACCTTGCTTATATTCAAAGAGATAAAATGAATAAATCGAGTTTTAACGGGATTCAATAACAAATCTGCAAAATAACCGAAAGTTCTGAGATGCCTTTTCAAATGGCGCCTGATGAGCCAATTGAATTCATTCTTGTCAAACAGCATCTTGTTTGCAGTAAAAAAGATGGGCCGAGGCACAACCTGTATAAGGATCGCAATATCTTTGAATGTGCCAATATGATTACCCACGATGATATTGGGACCTTTTTTGATGAAATTTCTCCTGCCTCTTATTTCCAATTTTTTCCCGAGCAGGAAAAATCTGCAGAGTCTGTCCACCACAGGCTTCAACTTGGCAAATTCTCTTTCAGGCGTTTCCATCGTTCAAATTATACCACAAGAAAAGTCAGTTGCTCATAACTTTCATTATTCTTCCGTTTCCTGTATATAAATAGGATGGCATAAAAAGAATCGAGTTCCGTTTTGACTTTATGAATCCAGAGGTAAGATGAGCAACACTAGCGAGAACCGGAAATCCGCAAAAAAGCCGAGTCTAGGCGTGGCCCTGATTCCGATGCTCTCAATGGGTCTTCTCCTAGGGATCGGTTATGGCATTTATCAAATCCGTCCCCAAGTCCTTCTTGTGGCCGCAGCTTTCATCACCGGATGTCTGGGTTTATTTCTGCGCTTCAAGTGGCAAGAGATGGAAAGGGGGATAGTAGACAGCATCCATAAAGCTATGCCCGCCATCTTGATCATGCTTTGTGTAGGAATTTTGATAGGCTCTTGGATCGCAAGCGGGACTATTCCCATGGTCATTTACTACGGATTGAAGCTCATATCGCCGAAATTCTTTCTCGTCACAGCATGCTTGGTCTGTTCGCTCACATCAATCGCTACAGGGACCTCCTGGGGAACCATCGGGACTCTCGGCGTTGCTTTCATAGGAATAGCCATGGGATTGGGAATTCCTCTGGGACCAGCGGCAGGAGCCATTGTTGCCGGTGCATATTTCGGAGACAAGATGTCTCCCTTTTCTGATGTGACCAATCTAGCTCCGGTAGCCGCCGGATCAAACCTTTTTGACCACATCAAACACATGATTTGGTCTGCCACTCCTGCCTGGTTGATCGGACTGTTTGTCTATTTCCTGATAGGTCTTAAATACGGTGCTGAGAGAGTCGAATCCGAGACCATGAAAAGCATCACCCAAACTCTGAAATCTCATTTCCATTTCAACATCTTGCTCCTTCTCCCGATGGTCATCGTCTTCTATTTTGCTGCCACAAAAAAACCGACCATTCCTGGCATGTTGCTCTCATCTTTCGTGGCTGGTTTCTTGGCTTTGGTCTTTCAGAAAGCATCTGTCACTGAAATTGCAACAGCGATGAATACAGGCTACCAAGCCAACACAGGGCTGGAAGAAGTGGACAGGCTGATATCCCGGGGAGGCATGATGAGCATGATGGAGACTCAGCTTGTGGCATTCACAGCTTTCAGCTTTGGCGGCATCATGCAGAGCACAGGACTTTTATCGGTTATCTTGGCCAGAGTCATGAAATTCGCCGCCAAGGTGTGGAGCATCGTCCTTACCACAATTGCCGCCTCTATTATCACAGCCCTTATCACTGGGAGCAGTTATCTTTCTATGATTATTCCGGGCGAACTTCTTGCTCCAATTTACAAAAAGAAAAAACTCGCGGCGAAAAATCTCTCCCGAATCATCGAGGAGTGCGGTGCCATCATCGTTCCTCTCATTCCATGGAGCATGGCAGGTGTTTATATAACCGGGACAATCGGAGTCTCCACTTTCTCCTACCTTCCTTGGGCAGTAATGAATTATGCAGCAGTGGCAATATTGGCCATCTTCGGGTTCACGAAATTCACCATGGCTCCCCGGATTCGAGAAGATGAAACTCAAATAGGAAGTTAATCTTCATTCCTTTTCATCGACACCTGTGAGGGCCTTTTTGAAGATCTCTTGAGCTTTTTTTCTTCTTTCCTCCTGCATTTCCGAGGTCGCTTTGAATCTTCTCTCAAACTCCATTTTTTTCATCTTTTCTTTTTGTAAGAGGACTTCCAAAGATTCTTTTTCCTTCTTTCCCTTCTCAGACTTTATGACAGCACAGGCAAGAGGATCAATCCAAAGCTGACTGTGGCAACATGGACATTTTATCTGGAAAACATGGGTTGTCTTTTTCCCGGCTTTCATCAGAAAACACTGTATCAGAAAATCCCATCCGGGGCAAGTTCTTACAAATCAATCACAAGCATCAATCGGTCAGAATACCGTGTTTTTTCATAAGCTTGAAAAGGCCCTGTCGGCTCAATCCGATCTCTTCTGCTGTTCTAGTCCGGTTGTAGTCGCTCCGGCTCAGGGCTTCGTTCAGGAATCTTTTTTCAAACTCAGCCTTGGCACAGAAGTAGTCCAAAGAAGACAGAGAATTTTTGTCTCTTTGTCCATGAATCTTAGAAGACAAATGGGATTCTCTGATCAGATTTTCCTCCCCGCAGAGAAGCAAGCATTTTTGAATCTCGTTTTGAAGTTCTCTTACATTGCCAGGCCACTCATAATTCTGCAGGAGTTTCATGGCTCCAGGAGAAAAATAGACTCTTTCCCGCTCTAATTCCCGACAGTATCTCTCAACAAGATGATTCAAAATACAGGGAACATCCTCTTTTCTCTCTCTCAAAGGAGGGATATGGATGGAAACAATCTTCAAGCGATAATACAGGTCTTCTCTGAAATGTCCTTTGCCGACTTCGTTTTCGATGTTTTTATTGGTTGCACTTATGAATCTCACATCCACAAAACGTGTTTGATTCTCACCAATTCTTCTGATCTCTTTCTCCTGGAGAACCCGTAAGAGCTTTGCTTGAAGTGGCCCAGAAAGGTCTCCTATCTCGTCCAAAAAAAAGGTGCCTCGATTTGCCTCCTCTATGAGGCCGGGCCTATCCCGTACCGCCCCTGTAAAAGAGCCTCTAAGATATCCAAACAACTCGCTCTCTAAAAGCTGATCGGGGATGGCCCCACAGTTGATAGCGATAAATTTGCCCTTTTTACTCCTTCCTTTTTGATGGATCAATCTGGCTATAAGCTCTTTTCCCGTGCCGCTTTCTCCAGAAACAAAAACTGGAATATTGCTATCCTTCACCCTGTCTATAAATTTGATCACACGAGAAAAAAATCGACTCTTACCCACAAAAGGAGACGAGCTCGCTGGGGGCTTCCCGATGAACCGCCGGTTGTCCAAATTCTTCTTCAGTACATGACTGACAGGAAGAGAAAAGGAAGCAAGAAGTTCAATATCCTGGCTGGAATACATCTTCGTTCCATTGCTCCTGGTCAGATATATTCCTCCTAGGGGTCTGCCTTCCGCAAACAGAGGCAAGCAAACGACATACGATTGGGATTGAGAGCATTCTCCGGACCAAACCACAGGATTCCCCTGTTCTAATGCCTGTTTGACGATGTCGAACCTTAAGTGTCTGACTTCGGATTGGAAAAGCTGTCGGGACTCCTGGGCCAGGATGTATCGATTCCCATCCACAAGAAGAACAGCACCAAACTCAGAATGACTTTCCTGCACTATCAAATCCAGAATTCTTCTTAAGAATGGATACGGCTTCATTTCCACTCCAATACGTTCAAAGGCATTTGTAATGTTAATCATTCACTGAGGTGAATGGGTTCTGAGTTTGGCTATATTTTTAACGAATCCCTTTTAAGAATTTTCTCATACACAGAATGGAATTCTGCTGAGCAGCGTTTCATAAATTGTCCATGGGTTCCTGAATGATTCCCAGCCCAGCTTAAAAGAAAGGTCTGCATCGCCAGAAATCCGGTACGCGGATTTCTGTTACGTGTTTCTGATTTCTCTTTGTACGGAAATAAAACCGGAAAAAAAGAACGAGGATTGATGAATCATGCAGGATAAAAGATCAACCGACAGGGTGTTTTTGAAGATTTTTTATTCGAGCTGTGACATCGCCATATTCTGGATTCCAGTCTCTCACTTCGCTAAAAAGCTTTAAAGCTCTATCCAACTCATTCATTTCCTCATAAAGAGATGCTATTTCATATTTCAATGCAAACGCCTGTATGGAATCTTCATCGACGAGATCAATCGCTTTAGCATACCATTTTATGGCCTCATTGAAATCGCTCTTTCTTTTATAGCATTCTCCCAGGTTGGTGTAGCACTCCATTTCCCAAGTTCTTTCTTGAGAAGCAAGCATGAATTCCTTTATGGCTTCATCGAGAAGGTCCTGCTCCAAGTAAGCGATGCCCAGATTGAAGCGTGATTCCAGATCTACCATGCCAACCTTTTCATCAACTTTCTCTCTGAATTCTGAAACAATCGACGACAGCTCCTTTTCCACGACCGACGTATCCCCTCTTTTTTGCTGAGTGATGATCCGGGTGATGGCTTCCATTTCCTGATCAATCTGGGTGGAAAGATCGAAATACTTCCTCTCGCCAATTTCTTCCTCCTGCGTCACGATGGGAACAATGTCTGTGTCAGCAAAGAGTTCAGCCGCAGTGAGCTTCTCGCCAGCTTCCTTTGTTTTCATCTCTTTCTCAACTTCCTTTTCTGCCGGCTCGTCAAAATCCTCCTCTCCGGCCTGGGATAAGATGATTCCAAGCTCCTTCAATCTGAGTTGTATTCGCTCTTCTTCTGGGAATTCTTTTCGCAGGTCATCCAACACCTGTCTTGCATCCTTGATCAATCCTTTCTCGATATACATATCTGCTCTTCCCAATTCTTTCTCAACGGTCTCCTCTGGTTCCTCATCGGAAATCCGCGCTTCCTCTGTATCCACCGTATCCGCTGAAACCGGTTCAGGAGATATCCCTTCTCCTTCCTCTCGGGAAGCAGTTTCTTCCAAAGGAACCGGTTCTTCTTCCTGGGGGACTTCTTCAGGCTGGATTTCAGTTGGAGGTCCTTCGTCCCTGACTTGGGCTTTGTATTCTTCTTTCTCGGGAAAGAGCTCAGACAGCTCCTCTAAAAGGTTTTTTGATTGTTCAGCAAGATTTTTCTTCTGAGACCTCTTCAAGAGCCTCCGGAGAACTATCTCTAAATTCCTTTTTTGCTTTTTTTCTCTGTAAATTGAGGCTAACTTTTCCAAAGTTAGAATATGATCCTTGTCGTTCTTCAAAATGAGACCGAGAAGACCGATCGCTTTATCCTCCCTTTGTTTTTTCACCAGACTCTCAATCAGTGGTTCGAAACATTCGAATGCCTTATCGAGTTTTTTATTCTGAACGTGGATTCGACCCAGTTTGACACGAGCTTCGACTTCCTTTGGATGAGCTGCCAAAATTTTTCCATAAATCTCCCTTGCTTTTTTGAGCTCTCCATCCCCGTAACACATGTTCCCCAAAAGATGCAGAGCCTTCAGGTTTTCCTTATCTTTTTTCAATACCTCATTCACCAATTTCAGCGCGTCTTTCCTCTTGTTCTCTCTCTTAAATAAATCGATGAGGTTTTCCAGGGTTCTCGAATTGTCCTCCTCTATGGTTCTGCTTCTTTTCAGAATTTCTGCCGCCTCTTTCAACGAATTTTGCCGCATCTTGAATTCAGCAGCCTCATTGAGTTCTTCTACGGCTCGTTCTCTCAAGCCCTGCCTGATACACAGCTCGGCTAAGTTCAATCTGGATTCAACGTCTTCACTGTCAAGTTTCAGCAACTTCTCATAGGTTTCGATGGCTTCCGGGAGTTTTCCCCTCTTGGTGAGAATCTTAGCCAGATTGAGGTATTCTGCCTTTCCCTCTGAAACGAAGCCTCTTTGGTAATAAAGGTCGGCCAGCTTCTGGAGAGATTCAATATCCTCAGGGGCTATTCTTGTTATCCTTTTGTAGATGGCGATGGATTTGGTGTAGACTCCTTTCTTCTCAAAATAGTCCGAAACTTTCTTAAACTCATCTACTGCCCGGTCGATCTGTCTGGTTTTGATGTACAAGTCTCCAATAATGTTTCTGATCGGAATGTCCTGTTCATCTCCAGATATGAGCTTGAGGTATTCCAGGATGGCATCTTCATATTTCTCTTTCTTGGTGTATTTTTCTGCAAGCGCCTCGATTTTTGCTCTGTCATTCTTTGTGGTCATTTCTTGTCCTCATCTAAGGGTTCAAAGAACACCTCGTCCCGTTTCCTTAACTCCTGTAATCTTCTTGCAGGCCTTCGCGGGCAGGTCATCCTCAATATGAAAATCGATCACTTTCTTGACCTACTTTTACATTAAACCATAACCCATCTCTTTAGTCGAATGACTTATTTATATAAGGACAAAAGGGGACGGAACTCGGCCGAAAAGGAGAATGCTGACGTTCTGGAAAAAACTCCTTACCTTAACTCTTTCAGTCTGGCAGCCTTGCCTTTAAGATCTCTGAGATAATACAGCTTGGCCCGTCTCACTTTTCCCCTCCTGACCACTTCGATCCCTTTAATCATCTTCGAATGAAGGGGAAATATTCTCTCGACTCCGATTCCAAAAGATATCTTTCTAACTGTGAATGTCGCGCCAATTCCAGCTCCCCTTTTTGCAATCACATTTCCTTTGAATATTTGGATTCTTTCTTTTCCTCCCTCGCGGATGATCACATGAACCTTGATGGTGTCACCAACTTTGAAAGGATCTAGATCTTTATTCAATTGTTCATCCTCTAACATATTGATCAAATTCATTTCTCTTTCCTTCCTTTTTTAATCTCTTCCAGTATTTTCTTTTCCTGACTCGATAATTTCCGTTTATCAATAAGATCAGGCCTCAGTTTCCATGTTTTTTCCAGAGCTTTTCTCTCTCTCCATTCTTCAATTCTCTGATGGTCTCCAGAGAAAAGAACTTCGGGAACTTTGAGTCCCCTGAAGTTGCGCGGCCGGGTGTAATGGGGATGATCGAAGAGTCCTTTAGAAAAAGAGTCCTGCCTGACTGACTCTGCCTTGCCTACTACCTGGGGGATGAATCGAGAGACAGCATCAATAATGATCCAAGCAGCCGGTTCTCCGCCTGTAAGGACATAATCTCCTATTGAAATCTCGCCATCCGCCAGATATTCCATCACCCGTTCATCCACTCCTTCATATCTTCCACAAACCAGGATCACCCTTGAAAGTCCTGCTAACTCAGCGGCCAAGCGATCGTCGAATCTCCGTCCCTGGGGGGACAACAAATAAACAGGGATGTCTTTTCCATGGCTGATTTCCTCGACAGCCCGAAAAATTGGCTCTGGTTTGAGGACCATCCCCTGTCCGCCTCCAAAAGGACGATCATCGACCTGCTTGTGCTTCGAATCAGCGAAATCTCTGAGGTTGTGTACCTCGATTTCGATCAGCCCCTTATTACGGGCCTTCCCCACGACACCACCTGAGAGAACGCTCCCAAACATATCGGGAAGAAGAGAAATTATATCAAATCTCATTCAACTCTAAAAGCCCTTTAGGGGGATCGACAATAATCTCTTTGTTCTCCAGACTTACTTCCACACAGATGGATTCAGTAAATGGGATATATATCTCTTCTTCCCCCTTTTCAACCACCAAAAGATCATTGTTCTTTATGATGAATACATCTCTGACCGATCCAATCGGATGACCGCCTTTCGTGATAACTGCACAGCCGATGAGCTGGTAAAAATAATATTGACCTTGCTCCAATACCTGGAGGTCTTCTTTAGGAAGCCATATCTCTTTTCCAGTAAATTCCCGCGCTCGGTCAAGGCTACGGATACCCTTTAACTTGATTATGCAGTGTTCCCTGAAAGGCCGATAAGACTCGACCTCTAGTTCCTGTAGAATTCCTCTCTTTTTAAGAAAGACCCTTGAAAAAAAAAGGTTCCGGAAAATGTCCGACGTATAGCCTGACTCTAAGCTCCCCCTTTTTTCCCTGGCTTCTTATGACTTTGCCTACACTAACCAACTTATCCCTTTTCAATAATCTCTAGATTGAATCTCCTTTTCAACTTCATTCCAGCCGCCCCAAGAATAACCCTGATGGCTCTTGCGGTTCGTCCTTGCTTTCCGATGACCTTTCCCAAATCTTCCGGAGCAACTTTGAGTTCCAAGATGGTGGTTTGCTCCCCTTCGAGCTGGGAAACCTGCACCTTGTCCGGATTGTCAACTAAGGATTTAGCAATCAATTCAACGAGTTCTTTCACTGTGACCTCCTTTAAGGTTTGTTTTTGGGTTGTTTCTTTGACTCGGAAACTTTATCTAATAGAGATCGAACTGTGTTGGAAGCTTGAGCTCCTCTTCCTAACCAGTGATTGGCCCGCTCCAAATCGACCATGATTTCTGGAGGTTCTTTCAAGGGATCATAATAACCTATGATTTCTTTTGCCCTGCTTTCTCTGGGTTTTCTCGAATCGGTCACAATAATTCTATAAAAAGGATTTTTTTTCGCTCCGACCCGGGTCAGTCTGATGACATTCATTTCCTGCGCTCTTTTTTTTATGCGTATTTTTAGATAAGCACAAATATTAGCAGAAATTCAGGCCATAAGTCAACTTAAAAAGAGGATGGGGAAGCATTTCCCAGAGGAGATGCTCAAACATAATTATTTCGGGAAGTTGGAAAGAAGCTTCTGAAATTGAGGCTTTTTCATCATCTTTTTCATCTCAAAAAATTGCTTGAGCAGTTGATTGACTTCAGAGACTGGCCTGCCGCTCCCTCTTGCTATTCGTGAGCGACGGCTTCCGCCAATCATTTTTGGATTTTCACGTTCTTTCACTGTCATAGAATTGATAATCGCCTCGAAATAAACCATTTTTTTATCATCTATTTTCATATTCGTGACATTTTTAAACATCCCCCCTGTAGGCAACATGTGAAGAAATTGCGATAACGATCCCATCTTTCGGAGCTGGATGAGCTGTTTCTTAAAATCCTCCAGTGTAAATTCATGCTTGCGGAGCTTGCGGGCAAATTCTTCGGCCTCTTTCATATCGGCTTGATTCTCTGCCTTCTCGATCAGGGTGAGCACGTCTCCCATCCCGAGTATTCGAGATGCCATACGGTCGGGATGAAACACTTCCAACTTGCCAAACTTTTCTCCTATCCCGACAAATTTGATGGGTTTCTTCGTAACGGACACTATAGAGAGGGCCGCTCCACCACGGGCATCCCCATCGAGTTTGGTCAATATGATTGAGGTCAAGCCGATTCTTTCTTCAAAGAACTGGGCACTCTTTACAGCATCCTGACCCGTCATCGAATCTCCCACATAGATGACCTCGGTGGGGTCAAGAATGTCCCGTACCATCCGCAACTCCTCCATCAATTCCTCGTCCACATGCAGCCTTCCAGCGGTATCCACAATCAAAGGGTCATAGCTCTGATTTCTGGTATGCTTGAGGATTTCTTTGAGAGCGTTCCGAGGGGAAGCCATCTGTTCTTTGGTCATTTCATAAAATGGAAGTTTCAGCATCTTCGTTATCATCTTCAATTGCTCCTGAGCAGCATGGCGTTTAAGGTCAAACGAGACCAGAAGGGGATTCTTGTTGAGGCTAAGCACCCACTTGGCCAGTTTTCCACAAGTCGTTGTTTTTCCCGATCCCTGGAGCCCTACAAGCATGAAGATGGACGGTGGCGGGGATTCAAATCTCAGTCTTTTTGCTTCTTGTCCAAGAATTGATGTCAGCTCATCACGGACAATCTTGATGACCTGTTGGGCAGGAGTCAGGCTGTCAAGCACTTTCTGATCCAAAGCTCTTTCTTTGATCCTCCCCTCTAAATCTTTCACAACCATATAATTGACATCAGCCTCCAGAAGAGCCATCCTTAACATTTTTAAAGCCTCGGCCATATTCCGCTCTGTGATTTTCCCCTCGCCACGGAGGAACTTCATGACTTTTTGCAAACGTGTCGACAACTGTTCAAGCATTTTTTTCTCGTTTCAATACGTGCCTATTCATGCTAAGCGAAACGTTCCACTGAAGTCAACTCGAAGGCAAAAATCATTATGCTTCAGAAGGGACCTGGATGGGTCCCGGGAGCATCCTGATTTCCGTGATTCCTTCTTTATTTCTTAGTCACGGAAATAAGGAGGCACACATGAGTCTCTTGACTTTTTTCCCCTTTGTGATTATGGTATTACTAATTTTTCTCTAAGACCTTTTGAGGTGTAAAGCCATGACATCCAAGATTGATTACAAAGAAATCATGAGGATCATAGAGATACTGGAGGAAAAAAACCTCTCCGAGTTTGAGCTGGAAATAGAGGGATTCAAAATAAAGATCACCCGCAGCCAGCCGCGATCGACTGCCTCGGAACTTCCTCCTGCTCCTGGATCCAGTCCTGAGGCCGAAGTCACTCCCGCACCTACTGAACCTTCCTCCAATGATGGCAAAAACAGCCTTCATTTCATCACATCACCCATGGTCGGAACATTCTATCGCGCTCCTGATCCCTCTTCTCCACCTTTTGTCGAGATCGGAGAAACAGTCAATAAAAACCAAACGCTCTGTATTATCGAAGCCATGAAGCTCATGAATGAAATTGAATCCGACGTAGATGGTGTTTTGGAAGATGTCTATGTTGAGAATGGCAAGCCCGTGGAGTATGGAAAAAAACTCTTCTCGATCAAACCTCTCGAATAGGCTCCAATGTTTTCAAAAATTTTGATAGCCAATCGAAGTGAAATTGCGCTGCGCATTATCCGTTCGGCAAAAGAACTCGGCCTAAAAACCGTAGCTGTTTATTCCGAATCAGACAGAAACTCTCTCCACACAATACTCGCTGATGAAAAAGTGTGTGTCGGACCAGGAAAAGCATCAGAAAGCTATCTGAATATTCCGAATATCATAAGTGCAGCAGAAATCACGAAGGCTGATGCCATTCATCCCGGCTACGGATTCCTAGCGGAAAATCCCCGCTTACCTGAGATCTGTGAATCTTCGGGAATCACATTTATCGGTCCTCCAGCCCCTATCATGCGGCTTATGGGGGATAAAAACAAAGCCCGCCAAACCATGAAAAAAGCAAAATTGCCAGTTATTCCCGGAAGCGATACGGTCATAGAAGACGTGGCTGAAGCCAAAAAAATTGCTCAAAACATCGGCTACCCACTCATTCTCAAGGCAGCGGCTGGAGGCGGGGGTAAGGGAATGAGGATCGTCAGGTCCTCAAACCAACTGGAAGAACAATTCTTCATCGCACAGAACGAGGCAAAGGCTGCTTTCGGTGATCCTTCGCTTTATCTCGAGAAATACTTCGATAATGCACGCCACATCGAAATTCAAATCATCGGCGACAAAAAAGGGAAAATGCTTGGATTCACCGAGAGAGAATGTTCCATCCAGCGCAAGCATCAAAAACTTCTGGAGGAGACCCCTTCTTCTTATATTGATGAAAGACTTCGAAAAAAAATCATAAAAGCCGCCGAAGAAGCTGCTCTCTCCATTGGATACCAGAGTCTGGGAACTTTTGAGTTCCTGGTGGATGCCAGCCGAAAGTTCTATTTTATGGAGGCAAACACACGAGTCCAGGTCGAACATCCGATAACAGAAATGATCTATGGTATTGATTTGATCAAAGAGCAGATTAAGATTGCCGCCGGAGAAAAGCTATCGCTCTCTCATGATCAGAAATTCAACGGACACAGTATAGAATGCCGCATCAACGCCGAAGATGCACAAACCTTTTTACCTTCCCCCGGTCAGATCGACTTCCTTGTCTTTCCGGGAGGGATGGGAGTGCGAATCGACTCGGCAGCCTACACCGGCTGGAATATTCCTCCGGAGTACGATTCTATGATCGCCAAGATTATTGTCAAAGCGCCGAATCGAGCCGAAGCCATAATTAAAATGAAAACAGCCCTGGAGATGACCACTATTGTCGGCATTAATACGAACATTCCTCTCCAGTTAGGAATTCTTTCGAACTCGAACTTTCTTAAGGGACAATACAACATCCAGTTTATGGAAAAATTCCTTTCTAAAAGCAAAAAACTCGCCGGTAAGGATTAGACCAAAGGAACCTAGCGATTGGAATGATGTGCGGAGGAAATTTCGGTATAAATGACCACAGTGTAAGCTCCTTCATTGTCTGCAACAAGATTCTCGTTTACTCCTAAGAAAAGCCGTCCCTTCATGGGCATGACTATTCTGTTGATTGATCCAATGTAAAAGAGCTCCTCAAGCTCATTTCGAACCTCTTCTCCTGTCTCCTCGTCGACTTCTACTGAAATGAGAAGGTAAACTCTCCCTATCAAGGCTCCGATGTTTTTATCCTGAAGGGGCTGTTGGGTGGATTGATAGTTGTACCCATCCGGCCCACAGTAGGTGACAGGATTGCCTTTTTGAAGAGAAACCTGCCCCCTCGCCCTGAAATAGAGCTCCTGCCCTTCAAAAACATTTAAGCCCGTATCTGTCCATTCCACATCACCCATCACAAAGATTTCAAGCCTTTCCTGTGCTTCGGTTTCGAGATTCCTCGCGGGGCTGGAACTTATAGAAAAGAGAAGAAAATACAGCAATGCCAAACAGACCAGATTTTTTCTCTTTGATTCCTGAGTTTTCATCTCTCCTCTTTCTGCCTCGCACCCAGCGCCAGAACTTTCACCATCTGCTGATGGATCAAACCGTTAGAACCGAGAGTCTCCTGTTGGTATATGTTGAATTCACCGTTCCGAAAATCTGAAATCCGGCCTCCCGCTTCTTCCAATATGAGGGCGGCTGCAGCAACGTCCCAGGGTTTCAATTTGAGCTCCCAAAATCCATCAAACCTCCCACAGGCCACGTAGCAAAGATCCATGGCTGCTGATCCGCACCGCCGGATGGCCTGTACTCTTAACAAAAAATTATTAAAATGGGCGATATTGTTGTTTCTGCTCTCCCTCAGATCATAGGGAAATCCCGTCGCTACCAGGCTTTTATCGAGATCCTCGGTATCAGACACCTTAATCCGTTTCCCGTTCAGAGAAGCTCCTTCTCCTCTTAATCCTGTAAACACCTCCTCCCGCATGGGATCGTAGACCACTCCAGCCACAACCTGCTCCTTCCATTCCAAAGCAATGGAAACGGTAAAAACCGGAAACCTATGGGCATAGTTTGTTGTTCCATCCAATGGATCGAATATCCAGCGAAAATTCCCTCCCATTCTATGTTCGAGACCTTCTTCAGCAATAAAATCATGTTCGGGAAAATACGCACTGAGATGTTTGAAGATCATTTTCTGGGATTGTCTATCGAAATTGGTGACAAGATCGACATCTCCTTTGTATCGAATCTCTCGGGTCACGTTCAAATTCTCCCTGAGCATTTGGCCGGCTTCCCGAGCCGCATCAACGGCCACTTTGAGGCAGTTCTCGATTTTCATGTTCCATCCATATTATCAACTCCCTCTCGTTTGAGCAAGGTAAAAAGAGATGCCGCATGCCTGTTCATAGCCGTGTTTTCAGCGACACCCCCCCTAAAAGTCCGGTGGATACAAAATAATTTATCGATCTCATCCGTATTTTTAGAGTGGGATAAGACAGGCAAAACTTTTTGCCTTTTTACCCGTAGTATAATATGATTAACAAACCCAATAGGAATCAAAAATGGCTGAAAAAAGAGGCTTTTTTCAAAAACATAAGCGGCTTTTTATTTTTTTCCTTGTTATCGCTGTGATAGCCATCATCATCTTCTTCAATCTGCGATCTCAAAGAGAAAAAAGCATTAAGGTCACGGTAGAAAAGGTTCAAAGAGACGACCTTGAGTCCATTGTCTCGGCATCAGGTGAAGTCAAGCCAAAAAAAAACGTCAATATCTCCGCCCATATACCAGGTCGGATTGTCAAGATCGGCGTTGAAGAAGGCCAAAGAGTGAAGTCCGGCGATTTCCTCCTCAAACTGGAATCGACACAGTACGAAGCCGCTGCCGAAAGAGACAGAGCTCAAATTCAATCTTTAAAAGCCGATCTTATCCGTGCTGAAGCTGTCTTGAATAGAGACAAAAGCTTTTACGAACGGCAGCAGAAACTTTTTGACTCCAAGCTCATTTCGACAGAAAGCCTGGAATCTGCCAGAGCCCAGCACGAAATCTCCAAGGCCCAATACGAGGCCATTCTCTTCCAGATAAAACAGGCTCAGGCCTCTCTTCAGAGCACTCTGGACAATCTGGAAAAAACCGTATACAACGCACCGATCGATGGAGTCATCACCAGTCTGCGGGTTGAAGAAGGGGAAATCGCTTTGGTCGGCACCATGAACAATCCAGGGACGATCCTGATGACCATTGCCGATCTCTCGGTGATGGAAGTCGAAGTTGAAGTGGACGAAACTGATGTGGTCGGCGTGAGGGTCGGACATACCGCAGAGGTCAGGGTGGACGCCTTTCCGGATAAATCGATCAAAGGAACGGTCACAGAAGTCGGAAGCTCTGCCTTGGAGAAACTGACCGCTGCTGAAGAATCCAAAGACTTTAAGGTTGTGATAACCCTCGAAGATCCTCCTGCGGACTTGAAACCCGGTCTCTCTGCATCCGCTGATATCATCACCGCAAAAAAAGACGATGTGCTGACGATCCCGATATCCTCCTTGGTACTGAGAGAAAAAGAAAGAGAGATGCCAGCAAACGAATCCGAACAGGAAGAAGGAGTCTACCTAGTTCAGGAAAACAGAGTCAAATTTACCCCCGTTCAAAAAGGAATCATGGGCGATCTGAAGATAGAAATCACATCGGGCCTGGAAGAGGGACAAGAAGTAGTCGTCGGTCCCTACAGTGCTCTTCGACAGCTGAAAGACGAGATGTTGATAAAGGTGGAAGAAAAGAAAGAAGAATGATGGGTTCCCTGAACGACGCTGTCATCCATGCGGAAGACCTTTGGAAAATCTACCAATTAGGAAAACAGGAAGTCAAAGCCCTTTGTGGAGTGACTTTTACCGTCAAGAAAAATGAGTTTTTGGCTATCATGGGTCCTTCAGGATCCGGCAAATCCACATTGATGAACCTCATCGGGTGCTTGGATACGCCCACAAAGGGAACTTACCTTCTCAACGGCAAATTAGTGAGCACCATGAGTGAAAACGAACTTGCCTACATCCGAAACCATGATATCGGATTCGTCTTTCAAGTATTCAACCTCCTGCCGAGAGCCACCACATTTCATAACGTCGAGCTTCCTCTCATATACAAAGGAGCTGATAAAAAAGAACGTGAAGAAAAAACGCTTAAGGCCTTAGAGATGGTGGAGATGTCTCACCGAAAGGACCACAGGCCTTCAGAACTCTCGGGAGGAGAAAGACAACGCGTGGCTATCGCTAGAGCTTTAGTGAACGAACCTTCTTTAGTTTTGGCCGATGAACCGACCGGCAACCTGGATTCGAAAACAGGACAAGAGATCCTCAATCTCTTCCATAAAATTTACTCCCAAGGAAACACAATTATCATCGTTACCCACGATAAGGAGATTGCACAGCAGGCGCAGAGGATCATCTTCCTCAGAGATGGAAAAATCGAAAGGGAAGAAAGAACAGGAGGCCAGCATGAGCTTCATTAACCGATTCCTTGGTGTATTCATCAATCCAAAGGAAACATTCAAGGCTCTATCTGAAAAACCGCGGTGGGCAGATGTCCTCATCGTCCTCCTTATCGCTGTCATCGTCTACTTCTACATCATTGGCCCCTACCTCCAACAGGATCAGATTGATGCCCTTGAGAACAATACAAGACTCAGGGAAAGATTAGGGGAAGAGGCTTTTAACCAGAGACTGGAATTTCTAAAAAATCCTCCGCAATTCATGATCATTATCGGCATGCTTCTGCAGCCGATATCCATTCTCATCATCTTCCTGATACAGAGTCTCATCATTCTCGGAATGGGGCGGCTCATTTCCACAGAAGGAAAATTCGTCCAAGTTTTTTCGGCACTGATCCATGCCAGCATCATCAACCTTATTCTAGGCAACGCCCTGCGCTCATTCCTGATTCTAACCCGCAAGTCCGTGTTTCAAACCACCACAAGCTTGGCGCTCTTTTTCCCCAAATTAGAGGTGACATCTCCGGCCTTCATCATTCTTTCTCAGTTTGATCTCTTCCAGCTCTGGCTCTTCGGTGTTTTAGGTTATGCGCTTTCCTACATATTCAAATGTGAACTGAAGAAAGGGTTTATCCTCTCTTACAGTTTCTGGCTCATGAAGAGTCTCTTCAATATCGCTCTTGCATTATTGAATTTACGCTTCACAGGGTAGGAATAAACCCATCTATGCTCTCGCCACATGTCTCGCCTTCTCTGAAATACAGGCATCCCTGTCTCCGCAGCAATCTCTTAGATGTTCAGCCAAGCTGCGTCCGAAAGCAAGCTGGCTTGATGCCCGTTCTATTGACATCCCGCCCGGGGATTTATAAAGTAAACATATGGCTCTTCTGACCCAGATCCTCTTCCCTTTATGGGAGTCGAAAAACACCGGTCATCTGCTCTTGAGAACCAAAGCGCAACAAAAAACAATCCGCTTGAAGGAAGGTGATATCGCAATCGATAAAGGTTCTTTTGACCAGAGTTCTTTTCTCCGTGACCTGGCAGCGAAGAAAATTCTGACTCCCTCCAAAGTGAAAAAATATGAGGATCAACCCAAAAAATCCAAGCGGCCTCTTCTCGCCTTTCTTCTTGATTCTGAAATCTTTTCTCCGGCACAGCTGTGGAACCACATGGAAACATTTGCCAGAGAGGAGTTTTTTCCTTTTTTCGACCAGTTTCCTATAGAATATTCATTTGCAGCGGAGGAAGAGCTGCAGGATTCACCCATTTTCTTCACTATCCCAACTCTCGCTTTTCTTCACGAGGGCGTGTACCAAATGCAGAATTTTGATATCATCGATGCCCATATCCCGAAAAAAACGGAGCGTCTTCAGAGCCTTTCATTTCGCTATTCAGATTCGATCCAACTCAAGCCGTTCGAGAAATACATACTCAGAATTCTGCAAAATCAGAACAATCTCGGAGATATTTATGAATCAAGTGCACTCGGGTTGAAAGCGACCAAAAAGGCCATCTTTGCTCTCTTAAGCCTGGGTATTATCGGCTCCTCTGCTTTGAGTACGCCCAACAAGCCGCTCCAGGAATTTTCCGCAGCCGAGCTTCATAAAATATTCGACACCTTCAATGCAAAGTGTTCCTATATCTTCAAATACGTATCCAAAGAACTGGGACCAGTCGCACTCAATTTTTTAGAAAAATCAGTCGAAGATGTCAAACCTCATCTATCACCGCATTTCCAAAATATCAGGCTCAACATGAACGGGAAGATCGAACTCCAATCTGGGTTCAAGTCGAACATGATCCTCGCCGATAGAGAGGCTAGACTGAAGCTTATTAAATCTTTGAATGAAATCCTGTCGGCTGAAATTCTTGCCGTGAAAAAAACCCTGGGGAATGAGTCGGAGTCCATTCTGATAAAAAACCTTGATAAAATCAGTGCTTAACTTAAGAAGAAAACAGATTTTTGCCCTTTTGATTTTTCTTACTCTGATTACCCTTGTTTTCCTGATCAAAATTGGCATCTAAAGCAAAGAATCTCGTCATTGTCCTGGGACCTACCGCAGTCGGAAAAAGTGCTGTATCCATCGAATTAGCTAAACGTTTCAACGGCGAAATCATCAGTTGTGATTCCATGCAGGTTTACAGAGGCTTTGATATCGGAACAGATAAAATACCTCCGGAACAAAGAGAAGACATCCCCCATCATCTTCTTAGCATCGTTGAACCCACCGTCCAGTTCACAGCAGCCGACTTTGTCAAATATGCGTTAAAGGCCGTCCAAGAGATTCAAGAAAGGGGGAACCTCCCCCTAATCACAGGAGGAACCGGATTGTATCTGAAAGCCCTCCTGAATGGACTGTTTCCCGGAGGGGGAAAGAATCTCTTCATCCGTAAAAAGCTCGAACAAGAGGCCCAGGATAAGGGATTAAAATCCTTGAGAAAAAAACTGGAGAAAGTCGATCCTGTCTCTGGAAAAAGGATCGGGGAAAAAGACAAAATCCGTATCATCAGAGCTCTCGAAGTCTTTCTGTCAACAAAAAAGCCCCTTTCAGAACACTTCGCCAATACTCATTCCTTTGTCCGGGATTTCAATACAATCAAAATTGGGCTAAAATTAGAGAGAGGTTTTCTTTACCAGAAAATCGAAGAGCGAGTTGACAAAATGTTTCAAAAAGGCATAGTCAGAGAAGTGAAAGAACTTCTCAAGCAAGGAGTGGAGGAAACTTCTCCTCCTTTTCGAGCTTTAGGCTATAAAAACGTAATCAAACACCTCAATGGAAAGATAACCTTAGAAGAGGCTATCGAGGCTACCAAAAAAGAAACGAGACACTATGCCAAAAGACAGATGACATGGTTCAGGAAAATGGAAGGGATTCTTTGGTTCTCTCCAGATGAATTTACCTCTGTAGTCCGGACTGTTAAAGATAATTTGAGATAAAAATGGAAAAAGCCATACTCATACATCTTGCCTCGAACAAGAAAGAACAGATAAATGCCGAAGAGTCCATGCAAGAGCTCAGGGGATTAGCCCGGTCTGCTGGAGCCGAGATCGTCCATGAGATCTACCAATTCCGTCCCAAGATTTCCCCGAAATATTTCATCGGAGAAGGTAAGGTTGAAGAGGTTATACGTTTAAAAAAGGAACTCGATGCTGACCTCATCCTCTTTGATCACAACATATCCCCTATCCAGCAGAGGAGCCTCGAAGATAAGATAAAAGGAAAAATTATCGATAGGACCCAACTCATCCTGGATATTTTCGCTCAACGCGCTCACAGCAGAGAAGGAAAGCTCCAGGTAGAATTGGCTCAGTTGAATTATCTTCTTCCCCGCCTCTTGGGAAAAGGAAAATCTCTCTCCCGGCTGGGCGGAGGAATCGGCACCCGCGGTCCCGGAGAAAAAAAGCTGGAGGAAGACAGAAGAAGAATCCAGGAACGAATATCAAAAATAAACAAAGACATTCTCAGAATCCAGAGACGCCGAGCCCATCAGAGGAAGAGCCGCCAAAAAGGTCCTGTTCCTCTCGTCTCGCTCGTAGGATACACCAATGCCGGAAAATCCACGCTATTCAATTCTCTCACCCAGGCTGAAATGTTCACATCCTCCCAGCCATTTGCCACCTTGGACCCAGTCCTTCGCCGAGTCAACTTCTCTGACGGCCTGTATTTCTTCCTCAACGACACGGTGGGCTTCGTGAAGAAACTTCCTGTGGAACTGATTGAAGCTTTCAAAGCCACACTCGAGGAGATAAAGGAAGCCGATTGTATTCTCCACGTCATAGATATTCATGCCTCCTCCTGTGACACGCAGATAAAAGCCGTGGGCCAAATTCTTGATGATCTCGGGGTGGGGAGTATTCCTGTGATAAATATTTTCAACAAAATAGATTTGCTGCCAAACACGCGGACTTTCCTCAGGAGGAATCAGAATTCGCTGAACAGCTCTGTCTATGTCTCAGCCAAGACCGGAGACGGCATATTCGACCTCAAAAAAAAGCTTCACTCCTTTCTCTTCAAAAAGATGAAACCTTATTATCTGCGTATTCCGAGGTCCAAAAAAAATATGGTTTCCTCTTTCTCAAACTGGTCAATTGTGCTAAAAAAGAGAGAAAATCGAGATAATGTGGAAATTAAAATAATGGCAGACCCGAAACTTATACTAAACTTTATGGCCTATATAAAAAGAGGAGAAGCAAATTGGTGAAAAAAGCATTCTCTGTGTGCCTTCCCATAGCATTCCTGCTTGGAGCATGCGCCACTTACCAACCTCCGCCTCCTTCCCTTTATGTGGGGAATCTTCCCCAATCTCTTGTTACAGAACTCACCTTGGATGAAAGAATCATCATAGAAGATGCCTGGAAGAATCTCAAGCAGGGAGAGGGGAGCAAAGCAAGAAAATCTCTCTCTAAACTCAGCGAACAAAATCCTTTCTATTATGTCGGCATGGGCTATGCATATTTCATGATGAATGACCTTGACTTAGCCGAAGACTTTTTCAAAGCTGCCGAGAGATATTCCCCAGATATGAATATCATTCACTTAGGTTTGGCCCAAGTTTACCAGAAAAAAGGACAGGAAGATCTTGCTTTCGCTCAATACAGGGAAATCCTCAAAAGCGATCCGGATCATCCCTGGGTGTCTCCGCAATATGAAACCCTAAAACTCAAAAAGACAGAAGAATTTCTGGAAGAGGGAAGGCTCTCTCTTTCTTCAGGAGATATCGAGAGCAGTAAGGCAACCTTCCTGAAGGCTCTTTATTATTCTCCCGAATCCACAGAAGCTCATCTGGCTTTGGCTGATATCTTTCTCGATGAAGACAATTATGAAAATGCATTGGTCCATTTGGAAGCAGCAAGTAAAAACGAGCCTGAAAACATCGACATCCTCCATAAATACGGCGAAGCTCTTTTCTTTACCAACGAGAACGAGAAGGCTCTCGATGTTTACGAGAAATTAGCAGAGCTGGAACCCGAGAATCAAGAATACAAACAGAGAATAGAAATTTTGAAAAACAGGCTGGGTATCTTCGAACTGCCCAGTCAGTATAATGCCATAATCACCTCCGAAGCCTTATCCAAAGAAGAAATGGCAGCTCTCCTGGCAGTCAAATTCAAAGATTTTCTGGAAGAGCCCTCGGAGAGGCCGGATATCATCATCGACATTGCCACTTCATGGGCATCGGACTATATACTTAAAATGACATCTCTCGGTCTTCTGGATATCTATCCAAATCACACCTTCCGGCCAAAAAAAATCATTACTCGAGCGGAAATGGCGGAAATTCTTCTGAGGCTCGTCGAGTATCTTGAAGAAAAAGGATTCAGGTTCATACAGCAGATCTCCCCTGAAAGAATCCAGATTTCCGATGTGCTGCCGGATAATTATTATTATCAGCCTATTATCGAGATTATCTCCTACGATATCATGAGTCTCTCTATAGACCGAACATTTAAACCAGACGTGCCTGTATCAGGGCAGGAAGCCATAAAACTCCTGGATATCATCTTGAATCTGATTAAATAAATATCCGACCTGTAGGCCACATCGAGCTGCCTTTGAGCTCCCTACGAGCGTGATCGATGAATGGAGAGAAAAAAGAAACCATTTGGACAGCAGCCAACTTTTTTAGCCTTGTTCGCATTCTCCTGATCCCTCTCTTTCTCTATCTGCTGATACGTCAAAAAAACCTCTGGGCGTTAGTGGTCTTTTTCATGGCCGGCTCGACAGACCTTCTGGATGGAATGGCAGCCCGCATTTGGAACCAGAAAACAAAGATCGGGGGGCTGCTCGACCCGGCTGCAGATAAATTGCTCATGACCGCATCGGTCATCATCCTGAGCATAAAATCTGTAAGCCAACCCAACTCGATTCCTTTATGGCTCACTCTCCTCATCATCGGCAGGGACCTCGCCATCACTGTCAGTGCCTTTGTCCTGTATAAACGAATAGGACAAAAAACCTTTCCACCCTCGATATGGGGAAAGGCGAGCACAGTCTGTCAGATGGGGATCGTGTTCTTGGTTCTTTTGTTCAATGTCCTCCAGACAAAGCCTTCCTTTATGATCTGGCTCTACGGGCTGACATTTTTCTTGACGTTCGTCTCTGGTATGCAGTATGGACGCTGGGGCTTCCAACTTCTTTCTCACTCCCAGTCCAAAGCTCCCAATATCTAGCCAGGACTATCACAAGCCGAGAGGGTGCTTTTGGGAGGAGGGAAGCGAATCCGGGTTAAACGGTTTTATCGATAAATCCTTTCCTGAGTGTCATCCAGAGTATTTTCAGATCCAGGCTGAAAGACCAATTCTGGATATAATAAAAATCGTATTCAAGCCTTTTATCGATGGAGGTATCCTGTCTCAGCCCATGAACCTGCGCCCACCCTGTAATACCTGATTTGACTTTATGTCTGAGCATATATTTGGGTATTTTTTCCCGGAATTCTTTGACAAACACTGGCCTCTCCGGACGAGGCCCTACCAGACTCATCTCACCCTTCAGGACATTGATGAGCTGGGGAATCTCATCCAGGCTGAATTTTCGTAAGAGCCTACCGAATTTTGTTATTCGAGGATCACTCGGGGAGCACATGACCGGACCGGTTTTGGATTCGGCATCACTCACCATCGTTCGGAATTTGTGCATCACAAATTTTTTTCCATCAAGCCCCATCCTCTCTTGATGATAGAGCACCGGTCCTTTGGATGTGAGTTTGATAAGGAGACTTATGACGAGAAAAAGAGGCGAAAATATTACTAAAAGATCCGCCGAAGCGATGATATCCACCAACCGTTTGATCACCAGCATCACACCTTTTAAGGGAGGTTCGTCCACACTGATTACGGGAAAGCCATCCAAATCTTCGACCCTTGCTTTTAGAGTGAGAAGCTGGAAGAGATCAGGGACTAATCTGATGTTGACGACATGTTTGTTCACCACCTTGAGGGTTTCGAGGATTTTTTGATAATTTTTTAAATCCAGTGCTACATAGACCTCGCTGATCTTTTCCTTCTCGATCAAAGACTCCAATTTATCCAGAGATCCGAGCACCTTGCTGCCTCCATTTACATCAACCCATTCTCCTTCCTCACGCCCGTCATCCAGAAAACCCTTTACAACAAAACCCAGATCCTTGTACTGGGACAGCTTCTGGCCGACCGCTCTCCCCATTTCTCCTGCACCGATAATAAGTACGTTCTTCAAGTTTATCCCTTTGGCATAACGGCGCTTCATGAAAAAATAAATCTGATGCCTCAGGAAAGAGATCATCAATATGACCACCACAAAATAGACGGCAAGGAATATATGGGAAAGGGTGAACGAGATACGGAAAAGCGGGGCGGATCCTTGACTATAGGCATTGATGTAGGCAAGGATAGCCAGGACGGCAAGGATGGTCAGCACCCCATTAAAAGTGATCTTGAAAAAGTCATCGATTCCGGTCCTTTTAAGCCGTCTTCTATAAAATCCCTGGAGAAAAAAAATCCCCAGATGGAGGGGCAAGAAAAGGACAAAGAGCACGACGACATAAGATTTAAGAGAAGGAATTCCCTTATCTACTGGAAAAATGAATCCGTAGAAGCGAAAGCCGTACGAGTAAAAATAGGAAATGATAATTCCGACGATGTCGCTCAGGATATACATGCAGATCAAACCGCTCCGCTGTCTTCTGATCATTTTTGACTCTGATGTTCGCGCCATTTTTCTTGAAAAAAAGCAGCGATATTTGTTTTGAATGTCTCACGGGAAAATCTCGATGCATTGGCTCTGATAGTGGATTTTTCAAATTCAATACCCAAGAATTTGTCGATCGCTTCCTGAACGCTCTCTGCTGTCAATTCTGCGAAAAAGAGACCCGTTCGGCTCGGTATAACTGTTTCGGTAGCACCCCCTTTGCCATAGGCGAGAACAGGAACACCACAGGCCTGGGCCTCCACCGAATTGATGCCGAAATCCTCCTCACCGGGAAGCAGCAGAGCTCTGGCCTGTTGATAAACACGGAGAAGGTCTTGCGGAGATAAGAAGCCAAGAAAATCAATATTTTTCTTTGCCTTTTTTTTGAGCTTTTTATACTCCGGTCCCGTTCCCACTATTTTGAGCGGGGCCTCAGAATGATTGAAGGCCTCTACGGCAAGGTCTATCCTCTTATACGGGACCAATGCAGAAACGATCAGGAAATATTCCTTCTGCGTGCCTCCTGGTCGGAAGAATTCTGTATCTACAGGCGGATGGATAACCTCGGCTGTCCTGCGGTAATATCTGTAGATGCGCTGAGCCACAGCCTTGGAGTTGGCGATGAAATAATCCACTCTGCAGGAGCTCGAAACATCCCATTGTCTGAGGCGATGTATCACCGGGGGAATCAATAAACGGGAAAACAGCCCTAAGTTTTCAGAGGCAAAATAGGAAAAATATTGATTCCACGCATATCGGACGGGAGAGTGGACATAACAGATGTGAAGAGCTCCAGGCTGAGGAATGGCTCCCTTGGCCACGCAGTGAGAACTCGAAATGATGACATCGTAATCTTGAAGATCAAAAAGCTCCACCGACAAGGAGTACAAAGGCAGATATGAGCGATACTTTTTCTTCAAGAAGGGCATCCTCTGGAGAAAACTTGTGTGAATGGTTCTGTATTCTATCTCCTCTGCTTGGGTTCCTGGAAAATGAAAAAGCGTATAGATCGGAGCATCAGGAAATATTTCGGCAAAGGCCTCGAGAACTTTTTCTCCTCCCCGCTGGCCTGTCAACCAGTCGTGAACGAGAGCAACCTTTGCTTCTTGCATCGGGGAGATTATAAAAAGGGCATTTTTTTTTGTCAATCAGACATGCTGAACGGGCTCAACGCTTCCATATACTCCTGGACGGTTTTCTCCCAGCGGAATTTCGTACAGTGTTCAAATCCCTTTTTTTCGTAGTCCTCTCTCAAATTCGTGTCCTCCATAAACAGCGATATTTTTTCAGCCAATTCTTCAGCGGAATCTGGTCGAAAATAAAGAGCACTATCGCCCAAGATTTCATGGAGGCTTCCTCCTGGGCTGCTGATGACCGCTTTCCTTCTAGCCATGGCCTCTAACGGAGGCAAACCGAATCCTTCATAAAGGGAAGGAAAAACGAAAAATTCGGCCCCGTCCAGAAAACGGATCACATTTTCTTCAGGCTGATATCCCTTGATGACAATCCTTCGCTTAAGTCCCAAATCCCTCATAAGCTGATAAAAAGTATTATCGGGCTTTACGCCTACAAGAACCAGCCGCAGTTCCGGGAAGCGGTCCTTTATCAAAGAAAAAGCTCTCAAAAGGGTGGACAAATTCTTATGCGGCTTCAGGTTTCCTGTGTAGAGGATATAAGGAAAAGCCAGTCCTGAAATCTGGAGCGTACTCTGGAAAAAGGAATCGGATACCCCGTTATAGATCACCTTAATCCTGTGATCTTCGAAGCCAAATATTTCCTGAAGGTCCTGCTTTGTGGTCTGTGAAACAGTAAAAACAAGAGCGGCTCTCTTTTTGACCTGCCGCATAAAAAACTTCCCCACTCCCACCCGGAAAGATGGGCGGAACAAACGAGGAAACTTGAAATGGATCAAATCATGGACAGTGACGAGAAGCTTGTTTCTGACAAACAGAGGGAAGACGTAATGGGGAGAAAAATAATAAAAATCTTTCATCCTGCTGATCTTAAGTGGAATTTCCAGGTGCTCTCTCCAGTCATAGTTCTTAGAGGAGACCGGAATGTATGATTCAGGAGGCAAATCGATATATCTCGTTCCTCTCAGGTGGATCGCTCGGCACGCAAACATTCCGGAATCAGCAATCCCCTGGAAGAGATTCTGGATATAGGCACCTATCCCGTAATCTTCAATTTTTCTAGCATCGAGTAGAATGTTCATACTGAAACTCCTTGATAACAGAGAACACCTCAGCGTATATTTTCTGTTTTTGTGGATTGCCACTTAAACGAGCGATGCTCGTCTTGAAAGAAAAGCGGAGGAGAAGGTAGAAGCGCAGGAGTGCGGCAGAGCATCGCCCGTTGTGCTTGGAATAATAATAAAGCTGACTCCGCTTTGCCTCATGGAGGAATCGACCTGGATAATGGGAAACGGACTGACCCTGATAATGAATGATCCAAGCTTCTGAAGTCAAATGAATCAGGTAACCCAGTTGCCTGATGCGCCGGCATAAATCTGCATCTTCTATATACAGGAAAAAGTTTTCATCAAAGCCTCCGATCCGTTGGAACAGCGCTCGTTCGATCAAAAAGCAAGCGCCGCTCACCCAATCCACGTCCCAGTCTATCCTCCCTCTTTTCCTTTTAAATCGCCACCTATACCACTTATCAGCAAAGTATTTCAGAAAAAGCTCCGAGAACAAATGAAGGTCCTTTCCCCAAGAAAGCTGGAGGGTTTCGTCGGGATTGAGGACGACGGGAGCGACTATGCCAAATTCAGGATGCTCGGTCTTCAACTCGAGCAGCTTCTGAATCGCGCCAAACGGGACGTAAGTATCATTATTCAGAAGAAACAGATATTGCCCTGAGGCCTGTCTGGCTCCCACGTTGTTCGCTCGGGCGAAACCAACATTCTCAGGCAGAGCTATTCGCTTGATCCAGGGAAAATCTCGTTCCACCATCTCTAATGAACCGTCCCTCGAGGCATTGTCCACGACTATGACTTCATGGCGTAGAGAATCCAGGCCCTTGGATAGATTGTTCAGCGTTTCAATAAGGAAGGACCGGTTGTTATGATTCACTATGATGACTGAGAGATCCTTCACCTCATTTCCTTTCTCCGAGTAAGTCCTCTTCCCTTCGAGGATGACCTCTGAATTTGTGTCACCGATCTCCTTCTTTCGATTCCAGGCATTCCCAGAGGACTTCCTCAGTCCTTCTCATCTGATTCTCGAGAGAATGCTTCTCCCGGACTTTCTGGTAGCCTCTCTCGACAATCTTTGAAGCATGCTCTGGATTCTCGAGAATCGAACAGATCCCTCGTGCCAAAGCCTTCGGATTTCTGGATTCCACTAAAAATCCGTCTTCTCCAGGGGAAATGACCTCTGAAATCCCCCCTCTTCTGACTGCAAGCACGGGAGTCCTCGCAGCCATGGCTTCCAGAGCCACCCGGCCAAACGACTCGACATTGGAGGCTACAACCAGCAGGTTGAGCATGGATAGAAGAGGATAGATATCTGGGTGATATCCTGTTACGACCACATGCTTTTCCAGATGGTTTCTCGAAATATATTTTTGAATTTTTCTTTGATAGCTTGAATTCCTCACCTCCCCAACGATCATAAGTCTCACTCGAGGATAGGTTTTTACAACCATATTTACGGCTTCAACGATTTCCTTCTGGCCTTTCTCCGGATAGATCTTTCCCACAACTCCAATCACAAAATCCCCGGGGTCAAATCCAAATCTTCGACGGAGTGTGCGGCTGGAGACTCCCTCCTTCTGGTCTCCTCTTACCCCCATGCGGACTTTCCGCAGTTTATATTTCTTTTTAAAGGGGCGTCCTGTGGTGTCCGAATAGACGATTATTCTGGTAGAGAGAGCAGATATGATCCCTAATAATGCCTTTTTGCTGAACAGAAAGCTTACGGGAGAGCTCGGCCCTTCTAAGATTTCATGTACGCTCCAGATGTGCGGGACCTTCTTCCATTTTGCAGCCAAGGCCCCTGAGAAGTTTACCGCAGAATTAGAAAAGACCAGATCGATTTTCTTCCTTTCAATCAGTCGGCATATCTGGACTAAGCTCTTCAAGTTCCACAGCCAGGAAAAGGGCTGTTTCCAGATTTTCCCTTTCTCTGTGATCCACCATTTCGATGGCACATAAAAGGTCTCTGCTCCCCATTTATTCGCCAATTCTCCGAGGAAGCCTGATCTGGGAAGGACAAGAATAGGATGGAACTTTTCTTTGTTCAAGCCTCCGATGGTCCAGAGGAGCACTCGTTCGGCACCATAGAGTTCCGCAGAGTGTGAAACAAAAAGAATGTTTCTTTTCATCGTTCCACAACGGACTCATAAAAACGCAACGCTTCATATGCTGCATTTTCCCATCCGAAAGACTGAATCCTTCTCTTGCCCGCTGATATAAGCTTCTCTCTGAGGCTGTTGTCCTCCAAAACCCGGATCGCCTTCTCTGCAATATCCTCAGGATCCTTGGGATCGCAATAGACAACAGCTTCTCCTCCCGTTTCCGGAAGTGCAGACGTTTGAGATGTCACCACCGGAATCCCACAAGCCATGGCTTCAAGGAGAGGAATCCCAAATCCTTCCCATAAAGAAGGATAGATAAAAGCAGAAGACAGCCAGTAGAAGTTTTTGAGTTCTTTATCATTCGTATAACCGACCATCATTACCCAAGACGAAAGTTCAAGCTCTTGAATTTTTGCTCGGACATTTTTAAAGTCCCTGCCTTTCGGTCCTATGAGCAACAAAGCTATTTTCCTGTATCGAGCATGAATAATCGTTAAGGCTTCCAATAGATTCAAAAGATTTTTTCTTTGTTCAGAAGCACCTACAAAAAGTAAAAAATCAGAAGGAAGATCATAGGCAGCTTTGGTCTGTTCGAGTCTTTTTTGTTCCACGTTTTCCCAAAATGACCGGTCAATTCCAGGATAAACGATCTTTATTCTTTCCCTCTCTGTACCAAATCTCTCCATAATCTGTCGTGCAGTGAAACGGGATATGGTCACAATCCCGTCCGCCCTTTCCATGGCACTCTTCATCCTCTGGGCAAAACTTCGTCTGGCTTCCTTATCCGCCAACTCTGGAAAATCTAGAAAAAAAATGTCATAGACCGTAACGATCTTTTTTCCTTTGGTCGGTAAGGGCAAAGGAATCGGAGAATGGGTCAAATCCAGCTTCTTCTTGAAAAAAAAATCCAAAGGAGGCCATCCCAAGCCCTGCCAGAAGAAATTTATCATTTTCACTGGATAGGAAAACTCCCGGAAGTGTTTCTTTTCCAAGGGCGGAATCTTTTTTGGATCGAACCTGTCTTTCAACGATGACGAAAAGAGAAAATATTCGTTGGTTTTGTCGACTTTGGCCAGAGAAAAAAGGAGATTTCTAAAATACACTCCAACTCCTGTTTCCTCTCTCAGAAAGGGACGGATATCGAAGCCGATGCGCATTTGGGGGTAATGTATGTCCATAGGGATGAAAAGTCAAGAGAAGCAAGTGGCGCTGAAATGTCCAAACCTATGAAACGAAAGAACTTCTGAACCGATTCGACTCGAAGTGGTATCTCCACAGAGCTTCAAACCAAAATCGAGCAGGCATAGCCCGGCTGGAGGACTGGAGGAAAGCAATCATTTCTGGAGCAGATACATATCTTGATTGGCATCCTTGGCTCCCCGGGGCAAAAAGTCGACAATAACAAATCCTTCCGCCAGAGTCTCTCGAACGAATTTATAGGGGTGAAAGGCTCCGCATATGTTGGTTCCCGAATATTTCTCCCTAACCGTAACCAGATGACCGGCATTGAACTTTTCTCTATCCTCAGGTCCGAGCTGCGGGAGGCGGCTCTTGCCATGAACGGTCAGCAGGAGATATCCTCCTGGTCTGAGGACGCGCCAAAGCTCCTGCATCCAGGGCTTCTGTAAGTCCGAGGATAAATGGGTAAATACAGATATAGCATAGACAAACGTGAATGTCTCCGACCGATAAACTAAAGGAGGATGAGGTCTATTGACTTCAAATTCCGCAAAGAAAAGATTTTTGGAACACCACTGCACCAACCGGCTATTGGAATCAGAACCGTAGATTTGAGGACCTCTCAGACTCTTCCAATGCCTGATGATACGGCCGCAGCCACAGCCAAAATCCAAGATAGAAGAGAATCCATCCATTTCCAGATCGTTTTTTCCCAGCAAGTGCCGAATGCAATTCGCTCCCAGAAGACCGTTTTCATAAAATTCCCTGATATCGAAATGGCCAGCAACCAGGTTGACCATACGAGGAGAAGGAAGCGGAAGCCCATCCGGAGCGCCTCTCTTTACAAACCTTCTGTTCTCTGCCTTCAAGGAGAAATTCACACCGTACTTCAGACTTTGATACCTATCTTGGACAAAAGGAACCAGCCCTAAGCGATTGAGAAGAACGATCAGAAAGCACTTCATCAGGGATCAGTTATTGACTCTGGACATAGCTCTGAATCCATCGAGCATCTTTCTTTTACCCAAACCAAATGTTTAAAGTCAAGAGTCCACCTCATCGAACAGAGAAAGGACTTAAGTCAGGACTCAACAAATTCTTGCTTCTTGGCTACTGCGGTGTTATCATCTCCCTAATAAAGGAGAGCGGTATGAACATAATGAATGGAATATTTGATAGAATCGACTCTTTTCGCAATGAGATGATCGACCTGCAGATCAAGCTCTGCTCCTATCCTGCGATTTCTCCCTCAAGCGGAGGAGAGGGAGAAGGTAAAAAAGCAGAGGTTCTGCTTGAATTTATAAAGGGAAATGGATTCATTGATATCGAGGTCATAAGAGCTCAGGACCTCGATGCTCCCGAAGGATACCGCCCCAATATTCTCGCTCTCTACAAAGGAAAGAGTTCGGCAAAAACCATCTGGGTCATGACCCACATGGACGTCGTCCCTCCTGGAGAACTTAAACTCTGGAACGGCAACCCCTTTAAGGCTTGGGTTCAAGAGGGTAAAATTTACGGACGTGGTGTTGAAGACAACCAGCAGGACATGGTGGCCTCACTCTACGCCGTCAAAGCCCTTCATTCGGAAGGAATCGAGCCCAACTATGATGTAGGAATCGCGCTCGTGGCGGATGAGGAGACCGGAAGCGAAAAAGGGATTGATTACGTGATTCAAAAATCCAATCCTTTCAGGAAACAGGATTTGATCATCGTTCCAGATGCAGGAAACAAAGACGGAACCATGATCGAGGTTGCAGAAAAAAGCATCCTTTGGCTCAAGTTCAAAACCCAAGGGGTCCAAGCTCACGGATCAACTCCCGAGAAGGGAATAAACAGTTTCAGAGCTGCATCATTTCTGGTCACAGAACTCAACAATCTTTACAAGATCTTTACTGACAAAGATCATCTCTTCGATCCACCTGTCTCGACATTCGAACCAACCAAAAAAGAGCCAAATGTTCCTAACATCAACACCATCCCCGGAGAAGATATTTTTTACATGGACTGCCGTATACTTCCAAAATTTCGTCTTGAAGATGTCATGAAAAATATCGAGAGCATGACTGAAAAAATCGAGAAGGAATTCAAAGTGGAAATTTCAATTGAGGCGGTGCAGGAGGCACCGGCCGCTCCACCCACTTCGCCAGATGCAAAAGTAGTCAAAGCACTGCAAAAGGCCATAAGAGATATCTACAAAAAGGATGGGAAACCGACTGGAATAGGGGGCGGTACCGTCGCAGCCCTATTTCGGAGAGCAGATTATGAGGCCGCCTGCTGGGCCAAAGTCGAAGAAACCGCTCATCAACCTAACGAGTACTGTGTCATCGACAACATGATGGGGGACGCAAAGGTGTTCGCTCATATTTTTTTACAGGAATAGCGGTTTTCCCATAACTATCCTGTATTAACGCGTAAAAAACAGGAGGTTCTGAAGTGAACGAATACATACTCGTTATGACTACTGTGCCTGACATAGAGGTGGGACGAATTCTCGCAGAAAAAATTATCGAAGGCAGGCTTGCCGCCTGTGTCACTCAGTTATCACCTGTGGAGTCCTTGTTTTGGTGGGAGGGAAAGATATCTCAGGAACAGGAATATGTTCTTTTTATCAAAACAAAGTCAGCCCTTTACAGTCAACTGGAAAGCAAAATACTCCAAATCCATCCCTACAAAGTTCCTGAAATCATTGCTCTTCCCATACTCAGAGGGCACAAGCCTTATATTGACTGGATGAACAAAGAAACTCAAACCTGAATCTTCAACCGAATTTCCTCTTCAGCTTTTGGGCAATATCGATGGTGTTCAGATGGATGGCAACTGTATCCTCGACATCGTAGGCATATCCGCCAGCAAAGAGGACAACGGTCGGGATCCTGTGTACGAGCGCTTCTTCGATAACGATCCGGTCTCTCTTTCTGAGCCCCTCGAAAGTCAATTGGAGGCCGCCTAATTGATCCTTCTCAAAAGGATCGGCTCCTGCGAGATAGAACAGAAGATCGGGTTTGAAATCTCTGTACAATTGGGGAAGACGAAACCCGACAGCCGAAAGATACTTTTGATCTCTGTCTCCAGACCAAAGTCCCACATCCATCGAGCCTTCTTCTTTATGAGCAGGATAGATATCCATCTGGTGGATCGAAAAAGTGAAAACGCTCTCGTCTTCAGAAAAGATCTTGGCCGTTCCATTTCCTTGATGAACATCACAATCCACAACCATGCCCCTCTGGATCAGCCTCTCGCTCAGCATCTTTCTTAAAGCAACCGCCACATCATTGAGCACACAAAAACCCTCCCCATGGTCCTGGAAAGCATGGTGAAATCCTCCTCCTATATGAACCGTCAATCCGTCAACCAAAGCCGTCTCCGCGGCCTTTATGGTCCCTCCGACCATCAGCCGGGCAAATTCCAACAGTTCTGGAGTATAGGGTAATTCCATGGTCAATATCTCTGCTTGGGAAAGCTTGCCCGATTTCAACTTTTTCAGATACTTCGGAGTGTGAACCAGGAGAAGGTCATGCTCCTCTGCAGGCTCAGGTTCTAGAAAATTTTCCTTCTTTGCTCCTTTGAGCAGAAGCTTTTCATAGACCATCCTGTACTTTACGGCAGGAAACACATGATTTCCGAGTTCCACCATCCAATAGGAGTCACTATAGACAAATTTGAATGGAAACTTTATCCTGCGGATCCTTCTGAAAATTCTTCTCCAGTCTTTCATGGAAATTTATACATACCAGAAAAAACAAAGAGAAACAACTTCTCTCCTTGATGTTTTTCTAAAAATATCTTAGTTTGTACTTTCTGATGAGTGACTCCAAGTCTCCTATTAGGAAAGGACTCTCATATGGGATTAAAAAATTTTATCATCAACCTGGCCCCCACCCCTTTGGTTAAACTTTTTGCTAGCCCCTACGTTGCCGGCGACAGTATTGAAGCCGCTCTTAAAACGGCTAAAAATTTCTGGGGCCAGAGACAGGTTTGTTCCACCATAGATCTTTTAGGAGAGGAGCTGGAAAGAGATGAAGAAGTCCAATACACTGCCAACGTTTATGAAAGGCTCATCGAGGCTTTGGGCAGGCAAGATTATGCTACGCTCTCTTTGAAACCTACCCAGTTGGGAAGCCATCGGGGAATGGAAAATTGCCGTCAGATCATCGAGGGAATCGTAACCAAGGCCGAAAAATACGGCATACCGGTGACTCTGGATATGGAGGACCACAACTTCACAGATATGACCCTGGATATCTTCCGGGCTGTTCATAAAGAACATCCGTCGTTTGGCACAGTACTTCAGTCGCGGCTTTTTCGCACAGATGAAGACATCAAATCCCTCCGGGATATGAGGGCCCGCATCCGCATTTGCATTGGTATATACAACGAACCAAAGGAAATTGCTCTCCAGAGCAAATCTGAGATGAAGAAAAAGATGCTCGAACAGACGGAACTGCTTTTCAAGGAAGGGCATTATCCCGAGATCGCAACCCATGATGAGGCTGTTATAAGCGAGGCGATCGAAACTGCGGAAAGACTGAACATAAAAAAAGACCAATATGAGGCTCAGATGCTGATGGGTGTACCCAAGCAAAACTTCCAGGATCAGCTAGTAAAAAATGGCATCCTGGTTCGCCTGTATGTTCCCTTCGCTGAAAAATGGAAATATGCCACAGCATACTGCAAAAGAAGATTGGCAGCCAATCCAGCTATGGCTGCTTACATCCTTAAAAACATTCTGCACAAGGTATCCGGCAAACGGTAAGCGTTCTTTACTTCTTCCCCTTCTCCCGACGAATGGGAAGAGACCCGCTCTGTCTACTTCTTCCGTTTCTCCCTGAGTGCAACCTGGGCAGCAGCCAGCCGGGCGATTGGAATTTGATAGGCAGAACAGCTCACATAATCAAGTCCGATTTCATGGCAGAAATAAATCGATCGAGGATCGCCTCCGTGAACGCCGCAAATTCCGACCTTGAGATTCGAGCGTGTCTTTCGGCCTTTTTCCACAGCCCACCTCATAAGCTCTCCCACTCCTTCGGTGTCAACGGTCTCGAAGGGATTGTCCTTCCAGATCCCGCGGGCAATGTAGAAGGCCATGAAATTTGCCCCATCGTCTCTCGAGACACCAAAGGTGGTTTGGGTGAGATCATTGGTTCCGAAGGAAAAGAATTCAGCCTCTTCGGCGATCTTATCGGCAGTAATGGCAGCGCGGGGAATTTCGATCATCGTTCCCACAGAATAATCGACCTTGACGTCATGCTTTTTCATCAGTTCTTCAGCCACCCGTATAACGATTTCTTTTTGATCCGCCAATTCCTCCTTCGTCCCCACTAAGGGAATCATGATTTCAGGCAGAACTCTCTCTCTTTCTCCGGCTAGCTCACACACAGCCTCAAAAATTGCCCTGGCCTGCATCTCGATAATCTCTGGATAGGTGATCCCCAGCCTGCAGCCTCTATGACCCAACATTGGATTGAACTCGGAAAGGGCCCTGACTCTCTCCAACAGCTTTTCCAATTCCCTGATTCTGGCTGTTTCTCCGCTCTTGGAAGCCTTCAGTACGGCCAGATCGACCATCAAATCTTCCCTGCTCGGGAGAAATTCATGAAGAGGCGGATCGAGTGTTCGGATGGTCACTGGATTTCCTTCCATGGCCTTGAACAATCCATAGAAATCCTCTTTCTGAAAGGGCAAAAGTTTGCTAATGGCCTCTCTTCTTTCTTCCTCGGTCTCAGAGAGAATCATCTCTTTTATGAAGGGCAGCCTTCCTTCTTCGAAAAACATATGTTCCGTCCTGGCCAAGCCTATGCCCTCAGCTCCAAATGCCAAGGCCGTTTTTGCATCTTCGGGTGTATCGGCGTTGGCCCTGACTTTCAACACTCTGCTGTTATCGGTCCAGGAGAGGAACTCCGTGAAATCCCGATACATCTTGGAATCTTCAGGTTTCTTCTCTCCCCGGATGACCTGCATGATTTCCGAGGGGATGGTCGGAATTTCTCCATCCAGAACTTCTCCAAGGGTTCCTTCGATGGAAATCCAATCGCCCTCGTTATATTCTCTCTTTCCGACTTTGAAAAATTTCTGTTCTTCATTAAGAGTAATATCTGAACAGCCCACCACGGCCGGCTTTCCCATCTGCCGCCCCACAACCGCCGCATGGGAGGTCATCCCTCCTGTGGCAGTCAAGATCCCCTGGGAAGCACTCATGCCATGGATATCGTCTGGCGATGTTTCGTCTCGGACAAGAATCAGGCGTTTGCCCTGTTTTTTCTGGGCAACGGCTTCTTCTGCGGTAAACACTACCTGCCCGGCCGCTGCTCCAGGGGAAGCAGCCAACCCCGTGGCCAAAAGGGTGTGCTTGTCTTTTTCTATAACATCGAAAACAGGATGGAGAAGCTGGTTGAGAGCTTCGGGTTCGACCATCAGAAGGGCCTCTTCCGGACTCACCAGCCCTTCCTTTACCATATCCACTGCGACCTTTACCGCTGCCAAACCCGTCCTTTTTCCGTTTCGGGTTTGAAGCATGTAAAGCTTCCCCTCTTGTATGGTAAACTCGTAATCCTGTACATCCTTGTAGTGTTTCTCCAGCTTGTCTGTGTACCGTTCCAATTCCCGGTAGACTTCAGGCATTTCTTGTTCAAGCTTTTTAAGAGGAGAGGGAGTCCTGATTCCGGCAACAACATCTTCGCCTTGGGCGTTGAACAGGTATTCGCCGTACATCTCTTTCTCTCCAGTGGCAGGATTTCGAGTGAAACCGACTCCTGTGGCCGATTGATCGCCCGTGTTTCCGAAAACCATTTGCTGAACATTGACCGCTGTCCCGAGATCATCGGGAATGTGATTCAACTGACGGTAGGTTATGGCTCTGGGATTGTTCCAGGACATGAATACCGCGGATACTGACTGGAAGAGCTGCTCCTTGACATCCTGCGGAAATTCCTTTCCCGTAGCTTGCTTGACCAGTTCTTTGTATTCAGAAACGAGCTGTTTCAAGATTTCTGCAGTAAGCTCAAAATCATGGATAATGCCGGCCTCTTGCTTTCTGTGTCTCAAGATGTCCTCGAATTTCTTTTTGGGAATCCCGAGCACCACATCTCCGAACATATGGATGAGACGGCGGTAACAATCCCATGCAATCCTCTCGTCTTTGGTTTTTTTCGCCAGGCCTTTGAGAGTTTCGTTGTTCAAACCAAGGTTCAAGACCGTATCCATCATGCCGGGCATGGAAAATTTTGCTCCTGATCGCACCGACACAAGAAGAGGGTCTTCCTTTCCTCCGAACTGCTGCTGAGTGAAATCCTCCAATTTTTTCATATTGGATAGAATTTCTTCCTCGATTTCGTCAGGTATTTTATTGCCTGCCCGGGCGAAGAGATTGCAGACTTCGGTCGAAATGGTAAAGCCAGCCGGGACAGGCAGCCCGATTCCTGCCATTTCAGCGAGGTTCGCTCCTTTTCCTCCAAGAATATCCTTCATATCCTTGTTGCCTTCTACGCTTCCTTTTCCGAAAAAGTACACGAATTTTTTCTTCACTGGTCAACTCCTTTATCCGGGAATTACAAAGTGAACCAAAAATATACACACAACACTCTGAAAATTCAAGGCTCAAGAGAGGGAAGCGAGAGTGAATACTCTGATCACTTCAAACAGAGAAGTCCAAGAATTTTTAAGAATTTATCGTCCGCTAAAGCGATTTCTTGACACCATATTCTTCCAGGCCCGTTTTGAATACCACAATGGCTCTCTTGAGATCCTCTTCTTTCAGCACATAGGCGATCCTGACCTCATCCTTTCCTTTTCCTGGCGTGGAGTAAAAGCCCTGAGCCGGGGCCACCATGACCGTTTCGTTATCGAGTTGAAAATCAGTGAGCATCCACTGGACAAAATGTTCACTATCATCGATCGGAAGCTTGACAATGATGTAAAAGGCTCCCTGAGGCTTGTGCATCACGATCCCGGGTATATCCTTCAAGCCCTCATACAAAACATCTCTTCTACGCTGGTATTCCTTCCTGATAGGGTCAAAATACTCTCTTCCCATACGGTAAGCGGCCAGAGCCATTTTTTGTTCAACGGTAGGAGGACAAAGCCGTGCCTGGGCAAACTTGAGTACCGACTGGTAAACTTCTTCGTTCTTGGTTATAACGGCACCAATTCTTGCTCCACAACAGCTGAACCGTTTGGAAATGCTGTCCACAACGATTGCCCTGTCCTGAATTTCTTCATACTCCAGAATACTCTTATGGCTCGCCCCGTCATACACAAACTCCTTGTAAACTTCATCTGAAATGATGAACAGGTCATGCTTGAGAGCAAGGGCGACAACCCGCTCCAGCTCTTCAGGAGTGTACACCGTCCCAGTGGGATTGCTTGGCGAGTTCAACAGGATAGCCCTGGTCTTGGGATTGATCTTCGCTTCTATCTCGTCTTTAGAAGGGAGGCGAAATTCTTTCTCGACACTCAAGGTCAAGGGAACAAGATTCACATCTGCGCAGGATGCGAATCCATTGTAATTGGTGTAAAAGGGTTCGGGAACAACGATTTCCTCACCCGGGTCGGCCGCAACGCTGAACGCAAAATGAATGGCCTCAGATCCTCCTACGGTAATGATGACGTTTTCAGAATGTAAAGAGATATTATAAGAATTGAAATAATCTGCGATGGCCTGCCTGAGCTCTAAAAATCCCTGGGCCGGGCCGTAACTGAGAACCTTCTCATCGAATTCTCTGAGAGCTTTCCAAACAGGTTGGGGAGTCGGGATATCGGGCTGCCCGATATTGATAAAGTAGACGTGCACTCCTCGCTCTTGAGCCTGGTCTGCAAAAGGCTTCAGTTTTCTGATCGGAGATTCCTGAATTTCGAATCCCCTCTTGGAGATATTCATTTTATGATTCCCTCCTGAGTGATGCTAGGAGAACACTTGATTATTTCAGAATGATATTCTTATGTCAAAGGAAAATGGGGCGCTTTCTATTGATATTAGAGAAAGATTCTGATATTTTTGTGCTGGCCGTAGAAGTCATCACCATGCATGTAGAGCCAGAAGCTCTGATCGTTCAAAAAAAGACATGGGATGACTATTTTCTTCTCAGGATAAGAGAAAAACACATCGCCCAGGAATCCCAGCCAGGGCAGTTCATCATGGTCCGGCCGACCAGAAATCTTCACCCTCTCCTCCGCCGTCCTTTCAGCATTCATTCCGTTCAGGACGATTGTTTGGAAATCTTTTTTCTCAAATCAGGGATCGGAACAACCCTTTTAAGCCAACTGGATGAAGGGGACAGGTTGGATATCCTGGGGCCTCTGGGAAGAGGATTCTTTGTGGACCGCGAACTTCAAAGCAAACCAGTGGTTCTGGTGGGCGGAGGAAGAGGCATTGCACCGCTGTACTTCTTAGCCCAAAAATTACTGGATCTCGGAGCCCTTCCCCACATCTTTTACGGTGGCAAAACACTCTCAGACCTTCCATTAAAACAAAAATTTTTACAGAGAAAATATGAAATCCTCTTCTCCACAGACGACGGCTCTTTTGGGTTCAAGGGTTTTATCAGCGATCTTTTCCAGAGGGTCCTCGATAAAATCATGCCGTCTCATATCTATGGGTGCGGACCCGAAGCGATGATGAAAAAAGTCGCCTTGACGGCTCAAAAAAAGGCGATACCTGCAGAATTCTCCTTGGAATCCGTCATGGGATGCGGATTCGGGGCCTGCTGGGGATGCGTCCGGAGGATCAAAACAGACGCCCGAGAAGAATGGGTGAAGATCTGTGAGGATGGTCCTGTATTCTCAGGAAGTCAGATCGTTTGGCAAAATGAGGAGCCATGACGGATCTATCGGTTGACCTCGGTTTTCTCAGACTCAAAAACCCAGTGCTGACCGCGAGCGGCACATTCGGCTATGGGATAGAGTTCTCGCCTTTTGTCGATCTCAACAGACTTGGCGGCTTTATAGTGAAGGGGCTCTATTTCAATCCGAGGGAGGGAAATCCTCCGCCCCGCCTAGTGGAAACCGCAAGCGGATTGATCAATGCAATCGGTCTCCAAGGGATCGGGGTGATAAAATTTGCTGAGGAGATTCTTCCTCAACTCCGAAAATATGACACCGCCCTGGTTGTCAATGTTTGTGGAGACGATGATCAGGAGTACGCAGCGGTTGTCGATTATCTCGACAGACATGACGGGATAGCCGCTTATGAGTTGAACATCTCCTGCCCCAACACCAAAAGGGAGGGACGCTGTCCGGCTCTGAGCCCTTCCACAGCTCATGCTGTGGTCAAACTCGTCAAGGAGGCCAGTTTCAGGCCTGTAATAACCAAACTCTCTCCCAACGTAACAGATATTGTCGAAATTGCGTTAAGCGTTCAAGAAGCAGGTTCGGACGGTTTATCCCTGGCAAATACCTTTCTTGCCCTGGCAGTAGATGTAGAAAAACGAATCCCTAAGCTTGCCAATATCCTCGGAGGTCTGAGCGGACCTGCTATCAAACCTCTTACTCTTCGTATGGTCTACCAGGTGGTCAGCCGCGTGAAAATTCCTGTGATTGGGGTCGGGGGAATCATGGCAGGTAGCGATGCACTCGAATATCTGATCACAGGAGCAAAAGCCGTCGAAGTGGGAACGGCAAATTTTGTCGATCCGCGTACCACTCTTAAAATCATCCAAGATCTTGAGAATTTCTGTAAATCACACCGGATCGGAAGAATCGAAGAGATCATCGGAAGTTTGAAACTCCGAGACCAGGAATAACGATCGGTTGGAAGGAACACAAAGATGGAAAAGGAGAAGAACAGCGCCAGAAAGATCATCGTTGCTTTGGATGTCGATACCAAGAAAGAGGCCATCGATTTGGTGAGGGAGCTGCCAGCCGCCGAAATCTTCAAGGTGGGGCTCAGACTTTTTGCTGCCGAAGGTCCTGTCCTGCTCCAGGACATTCACGCTTTTGGGAAAAAAACGTTTCTGGACCTCAAGCTGCACGATATTCCCAACCAGGTCGCCGGAGCCGTAGCATCCGGAGCGGCTCATGGCGTATTCATGATGACGCTTCATGCCTCAGGGGGAAGAGAAATGATGGCAGCCGCCCGTTCGGCTGCTCAGGAAGCCCAAAAGAATAAAGGTTCCAAACCTCTGCTTCTTGCGGTGACCCTCCTCACCAGCCTCAAGGAGGAACAGCTCAAGGATATCGGCATGGATGAAGAGGTTCTCACCCAAGTCCTGAGGCTGGCAAAGCTGGCCGCAGAAGAAGGGATGGATGGGGTGGTGTGTTCTCCCCAGGAGATAGAGACCATCAAGAAGAAATTTGGGGAGAACCTTCTAGTTGTATCTCCGGGAATCCGGCCTGTTTGGGCCTCTGCCCAAGACCAAAAAAGAATCTTGTCTCCGCTTGAAGCCTTAGAGAAAGGCGTGGACTATCTGGTCATCGGAAGGCCGATCATAAAAGCTCCCTCCCCTTCGGAAGCTTTCTGGAAGATAGTGGAAGATCTAAATCGTGCTGTAGACTCCGCCCACAGCAAAAATGGCCCCTAGTATGATGGCAACAATAGCCCACAAAATGGCGATCACCACAAGGCTCACGATCAAATAGGTCACGACTTTTTCTTTGGGCGTATCCATCATCGGACAGGCATACCCGAGATAGAGGATATAGATACCGTAAAGACCTGCTATGATGACCAGCCATCCCAGGAAAGGAATGATATATAAAACGCCAGCTACCCACACGGGAGTCATGCTGTAAACCGCCAGTTTCATCGAGTTGGTTGCATCGGACTTTGAGGAAAAGGTCGGAGCCAAGGCATTGATGACGATGCCGAAAACATATACAGAAACAAGGGAGAACACATAGAAAAGGATTGCGTACAAAAGACCCGTCCCTACAGCCATTCTGTACCAACCAGCAAAAGGGATTTTTTGGCCCACAAGGCTGTTCCCTATAAACTGGGCAATGGCCGGTATAGCCAACAGAATCATCGCATAAGAGGTGAAAAGTTCGGCTATGGTGGTCTTCTCTTCTTTTATCTTAACCCACTCCTCCTTGGGCTTGAGAATAATCTGTTGAACTCGGTTGACGATATCCATCCTCATCCTCCTTCAAAGTAGAGTTGTCAAAACTATATAATTTCTTTATCCCTATGTCAACATGCTGGCAGAATGGAGGCGCGGGTCGGATTCGAACCGACGAATCGAGGTTTTGCAGACCTCTCCCTTAGCCACTTGGGTACCGCGCCTCTTTGTTCATGGCTTGACAATAAAATAAAAAAACACAGCTTGATTTTACCAGTGACATTCTATCTGAAAATTCTCTATCTGTCCAGACCAACTTTTGGCAGCTTGAATATGCCCTGATATCTTATTGAGTCCTCCCACTCCACCAGGCCATTTATGTCATCCGAACCTGATGAGCAGTAAGAATCCTTTGCCATGCTCAACAGCTGGAAGGAAAAGAATTCATGGGGATAAAACACTTCACCATTCCCCCAAAACAGACACCAAGAGGCTAAATCACATGATGAATTCTACTAAAAACCAGGGAACATAGGAAGATGTACTGGAGCGGACGATGGGATTTGAACCCACGACCTTCTGCTTGGCAATTAACAAAACATGCTCCATCAATTACCCCTAACTGATTGAATAAGAAGGAACTACGGCCTCAGCCTCGGCTTTGTTAGGAATCCGTTTGACATTGTTTTGACGCTCTTCCGAAAAATCATAGTCACGTCCAACTAAAGAGTTTACCGCTCTCTTCTTTTGCTCGGCTTGAGAGTGTAGATATCTTTGAGTCGTAGTTATTGAAGAGTGTCCCAGCAATTCCTTTACTGTATTCAAGTCAACTCCATTTCTAACCAACCTGCTTGCGTAAGTATGACGTAGATCATGAAAATGAAAGTCTTCAATATCAGCTTCATCTAACGCACTGTTAAAAGCCCTCTTAATCTCTACATAATGTGTTTCTGTCCTTGGATTCGTAAACACGTAATCACCCTTTCCGTTTTGTGACCGAAGTGACCTGCCCCCAATCATTGTGCCACCCCCAGAGTTAGAATCCTAGGTTGGATCTGCTCCCCAGATCTTGGTCCAAATCGGATGTTAGCTTTTTATGTTAGAATTAGCATCCGGGGAGGAGATCTAGATGAAGAAAAAACGGTACACAGAGGCCCAAATTGCTTTTGC
>CAYFWF010000054.1:0-2559 GCA_964346815.1 uncultured Eubacteriales bacterium | reverse complement strand
ATAAAACCTGCCAAACACGTACGTCTATAACTCCGTAGTTATCAGGGTCAATTAAAGTAAGTATTGCTGATGCCGTAGGAATTTCTACTCCTTTTAATTGGATCAGGTGTCCAGAGGCGTGATAATTTACGCACGGATCGGCGAATAGTTTTACGCACTTGTGCCTATAGATTTCCTTGGATCAAAATAAGATCGTGGCTTATACGGCCTCTGAGAGGCTCGTTTTTTGAAGGAACGGTCCATCTGCTACAGATGATGGAAAAAACGGGGATTTTCATTGTTGTTGAGATGAGACAAGGAGTCTTAGATGGGATTTTAAAAAGGTTTTTGATGTGGCATCCTCCCCTCTTAAAAAGTTCAAACAAGATAAGAGGAGGTATGGATGCCACAATCGAGGCTTACGCCCGATGACGATGATTTTATCATGAATATGAAGAAAGTAGAATACAGCAACAGAGAGATTGCCAGAAAGCTTAAAGTCTGCGAGGGGACGATTCGCTACAGGATAAAGCGTCGACAATCGGGCAGAGAGGACGGGAGGAAGAGCAAGCCATCGGCAGTTGATAGCTTCCGTGCGGTTATCGATCAATGGATAAAAGATTACGAGGACAGCCGGCGCCGGCCGACATTGAAAACACTTTACAGCTGGCTTGTCAGAGATCATGGTTACGGGCGATCCTATGATGCGTTCCGGCGGTATGTGCGCAAACATTTTCCACAACTTCACAAGAAGGGAGCCTGGATTAGGATAGAAACACCTCCAGGAGCTCTGCTTCTTGTCGATTGGAAAGAGGATGTTCGGGTACAGATGGGTAGGATTGGTTTTTGGGTCAAGATCCAGGTGTTGTGTTTCAATCTAGGATTCAGCCGGAAGACGGTGCTTCGAGTCACTGAGAAGAAGGATCTTCATTCTTTTATCCACGCACATCAGAAAGCGTTTCTTAAGTTCGGGGGTCTGCCTAAGGTTATACGGACGGACTGTTTGAAATCGGCAGTGGTGCAATGGAGAGGGGTAAAATCGGTTCTCAATGAGAGTTACAAGAGATATATATCCGGGTTGGGGATAGAGGCCTTTCCTTCCAGACCAGGGAGACCACAGGACAAGGGAAAAGCGGAAAAACGCATTCGGGATATCTTTTCCCGGATGGATTTTAGGCATCGGGTGTTTGATGATATGGCGGATCTTCAGGGACAGATAGACAAAGAGGTGGAGGAGATGGAGAAGGAATGGCGGTGTGGGGCCACAGGTCTTTCTGTTGTGGAGAGTTTTGCCTACGAGAGAGAACATCTCAGAGCGCTTCCCGATAATTTTCCTGTTTTTCCTCTCAAGGAGAAGCGCACAACGGTTAAGCGGGATGGGATCGTTTATTTTGACGACAACTACTACCAGGTTGAAGACGAATACCGGGATAGAAGCGTTCTGTGTATAAACACAGGCGAAGAAATAAATATCTATCATGGGGGCCAGCAGATCGGCCATTTTCCTTACCTTCCAGAGGCAAAGGGGATGGTTATGCTCTCCGAGAAGGCTATTGCCGATAAAGATGTCTATCTTTCCGACACGGTCCGTCAATGGGCCCTGGAGGTCGCCCAGAGGCAAGTTCAGATCTATCAAGAGATTATTCAAGGGAGAGGAGCATGAGTATCGAACAGATTCAGCAAAAGATGGAGAAGCTGAAACTGAATCATACACTGCCGCTCGTCTCCGAACTTTTTGATGAGGCGGTAAAACAAAAAAGCAGCGTGTTGGACTTTTTCGAAAAACTCTTGTCCCTTGAAGTCGAGGCACGGGAAGAAAGCCGGATCGCCGCCTCCTTGAAAGTCTCAGGTCTTCCCAAAGGGATGCATCTGGATAACTTTGATTTTCTCTTTCAACCTTCGGCAGACAAGTCCAAGATAGATCATCTAGCCACATGTGAGTTTATCCGCCACTATGAAAATATCCTCTTTTTTGGCCCTCCGGGAGTGGGAAAGACCCATCTGGCTGCCGCATTGGGGGTAAAAGCGATAGAACTGGGTTTTAGTGTCAGCTACTACACAGTCGAGGAGTTGTTGTTGCAGCTGAAAAAAAGAGCGGATATCCCTGTGGCTAAACAGCGAGGCCGCGGCTACGTTAAAAATGCCCTTGTGGTCGTCGATGAGCTCGGCTACCAAGTCCTCGATAGAAACGAGACGCATCTGTTTTTTCAATTTATCTCTGCCCGCTACATGAGAGCCAGTACGATCATCACTTCCAACCGGTCAGTGAAACAATGGGTCCATATCTTTGCTGCTGATGAGATGGCCACCACTGCCATTTTGGACAGGCTTTTCCATAGAGCCCATATCTTTAATATCGATGGGCAAAGCTACCGGCTGAAAGATTTTAATGAAATGATTCAGGGAAAAAAGAAGGAGAAAAATTAAGCAATGAATCCCTCTCTGAGAGCTGCGGGGTGCGTAAAAGTATACGCCGATTCACTGCGTAAAACTATACGCCTCTTGACAATGCCCAACGATCTGGCCAAACGCTCTACCTTCCGAGTAGACACCCCGTTGATAAATGCCTCCTGGATCAGT
>CAYFWF010000053.1:0-1617 GCA_964346815.1 uncultured Eubacteriales bacterium | reverse complement strand
GCCTTGGCTTCTTTTTTTCTTTTTTCGTAGTACTGCTGGTGATATTCCTCGGCTTTGTAGAATTCAGGCGCAGGAACAACTTGAGTGGCAATGGGCTTTTTAAAACGGCCTGAGCTTTCAAACCTTTTCACCACTTCTTCGGCTTTTTCTTTTTGCTCAATTGAATGGTAGAAAATTGAGGACCTGTACTGGCTGCCGACATCCCATCCCTGGCGGTCCACTTGTGTGGGATCATGGAGAGTGAAGAAGATCTCCAGCAGCTTCTCGTAGCTGACCTGGGAGGGATCGAACGTAACCTTTACGGCTTCGGCATGTCCGGTTTTATCCGAGCAAACCTGTTTATAGGTCGGATTCTTCACATCTCCGCCTGTGTAACCGACAACTGTCGAGATGACTCCCTGGACCTGCCTGAACTTGTGTTCAATTCCCCAGAAACAACCGGCAGCGAAGGTGGCTGTCTCTGTTTTCAAGGGTAATGTTTTCTTTTCGTCTGATTTTTTTTCGGTATTCGATTCATTTTTTTGGCCAGCAACAGCCGGTTTGAAATCCAGGCTCACCGAATTGATGCAGTAGTGTTCTCCTGTGGGGCCCGGACCATCATCAAAGACATGCCCGAGATGCGCCCCGCACGCAGCGCATCGTGTCTCGGTTCTGTGCATGAAGTGGGAGAAATCATCAAAGTAATCGATATGCGTTTTATCCACAGGATCAGTGAAACTCGGCCATCCGGTGCCGTGGTCATATTTGGTTTCTGAGCTGAAGAGAGGAGTTCCGCATCCAGCGCAGACATATGTTCCTTTTTCATCGTGATCGTTATATTTACCCGAATACGCGATCTCTGTGCCGCGTTTTCTCATAACATGATACTGCTCCGGGGTCAGGATTTTTTTCCATTCCTTATCCGATTTGACTGTCTTTTTGATCATCGTTTTTTCTCCTTTTGTGAACTGGTCTTCTGGGAAATTTTTCTTAAACGAAGGCTTAAGTCCAAGGTAAGCTATGAGCACAACCAGAATCGTGATTCCCAATCCGATTTTTTGTCTCATGTCGCCTCCAATATCCTATATTTCCTATAGGATTATTATAATTTAAAGCACCAGAAAAGTAAAGAGTGCTCGGACTTAAATCAATGTGCCAAGAACAGTGAGAATGCACTTAAAGTATGAGTGAAATGTAAGGAGAGGAGGCTTGCTGCATCCAGAGTTGAGGTGTTCCTTTAAGGAGCGTCCTCCTCATTCCCCTTTGCTGACATCTTAGCCTATCACTCGTATCTTAAGGAATCAACAGGGTTGGAGACAGCGGTCTTGAAAGCCTGGAAGCTGACTGTGATCAGGGCGGTTGCAAGTGCCAGGGCCGCAGAGAGTATGAACGTCCCTATCCCTAAGTTGATGTGATAGGCAAAATTCTGGAGCCATCTGCTCATGAAATAATAGGCGACCGGCCAGGCGATGAGATTGGCTAAGATTACCCATTTCGTGAATTCTTTGGTCATCAACAGTACAATTCCAGAGACAGACGCTCCGAGGACTTTGCGGATGCCAATCTCTTTTGTTCTCTGCTCGATCGTAAAGGAGGCCATCCCAAATAAACCCAGGCAAGCTATGAATATTGAAAATA
>CAYFWF010000052.1:0-3838 GCA_964346815.1 uncultured Eubacteriales bacterium | reverse complement strand
CTCAAAGCCCAGGCAGCCCTCGAGGAGCAGAATAAGGAGCTTGTGCTGCGGCTCTACGATGAGATCGATAAGCAAAACTTTGAAGCGGCCATCGCCATGTTGGCTCCTGATGCCAAAATCTACGGTTCGGGAGGTTTTGAACCGGCAAAACCCGAGGATTTAAGACCGATGTTTCCCGCCTGGTATACGGCATTTCCAGATTACGTTCACAATATCGAAGACGTGATAGCCGAAGGCGATAAAGTCGTCGTAAAGACAATCTATACGGGAACTCATGAAGCAGATTTCTATGGTGCTCCTCCCACCGGAAATACATTCAAATATCTGGGGATCCATATTCTGACTATCAAGGAGGACAAAATCGTAGAAGCCTGGATTTTGGAAGATATGCTCTATCTGTGGCAGCAGCTCGGCATGGAGCTCAAGCCCAAAGAAGAATAAGTCAGAGCTTCAGTTTCTATCCTAGATCGGACTGAGTACGAATCATATTGATGAACTCCCCTATGAAGAAATTCGTAAAGATAATAGAATCGATAAATCTTAATCAGAAAAATCAGAGGCTGTTTTGGAGACCAAGAAGGAAGTAAGCAAGAGGATCCTCACTTTTATTTTTTTTACTTGCGGCATCAGTTCGATATTCATTTATTGGGTAATTTCCTCCGGAAGCCTGAGGGCAGGTGGTGGGCTCGCTGCACTCGGCGGGATGTGGAGTCCAGGAATAGCCGCAATCCTGACGCAGCTTCTGTACAGAAAAAGCCTCCGAGAATTCGGCTGGAAATGGGGAAAAACCAAGTATCAGCTCTGGAGTTATGCAGTTCCTGCTCTTTATGCGCTCGCCGTCCATGCTTTCGTTTGGATTACCGGTCTGGCTGGCTTTGTCCAAGACTCCCCAAAAGAATTGATTGTCACTTCGCTCAAAATGCTTGCTGTCGGAACGGTATTCGGATGTATATTTGCCCTGGGTGAGGAAATAGGATGGCAAGGATTTTTTATTCCACTGGTGGCAAGGGTGACAAGCTTCACCAAGACCTCACTGCTGAGGGGAATCGTCTGGTCATTATGGCACTATCCACTTATTATTTTTGGCGTTTACGGCCCTGAAGAACTGCCCATATGGTACAAACTCCTCTGTTTTACTGTACTGTTGACCGGAGTAAGTTTTGCCTTCACCTGGTTTCGGCTCAAATCAGGCAGTCTTTGGACAGGCATGTTCTTACATGCAAGCCATAATCTGTTCGTTCAAGGACTCCCCGGCTTGACGACGGATAAGGGAATGACCGTGTACCTCATCGATGAATTCGGGGCCGTTTCAGCAGTTGTGGCACTCGTGGTCGCATTCATATTCTGGAAAAAGAGAGATGTCTTACAGAGTGCAATACTTCGATGAAAACACTTGTGCCATTATCCACGAGATATTCCCGGGAAAATCGCATCTGAAGAGAAAAGTAGCAGGGAAAAAATCGAATATCAACTGATAGCCTCGAATATCGATACTGCCTTTATTGCGCAGTCCGCCGTTTTTGATTTTTACTTACCAAGACTCGAGCGGTATTTGATCATGGTCGATGAAGGAAATGATGATAAATATTTTCCCAGTTCTGATAAACAGAGAAATACAATTCTCTCGAAGTGAGGGAATAGACAACAGACCAGGTCGTACCTTTTTGCGTTACGTCCTGCAGAATTTTCATTCCGGCCTTCCAGTCGACATTTCCCTTTGTTTTCTCGAGGGTTTCGGACATGTTCCGATAACGCCAGCACTGCTCTCTGAGCTTGACATCCGGCACATTGTATATGGGTTTTGTGGAAAGAACCTGCCAGGATTTCTGACCGTATATTGTTCTCCATTGATCCTCATCATATTCGAGAATGACGGACCGGCCCGATGCGTCTGCGACGATTAAATGGCTGGTGAGAGAATTCTGGTCGATATCGAAGGGAATATATTTTTTGGCAAGATCGACGGCCTCTTCGATTGTTTTGGCTTTATCGAGGATTTTACTTATCAGGAATGTAATGTACACCAATTCCTTGCCGTTTCTCGGTTTGACAGGTGTTGGCCTATTAGCGGCTACCGCCACTGTAAGGCCGTGTTCATTGATCCCATCCATGGCATAAAAGGGTGCCAAGAGCAGCTTGCTCCCAAACGGGCTCGATTCAAGCCCTTTCAGGTCTTTATGTCCAAAACCCAAGTCTATGGACCTGCAAAAAGAAATCGAAGAGTATCCATCGGGGGGATGAAAGAGGCTGACGATAATGGAGCCGACGTTTTGATTATCCCAATTTCTCCCCATGACAACACCACTTTCTCCGAATGCAGAAAATACACTGCAGTGGCGCCAGGTTTGATCGCTCAAAGGATTGTCAATCGCCCTTTGGTTCTCTCTTTGAAAGAGGGCCTTACGATCGCCAAAATGGGTCATGAGATAAAGGCCGTCTTCACAAAACTGGCCTGTACCTTGTACTTTCATCAAGCTCTGCAGTGTTCTGGATATATCCGAATCCGAAACAGGAGGCTGAGAGAACTTCAACTCAGTGATTTTTTCCTGAGCCGATACAAGCCCTGAAATCTTGAGCAATAAAATGACTGTGAAAAGGAACGTTTTTTGCTTTTTGTTGTTAAACAGCATGTGAGAATCTCCCGATTTTTCTTACGCAGATCCCTATATAGTGGAGACGAAATGAAACATGGAAAGGTTCATCCTTACACTTTAATTGACCACCTTATTATCGGTGTGATAGGTTAATTCCATATATTTGAAAATTGAGCGAAAAGAAATAATGAAGAATGAATTTAAATCAATGCCCCTCATATTATCCTTCTTGTATTTCGGAATACCTTCTTTTTACTTCTGGCTGCTGACGAGATATCTAACTCCCTATCTCAATAACACAACCGGAATGCATGCTGCTATGAGCTGGTTTATTACTGGTTTCCTCATTTTTATCCCTTTGTTTTTTGCAGCAATCGTGTTCGCGAAGAGAGAGGGAAACGCCGAGTCATTAAAAGTGCTGCTCAAAAGATTGAGGCTGAAAAATTTCACTGCAAAGGACTGGGCCTGGGCCATAGGCGGGCTCGTGGCAACTTTTGTATGTTCCGGACTTGTGTTTGGGACGTCGTCGATACTTTCCGATAAGTTCGGAATACCAGCGCTGAAAACCACCCCTGGCTTTATGGAATTCAAGCCCTTTATGGCCGGTGAAAGATGGATGCTTTTGGTATGGCTTTCCATGTTTTTCTTCAACATCGTGGGGGAGGAGATCTACTGGAGAGGATATATCCTACCGAGGCAGGAACTGGCAAATGGCAAATACGCATGGTTTATCAACTCGGTTCTTTGGGGAGTGTTTCATATAAGCTTCGGCAAGGATTTATTGATCATCACCATTCCGGCCCTCATCATTCTCCCTTATGCAGTATACAAAACAAAAAATACTGCGGTGGGTATATTCATTCATGGCATTTTCAACGGTCCTATATTTGTGTTCATTTCTCTGGGGATATTGAAGTAATTTTAGACAGTTGAAGTTAAATTCATGGGCAATCCGAGTATTGTCTATCCATTATCAGAGATTTCCATCATTGATAGAAAAGGAGGCAAGAGATGAAAAGACAGTTTATGATTCTGCCTTTGGCTCTGATTCTATGCTTAATGGTTGGCTGTCAGGACAAAGAAGCAATGGCAGAGCTTGAAGAGTTCGAGGCTCGGGCAGCGCTCGAGGAGCAGAATAAGGAGCTGGCAAAACGTTACATTGAGGCATTGAACGAGGGAAACTTCGAAGCTCTCAAGGAATTTTTATCTCCTGATTATGCCATCTACAGTCCATCAGGATATCC
>CAYFWF010000051.1:0-1703 GCA_964346815.1 uncultured Eubacteriales bacterium | reverse complement strand
TTGGGACCATTTTGGGACCATCCGGATGCAAAAAGTCTCAAAATAACTTAATACAACTTAAATAAATTCAAAGCATGATTTTTTGTATTATCAGCGTCATACATCACAAATAATTGAATTTAAAGGGTTTATAAAATCAGAGGATTCCGAATCCCCCCTTCGGCATTCCAAATTCTACAAATCTCTCACGCTTCACCTCAATTTTCACCTGCTGGCACTGCAAAATAGACATATCCCGCTGGAAATGCTGCGATCAACAGCCACTCCCTTTTAATTGACAGCATCATTTTTGGTCTGATATGTTTCTTGAAGGAGGCTATTTCTATGATGATACCAACACATCAAGATATATTGGATGCAGCGGGGAGGATAAAAGGCAAGATCCTCAGGACACCGTTCATATTCTCAGATCCACTTTCTCGCCAGGTGAACATTAGAGTATATCTTAAGCTCGAATCCCTGCAGCCCGGAGGTTCTTTTAAGTTCCGGGGAGCAAATAATGCAGTCGCCATGCTGACCCCTAAGGAAAGAGAAAAGGGTGTGGTGGCGGCATCCTCTGGAAATCATGGCACAGCCCTGGCCCTGGCGGCTTCTCTGGTTGGGATCAAGGCAACGATAGTCCTCCCAGACAATGCTCCGCAAGTAAAGGTCGAGAGGATCAAGAAGGCTGGGGCCACGATCCTTAGGTACGGCTCCCATTATGGCTATAGCGAAGAAAAGGCTGCAGAGTTAGGTAAAGAAGAAATGGTTCTAATCCACCCCTTCGACGATCCCAGAGTGGTGGCAGGACAGGGGACCATCGGTCTGGAGATAGACGAGGACGCGCCCTCGGACTTGGAAGCGCTACTGGTTCCAGTAGGAGGAGGAGGGCTGATCTCAGGCATAGCCCTGGGCTTGAAATACACCAGGCCGCAGGTAGAGGTTATTGGCGTGGAGTCCTACGCAGCCCCTACTCTCACCGAGGCGCTGAAGGCCAAGAAACCCGTGCCGATTACGCCACTGCCCACCTGTGCCGACAGCCTGTCCCCTCGGTATACCGGCTACATCTCATTTGAGGTGGCTACCGATCGCATCAGGCAGGTGATTCTCCTTACCGAGGAGGAGCTGATGGAGGGAGTCCGTTACTGCCTGGAAGAACTTCACCTGGTTGTGGAGCCTGCAGGGGGAGCAGGGATATCCGCCCTTTTGGCCGGGAAGGTAAAGATAAAGAGCGGACCAGTCTGCGTTGTGGTGAGCGGATCGAACTTGGAGAAGAAGTATTTCAAGGAAGCATTAAGATTGTAGTGGAATGGCCAGAAGATTAAAAACTCTTTTGAATCAAATGAGATACTCGGATAATATTATGAACTTCTTCATTCCAGATCATCTGGAGCATTGAATTTTTTTGAGTGGAGAACCATGGCAGATTTCGATAACACCCGTTCTTTTCAATTCAAGCCTGATTTTGACATGTGTATGGCGCGAATTTATGCCTGGTACGAACAGCGCATTATTGACCGGCCACCGGTGCGTTTTCTCCACCACGATAATGAATATGAGAAACATCGTACAGTGAAGGGACCCTGGAAAACTTCTGAAGAACGGTGGCTCGATGTGGACTTCCAAGTTCAGACATTCATTGACTCCTTAGAAACAACAGAGTTTCTTGGTGAAACATTTCCTGTCTACTGGCCGAATTTGAGTTCGTTGGCCTACAATCTTTT